>NZ_JABBMT010000020.1 GCF_012927645.1 Pseudoalteromonas arctica | reverse complement strand
TTCAGCTAACAGTTTGTTTCTTTTAACAGTTTTACGTAATTTACACTTGCTATGTTCGTCAACACCATGAATACTAAAAACTAATTTGGCTAAATCGATGCCAAGTGCTTTAATTGGATACATATGGTCTCTCCTTTTATTGAATGTTTTTAACACCTTTCAATATGGCACATAGATGCCGTTTGGTAAGGGGAGTCCATATCATTCGTTAGCTGCCAAAGCAGAGTTCCGTGAGTAACTTAAAGTACTGTAGTAAAGATGAACAACAAAATTAAACTAGTTTTCCTAATTGTTTTCACTCAGTTATTATCTGGCTGTACTTCAATTGGAAGCTACATAATATCTAATCCTGATCTTTACCTATCAGAGGCAGAATTTATCAAAGCTAAACCTGAAGAAATTGGTTTCACAAAACATGAGTTCTGTTCGCATAATTCAAAGGAGTGTATCCAATATCTTGCAGCGCCCCCTTACCTCTCTGAAAATTTTCCTGTGGGTAGTTCTGTATATTACAACCTTCACGCAGTAAGCAATGGAGTAGAGAATACGATATCTCACACAATGACTCCTAATACATTTAATCGTTTCAAGGGGACAGCTCTATTGTTGCATGGATATGGCGGCAAAAAGGAAGTTATGATAGCTACTGCTATTTATTTTAGGGCGCTCGGCATGAAAGTGATCATCCCTGATTTATTTGGTCATGGCGAATCACTAGAAAAATTTGCTTTCGGTTCTAAAGAACATCGGGTGCTTTCTCAACTGCTCAGTAAATTAGCAAATAAAAAAGGTGACAAAGAATTAACTGTTGTTGTTGGGCACTCAATGGGAACTCTAGCGGCAAGCAACTTACTGTCATCTGAATATGTAGATGCAGCTATTTTACTAGCTCCTATGATGAGATTCGACCTTGCCGCAAAAGAGTATTTACCAAATAAGGCTCCCAAGCTGAGCAGTTTATTTTCTGATAGAGTAGATGATATTGTTACCCATACAATGAATGAAGCATCAGTTACTTTAGAAGAAACGGATTTATTAATAAATTTAATTGAAAGCAGTAAACCAGCTTTGTTAATAAATTCGAATGTCGACTCAATTTCACCGCCAAGTTACTTTTCGTCGGTCAACAATAAGCAGTTAACAAAGCTAATATTTGAAAATCGCGCACATTCAAGCCTAATGGTTTTCAGTCAAACAGACGCCAACAAAATAGAAAAGTGGCTATTTGGTCTTTAAAACCATTACAACAGCAGCTAACAAACTGTTAAATAAGGACAAAATACTGTTGGCATTTGCTCCTTCGTCGCTAATTTTAGCCAACAATATTTAGCCTGTTAACAGGGCTAGTTACTTCTCGCTGTATCGTGACATCATGACGCTATGGTGTTATGATGTTTTTATCGAATTAATGGAGACATAATAATGAGTAACCTATCAAAACGTTCTACCGTTTACTTTGAGCCTGATATACACCAAGCACTAAAAATGCGCGCTGCTTCAGCTCATTTATCAGTTTCTGAGTTAATTGATGAAGCTGTTCGCTTATTAATGCGTGAAGATCAAGAGGATTTAGCCGCTGTATCAGCAAGAGCCAATGAGCCTGATATTTCATATGAAGATTTATTAAATGATTTGAAGTCACATGGAAAAATATAGAATAACGTTTAAAAAATCAGTGGCTAAAGATTTACGAGTTATACCTAAAAACGATATAAAAAAGATCCTAAGTAAAATAGATACATTAGCTGTAAACCCTCGAGGGGAAGGTTGTATTAAACTTTCAGGGCAGGAAAATTATAGAGTTCGCCAAGGTTTGTATCGAATAGTGTATGAAATAAAAGATGATGTACTTGTCGTTAATGTAGTAAAAGTTGCTCATAGATCACAGGTGTATAAAAGCAACTAAGAAGTCAATTCAGTAGGACAAAAAACAGTTGGTTTTGTTGCTCCTGCGTCGCTAATTTTAACCAACTGATTTTTGCCTCTGATTGAGGCGTTGGTTTCTCTAGCTTGTTCGTTTCATTGCAACTTTGTAGACTTTTCCTTTGTCACGCTTTCCTACTGAAATCACAGTGACGGTAATGATAGAATCATTTACTTCGTACACTAGGCGGTAGCCAGCTTGTCTTAATTTAATCTTATAAAGTTCATTGGCACCCGATAATTTAGCACTTTGAATATTTGGGTTTTCTAAAACTTCACTTAGTTTCTTTTTAAACTGTTGTTGTACTGTAGAGCCAAGCTTCTTCCATTCTTTCAGTGCTGTCTTTTTAAACTCTAACTCATAGCTCATTTAAACTGACCTTTACACTCTCTTCATTTTTTCTAGATTCAGCAATACTCAATAGCTCAAGATCTTCCATATGATCCATCATAAATTCATAAGTATCTGCTGGTATGCAATAAAAAGCAGGTTCATTCCTATTTAAAACAGCAATGGCATCACCATCTGCGCTCATAGCAACTTTCATAGGGTTAGCTTTCAATTCACTAATGCTTGCTGCTGCTTCTGTTAATATTCTAGTAGTCATACGTTACTCAGTACTTTAAAGTGGTCTCTATTTAGGTCTTAGTATAATCCCCGAAACATAACAAGGCAATTAAACGGACAAAAAACAGTTGGCTTTTTGCTCATTCTTCGCTAATTTTAGCCAAACTGTTTTATTGCCGCTTATTGTGGCGATCAGCAAGAAATAACACAACATAGGGACGATAAGGCTTGATAATCGAAATATTAGCACACACTCCAAAATGGGTATTTGGTTTATTTATATTCCTAGCTGTACTAGGGTTTCAGCAATCCAAAGAACGAACAGTAAAGAAATACCTGATTTTACCTTTACCAATAGGCATGGTTTTTCTTTCATATTTTGGGGTGTCATCCAGCTTTGGTTTATCGCTGACTCCTATCGGATTATGGTTTTTTGCCCTTGCGTGTGTGGCAATTTTGGTAGCAAAATATTTGCCTGTAAAAGACGTCCAATTCAATGTTGAAACTGAAAGCTTCAACATTACTGGAAGCTGGATTCCTTTTGTACTAATGATGGCAATTTTCTTTACCAAATATTTTGTTGGTGTATTAAACGCATTACAGCCGACTGTCGTATCGAATCCCGTATTTATAATTGTATGTAGCTTAATTTACGGAGCGTTTAGTGGGGTTTTTGTAGCAAGAGCAATAAGTACCTGGCGTATAATTGGATTGCAACCGGTTGCAAGAGATGCTTAACAAAGCTGTGAATCTGACATTTTTTCCGTCACTTCTGTTTGTGCAAAATCGCACAAACAGGTTCCTACAAAAATGCAGCTTACAGCGGCGTTATGTGCCCAGATATTTACTCCGAGAGTTGTCAGCCTTACAAAATGTTGTAGGCACATCTCCAATATAGAAAGGAATTTAAATGTACAAAATTCGTCAAGCTATGAAAGAAGATATTAGCCGTATGGCTGAAATAGAAGGAATTTGCTTTTCCGAGTCTGAAGCTGCGCCATTAGAGTTATTTAAAAAACGATTTTCAGCTTTTCCTGAATGTTTTTTTGTACTTGAGAGTGGTGGTATTGTTGTTGGTCACATTAACGGCTGTATCTACAATGCTCCGGAACTTCCTGATGCGTTGTATTCTGATAGTAATCTTCATTGCCCTCAAGGTGGGTACCAAACTGTATTTGGTTTGGCAGTAGATCCTGAATACCAAAACCAGGGGTATGCATCGGCACTTACCAAATATTTTATTGAGTTTAGCCAAAACCGTAAACATAAAGGTATGGTACTTACTTGTAAAGATCACCTTGTTAAGTTTTACCAAAGCTTTGGATTTGTTCATCAAGGTGTATCAGATTCAAGTCATGGCGGTGCACAATGGAATGATATGCTGTTAACTTTTTGAATTAACGCGAAAGAATGGGGTCGCGTCTTGCCTATTGCCTGTCAACTATCTTTAAGCAGTAAACTAGAGTAGAAAATATGACATCCGTAGTTAATTGTTAACTTTAACGCAGAGCTATATTTATTTTGGTTGTCGTTGGCAGATGTTGCCAGCGAAGTAGGCAAAGTGATGCAGCGCCACTAGCGCTGTTGTTTGAAATTCATTAAATGCACGATGAACTTTCTAATGGGTGACCCTACTCTCCTGAGAAGTGACAAGTGACAAGTGACAAGTGACACGGGCTATGGTGTCGTGTCTTGGGATACCCGCTTTGAAAGCGCCATATCTTTTTAACCAATCAAGTTTTAAGTGCCCAAAGTCTTCAATATCCTCCCATCCTTCTGCGCCGGAGAGTACAGCACTAATGGCTAAAAGGAAAATATCGATAAGCTCATGCTTTTTACAGCGTTCAATACGAGGATCGGTAATTGAATTAGAGTGTTTCAGAAAAGTAGCGCTCATATTTTACGTGACCAAGGTGATTATTATGCCTTGATCTGAGCACTACATGTTCTATAAAGTGCTATTTATAATGATCTTGCCGTAGCTGGGTATTTATATAATAACTAATAAAGGGGTTGACATAACGTATATACCCTGTATAGTTTGCTGCAGCTAGAAAGAAGCATGAAAGCTATAAATCTCCATTTCGATGTTGTATAAGTAATACTTGTAGTACCGTCCTGAAGTTTTTAAAGTACCATCTCATTTTTTTGCTACACCGCTCATTAGAGCAATTATTTTATTTTTATATCAGGATATTACTATGTCTAACATCGTATCAGGTACAGTTAAGTGGTTTAACGAGTCTAAAGGTTTTGGTTTCATTGAGCAAGAAAATGGCCCAGACGTTTTCGCACATTTCTCAGCAATCAAAAGCGAAGGTTTCAAAACTTTAGCTGAAGGGCAACGTGTAGAGTTTACTCTTTCACAAGGTCAAAAAGGTCCACAAGCTGAGAACATCACTCCAGTTTAATTTTGCCTTTTAGGTAGAATAAAAAAAAGCAAGCTTAGGCTTGCTTTTTTGTGTTTGAAAGCTGACATAACTTGCTGATCTTCCTATTTTTTATAATTACTCAAATGATTGCATATATGTTAGGGGTCGTCAGAGGGGTTATTTATACGTAGTTAGTGGAGAGTGTTGACTTTAAACAAAATAAGAAGCTATTGAAAGTAGCTCACCATTATGAGTATGTAAACCTATTTTTTTGAAAAACAGAATCGATTTAATTCTCGACTCAGAATTCTTTTTAGATTACTAATTATAGCAATTTGGTCATAGCGCTGTACGGCTATTTTATATTGCTTTCCCTGATCTGTTTCATTAAAGTTAATATAGCTGCGCTCAGAGAGTGTTACAAAGCTCATTTCAAACTGTGCTACTGGTGTCCTATCCAATGAAGAGTGTTTCGCGCTCTGTAGTATCTGCCAATACTGTAGGTTAAGCAAAACTTGATTTGGCGGCGACAATTCGGTCACAACCATTAAGTTTTGACGGGCAATGCCTTGAGCACTGACACAAAGAAGTAGCGGGTTAATAAGTAGCCGTATTTATTCACTTTTTGGCGATAGGTAGAGCTTTGAGCATAGCAATAACGTATGGAAATAAACGGTGAATTAAAAACGATAAAAGGGCCATAAAGGCCCTTTGTGAAGTATCGTTCAAGTAAGATAAGTCTTTAACCCCTTAAAGGCTTATCTTATTGTTTTGCAACTAAGGCTCATCTCAAAGTTTCTAAGCTAGCGAGAGGAAAAAACCTGCAATTGCGGCGCTCATAAGGTTAGCCATAGATCCTGCTAACACTGCTCTGAGCCCTAAGCGTGCGATATCCTTTCGCCGACTAGGCGCCATACCGCCTAATCCACCTAGTAAAATGGCTATCGATGATAAGTTAGCAAACCCACATAACGCGAATGTGACAATCGCTTGTGTGTGTGCGCTTAACGTATCGCGATAATTTATAAAGTCTAAATAAGCAACAAACTCATTCACTACTATTTTTTGACCAATAAAGCTACCGGCTATAATTGCTTCACTCCACGGTACACCAAGTAACCAGGCAACCGGTGCAAATATATAGCCTAAAATCATTTGTAACGTTAAAGTGCTTATCCAAGCTCCAGTGCTATTTAGCGAATCACCAATGGAGTTAAATAAACTTGCGATTCCATCTATTACCGCCCAGTCACGAGCAGTGCTATCTAATAAATTACTGAAGTTAATTAACCAACCGCCGATGCTAGCTAATAAACCTCCAATGCCGCCAAACAAACCATTTAATAAAGCTATTAAAGCAACAAATGCTAATAGCATTGCACCTACATTTAGTGCTAAATGCATGCCATTTGCAGCCCCCGATGCTGCAGCATCAATAACGTTAACTGGCTTGTCTTCGTCAAGCTCTAAATCAGCTAACGTATCTTTTGGTGTTTCGGTCTCTGGCACAATCATCTTGGCCATTAAGAAACCACCCGGCGCTGCCATAAAGCTGGCTGCAATTAAATATTTAAGCTCTACACCAATAATTACGTAACCGGCCATTACTGAGCCTGCTACCGTTGCTAAGCCACCTACCATCACTGCAAATAACTCTGATTTAGTCATCGTTGCAATAAAAGGTTTAACAATTAGTGGCGCTTCAGTTTGACCAACAAAAATGTTTGCGGTTGCTGAAAGCGACTCGGTGCGTGAGGTTTTCAACAGCTTTTGTAAACCACCGCCTAATATTCTGATTATCCAATCCATAATGCCTAAGTGATATAACACAGCAACTAATGCTGAGAAAAACACAATAACGGGCAATACTTGAATAGCAAAAATAAACCCTAACGTATCCTGATTTGCTAATGGTCCAAATAAAAAGCTAATACCATCATTAGCAAAACCGATCACTGATGATACGGCTTTTGACATGCCAACTAATGCATTTTTACCTGCTTCTGAAAACAGGACAAAACCACCTATTATGAACTGCATGGCAAAAGCGATACCGACAGTTCTTAAACTAATTGCTTTGCGATTTGTCGAGGCCGCAAATGCAATGCCTAGCAGCATACACATGCCGACTAAGCTCATAAATGTTGTCATTTTTGCTTATTCCCGTTGTTGTTTTTGTAGTAAATATTTTATTTTACTTTTAATTATATCAATCGCAACACGATTCATACCACCACGCGTTACCACTAAATCAGCATTGTGCTTTGAAGGCTCAATAAACTGATAAAACATTGGTCTCACAGTAGCTTGATATTGTTCAACAACGGACTGTAATGTTCTGCCTCGTTGCTCCATATCACGTTGCATACGGCGCATCAGGCAAATATCAAGCGGTGTATCAATAAACACTTTGATATCAAATTCTTTACGTAGCGCTTTATCACTAAGCAATAAAATCCCTTCAACTATGAGTATTTCTGCTGGCATTACAGTGCGTGTTTTGTCACTGCGCGTATGCTGTGCATAATCATAGCTAGGTACTTCTACCGCTTCACCATTACGTAACTGTGTTAAATGTTTACACATTAACTCATGTTCAAACGCATCAGGGTGGTCGTAGTTCGTTTGCGTACGATGATCAAACGGCAAATGCGATTGGTCTTTATAATACGCATCTTCTTCGATCACGGCGATGGCGCCAGGTTCAAGCTCATTCACCAATTCATTATAAATAGTTTGGCTAAAAAGAGATTTGCCAGACGCAGAAGCGCCAGCAATAGCTATTATTGTACGTGTCACTAAAGTTCTCATCCACACAGAAGGATACATTGTTGGTAGATCACAATAGCAAAAAAGACACGAATAATCTCTCTTGCTTCGCTTTAAGATATGAAATTTATAATGTTTAGGTTTTATGAAACAGGACTTATGTCCTGTACGTTAAAAAGCACAAAAATATAAAGTAGCTACATTGGACAATTGAGGTGAGTATGGCAAGAGCAATTATATTAATGGCAGATAGCCTAGGCATAGGTGCAGCACCAGACGCTGATAAGTTTGGCGACTTGGGCGCAAACACTTTTGCACATTTGCTTAAAGCATACTTTGCAGAAACGGGTGAACAGCTATCACTACCTAACCTATCGTTATTAGGCTTAGTTGATGCATGTGAAGCAGCAGGCAACGAACCGTGCCTTGTTAGCGACCGCCAAACACCGATTGCAGCTTGGGGTTACGCTAAAGAGCTTTCCAGTGGTAAAGATACTCCATCAGGTCATTGGGAAATGGCAGGTGTACCGGTGTTATTCGATTGGGGATATTTCCCTAAAACACAACCGAGTTTTCCACAAGAGTTAATTGACGAGCTGATTGCTCGTACCGGTATCCCGGGGATTTTAGGTAATTGCCATGCCTCGGGTACTACGATTTTAGAACAGCTAGGTGAAGAGCACGTAAAAACAGGTAAACCAATCTGTTACACCTCAGCTGATAGCGTGTTTCAAATAGCCGCGCATGAACAAACTTTCGGTCTAGAAAAGCTTTATCAGGTCTGCGAAATCACACGGGCGCTGCTTGATGAAATGAACATAGGACGAGTGATTGCGCGGCCATTTTTGGGTTCTAATAATCAAGATTTTGCCAGAACTGGCAATCGTCGAGATTACTCAGTGCTACCGCCAGCGCCAACATTGCTAGACAAACTAGCACAAGACGGTGGAGAAGTGATTAGTATTGGTAAAATTGCAGATATATATGCGCATCAAGGGATCACCCAAAAACATAAAGCCCCAGGCTTACAAAACTTGTTAGAAAAAACCACACAAGTGATGGCGTCAGCGCCTGATCACAGTTTGATATTTACTAATTTAGTTGATTTTGATGAAAAATTTGGTCATCGCCGTGATCCTGTTGGGTATGCAAAAGCGCTTAAACAGCTGGACGATTACTTACCAACGCTTCTTAATCAGCTTAAAGCCGACGACGTACTAATTATTACGGCGGATCACGGTTGTGATCCAACATTCCCGGGCAGTGAGCACACCCGTGAATATGTGCCTGTACTTGCTTATCAGGTAGGGCTGGAAAATACCCCGCTTGGTGAACGTGCTAGTTTTGCAGACATAGGTCAAACACTTGCCCAGTGGTTTAACTTACCTGCACTTGAATATGGCAATGGCTTTATTGATAAGCTTAACGCGCTAAAAGTAAAAGGAAACGAATAATGAGTACTCCACATATTGACGCAAATAATGGCGATTTTGCACAAACGGTATTAATGCCGGGTGATCCATTACGTGCGCAATACATTGCCGAAAATTTTCTTGATGATGCTGTAAAAGTAGCCGGCGTTCGTAACATGTATGGTTTTACTGGCACTTATAAAGGTAAACTAGTAAGCATTATGGGCTCTGGTATGGGCATTCCATCAATGTCGATTTATGCACGCGAATTAATTGTCAGCTATGGCGTTAAAAACCTAATTCGCATCGGCACTTGTGGTGGTATTGGTAGCGACATTAAAATTCGTGACGTTATCTTCGCACAAGGCGCAAGCACAGATTCAAATGTAAACCGTGCGCGTGTACGTGGTTATGATTTCTCAGCAATTGCTGACTTTGACTTACTACTAAATGGCGTTAATGCTGCGAAAGAGTTAGGCATTAAAGCGAAAGTAGGTAACGTATTTACCACCGACACTTTCTATCAAGCTGACAACACTTTTTATCAAGAGCTTGATAAATTAGGTATGCTAGCGATTGATATGGAAACGGCCGGTTTATACGGCGTTGCTGCTGAATATGGCGCAAAAGCCATGGCATTATTTACTGTGAGTGACCACGTGATCACCGGTGAAGCAACCCCAAGTGAAGAGCGTCAAAGCACCTTTAACGAAATGGTTAAAATTGCGCTTGAGTCAATCGAAGCGTAATAAACAAAAAGTTCCTTGGTAACGTATTCGCAGTATTTTGGAGACACGCCCAAAATAATGTGAGACTAACCTCCAAAGTCGCCTAGTTAAACTAGGCGGCTTTTTTATTCTTATAGCTTAAAGCTACTGAATCATTGACAATGCTGTGCACTCTTGCCACTGTTATACAAAGCAGTAATTCAGGAGCGTTAATTGTGTCTAATTGGGTTGAAGCGAGTGTTAAAGAGATTGTTTGGTGGACCGATAGTTTATTTAGCCTCATTGTAAATGCCGATGTGGGGCCGTTTAAAGCAGGGCAGTTTACTAAGCTTTCTATGATGATGGATGAAAAACGTATTGCACGGGCGTACTCTTATGTCAATGCGCCAAGTTCTCCCGATTTAGAGTTTTATCTGATCAACGTTGCAGATGGCTTATTATCACAACAATTAGCCAAACTTAAACCCGGCGATACGGTGATGATTGAAAGCCGTGCCAGTGGTTTTTTTACTATTGATGAAATTCCCGCCAGTGAACAGTTATTTATGCTTAGTACTGGAACTGCAATTGGGCCGTTTTTATCTATTTTAGATCAGCCTGATGTGTGGCAGCAGTTTAAGCACATTACCTTAGTGCATGGCGTACGTTTGAATGCTGATTTAAGTTATCAAGCAAAAATAGCGCAATTGCAGCAGCAGTATCCACAGTTGGCTTATCTGCCCGTAGTGAGTCGCGAGCAGGCAATTGTCGGCTTGGATGGGCGCATTACTGATCGAATCGCCGATGGCACTTTATTTAATCATTGTAACAGCACAGTTAGCCCGCAAAGTACTCAATTTATGATCTGTGGTAATCCACAAATGGTTAAAGACACCAGCGCATTATTAATCAAGCAAGGCTACACCCGCAATCGTCGTCGCGAGCCTGGGCAAATTACTGTTGAGCAGTATTGGTAAAAAGCTATCGCGATCCGGTAAATTTTGTTATTTTAGAGTTTCTTAAATTACTCAGGAACAGTATGAAACCGTTATTTTTTTTAGTAAGTTTGCTATTTCCGTGGCAGTTATTTGCAACTGCAACTGATGTAGTTGAGCCACAGACTAAAACTAAAACAACAGCAGTTAAATTGTCTGCTGCAGTAAAAACGACTGACACTAGCACTGGCGAAGAAAAATCAGTGCAGAGTAAAGCCCCAACAAAATCAACTGAGGCTGAACTGCAAGATAGCCCAGCGGTGATCACGTTAACGCCGCAAAATCAGCAATTAGCTGAGCCTGTAAATGTTGAATCAACACAGCCAATTAAAACGGACACTAGCAAACCCAGTGAGGCTGAAGTTGATACCAGTAAGGTACTTGGCACCGAAGCGGCAAAACCTGCTGAGCTTCCTAAAACGCAACAAGAAAAGCAGCTTGCTGTCGCACAAGCAGAGCAAGCGGTGAGCCAAGCTAAAGAAGCACTAACACTCAAGCAACAAGTTAAAGCCAAACAGTCACGCGAATCATTAGCTGTTATTGAGCAATTAATTAAGGCGTATAATGCCAGAAATATTGACACATTTATTAGTATGTATGCTGAAAATGTAGAGTTTTATGCTTTTCCAAATGAGTTACTTTTCAAAGGCAAAGAAAAATTGATTGCCCGTTACGGAATAATGTTTAAAAAATTAAAGTGTATAAAATCATCTCCAATTAAACGCATTGTACACGGTAATATCGTTATCGATCATGAACTGTCAGAAACCTGCTCAACAGATCCCAACGTGGTCGATAAGCGTGGGGAGTTAATCTCTAGTTATCAGGTTGAAAACGGCAAAATAACTAAAGTGCTCTTTTTTAGATAGAGCATTAATAGGTGGATTATATAGGCAAATAAAGGGGTGCGATGAGTATGAAAATTAGTGATGATAAAAAAATTAAGTTACTTTATCGTGTTGAGCCCGGTTGTTTAGGGCCAACGGGGGCACAAACCATTGAACACTTTTGTGATTATGCTAATCAGCAATTAGTCGCCCCTTATTTTGCTTTGTACCACTTTACTGCGCGGTTTGATAAAACCAAAGCTGAGCGCGAATACAGTATTAATGCTCGGCTGTTGTCAGATCAGCATGCGCAGGCATATTTGGCGCACTTTAAAACCAACAAAGATGAGTTTGAAGAGCAGCTCGACGAACTACTCACTCAAGCAATTGAACGCTTCTTAGAACGTTAATCATTGTTGCCAGAAACAATCGCATTAAAGCTACTATTATCGTGCAAACTGGCAAATGCACTTTCATGCAATAACTCATTACGTAAGTTTGGTGAATACTCCAACGACATTTTAATGTCGGCCAACGCATCAGCGTGTTTATGCGTCAACGCATACGCACATGCACGTTGCCAATAAGCGTAGCCGTAGTCACTGTCTATATCTAAAGCTTGGTTGCACAACTCTATCGCCTGAGCTGTTTCATTAAGCTCTAATAATGCATCGGCTTTATAAGCGATAGCTTCAACATCTTCGGGTTTACGTTTTAAAATCTCATCAAAAATTTCGATCTTATTAGCTATATCGCTTTCTAAATTAGCGCGCATCCATAAAGAGTGGACTTCATTGGTAACGGAGATTTTTTGTTGGTTACTTAATATTTCTTCAGAGCGCTCGCGTAGCTTCTCTTCAAATGTATTCAAACGTGCTTCGTATTCATTAGTGATCACGCTGACACGGGTATTAACAATATCTTCGACTTTGTTTTTTACATCACGTAACGAGTTCCAGCCAACCAGTACCAAAATAGAGGCTGTGGCAGTGATGATAAAAAATACATTATTAATTGTATCTGTGGTGTAAGTCAGTGCACGGTCAGCGGTATCAAGCTGAGCATGAGAGACTTGCTTGGTAACGTCTTCACGTAGTTTTTGCTGATCTTGGCGTACCGCTTTAAGTTCATCAAGAATATAGCGTTCTACCAAGGGTCTATACATCGGCTCTTGGAGTTTTTTGAGTGCCTGTTGTTGTTGGCTGGGTGCAGAGCGAGACTCTTCAGCCTGTGCCTGAGCTACCACTAATGTGGCAAAAAAAACTAAAATTGATACAAAATAATGACGCATACTAATGCCTAGTCGGTAAATTAAAGTGCTAAGTAAATTATTGAAACTGTAACATGACTACCTACTAGTAACTAGGGCTGGTTGATTTTTCGACGTTGTTTTTACAGCAGTGTGCTGAGCAATCGCTACATTGCTGTAGTGGGATAAAATGAAGTTAGTATAAAACAGGCAAAAAAACCAGCTCTATGAAGAGCTGGTAAAACTGCTTAAACAACATAATGTCGTCAGGGATATCAACAGGAGTGAGTGTTCATAATAACCAAATATATCTGAACAAGATCTTAATATTTAGGGGATTATAAATTTTTGAGAAGATTTTATAGCCCTGGGAGTAAAGAAGAAGCGAGTGTGTACCTCGATTCATTAGGTAAACAAGCTCGGATCTCAGTGTCGGGTAGTTTATTTTGGCTACCAAGAAAGACAAATGAGAAGAGAAAGTTGCGGGCGACGTTCCTCGAGCTGTGTGCGGATTCTAGCCGCTAGTCACTTCCCTAGAGCCTAGCTCCTTTTTCCACCTTTGATTGTTTTAAAACCAATTGATATAAATAAAAGTGAATTATCAGTTTTTGTGTTCACTGCAAAACTGATAGGTTATGATTATCTCTGTGTTTTATTAATGGTTTTGTATTGTGGGAAATAATATTTTTCAAAAAATAATTAAATTTTGCAACAAAATAGCGATATTGATGTTGTTTGGTTATATGGCTCCCACGCCAAAGGCACGGCGCAACCCCATGCGATATAGATCTTGCCATTGCTTTTAAAAACTTTGAGTTAAGTTCATTTGATAAACGGCTCAGGCCAAAAGAGCTCGAGCTTGAAATCAGCAATGCACTTAGCTTGCATGAGCAGCTTATTTCAATTTTGATCCCAAGTTACCTTGCATTCAATGTAGTAGAATACGGGTATGCCATTTTAGGAAAAAATAGCTTGAGAGCAATGAAAGAGCAGCAGCGTATTTATAGCCAATTTGAGTTTGAGACGATCGCGAGTAAGCATGACTGATACAGGAATATCACTTTATATTAGGAAGTAACATGACATATAGAAGAATATATTTTATAACTCAATGAATTAAGCCAAATAGAACAACTTAATAATAGAGACTATCGTGCGGTGGAGCGTTTGTTACAGTTGATGACAGCAGTCTGTATTGGTTTGGCAAAACATTGGCTTACGCAACGCCTTTGTACATGATTATTTGAATATCGATCAAGGTATTGTGAAAACGATTATCAAAAAACAACATAATGTGACCATGCATGGGTTTAGCTTAAAAGCGATAACTGAGTTAGCCAAGTGAAATGATAAAATGCTGCGGGTTTCAGGCGACGAGCTGCGGAACAATACTAGCCCCCCTGTAGTAGGTCGTCATTTATGGCGACAATGTTTGATGTTGAAAATTAACACGAAAAAGCCCAATCAATAGGCATAATTCATTTTGAGAGGTTATATTCCTTAAATTAAACACCAATGCTAGTGTATCTGCAGTTAGAAGCAAACCTATGTAGACCGACAAACTTTGCTGAAGTGCTGCTGTTAAGAAATATTCCCCCGTGATCACACCCGAAAGCTAAAAATTGATGAGTAATCACTTGCATGGCGGAATTTTGTTCGCGACACATTCCAAGTACCTAAACCCCTCTAGTTAATGTAATGTAAATCGTGAAACTATTAATTCAATAACAAGTGTTAAAAAGTTGACATTGATGTGGTTTGGTCTAAATTTTAACCTTCTATTAAGTTAGTTGAAAAGGAATTTCTGATGAGGCTTTTATTATTTATTGTTTTATGTTTACTTTTATGTGGTTGCACTGCAAGCACCGGTGATATCTCCATTTATTCCGTCGCTCCAGATAAAAAGCTTATACCTCCTCTAGTTGCTGCCAAAGAATTATATAGTGCTGATGGTATGATATATAAAACTGATGAAGCTCATGCTTTAAGCGGCGATGATACTTTTAGTATTTATTTAACTGATACCTATCTAAGATATCTTCCAGATATTGGCGGAGATAATGAAGTTTTAATTGTCGCTGAATTTGAAGAAGTTGTAACAGGGACATCAAGCGATACCATTACCAAAATATTAGGACCATATGACTCAATTGCAGATGCCACGAAAGCTCCATTTTTCCATAAAGCACTATATGGTCCTAAACGAATGGAGAGTGACTTATTAAGTATCAAATTAAAAATCTATGAGTACGATCTAGATGAAAACGATAAAGCCGGAAGCATTATTGATTTTATCGCCACAGCAGGAGAGGCTCTAAGTCTATCAAACCCTGTAACCGCACAAGAAATAAAAGTAGCTAAAGAGGTCGCAAAATCAGTTACAGGTACAAATGATAATGACTTAGTGCTCCAGTTAGATTTAGACTTTGTTGCAGGTAATTCGCTATATAAACATACTGGTAACAAAAATGTAAATGTTTTACCATTAAAAGCAGGTGAAATAGTACTTATAAAGAAAGAAGTGTGTGCTATTGGGCGATGTTACGACTATTTCAGTAAAGAAGAAGGAATACGTAACCCTGTAGGTTACGCTACAGATATATTACTTTCTCCAATTACCGCAATGACAATTGGTTTAACTGATACACCCGCTGGGTCATCTTTATCAGATGTGGAGCCACAAACGCTAGAAGTGCGTAGCAAAGGATTAGTTCATAAATCAAAGTCAGATGAAAGCCCGGAGAAAGTTAATTATTTTACTGATAAAACATGGCTTAGATTATCTATTCTCAAAGGTGGGGATCCAAGCCTATGGGAAAAGCGAAAACTACTTTCCCCAATAGAAGCTGCAATAAATGAATTACTAAAAAGTTCAACGGGTATTAAAAGTGATAACCTTACTGCACCTATCGCTTCTTTAAATAAGGCTAAAAAACAATTAGTTGAAATGAAGCAAGGCGGTATAAAACTCGTTTCAAATAACTCCTCAAATAACACACAATATATTTTACAAGGCGAAACTAGTGGGGTTATTTGCTTAGATATTCCTACACGATTTAAATTGACACACGCATTGCCTTTGCTTGATGGGAGCCCACAACAGGAATTACCATCGTACAATAAGTATAAATGTTATAAAGTGATGCCTTCAGTGAAAGCTCAACCTTTTAAAAAAGGGACTTTGTATTTCCAAATAAACTATACAGTTAATGATGTTTTAAAATCGCACATAGCAACAGTGAAAGTGGTAGATGAATTGTAAATGTCCGAGCAACCACACCTAGCAGCTTAGAGCGCCGTTTTATCTGAGTGATATTAATGATCGATCATATCTGCCAAAATCATGGCTGCGTGGGTTTCAACCGCACCTGAATCGAAACCATACATGTGGCCATATTTGTTCGCAAGTGCGGTATGCACATTGTTAGTGATTTCTTCTTGCCAGCGTTTAAACCAAATGAAGTGGTTACCGTCACTCAAAGCTGGGGTATAAGACGCCACTTCCAATTGTTTTCCGACTTCAGTTCTAACATCAGCAATGTATTGCAGCAGAGCTTTTACGTCTTTTTTTGAACCTATGTTGCCATGGCCGCCATTAATAAAGTCCCATTGCTTACTGAGCGGTTTACTCAAAAGATTTTGTAGATCCGCTTCATAACCATTAAAATCTTCCGCTCCCGCAAAATTGTAAAACGGCAGTTGATCAGGGTTAATCATGTCAGCGAAATGCAGCACGCGATCGCTCGGGATTAGAATCATAGTGTTATCCGGTGTATGACCAGAACCTTTTGGTGCCATCATCTTCAGCTTTATTGAGCCAAATCTGACTATTTGAGGTTTTTTCAAGTCGTACACTTCATTTGGTGCTGGAACTTTAGGGGTTTTCACACCGTTTTCGTCCAGTTCAGCGTGGTGGTTGATCTTGTCGGCAACGGTTTGACTAGCAATCACACGGACATTATCTACCTTTGGGTAGTTTTTCTTGATCAAGTCAATTAGTTGATTACCACCACCTACATGATCTAGGTGGTAATGAGAGTACATAATAGCAGTGATCGGCTTATTGGTGATAGATTGAATGCCTTGAAAAAGAGCATCAATACGGCCATCACCAAGAGGGTCAATCAGCAATGCCGAGTCTTTGGAAACCACAACGGTTGCGTTGTAGTAATTCACGCCAATCCAGTAGGTGTTTTTGCCCAATTTTTGCACAGTAAATTTACTGTCATCAAACTGGCGCTCATAAAGGTTATTAATTTTTTGGCCGATTTTCAGCGATTGCTTTGCTGATGGATCGACTTCGATTTGAACCGCTTCACCAGGGAATAAAGTTGCTCGCTGGCTATTATGGTCATGGCCTTTCGCACTGACATTAAAAGTAAACACTGCAGCAACAATAGGGGTTAAAGCTAGGGTGGATAGTTTCATTCTTTCTCTCCTCAATAAGATGAAAAAAAGATAAAACAAAAACAAACATATCAAAAATGCATGTTTGTTATAGTATGTAGATCATTTACGCATAATATTATAAGGTGATGTCATGGCTATATCTGAGATGAATCTACGTAGTATTGACCTAAATCTGTTAACGATCTTAGAAAAAGTATTGATTCATAAGCATATTAGTCAGGCCGCTCAAGTATTAAATATGAGCCAGCCTGCAGTGAGCCGAGCCCTGATGCGCTTGCGTGAGCAATTTGATGATCCATTGTTGGTGAAGGTGAAAAATGAGTACCGTTTAACTGCAAAAGGTGAGCGCCTTTGTAGCGAACTGGAGATATTACTCAATACCATTCGACATATGTTGGTGGACGATAAGTTTGACCCCTTGCAATACTCAGGCGTGTTCACTATAGGGGCGCTGGATTTTGAAATGATGATGATTGTGCCGAAATTGTTGGCGCGCTTTCAGCAGCGTGCTCCAAACTTGAAATTACAAATTGTGTCTTACAACTGCTTTATACCGCTGAATGATTACTTGGAAAAGGTGGCTGATTTATTGCTGTATTCCACAGATGAGACACCCACCAACGTGTTTAAACAGCGTTTATTTAATGATAACTATGCCGTAGTAATGTGTCGCCAGCATAAATGGGCTAATCAGCCTATGACGTTAGAGCGCTATTGCCAGAGCAGACATGTGATCATTTCTGGTAATGGTTTTTGCAAAACGGATATGGATCATGAGCTGAAAAGGTTGGGTTCTCAGCGTGAAGTGGTGGCATCTTTGCCACATTTTTCGATGGTGCCGGAGTTATTGATTAACACTGATCTGATCGCCACCTTACCAAAACGTCTAGTCACCCACTTAGGTCGACGCTATGACATTACGGTGGCCGATTTACCGTTTTACACTGCCGATTTCCGAGTTGAACAATTTTGGCACCTCATTCATCACAATAGCCCAATTCATCGGTGGGTTAGGCAGGAAATAAAAAATATGATGGATGAAGAAATCGATAAAGCGGTGTAAGGTAACTCGATTGAACTGCTGCTTTTTATTGTCGCGCTAAAGCACGACCTACAAGCCGAGGAAACCTGCGCGGGGTAACCCGCTACGGGTTTTGGTTATTTACTTTATTCTTTTTACATACCTGTTAATTCAGCGCTACAATTTTTCCTTGTAGGCTGGGTGTTTGTGTAGTTATGTCGTGTATTAAAGTTATTAATTGCTCAGCTGTGGCTGATGGCTTGTTGGAATGCGGCCATAGTGCATAAACAGGCCTTGTAGGGATCGCGATTGGTGACGCTATATAACTAAATTGGTTTTTATGTGTAATGCTGTCAATTTCGCTCATGGGTAGCAGCCCTACACCATAGCCTGATTCAACCATATTTTTAGCGATGGTAATATCAAAACAAAAGCTGATGTGTGCATACTCTTTTTTAAGTAGTTTAAGTAAACCCGTTGGAAGTTGTGACTCTGCATAAGGGAGCACTAGTCGCGACAGTGGCGCTTGGTGTTTTACGACAAACTTAATCGCTATATTGCCTAGGCGTTTTTGAAAATAGCTTGAGTCTTGCTGCTCGCCTACACGAATCGCTAAATCAAAGCGTTTTTGGCTTAATTGGCTATTCGTGTTGCTTGGGTAAATGTGTAGATTAAGCGCTAAATTATTAGCTGAAAATGCATTGAGTGCAGGCATTAATGGCCCAGCAATAATATTTTGTGGGCACAGTAAGTAAAAATCACTGGCCTCAAGTGTGGGCGAGTTTAGTTGATTTAAATGCGTGTTGAGCGTTAATACTTGCTCGGCCAGTTTATTATAAAGCTGCTCACCTTTTGCTGTGAGCACAATCCCTCTGGCGGTACGTTGTAGTAAGGGATTGCCTAACTTTTCTTCTAAAGATTGAATACGTCGTGAAAGGGTTGATAAATTTAAGCTTAGATCTTTAGCTGTTTGGCTCATGCTTTTACGTCGTGCTATTTCTATAAATAAATGTAGATCGTCTAGCATATCAATTTCTCAATCTTAGTTTGCGTTATCGTGACTGTTTGCACGCCATCTCTTTGCATATAGTAACGCCAAGGAGGTGTTATGAAAATTCATTTTGTGTTTACTGCGGTGTTCTCTTTTTTGATGTCGTTTTTGTTATCTGCTTGGGTAACCTACGTTAATTTAGGTTTAAGTGAAACATTTTTACACAGTTGGCTAATTGCATTTATTAATGCGTGGCCTGCGGCTTTTGTAGTGGCATTTACTGTTGCTCCACCTATTCGCTGTGTTGTTATCACGTTTTTTAATAGGGGATTAAAATGATTAATATAGTGGCAAAAATCACGCCTAATGCGGCATTATTTACTGAGTGTAAAGGGCGTTTACAGCAAATGTTACAACCAACATTAGCAGAGCCAGGGTGTATTCGTTTTGAGTTATATGAAGATTTAGATCAACAGTGTTTATTTTTGATAGAAAAGTTTGCATCACAAGCTGCACTTGATGAACATTACCAGCAACCGTATGTGAAAGAGGTGTTCGCATTTTATGAATCAGCCCTTGCGTTACCTGTAGAGATTAATAAATTACACATGATTTAAACTTTAAGCGGGCAGATTATCTGCCCTGTGCTCAAGCGTTCTGCAATGTATTTTTTACTGGTTGTTTTCCTGATTTAATATCTACAATTGCGCTAATATCATTAGGTTTTTGATAAAGTGATATTCCTGTTTTCGGATGGCTGACATTGTGAGGTGACTTGGGTATAAAAGCTTTAAGGTAAGTTAATAAATTGAATACGCGCTACTAATTCACTTAGTCGGGCTATTTTTATATTGCTTAATTGACGGTAATCAAAGTAGGGACAAACAATAACATTATTTGTTTTGTCTATGGCAAATTCGTCATCAAGCCAATCGAGTTGCGCAGTTAATAGCCCTTGATTGATCAGCGTTTTAGCATATGTGCGCCCGGCGATAATATGTAAAGTATTATTATTCGTTAATACAGGCGGGCTAAATAATAGCGCTGTATGGCTATTTTTTTGCAGCAGCTGCGTATCACGGTAGTGTTGCCAAGTGGGGGCTGATCTAGCAAATTGATAATATTCACTGGGCAATGCAAACAGCACTTTAGCGTAAACATTAAATACCTTGCGCCAACCGTTGCCACAGGCTTTATTTATTGCATCAATTTGCCCATCTATCATCGCTTGTAACGTGCTAATTTCACTGTACTGCGGCATGTTAGGAATATTGGCAATATACACTGCGACGTGAAAGGATTGATCGCCAAAACCAATTGGTTGCTGATGCATTATTTATTTCGCGCGAGGATGCGGTCAAGGTTATTGGCAAAGTTTTGTCTATCACTTTGGCTCAACGGAGGCGGGCCGCCATTCATTTCAACGCCACTTGAGCGCATAGTATCCATAAAATCGCGCACATTTAGTAACGAGCGAATATTTTCACCTGTATACAGCTCGCCGCGCGGGTTTAAAGCTTGGCCGCCGTTATCAATTACTTCTGAGGCCAGCGGTATATCACCGGTGATCACTAAATCGTTTGCTGCAATACGTTTTACAATTTCGTCATCGGCTACGTCAAATCCTGATGAGACCTGCAACCGGCTAATGTATTTTGAAGGCGGAATACGCATTGCATGATTAGCGACTAAAATTGTTTCAGTTTGCGTACGCTCTGCGGCACGAAATAAAATTTCTTTGATCACCACCGGACAGGCATCAGCATCAACCCATATCTTCATTATTAACCTCTAATAGTTAGTAAAAAAATGATCCTAACCTAAGGCTTTTAGAACAACTAGTATTAAGTGAACTTTTTATGCTTTACTGCATTTGTGACTTAATTAACAATCAAGGAATCAATGATGAAAAATAATTATTTATCACTCTACTCTGTGCGTGAGTAGTTTCCTGCTGGCTGTACTGGCATGCCCGATAAGGTTACACCAGTGAGTCCTTTTCCATTAAATAGTACCAAGCAAAAATCTTAGAAAATGAGCACGCTAAGCGGTTTGTTGTGAATTTTGCTCAGATCATATTTTTACTAACTAAGCTTAAAAAACACTTAAAAATAGCCCACTGAGCATTACAACGGTGATATTTAAAGCACTTATTATTTTTATCCAAGATACTTTGAAGCTATAAAAAATCATTAATATTAAGATACTTAGCGCCATATAACCACAAAATAGTAAAGCACCGTAGCCGTTATGTTGTACAACACTCAGTACTAAGCTTAGTAAAATACTGATCCAAGCAGCGATTAAAAACTGTGTACTTAGTTTGTTGCTAGGGCGGGTTTTAAATACATCACGGTAATGATTGAATTTAGCCAAAGCAAAACAATTAAAGGCCAATAAACATAGGCTGAATTGCAGTAATTCATGCATTATGAATGCTCCTGTAATTTAGTTTTTGCTGAACGGCGCGCCCGTTGTTGCGGTGTTTTAACCGGAGTGTGAGTTGGTATTTTTTTGGCTTGAATTACAAATG
Source organism: Pseudoalteromonas arctica (assembly GCF_012927645.1). Taxonomy (GTDB): domain Bacteria; phylum Pseudomonadota; class Gammaproteobacteria; order Enterobacterales; family Alteromonadaceae; genus Pseudoalteromonas; species Pseudoalteromonas arctica_A. The sequence goes on along the minus strand of NZ_JABBMT010000020.1, from coordinate 43,722 downwards.
AGGCTGCAAATACTAAGCATATTAAATCAAAACTAAACAACGCCCATTGGCCGTTTAGCAAGTAGCTTATTAGATTGCCATTGGTGGTAAGAGCATTGATAACAGGCACGCTGACACAGGCAATAGCGTTTATCCACGCGAGAAAAATCCACTGCGGCCTTGCGCGTTTAAATAGCGCAAACAAAGCAACGGCTAGCCAAGTCACAAAGAATGCGAGTATTTCTTTATCAGCCCGCTCTGGGGTTGTGATGGGCAGTAACCGGTTGGCAATAAAAAATGTGCTGGTTGCAAGTGGTAAGCCCATTAATGTGGCAAGGTTCAACCCTTCTACCAACTTTAAGCCAATTGTAGCGGGTTGATCTTTTTTCATGCGTTCGCGAATACGCTTAGCCCACATAATACAGCCTGTGGCTATCATTACACAGCCAGCTACGCCGCATAAAAAGTATAACCAGCGTAATAATGGGTTAGCTAAACGGCCTGTGTGTAGGGCTGTTAGCGAGTCATAGAACACTTCAGTATTGGTTAACTGGGCTGCACTTTTAGCTATTAAGCTGCCATCTACACCGTTAAATAATAAGGTGGGTGTTTGGTCGCGAACTAGGCTACCGGTATCTGCACGGACTGTAATTGTGGCTGAGGCTTTATTTGGATCGCGGATTGATATTTGCGTTAAGTCAGCATCAGGCCAGTTAGTATAAACTTGATCTAAAATAGTATCTATGGCTATTAATGGGGCACTATCAGGGCTAGTTTTAGTGCGTACATTGGTGGGTAACACATCGTTAAATAAACCACGTATACCATCTTCGTATGCGGTCATTGCTGGATAGGGGAATAACATAAATATTAGCGTGATTAGGCCTGTATAGGTGATCATAATATGAAAAGGTAACGCCAATACTGACGATACATTATGACTATCTAACCAACTGCGGCTGCCTTTGTTGGCACGAAAACTAAACATGTCTTTAAAAATGCGCTTATGGATCACCACCCCAGATATCAGCGCTACCAACATAAATAAGCTCGCAAAACAGACAATCCAGCGTGCGGTACGTACATCAATATAATGTAGGTCAAAATGTAATCGATAAAAAAAGTTACCACCTCTGGTGTCTCTTGTTTGTGCTATTTCGTCACCGGTTTGTGCGTTGATGTTGTGATCTTGCCAACCACCAAAGCGTTTACCCTCAGGACGAGGCTTTTCATAAGCATAGTTAAGCTGGGGTTTTCGCTCTGTGGGTAAGTAAATTCCCCAACGCGTAGACTCCGGGGCTGTATTTTGTAGGTAATTAATACCACTGATAATTTGGCTGCGCTGTTGCGCTACACGCTGCTCTGGTGCTTGTACATTGTGTAGTGCCGGTTGATTCCAAAGGGTAATTTCGTCCCGAAAAAAACTCACTGTACCGGCGAAGAATATTAAATAGAGTAGCCAACATACCAATAATCCAACCCATGTATGCATCCAGGTCATGGAACGGAAAAAACTCTCTTTCATAGCCAACCTTTAAGTAATGATAAGATCAGAGCACACCCTGAAGTAGTTAGTAAAATAGTGATCCATATTTTATTGAGTGATTTAACAGTAAACACCCAAATAAATACACTGCTGTACACTAAAATAGTCAGGCTGATACTAAGTAATACGGCATCTGACTTTTTCAGCGGTAAAATAATACTCAGTAATGCGGTAAACACGGCAGTAAAGGTATAGCCACCAACAATGGCAGCAAAAAAACGTGAGATAACAGCAAAACGGTAAGCATGGGCTTGATAAGTTTGGCTTATTTTAGACCTTATAGAGAGTGTTTGGCTGTTTTTGACAGATTGAGCATGCATGATGATCCCTCAAAGTCCCAAGTGGGGGCGAATAAAGAGGGTATTATATATTCTAAATATAGAAAAGATAGTGATTCGTATTTTCTTTGTTGTTTATTGCGATGAGAGCTTGATAATACTCAGCACATTTACTTAGTAAAATAATGATCTATTGCTATCCTTTATCGTTTTAATTGGAAAAGTTCGCAAATTTTTCAGCTGCTTGTATGCTTATGGTGTTTAGGCTATTTAGCATTGGGATTGTTATTTTCTACAGGATTTATGATGAGTGCACATAAAAAGTTAAATTATGTTGAATTTGCGGCAGCCGACTTAACGGCAACAAAGGTTTTTTTTAGTGCTGTATTTGGCTGGCTGTTTGTTGATTATGGCCCAGAATACACGGCGTTTGATCAAAAATCTGCAGGCCTTGATGGCGGATTTTATCAAGCACCACTTAGCTCATTAACGCAACATGGCGCTGCTTTGTTAGTATTTTATAGTGAGGACATTACGCAAACACAGGCTAAAGTAGAGCAACATGGAGGAGTCATTATTAAGCCTATCTTTGATTTTCCTGGTGGTTGTCGTTTTCATTTTACAGAGCCTAGCGGCAACGAATTTGCTGTGTGGTCAGAACATATTTAACTTACAACAGATCATTATTTTACTAACTAAGGATAGCTGTTAAGTGAGCAATTTAACTTGTGAAGAAATAAAAGCGTTTGTACCAGCAAAAAACTTTAGCCAAAGCTGTGATTTTTATACCGATATGGGGTTTGAAATTGCGTGGCAAAGCCCTGATATGGCTTACTTTTATCATGGTGATTGTAGTTTTTTATTGCAAAATTTTTATGATAAAACTCATGCTGATAACTTTATGATGCACCTTTTAGTTGAAGATGTTGCAGCTTGGCATCAGCATTTAACTGCACAGGCTATAACTGATAAATACCACATAGAAATGAGTGAACCTTGCGTACAGCCTTGGAATATGACGGATTTTGTAATATACGACCCGTCAGGAGTGTTATGGCGAATTGGGCAAAATAGTGACTCAGCATGATTTAGCACAGCAAGTTAGTAAATGTGTGATCTGTGAGCCACACTTACCTTTAGGAGCGCGCCCGATTATTCAGTTTAACCCTAATGCGCGTATTTTAATTGCCGGACAAGCGCCGGGGCTTAAAGTACACCAAAGTGGCATTCCATTTGATGATGCCAGTGGTAAGCGGCTGCGCGAGTGGTTAGGGGTTAAGCCTTGCGATTTTTATGATGCAACTAAAGTTGCTATTTTGCCGATGGGCTTTTGCTACCCAGGTAAAGGTAAGTCAGGCGATTTACCGCCGCGTAAAGAATGCGCAGCTGCATGGCGTCCCCAGCTTTTAGCGGCAATGCCCAATATTAAGTTAACCATAGTGCTAGGTAAATATGCCCAAGCGTACCATTTACCACATACAAAACATTCACCCCTCACTGAGTTGGTAAAATCATGGCGTGAGTATTGGCCAGATGTTTTACCATTGCCGCACCCGAGTCCGCGTAATAATATTTGGCTAACTAAAAACCCTTGGTTTGAGCGTGATGTGGTGCCACAGTTGGCGCAAGCTGTTCAAGCAATTTTGCAATGCGAGGATGATTAGTTTGATGAGCAATACCCAATTTGAGCAGCATGGTTTTTTTCATGTAAAAGGTTTTTACACTGAACGTGAACTTGTGCATGAGCGCGAAGTGATCAATTGTTTTCATCAGCAATGGATTGCTGATAATCAACAATTTTATCAAACCAAGGCGGTTAATAGTGCTTATTTAACTGCAAATACCTATTTAGATGAGGCTCAGCGCTTAGTATTATTTAAGTTTATTGCCAGCCATAAGTTAATGGCCCAAGTTGATTCGATACTTGAACCAGCGGCTTTTATGAATACCCAGTTGTTTTTTAATCCGGTTAACCCTGAGCAAGAAAATTATTGGCACCGTGATATGCAGTACCATTTAAGCTTAGCGGAGCAGCAAGCTGCGTTATTGGGTCCTGAAGTAATACATTGCCGGATTGCGCTCGAAGATGAGCCGGGCATTGAGTTAGTCCCAGGTACTCATCGGCGTTGGGATACACCTGATGAGCTGGCAACTAGAATGGCTATTGAACACAACAACAACAGTGATGATTTAGCCACCGGTCATGTGATTGAAATGCAAGCAGGAGATTTATTGATCTTCTCGGCAAATATGATCCACCGTGGTTTATACGGTAAAGACCGCTTAGCGCTGGATATTCTCTTTAGTGAGCCACAGCCCCATGTACTGCATTTTGTTCAGGGCATCTGTCTGCCTACTCCAACCATGCTTTCGACATTAGAAGATGCCAGTGCCTTTGCGGTTACTTTGGCGCACCAAGAATAACCGCGCTACATAGGTTTTTTCTTGCTTAAAAACTAAGTAGGCTGTTGTAATAACCTCGAAATATGAACACGTCAGAATTACATTTCGCTGTTACTTAACAGTGCTAGTAGTTGATCTTTAGACATTTGCCCAGCATCACCACTGCCAGCGAGTACTTTATCTGCGAGTGCTTGTTTATGTTCGTGCAATTGCAGGATTTTTTCTTCAATGGTATTTTGTGCTATCAGTCGGTACACAGTAACGGGGCGTGTTTGCCCTAAGCGATGCGCGCGATCTGATGCTTGTTGTTCAACCGCAGGGTTCCACCAAGGATCGAGATGCAGCACATAATCAGCCGCCGTTAAATTAAGCCCAGTGCCGCCTGCTTTTAAGCTAATCAAAAACAATGGTGCATGGCCTGCTTGAAATGTATCGACTTGTTGTTTACGTTTGTTCGCACTCATGCTGCCATCAAGATAGCAGTAATTAATGCCGCGTTTTTGTAAGCGCTTTTCAACCAATTTTAACACATCGACAAATTGGCTGAAGATCAGCGCTTGGTGGTTGTTTTCTAGTAATTCTTCAATAATCGCTTCTGCAGTGTCTAGCTTACTAGATGGCAATTTACTATTTTCCAATAACAGCTGTGGGGCAATACAAGCGCGGCGTAATTTAGTTAATGACGCTAAGATAGTAATATATTGGCTGTCTTCCTGATTTGCTTGTTCAAGTGCGTTTAAACGGGTTGCTTCGTACAGTGCTTGCTCTTTTTCACTTAATGCAAAGGTTAAGTTTATTTCGGTTTTTTCAGGTAACTCGGTCAATACCGTTTGTTTAGTCCGACGCAGGATAAATGGAGCGATCAGGGTTTTTAGGGTATCGGCTTGTTGTTGGTTTTTATCGGCGTTACCAAAGCGCTTTTTAAATACTGGTAGGGTGTGTAAAAAGCCTGGCATTAAAAAGTTAAACAAGCTCCATAGTTCACCTAGATGGTTTTCGATTGGCGTGCCAGATAAGGCAATTTTAAATTGACCATTGAGTGAAAACGCGGCTTTTGCTCGTAAGCTCAAGGGGTTTTTAATTGCCTGCGCTTCGTCAAAAACAATATTAGCAAAAGAAAATTGCGCTAGTTGTTCACCAATTAGTGGCAGTAAACCATAACTGACGATCACTAAATCGTGTTTGCCTGCCGTTGCGAGAATATCAGCGCATGTAGTGGCGCTTTCGATGATTTTTACATGCAAAGCCGGCGCAAATCGCTCGCTTTCGACTTGCCAGTTATGACACACTGATTTTGGCGCAACCACTACACTGGCACCTAAATTACTGCGCATTTGTAACACGGTGAGGGTTTGTAAGGTTTTACCCAGCCCCATGTCATCTGCTAAACAAGCATTGAGTCCCCAGTTGGCCAGTTGCATTAGCCATTTAACCCCGACTACTTGATAGTCTCTTAAAATATGGACTAAATGTGCAGGTAAGGTAGGGTCGATAGTTTGCTCAAATTTAGCTAAACGCGTTTTCCAGTTGTCACCAAATGTGACATCACCTAAGTCGGCAATGCTTTGCTGTAAAGGCAATGCACGCGCGTTGGCAATCCGTAGTTCATCACTTGGGTTGTGCTTATCAATATTTTGCATCCCTTCTAAGCGATTTAATAAGTTAGTTAAACGCTGATCCAATAATAATGAATTGCCTTCAGAAAACTCTAAAATGCTACCACGGCGTGGGGCTTTAAGCAGGGTTTGTAATTCGTATATTTGGCCGCTAGGGAGTGAGATTTTACCACTGACGCTTAACCAATCGTTATCATCATTTAAATTAAGAGAAAGGTGCTGGCTTTTGGCAACTTTCATGCCTTGGCTCGTTTCGTCCCAACTTAATACCAGAGACTGTGCTTTTTGCGCAGCTTCAAGTAACTCAATTGCTTGGCTAATATCTTCAGGTAAATAAAACTGCTGTTGAATTTGATTATGTTGCGGTGATTGCCGATCAGCAAATAATCCGGCCATATTTTTCAGTAATTTCCTAAACGCTTTTTGCTCTGCTTTTAAATCACGTTTAATAACAATGCTGTCGGTTTGATCATCATCAGTATGTGCGAGTGTCAAAGCACCAATACCGGGTTCAACCCAAGGGCCATCTACGCCATTTGGCATGGCATAAAAATTAATGTTGATACCTAATTGGGTAAGAGCGATCACTGCGGCAAATTCACATAAGCCTTGGCGTACGTTGTTGATATGGGCAAATTCGGTACGCTGGCTGCTAATATGATGTTCGTTAGCCAGTACTTGTAATGCGGCATTCAGTTGTGGCAGTTTTTCTGCGGTTAAATTATTGGGTTGTTGCTCAAATAATTGCAGTAATTTGAGCTGTTTGTCATCAATGGCAAATACTTGGTAACAATTTTCATGGCTGTGGATAAGTAAAAAATCACAGTCCGGATCGCTGATGCTCGGTTGCATTACAAGGCGGTAGCAATCATTGCTGTCTTGCGCAATTTCAATGACAAACTCGCCTTTGATCAGTTTAAGTGGCTGTCCTTTGTGATCTTCAAGCCCTTTAAAGCCTATTAGAGCTTGTAATACCGCAGCCGTTGCGTGTATCTCGTGATAACCAGAATCGGCATGGTTGTTGAGCACGTGTACTAAGTTATGATCGGCGCTGGTTAATGCATCTTGATACTGGTTATAAGCAAGGTCTTGAGCGTTTACTTTACGGCCCTTGGTCCATTCGCCTTTGGCATTGAGTTGCTGTACTTTAGCTTGTATGAGCGGTAAATCTAAATGGGTTAAATCTAGTTGCCAGATAATTCGTTGCTGCGCAGTGGGCGTATCAATCTGGCTAATATTATTAAGCCAACGCTGCCATTGTGGGACGCGGATAAAGTGCTGCAATAAACCTGTGTTGGGTAATGGCGTGTCATCGCTAAGCCAATTAACTAAGTGCTGGCATTGCTCAGCCAGCCAGTGTTGATGAGGGCTAATTGCGCTATTGAGCTGTTTTAACAGTTCAGTATCACCTCTTAGATGATTTACCTGTTCGTCTGTGGCGTTTTTAATAATTGCCAGTAATAAGCAAAATAATGGCGCTAATGCATTCGGGTTACTAAGTAGATGAGTTAGGCTGTTTTTTAAAGCATAGTTTTGGTAGTTCGCTAAGTCTTCTTCAAGCAAATAATCAACCGCTTGGCTTGGGTGGCTAAATTCCCCCAGGTTTTTTTGATACCATTTTCGACAAGTATTTAGTTGTTTAATATCGCCAGCGGTTGCACTGATAAATAGACATACAGTGTAAAGTAACCCGGTGATCTCTGTAGGGTAGCTGCCTTTGCCAAAGTTTTTTCTAAACGCTGTTAAAGCACTTTTATATTGTAGCAAAGCAACATCAATAAACTGACCCTTGATGGCATTGGTATTTGCTTCATAAAAAGTGGCTAAAACATGGTCTCTTTTATCATCTAACAATTCAGCGAAATTATCTTCTTGTAATAATATGGCTAAATTCTCATTAAAATAAATACGTTTTCTCAGCTCTGTTGCAGGGAGCACTTTGGCAATCAGAGTCGGCCATGCAGGCTCACTGGTGAGGTTGAAAAATTGACCGCGGATAAAGTTATCCAAGCAAAGCTGTTGCCATTGCTCAGGTAGGCATTGCCACAGTTGCTCGCCGTATGGTGATTGCGTGAGTAAATTAACAAAAACTTTATCAAGCTCAAGTGATAAATCAACGGGGAGTGGTTTTTTTCCGCTTTTTGTGCGGTCAAGATCATTAAATAGCAGGTGCATAAAGTGCACGGCTTGATCATGATAATAATAGTTTTTTTGAGATTCGGCTAAAAAAGCATGCAATAAAATTGGCTGATATTTTATAGCATTTATTGCTACATAAGCTACAGCGCTAACTGATATGCGAAAGTCTACTCCGTAGGGGAGCTTCCAAATTAAATTGTTAGATTCGAGTTGTTTAGTATATTTAGCGACTTCAGCTTGAGAAAATGAATAGCCATTTTTAATGTGACTATAAAGACGTTTAGTGAGCTGTTGGACAGAGTTATTATAGCCGTGCGATGATCTACTTATTATCAGTGCAAGTAATACACACAGTTGTTTCTGGTCGTGATCAGTTGTGGCGGGAGGCAAAGTGCTTAATGACATAAAATTAATAACTAAAATTGCTAATGATTGCTGCCAGTATAAGTTTCAGTTAGGGGAGTTACAACCGATAAAAAAGCGACCTAAGTCGCTATTAAAAATTTATTACATCATGGCAAATAGCTTTTGTAGTTGCGGCATGTATTCTTTAATGAGTTTTAAATTACTTTCGCTAACAGCAGGCTCTGCTGAGCTTTTAGCATTTGCAGAATTAGCTACTGAGCCTAGCATTGAGCTGGCACTGTTATTTTTCGAGCCGCCCATACTTTGTAACCCACCCATTAGCTGATTTACTTTATCTTTGTTTTCTGGCGATAAATTACCTTTAATGTTTTCAAGGTAAGCCATTGAGACTTCAGAACCCACAGTGATAAGTTGCTCAGGCGTGAAACCATATTTATTGGTTAAGGCAGCAAACTCTTTGTATAAATCATTATCTTTGATTGTATCAAGGGCGCCTAATGCCATTGCACTCGAGCCACCTTCAGAGCCGCTTAACACACTACCCAAATCCATGCTTTTTAATGAATCTTGATTTTGTGACCAATCAACAACTGCAGGTAATGCTTTCATATAGCTTTGTAAATCTTGTTCTGTAATATCTGCCGCAAGGCTTGAAAAACTCATTGCTAACAAACTAAGAGATAAAATTATTTTTTTCATGTTGAGCACCTTTATTCAATTGTTAGTTGCATTAAAGACTATATATTAGATAACCGCTATAAATTAAAGAGGGTTTTAGTCTATTAACATCAGATGATATACTCCATTTTTGCCTGAAGTAGCTGAACCTCATGTTAATTATTTCAAATACCGTAACAATAGATGAATGGGAAGTCGAGCTGTCAGCTATTCGTTCACAAGGTGCGGGTGGTCAAAATGTTAATAAAGTGGCCAGTGCGATCCACCTTCGCTTTGACATTAATCGCTCAAAGCTACCCGAGTTTTATAAAGAGCGGTTGTTGGCGTTAAATGATAGCCGTATCACTAAAGAAGGTGTGATTGTTCTTAAAGCTCAAAGTCATCGCACGCAAGAGCTAAACAGAGAAGATGCATTGGCGCGTTTAAAAGAATTGATTGTCTCTGCCACTAAAGTACAAAGAGCACGTCGGGCAACTAAACCGAGTCGTAACTCGCAGCGCAGACGCATGGATAAGAAAACCAAACATGGTAATACCAAAGCGCTGCGCGGCAGTGTTAAAGTTTAATTTATAAGTTTGGTTTAAGCACCTCAAATAACGCGTTAATATGATCGTCTCTATCATTCAGTGCAGCTATGTAGCGGTATTTTTCACCGCCAGCTTGTTCAAAGATCTCTCGGTTTTCACTTTCGAGTTCTTCGAGTGTTTCAAGGCAATCAGCGCTAAATGCAGGGCTGATAATAGCCACGTCTTTAATACCTTCAGCGGGAAAACTTTCTAATGTGGCGTCTGTGTATGGTTTTAACCACTCAGCTTTACCAAAACGGCTCTGAAAGGTGCTGATAACTAACTCTTTATCGAGTCCGAGTTTTTCGACCACTAAGCGAGTGGTTTGTAAACATAAGCAATGATATGGATCGCCATTATCTAAAAACAGTTTCGGCATACCATGATATGAAAACACTAATTTTTGCGGCATGCCATTAGTTTGTAAGTCTTCACTAATGCTATTAGCTAGAGATTCTATGTATGTGGTGTTTTTATGATAACCATTAATAAAATGCAGCTCTGGCACCCAGCGCCATTTACGCAGTACTTTAGCCACCGCATCAAAGGTTGACCCTGTGGTTGGACTTGAATACTGTGGATACAAAGGAAAAACAACAATGCGCGTGAAGCCTTTTTCACGTAACTCTTCTAAACCGGCTTCAATTGACGGACTACCGTAGCGCATCGCCATCACTACTTCAGTGTTTTCGTAGCCCTGATTTTTTAAATGAGCATCGAGTTTATCGCATTGTAGCCGAGTAATATGGGTCAGCGGCGAGCCATTTTCAGTCCAGATACTTTCGTACAATTTTGCTGAGCGCTTCGGACGAATACGTAAAATAATGCCATGGAGGATAATCATCCATAGTAAGCGAGGGATTTCGACAATACGTGGATCAGATAAAAATTCTTTTAGATAAATACGAAGAGCTTTAGCGGTTGGCGCATCTGGGCTGCCTAAGTTGGTCAGTAAAATCCCTGTTTTTTGATTAAAACGCTGATCATGAGGGTTATCGGTAACTGCTGAAAATCTCGACACGCAATGCTCCTAAAGCAAAATAGACGGTTATGAAATATAGGCTATTAATATTAATAGCCTATTGTAACGAATGAAAGGGTAAATAGGATCACTGATTTACAATGATTTGATCATGATCCTAAATGGAGCCGGTTTTTTAGCCTCTAATTGCTGTAACTTTTCAATGGATTTAGCACTAAATATATGCCCCTTTGGTAGCAACATAATACCCGTGTGACTATGCAGTGCATGACTAAGTACCATATTGATGGCTAGCTCTTTGGCTGTTATTATTTTCATCGAGCCTACTTTTGCTTGCTGCTTAATGCATTTAACTCGGCAAGCCTCCAAAGCTTGCACTAATTTAGGATGGTAAAAGTTACCGCTGTACATTTTTACTGTTTCGAGTGCATGTTGGTGCTTTTCTTCATCTTTCAAGTTACTTTGTTCAAATGCATCCCAATAGTCACGGGCAAGTGAGAGTATCATTGCACTAAGAGGAATATCATTACCTTTTAATCCTTTTGGTAGGCCGTTCCCGTTATAGCGCTCGTACTGGTGGTAAATGGCATCAGACACTTCATGCAGATGAGTCGCAGGCATTAACATCAATTGTGCTGTACTTGGATGCGTATAATAACTTTTGCGTTGCTGTTCATTAAGCGCATGCACGGGTTTTTCATACAGTGCGGGATCCATTGCTAATAGCCCTATTTGCGCTAAATAGCCGGCCATTGCTGCCATTTCTATATTCTTTGTCGGTAGCTGCAACTGTTTTGCTATTTGCGTACAAGTATTGGCAATGTTCTGCGTTTTAGTGCCATCTAAATATGGATTGGCATTAATGAAATTATAGAGCAACTCAACGGTTGAACTATGTTTGTGTTTTTCATGGGCGTTGGTAATTTCGAGCTTTTTAAGTACTTGTTTTATTTGTTTGGTTCTTTTTTCAACGCGTTGTTCAAGGGAGCTATTAAGTTCTTTGAGGACTTCATTATGGCGATTAATTTGTTGTTGGAGTTTCAGGTTTTGTTTTTTAAGTTGATATTTTTCAATGCTATCGGTGATACAACGTAGTAATAAGTCATTTTGCCATGGCTTTTGGATATAGCCATGGATCTTGCCTTGATTAACCGCAGCTAAGGTGATTTCTATATCTGCATACCCAGTAAGTAAAATACGTTGAGTATCAGGTGCTAATTTCTGCGCTTGTTGAAAAAACTCAGCGCCATTCATTTTTGGCATCCGCATATCGCTAATAACTACATCAAATTCATATTGTTTGATTAATTTTAGTGCATCTATGGGCGAGTTACTGGTAAGTACTGTAAGTTGCTGCGTTTTGAATAGCCGCGATAAAGAGCGTAACACAATCTCATCATCGTCAACGCATAATACTTGCATGGTTGGTAGATCTGCTGATTGACTCACGATTGTACCTATGGATAAACAATATCATTAACCATAGCCTGTCTCTTATGGTTTTTCTAATAAAACCGTGTCATTAGCATCAGCTGTGCTAATTTTAATGACAAGATAATCGTTTTTAATTGCTGGTTAATTGAGATGGATACGATAGATGAAAATTACAAGCAAGCTTATTTTCGTGAACGTGCTGCACGTATAAAGGCTGAGCAACTGATTGAAGATAAAAGTCGCGTATTATATGCACTAAATGAAGAGTTAATAAAAAAAGTAGCTGATCTTGAGTATCAACAGCAGTTATTTATTCAAGCAGATAAAATGGCGACCTTAGGTACTTTATGTGCAGGGGTTGCCCATGAAATTAATAATCCCTTAGCTTATGCAATGAGTAATGTAGAAAGTTTGCAACAGCGCATGGATGGTTTTTGTGAGTTACTTGATTTAAACCAGCAATATTTAGCCAAGAGGATTAGTGAAACAAATTTTCAACAACAGTTAGCATCATTTAGTGAGCAGCAATCATTTGCTGAACTGCTGCAAGATATTCATCAATTAGTGGCAGATAGTGCGGAAGGATTAAGGCGTATTAATCAAATCGTGGGTAATTTGCTTAATTTTGCGCGACCAACGACTAATAAGAAGCAATTGGCTGATATGACAGATGCCGTAAAAAATGCACTTAAATTGCTTAAAAATCAATTAAAAGGTTGCCAGCTAACCACAGCAATAGCGACATTGCCGCTAAGTTATTGTGATTTGGCAACCATCAATCAAATAATGGTTAACATACTTATTAATGCAAAACACAGTTGTGAGGAATTAATTGATCGACAAGCACATATCCATGTGCGAGTTGATAGCGACGACAAACAAATAATTATAAGTGTTGATGACAATGGTTGGGGCATGAGTGAGCAAGTGCTTGCAAAAGTTTTTGATCCATTTTTTACTACTAAACCAGTTGGCAGAGGGACCGGTATGGGCATGCCATTAGTGTACACTATGGTTAATGATCATCAGGGTAAAATTGAAATTGAGAGCACTGTAAATGTAGGTACATGTGTGCGATGTATATTCCCAGTATTGAGTGAACGACCTTAACTCTAGCAAAAACCATTTAACCGTAGTTAGGATAAGTAATAATTTGCTTTAAATTAGCCAATTGTTGGTTTGGGTATATACCTGATTAATGACACGCTCAGCGGAGCATGACAGCATGATTTGAATAACCATGCTTTTTTCTGATCGAAATTCAATCAGAAATGGCTTTCTGGGTAAGTTTTAGGTAATTTTTCTATATATCGACCATTGTCGCAGCTGAAAATGTTTCTTTTTATGTGCTTATGTTGCTAGGATGTTTAATGTGGCGTGATTTTGTAAATCTCGCTTAATTACACTCACTATAACTTTTATTAATTTACCTGTTTACTGCTGCAATTGAGTAAACAGGTAAAGAGTCAACAGGGACGAAAAACACACATGACAATACTTCGTTTAAATACATTGGCTATCGCCGTAGGATTTGCATTTAGTAACTCAGCTGTCATGGCTGAAGAAGCAACAGTGCAAGCAGATAAAAATATAGAGCAAATTTCCGTTTTAGGTTCGCGGGTCTCTAACCGCACAGCCACTGAATCTTCATCACCCATTGATTTAATTGACGCAGATGATTTAAATAAAGGCGGATTTACAGAGCTGGGTCAAAGCTTACAAGCTACAGCGCCATCGTTTAACTTTTCGCGTACTCAAGTATCAGACGGCTCTGATTTATTCCGTCCTGCAACTTTACGTGGCTTACAGCCAGATCAAACACTGGTTTTAGTCAATGGTAAACGCCGTCATAACCAAGCTATTTTTGGTTTAACCAGTACAGTGGGCGGTGGCTCTGCGGGTACAGATATGAATGCTATTCCACTTATTGCATTAAAAGGGGTTGAAGTATTACGTGATGGTGCAGCGGCGCAGTACGGCTCAGATGCGATTGCTGGAGTGATTAACTTATCATTGAATAACTCAACGGGTATAACAACGGGTTATGTGCAATACGGCGAAACGGCAGAAGGTGATGGCGAGACCATTTCAGCAGGTTTAAATCGCGGTTTTGATTTGGGCACTGAAGGCGGTTTTATTAATTTATCACTTGAGTATCGTGATGCTGAAGGTACTAACCGTGCAGAGCGCGATACCGGTGGTTCGCTTGATGTAGAGCCAGGTACGTTATCTGAAAACGTTCGTTGGGGCCAAGGTAATTCGGAAAGTGAATTTACCTCATTATTTTATAATATGGCATTGCCAATTGGTGAGAGTGAGCTTTACTCATTTGGTGGTTACTCTGAGCGCACGGCATTGGGTAACGGCTTTTACCGTAACTTTAATGAAGCATCTAAAAATGTTACTCAAGTCTATCCAGACGGTTTTTTACCGCGCATTTATAACGAAGCACAGGATATTTCTATTGCGCTAGGTTTTAAAGGTGATATTAATCCAGATTGGAATTACGATGTATCTGCAGTGTATGGTGAAAACCAATATGACTTTACATCACGCAATACCTTAAACGCTTCTTATGCGGCGGAGTATTTATTTAATAATCCAACGGCAAGTGATGCTGAGATAGCAGCAAATGCAGGCCCAAGTGGTGGTTACTCCGGTGGCTTTAGGTTTGATCAGACTACAGTTAACCTTGATGTAAATGGTATTGTGGACATGGGGCGCGCTGAACCACTTTATGTAACAATTGGTGCAGAATATCGTAAAGAGAACTACGAAATAGTACCTGGAGATGAAGCATCGTATGCATGTGGTTTAGCTAATAATAATACTTTGTACCCTTCAGTAAACAATCCTAATGTTGTTGCTGAGTGCGGTTTTCAAGCTTATAACGGTTTAAGGCCAGAAGCATCAAACAAGCAAGGTCGTGACAGTTATGCATTTTATGTGGATGCAGAAACCATGCTCACTGATGACTGGAATATCAGTGGTGCTCTTCGCTATGAAGACTTCTCTGACGCTGGAGATGAATTAATTGGTAAGTTAGCTACGCGTTATGAATTTAACGATGACTTCGCAGTTCGTGGCGCGTTATCAACTGGTTTTAGAGCGCCATCACTTCAGCAAAGCGCATACACTGCGTTTACCACAAATTTGAATAATGTTGGTGAACTTGAGCAATCATTTATTGCTAAAGCAGGTTCAGATCTTCCTGTTGCTTTAGGTGTTGAAAGTTTAGAATTAGAAAGCTCCAGAAATACTAGTTTTGGTCTTGTTTATGATGTAAGCAGTGAGTTGTCATTAACAGTAGACTTTTATCATATAACAATAAAAGATCGAATCACTTTGGGTAACTTTATTAAAGCTGAAGATCTTGCATTTAACCCTACTGCTGTTGCTGCTCTTCAGGCAACAGGATCTGACCAAGCTAATTATTTTTCCAATTCAGTAAACTCGATAACGCAAGGTGTCGATGTTATTGCATCATACCGCACTGATTTATATGACGGTAATTTCTCTGCAACGTTTGCTGGTAATTTAAACGAAACCAAAATTGACAGCGTCAATGCAGCACCTGGTATTCCTGAAAATGTGGCACTTGATGATATCCAAAGTAGTTTTTTAACGGATGGACAACCGAGTGAACGTGCAACGTTAACCTTTGATTATGAACGTGATGCGTACAGCTCAATGATCCGCTTTAATTTCTTTGGTGAAACTGATGTGAAGTACTTTGGTAATGACCATATTGAACTTGCAACAGATGGTTCATTTAAAGCAACCAGTACGGTAGAACCAGCCGTATTAGTGGATTTAAACGTTAGTTATCAAATTAACGATATGTTTGTGCTTTCGGTTGGTGCCGATAACGTATTTGATGAAACGCCAGATGAACTAGGTGATGATGAAGTATTAAACGCTATTTCAAATGGGGCATTTAAATACCCTGTACGTGCCGTACCATACGGTTTTGATGGCCGTAGTTACTATGCAAAAGTAAGTTTTAGTTTTTAATTCTTTAGGCTAAGTTAAACCAACAAAGGCGCTGTTATAAACGGCGCTTTTTTATGGCTAAAATAGATTAAAAAGAGCATTAAAAATGATTGCATGCTTTAAAATTAAGCATACAATCGCCACCAATAACAGTGTGGGACGGTATCCCTTGTTATACTTTAAACTTACTTAATAGGAAATCATATGGCTAAAAAATCGAAAGAAAAAGCGGTTAACAAATCCGCAGTAGACGCAGGGCGTGGAGTGATAAAACACAACGCATTGGCAGCGCTGGTTACCTCTAAAGTATTTAAACCGCAAGTGGTTAAAGCTAAAAAAGGTAAAGGCGCTTACAAGCGCAACAACAAACATACAGGACGAGAGTCCTATTTAATCGCCGCCTAAAAATGTAGCGATCAAATAGTGCTTTTATTCTAAGTGCTGTTTTTTACAAAAAACGGTAAACACGCGCGTTTTTATAAAGCCTCGCTTAGATAATTTTTTTCTAGGTGAGGCTTTTTGGTTATATAGCTATCCATTATTGTTGTTTTATCCATTTATACTCTCGTTTACGCCTTCGTAAAAGTTGCCAGAGCCCGTCAAAGTACTTGTAAATAAACCTTAACTATAAATTAACCTTGAGTTCATATTTTGTATGCGAAATTACCCATTATATAAACTAGATGGCTTTTTTTAATGTTAAATGACTATAAAAAATATTTTTAATGGTCTTTTTTCACTAATTGTTAGGCTGTTTTATATGCATTACATATCCAAATTAAGTTGACGTATGGGTAAACTGTGGTAGTTTTTAAAATGAATTGTAAATTTGATGTTATATTTAACCTTGGGTGGAGGAGCTATGAGCTCACAAATGACAATAAAAAATGCATTTAAGCTAAGTGTGGTATCACTTAGTTTTGTCGGCTTGAGTGCGCATGCAGCAATTGACTGTAGTGTCTTACCACAATGGCAAATGGGGCAAACTCACAGCGGTGGCAGCCAAGTACACGCACAAGATAATGCGTATGAGGCAAAATGGTGGACACAGTCAAATCCAGTTGAAAATGCTGGTGACTGGCAAGAGTGGAAACTTTTGGGTTTGTGTGACAGCGTTGTCACAGAAAATCAGGCACCTAATATTACAGTATTAACCCCCGCAAACAGTTCTCAATTTGCCGATAAAGACAGCGTTGTCATAACAGCGCAAGCAACCGATGACGATGGCTCTGTAACAAAAGTTGAGTTTTTTGTTGATGGTGCATTAATTGCAACTGATAGTAGCGCACCGTTTAGTACTAATTGGCCTGCGGTTGTCGGCACTCATCAAGTGAGTGCTGTGGCAACTGATGACGACGGCGCGCAATCTACGCAAGTGAGCAATACGATCAGTGTTACTGATATTGTGGATCCGGTTAATCAAGCACCGGTGGCAACAATTAGTTTTAGCAGTTTACCAACAGAGTTAACGGTTGGTTCGCAAGTGGTGTTTGCGCTTGCCGGTACTGATAGTGATGGTCAAGTAACGGCGCTTAACTTTGCTGTTAATGGTGCTGATGTGCATCAAGCAAGCACGGCATCAAGCAGTTATGCTTGGCAAGCAACAGCGCTTGGTCAAGCGACCTTTACGTTAACGGTAACTGATAATGACGGTGCAACGGCTCAGGCTACGAAAGTGTTAACCGTTGTTGAAGAAAACACCGGGCCTGTAACGGGAGATGAGTGTCGTCCACAAGGTTTATATCAAACCCCAGGTGTCAATACGCCGTACTGCACTGTGTATGATGCTGATGGCCGCGAGATCATGGGAGATGATCATCCACGCCGTGTGATTGGTTACTTTACCAGTTGGCGTAATGGCGAAAATGGCCAACCGAGCTATTTAGTCAATGATATTCCATGGGATAAAATTACGCATATTAACTATGCTTTTGCTCATGTTGATGCAAATAATAAAGTATCGATTGGCGATCCAAATGCTGTCGGTAATCCCGCAACTAATATGGAATGGCCAAGTATTGCAGGCGCTGAAATGGATCCAAGCTTTGCATACAAAGGTCATTTTAATCTACTAAATAAATATAAAAAACAACACCCACATGTGAAAACCTTAGTATCAGTTGGTGGTTGGGCTGAAACGGGTGGCTTTTTTGATGATACAGGCCGTGTTGAAAGTGGCGGCTTTTATACCATGACTACTAATGCCGATGGTTCAGTTAATCAAGCGGGCATTGATGCCTTTGCAAAAAGCTCAGTCGAGTTCATTGAAAAATATGGTTTTGATGGTGTTGATATTGATTATGAATACCCATCATCAATGAAAGACTCAGGCCATCCTGATGATTTTCCAATTTCAAATGCACGCCGCGCTGGTTTAAATGCCTCTTACCAAGTACTAATGAAAAAACTGCGCGAAGAGTTAGACCGTGCTGGTGAAAAAGCAGGGAAACATTACTTATTAACGATTGCATCGCCTTCTTCAGGCTATTTACTGCGTGGTATGGAAACATTCCAAACGGTTAAATACCTCGATTACGTCAATATCATGTCTTATGATCTTCACGGTGCATGGAACTCTCATGTTGGCCACAACGCAGCCTTATTTGATACCGGCCTTGACTCCGAGCTTGCACAATGGAATGTGTACGGCACCAAAGAATTTGAAGGAATCGGTTATTTAAATACTGATTGGGCGGTACGCTATTTCCGTGGCGCAGTATCGGCAGGGCGTATCAATATTGGTATTCCTTACTACACCCGTGGTTTTAAAGATGTTAGTGGTGGTACTAATGGGTTGTGGGGGCAATCTGCTTTACCTAACCAAGCGGACTGTGCAAAAGGTACTGGTGTTGGCGAAAATAACAAGTGTGGTAATGGCGCATTAGGCATTGATAATCTTTGGCATGATAAGAACGATGCAGGTCAAGAAATGCCAGCAGGCTCTAACCCTTTGTGGCATGTTAAAAATCTTGAAAATGGTATTGTTGGTTCGTACTTAGGTGTGTATGGCTTAACGCCAGAGACTGATGCAGATGATCAATTAACGGGTACTTATACACGTCATTATGACAGCGTTGCTGTTGCACCTTGGTTATGGAACGCAGAGAAAAAAGTATTCCTATCTATTGAAGATGAACAGTCGATGGCAACTAAAGTTGATTACGTAATCAACAATGGCCTTGGCGGTATCATGTTTTGGGAACTTGCTGGTGATTATGATTTTGATTCAGCAAAAGGCGAGTACTTCATGGGCTCTACCTTAACAACTTTGGCTTATGACAAGTTTAATCAAAGTGGCGTGGCGTATGACACTCACCCAGGCAATCCAAACTTTGTACTACCAACCGAGGCGGTAGATGTAACGTTTGCAGCCAAAGACTTTCCAATTGGTGATGACAACTACCCAATTAGCCCAACATTTGCGTTCACTAATAACTCAAATATTGATCTAAGCGGTGCGAAAATCTCGTTTGATGTGCCGGTATCAACATCGGCTATTTTTAAATCTAACTGGAATGCACAAGAAAAATTGGGTATGGCAGTTGAAGTAAATGGCTCAAATGCAGCCGGTAACAACATTGGTGGCTATGAAAATGAATTCCACCGTTTTTCAATCACTCTTAACAATGAATGGGGCGGTCAACCGAAAGACTTCAGTGATGGTAAAACTGTTAATGCGCAGGTGATGTATTACATGCCAATTACCGGTCCTAGTAATTTTACTATTGAAAAAGACGGCAAAGTTTACGCGTTCAAATTTGAGTATCCGCAGTTGCCCGATGGTACTTCCGGTGGCGGTGACACTACGGATCCAGGTAATGGTGATACATCTGGTATGTGTGAAGGTGTGGCTGTCAGCTCAATCCCTGTATATCCAAACTTCCCTCAACAAGATTGGGCTGGCAATCCAAGCCATGCCGCAAGCGGTGATTTAATGGTTCATAACAGTGCTGTTTATAAAGCGAAGTGGTGGACAAGTTCTGAGCCAGGATCAACGGCTGACTGGACTAAAAGCTGTAGTCTGTAAATAAATAATAGGGGCAAGTTCATTTGCCCCAAAATTTTAGCTTTTTTAAGGACAAAATAATGATACCTATTAACTCTAAAGCATTATCACTTTCGGTAGTGGTAAGCAGCGTATTACTAACAATTGTGCCTGTGCAAGTGAATGCCCATGGTTACATGGATAGCCCCAAAGCACGGCAAGCTTTTTGCCAAGCCGATGGTGGATATTGGTGGCCAGCCGATGGTAGCAATATTCCAAACCTTGCTTGTCGCGCCGCATTTTTAGAGTCGGGTACTGTGCAATTTGTGCAAGATATTGAGTTTTCGGCTAATACACCAGATTACTTAAATCAAGCAGCGGTAGAGGCTAAGGTGCCAAGTGGGTCGTTATGTGCTGGTGGTGACGACGCAAAGCGTGGTATGGATTTGCCTTCGCTGCATTGGCAACGCAGTGATGTAGTGCCTAATGCTAATGGTGATATTCAAATTCGTTACCTTGCGGCTACACCACATGATCCAAGTTTTTGGCAGTTTTACTTGACTAAACCCAGCTTTAATACGGCAACAGATGTATTGACGTGGGCTGACTTAGAACTAGTTCAACAACATGAAAGTATTGACGTTATTAAAGACACCTATGGAAAGCGTTATTACGAAATGAATGTTGCAATTCCACAAGGACGTAGCGGCGATGCTATTTTGTATAGCCGTTGGCAACGTAACGATGTAGTGGGTGAAGGCTTTTATAACTGTAGCGATATTACCATTGTGACCGATGCAGGGCCGACGGATCCGAGTGTTTGGTCAAGTGTTGGTTACTTTGTTCGTCAAGGACAAAATGCCATTGTGGGTGACACTGTGTGGGCGCGTTTATTTGATGAAAATGGCCAAGAAGTGATTAATCAGCAGTTAAAAATCAGCGCTGAAAATCAAGTGAATTGGCAACAAACACTCGCTGCACAACTGAACTTAGATTATGCCCACGTAGTACAAATTGGCGTGCAAAATCAAGCTGGTGACGTGGTTTATAACAGTACAGATGTGCTTATTAATCAAGTGTATAGTAGTAATGAAAATTACACTTATACCTTAACTGTGCAAAGTGCTCCTACTAACACTGCACCCATTGTGCATACGCCAGATGATGTAGTCATGGAAGAAAATACTACGACAGCAGTGCATTTACATGCTTTTGATGATGAACAAACGCAATTGACTTACAACTGGTCAGTGCCGGCGCCGCTGAGTTTTACTGGTGGTGATGAAAACGTGGTGATTAGTGCACCAGAAGTATCGGCAAGCACTGATTATATCGTGTCAGTGTCGGTTTCAGATGGTCAATTAAGTACTCAAACTAGTTTTAAAGTCACCGTAAATGACAGCGTTATTACTGATCCTGATGTTGCTGCTTGGAATAGTCGTGCTGTTTATCAAGCTGGGGACAAAGTCAGTTTTCAAGGTGTTGTTTATACAGCGAAATGGTGGAACCAAGGTCAGCAACCTGATAGCTCTAATGCATGGCAAAGCGATCCACAACCGGATATGAACAACGATTGGAATGCAAGCAAAGCCTATCAAAGTGGTGCTGATGTAACGTATCAAGGACAGCGCTATAGCGCTAAGTGGTGGACTCAAGGTGATATACCGGGACAAGCCAATGTATGGATCAAACTTTATTAAGAAGCCTAAGTTTTGTAGTTCAAACTTATTAAATAATTAAATTAATAATGGATAAGAGAGAAATATGAATATTAAACAGTTAACAGCAGCCATTGGCGTTGCCCTATTTGCAAGTACAGCCGTTGCAGAACCGTCTACACCAAGTATTAATTGGGAACCGCAACAATATTCTTTTGTTGAAGTGAACTTAGAAGGTAATGGGTCATATAAGCAACTGGTTACCCGTGTTGATCAAGTCGCTATCAACATTCAATGGAGTGCATGGAGTGGTGATGGCGGTGACAGCTATAAAGTTTACTTTGATGATATGTTGGTAAACGAAGGCACCCTGACAGCAGGAACTAAAACAGGAACTGTTGCATTTCCTTATGACAAAGCTGGTCGTCATACATTATATGTAGAGCTATGTGAAGGCGGTATTACCTGTGCACGCAGTACTGGTAAGCCAATTGTTATTGCAGATACCGACGGTGGGCATTTAGTGCCATTACCGATGGATGTTGACCCTAATAACCGTGATATTGGCACCAAAGCAGGGTTAGTGACTGGTGCGTATTTTGTTGAGTGGGGTATTTACGGACGTGATTATGATGTTACAAATATCCCGGCACAAAACTTAAGCCACATTTTATATGGCTTTATTCCAATTTGTGGTGAAAATGCATCATTAACTGGCGCTCCTAAGCGTGCACTTGAAACAGCCTGTGCTGACTCTGCTGATTATGAAGTGGTTATTCACGATCCGTGGGCGGCTGTGCAAAAAGCATTACCAGGAGTGGACGCGACCGATCCAATCCGTGGTACGTATTCACAGTTAATGGCGCTTAAACAGCGTTACCCCGATCTTAAAATCCTACCATCAGTGGGTGGCTGGACATTATCAGACCCATTCAGTGGCTTTACTAATAAAGCTAACCGAGACATTTTTGTAGCATCAATGGAAGAGTTTTTAAGAACCTGGAAGTTTTACGATGGTGTTGATATTGACTGGGAATTTCCTGGTGGTGACGGCCCTAATCCTGATATCGGCGATCCGATAAATGATGGTCCAGCCTATGTGGCATTAATGCAAGAACTGCGTGCTATGCTTGATAAGCTTGAAGCTGAAACTGGCCGTACTTACGAGCTTACGTCAGCAATTGGTGCAGGTTACGATAAAATTGAAGATGTTGACTACCAAGCGGCTAGTCAATATATGGATTACATTTTCGCGATGACGTATGACTTCTACGGCGCATGGAGCAATGTAACAGGCCACCAAACTGCGCTTTATTGTGGTGAGCACATGAGCACTGGCCAATGTAATGGTACGGGGGTTGATGAAAATGGCGAGCCACGTAAAGGTCCTGCATATACAACTGATAACGCCGTACAATTATTACTAGCGCAAAATGTACCATCGAAGAAAATCGTTGTAGGTACGGCTATGTATGGCCGTGGTTGGGAAGGCGTATATCCTCAAAATACTACAATAGATGGCAATCCGATGACCGCACCTGGCAATGGCAAGTTAACAGGCTCAACAGCACAAGGCGTGTGGGAAGATGGCGTTATCGATTATAAAGGCATTAAAACACATATGATTGGTGCTGCAGGCACTGGTGTTAATGGCTTTGAAGTAGGCTACGATGACCAAGCCCAAGCGGCGTATGTGTGGAACCGCTCTACCGGTAAACTAATCACTTATGATAGCCGTGAATCGGTACTTGCTAAAGGTAACTATGTTAATCAATACAACCTAGGTGGTTTATTTGCATGGGAAATTGATGCCGATAATGGCGATATTCTTAATGCAATGCACGATGGCTTAGGTGGAGTTGTTACACCGCCAATTAATAAAAAGCCAGTGTTATCAGTATCAAGCGCTGTAACTGTGAACGCTGGTGAAAGTGTTTCTGTCAGTGCTTCAGCAACAGATGCTGATAATGATCCACTGACGTTTAGTTGGACTGCATCACCTGAGTTAATAGTATCTGGCAGCGTAACAAGCACATTGGCAATTACTGCACCTAACGTAACCCAAGACAGCCAGTTTACGGCAACTGTCAGTGTGACTGATGGTAAAGCAACAGTAAGCCAAAACGTTGTAGTTAATGTCATCGCGCCAACAACAGGTGGTAACACTGCACCGACAGTTGATGCAATTGCTGATATTACTGTTGAAGAAGGCGCTTCTGCTGCGGTAACAGTTGTTGCCTCTGATGCGCAAAATGACACACTGACTTATACATGGAATGTCCCTGCAGGTCTTACATTAGTAGGCAGTGGTGCCAATATTAACCTTACGGCGGGCGCAGTAGCTGCAGATACAAACTTAACAGTTTCAGTATCAGTAAGTGACGGCCAAGTTGCTACCACTCAAAGCTTTATTGTAACGGTAACTAACACCGATACCACGCCTCCTACAGGTGATACGTGGGATGCGAGTAAGGTATATGTTGGTGGTGATACTGTTGTTTATAACGGCGTTACATACAAAGCTAAATGGTGGACTCAAGGTAATCGTCCTGACTTAGGTGGCGTTTGGGAAGCTATTACGCAACCAACAGATGATACCGAAGCTCTGATTTGGCAGTCATCAGCAACTTACAATAGCGGTGACCAAGTTTCTTATGGTGGTAACAAATACCAAGCGAAGTGGTGGACTCAAGGAAATGAGCCAGGCGTAGCAGAGGTATGGAAATTACTTTAATTAGCCTATTACCCAAGCCTACTTTTAGGTAATAAATTAAAGTGAAATTCACTCACATAAAGCAGCTTTCGGGCTGCTTTTTTTGTATTTCGAGCCAGATGCACCATACTGTACAAAGCGTCTATAATTTTACTGGGCTGTGGTTATTAAATACATCTACTTATTTTTGATATTGTTGAGTCCAATTAGTAGTGGCTGCGAAAAAACTCTACAAGTAGGGGTAGTGTTACCTTGGCCACCGTTTGTCTTTGATGGTGAGCAGGCTCTGACAGGAATAGATGTAGAGATCAGCCGTTTGGTGTTAACGCATGCTGGATTCTGTAGTCAGTTTGTGTCTTTACCGTCATCAAAGCGTGGTTTGGTTGAGCTGGAAAAAGGCCGTGTGGATATATTAACTGCTGCAAGTTTCAATCAACAACGTGCTCAATATAGTCACTTTTCAACCCCGTATAGGCGTGAGAAAATACGACTATTCTGGTATGAAGATGCTAAATATCTAGCATATGATTTAGCCACTCTGTTGGCGCAACAAAAAACCATAGCCGTAAATAATGGTGCTTATTATGGTAAAGAATTTGAGCAGCTAAGCAAAGTTACAAATTATAAAGATTTACTTGTACGGGTACCTTTACTCAAGCATCGACTGCATATGTTAAAAGCAAAACGTGTGGATTTTATGATTGATGATGAAATATCTGGGTTATACCTCATAAGCCAAGAAAAAATTCCCGGTATTACACTGCATCCTTATGTTATTCATGATAATCCAATCCATTTTATGCTCAGCAAAAAAACGGTCACGATTGACAATGTGCAGGCCATTAATGCTGCGATCATTGATATGCAATCGAATATCAAGCAGATAATTGCCAGCTATACCTATTAATTAACTGCTCCTAGGTATAATTGATATCACTAAAGCTGCGCACGCTTTACTGTGCCTGAAAGGTTTTCGCCAAATAGTTGCTTATAGTAGTAAGCACTTAGTCGCACACAGTGCCGATGAATAGTTTGTTATATTGGCTGAAGCTGAAGCCGCTTTAAGTGCAAAATAGTGAGAGTTTAATATCATTAATAGGCCGTTTGCACGGCCTGTTACAATTAACCAAGGCGAGTCACGTTTATTTTTATACGCCCAGCATTCGCGCCATAGAAACGCATTAAATCATTTGCAAAAGGCGTAAACTCTCCTGAGTGAGTCATTTTAAATTCCCCTCCATCGGCAATCTCAAAAGCATCATTATCGCTATGGGCAATAGCGCCAATTAAGGCAAACCAGTTGGCATGTGGTAAACGGCGAAAGGGTTCGAGTAATGCCATGGGGATCTCTTTTACACCTAACTGTAGGTTATCTCGGTGCCAACCTTGTGGCCCACATTTTACGCCATCGTCATACCATAATTGTGCGGGGTAAGGGCTAAAGCGATAAGTCGCCCCTTGTTCAAGCATGAGTCCTGTTGCATTGTATTGCTCAGAAGCATATACCAACACATCTTGGCTTTGACCAATCTTCAATACCGACATATTTTGATTTCTTAAAGCAATATGGGCAGATAAACCTTTAAAATTCAATGTACTTTGATCTGTATACAACAGTTGATAACTGAGGTTTTTTAAAGACTCAGGGCGATAGCTGGTTAATTGATTGATACGTTTAGCAACACTGTGGTGGATAATGGGTAACAGCTCACTTTGTTCATCATCAACCAACACAGTACATTCACGATCAATAAGTTTAAATAAAGGATTAAGCCAAAAATAATTCTGTTGGTGGCTTAACGCGAGAGGATCTGGGGTGATGGTCATATCATCTTGGGCGATAAAACTGTTTTGATCAGCTGGAAATAACGATGCATAATCGATTGCTTGACTAGTTAAAAAAGATAAAGCTACAGGTAATTCAAGCAACCATTCCATTGCAAAGCGTAAGCAAATATCAGCCAGTCCATCACGATAATAGCCACCACCGATATCTGAGTGAGCGCCTGAAAACCATATTTCATGTACATTGTTTTGATGATTTATAAGAGTGGGCTCAAAAGCTCGACGCTTTTCATCCAATGCCACACAATGCAGAGCCTGACTTATATTGGTCGCTAAAGTATGGTTTTCAAAAATAACATGCTCAGCACCTCGGGTAGCTTTGGTGACTTTAGAGAAACCAATGGATGCCACAGTATCAAATACGCATAAATAAACATTATTAGCTATGAGCGGCTCTAAGCACTTTGCAAAACGTCGTGCTAACGCAGCGCCACGACTAAAGCCTGTGAGTAACAGTGTATCGCCAGCTTTGTAGTAGTGTTTAAAATCATTTATAGCATGATTTAAAATACTGGCAACATCGTCATCGCGTGGTGCGAAAGATTGATTAAGGAACCTCCTTAACCGGCTGCCTTGGGTTCCAATACCTGGGTAATAGAAGCTGAGTTGATTAGTAAAAGGAGTAACGGGCTCGTTATTTAATTGGCCACCCATTAATAAATGAAGTTTGAGGATATTCGAAATGCTTACATCTTCCTTAAAATGCGCAGAGCTGAACTGCTCAGCATCACGTGGCTCACTACCTGTGCCATCAAAGTTGAAAATCAGCGTTTTCGCGGTCATAGCATCATTCCTTTATGTGGTTTTTTATAACTTACAGGTAAAGTATTTAAATTTGAAGACAATCCACACAAATATATAATAAGGATTTTTGCTATTAATTTTAGGCAATACTTTTTATAGATTGAAAATAATATAGTCAAATGTAGTCTAAGCTTAAACAGTTGAGTTCTGGTTTAGTAACAAAGTTCAGGTTGCCATTAAGCCTCAGGTTAAATAGTTAAGTTACGCAGATTTTCCTAGTGTAAATGTATTGTTGTGTATCTTTAGGTAGGCATGATAAAAGGTATCGTGTTGCTATGACTAAATTTTTTATTATTTTGCTGTTATACATACAAAGTACTGCTGCGCTTTCTAATGCAATAACACAGCCTTTAGTAGGAGCTCATAATGAATGGCCTCCCTACATATTTGCTGATGGTACGGGTATGACCGCTGAGCTTGTACGTGCTGCATTTTCTAGCCAGAAGGTTGCATTGGATATTAAAATAGCGCCATTCAGCCGTGCAATGCGAATGTTAGGAAATAATGAAATAGATTTGATCCCTGCATTATGGTGGACAGAAAGTCGTGCTCAAACAATTTTATTTAGCCAGCCCTATTTTACCAATGAACTTAGCATCATTAGTAATACTAAGTTGCAGCTTGATTATCAAGGTTCTCACAGCCTAGAAAGCTTAACAATCAGTATAATTAGAGGCTACGGATATCATGAGTATTTACAGTCAATTGATAGGCTGACAATTGTTCCTTTACTTAATGTTCATAGTTGTCTTGAGCATGTAAGAAAGAATCGCGCTGATATTGCTCTGGTTGATAAATACGCGGCATGGTTCGAAATGAAGAAAAACGATTACTCAACAGAGCTAACAATTTGGCAACCAGCTTTAATTAAGCACCCTCTTCATATTGGAATTAGTAAAGAGCACCCCAATGCTGAATATATAATAACCTCCTTTAATAAAGGGCTAGAGCAAATAAAGCGCTCAGGTGAATATGATGAAATATTAGCCCGTTATGAGCATATAGCCTCAGCACAGTCAGAGTAACTAATACAAAATAACAAATAAAAAAATAAAGAAAAAAATAAAGACACCCACTTAATAAATGGCGATTGTAATTGTAGTAATTCAAACTTAAATGACACCCATAACAATGACTATATTTGCAGTATTACCATGAGGAACTAGTATTCTATAAGGAACGTGATATCTGAGGTATTTATGGCTACTGCAAGAAATCGACAAATCAGTTTAATGGACACTCACTACTATCATTGTATATCACGATGTGTAAGACGTGCCTATTTGTGTGGTGTGGATGAATATACGGGTCAATGTTATGAACACCGTAGAAAATGGGTTGAAGATAAGCTAATGAGTTTGGCATCACTCTTTTTTATAGATGTGTGCGCTTATGCAGTAATGAGTAATCATACTCATATTATAGTGTATGTAGATAGTAAAAAGGCGGAAAGAGTAAATGATAGAGCGGTTGCAATTCGCTGGCATAAAGTTTTTAAAGGTTCTGAATTAACACGACGTTTTGCTAAAGGTGAAAAGCTAGCGTCTTTTGAGATGAAAATAGTTACAGATAGTATTGCGCAATATCGTTCAAGGTTAATGGATATTAGCTGGTTCATGCGCTCTTTGAATGAATATATAGCGCGAAAAGCAAATAAAGAAGATGACTGTAAGGGGCGATTTTGGGAGGGACGGTTCAAATCCCAAGCTTTACTTGATGAAGCCGCATTATTAGCATGTATGGCGTATGTTGATTTAAACCCAGTTCGTGCAGGTATTGCTGACACACCGGAAAATTCAGATTTCACGAGTGTTAAAAAGCGTATTATTTCGGCCACAGCAGGGAAACAGCCCAAATCATTACAACGTTTTTCAGGGATGACAACACAGCATATGGTGAAAGGTTTACCTTTTGAGCTAACTTCCTACCTTTCTCTTGTTGATGTGACTGGGCGCTATATTCGTCCTGATAAAATAGGTTTTATAGCCGCCGATCTAACCCCTTTGCTTGAAAGGTTGCAAATAACCCCCGAAAACTGGTTGAAAGTTACCAGCAAATTTACCACCATTTTTCACGGCGCTGTTGGAAGACCGGAGTCGTTAAACCTGTTTTGTGAACATCAGCACTTTAAGCGACGAACGAATCTAACGAATTGTGAAAAATTACTAGCGTGATAAAGTAGCCAATAATACATAACTTATTAATTCAGGTTTTTCTGATACCTAAAAATGCAAACGTCTAATATTTACCTGTCATTTTAATAAAAGTCTTTTTTGAAAATAACTACAGGTTTTAATTGTTTGGTTGATTGCCCCAATCAGGATGTTTGTAATTTCATTTTTATTTTGAATGGGTGTCAAGTTTATATTTTGAATGGGTGTCAAGTTTATAAATAATTTCTAGATGGGTGTCAATTAGATCTTTATTTAATTAGATCTACGTATGTAAGTGAAGCGTCGGCTCCACTTACTCTTGTCAGTTGGTTAGTGCAGTTTCATTTTTGGTCTAACGACCCTAAGTACTTTTTCGCTGATCCATAATGCAAAGGTTTTGGCGCTGCCGTGGATAGCGCGTTGGTGCATGCGATACAGTGAGATATACATAAAGCGGGCTATCTTGCCTTCAATAAAAAAGCTGTTACTGGTGAGATTTCCCATTAAGCTCCCCACGGTACTGTAGCGTGACAAATTGACAAGTGAACCATGATCACTGTATTCAAAGCCAGTTAATGGCTGTTGGCGCAGTGTCGCAATTAAGTTTTTTTCAACACATTGTGCCATCTGGTGAGCTGATTGTGCACGAGGTGGTACTAACTTGCCATCTTTTTGAGTAAACGCGCAACAGTCGCCTAATACAAAAATGGTGTCATCGTTATTACTTTGCAAATAGTCGTTCACCATGATTTGGTTATTACGAGTTAGTTCAAAAATCCCGAGCTCTTTAATAAAATCAGGGGCTTTTACACCCGCTGCCCATACCATAATGTCAGCATTGATCTGTTCATCATCTTTAGTGATGAACCCCTGATTTGTTGCCTGCTTTACTTGGGTGTTTTCTCGAACTTTAACACCAAGCTTTAGTAGTTCTCTTTTCGCTGAGTTTGCTATACGCTCTGGTAAAGCGGGCAAAATACGTGGGCCTGCTTCGATTAAGTGAATGTGTAAACGCTTTGCTGACATATTTGTCAAACCATAAAGTTTTAATAAGTCAGAAACATGATACAGCTCAGCTGAGAGTTCAACGCCTGTAGCACCACCACCAACAATAGCAATATTTAGCGTATGTTGTGGGTCGTCGTCTTGGTGTAACCGAGTAAAGTTATCAAGTAGCGCGTGTTGAAAGCGTTCTGCTTGTTGGTTTGAATCAAGATAAAAGCAATGGTCTTTAATTCCGGGTGTATTGAAGTCGTTACTGACGCTGCCGATGGCAATCACCAAGTAGTCATAATGAACGGTACGCTGTGGTAAAATTTGATGGCCAAGTTCGTCATTAAAGGCACTGAGTGTGATGGTTTTATTGGTGTTATCGAGGTCGCAGAAAGTCCCCAGTTGAAAGTTGTAATGGTGTTTCGCGGCATGGGCTGAGTAAACTACGCCATCTAAATTGGCATCAATAGAACCCGTTGCCACTTCGTGCAGTAAAGGTTTCCAAATATGGGTGCGATTTTTATCAATTAATAGAATATCTGCTTGTTTTTTCTTGCCTAGTTTATGCCCTAATTGCGTTGCCAGCTCTAAGCCACCGGCACCGCCACCGATGAT
Source organism: Pseudoalteromonas arctica (assembly GCF_012927645.1). Lineage (GTDB taxonomy): Bacteria > Pseudomonadota > Gammaproteobacteria > Enterobacterales > Alteromonadaceae > Pseudoalteromonas > Pseudoalteromonas arctica_A. The sequence continues at coordinate 12,976 of NZ_JABBMT010000020.1, read as the reverse complement.
CACGATTTTAGGATGTGTGGTTATCATTTCATTGCCCTCAAAAGAATTATACCTAAATGCTCTTATGATAAAACGTATAGAACACTTAGGTATTGAGCTGAACAAAAATATTCAAAATACCTTTTCAAGCAACGCATTTATAATGCGCCTTTTCCCACGACTTGTCAGTAAAATTAATGGGAACAAATAGATAAGCCAAGAAAATAAAGCAAAAAAAAGTTACCATGGCAAACATTGCATTTTCAAACTATGATTTCCTTTATTAGGGAATATAAATGAAGGGAAATATTATGAGCGGATCGATAGTTTCTTCACTTGAGCAACACTTTGGTTTTAGTCAATTTCGCCAAGGTCAGCAGCAAACCATAGAACAACTGCTAAATAACCAATCATCATTGGCAATTTTTCCTACTGGATCTGGTAAGTCATTGTGTTATCAGTTAACCGCATTACATTTACCTAATCTAACGCTGGTTGTTTCGCCATTACTTGCGCTGATGAAGGACCAAATTGGTTTTTTAAATAATAAAGGAATTTATGCCGCTAGCCTTGATTCGAGTCAAACCACAGAGCAAAGTCATACAGTAATGAGCGATGTGCGTGCCGGTAAAGTGAAAATTTTAATGGTGTCGGTAGAGCGCTTTAAAAACGAGCGATTTCGCGAATTTATTAATCAAGTGGCTATTTCAATGCTGGTGGTTGATGAAGCACACTGTATTTCTGAATGGGGCCATAACTTTAGGCCTGATTATTTAAAGTTACCGCGCTATCGTGATGAGCTCAATATTCCCTTGGTATTATTATTAACGGCCACCGCCACTAAAAAAGTAAAGCGTGATATGAGTGAACGTTTTGCAATTGCGCCTGAGTGTATTGTACAAACTGGGTTTTATCGAGCTAATTTAGACTTATCGATACTCAGCGTGAAAAGCGCTGATAAAGCAAATACATTGGCTAATATTGTGCGCGAGCAAACGGGCCCAGGGATTATTTATGTGACCTTACAACATAGTGCAGAGCAAGTCGCTGAAGCGCTTAGCCGCCAAGGCTTACACGCTGTGGCTTATCATGCTGGGCTTGAAGATACCCTGCGTTATGGTATCCAAGATGATTTTATAGCGGGTAAAATTAATGTTGTGGTGGCCACGATTGCGTTTGGTATGGGGGTGGACAAATCAGATATCCGTTTTGTAATTCATTACGATTTACCAAAGTCGATTGAAAACTATAGCCAAGAAATTGGTCGTGCGGGGCGAGATGGACAACCATCGCAGTGCTTTACCTTAGCTAATTTAGATGGCTTAAACACGGTTGAAAACTTTGTTTATGGCGATACCCCAGAGCTTAGTGGCATCGAACATGTGATCAACGATATTCGTCAGCATCTAAGTGACCATCAAAAAGACAATCAACAATGGGAAATGCAAGAATACAGCCTTTCAAGTGATAGTAATATTCGCCAATTAGCGCTTAAAACCTTGTTAGTACAACTAGAAATGCAAGGCGCGATCACCCCACTTTATGCATACTACGCTGATTTTAAATATAAATTTTTGGTTGATAAAGCCGCTTTACTTAGCCATTTTGATACGGCACGCCAAGCATTTTTACAGTTAATATTTAGCCATACCCAGTTTAAAAAAATCTGGGGTACACTTAATTTTGATACTCTAACTCAAGCAGCTCAAGTTGATAGAAAACGCGTTGTTGCAGCGCTTGATTATTTAGCTGAGAAGAATTTAATTGCGCTGGAAACCAAACGGATTACCCAAGTCTATCAAGTACATAATGAGGTGATCAATAACCCTGATCTGACTCAGCAATTACACAGTTATTTTGTTGATAAAGAGCAAGCAGAGATCAAACGTATTGCCGCACTTATTCGCTTTTTTGAGCTGAAAAGCTGTTTAAGCTATAACCTAGCTCGTTATTTTGACGACCATCAAGCGCCACAGCAATGCGGGCATTGCTCAGTATGTAGAGACCAAGCTGTAACACTTGAGTATTCATTAGAGCATCGTTTTGTTGACGATGCTGTAATTTATCAAAAGGTTGATGAGTTACTTAGTCACCTAGTCAATAAAGGTATACATAATATAGGTATTGAAACCCAATGCCGTTTTTTAGCGGGAATGAGTATGCCGTTATTTGCCCGCAATAAAGTACGCCAACTCAGTGGCTTTGGTTTGTGCGAACAGCAACGCTATAATGAAATAAAAGCGAAACTACTGGCGCGTTAGTTTTGCTCGTGTATGCTAAGCGGCTAACATTATTTTAGTAAGCTGCTATGCCTCAAACCGTTATCCCCATAGACAATATAATTCCTATTGAAACAGTTACTAACGCACCGGAGCCGGTTACCTGTGCTAACTGCCAAGCATGTTGTTGTCAGTTGGAAGTGCGCATAGTGACTGATACTGGTGTGCCGTTTCATTATATTGAATATGATAAATGGGGGAGCGAGGTTATGAAACGCGCCGATGATGGTTGGTGCCAAGCGCTCGATCGAAACACCTTAATGTGCTCTATTTATGAAAACCGCCCACTGGTTTGCCGCGAATTTGAAATGGCGTCAGGGGAGTGTATAACTGAGCGTGAATTGGCGGGCATTTAGTTTTTAACTGATGCAGTTGTTATTATCGTCTAGTAAAATAATCGCCTAGTAAAATATGCGAGCTCGGGCTAACAATAACTGATCCCGAGCTCAGGTTGATTAGCCAATCGATAATGGTGCGCTTGGATACCTTAGTTTCCTACAGCGAGGACTCGCTAAAAAGTAGGCAATGGTTAAGGGGCCAATTCTTCCCATAAACATTAAAAACATAATGATAAATTCGCCTAGTGGCGAAAGAGAAGCAGTTAAACCCCGCGACAACCCTACAGTGCCAAGTGCAGACACAGCCTCAAAGGCGACATCTAAAAAAGGCGCATCTTCAACAATTAGTAACGTAAAAATAGCCAGCCATGTTATACCCGCTGAAACAAGGGTTAAAGCCAGTGCTTTATAAACAGCTTCTTTGTCGATTTCTCGGCGTAACACAGTAACGCCTTTATCGCGGCGTAAGTAGCTGTAAGTGGCTAAAATCAACACCACAAAAGTAACCACTTTAATACCGCTGGCAGTACTTAAAGAGCCGCCACCAATAAACATTAGCATCATTATTAATGCGCTACTGGCATTTCTTAGTTCTTCTATAGCAATGGTATTAAAACCCGCTGTACGCGGTGTTACGGCTTGAAACCAAGCAGCTAGCCATTTACCAGCTTCTGACAAGGGTTGCAGTGTTTTTGGATTGTCATATTCAATAACGTAAATCAGCACCAGCGCGACAATATTAATGATAGCCGTGCTGAGCAGCATCAACTTACTATAGGTACTAAGGGCTGCCCAACGTTTTGCTTTATACACATCCATGAGTACTGTAAAACCTAGGCCACCGATAATAAACAAACCAGTAATAGTGAAATTGATCACGGGATCGTCAACATACTGCATCAGGCTATCAGGGCTAAGCGCAAATCCCGCATTATTAAATGCACTAATGGTATAAAATAGTGCCTGAAAAAAGCCAGTTTGTAAGCCCAGCTCTGGGAGCCAGTACAGAGTTAAAATAACAACACCGAGTGACTCTACAATGATGGCAAAAAGCAGCACTGATTTTGCCGTACTCAAAAGTGTTGATGTATCTGTTTGATTAAAAGCGGCTTTAGTCACTGTTTTTTGAATAAAGCCAACTTTGTTACCCAGTGCTAGCAAGGTTACCACTGCAAATGTCATCAAACCCAAACCACCAAGTTGAATTAATAGCGCGATCACCCCTTGGCCAAAAGGCGTAAATGCGGAGCCTGTATCTACCACAACTAATCCGGTGACGGTTACCGCCGATGTTGCAGTAAAGGCACTTTGTATCCACGAAATAGGTTCATTAGTGGCAAAAGGCAGCTTTAATGCTAAAGCCCCCAGTGCGATCAATATCAAAAAGCTGCAACATAAAATAAGCGGCGGCGCAGCATTGATTTTTTTATTGCCGCTAGGGCTGCGTTCGATAGCGGTTTTTAGTGGATGCCATAAAACCATGGTTATAACAGCCTTGGCGCAAGATAATTTAATTGTACACGGTTACCAGATAACAGCAGCGTGTCGTATTCGAGCAGCTCAAAGTCATCCGTTAATTTTACAAATGTTTGTTTGCCTCGTTTAACCAGTAGCGGATCAATTAACGCTTTTATTTCTTTTAGTAAATGGCCTAATTGTGTTTGATGTAAATGCGCTTTGATACTCACTTCTACCACGTATAAACCATTACCCAAGGAAATATAATCATTCACTATTGGGTAGTTAAGCGCTTGTGCAACGCGTACTCCCATTTCTTCTTCTGGGTGAATAATACGTGTGACACCCAACTTTGAAATAATCGTATGATGCGCTTTGGTGCTGGCTTTAACCCATATTTGTTTAACCCCTAGATTTTTTAGTGCTAAGGTACACAGTATGCTGGACTGCATATCTTCACCAATCGCAACTAAGACTGCTTCACTATTTGCTAAATCGAGCTCTTTTAACGCCGCTTCATCCGTTGAATCGCATACCACTGTCTCTGATAAGTGCTCAACATATTTTTCGGCGAGTTTTGGGTTACTATCAACGCCAGTCACAGTGTGCCCTAAATGGATCAACTCAAGACTTGCTGCAATGCCAAAACGGCCTAAACCAATAACTGTAAAATGTGCCATATTATTCCTTCGTTATTTTTTCAAAAAGCTATGAGTAACAAGTGCAAAAACAGTGAAATATTCTAACCGACCCACTATCATAGCGACCGAGAATATCATCAATACGCCTTATCAAATACCTATAGCAGGCAGCCCGCAATCACTAAAGTTGAGTTGAATATACGGGATCCAATAGTAAAGTCAGCTTTGCACTGCAAAGCTTTATAAAGGTTTTATAAATGAGATAAAAAACTTTATAAAAACTTTATAGAGGCAATATTGAAAAGGCAGTAACCTATGTAATTAATTGTCAGAGGAATCGTTAATGAACCAAGTGCAGGGCAAACCTAGCAAATACAAAGCATTTTTTTTGGCGGTGATAATGCCAAACATTGTGGTTATGGTGATTTATCCGCTACGAGATTGGTTTTCGACCACCGACATTGTGATGTTACAGCTGTTATGGGTCGCATGGGTTGCTGTACGCAGCAATCGATGGGTTGCAGCCATTACCACCTTGGTCAGTGTAGCGTGTACAGATTGGTTTTTTGTTACTCCGTATTTTACTTTTCATATTGAAAATATTGAGTATCTAGTCACCTTTATAGTGATGCTCATTGTGGGATTAATGATCAGCCAGTTAGCAGGCGAATTAAACACGAAGGTGCGAGATGTGCAATTACACGCGAGCAATAGTCGGCTACTTTATGAGCTAGCTAAAGGATTAAATAGTTTAGACACACTGGATGAGCAAAAGCAGTATTTTCAGCAACTTATTAGCGAACATTTGACCATTACTTGCCAGTTTCAACAATCACATCAGCAATCTGCTGGCGAATTTATGCTATTGAGTGACAAAGAACAAAACTTGGGTGGGTTTGCTTTTACAGCGTTACTGTCAGAAGGACAAAGGAGCTTCGTAAATACCGCAATTTCATTGTTGTATCAGGTACATGAGAAAACTTTACTGAGGCAGCAGTCGGCGGCTATGTCAGTTCAAGCTGAACTTGAGCGCGCTAAAAATGCATTATTACGCAGTTTATCCCATGACTTGCGCACGCCACTGGCAACGATTATGGGCGCCTCAAGCATGTTGGCTGATGATGAGATCACACTCAGTGAAGCGATAATAAAAGAGCAGGCCGGTAATATTTATGAACAAAGTAAAATTCTTAATCAGCATTTTGACAAGGTGATGGAGCTAAGCCGAGTAAATAAAATGGGCGAAAATCTGTGCTGGCAAACAATTAACTTACAAGCTTTGCTAAGCGAAGCAAAAGCGCGTAGGCAACAGCAATTAGCGCATTTAGTGGTAACAACAAATATTGATGCCAATTCGAGCTGCCAAGGCGATGTGACCCTATTAGAAATAGCACTGGCAAATATGCTCGAAAATGCATGGCGTTACGGTGATGGTGAGGTGGTTGTTGAATTTACCCAAAACCGTTACGAGTCAGCGGTGAATTATCAATTACTATTGAGCAATAAATTAATTAGCAAGCCACAAGCAAGTGCTGATGAAGGTGTAGGGCTTGGCAGTGTAATTTGTGATGTGGTTGCTAAGTTTCATCAAGGCACATTTTCACTGACGATAGATAACGATACAGAAATGGCTCTGGCAAAATTAATCTGGATAAAAAATAATGACTAAGATCTTAATACTTGAAGATTCTCCGCCGTTGCAAAGTTTTTTAAAAACTTTGCTGCAAGCCAGTGGCTATGAGCTGAGCATTTGTGATAAAGGGCTGGATGGTTTTGCACTTTTGAGTGAGCAAAGTTATGACCTTGTATTGTTAGATTTAGGGCTTTTGGATATGGATGGCCAAGACTGGCTGCTTGAGTTTAGGCAATGGAGTCAGTTACCGGTATTAGTGCTATCAGCGCGTGATGGTGAAATTGAAAAGGTTACAGCGCTTGATAATGGTGCCAATGACTTCCTTACAAAACCTTTTAGCGCCAATGAACTATTAGCGCGTATTCGGGTGTTACTGCGTACTAATAATCAAGTCAGTTTTGCGTTGCAATGTGGTGACATCTATATCGACCCAAATAAGCATATTGTACGTGTTGGTGATAATGAGATTAAGCTGACTAAAAAGGAATATGCAATCTTACTGTTATTATTTCAAAATAAAGATAAAGTACTAACTCATAATGCAATATTAAGCCATATATGGGGAGAGCAATATATAAATCGTCCTGAATATGTGCGTGTGCATGTGGCGCAGCTAAGGCAAAAATTAGAGGCAAATCCCGCAAGCCCAAAGTATTTACTTACTGAGCCTGCGGTAGGATATAGATTAGTAGATTAAGATGTAAAGGGGCTTTACATCTTAATCTACTTTAAAATAACTAATATATTGTTTTTTAAAGATAAACTGGTTTCTTTAGACATACTGGCAATTTCCTCTACGCCCGCACCGGCAACGGAGGCTCAGGTTAATTAAATTACCTATTAAACTAATTTAGTCGTACTTTGCCTCTAACTCATTAGCGGAATGAAATTTCTCGTGAGTTTGTAATTGCTCATCGTATTTAACGAGATTTTTAAAATGTGCTAGTTGGCCTGCATTTTTAACAATTTCAACAATAAATGACATCATAAAATCAGCACCAGTTAGAGAGTCACCCACTAAGTAACGCTTACCTTCTAAGCGGTCATTAAAGTAATTAATAACTTTGGCGGTTTCTGCATCGGCATAACCTTCTAAAAATTGCGTTTTAACGCCATCTTTTTGCACAAACATTTTTAATAATAGCGGTAAAATTGCGGAGCTTTCAGCAAAATGTAGCCATTGCTGATAATCAATATAGTCTTTGCTGCCTCGGCTTGGCGCAAACTTGCCATTACCGTATTGAGTAATTAAATAGTCGGTGATCGCACCTGACTCAGCAATAATTTGACCGTTGTCTTCAATCACCGGGGATTTGCCTAGTGGATGAATCGCTTTAAGCTCATCAGGAGCTAAAAATGTTTCGCTGTTGCGTTGATAAGCAACAATTTCGTAGTCAACATCTAGCTCTTCAAGTAGCCAAATAATACGTTTAGAGCGTGATTTATTTAAATGATGTAATCTGATCATGGTTATCCTCAAAGCCTTATATATGAATTTGTTTAGAGATCATTTGACCCATAGCGTACTCATGCGATCTGGACTATATAGTCGCTCAGTGACATTAACTAAAGGTAATACGGTGTAAAACACATTTACGCTCACATTTTCATAATTAAATCATGGATCAGCCTAATGATATCGCAAATGTTTTGATTTCATCATAAGTCTAATATAAAAAGCGCACCGGGCAGGGTGCGCTTTAAGGGTTTAATCCTGTGTTGCTATGAGCAATTGGGAGTTAACTAAAAACTCGGTGAGTAACGTACTGCAACGCCCACTGTACGGCCAATCACGCTGTAATCACTGACGGTATTAAAATGGTTTGCACCAATGTCAGGTGTTGGTGGTGCTTTGTCAAATAGGTTATCGATGCCAAAGTTAACCGCGAGAGTGTCGGTTGCTTGCCACGATGTGGCAAAGTCCATGTAGTCTTGTGCTGAAATTGTTTCTGCTCTATCTACAGCGTAGTCTACTGCACCGATTCTGCGCCAGCCTAATTGGAAGTTCATGGTATCTAGCTGCCAATCAAAGGTGGCGCGGTGTTTATAATCGGCTTGTAAGATACTCGCAAAATCGCCTGAACACGCGCTACCGTAAGTGCCTTTACAATCAATTTCGGCTACGGTGCTATTATTTTGGCGAGTTTGTTTTGTTACAATGTTACCTTGATATGAGAGCCTAAAGCGACCGCCTAAAGCCATTGGTGCATCAAATACATAGTTGGCTGCTAAATCGATACCAGCTTGTTTAATCGCAGCAAGGTTAAAGTCATTTACGATCGCGGTGCTAATAAAGCCTGTATTAGGATCGCGAAGTACTGCGCCACACAATGGGTTATTCGGATTTGGATCGTCGATATAACAGCTTTGTAATGCTGCAGCAGGTTGAATTTGACTTACTGCATCGGTTACATGAATGCTGTAGTAATCAACTGATAGGTCAAAGCCCTCAATGTAACTAGGGGTATAAACTACACCTAAAGTATCTGATCCTGCTTGTTCCGGCTTGATGTTCGGATTACCGCCATAAGTATATTTGGCTGTTGTTGAGTCATACTCAGTGCCTACTGGCGGTGCGCCAAAAGCGGCACATTGCGCTGCATCCCCCGTACCTAGCAAGCATGGGTCGCCATTAAAGCGACCAGCAAAGCGTGGTACAAATTGGTCACTAGTTTGGTCAAATAAAGCTAATGATAACCCTGTGATCGGACTTGCGAATTCCCCCAAGTTTGGTGCTCTAAATGCAGTGAGCTTATTCGCACGAATACGAATATCATCATTAATTGCCCAGTTAATGCCGAGTTTATAGGTGTCTTCGGCTTCAGTGTTTGAGTAATCAGAAATGCGGTAAGCACCTTCAAAGCTAAGTTCTTTTGCAAATGGCATATCAATTAGAATTGGTACTAATAGCTCTGCATAAAACTCGCGACTGTCAAAGCTGGCATCCATATCAAATGCGCTAACTGAGGCAAAGCTAGTGCCATTTCTAAATGCATCTCCTGGTGTTTGTTTGCCGGTTTCTTTGCGGTACTCATAACCAATTGCAAAATCGACATAACCGGCAGGTAATTCAAATAAGGCACTAGAATCGCCAGAGAGAGTTGCAGCAAATACACTTTGAGTACGTTCACGGGTGGTATATAACAGTGGGTCGCTAAATTCATTTAAATTTAAGTTAGGATCAAAAATATCGCTGCTATTAGCAATATTGCCAAAGCGACTATTGCCACTGCTATCATTTTTATAGCCATTGTTGTAAATTGCAGCGACTTCGTCAGTTTGACCGTATTGACCATAAATGTCGTAACGTAAGTAATCGTTAATATCGCCTTTTAAACCCAGTTGAAATTGCAATGAATCGCGCACGGCTTCAGTATACTGAACGCCAAGGCCTAAATTACGTTCAACGTTGACTAGCGCATTGCCATCAGCATCAAACGTGAGTTGCTGGCGTAGTTCATCAGGAATATATTGGTTATCTTGCGTGAGGGTCACTTGCTCATTAACAAAAATAGGTGTTTGGCCGCTAGCGCCGGAGCCATTAACGGTTACTTTTGAATACATAGCGCGGCCGTAAATGATTGCGCTGTCGCTGGCATCCACATCAAATAATAACCCAGCAGAAATTCTATCCATTGGCTGAGTTAAATAACGGTCGCCGGTAAAGTCACTGGTTTGACGGTCGCTCACGACTTGCCCTGCATCATTTATCGCTAAACTGTTGCCGCTGGCAACATCGGTATAATAACCGCCGCTATTAATCATAGTAGCGCCGTTTTCTAAGGCATAATCACGTTCACCAGCAAGTAACTCTTTACGTTCAGAATAACCAAGATAGCCAGTAATATGGCCACTACCATCAGCTATATCGCCACCAAAAATGGCTTCAAAATTAAGTTTTTCATTGCCACCATCAGCTGTTTCATAACTACTTGAAAACTCGGCGCCGGTAAAGTCATCATCAAGTACAAAGTTAACCACGCCTGCAACGGCATCAGCACCATAAACTGCAGCCGCACCGCCAGTTAAAACATCAACACGTTTGATCAAACCGGCAGGAATTGTATTGACGTCAACTGAGTTACGAAAACTAAATGGCACAGCGCGCGTACCGTCAATTAATACCAAAGTTCGGTTTTGACCAAGACCACGTAAATCAATAGTCGATGAGCCAAATGAGTCACCTACCGTTGCACCTGTACTATTAGCTCCCGCTGCGGCTTGTGGTAACTTTGCGGTAATATCTTCTACATTAACCGCGCGATCTAGGTGTATTTGTGCTTCATCCACACTTACTACCGGGCTGCTTGAAACTAATTCCGTGCGCTGAATACGCGAGCCAGTAACCGTAATTACTTCAGGCTTTTTTTGCTGCACTTGTTGCTGTTCAGCGGCCAATAAAGCAGGGCTAGTAGTGGCAATAACTGTCAGTGCAATTGGCGATAGCAGGTGGAGTGGGCGCATTGAGTTAGGTTTGCGGTGTTTCATAGTCTGTTCCCGTGGTTATGTATTTTTTGCTATTATGAGTTTTATCGTTGTCGGTACACTCTGTGTGTTAATAAGTTTTAAAACATTCCTAACGTATTTGCAATAATTATTCTTTCAATATTCAAGGTTAAGGTATAAAGTATTCTTTAGTTTAAAATGAATGTACATTTGTGAGTGTTTTGATTTTTAAGGGTAAAAATAATGCATCAGCATATATTACAACTGTATAACAGTGCTAAGAAACAACAAAGATTAATAATTGGTCTGATGAGTGGGACTTCATTAGATGGGTTAGATGTAGCATTGTGTAAAGTCTCAGGTCATGGCATGGACACTCAAATTGATGTGTTAGCCTTTCACACCGTTGATTATGATGGTGACTATAAACAGAAAATAAAAACAGTATTTTCCAAGCGTAAATGTGATTTGGAGTTAGTTACTTTACTTCACCCTTGGGTGGGGCAATTACATGGCAAAATGGTTTTACAATGTCTAGCTAAATGGGGAGTGGATGCGGCTGAGATTGATGTAATAGCGAGTCACGGGCAAACGATCTACCATTGTCCAAAAAACCAGCATAAGCAAACTGATTTTAATCATGGTACGTTACAAATAGGTGATAGCGACCATTTAGCGGTTACCACAGGTATTACCACGATAGGGGATTTTAGACAAAAGCACATTGCAGCGGGTGGCGAAGGCGCACCACTTGCGGTATATGGCGACTATTTATTTTTTAGTAGCCTAACTGAAAATCGCATATTACTGAATATGGGTGGTATTGCTAACCTGACTTTTTTACCACAATCTGCTGATGCGAGCGCTGTATTTAGCTCTGATATTGGCCCAGGTAATACCATTATGGACGCTTATGTACAGCGTCATTTTGCGCCGCTTCAGTATGATAAAGATAGTTTAATTGCCAACCAAGGCCAGATAAATCAGCCGCTGTTGGATGAGTTATGCCAAGATGAATTTTTTTATTTAGACTTTCCCAAGACGACAGGCCCTGAAGTTTTCAATTTGGCTTATTTACACCAAGCACAAACGATAACTAACACCCTCCAGCTAAGTCACGAGGATGTGATGGCAACACTAAATCGATTTTCGGCGATGATGATTGCACAGGCTATTAATCAATGCAGTGAAAAATTAGCCGATGTTACAGTTTATGCTAGTGGTGGGGGAATACATAACCCACTGCTGATGAAGCATATTTTATCTTTGTGTCCACAGTTACATGAGATTAAAAATACCCATGCTCTAGGTATCGACCCAGATGCGAAAGAAGCAGTATTGTTTGCGATTTTAGCGAACGAATGTTTAGCAGGTGGCCAGCAACGTTTTGGTAATCAAGCGCAGGGCATTCCCATCATTACTATGGGTAAAGTCAGCTTTGCGGATTAAAATAATGATAAAAATGAACTACTAAAACTTGTCATATATTGGCGCAGTGAATGACTTTTAGACGCCAGATCTGGCTCGTATTGTGGTAGGTAACCTGCGCCATACTGCTTGATTGCGGCATCAAATTCAGCACTGTCTTTGAGGGTAGCATGTAAACCATGCAGCATTAATTGCAGCACATATTCGTTGCTTTCATCGCTGATAGTTATTTCTTCAAGTGTCAGCGCAACCGTACCTGTTTCTATATCGATTTGACGCAGTGTGTATTGTATAAAGTAACGCGCATCACGCGCTGCAATATGTGTTGCACTTAATGAGATAATGTCGCCTTCATGTGCATCTTCAGGTAATACACAAAGCAGTGTAATTTCATGCTGTGCGTTTGCATTTAGATGCAGCGTATCGTACTCCATAGTATGTGCCATGGCAGCTGAGAGCGGATCTTCAAATGATTGCAGTGCAAAGTTCAAGCGCACTAAAGGAGTGGTCATTAAAGTCAGTCGTCTTTTCTAAGTTAATTAAATCGAATAGAAATTATCCTATAGTTTAATTGCAGATTTATGACTAGTTGAACGTATTTTCATCATTTTTAACTTGGCGTGCTAAAGCAATGCAAACCATTACAACCGATCTTCCGCACCCACTTTAAGAATAAATTTTCTGATACTGTTTACCCAAACAATCAATGATGGTTTGATTGCGCGCTTCCAAATTGGCAACGATAGGAATTTTGTCTGGTAAATATATAATGCT
>NZ_JABBMT010000079.1 GCF_012927645.1 Pseudoalteromonas arctica | reverse complement strand
CCCACACGGTGTTAGCCTCCGCTTTTCGTGGGTTAGCTTAATTCAAAGCCAGAGCCATAATTAGTTTGTCAATTAACTAAACAGCAGAGGCTAACATGAATAAACATAGCATACTTTTTATCGGTCTTGATACACATAAAGAATTCAATGAAGTCGCCTATATTGAAGAGCATAGAGGTGCACAACCTGTTCACCTTGGTCGATTCTCTTCTTCCAAAGTGGCCGTTCAAAAGCTTGTTCGTCAGTTTGAATCTAAATACCCTGGCGCAACGCTTCATTTTGTTTATGAAGCAGGCCCTTGTGGATATTGGATTTACCGCTTAATTACCAGCCTTGGTCATTGCTGTTACGTAGTTGCACCCTCTCTTATTCCTAAAAAACCTGGTGAGAAAATTAAAACCGATAAACGTGATGCTCTTAAGCTCGCTAAATTACTTAAATCTGAAGATTTAACACCTATCTATGTTCCTGAGCCTGAAGATGAAGCTGTACGCGATTTATCTCGTGCACGCGAAGTGGCCATGAAAGATTTAAAAGATGCTAAATATCAATTAAAAGCGTTGCTGCTTCGCAATAATATTAATTACAAAGGCACTGCGAATTGGTCACAAAAACATTTACGCTGGCTCACTGAACTTGTACTGCCACATCCCGCTCAGCACATCGTCTTACAAGAATTTTTACAAACAATTACCGAGCGAATAAGCCGACTTGAACGACTAGACAATGAACTAACACATCACGTCCATCAATGGCGTTATTACCCCGTTGTTAAAGCAATACAAGCTATGCGTGGCGTTCGATTATTGGTCGCCACAGGCGTTGTTGCTGAGCTTGGCGATTTAACTCGCTTCGATCATCCCCGTAAATTAATGAGTTACCTCGGTCTTGTACCCAGTGAACACTCGAGTGGTGGCAAACGCCATATTGGCGCTATCACAAAATGCGGAAATGGCCGAGCAAGACGCCTCCTTGTTGAAGGCGCGCACACTTATCGGTATGCGGCAAATATATCGACAGATATGCAAAAACGACACGAAGGCTTACCAAAGGATATTATTGATATTGCGTGGAAAGCGCAGCTTAGGCTCTGCAAACGTTATAAGAAAATGATAGCCAAAGGGAAACACTACAACCTTGTTGTCACAGCAATTGCCCGAGAAATGATTGCATACATATGGGCAATAGCTAAAGAAGTGGTGCTTACGCCAGTGAATACAAAACTTAGATTGGCAAGAGTACCCGCATGATAAACGAATTAGAGTTAGTGCATAGGATCAAGCATCGGGTGTGGCACAACCACCGACGGCGTTAGGATGGCAATGCAGCTAACGCTGCATTGAACCACGAACATAGACTGAAGACAGGTGCCACGACGAACTAAGTAAGGTCTGCTCTGTTACTAGAAATAGTAATAACCAACGAATATCAGCAAGATAACCGACGACATTACTTGCTTCATC
>NZ_JABBMT010000001.1 GCF_012927645.1 Pseudoalteromonas arctica | reverse complement strand
TAGAAGAAGGAACAGGCATAAAATTAGGCTCTCAAAAGAGAGTAATAGATCAAACCTAGGGTTCTGCGTCAAGCTTTTATTTACAAAAGCAAATCAAGTGGCTATTTAATGAGCGAGTTTAATTCAAATTAGGGGTGCGGAACAACAGATGTATAAGCGCGGCGAGCTTCAACGGCAAAAGATGAGCCGTCTTCTCGTTCACCTTGCTCATTAATAGCGTAAGGCTGTAGGTTTTCAACGCTGACTTTACGTGCGTCTATCATACGCTGGAATAATGCGCCAATGGCTGGATCTTGTACTTTTTCTTGCGCCTTTTCATAAAAGTCGATGCTGCTGTTCATTACTTGGATAATGTCAGTGATATGATTTACTTTGTTTTCTTGATGGGTATTCATAATAGTGACCTCTTTAAGTTAAATGAATATAAAAGTTCAAGTAACTTAAAGCAATCGTTATTCCATTTTTGAATTATTTTAACGTTATGATTATTAACACTTTTTAAGTTGATGTTTGCTTATTTGAAAATACCAATAAGCAAATTTTACAGGGCTTTTGTAAGAGTGTTACTTTAATTCATCAGCCACTTCAGCAACTTTTTTCCTTAGCCATACATGGCTTGCATCACGGTGCAGTAACGGACTCCAGATCATGTCTAATTCAAATGGCGGAATAGGAAAGGGGGGCTCCAGAATTTTTAAACCCGGATCATCTACATAAATATTCGCGGCTTTTGAAGGGAGTGTCGCAATCAGGTTCTTCTCTTTCGCTAGATGTATTGCAACGTGGTAATTACGGGTGAATGTGGCAATATTTCGGTGTTTACCAAAGTGGGCGAGCGCTTCATCAACCCAGCCAAGTTTTTGGACGTCTTTAGGATCCATACCAACCCCGACACCAAACCCAGTTTTACTTACCCAAATATGCCGAGCTTTTAAATAACTATCTAGGCTAAAATTTTCAATGATCGGGTTGTCAGCTTTTACTAAACAACAAAAGCTATCTTTCCAAATACGTTTGTGGTGAAACGACTGCGGTAGGTTTTCGAAACGGTTTATTGCCATATCGACTTTACCGTTTTCTACATCATGAAAAGTAACATCACTTGGAGTGAGAATATCAAGCGTGGTATCGGGCGCTTCATCGTGTAACTTGCTCAGTAACTTAGGTGCTAAGGTGCTGGCAGCATAATCACTGGCCATAATCCGAAATACCCGTTTGCTTTGGCTGGCTTCAAATTCACGGTTTGGTGCAAGTGTTTCTTCTAATGTCATTAAGATGCCACGGATCACCGGCTGCAATTCAATCGCTCGTTCAGTGGGCACCATACCATCACTGGTGCGCACCAAAATCGGATCGTTAAACAGGTTACGCAAACGTTTTAAACCATTACTCATGGCTGGCTGTGTAATGCTCAGCTGATTTGCGGCGCGAGTAACATTACATTCGCGTAATAAGGTGTCGAGATAAACGAGTAAGTTTAAATCTATTTTACTGATATTCATTGTGTGTCCTTTCGTCTACCATTGATGGATAAAACGCTGCGCAGCTGGATAAGGGTAGATATGGTTAACGACCTCTGCTTTTATATTTCGTTGCGCTTGTTGCCAAAATGCGACATCTAGTAGTTCTGGATGTGTTTGTCTGAAAACCGCTTTGTATTGCGGGTTCGGCATTACAAACGTGCATAACTGCTCTGGAAATACATCTTGTGGTGCCACAGAGTAACTTTGCTCATTGGTTAAGTAGTCATCATAACTTTTTGCTTTAGGCAGTGCCCTAAAGTTCATATCTGTTAAATATTGCACTTCATCATAATCATAAAAAATAATGCGTTTGTGTTTACTGACCCCAAAGTTTTTAAGTAACATATCGCCTGGGAAAATATTAACAGCGATCATTTCCTTGAGTGCTTGACCGTACTCCGCAATAGCAACAGCAGCATCTTCAGTATTGACTTTTTCTAAATATAAATTCAGTGGCGTCATGCGTCGTTCAATATACATATGTTTGATGATCAATAAGTCGCCTTCAATGATCATTGATGAACCTATGGTCTGTTTAAGCTGTGTAAGCAATGTAGCGTTAAAACGCGCAACAGGGAATACGACGTTAGAATACTCTATGGTATCTGCCATACGACCAACGCGGTCATGGCTTTTAACTAATTGGTAGCGTTTGAGTACGGTATCGCGACCAAATGGTTTACTTTCACCAAATTTATCTTTAATTATTTTAAATACATAATCAAATGAAGGTAGGGTAAATACCATCATCACCATGCCCGGTGTGCCAGGGGCAATCACAAAATCATCACCTGAGCGTTGTAAATGGGTTAAAAACTCGCGATAAAACTCGGTTTTCCCTTGTTTATGAAAGCCAATAGCATTATAAAGTTCTGCTAAGGTTTTGTTGGGCATTAGTTGGTTTAAAAACCGAACTAATGCCGAAGGAGCGTGGGTTTCAACCATAAAATAAGCGCGGGCAAAGCCAAAAATAACTCGCATTTGCGATGAGTTAGTCAGTAAAGCATCAAGATACAGACCCTGCTCTTGATGATGTAACACCGCAATAATAAAAGGTTGCACACCACTTTGTGATACCACACGACCGACAATATAGGCTGCTTTGTTGCGATAAAACGGTGTTTGCAATATGTCAAAGCGCATTTGCCATGCCCGGTGATGAGTGTCAGGGGCTTGTTTATAAAATGCTTTTACTAAAAGTCGTATATCGCGCTCTAAATTAACAAAATTGGCTTTAAAATCAAATTGATTAATTATTTTTCGGATGGTTGGTTTTAATCCATCGACGACTGGAAAGTAACTACGATACTCAGCTTCAATCGGTAAAGCGGGTGCATCTGCCAAGGTGGCTTTTACAAAAATAAAATCATTATTAAAATAACGTCGGTGAAATAAGCGGCAAAATACCGAGTTATAAAATGTTTCGGCTAACTCGGCTTGCGGATGAAACGTTAAAAAGTGTTGGTAGATTTGTTTTGTTTGCAGCCAGAATGACTCATCCAGTTGATTGGCTAATTGCTGATTTTGTAGTTGTTGGGTGGTTTCGTTAACCCGATCATCGTAATAAGTGATCCGCAAGCGACTAATGTCGTGCATCTTTGTCCAGTTTTTATTGGCAAATGCCAGAGGTGCTTGTGCGGTGATCTGCTGAAATAATTTATAATGCTTTTTAAAGCCATTTAAAATTAGCTCGGCGATATTTTGTGGTTGCATGAACGGGTACTCCAAAATTACTTGTAGAGTATATGCTCTACCCTTGTTAAGAGTATGCTAAATATTGGTAAAACCCAATAGTTTATTCATAACGTTTCAGTTTTTTTTCGAGTGCGGAGAGCTGTTTGTTCGTTTTTTTGGTGTTTTTAGCAAACGTTTTATTGATCACTTTTAGCTGCTTTTTTATCTCTTTGCTAAGCTTTTTTTTATCGTCATCGCTCATTAAACGATTTAGCCGTTGCAGTTGCTGGTATTCAGCGCGATCACGGTCACGACTCAAAATGGCGAGTTTATATTTAACGCTGCGGATCTCAGCGTTGAGATTACGAATAATTTGTTCACGCTCAAGGGAGTTAAGCGTTTTAACATGATTGATATTGGCCGGGGTGACGTTAGGCGACACTGCTATTTTATGTTGCGTTGCCTGTCCGTCACAGGGAAATTGGCTAAAAATAGTGCCACTGTCGGTTACGCACTTGTAATATTGATCGGCGCAGACCGCCGGATCAGTAACGAATAGTAAACTAATAAAAATAACGAAAAGAGTACACAGTTTCATTACACTAGCCTTCCCTAGTTAGGGCATAATCAAATATAAAACTATAACCTAACTTGGGTAAATCGCCAGTGCTCGTTATTCGGTAAAGGTTTTTAACTTTTTAATACTTTGTGCTAAAAACGGAATATCCAAACCTTGCTCTATTGAAAAGCCTTGGGCAGCAGAGATATTTTTATAATTACCATCAGAATCAATTAATGTAATGCGGTCTTTCTTATAGGCAATAAATACGCCTTGTGAATAATTAACGCCCATATCGCCTTTTTTGTTATACAGATTAACGCCTAGCATACTTTGCTTTGCGATATCAGCACAATTTAAATATTGGCCAACGCTTGTGGCGATTAAATCGCTTGGCTGGATCAAGCCTTCAGTACGGGTTACTTTGCTATCCGTGCTGTATAAAGGTGAAGCACTTACAATACTGTGAGCAACCTCGGCTAAGCTAAAAGCGAACACTTGATTGACTCCCTCGCGAAGCTCGGTGCTTTCATCGGCGTTAATGATACGAATTGCTGCACCATCTGCTGCTGTACTATTGATATAGCTAAAATCGTCAAAGCCACTGACATTAATACTACGGCGATTACTTTGCCACACTGGCAATGTTTGTTCTGTCATTAAGGCTGGTTTGTAGTAAGCAGGTAAACCGTAAATCAAGCTAAATAGTGCATCTTGATGATGAACAGGTTGTAAAAGCTGCTCGGTTTTATTTAAATATTTGTGCCGTTTAGCAAAATTAGTTAACGCAGATGCAGAGCTAAATACTAAAATATCGACTGTCGCAGGTGTAAAGTCTTCACAGCGAGCAATTGGAGTTGGAGCCGTATAATCTACATTTTGTGTATTAAGCTTTACGTTATGTGCTTGTTCGTAACTTTCAATATCCAGTAAATCGTTTTTAGCCAACAAGCTTTTAGCTGTTGTTGGGTATGACAAGGGTAAAACATTGTCTTGCTTAGTAATATCAAACTTCAAATTTGCATCAGCCCAAATATGAATACTGTGGCTCATCGCAAAACACACCAATAACAATGAACTGGCGTAACGAGCAAATTTATATTGTTTTAAGCGAGCTAAATGATGCCATGTATAGTTACTTGCGAATAATTGAAATGCAAAAATAAGCATCACAATTCCGCCAGCTAGCAGGGTTGTCAGTGCTGGAGAACTAGTTAAACGATGCCATAACAAGGTGATTATTTCTGGTAACGCGGAGCTATTTAAGTGGTAGCCTAAATTAAAATACACATAGGCATCAAGCGTCAGTAGAGATGCACCACAGGTGGCAAATATTGCTGCCATACCGCGGATGTGACGCGGATAAGGAAATATCAAACTAAGCGGAAAAACCGTCAGCACAAAGGCAATAAAGGTAATAAAACTAGTGTGGCTAAGCCACGTTACTAGCATATAAAGCATACCCATAAAGCTAGTTGGAGGAGAGTCAGCAAACAAATAACTTAAACTGATAAGTAACACTAAGCCGATATTGGCAAACGTAAACAAATGCCCCCAACTTAATAATTGACTCGCTTTAGACGAAAACTGATTGTGCTGCGATAAATTCATAAAGTCTATTTAACCGATTGCGCAAGTGCTTTGGCAAAATTGTCAGCAACTGCTTGTCTTTTCCCTGTAGGTACATGCTCTTTTAAGATATGCGTGATAGAATTTCCTAAACACATAAGGCTTAAATCAACCGGCGCATTGTGCTTAGTTAACACATCAATGAGCTGATCGACGATTTGTTCTACTTCATCATTAGAATATTTTGATAAGATTGGCATCAGTTGGTTCAATAAAAGAGTTATATTCTCATATTTTAACACCAGAGGCGTGAAAAACAAAGATGGCAATAGATGTTAAAAAGTTAGTCGTTCATTATGTAGACAAAAAAGACGACGATACGCAAATTCATTTGCGCAATGATGAAATGGCAGTGAATGATAAAGTCGCTGTATTCATCGAACAACTTCATCACGCATACAACGGCAAACCCGGTAAAGGGTACTGTGCTTTTAGTGGCGATAAAAACTCAATAGTTGCATCAGCCATGCAAAGTTACCGCAATAGCGAGCTTGGCTTTTGGCGCATGACAGAGCAAGCTTCAGCAGTACTTAAAGAGGAACTTGATAAGTACGCGTTTAACGAAACTGGCTATTTAGTATTTTGTCATTATCAATATGTAGCAACTGATTATATGCTGATTGCAATGATCAACATCAAAGAGCATTACTCAATTACCTCTGAGCTTGATTTAGCCTCGTCACGCCATTTAGATATTTCCCGCATGCAACTAGCCGCACGGATTGATTTAACTGCGTGGGACACTCAAGCAGAAGACAATCGTTATATCTCCTTTATTAAAGGCCGAGCAGGGCGCAAAGTTGCCGATTTCTTCTTAGACTTTTTAGGTTGTGAAGAAGGTATCGATCCAAAACAGCAAAGCCAAGTGATGCTTAATGCTGTGGAAGATTATTTATCAGAGCAACAATTCGATAAATCTGAAAAAGACGACCTACGTAAACAAGTATTTGATTACTGTAATGATTGTGTTACCACTGGTGAAGATGCCAACGTTAGCGAATTATCGCAAACACTTACTAAGGGTGACGACAACCCGTTTGAAAGCTTTTGCAAAGAGCAAAGCTATGACCTAGAAGAGTCATTCCCAGTAGATAAAAAAACCGTCACCAGCATGGTTAAATTCTCCGGCCTTGGCGGCGGCGTGAGCATCAGCTTTGAACGTAAACACTTAGGTGAGCGCGTAACCTACAATGAAGCCACTGATACCTTGGTTATTAAAGGGATACCACCAAACCTTAAAGATCAGCTACAACGGTTTATGGAAAGTGATGACTAATACGTCAGTTTTAGCTTTAAGAAGCCATAAGCGATAAGTTTTAAGCAGATTTGAGTGAGTTGAAAGCGTGGTGTTTACACCGCGCTTTTTTGTTTTTGGTGTGTACCAGCATAGTTACAGTCGATATAAAATTAATTAAGTTGTTTAATAAAACCGCTGCGCATAAGAATATTACTCTAGCTTTCAATACAAAAAATAATTGAACCAAAATAGGAACTTGACTATGGTTCAATAATAAAAGTTAATTTTAAACCGAGTTTATCTACAGTTTCGTCACTCTTTAAGGAGAAGAAGTGAAATTTGGATTGTTGTTTTGTTGTTTTTTGCACCGGTAAGTGTTTGCTAAGCTAAGCTTTATCAAGGTTAATGGTTATGATGTTGAGTAATAAATAGCAGGTACTGGCAAGCGGTATTCAAGAATTGGTAACTTTGGCTTTAATTCAGCCAAGAAACAAAGGAGATTTAAGTGGAATTCACTTATTGGTACATCACTTTAGCAATTGTAATTTTAATAAATTTAGCTGTTTCTGTGTTCTTAGCTAAAAGGAACGATTTAGAGCGATTTCAAAAGGGAGCTCAAATAGCACTGGTTTGGTTAATACCATTAATCGCGGCAATAGGATTATGGCTATTTCACCGTACTCAAGATCCGCTTATTAGCTCATCTAAGTCCTTTGGTGGCGGTGCTAGCAAAAGTACAAATTTCACTGGAACAGGTGATTAAATGAAGTATGGCGAATTACTAAAGTTCGCAGATAATCGCTTTCTAAAAAAGTAGCAAATTTGCCTATGAAAATCTTACTACTTCCTGGCCTTGATGGAACTGGCCTTCTGTTCGAAAAAGTGACAGAAAACTTGCCTGAAAACCTCGATACAGAAGTAATTTCATATGAATTACTTAAAGGCGTAACTTATGCTGAGCAAGGTGCAGAGCTTGCGAAGCGTTTTAAAGATACTGATATTTATATTGTCGCGGAGTCTTATTCTGGGCGAGTGGCTTATGAATTTATAAGCTACTTGGCAGTCGTGTTCGAGGCATCGTATTTTTGGCCAGTTTTATCTCAGCGCCTTCTTTATTATCTAAATTGGCAGGATTTTTACCCGTTAGTTTATTGTCATCAAACTTTTTAAGTAACAAGTTACTTTATTTATTTGGGTTTAGTTTAATAGGGGGCCGAGTATTGGTTTATCCCGTATTTACTTCGTTGCAAGCAGCGAATAAACGTAAACTGAAATTAAGGTTATTAAACATAGCTGGCCTTTCAAAACAACAGTGCGAGTTAGATTGCCCAGTGACTTATATTCGCCCAAGCAGAGATTTACTGGTAAGCGCTAGTGCGGTGAAGTACTTAGCGTCAATATGTTCCAGCTTTACCCAGATTGAGATTGAAGGCGGACATTTTATAGCGCAATCAAACCCTGTAGCGTGTGCTAAGGTTATTTGTAATGGATTCAACGTAGTATGCGTTGATAAAACTGAATTTAAAGGGAGATTATAATGAAACAGCCAAAGGTTTTTGAAGGTGGGTGTTTGTGTGGCGATATCCGCTACCTTGTTACTGCTACAAAGCTGGCTTCACATACCTGCTCGTGTAAACAATGCCAACGTCATTCAGGCTCTCTAACGCAGGTGTGGGTTGAGCTTTCAAACGATCAAATAGAGTGGACAGGCCCAGGTGGCTTGCCAACTGTGTGGCGCTCATCTGAGTACTCGAGCAGGGCTTTTTGTTCTCAATGTGGAAGTACAATCGGCGCGATTGACGATAAACCGACAGTAGCAATTGCGCTTGGAACTTTTGATTCTCCAAATCGCCAAGGCTTGGCGCCACAATCTCATTCTTATATTTCGAAGTTGCCTAAGTGGTGGCGAATTGACCACTTAAAAACATGTGATTAGTTTAGGTGAAATAGCGCAAAAGCTTGGCCGCTATAATACTTAATTAAAGAAAATTTGAGAAACAAAAAGCCGCGTTAATTTTCATTAACGCGGCTTTTTACTGTGCTTTTAAGCTAAACCAAAGGTGTTAATCAACACTCATAGTTTTAGTCATTGCGGCGCTTGCGCGACCTGCTGGTTTGATAGAACCTGCACGTAGACCGCTATCAGGAATAGCTTCACGTTGGTCGTGTGCCATCGCTTTTGGTGTGTGGGTAACGTCGCTATCTGCAACGGTAGTTGGTTGTGCCATAGGTGCACTTGCTTTACCTGAAGTGATCACTGTTTTAGTGTGCGCTACAGGTTTTGCAGTAGGCTTAGTCTCTGCCATTGGTGCTTCCTCAACAACTACTTCTGGAGTTGGTTCAGCAACTGGCGCTTGTTCAACCACTTCTTCAGTTGCTTCAGCAGCAACAGGCGCTTGTTCAACCACTTCTTCAGTTGCTTCAGCAGCAACAGGCGCTTGTTCAACCACTTCTTCAGTTGCTTCAGCAGCAACAGGTGCTTGCTCAACCACTTCTTCAGTTACTTCAGCTGCAACTGGCGCTTGTTCAACCACTTCTTCAGTTAGTTCAGCAGCAGCAGGCACTTGTTCAACCACTTCTGGAGCTGATTCAGCAGCAACAGATGCTTGTTTAACCACTTCTGGAGCTGATTCAGCAACGGCAGGTTTTTCTTCAACTACTTCTGCAGCTTGCTTATCTTGCTTGGCCTTTAACTCAGCTTCATATTCAGCAGCGGCTTGATCGGCAACTGGAATAAATGCTGGCGGTTGTGTACCTTGTGTTGGCGTAGCTTCTTCACCCTCAGGGCGACGACGGCGTTGTCCAGCAGCACGTAAATGACGTGGAGAGCGGCGTGAACGTGTTCGCGTTTGGCCTTGCTCTTCATCAGTCGATGTTACTGTTTCTTGTTCGCTTGGTGCCGTCTGTTCAGCTTTTTGCTCAGATGCTTCAGTAACCGTTGTTTCAGCAGCTGTAGCTTCAACTGAAGTAGTCTCAACAGGGGCTTTCACTTCTTCCTGTTTTGCTACAACTGGCTTAGCTGGTTTTTCCTCAACAACTGGAGTCGCTTGCTGTTCAGCGTCATTATTAGTTGCAACTGCTTGTGCGTTTTCATCTTGCAAACGAACTTTTTTACGTAAGTTACGGCGTTGGCGACGTACTTTCGGCTTTTGCTCAGTTGCTTCAACGGCGACATCTTTAGCTGTTGCAGTGTTTTTAACATCAGCTTTTGCTTCTGTTTTCTCTGCTACAACCTTGCTGTCATCGTTACGAGTGTCGTTACGTTTACGAGAGTTAGGATTACGACGACGCTTATTGCGATTCTCGTTTCTTTCCTGTTGCTCGTTGTTTGTCGTAGCTGCTGGTTTTTCTTCAGCTACACGCTCGGTACGCTCGTTTTGTGGTTTAGTGCGTGAATTATTGTTACGACGACGTTGGTTATTACGACGACGTGTATCACCGTCATTGTTACGACGTTGATTATTACGAGGTTCACTCGCTGGTTTTTGTGGCTGTTCTTTACTATCTGTTTGCTCAGCAGATGTTGCAAATAAAGCCTTAAACCAATTACCAATAGCAGTGAACAAACTTACTTGCGGTTGTGCTGCAGCACTTTGTGGCGCTGGGGCTGCTTGAGCTTGTTGTGATGCTGGTGTTGATGGCATAACAACGCCTTTTAACACTGGCTCTTCACGTACTGCAACCGTTGGTGTTTTTGATGTTTCATACACTTCAGGCTCTGGCGCTGTAATTTGCTCGTAGCTTGCCGCTTCAATGGTTTCATCTTTACGTAAACGCATCACTTCGTAGTGTGGTGTGTCCATATGTTTATTAGGAATGATCACCACATCACAGCTGTGACGTTTTTCAATACGGTGTACGCTACGGCGTTGCTCATTTAACAAGTAAGAGGCCACTGCAACGGGGACTTGGGCGTTAACTTGAGAGGTATTGTCTTTAATCGCTTCTTCTTCGATTAAACGTAGGATTGACAACGCAATTGACTCGTTTGAACGAATAGTTCCTTGACCACTACAACGTGGGCATGGGCCTTGGCTCGCTTCACCAAGTGAAGGGCGTAGGCGCTGACGCGACATTTCAAGTAAACCAAAACGCGAAATTTTACCAATTTGTACACGGGCACGATCTGGGCGAACAGCATCTTTTAAGCGGTTTTCTACTTCACGTTGGTGACGCGGTGGTGTCATGTCGATGAAGTCGATAACAATTAAGCCACCTAAGTCGCGTAAGCGTAATTGGCGGGCAATTTCATCTGCTGCTTCTAAGTTGGTATTAAGCGCTGTTTCTTCGATATCGCCGCCTTTAGTAGCTTTAGATGAGTTGATATCGATAGAAGTAAGTGCTTCAGTTGGGTCAATAACAATTGAACCACCAGAAGGCAAGCGAACTTCGCGTTGAAACGCTGACTCAATTTGGCTTTCGATTTGATAATGCGTGAACAGCGGTACTTCACCTTGGTAAAGTTTTACTCGGCTCATGAAGTCAGGACGAAAACGCTCAATGTGCGCTTTTGCTTCTTCAAATACGCGAGGCTTATCAATGAGAATTTCACCGATATCACGGCGTAAATAATCGCGGATAGCGCGGAAAATCACGTTACTTTCTTGGTGAATCAAAAACGGTGCTTTACCACTGTCGGATGCTTTTTGAATGGCATCCCAGTGGACTAACAGCGCTTTTAAATCGTCGTTTAGTTCTTCAAATGACTTACCAACACCTGCGGTACGCACGATTAAACCCATACCTTTGGGCAGCTCTAAACGGCTTAATGCTTCTTTAAGTTCAGTACGCTCATCCCCTTCAATACGACGAGAGATGCCACCAGCACGAGGGTTATTAGGCATTAAAACTAGGTAGCTGCCTGCAACACTAATAAAGGTGGTGAGAGCTGCGCCTTTTTGACCGCGTTCTTCTTTGTCTACTTGGATAATAACTTCTTGACCTTCTTTGATCACGTCACGAATATTCGGACGACCATGGAAAGTATAGCCTTGCGGGAAGTAAGTACGGGCGATTTCTTTTAAAGGCAGGAATCCGTGACGATCAGCGCCGTAATCAACAAAGGCGGCTTCTAATGACGGTTCTATACGAGTGATTTTGCCTTTATAAATATTGGCTTTTTTTTGTTCGTGACCCGGGCTTTCGATATCTAAATCATACAGGCGCTGGCCATCAACCAGTGCTACGCGCATTTCTTCTTGCTGCGTCGCATTGATTAGCATACGTTTCATATTGTTACTCTACTGTGTTATGTCTCTGACATGACGAAACTTTTCGCCTGTTCAGTTGCTCCATCGCTTCTTTTTGTACAGTCTCACGACTGGATCTGTGGGGAGCTTGGTACTGTATTTATATTTTAAGTATCTTTATGGTGCTGGCTGACAATAACGTGTTGTCACGTTATTAAATTCTATTATGGTGGCAAAACTATCGGCTGTTTTTACAGTGACGTATTTGAGTTCTGTCCAGAGTCGACCATTTATTAAATTAACTTAGGTATTTTACAGTACATCTGCTGAACGGCGTATCGTACGCCGTCACGATCAGACAAATTATCTGTTCAAATTGCTTTTTTCATCAACATTTAATAACACTTCATGCTCAAACTTAACTGGCGATATATTACACGCATCGGAGTTAATTGAACGCACGTGTAAACTGGCTATATATAAAAGCTTTGGAAAACTTATCTCGGATCTGTATGATCAATTACCCAGAATGTGCATCACGAATGTTTTAATGTGTTAAAAAGCACCGTTGTTATTTGCAAATATATATTTGCGTCGGTGATTATCCCATTATTATAACTGTGTTAGCAACTAAAATTATTTTACTTAAATCAGTGATTAGGCAATGTCAGAAAAAACCGGCTTACAAGTATCTTTCGTCACGATTACCGAAGACCATTTAGGTCAACGGATTGATAACTTTCTTATTACTCATTTAAAAGGGGTGCCTAAAAGCGCTGTGTATCGAATTCTTCGTAAAGGTGAGGTGCGGGTTAATAAAAAGCGCATCAAACCTGTGTATAAATTACAACTCGATGACATCGTTCGTATTCCGCCAATACAAATAGCTGAACGTGAAGAGTTTGTGCCTAAAAACCTCGATGTAGTGACTAAACTTGAAGAGGCTATTTTATTTGAAGATAAATATCTTATCGTCATTAATAAACCATCAGGTATGGCTGTGCATGGCGGCAGTGGATTAAGCTATGGCTTAATTGAAGCATTACGCGTATTGCGCCCAGATGAGCGCAGTTTAGAGCTTGTACATCGTTTAGACCGTGATACATCAGGCTGTTTGTTAATTTCGAAACGTCGTTCAGTATTGACCAGCTTGCATGAACAGTTACGTGAGAAAACCATGGAAAAAAATTACTGGGCATTAGTTGACGGGCAATGGGATTCAAAAGATAAAAACGTTACCGAAGGGCTGTTGAAGAACACCTTGCAATCGGGTGAGCGTGTTGTTCGTGTTAATAACACCGAAGGTAAGCCATCTCATACTCGCTTTAAAGTGCTGGAACGTTTTGATGAATGCTCACTGGTGCAGGCATCCCCAGTGACAGGGCGTACTCACCAAATTCGTGTTCACACTCAGTGCCGTGGGCATGCGATTGCGTGCGATGATAAATACGGTAACCAAGCGTTTGATGCTGCGATGCGTAAAATGGGGTTAGGGCGATTATTTTTACATGCGCACGATTTGAGTTTTTATCATCCAAAAAATGAAACTACGATGCGTGTTGCAGCACCACTGGATAAAGCCTTGGTTAATTGTATTAAAACATTACGCGCTGCTAAATCGTGAAACCCTATAAATTAGCAATATTAGCCATGATGATGCGCTGATGATTGGTGATACAAAAATTGATATGGCAATGGCGAAAGCGGCCAATATTGACCGCTTAGGCGTAACTATGGGAGTGCATAACGCCCAGCAGCTCAACGAATTCACACCGATTGCGACAGTTGATTCATATCAGCAACTCGCTGCGTGTTTACTTTAAGCCGTAATAATAAATAGTTAGTCTTGATTACTTAATACATCAACACCAAACTCGGTCAATAATTGACTGAGTTTGATCAGTGGTAAACCAACCAAGCTGTTTGGGTCATCGCCGCTGAGTTTTTCAAATAAACAAATACCCAGGCCTTCACTTTTAAAACTGCCAGCGCAACTGTAAGGTTGCTCTGCGTCGCAATAGGCACTTATTTGCGCCAATGAGAGTGTTCTAAACGTTACGTTAAATGGCTCAACAAGGGTTTTTGTTTTATTATTTTGGATATCATAGACACATAAGCCGGTTAAAAATGTGACAGTATTACCGCTAAATAAACTCAGTTGCTTAATGGCATTTTCTTTATTATGCGGTTTACCTAAGATTTGTTGCTCAAATACGGCAACTTGATCAGAGCCAATAACTAAACCTTGTGTATCTTGTGTATAATGTTGCACAGCAGCACGCGCTTTTAGTTCACTTAAGCGCTTTACAAGCTGTGTAGGTGTTTCTTCAGGGAGTGCGGTTTCGTCTATATCAGGTGAAAAACTGTCAAACGGCAGATTAAATTTTTGCAATAAAGACTGACGAAAGGGTGAACTTGAGGCTAAAATAAGCGGGTGCTGCATGGATTGTTTTCCTAATGAAAATCAGATTGAGTTAGGATAAATCAGATCCGTTGGCAAAACCAAGAAATGAATCGCGAAAAACCACCTAAAAAAGGTTTTTTACTTTGACTAACCAAGTAACTATCTATATGATGCAGCCCCTATGCAAAAGGTGAAAATTCCCATCACTCTTCATCCAGGCAAGGCAGCGCAACACCGTTTAATGTATGACGGCATTGTACCGCTTGAAAAACTTACCCGTTTAAGGGAAGTTGTACAGGAAGAAGTAGGTGAAATAGCGGTAAAAATTCATTGCAAAAACGATGACCAAGGTTTCGCTGTGATTAGCGGTAATTTGTCCACACATGTTACTGTCACTTGTCAACGTTGTAATGGTGATTTAGGGTTGGATTTGGTTCAAGACTTTGTTTATTCACCAGTCGGTGAGGATACAGAGTCAGATGATCTTCCAGAAGACTACGATGAAGTAGCGCTTGATGAAAATGGTGAAGTTAACGTGTTTGATTTAATCGAAGACGAACTAATCTTAGCCGTGCCATTAGTTGCTACCCACAACGAAGCTTCATGCAGTTATTCAGCAAAGCCTGCCAGCTTTGGTGTTTTAAAAGCGGAAGATGATAAACCAAATCCATTTGATATTTTGAAACAACTTAAGAAAGATTCTTAGGAGAAGACTATGGCTGTACAAAAAAGCAAAAAGTCTCGTGCAAGACGCGGCATGCGCCGTTCACACGATGCGATCAGTGGTCCAACTTTAACTGTAGACCAAACATCTGGTGAGACTCATCGTCGTCACCATGTGACTGCAGATGGTTACTACAAAGGCGTTCAAGTAATTTCTAAATAAGAGATTGCTTTTATGCTGACCAATCTAACAATTGCGTTAGATATGATGGGGGGCGATTATGGCCCCCGTTCATCTATCCCCGCAGCCGTTAACGCGGTAAATGCAAATGCCAACCTAAGATTAATCTTATGTGGTAATGAACAAGTAATATCTAAAGAACTCGAGTCACTCGATTCTCTATCTCATCCCCGTTTAATAATTCGCCATTGTAGTCAAGTAGTTACCAATAGCTGTGAACCGTCTTCTGCTGTGCGATCTAAAAAAGATTCTTCAATGCGCGTTGCCCTTGATTTAGTTAAATCAGGTGAGGCACAAGCGTGCGTTAGTTCCGGTAATACCGGTGCATTATTATTTATGGCTCACTATGTGCTGAAAATGTTGCCAGGCGTAAAACGTCCTGCATTGATCTCGGCTGTGCCAACTGAGCGAAAAAACCCGGTTTACTTACTTGATTTAGGTGCTAACGTGCATTGTGATGCGCAAACTTTATATCAATTTGGCATTATGGGATCTGTGGTGGCCGAACAAGCACTGGGCTGTGATAACCCGAAAGTAAGCTTATTAAATATTGGCTCAGAAGACATTAAAGGCCATGAAGATATCAAACAAGCTGCACAACTGATGCAACAATGTAGCTACCTTAATTATACGGGTTACAGCGAAGGTAGTGATATTTTTACTGGAAAATCAGATGTGATCGTTTGTGAAGGTTTTGTTGGTAATGTAGCTTTGAAAACCTGTGAAGGGATTGCTAAGCTCATTATGTTTAAGTTAACAAAAGCGCTGCGTAAACATTTTTTCTATAAGTGCTTGGCTTTTATGCTGCGCCCAGTAATAAAAAAACTCTACAAAAGAGTGAACCCCGACCAGTATAACGGTGCTTCTCTGGTAGGATTGCGCGGTATTGTCGTAAAAAGTCATGGAAATGCATCTCCTAAAGCATTTTATGCTGCAATCGATGAAGCTGCCAGAGAAGTGGAACGTCAACTTCCTGAAAAAATAGCCGCTATCTTCGAGCAAACACATTCAACTAAAAAAGTCGCAACTGATGATTAATTACTTTGTCAGGTGTGTACTTAAATATTTATTTATTTGTTTAATTAAAAGAGCAAAGTATGGCACAAAAAATTGCACTTGTTTTTCCGGGTCAAGGCTCACAATCTGTGGGTATGTTAAGTGAACTTTTAGAGCAATCTGATATTGTTAAAGCGACGTTCGCGGAAGCATCAGCGGCACTTGGTTATGATTTGGCTGCATTAGTACTTAATGGCCCAGAACAAGAATTAAATCAAACTCATCGTACACAACCTGCATTATTAGCAGCATCAGTGGCGATTTACCGCCAATGGCTTGCTGCAAATCCAGATGCAAACGTAACGATGGCAGGCCACAGTTTAGGTGAATACTCAGCGCTGGTATGTGCCGATGTGTTGAGCTTAGGCGAAGCTGTAAAATTGGTTGAAAACCGTGGTTTATACATGCAAGAAGCCGTGCCTGCAGGTGTGGGTTCAATGGCTGCGATCATAGGTCTTGGTGATGACGAAATTAAAGCCGCATGTGTGGCATCAGCACAAGGTGAAGTGGTTGCGCCAGTAAACTACAATTCACCGGGTCAAGTTGTGATTGCAGGTCATAAAGCCGCAGTAGACAGAGCATCAGAAGCGTGTAAAGAAGCCGGTGCAAAACGTGCATTGCCTTTATCGGTAAGCGTACCGTCGCATTGTGAGCTAATGAAACCAGCGGCAGAAAAATTAGCAAAAGATTTAGCTGCTTTAACATTTAATACACCTAAGTGTGATGTAATTAATAATGTTGATGTAACAGCTGCAAGTTCAGCGGATGTCATTAAAGATGCATTAGTACGGCAACTATACAGTCCAGTACGATGGACAGAAACAGTACAAGCATTGGTAGCGCAGGGCATTACCCAAAGCTACGAGTTTGGCCCTGGAAAGGTGTTAACGAGTCTTGCTAAACGCATTGATAAAGCAATGGTATGTGGTTCGGTGAATAGCCAAACTGCCATTGACGAAGCAAAATAAGAGTAGGAAAAAATGGCAAATTTATTTTCGTTAGAGGGCAAAGTTGTCCTAATTACAGGCGCTAGCCGCGGTATTGGTAAAGCAATCGCTACTACATTAGTTGCACAAGGTGCTAAAGTAGCGGGTACTGCAACCAGCGAGTCTGGTGCTGCAAATATCAGCGAATACTTAGGCGAGCATGGTAAAGGTTATGCGTTAAATGTAACTGATCCTGCATCGATCGAGGCGACACTTGCTGCGATAAAAGCAGATTTAGGCGATATTGACGTATTAGTCAATAATGCAGGTATTACCCGCGATAACTTACTTATGCGCATGAAAGATGCAGAGTGGGACGATATTATTGATACTAACTTGAGCTCTATTTTTCGTTTATCTAAAGCAGTGTTACGCCCGATGATGAAAAAGAAAAACGGTCGAATTATCAATATAGGTTCAGTTGTTGGTACAATGGGTAATGCAGGCCAAGCTAACTACGCAGCGGCTAAAGCGGGTGTCATTGGTTTTTCTAAGTCGTTAGCGCGTGAAGTTGCTTCTCGTGGTATTACGGTTAACGTAATTGCACCTGGTTTTATTCAAACCGATATGACCGACAGCTTAACTGATGAGCAAAAAGCAGCTACGCTTGCTAACGTACCAGCTGGACGTTTAGGCCAACCTGACGAGATTGCAGCCGCAGTATGTTATTTAGCATCTGATGCAGCAGCGTATGTTTCAGGCGAAACTTTACACGTAAATGGTGCGATGTACATGGTGTAAGGAACTTTGTTGCTATTTTGTTTTTAGTCGGCTTGTCGAAAAATGTTGAATTTTTTGTTAACTTGCTTTAAACATACTTGAGTTCGTGCTGCAAATAAGCGATAAAAGACACAAATAACCGTCAAGAGGTTTGACCAGATAAAAAATTATCAGCAAATCCTTGAATCACAGAATTATGCGCCGTAAACTACGCCGCAATCTGAAAATAACGCATTGGCGTTTTTAATAAAGGAAAGAAGAATGAGCGACATCCAAGAACGCGTAAAGAAAATCATCATTGAGCAACTAGGTGTTAAAGAAGAAGAAGTAAAGCATGAAGCTTCTTTCGTTGATGACTTAGGCGCAGATTCACTTGATACTGTTGAATTAGTAATGGCTCTTGAAGAAGAGTTCGATACTGAGATCCCAGATGAAGAAGCTGAAAAGATCACGACAGTACAAGCTGCAATCGATTACGTAACGGCTCACGCTGAGTAATCAATCGCATATTAAGGGCAGCATTCGCTGCCCTTAATCTATCTATACCCTGTATTTCCACGCATTTGGGTATTAATACCCACCAGCAAAATAATAATTCCCATATTGGAGGCAAACCGTGGCTAAACGTCGAGTAGTCGTAACTGGCTTAGGAATGTTGACACCGCTAGGTAACGATGTTGAGTCAACGTGGCAAAACTTGTTAAATGGCAAAAGTGGTATCCAAACTATCACTCATTTTGATACATCTAGTTTTGGCACCAAGTTCGCTGGTTTGCTGAACGATTTTGATGCGTCAGCCTATATGCCGGCAAAAGATGCTAAAAAAATGGATTTGTTTATCCAATATGGCATTGCAGCGGGTGTACAAGCACTACAAGATTCGGGTCTTGAAATTACGGAGCAAAACGCAGCCCGCGTTGGTGTTGCTGTGGGTTCGGGCATTGGTGGTTTAACGCTTATTGAAGAAAACCACATAAAATTATTAAACAGTGGCCCACGTAAGCTTTCTCCTTTTTACGTGCCGTCGACCATCATCAATATGATCTCGGGTCATTTATCGATTATGCACGGTCTACGTGGTCCAAATATCTCTATCGTGACAGCCTGTACAACCGGTTTGCACAACATTGGTCACGCTGCGCGCATGATAGCTTATGGTGATGCTGATGCCATGGTTGCTGGTGGTGCAGAGAAAGCCTCAACGCCAATCGGTATGGGTGGGTTTAACGCTGCACGTGCGTTATCGACCCGTAACGATGATCCGCAAGCGGCATCGCGTCCTTGGGATAAAGACCGTGATGGTTTTGTACTTTCAGACGGCGCAGGTGTTATCGTACTTGAAGAATATGAGCACGCTAAGGCACGTGGCGCTAAAATTTACTCTGAGTTGGTTGGTTTTGGTATGAGTGGTGATGCGTACCACATGACCTCACCACCAGAAGACGGCGCGGGTGCAGCACTAGCTATGGAAAACGCATTAAACGATGCGCAAGTAAATGCAGAGCAAGTTGGCTACATTAACGCCCACGGTACGTCTACTCATGCGGGCGACAAAGCCGAAACGTCAGCGGTTAAAACCATTTTTGGTGATTCAGCTAAAGATGTAATGGTAAGTTCATCAAAATCTATGATGGGTCATTTACTCGGTGCAGCAGGGTCTGTTGAATCAATCATCACGATTTTGTCGTTACAAGATCAAAAAGTAACACCAACAATTAACCTTGATAACCCTGATGAAGGCTGTGATCTGGACTACGTTCCACACACCGCTCGTGACGCGAAACTTTATTACGCATTATGTAACTCATTTGGTTTTGGTGGTACTAATGGCTCGTTGGTATTTAAAAAGGTATAATCTTTTTAACAACGAGACAAAATAAGAGCCCAGTTGTTACTGGGCTTTTTTATATGCACAATATGCCAAAACAAAAAACTCACATAGCGCAAACAATAAAATTAGTCACGCCACAGCAAGATGTTAGCATAAGTAGCAATGATCGCGGCTTTAATTATGGCGATGGTTTTTTTACAACTGCAAAAATAGTTGATGCGCAAGTAGAGCATTGGCCTCTTCACAGTGCTCGATTAGTTGAATGCGCGCAGCGACTTAGTTTTGGTGAGCTGGATTTATCGGCACTGCAGCAAGCAATCGCTGAGTATATTAAGACGGTTTCGCTGGGCGTGTTAAAAATAGTGGTTACACGTGGTGAAGGAGGCCGTGGTTATGGCCTTCCTGAACAAAGCAATGTATTGATTGTACTGTCGCTATTACCGTTTCCTTCACACTACGCTCAATTAGCACAACAAGGTATTAAACTCGCTATTAGTCCTGTGCAACTGGCATCGCAACCACTGCTTGCTGGTTTGAAAACGTTAAATCGTTTAGAGCAAGTAATGATCAAACGCGCCATGCAAGGGCAAGATTGTGATGATGTACTGGTGTGTGATTATCACAATAATGTGATTGAAACCTCTGCGGCAAATATTTTTGCTATTAAAAATGGTCGAATTTTTAGTCCAAGTTTGCAAAACTGTGGTATTCAAGGGGTTTATCTGCAATCACTGTGTGATAAGTTAAGCATTGAATTTACAGATATTAAGCTAGAACAATTGCTGCAAATGGAGGCAGTATTTAGCTGTAATAGCTTAATGGGAATTGTGCCTGTTACCGCGATTGATGGTATGCAGTTTGAGTTAGCAAACAGTTTAGTATTATTGCATGGTTTATTTACCAAGGAGTTTGCGTGTTAAGAGTGATTATATCGATTGTGTTGCTAGCATTATTGGTAACTGGGGTTGTTTATCAACAGTTGCAAGCTACTATCAACAGTCGTTTAAAAGCGCCAGCGAATACGTTGTTTGAAGTTAAAAAAGGCACGGGGTTTAATCAACTCTGCCAACAGTGGCAAGCAAAAAAATGGTTAGATGAATGCTTACGTTATCAAATACTCGCGAAACTCGATCCGACATTGACGGATTTAAAAGCTGGTTTATATCAACTTGATAATGCCACGGTGCTTGATAACATTCGGCAAATCAATCAAGGTAAGCAAGTAAGCTTTAGTTTTACAATTATTGAAGGGCAGTCATTGCGTGACGTGTTAGCGGCAATAAGTAAAGCCCAGTATCTTCGTCAAGATTTAAGTCTTAGTGAGCTATCTCAGCAAATAGTCGGCTCTGATCAGCATTTAGAAGGGTGGTTATTTCCTGATACCTATTATTATCATGCGAATGATACGACCAGCTCAGTGCTCAAACGAGCGCATAAAATAATGCAGAATGTACTTGATGAGGCCTGGCAAAAAAGGGCTGCGGATTTACCGTTAAAAACGGCCTACGAAGCATTGATTATGGCCTCTATTATTGAAAAAGAAACAGGCCTTGCCAGTGAACGGCCATTAATAGCCTCTGTATTTACTAATCGACTGAATACCAATATGCGCTTGCAAACTGATCCAACCGTGATTTATGGCATTGGCGCTGACTTTGATGGTGATATAAAACGTAAAGATTTAATTAATCATACTCCGTATAATACATATAAAATTAATGGCTTACCGCCTACGCCTATTGCTATGCCGTCAAAAGCGGCGATACTTGCAGCGGTTAATCCACCGGAGACTGAGTACCTGTATTTTGTAGCTAAAGGCGATGGTAGTCATCAATTTTCTAAAACCTTAAAAGAACATAACAAAGCAGTACAAGATTACTTACGTTATCAAAAACAGTTAAGCAAATTAGAGTAAAGAATATAAAACGAGAAAGCCGATTAATGCTTTTTCAAACTAAAAAGAGAGATCATGACAGCAGCAAAATTTATTGTGATTGAAGGCTTAGAAGGAGCCGGTAAATCGACAGCTATAGCAATTTGCCAACAGTTTTTAGAGCAGCACAAAGTTGATTTTATTAATGTACGTGAGCCCGGCGGCACACCCATCGCTGAAGCATTGCGCACTATTGTAAAAGATAACCATGGCGAACAGATCGCCAGCGAAACAGAATTACTGCTGATGTATGCAGCCCGTTCGCAACTGCTACATAATGTTATTCGTCCAGCCCTTGCTAAAGGACAATGGGTGTTAGGCGATCGTCATAACTTATCATCGCAGGCTTATCAAGGCGGCGGACGTGAAATTGCCGCTACTACGTTAGATTCTCTTGCTAATATTGTACTAAAAGGTTTAAAACCAGATCTTACTATTTATTTGGACATTGAACCTGCGGTGGGTCTTGCCCGTGCGAAAGGACGCGGTGAGCTGGATCGTATTGAACAACAAGCATTAAGTTTTTTTGAACGTACCCGCGCACGCTATTTAGAACTTGCAGAGTATGATAACACCATTAAAACTGTTAATGCAGGCCAAAGTATGGAAGTAGTGCATCAAGATATTATTACCGTGCTTGAACAATTTATGAAAAGTAACAATTAACATGATTTATCCTTGGCTTAGCAATGTTGAGCAGCAATTAGCAGCCAGTTTTAATGCTGGGCGTTTTCACCATGGACAATTATTTAATGGTCAACAAGGTGTTGGTAAACGCGCCTTAGTGGAGCAGCTGGCTAATGCATTATTGTGCTTGTCTGCAACTAACTTAGTCCCTTGTGGGCATTGTAAGAGCTGCCATTTAAATCAAGCGGTTACTCACCCTGATAAATATGTAGTGCAAACCGATGGACAAAGCATTGGTGTGGATGATATTCGCAGTGTCAGCGATTTTATGCATCAATCAGCAGCGCAAAATGCCAATAAAGTGGTGGTGATCAATGATTGCCATAAAATGACCACAGCGGCGGCCAATGCCTTACTTAAAACGTTAGAAGAGCCCAGTCCGCAGCGATTTTTGTTGCTAACCACGAGTGCGACAACGCAATTACCGGCCACTATTTTAAGTCGTTGCGCGTTTACACAAGTAAAAGTGAATGACGACAATGTTGCTATGAATTGGATTGCGCAACTGCACGTTCCTGCATATCCATGGCTAAAGATGTTTACCCAGCAGCCATTATTGGTTGCCCGTTGGCAACAAGACGAACAGCTGGAGGTAATCGATCAACTGTATAAGTTTGCAACTGAGCTAAAACAAGGCCATAATTTCAGTGTGTTAGTTGATATTATCAGTAAAGATATAGAGCGTGTTCGCGTCTTTTGTTTATTTTTAAGCGAACAATTAAAACAACAACTCATTGCTGGAATGGATTTTGATTCATATCAGAGTGCGCAAAATGCATTGGCCGAATTTGTGCAAAACAGTACACAGATATTGGGGTTGAACTTGCCGTTGGCAGTGTCTCGTTTAGCGTATCGTTTACGTAAAAGCTATAAGTAGGATTGATTGTGCAAGAATTATTAGTCGATTTAGATGATCTAGATGAATTATACCGTTGCTATATGCCGTATTTAAAAAATGGTGGACTATTTGTGCGTACTAATATGCGTTATGAAATGGGTCATTCATTGGCATTAAAAGTGACGTTACCGGATGCCCTCGAAGATGATGTAATAACCGGAAAGGTTACATGGATCACGCCACAAGGTGCCCAAAGCTCTAACCCTCCGGGTATTGGTATCAGTTTTATTGATGATAAAACAAACTTGAATGCGAAGATCGAAAAACTACTAGGGACTATGTTAAGCTCTGGTAATCCAACTTATACCATGTAGTAAGCAGTAACATGATTGTAGATTCTCATTGCCATTTAGACCGACTCGATTTTGATAAACTTGATTTAAACTTAGACCAAGTACTTGATAATGCCAGAGCAAAGCAAGTAGAACATTTTTTATGTGTCAGTGTCACACTTGATCAATTCCCCAGTATGTTAGAAAAAATTCAAGGCTATAGTGATGTCTCTGCCTCGTGTGGTATTCATCCGCTTGATCAAAAAGACGCGCTTGATAAACAACGCTTAATTGATTTAGCAAGCCACGATAAAGTAGTAGCAATTGGTGAAACAGGGCTTGATTACTATTATTCGAAAGACACCCATGCCGTACAACAAGCAAGTTTTGTGGGTCATATTGAAGTGGCGAACGAGTTACAAAAACCACTTATAATTCATACTCGCGATGCACGCGATGACACCATAAACCTAATGCGTGAACATAACGCACAAAAGTGTGGTGGTGTATTGCATTGCTTTACTGAAGATTGGGATATGGCTAAAAAAGCCATCGACTTAGGCTTTTATATTTCTATCTCTGGCATTGTGACCTTTAAAAATGCCGTAGAGCTTAAAGATGTTGTTAAACAAATCCCTCTTGATAGATTATTAATCGAAACAGACTCACCTTATCTAGCGCCAGTACCGTATCGTGGGAAAACTAATCAGCCCGCTTATGTGCAAGATGTTGCTTATTACATTGCCGATTTAAAAGGTATTAGCTACAAAGAGTTAGCGACTGCCACTACAAATAATTTTTATTCATTATTTAATTTAGTGAACAAAGGATAATTAAGCATGAGTGATGCATCACTTCCTCTTTTATTAATGGGGCCGATGGTGCGCCGCGCAGATATAAACGAGGTTTGCATTCAATTTGCAACCTCTAGCCCAATTAACTGCCGTATCGAACTTGCTCATTATGATACCTATTGTGAACATGAGCCAGTTCGTTTAGGGGAGCAGTTATTCTTACATTTCGTTATTATAAAACCTATCGGTATTGAGTTTCCCCACGATGAGTTAATTAGTTACCGCTTGTTTAATAACAACAAAGAAATTGATCTCAGCGCTTTTTGTTACCCAAATAAAGTGACCCCAGAATTTGCAGTTCCTAAGACGTTAAATCAAATTTTGCACGGTTCGTGTAGAAACCCACATCATCCCGCAAAAGACAGTTTGGTTGCAGCTAATCACTTTGTGCAAGATAAGCGCAGTGATAATGAAATAGGGGCTGATATTTTGTTGTTGTCGGGGGATCAGGTTTACGCAGATGACGTTGCCGGCGCCATGCTAATTGCGATATATAGGCTGATTGATTTACTCGGTATTTATAAAGAACACCCCCTTGATATAACACTGCCTGAAAAATTAACCGACCAACTCTATCAGCGGCACTTATATTTACCGGCGGTCCCTTGGCAAAAACGCAATAAAATTGGGGTAGGGTATTGGCTGAAAAAAGATGTCCCACATTTTTCAAGTCTAAAAGCAGATAACCACCTCGTTTTTTTTGAAGAGTTTATTGCGCTTTACTTATTAAACTTTAGTCCGTCAGTTTGGCAGTTAATCGATTTTGAGAGCATTCACTATCAAGCTAGTACAGCGAAATGCCAGCAAATATTCGATAATGAGAAAGCGGCCTTATCAGTTTTTAAAGATGGCTTGAAAGATGCCCAAGTTTTATTTGCCAACATACCTAGCTATATGATGTTTGATGATCACGATGTAACCGATGACTGGAACCTAACCGCAGGGTGGGAGCAAGTTATCTACCAGCACCCAGTTAGTAGGCGAATCGTTAATAATGGTTTAATTAGTTATTGGCTATTTCAAGGGTTTGGCAATGATGCAGGGCATAAAACTAAAAGCCTTCTTACACTATTTCAGCAAAGCTTCACTAAAGATAAGCTCTGGCAATTTAAAGCCTTTGATAAAACCATTTTAGAGTTTAATCATTGGCATTATGAGCTAAATACTGTACCTAAAGTGGTCGTGCTGGATACCCGCACTCATCGTTGGCGCAATGAGCAAAACTTTAATGAGCCTTCCGGCTTATTGGATTGGGAGCGCTTAGTTGAGCTTGAGGGCAGTTTATTAACTCATGAGCAAGTGATTATCGTGTCGCCTGCGCCGGTGTTTGGCGTTAAATCAATTGAAGCTATTCAGTCATTGTTTAATATTTGCGGACAGCCATTATTAGTTGATGTTGAAAACTGGATGGCCCATGAAGGCTCAGCTAAAAAATTACTCGATACCTTTCGCCGTGACGACACTCCAAAAGAAACGCTGATATTATCAGGCGATGTACATTATTCGTTTTGCTTTTCAGTGCAAAAACGCTTTGGCAAACATCCGAATCGGATTTGGCAACTTACCGCCAGTGGCATTAAAAATGAATTTCCGCGTAAATTAATTAACGTGCTTGATAAGCTCGATTCAATTTTATATTCACCAAAAAGCCCGTTAAACTTTTTTACAAAGCGTTGGCAGATGGAAGTCGATAAACATCAAACTAAAAGCAAAGGGCAAAAGTATTTAGTGAGTGATTCAGCGATTAGCTTGATAACTCTTGAGGCCGGGAATTTAGCCTGTTACCAGCTGATACATGGAGACGGTCACATCACCGAATTTGATTTAGAAGAACAATAAATTAAAAACAGACTTTAGAGGGGCTGGTATCAGTTCGGTATTATTTTGCAATCGTAGCAGCGGGTTTACCCGCGTTATAAATCATTGCTGCTACTCTCACGCGATATTAAATTGCTGATACAAACTAAACCACTGCCTCTAAAAGCGCAGCGTCACTATGTCGCATTTGTTTTATATATCCATTATCAACTATATTCACTACGGCGTTTTTTAAGCCGTTTAGGAGCGGGTAATTGATTAGTTAATATAGCTAAACATAATACCACTATAAATAACATCGAATTTGCGCCAGCCTGTAATGAATAATCAACCGAGGAATGCAGCATCATTGCCACAATAGCTGTAGCACAACCAAAGGCTATCCCTTGATAAAGCGCTGTTTTACGAGTTCGCATGGTATTAATACACAACCACAAACAATAAAGTACCAGCAACCCTAATAACGCCGTAGTTGGGATACCAAGTTCAACCGCAAATTGTACGTAATCATTATGTGCATTATCGTAGTAGCCAGAATAGGGCTCAGATTGATACGTCGGAAACGCGGTATAAAAAGTGCCGCCGCCAGAGCCAAGTATAGGCTTATTTAGGATAAGCGGAATTGAGTCACGTACCACTTCATCGCGAGTTTCTGATTGTAAACTGGTTTCGCTAATACGTTGCTTTACTTTTTCTACATCAAAAATGGCACCAATGATGATCAAATCAATTATAAAAAAGCTCACGATAAGTAGTTTAAATGCTTTAGGTTTTTGCTTATAAACAAACATCGCTAGTAAGCTCACTATTATTAGGGCAATAAAAAATGCCGAGTTACCCATACGGCTGCGAGTTAATATAAGCGCCACAATAATAATTATTAATGATATTCGTAGAATTATTTTAGAGCTCAACGATACTTCAGCCCAGGCACGCAGTGTTTGTTTTAAAGTGAGTTGATGGCTATTATTCGTGCGCTTTAATTCACTAATTAATACACCTAGGCCTAAACATAAACATAAAGCTAAGTAGTTCGCTAAAAAGTTAGAGTAGGTAAAGGTGCCAATTGCGCGATCCGTGTGTTTGTAGCCAAATAAAGGGCTCACAATATCGGGTGATAAATTTAAGTAACTAGCATACAAGGCCTGAAATACACCGGCATAAATTACTACGTAAATTAATTTTTTAATTCGCTCGGCACCATTGCAGTAGTTAAATATTAACCAGCTCAGCATGAGTAAAAAGCAGCTTTTTAATAACATTTGCTTGGTTTGAAATACATCAATACTCACGCTAAACAGCTGTATACCACAAACTAAAACAACCGCACTTAAAGCAAAGAATAGAGGCCAAGAATAACGCGGCGGAAATAGCGATTGGTTGTTATTTAACACACTATGGGTAAGGTGAATAATAAAGGTAAAGCTAGTCAAAATACCAATAGCTAAAATTGCCCAAGGTCGGTAACTACCTAAAGGAAGGGGGAGTAAAAATAGGATCAAACAAATAAGAAAAAATATAAAACGATTCAAAATAAACTCAAACAAAGTAAAAACGCAGCCAATAGGCTGCATTTAAATATACTAAAAGTAAAACTTATATCAACCTGCTAGATTGGTATTAATTGCCGACTTCAGATATACCGTTATCACCGCCTGTACCACCAGAGCCTGGAGGTGTGGGTAATGTTGGTAAGCTTACTACTGGTGGCGGAGCCAGCTGACCTGTACTTGGACCTGCAGCCGTAGCTTCAGAAGCAATTGTTGCATCAACACCCGCAGTAATTGCAGCAAGTGTGATTGCATCAGAGTTTGAACATGTAGATGAAAGGCTGCTTAAAAAGTCAGAAATTAGCAGATTATCTGCACCTAATTCATTAACAACAGTATTCACCAAGATATCGATATCTGCGGTATTACAACAAACATCATTCGCGAATGATCCTTTCAACCAATTGCCTCCCTCATTATTTTCAGGTGAGTTATTGTCTAATTTATCTTCAGAGTCATTATTTAATATGTTGTTTTTGTTTGTACACGCTTGATTCAATGCAGCAACTAGCTCTTTACGTAGTTGCTCAGGTGCTGTATCTGCTGTTACATTATTAAGAATATCTATGATACCATCTGTATTTACTTCTTGAAGCACAGCATCATTATCTGGTTGTGCATAGCTTGGTAGAGCAATAAGAGCGGATACGGTAGCTATTAAGCCTGCCAGAATTAATTTTTTCATT
This sequence comes from Pseudoalteromonas arctica, assembly GCF_012927645.1. Classification (GTDB taxonomy): domain Bacteria; phylum Pseudomonadota; class Gammaproteobacteria; order Enterobacterales; family Alteromonadaceae; genus Pseudoalteromonas; species Pseudoalteromonas arctica_A. Next base: position 319,719 of record NZ_JABBMT010000001.1, on the reverse strand, counting down.
TTTCGTCCTTGCTTGAACTTGAATACTAATTGCAAAATTTTAGCGCATCGGTGCAAAAAGTAAACTCTTTATTTACGCCATTTTCATTAGATTTAATGATTTTTGATGGTGGTAGTATCAAATTGCCTTGAACACCATCACACCCTAAAAATTCAAGTATTTCTAAAGTCTCAGATTTTTCAATTAAGCAGGCTAAAACTTTAATGCCAAAACCGTGGCAAATATTGTTAACCGTTTGAATATAAAATTGGCTTTGTGGATTAGCTACTAAATCTTGGATATAACTACCGTCAATTTTAACATATTCAATATCAAGGCCTTGTAAATACCTAAATGACGTTAAGCTAGTACCGAAGTGTTCAATACAGACATGAATACCCAGCTCTTTAATCGCATCTATATGTAACGACGCAATATGTACATTATATAACAAACTTATTTCGTGCAACTCAAACAGCAAGTTCGTTTTTATAACAGGCTTGGTATGCGAGTAAAGGGTAAGCCACTGTATAAAATCAGCTGAATACAAGGATGCCTTACTAATGTTTAATGCAAATGTCTGATTTGGATATTGCTCTTTTATAGCGATAAAGCTACGTATAATTTTTTTATCGAGTTCTACGGTTAAATTTAACTTTTCGGCCATTGCAAATAAGTGGCCATTATTTACTTTTTTACTATTATGGATAAAGTGTGCAAATACCTCAAAGTAACATAGAGAGTCAGTTTTATTGGCTTGCTTAATTGGTTGCACTGAAAAGCTGACTTCACCGGCATCTATAATCGATTTAATTAGCGTACGCCATTGGTTAACGCTAAATAGCGATTCTTTATCATGATCGCCTATAGCTGTGTCTTCGCCTAGTGTGCAGCCTATATCAAGCTGCGACAGCACCTCACCAACACTTGCGCCTTGCACAATGGCAACTAGCGCTAAATTAGCGTAACCATTTATATGCAGGCTATTTTCTTTTTGGCTTAATTTGTCACTAAGCTGAAGGCGAGCTTTATTTAAAAATAAAATGTCATACGGGGCGAGTAACAAAAATGTTCCCCCGTTAAGCCTAAATACAGTGGAGTTTGGTAACTCGTCAGCAACGCGTTTAAGTAATTCTGTCGCATCGAGTACATGCTGATCACCATCTTGATAGCTCACAACCTGGTTTATATTATTTAATGAGGGTAGGGTAAGCATCAACGCGGTAATTGGTGAATCGTCTGAAATATTATTAACGACAGAGTTAAAGTGGTTTTCAAACGACTTGCGGTTAGCAAGCCCAGTTAACGGATCAATGTAAACTTCTTCGGTGAGTGCTTGAGTTTGTTTTGTTAGTGAGTCAAAGGTACTTTGTAAGTTTATAACCATATTGTTTATAGCTTGAGTAACAGCGCGCAGTTCACGAGCAGCTGGTATTTCTTTATTTAAAGTAAAACGTTTACGAGTAACTAACGTTGCTTGATTTTCTACCGCTTTTAACGGCTTAAAGACCGCGCGTAATATTAAAAACGCAATAGCCAAAGAGGTTGCTAATAATAAAAATGAGCTATATAAACTGCGTAATGTGTGTTGCCATAAAGTCAAATATGATTGTCCTGTATGACTGGTTACATCAAGTGTACCAGCCATCATCCAACCGTTGTTTATTTCTGAGTGCATAGTGGGCGGACTAAGCTCAACAGCGCCAATAAACCACGTAGGAACCGATTCAACGCGTTTAGGGTTTTGCAACTCAAAAACCAGATTGTTTTGTTCATCGGTAAATTTAATTTCATTGTAATAACCAGAGTCAAAAATAGCCGTTGCCATTGTCTCTGCAATCATTAGGCTATCGTTTTCTAAATAAGGTGATATAGAAAGCCCTAGACTGGTAGCAGTATCTTGCGCGTGGCTGGCCATTTGCGTTTGTAGATAATTTCGGGTTGTATTTACATCGGTGATAATACGTACACCAAATGAAAGCACCGAAATTAATATGATTAAGCCATATACTTGGGTTTTTAAACTCAATCCATATTTAAAAATTCGAGACATAACTACTAGTTCCTTTATTGTTACCGTTGGCGGGTGCAAGCTCACCTTGTTCAATTCGCTCAAGCATAGTATTCCAAGCAGAAACACCACGACTATTTTTAACCTTATTACCCAAGCCTTTGGATTTTGCCAACCATAAACCTTGACCGTTAAAACTATATATAGGAGTTAAATCACTGCGGTTACTTGCAGGTACTAACTTAGTATGAAAGTTATCTAACACAAGCGGTATCTGATTAGGTTGTTCAAAGTATATTAACACCATATGTGGCTGATCAATCGTACGCTGGCGCACATACATAAACCGAATTTTATCTTCTGGAATACCTAAGGCAATTAATGTAAAGTATTTTGCAATAACATAGTCCTCGCAATCACCCATACCTACGCCTAAGCTTTCTAGTGGCGTGGCCCAGTAATCTGTTTTTTGCCAAAGCTCGTCATCGGTTTTGTACTTTATATGCTTATTAAAAAAATCATTCACTAAATGAATTTTTTGCCACTCACTTTTATCTGCTGAGTCGTCAATAAAATTTAGCCATGTTTTTATTCGTTGATGGCCAGCATCACCATAAAATTGTTTGGCACGGCTTATTATATCGCTATTACGCAAATGCAAAAGCATGTCTTGTGCACAAGCAAAAAAAGACACTAATATAATGATGCAAAATCCTACGCGCACAAAGCCCATCCATAAAAAGTTAACGCGGTAATTATATTCCCATTAAAACTAAAATGATAGGCTGTAAAAAAAGCGAAATCCATAAATGCAACAATTTATTAACATTTAGCAATAATAAAGACTGTTTTTAGCTTGAGTGGTTGTATGTCTTGTGTATAATATACACCCATATATAGTGTGTGGTATTCAAAGTTTAGTGGTTAGCTGGCGAATTTAGAAGGCTACGGAATAACTGAAAAGTTGCAAATATTAAAAGTAGTCTTGCCTGTTGTGGCACTAGATGCAGACTGTTATCAGAGTAACACCAAAGGAAATGGTACCCTTAATAGACAAACCGTTTATTCATTATGTTGTAAACGAATCAGTACAGGCCAGTATAAAAGAAACTATATTGCTTACTGATACCTCAAAAAATGTTATAAAAAAACCATTTTGATACCAGTTTTGAGCTAGGAGCTGTGTAAAGCGTAGTTTGCTAGAAGAGATATAAAATTATAGCGTAATGTATAAATTGATGCACAATCGGTTAGTAAGAAATTAAGGGAAATCATGGCTGTTAAAGTATTAAGTATTTTTGGTACGCGACCTGAAGCAATAAAAATGGCACCGCTTGTTAAAGCACTCAACGCAGCAGAAGGTATTAACGCACGAGTATGTGTTACTGCACAGCATCGTGAAATGCTTGACCAAGTTTTAGAGCTATTTGAAATTATACCAGAGTACGATTTAAATATTATGAAGCCGGGTCAAAGCTTATACGATGTCACAACAAATATCTTGTTAGATCTAAAACCTATTCTTGAAGAGTTTAAACCAGACTTAGTGCTTGTTCATGGCGATACCAGCACTACTTTATCTGCTAGTTTAGCGGCGTTTTATCAGCAAATTCCTGTAGGACACGTAGAAGCAGGGTTACGGACCGGTAATTTAAGTTCACCATGGCCTGAAGAGGGTAACCGCAAGCTTACTGGTGCTATTACAAAGCTGCATTTTGCACCAACGCAAACATCGCAGCAAAACTTACTCAATGAAGCAGTAAGTGCTGACGATATCGTAATTACTGGTAACACCGTTATTGACGCATTATTACAAGTGGTTGATAAAGTAAAAACCGACACCGCTTTAATTTCAACTCTAAAAGCTAAATTCCCAGAACTCGATGAAACTAAAAAGCTTATTTTAGTTACAGGGCACCGCCGTGAGAGCTTTGGTGGCGGTTTTGAGCGAATTTGTGAGGCATTGGTAGAAATTGCAACTGCCCACCCAGATACACAAATTTTATACCCAATGCATTTAAATCCTAATGTACGCGAACCAGTAAATCGCATATTAAAAAATGTTGATAATGTGCATTTAATCGAGCCGCAAGACTACCTACCATTTGTGTACTTAATGAATCAAGCTCACATAATCGTAACCGACTCAGGTGGTGTACAAGAAGAAGCACCAAGCTTAGGCAAGCCTGTACTTGTTATGCGTGATACCACTGAGCGTCCAGAAGCGGTAAAAGCAGGCACAGTTAAATTAGTAGGTACAGACAAAGCCCGCATTGTGAGTGAAGTGAATAACTTACTAACGAACGCTCAAGAATATCAATCAATGAGTCGTGCACATAACCCTTATGGTGATGGTAAAGCGTGTGAGCGCATTGTAGCTAGAATTAAGCAACACTTTAAAGATTAAAATAAAGTTTAAAACTTTTTTAAGGATTTAATAATGACAATTAAAACAGTTTCAGTTGTTGGTTTAGGCTACATAGGTTTACCAACTGCAGCGGTTATCGCATCGCGCGGTATGCAAGTAATAGGTTTAGATATAAGCGAAAAAGCAGTTAATACCATTAATGCCGGTGAAATACATATAGTAGAACCCGATCTCGACATAATTGTACGCGGCGTAGTGTCTACCGGAAATTTAAGAGCGACTACAACGGCAGAAAAAGCCGACGCGTTTATAGTAGCCGTACCAACACCGTTTATTCACAGTGAAAGAGGTAACCACAGTGCAGACTTAAGCTATATTGAATCGGCTGCAAAAATGATTGCCCCAGTGCTTGAAAAAGGTAACTTGGTTATTTTAGAAAGTACGTCACCAGTAGGTGCAACAGAGCAATTAGCCGCGTGGTTAAGTGAGGCTCGCCCTGACTTAATGTTCCCGCAAGATAAAGGCGATGCCGCCGACATTAATATTGCTCATTGCCCAGAGCGTGTATTACCTGGTTATGTATTACAAGAGCTAGTGTCAAATGACCGCGTTATAGGTGGTATGAGCAAAGCATGTAGCGAAAAAGCGGTTAAATTATACGAAACTTTCGTGCGCGGCGAGTGTATTATTACCAATGCGCGTACCGCTGAAATGGCAAAATTAACCGAAAACTCATTTCGCGATGTAAACATTGCCTTTGCCAATGAATTGTCGGTAATTTGTGACAAATTAAAAATTAATGTGTGGGAGCTTATTAAGCTTGCTAACCGTCATCCCCGCGTAAATATTTTAAACCCAGGCCCAGGTGTAGGCGGCCACTGTATTGCGGTAGACCCTTGGTTTATTGTTGCAAGTTGCCCAGACGAAGCAAAAATAATTAAACAAGCACGCTTAACTAATGACGCAAAACCATTCTACGTAATTGAAAAAGTAGCAAAAGCCGCTGATGAATTTAAACGTCCAGTAATTGCATGCTTAGGCCTTGCGTTTAAAGCGGATATTGACGATCTTCGTGAGAGCCCAGCATTAAATATTGTTGAAGAGTTAGCAGCAAAAAATATTGGTGAAATACTTGCGGTAGAGCCAAATATTTCAGAGCTACCAGCTAACCTAGCAGATAAAAATGTTAGCTTAGTATCACTTGAAAGCGCACTAGAGCAAGCAAATGTAGTCGTAGTATTGGTCGATCATAAGCAATTTAAAGCTGCAGATAAAACCGAGTTTGCATCAAAAGTTGTTATCGATACTCGTGGTATTCTTTAAAGCTTGAAATATGAATAAAGAGTTTTGAATGTGTATTAATAAGAATATCAATAATGCCTAAAAAACATATCGCTTTAATTATGCCCCTTTCTACCTATGACTGGGGCAGTAACAATTGTGGTGGCGTAGATAGTGTGTGCCAAATGTTTGCAGAATATTTGGCTGACCATGATGATGCTAACTTTAGGTTTACCATTATCGGGCTAGATCCACAAAGTAAAATCCCTTTTACAGGGCGAGTTATTCCTTTATCGGATAATGTTGATTTTATTTGGCTGCCTACATCGAGTAAGCAAACTAAATTTAAAATCCCCGGCATTATTTGGCAAAATTGGCATGTGCGTAAATTATTAAAAATCTTAAACCCTGATTTAGTACATACCCATTTTTGGAGTGCACTAATCGGCAGTGGTTTTAGAGGGAAGTCGGTTGTTACTGTTCATAGTTATAAAAAAATCGGGCGACATAACTTTGGATTTTTTAATAACTTTTTATATGAAAAAATAATTCCCAAGTTTACCCGGCATCTAGGAGATAAAAAGTTTGTTGTTGGTGATATTTTAAAACAAGCACTTGCTAAAAGTAATATTAAATCAAACATAATTTATAACCCGATAGATGACAGCTTTTTTAATAGCGTTAAAAAAAATCAACTAATTGAGCACCCTCCCCATGAAATCAAGTTTATAACGTGTGCCTTGATTAACCCTAAAAAGAATATTGAGCAATCTATAGACATCATACATATGCTTAATCAAAACGGTATTGTATGCCGTTTAGATATAGTAGGAGGGAAGTCGAATAAAGAATATGCACAACAACTAGAGCGTAAAATTGAAACGTTACAACTAGAAAAGTCAGTTTCCTTTTTAGGCAGAAAAAACAAATACGAATTAATTGAGCTTTATAACAATGCTAATTGTGGCATTTTCACTTCAAAAGAAGAAACCTTTGGCTTGGTCCCGCTTGAAATTTTAGCCACGGGGCTTCCTTTAGTCTGTACAGAAGTCGGTATACTTGCTGAGAAAAAAGAGTTTTTTCAATCAATAGGCATTCTTTATTTAACAGAGTCAACAACCACTGATGAAATTACCACATGTATAAATAAGTTCGATAGAGAATTATCTGTGAAAAAGTTAAAAGAGTTATTTAATACTTCACAGATAATTAAACAATATAAGGCCATTTATAATGAGCTTGTTTTAAGATTGAGCGATAACAATAATGTTTAATGCACTACTTAAATATGCTCCAGTGCAAATTTTTTCTGCAATTAGTGTTTTTGCATTAATTAGTATTCATACCAAGTTATTAACTACAGCAGAATACGGAATGTTGGCATTAATGCTATTAACGGTTGAAGTTGTAAGAGCGGTAGCTGCGCAGTGGATTAACTCTAGCATGCTGCGTTTACTTCCTAGTAAAAAAGCAGACGAACATGATAATTTTGCAGCGATTGCCAGCTCAATTATTTTTTGCTGCACATTGCCAGCTTTAGCATTAGTTAGCTTGGGGTTATATTTAACAGGTTTATTAACCTTATCTACGTTTTTAACTACATTTTTAGTTTTTTTAACTAAAGCCCTCTATCAATTCTATCTTGAATTAGCCCGTATAATGGAGCGTTTAAACCAATATAGAATTGCCGTACTTACTCAATCCATTTTGGCTATAGGAATTACAGGCAGCTTGCTAGTTTATTCTCCTAATATCCTTTCTGCGTTATCAGCCCTTGCTTTAAGCTACATAGCTGCAGGTTTAGTTGTATTTAAACCGTTTAAAATTAGTATTAATAAACTTAAAACTGCAGATGCTCAGGCTATTTTTTCCTATGGCTTACCACTTATGGCCAGTGGTTTAGTTGCAGTAATATCAAGCCGTTTAGATCGTTATTTTATTGCAGATAAATTAGATTTAGCACAAACAGGTATTTACGCCGCTATATCAAACATTTTATTAGGGATTGGCGCACTTATTTTTATGGTTGTAGCCTTGCCAAGTTATCCTGAATTGACAAAAAAAATAAACGATAAAGCTGCTTTGTACAAAGCCCATGGTGAATATTTAACTTTATTGTGTTTAATTGCAATGCCTGCTTTAGTTGGATTTTGCATTTTAGCCGAGCCGATAACGCACTTATTGCTTAGTGAAGAATATTTATCACAAGGTTCTACTGTTATTTATATTCTATGCGCAGGGGTGTTTGTTTTAAATTTGAAGGCGCATTATATAGATCACGGTTTACAGTTCTCTTTAAACACTAAATATCTGCCAAAAATAAGTGTTTTTTCATTAATATTAAACCTTTTATTATTAGTCACTTTGGTTCCTCCTTTTGGTTTGATAGGTGCGGCGAGTGCTTTTTTAATTGCTAATATTATCGCCTTAGTTATGAGCCTATGGTTATCGTTAAAAAAAGGATATAAATACGCGGTGCCGTTACAGATATATAAAATTTTCATTTCAACTTTGAGTATGGCTATATTCCTGCCTGAGTTACGTGTTTATAACTTTGTGACAATAGATATACCCATAGTTAATATTATTATTGATGTACTTATTGGCGTGAGCATCTTTTCATGCGTGCTTGCCTTACTGAATTATAAAAAATGTAAAGCATGGGTAATAAATGAAAAGTGAAAATATATATAAAGTAATGGTGTTTACGTTTTTGTTTGCTTTTATTTTTGGCGGATATTTACTAGAAAACTTAGGTGTTAAATACGTATCCGAAGGGGGGAGCCCTTTAGTAAAAATTCACATCTCCACTTATATTTTAATGTTAACAGTTGCCATTTTTACGCTTAGAAGAGGTATTGATGTACCTTTAACCAGCCTAAGAGAGCTTAGAGCATCATGGCTAATAAGTTTATTGTGTATTGTATTTGTTATATTTTACGGCTTAATTAGATTTGGTACGTCGGGGATGGCTTACTTGGTCGATACAATGGTAGCCCCGCTTTTAGCTCTATATTTATTGAGTCAGTTGAGTATCACTCATAAAAATAAACTATTAACGTTGCTTGCATACTTATTATTCATAAATTCAATTATAGCCATTTTAGAGTTTATATCTGTTAGTACATTAATGTCCGTAGAATTTTCAAAGTTTACTCACTTTAGATCAACAGCACTGTTAACTCATCCTCTTAATAATGCATTAATTACGGCAGCGCTGGCGCCGATATTAATGAGTTATACACGAATCCCCTATTTAATTTACTTTACTATGGTTACGTTAGCGCTGTTCGCTTTTGGTGGACGAGCTGCAACAGGCATATTCATACTCGGTGTATTTATTTTAGTCGCACCTAAGGTACCTGAATTTATAGCAGCAGGGGTTCGCGTGTCAAAAGTGCGCTTTGCGGTAATACAAGCGTTGGCTTTTTTTGCGTCCATTTTCACAGTATTAGTAATAACTTTGACTCCCCTCGGTACACGCATACTAAGTAAACTGCATATTGATGGCAGTGCTCAAGCCCGATTTGATGTTTTTTTAATTCTTGAACAATTAAGCCCAAGTGAATGGTTTTTTGGAGCCTCACACTCTTTATTGAACAATATCGCTTTTTATATTCAAATAGATGTAATTGAGAATTATATAATAGGCTGGATTGTTAGTTTTGGTATCATATGTACAGCTTTATTGTTTTTAAGTTGCTATAAATTACCACTTAAAATTGCATTGGGTAGAAATAGAAATTCATCCAGAGTCGCTCTGGTTGTTTTTATTTTAGTATCATTAACAAATAATGCTTTGACGACTAAAACTCCAGCCTTACTCTTTTTAATTAGCGCAATGTACTTAGTTGAATCTAGAAGGAATGCAAGATGATTTCAGTAAGTTTTAGGTTAAGTGCTCATTTAAGTTGGTCCTGTGAATAAGTGTGTTTTCCAATATTTGTCTTTTAAAGGATTACTATAATGTTTACAAGTAAAATTTATAAAAAAAGCCCAGTTTTAATTCAAAATATTTTTTTGAGTACGCGTTCATTAGTAAGAAAAAAGCTAAGAGAAAACAATAAATGTGAACAGTATACTCAAGAATTAATTGCTCATGAGTATGACTCTGAGCTTTTAAGTAAATATCATGATAAAGCATTGAATAAAACTATTAAACAAGCACGTAATACTGTTGAATATTATAAAAGTTATGACCTTGATTTAAAAACGTTCCCTTTTATTGATAAATTGGAAGTGAATAGCAATAAGAATAAATTTTTATCACCCAAAAAAGGTGCGGTAATTAAAGGTGCAACGAGTGGTACAACTGGCGCGCCTTTAGTTATTCCACAAAATTTCCAATCGGTCATAGCTGAGCACGCTTTTATTAATAGAGATTTAGCATGGGCTGGATTTAAAGAGGGTGATAAGCGAGCCTGGATCAGGGGTGATATGATTGTACCGCTCGAACAAAAACAGGCGCCATTTTGGCGTTATTCCTATTTTGAAAATATGATTATGCTTTCATCTTTTCATATGGCACCTACAAACTTACAGTCATATATAAATGCAATGGTTAATTTTGGTGTACAAGTTATTCAAGCTTACCCCTCTTCTATAGCGACGTTAGCTAAGTATTTAGAAATTAATAATGAATATTACCCAGGTGAAATAAAGTCAGTTGTTACTTCATCTGAATCACTAAAAAAGGAAGATAAACACCTAATTGAGACACGTTTTAAATGTACTGTTTTTGATTGGTATGGTTTATTTGAACGTGTAGCTGCAATTGCAAGTTGTGAGCATGGGCGATATCACATATTAACAGACTACGCTCATGTAGAATTATTGCCCGCTGGAAAAACAGAAGATGGTCGTGATAGAGCTGAGATTGTTGGGACTAATTTTAATAATTCCCTTTATCCATTAATACGTTATAAAACAGGCGATCACGTTATATTGTCAGACGAAAAAAATTGCCCCTGTGGTCGAGTATTTCCAATTGTTGATTCTATAGAAGGAAGAACAGGAGATTACCTAGTTGCTGAAGATGGACAGAAAGTGCATATACTAAATCATATCCCTAAAGGAGTTGAAGGTTTATTGGGGACCCAGTTTGTACAGAAAAAAGATCTAAGTATTGTTATTTTGGTTGTCGTTGATGAGTCGTTATTTAATAAAGACCAAAAATATAAATTAATTTTGAACACAAAAGAAAGGTTAGGTGAGTCTATTAAGGTGAATATAAAAAAAGTTGATGCAATTTCAAGGACTAAAAACGGCAAAATAAAGCAGGCTATAAGAGAGTTTTAATGTGAAGAAATCAATAAATCTAACAATTGCTACAGATAAAAACGGACAAGGCGGCATTGCAACAGTATTAAATGTTTACGAGAGTGAAGGTTTTTTTTATAACACAAATACTGATATTTTAGTAAGTCATTCAACCAATACTGGTTTTGGTATACTAGGCCAGCTGTTCAATTATTTACTTTGTATTATTAAGTTAGTTACTAAATTAATGATTTATGACGTTGGCTTAGTACACATACATATGGCTTCTAGGGGGAGCTATACGAGAAAATCGAAATTGATAAAGCTGATTAAGTATTTTAAGACAAAAGTGGTTTTACATTTACATGGATCTGAATTTAGAGAGTTTTATAAAAATGAATGCAATGAACTTAAACAAGCGCAAGTAAGGGCAACCTTTAACTCTGTAGATAAGGTTATTGTTTTATCTACTCAATGGCTGAGTTGGCTTAACACGATACTCGACGATCCTAAAAAAGGAGTTGTGGTTTATAATGCCGTTCCTAAATTAGAAATAGAAAAAGAAAAAACTAATAACTTTAATTTTATATTTTTGGGACGATTAGGTGAACGTAAAGGTGTATCTGATTTAATAAATGCTTTTAAAGGTGTTGTTAAAGCACACCCAAAAGCTAGATTGTTGCTTGGTGGTGATGGCGATATTAAAAAATATCAGGCAATGGTTAATGAGTTAGGACTCGATGAATGCGTTGAATTACTTGGCTGGGTTGCTGGGGACAAAAAGATTAATATTTTAAAGTTGGCTGATGCATATGTGTTACCAAGCTATAACGAAGGTTTTCCGATGGGAGTGCTAGAAGCTATGTCATGTAATATACCTGTTATCGCAACTACAGCTGGCGGTATCCCAGATGCTATAACACATAATGTAGATGGTTTGCTTATTAAGCCAGGTGATGTTGAGGCGCTAAAATCTGCAATGGAAAAGTTAATTGAAAAGCCTTTAGAAGCTAAACAAATGGAACTCTCTGCGAAAGAAAAATTTTTAAATAATTTCAGTCCTACAGTTATTATTCCTCAAATACAGAATATTTATAAAGAGCTGGGAGCAATTAAGTAATGTTAGATAGTAACTATTGCAAAAAGCTATTATTAAATAAGGCAAAAAATGCGAGTTACTCAGGCCAAGACCCATTTGATGGACTGAACAGTAAACTGTTTGAATTATTTCCTCGATTCAAGCGGGGTGTTGTCGGGCTTGTTTGGATACAACTTCACAAACGTTTAGCAATTAACTTGCGGCCAATATGTGCAGTGCCAAAAAAGCGCAATCCTAAGGGCATTGGTTTATTTATATTAGGTTTATTAGAAGACTATAAAACAACCAATGAGAAAATGTATTTAGATGAAGCAATAAAGCTAGCTGATTGGTTACTGACTCAGCAAAGTGATAAATCTATTTGGCAACATAGTTGCTGGGGTTATCACTTTGACTGGAATGCACGCGCTTTTTTTGTGCCCAAAGGCAAGCCGAACGTAATTACCACTATCTATGTAGCACAGGCTTTATATGCGTTAAGTGAAATCACCAATGATAAAAAATACTCAGAGCCTGCAATTGATAGCGCTCATTTTATTGTTAAAACATTATACAAAGAATGTGATGGCAGACAGTTTTTTGGCTATATACCAGGGGAAACTGCCTTTGTACATAATGCTAGCCTTTGGGGCGCTGCATGGGTTGCAAAGGTTGCCGTGTTGACTAACAACCAGCATTACAAACTGCTTGCTTTAAATGCTGCAAGGCAGTCGGTAAGTGAGCAGGGGGCTGATGGCTCTTGGGTATATGGTGCTCGCCACCATCATCAGTTTATTGATGGCTTTCATACCGGTTATAACCTAGAGGCATTGCGCTTACTGAGTGATGAATTGCAAATTGATGAGTTTGAATCGGCAATTGCAAAAGGACTTACTTATTATAAAACGCATTTGTTTGAGCAAGATGGCACTGCAAAATATTACAATAATAATCGCTACCCACTCGATATGCACAGTGTATCGCAAGCTGTTTTTACATTATTAAAAGTAGGTAAAACGCCAGGTGACTTTGCGATGGCCGAAAAAGTAATAAACCGCGCTATTCAAACCCTATATATGCCTAAAAAGCAGCGCTTTATTTATCAAAAAAATAAGTACTTTACCAATAAGGTTGACTATGTGCGTTGGACACAAGCATGGGTATATTATTCGTTTGCTTATTTTAATCGACAAAAAATGAATAGCCCCAAAAGTGCAGTTATTGAACAACTTTAAAAACGGACTCAACAATGAAACGCATTGAATTTTTAAAAGCACCAATGGATATTGCCACTATGCAAGAGACGGTGTCTTTTATTGAAAATAGAATTGAGCAAAAGCACTTTTTACAGCATGTTGTGGTTAATGTAGCCAAAATAGTTAATATGCAAAAAGATCCTGCTTTAGCTGAGTCGGTTAAAGCGTGTGAGGTAATTAATATCGATGGTATGGGTGTAGTGTTCGGTGCACGTTTTTTAGGACACGATGTGCCGGAGCGTGTAGCAGGAGTTGACCTTTTTCATGAATTGTTAGCCATGAGTGCCAAGCGAGACTTTCCTGTTTTTTTATTGGGTGCCACCGAAGAAGTTGTAAGCAAGACTGTAGATAAAGTTAAAGCACAAAATCCTAATTTAAATATAGCTGGTTATCATGATGGTTATTTCTTTGGAAATAAAGAGGGGCAGGATGAAGAAGCCGTGGTCACTAAAATACGCGAATCGGGCGCTAAGTTACTATTTGTAGCTATTACCTCGCCTAAAAAAGAAAATTTTATTAATAAATGGCAAGACAAGCTTGGTGTTGACTTTGTAATGGGGGTTGGCGGTACGTTCGATGTTGTAGCAGGTAAAGTAAAGCGTGCACCGCAGTGGATGCAAAAAGCAGGTTTAGAGTGGCTATATAGGGTAATTCAAGAACCAGGCAGAATGTGGAAGCGTTACTTAGTTACAAACACTAAGTTTGCATACCTTTTAATACGAGATAAGTTTTTTTAATTATGACGCGTATAAACTATATTGATAACATGAAGGCAATAGGAATTGCACTAGTTGTACTTGGTCATGCTGCTTGGTTAAATGAGGATATATATACCTTGATATACTCATTTCATATGCCTTTATTCTTCTTTTTGTCTGGCTTTTTAGCATCCACTGCAGATACCACTAAACAAGCATTAATTAAATTAAGCCAAAGGTTAGTACTGCCTTTTATTTTCTTTTTTCTCGTTTCCTATTTATTTTGGTTACCATTACATTTTTTTGGTGATGGTCAAGCAAGTAATATGAAGTGGTTTGATCCTTTGAGTCGTTTAATTACATCTCAGGCCGATAGCTTTCATATCAATGGGGTTCTTTGGTTCTTTCCTTGTTTAATCGTTATTTCATTAGCACAAGCTATATTTTTTTCTTCATTAAAGACGATACACAGTACTATGCTCTCTTCAGTTATGCTTGTAATAATGCTGCTAAATAGAGATTTAATTTCGGACCGATTATTTTGGTCAATAGACTCTGCAGTTATTGGGCTTTTTTTCTACCAGTTAGGGGCTTTAATCAAAAAGGTGGATTTTTTCAGTAATCCCTTATTAAATAATAAGACTAAAACTTATTTGTTATTGTTTTTTTCTGTTCTAATATTTTGTTATTTAGCGTTATTGAATGGAAATGTTGATATGAGAGAGCTGCAGTTTGGTGTTTTTCCTCTACTATATCCAGTAATTGCTTGTTTGGGGATCTTCATAGTATTTTTGATTAGTAAAAGTATAAAGTCTAGAGCAATATTTCAACTATTAGCAGTTTCATCAATAGTTATATTTCCGCTTCATTTAATTATTTTTAGATTTTTACATAAAATAGAACTGAAAATCGTATCTAGTGGTTCGCTTTTATTTGACTTACTCCCCTATTTTAATACTGTCATTGCAATTTATTTTTTGTTTTTAGTTTTTGAACTCTTAAAAAAGAAGACGCCAAGAGTTATTGGCTTATGAATATTAATAAGATAAAAACTTGAGATCAAAAATAACTTTTATCCATAGGGCTACTGTGCGCGACTGCTCATAATGGGCATAATTCAAATGTATAGACAAAAGCACCCATCACCACAATTGGTAATATCCTGTTAACATTATCTGGTCACTTGTTCTTTTTATTCGTATTTTTTATGTTCCATATTCACATAACCTATTGATTTTAAATTTCGAATCTTTATCTGCGTTATCATTCTGGTACTTTTGTAGTGTTTTTTGTTTCATTTGGTTTTATTTGTATATATAATACGCTTTATCGATTTGATGGGCTGTTGTCTTCATTAAACAAATGACAGTAGTTTAGTGCCATTAATATACTTTTCGTTCTTGAGGGAAAAAATGACTAACTCATTATTAAAATATAAGAAGTTAAGTGCGCTGATTGCACTGACTTTAGCTAGCTCAACAACATTAGCGGCAGACTTAGGTGTTGCTAATAATTTTTCTGCATTTGTTTTTGAAGATTTCAAATCAAATTTTGGGGCAGCAAAAGGTGCAATAGCTGCAGGTAAAATTGATATAAAAGGTTATAAAGTCGGTTTTTTACGCCCTTCTAACCGAGATGAGTTCTATTTAATTAGTGAATCAAGCATCGAATTTAAATATGGTCGTCAATATGTGGGTAGCATGATCGCTGGTGGTGGTACTGATATTCATTGGGGGGTTCGTTGGGGCATGGAACGGGGTTCTAAAATCCTGTCTAATCAAGATGAATCGACCATGCCATTTAACTTTGATGAGCAAGAACAAAGCTATAAAGATTTAAGCGCTGAGTTAAACCAGCTTGATGCGACCGGTACAGCTAAACATTGGTGGGGGGGGCTATACCTAGAAGGCGATCACACCTCATCAACACAGGTATTTAATGTAGATGCGCGCCAATTTGCCAAAGCACGTACTTTTAAAGTATGGGGTATACCGAGTGGTGCAACTGTGATTTTTAATATTACCGGTAATGACGAAGTCGTTGTTAGAAGCAAAAGCTTTGCATACTTACGCCATCATTCAAGTAAAACGGTATTTAACTTTGCAAATGCTGAAAAGTTAAATATTTCAGGTAACCATTGGAAAGGTGTAATTTTAGCGCCATATGCCGACATTACAGGTTTATATGGTACGGCTAAAATGCCTGTTATTGGTCAAAGTTTCTATGGTTCAATGGCGTTGTTAGGTGGTGAGTTTAAAGGCGATTTACCATCAAGCGCTCAACCAATAGCGCCATTTACAATGCAACAAAAGTGGAGCTGGGATTCAAGTGATTTTATGCCAGAGTACAATCAAGTTATCTCAACTCCCGTTGTTGCTCAACTGAATGACGATAATGGTGACGGGGTGATCGATAATAACGATGTTTCTGATGTGATTATTACTTCTTTTCGTGGTAATGGTTTTGCTAAACCTGGTTTAGTGAGAGCATTAAGTGGTATCGATGGGTCAGAGTTATGGAATTATGAAAACGGTGGGGTCTTTAGTGACTCACGTAATTCAATTGCAGCTGCTGATTTAGATGGCGATGGTATTGTCGAAATTGTTTTAAACGACTATACATCACCAGTAGTTCAAGTTGTTAACAACTTAGGACAAGTCAAGAAGGAGCTCGCAAAATCGGGTAAACCTTTAGGCGCTGTTACATTAAGTGATATTAATAACGATGGAATAGTAGAAATAGTAACAGGTAATAATGTATTAAGTTACGAAACCGGTTTGCTTTACACTACTAATTGGTCTGCCGCTTCAACAACTTTTGATGCTGATAATAACGGCACTCAAGAAGTACTCGCGGGTGGTGGCTTGTACGATTCTTATGGTGCACAATTATGGCAATATGGTGAGCCAGGAGCTATGTGGTTTAGCTCAATTATTAACTTAGATGATGATGTTTCTCCTGAAATTGTTATTAGTAATCCAACTAACAAACAAGAAGACAGTGTGTTTACTGTACTTGAGCACAATGGTAATGTTAAGTGGCAAGTAACCAACCCTGCTAATTTAGGCGGTGGTGTACAGGCTATATCTACATTCCTAGGAACTGATGATTTAGGTATTGTTTACGCAGGCTACACCGCTGTTGATATGTATAACAAATATGGCGATTTAGTTTGGTCTGTAGCTAATGATGATGAATGGAGCGGTAAAATAGGTGTTAGTGGCTATGACTTTAACGGCGATGGTATTGATGAAGTTATTGTACAAGATCACTACAAAGTTAGAGTGTTAAATGGCCTTAATGGTGAGGTATTATCGACTGTTGCTAACTCATCAGGAACGCTTTGGGAATACCCAATTGTGGTTGACCTAGAAGGTGATGATAATGCAGAGCTGATCACTGTATCTAACAATTACGATAGCCGTTACAGTATTAACAATGGTGTAACAGTGTATGGTGCTGCTGATAACAGCAAGCCTTGGAAAAATGCAACTCGTATTTGGAACCAACACTCTTACCACCAAACCAATATTAACCAAGATGGAACAGTGCCAACGGTAGAGTTACCAAGCTGGTTAAATAATAACACCTATCGCTCTAGTACGCTTAAATAAAAAGTACTTTTAGCAAATATAAAGCCAATTGAGTTTTAATTGGCTTTATATTATTAGTGGTTGTTTAAAATGATTGACAATTAATTATTGACCGCTAATTTGTGGTGCTTTTGTCTAGATCAATAATTGAACAAAACAGCTGATGCTTTATGCGCTCTTTGAATTTTTCGGGTTCTACCCATATTGGATCAGCTAAAAGGAATTAAGCAAAATGACATCTCCAAGGACTTTTAAACTCTCAGGTTCCTCTGATGCCAATTTTTACCGATTATTTGATATATTTGCGTTGTTTTTAGCTTTTCAGTGTGCAGCCTTACTTTACAGTTTTAAACTTACCTCTATTTATGCTGCCTCTGGATTGACCGTAGCACTTAGTTATTTGTACAGTGCTGAGCTATTTTCAACCTATCGTTCTTGGCGTGCAGGTAAATTTAGAACAATGCTACTCTGTGCATGGGGTAGCGTACTGATTGCCTTTGCGTTTTTACTGGTTGTTTCTTTTTTATTTAAGTTTAGCGACTCGCTTTCTCGCGTGGGAATAGCTATTTGGTTGTTACTTAGTGTTGCGTATTTATACATTTGGCGCTTGGGTGTGTATTTGTATAAACGTAATCGTCGTAAACTGGGTCTATCGCAACGTAATGTAGCCATCATCGGCGCTACTGAATCTGCCTCATATTTACATGCTGAAATTGTTAAACACGATGAGCTAGGGTTTAACTTTAAAGGCTTTTACGACGATAGAAATCCAGAACGTCTGTTCCAACAACTAGAGCAGCAAGGTGTAGAGGGGCGGATACAAAGCGCGGTAGACGCAGCACGCAATGGTGAAATAGATATACTCTATATTGCGCTCCCTATGAAAGCACAAAAGCGTATCGCGGACATATTATTACAGTTAGGTGATACCACAGTAGACGTACACATAGTGCCTGATTTTTTACTGTCGAACTTAATACATGCTCGTATTGAACATGTGGGTGATGTAGATACGTTAAGTGTGTTTGAAGCGCCTTGTATTGGCGTGCACGAATTTATAAAACGTACAGAAGATATAGTAGTTTCAACTATTGTAGTTGCTTTAATGACTCCCGTATTACTAGCGATTGCAGTTGCAATAAAGCTGACGTCTAAAGGTCCTATCATATTCAAGCAAGACCGTTATGGCTTAGATGGTCGAAAAATAAAAGTGTGGAAGTTTCGCTCGATGACAGTTACCGAAAACAGCTATGTGGTGACTCAAGCAACAAAAAACGATGCCCGAATTACTCCTTTAGGTGGTTTTTTACGCCGTACTAGCCTTGATGAACTGCCGCAATTTATAAATGTTTTAAAAGGTGATATGTCAATTGTTGGCCCAAGACCCCATGCGGTTGCCCACAACGAAGAATACAGAAAAAAAGTAGAATTTTACATGTTTAGACATAAAACCAAACCGGGTATTACGGGGTGGGCACAAATTAACGGTTGGCGCGGCGAAACCGATACACTTGATAAAATGGCTAAGCGAGTTGAATACGACTTACATTACATTAAACATTGGTCTTTATGGTTTGATGTGAAAATAATCTTTATGACAATTTTTAAGGGATTTAAAAGTAAAAATGCATACTAATACAATCATCACTTTACTTGTAGCGTTAGGGTTATCCGCACCAGCATTGGCAGTGGAATTACAGTCAGGCAGTGTAATGACCAAAGATGGCGCTGAGGTAACACCTACACTACAGCTAGGCGTTAGTAGCAACGATAACTTTTTTATGACTCCGTCTGCAACTCAGTCGCGTTTAATATGGAATATAGCCCCGAGTTTAGAAGCACTTATTGAAGACGGCCCTGATAGTTATAAGTTTGATGTTGCATCAAGCACATCGTTTCATAATAAAGATACTACCGATAATTTTACCCAAGTTAATATGGGTGCTAGTATCCACAAAGAATTTACTAGCCAACACCGTTTAGATGTAAGCGGCGACGCGGATTGGTTGTATGAACCACGTGGTGCTGGTTTAACTGAAGGTCAAGGCAGTGTTATTAATGAATTAGTTCATTACCAACAACAAAACTTAACAGCGCGTTATGAATACGGCGCACACAGCTCTAAAGCACAGGTTGCTGTAACTGCGGGCTATTATAACAAAAACTATCAAAACTTTACGGGCATATCACAATACCGCGATTACGACAAACCGATGTTAGGTATTATTGGTTATTATAATACCCAAGCTGGTACTCGTGCTTTCTTAGAAGTAAAGCAAGAAAACTACCGCTACGATGTAATTGACTCGAACGGTATTTCTCGTGATTCAGACGACGTCAAAGTATTATTAGGTATGGAGTGGGAAGCAACAGCCATTACCACTGGCTCATTTAAAGTGGGTTACCAAAATAAAGATTTTGAGTCGAACGTACGCGATAACTTTAGTGGTTTAAGCTGGGAAGCCGCAGCAGTTTGGAAGCCACTTACTTATTCATCGTTACAGCTAGTTACTAGTCGTGCCGCTAAAGACCCACTATTACAAGGTGATTACATTCGCGAAAGTGTCTACGGTGCAACGTGGCAGCATGATTGGAGCGAATACTTAAGCTCAGTAATAAGTGCTAATTATGTAGACCAACAGTATTCAGGTGATTTTAATCGAAAAGACAAAGTTAAAAATGCGCGTTTAGGCTTAAACTACTTGGCTAATAACTTTGGCATGATAACTGGTTATGTTGATTTTATAGACCGTAATTCAACCCAAGATAATATTGAATTTGATCGTGTAATTGTAGGCCTTAATTTTACATTTGCATTAAAGAGAAATGATGAAAGTTAAAATTTTAATTGGCTTAATATTATTACTAAGCTTTGGGAGTTTTGCGAACAATTCGAAAGACTACATTTTAGGCGCAGGTGACAAAATAGAAATTAAAGTTTTTGGCCAACCTGATTTAGATGTAATCTCACTGCTAGGTAATAGCGGTGATATTAACTACCCATTTTTAGGGAAGGTTAGACTTGTTGGCTTAAATATAGCGCAAGTAGAACAAATAATAAGTGAAGGACTCCAGCCAGATTACCTAGTGGATCCGAATGTGTACGCACAAGTAATTGAATACCGACCATTTTATATTCATGGCGAGGTAAAAAAACCAGGTGGTTATCCTTACCAGCCAGCTATGACGGTAAATCAAGCTATTGCATTGGCCGGTGGATTAACTGAGCGTGCCTCGGTTGATAAAATATACATTTTTAAAGAGCAAACCAAACAGCAGCAACAAAAAGGTAGTTTAAACAGCCAAATTGCAGCGGGTGACACCATAAAAATAGAACAGCGTTTGTTTTAAGCAGTTTAAGGCAGTAATAAAAAATGAATACACTATCTGAAAAGCCTAGCAACAACGAGGAAGTTATTGATTTAGCTGCTTACCTTAATGTTATTAAGCAAAGTAAATGGAAAATTTTAGGTTTTGCTAGTGTGGTTACATTACTAACTATAATGGTTACTTTAACGTTGATACCTAAGTATGTAGCCACAGCAACTTTATTGATTGAGTCTGAGCAAACTAAAGCAGTGAGTTTTGACGAAATTTATGGCTTAGACTCGACTAAAAAAGAGTATTACTTAACCCAGTTTGAAGTCATTAAGTCAAATAGTATTGCTCGTGAAGTAATTACTAAACTTAATTTAAAAGAGCATACAGACTTTGTTGCTAAGCCCTCTCTAACTGGCGAGCTAAAAGGCATGGTTAAGCAATTTTTACCCTTTTTAAATAAAAAAGAGAGCTCAGCGCTTTCGGCGGAAGAGCAAGCAGGGCACGAAATGTTAGGTTTACTTGCTGCATTTAAATCGCGTTTGAGTGTTTCTCCAATAATGAAAACGCAATTAGTACGCGTAAGTTTTGAGTCGAGCGACCCTAAGCTATCAGCTTTAGTGGCCAATACGGTAGGTGAAGTATACATAGAAAGCCAAATGCGCGCTAAAATGGGCATTACCCAGCAGGCGTCAAGCTGGTTAAATACGCGTTTATCGGAATTACGCATACAACTTGATAGCTCTGAAGTACGCTTACAAGTCTATCGAGAAGAACAAAAACTTGTTGATATAGAAGGTATTGCTGGGCTAGTTACTCAAGAGCTTGAGCAAACCTCTAAGCAGTTAGTAGATGCACGCGCGACTCAAAACAACCTTGAAAGCATTAACCGCGTTATTAACGAATATGGCAACGATAATATAGAGCTACTTGGCAGTATGCCTGAAATCACCTCGCATCGCGTAGTACAAGATGTTAAACGCGAAGTTGTATTGGTTGAGCGAAAAGTCAGTGAGCTAGCTGAAGTTTATGGTCCTAAGCACCCTAAAATGATTTCAGCTCAGGCAGAGCTAGCTACAGTTAAAACTAACCTCAATAAGCAAATAAAAGGCTTAATTACTGGTATTGAAAAAGAGCTTAATAGAACAACGCGAACAGTGAATGCACTAGAGGGCGACTTAGCTAAAATTCGTGCTGAATATCAAGATATTACCCGTAAAGAAACACAATATAACCAGTTAAAGCGTGAAGTTGAAACAAATCGTAATATTTTTAATACTTTTTTATCCCGCTCTAAAGAAACCGAAGTAACCAGTGACTTTAGCTCTGCCGCAGCTCGTTTTACTGACCGTGCTTTTCCACCACGAAACCCAAGTAAACCGAACAAAAAATTGATTGTTATTTTAGCATTTGTCGCCAGCTTTGGTTTTGCAGTAGTAATGGCTTTTATTTTTGATGCCTTAAACGATACAATTAAAAACAAAAATGATGTAGAAAATAAACTTGCTCAGCGTATGCTAGGTTTATTGCCACATGTTAAAGTTTCAAAAAAGAGCTATTTTCCAATTCATGCTTATTTAGAGGACACCTACCGCCGATTTGCAGAATCGGTACGTACTTTTCGAACGAGTTTGTTACTAACTCACCTTGATCGTGCCCATCAAATAATTGCGGTGACTTCTACTTCACCAGGGGAAGGTAAAACGACTACGTCTGCTAATTTAGCTATGTCGTTGGCACAAATGGGTAACGTATTACTGATTGATGCTGATCTACGTAAGCCAACGCTGGCTAAACGATTCGATATCCCCGTATTTCACCCTGGTTTAAGTAATTTAATGATTGGCACAGATCAATTAGCTGACTGTGTACACATTGATATTCAATCGGGTGTAACAATTATGCCTAGCGGCCAAATACCGTCTAATCCACTTGAGCTTTTATCACATCCACGCTTTTCTGAGTTACTCACGGAATTAAAAGCGCAGTATGATCACATTATTATTGATACGCCACCTACTCAAGCAGTAAGTGATGCACTGGTAATAGCGCAAAGTGTTGACTCGGTTGTTTATGTTGTAAAATCCGACATAACCCGTACTAAGCCAATCACAGCCGGCCTAGAGCGTTTATTTGAGGTGAAAGCGCATATTGCTGGTGTGGTACTTAATAAGGTCGATATGAGTAAATCTAATGATGAACACAGCTATGGTTACTATGATTATTACGGTTACTCGCAGCAGCCTGAAAAACCACAAGCGTAACTAAGTTAGTTATGATTGATATTCATACACATATTTTGCCGGGTATTGATGATGGCGCTAAAGATTTAGCTGAATCTTTAGCGCTTTTAAAGTTGGCTGAGAATGATGGTATTACTCAGATGGTGGCGACACCACATATACATGTAGGCCGATTCAATAATTTGATTTCTCATATTTATGACGATTTGGCAAACTTACAGCAGCATGCAAAAAATGAAGGGATTAAAGTTAAGTTAGCTGCTGCTGCTGAGGTGCGTTTAGACGTAGAGCTCATGGCAATGGTTATGGCTAATAAACTGCCTTTTATTGGTAAAATAGCGGATAAAAACGTTTTATTACTAGAGTTACCACATTCACATATGCCACAAGGCTACGATAAGTTTATACAGTGGCTCGCCAAAAAAAATATACGGGCTATTATTCCGCATCCAGAACGCAATCGCGATATTCAATCAAATCTCTTTTATATTCAACACTTAAAGAAATTAGGCTGTGATTTTCAATTAACAGCATCGAGTATTGAAGGCGAGTGGGGTGAAAGTGCTCAAGCAATATCTTTGCAAATGTTAAAAGATGGTTTAGTGAGCTATGTTGCCTCTGATGCCCATTCAGTAAAACGTCGACCTCCTATTTTAAGCAAAGCTAAAAATACAGTAACGCAATTAATAGGTGAAGAGCAGGCCACTGCGCTTTTTTTAACTAATCCGCAGGAACTAACAGAGTGTATATTTAATGACTAAATTAAATATGCTCAAGGTCGTTCCTGCTGTTATTTTAGGCATGATAGTGCTTGTAATTGTTTATACGAGTATGCAAAGTATGCGTGCAAATGCGTGGTACTTTAATGCGCTTAATATTGTGCAAGAATCGGATGGCGCTTTGTCTGGTTCATCGTTTAAAGCTGCAGAAAATGCAATTACTTTAGCCACTACTATGGATCCTGAGCATCCTCATTATTGGCATTTTTTAGCTCATATAAAAATGCTAGGTTTAGCCGGTATTGATACAACATCAAGTAAGCAATCAGAGTATGTACAGCAAACTTACCAACAAATTGAACAAGCATTATTAAAGTCGGTTTCGCTTAGGCAAACTTGGCCGCAAACTTGGATTGCTTTGGCCCAAGTAGTAAGTTATCAAGAAGGACCTACTGATCGCGTGTATGACTATATTCAGCAAGCAAAAAAAGTCGGTCCTTATAAGTTAGATGTTCATTTAGGTGTTATTCAAATAGCTTTAATGCATTGGAGCGATTTACCACCAGTCTATAAAGCCCTTTATGTGAATGAGCTTAAATTAGCCTCTAAATATGGTTATAAATTTAATAATGTTTTTAGTATGGCTAAGCAAATGAACCGCTTACCAATAGTGTGTTTATCACTTCAATTCGGTGCTCATTTTGAAGCGGTTAGAAACACGTACATGTTTAAAAAATATTGCGACTAATTGCTTAATCTTTATTTTGGTGTAACTATTCAGCTCGTATTGAAGCTATTTTTAGCGCTAACTGCGTTGAAGTTAATCTACTTTTCACGTTGTGCATTAACATAATCCCCCACGTTACTTACTGTATCTAACCAATAGCCGTTAGCAGGGTCTTTCAGATACATCAGCAATTGCTCGAGTACTTTTGCGTCTGTGGTATATTGATCTCCGTTACCAATTTCATGGCCTGCTAAAATCAACCAGGCATTATTTTCTCGTAATTGCTCCAGCATAGTAATGATTTCATCAAAACTCATACCGTCAATTCTAAGCCCTGTTAGCTGTGCAAAATCTGTAAAGTTAGGATTGTTAGCTGATTCATCTAACCAAGTTCGGCCGCTGTCAAAATGTTTAGCGATTAAAGGCACGTAGCTTTTGGTATTGATGCCCCGGCCAACAAATGTATTACCGCACGGATAAGCAAAGGCGCGAGGAGTTACGCCTAATTGCTGTGTTAAATAAGTTTGTGCACTGAGAATATCATTTTCAAGCCAAGCGAGGCTGGTTTCTTCTAGTGACAGATTTTTTTTACGTAACCATTCAAAGTTACCAGTACAGGCATGACTGCTAGTATGATTTGCAATTTCATGGCCCGATTTTACCGCGTCTTGCCACTGAGTTAGACGCTGCTTAACGTTAAAAGGGGAAACATAAAAAGTTGCTTTGACTTGGTACTTGTTCAAAATCGCAGTGCCAACATCGACTTGGCTGTGACGGGCATCATCAAACGTGATACTCACAGCATTTTGCGCTTTATGCGGGTAATTAAAACCAAGGTATTCTTGTGGCTCAGGATTGGCAATAATAGAAAATGACAGTACTGAAATAGTCATGATCAATGAAGATATTTTAAACATGGTAGTCCTTACATTTTCTGAGTCTATATATAAAAACAAGTTATGTGTAATAAAGCAATGAGTACATGGGTGACTGAATAAATTTCAAGACGATAGCTGATTTACAGGCAAAAAAAGCCCAGAACGAATCCGTATTGTTCTGGGCTTAGGGGATGGCTCTAATGAGCCTGCGCTAACTTTAAAAACACCTTCTAAGTTCATTAAGGGAGAAGTAGAAAGTAATATTAAGTGTAGTTAACATATGTAAAAAACCCAATAAATGATGGCTTTTTATACTGCTTATAAAACAACTGTTTGTCTTAAAATGAAGCGAAAAGTTTAAATTTTATACATTGGTTGTTGCCAACTTATCCACACCTTATTATTATCACCAGCTGATCAGTTGAGTGTTTTGTACTAAATCTCGTGGTAAGGAGTTTTTAATTTTATTTTTTTGCCATTTCCCAAGCCCGATAGGGCAGCCACACAGGGTTAAAACAACTTCGCCACGTGCGTTGCTAGGCTCGCTTAAACGAATATCTTTACCTTGAAAGTAGTCATTGGCTTGCTCGTTATTGAGTGCAATTACATTGGCCTTACATTGGCTACCAAATACGGTGGCAAATTCGTGATTAAGGCGTACGCCATTTTTGTGGATCATGCCCAAGTGGATACCAAGTCGCGCGTATTTTATTTTGTTTTCAATGGCGGTAAACTGCTCAGGAAATAGCCACAGCTCTTTATCGCGCTGCATTAGTATGCCGCTGAGTGATGTTAGCTCAAATTGTTTTTTTAACTCAGTGTAAAATGTTTGGCTGGATTTTTTGTCAAACGGTTGAAAAGGGAATGCCCCCTTTTTTACTTTTTGATCAGGGTTATCGCAGCTAGCGCGTTTTTTAAACTTAGCAATAAAAAAACCTTCGCTGTCGAATGTTTGCGGCCAGACATGCAAATAGCCTTCGCTGGTTGTGGCTTGCTCTGCACCTGCAAACAAATTATCTAATGGTTGTATTTCAAGATGCTCTGCAAACTCAGTGAGAAGATATTCGCACACTTGCTGATTTTCGAGCGGAGTTAAAGTACAGGTTGAATAGACTAATGTACCGCCTGGTTTTAATGCATAGAAAGCGCTTTTTATTAAGTTTTTTTGCACTTTGGCAATATCAATGTTTGACTCAATCGACCAATTCTTTAAGGCATCGGCATCTTTTCGAACCGTACCTTCGCCAGAGCATGGGGCATCGAGTAAAATGCTGTCAAAGCATTCATACATATAATCGCCAAAAATAGCCCCATCAAAATGTGACAATGCACAATTGCCAACTCCCATGCGCTTTAAGGTTGCGCTGAGTACTTTTAAACGAGATGACGACAATTCATTGGCAACCAATACCCCGTGATTATTCATTAATGCTGCTAATTGTGAAGTTTTAGAGCCAGGAGCGGATGCCATGTCGAGCACATGTGTTGCATTAATTAATGACTCTTTGAGTGCCATTGGTGGCAGCATCGAACTGGCTTCTTGTACATACATAGCGCCACTTAAATGTAGATCCGTGTTACCCAATGCCAGAGCTTGTTCTTCATGTTCACTGCGCTCTAACCAAAAACCTTCGCTACACCATGGGATTGGGCTTAATGTCCAGTCTTTATCAAGAGCATACCGCTGAAAATCCTCAACCGACATTTTAAGCGTATTGACACGTACAGATTTACGCAGTGGTCTGCGACAAGCATTGAGAAAGCCATCCAGTGTTAGGTGTGCTGGTAAATAGGTGTTTACGTCATCTATAAAATGCTGGGGAATATAGGTATTGGCGTCCAAGGCAGTGCTCACAGAGAATTTTAAAGTTGTATTCTAGCATTATTAGTGGCTCAGAGCAGTGCCTTAAATAATCTTTTAAAGAATGCAACCCTGTCGACACTTGGTGCCTCAATGTGTGTTTTAAGTGTTTTTAAACATTATTTATTATACTTATGTCGACAATGGCCGTTTTTAAACGCAGTTTTTACTGATTTAGGGTTGACACATTTACAGCTAAAGACCATAGTGTATTCATAAATTGTCGACAATCTTGGGGGGTGAACAATGACGCAAGATGCTTTTAGTGAAACACCTATTACTACCGCTTCAGATCAGGTATTTGTCGATATGCGTCGAGAAATTGTCGAAGGCAGTATTGTACAAGGTAGCAAGATATCCGAGCCAGAGCTGGCAAAGCGTTATGGTGTAAGCCGTGCAACGCTTCGTGAAGCGCTTAATCGCCTTGAAAGTTGTTATTTGGTTGAGCGTAAAGCAAATGTGGGTTGTCGTGTTGTGGCACTTACAGCTGAACGTTTAATCGAAGTATATCAAGTCCGCAGTGCGCTTGAAGGTTTAGCGTGTCGTTTAGCTGCCGACAATATGGCAGCCGATGAAGTACAAAGTTTAAAGCAATTACTTAATCAGCATCTGAAAACACAACGTGTAAAAGAGGGGGAGTCTTACTATCAAGAAGCCGGCGATCTGGATTTTCATTATCGCATTATTAAAGGCAGTAAAAACGACCACCTTATTCATTTATTGAGTAACGGGCTTTATCAGCTAATTCGTATGTATCGTGTGCAAATGGGTATGGTTGGGCCGCGCGTATCAAAAGCGTTTGATGAGCACTTAGCCATTATTAATGCGATTGAAAACCATGATGGGGAATTAGCTGAGTTATTGATGAAGCGCCATATCAGTGCATCGCAAGCCAATATACAAACGAAGTTTAATTTACATGCCGCGCAAAATGAGCGCGCGGAGCAGTAAAAATGTCATATTAAACCATTAAAAAATACAAGTTGTCATAAAGCAACCCGTTCAAAGTTAGGAGAATGTAATGTCAGCAGGATTAAAATTTAAACAGGCGATTGCCAATAATCATCCATTACAAGTGGTCGGCACAATCAACGCTTACACGGCGATGATGGCTGAAAAAATGGGTCATCAAGCAATTTACCTATCAGGAGCAGGTGTTGCGAATGCTTCATTTGGTATGCCAGATCTAGGTATGACCAGCCTTGATAACGTACTTGAAGATATTCGCCGTATTACCGGTGCTAGCGATTTACCATTATTAGTTGATGCTGATACAGGTTGGGGCGGGGCATTTAATATTGCTCGCACAGTGAAAGAGATGACTAAAGCCGGTGCGGCGGGGTTTCATATTGAAGACCAGGTAGCACAAAAGCGTTGTGGTCATCGCCCTAATAAAGAAATAGTTACACAAAGCGAGATGGTTGACCGAATTAAAGCCGCCGTGGATGCCAAAACTGACAGCGATTTTTATATTATGGCGCGTACTGATGCGTTTCAAAAAGAGGGTTTAAATGCCGCGATTGACCGTGCTGCGGCCTGTGTTGAAGCAGGTGCAGATGCGATATTTGCAGAAGCTGTGCATGACCTTGCTGATTATCAAGCATTTACTAAAGCGATCAACGTGCCAATTTTGGCTAACATTACTGAATTTGGCCAAACGCCAATTTATACAAAAGAGCAACTAAGTGATGTAGGCGTAGACATGGTGCTTTACCCACTTAGCGCGTTCAGAGCAATGAATAAAGCGGCACTTAACGTGTATTCAGCAATTTTAAATGAAGGGTCTCAGCAAAGCCAAATTGAGAATATGCAAACACGTGCTGAACTGTATGACTTTTTAGATTATCACTCGTATGAAAATACACTCGATAACCTTTTTTCAGCAAATAAATAATCACAACATTTAAGGAGAGCACACATGGTAGATAAAGCATTAGGCGGCGCAGGTTTACGTGGTCAAGTAGCGGGTCAAACGGCATTATGTACAGTAGGGCAAACGGGGTCAGGTTTAACGTATTGTGGTTACGACATTGCAGAGCTTGCTGAAAAAGCGCAGTTTGAAGAAGTATCTTTTTTGCTTTCGCGCGGTGAATTACCGACCTCAGCAGAGCTTAGCGAATACAAAGCTAAATTAAAAAGTCTACGTGGTTTACCAACGGCGCTGAAAACTGTACTTGAGAATATTCCAAAAGACGCGCACCCAATGGATGTAATGCGTACAGGCTGTTCTATGCTAGGTAACCTTGAAATGGAAAATGACTTTAGCGAAGCA
Organism: Pseudoalteromonas arctica; assembly: GCF_012927645.1. Lineage (GTDB taxonomy): Bacteria > Pseudomonadota > Gammaproteobacteria > Enterobacterales > Alteromonadaceae > Pseudoalteromonas > Pseudoalteromonas arctica_A. The sequence goes on along the minus strand of NZ_JABBMT010000001.1, from coordinate 290,178 downwards.
AACGATGCTATTGACCGCATGGTTGCAGTATTCCCAAGTATTATTTGTTATTGGTATCGTTTCAGTCACGACGGAGTGCGTATTGAAACACAAACTGATGATGACTCAGTTGGCGCACATTTTTTAACGCTATTACACGATAAAGCGCCGTCAGAGCTGTTTGCACAAGTGATGAATGTATCACTTATTTTATACGCAGAGCATGAATTTAATGCTTCAACCTTTACTGGTCGCGTTTGTGCATCAACATTATCTGACATTCACTCTTGTGTAACGGGTGCTATTGGTACGTTACGTGGCCCATTACATGGCGGTGCGAATGAAGCGGCAATGGATATGATTGAAGGCTTTAAAGATGCAGACCACGCAGAGCAAGAGATCATGGGCATGCTGGAGCGTAAAGATAAAATTATGGGCTTTGGCCATGCAATTTATCGCGAATCAGATCCACGTAATGTGATCATTAAAAAGTGGTCTGAAAAATTAGCCGCAGAAGTGGGTGACGATGTGCTTTACCCAGTGTCTGTTCGTTGTGAAGAAATTATGTGGCGTGAGAAAAAGTTATTTTGTAACGCGGACTTTTTCCATGCATCGGCGTACCACTTTATGGGTATTCCAACTAAATTATTCACCCCTATCTTTGTAATGAGCCGAGTAACAGGTTGGACAGCTCACGTAAAAGAACAACGTGCTAATAACCGTATTATTCGCCCAAGTGCCGATTACACTGGGCCAGAAGCGCGTAGTTATACGCCAATCGAATCACGTTAAGGCTATTAAAGGTGGGCGAAAGTACGCTCACCTTTTATTTTTTGCACATTGCCACTAGCGCATAGTTTTTAAGGCCTCTTTTTTTATACATCCCTTAAACACACTATACGTGTGCGACCACCGTCATCAAATTAGCGAGTCTTGTAATGACTATCATAAACAATACTAAATACAGAAAACCCTTACCTAACTCTAATGTCGATTATTTTGACACCCAAGCTGCAGTTGATGAAATTAAAGCAGGTGCGTATGCAGCCTTACCTTATACATCACGTGTTTTAGCAGAGAATTTAGTACGCCGCTGTGAGCCACAAATGCTAACTGCGGCACTGTCGCAGCTAATTGAGCGCAAACAAGATTTAGATTTTCCTTGGTATCCCGCGCGGGTCGTCTGTCACGATATTTTGGGACAAACAGCGCTGGTTGATTTAGCTGGCTTGCGTGATGCCATTGCAGCCAAAGGCGGCGATCCAGCCAAAGTTAACCCAGTAGTCCCTACACAGCTAATTGTTGATCACTCATTAGCCGTTGAGCATGCAGGGTTTGATCCTGATGCTTTTGAGAAAAATCGCGCCATTGAAGACAGACGTAACGATGACCGTTTCCACTTTATTAATTGGACCAAAACGGCGTTTAAAAATATTGATGTGATCCCACCTGGTAATGGCATTATGCATCAAATCAATCTTGAAAAAATGTCGCCGGTGATCCAAAACCGCGATGGGATTGCTTTTCCTGATACCTTAGTTGGAACTGATAGCCACACACCGCATGTTGATGCGTTAGGTGTCATTGCCGTTGGTGTTGGCGGCCTTGAAGCCGAAAGCGTGATGCTTGGCCGCGCCTCTTATATGCGTTTGCCTGATATTGTAGGAGTCGAACTCATCGGTAAGCGCCAACCAGGCATTACTGCAACAGATATTGTATTAGCAATTACGGAGTTTTTACGTGAGCAACGCGTGGTATCAACGTATTTAGAGTTTTACGGTGAAGGCGCTGATGCATTGACATTAGGCGATCGCGCTACGATTTCAAACATGACACCAGAATTTGGTGCCACCGCAGCGATGTTTTATATCGACCAGATGACCATTGATTACTTGCGCCTAACAGGGCGTGACGAAGCGCAAATTGCCTTAGTTGAAAATTACGCAAAAACCACCGGTCTGTGGAGCGACAGCCTAAAAACAGCGCAGTATGATCGGGTATTAAAATTTGATTTATCAAGCGTTGGCCGCAACATTGCTGGACCGTCAAATCCGCATCGCCGTGTTTCAACCAGTGACTTGGCAGCGCAGGGGATCTCTGGGGTTGTTGAAAATGAAGAAGGTTTAATGCCAGACGGTGCCTGTATTATTGCTGCTATCACTAGTTGTACGAATACCAGCAACCCACGTAACGTCATTGCAGCTGGTCTTATTGCGCGTAATGCAAATGCCAAGGGCTTAACTCGCAAGCCATGGGTTAAAACCTCATTAGCACCGGGCTCAAAAACGGTGCAATCGTATCTTGAAGATGCCAAATTACTATCAGAATTAGAGCAACTTGGTTTTGGTATTGTTGGCTTTGCGTGCACTACGTGCAACGGTATGAGTGGGGCGCTTGATCCCGTTATTCAACAAGAAGTGATAGACCGCGACTTATACGCCACGGCTGTGCTCTCTGGTAATCGTAATTTTGATGGCCGTATTCATCCGTACGCTAAGCAAGCATTTTTAGCGTCTCCGCCATTAGTCGTTGCCTATGCCATTGCAGGCACTATTCGTTTTGATATTGAAAAAGACATACTCGGACAAGATCAACAGGGCAATGACGTAACCTTAAAAGATATTTGGCCATCAGATGAAGAGATTGATGCAGTGATTAAACAAAGCGTAAAACCTGAGCAGTATAAGAAGGTTTACGAGCCGATGTTTAATTTAACCGTTGATTACGGTGAAGATAACGATCCACTTTATGATTGGCGTCCAGAAAGTACTTATATTCGTCGCCCGCCATATTGGGAAGGTGCACTCGCTGGTGAGCGTACCATGAAAGGCATGCGCGCATTGGCGGTACTTGGCGATAACATTACCACTGATCATTTATCACCGTCTAACGCGATTATGGCAAGTAGCGCAGCAGGCGAATATTTAACCCATATGGGTGTGCCAGAAGAAGACTTTAACTCGTATGCAACCCATCGTGGCGATCATTTAACTGCGCAGCGTGCAACCTTTGCTAATCCTAAATTACTTAATGAAATGGTGCTAGAAAATGGCGAGGTGAAACAAGGCTCTTATGCCCGTATTGAGCCTGAGGGCACAGTTACTCGGATGTGGGAAGCAATCGAAACCTATATGCAGCGCAAACAACCATTAATTATTGTTGCAGGGGCTGATTATGGCCAAGGTTCGTCACGTGATTGGGCAGCCAAAGGCGTGCGTTTAGCAGGCGTTGAAGTTATTGCTGCAGAAGGTTTTGAACGCATACATCGTACTAACTTAATTGGTATGGGCGTATTACCGCTGGAATTTAAAGCGGGCACCACCCGTAAAACACTCAAGCTAGATGGCAGTGAAAGTTACGATGTTGGAGGTGAATTATCACCGGGCAGCGAGGTTAATCTAACCATTACTCGTGCAAATGGTGATGTAGTTAGCGTTGCAACAAAGTGCCGTATTGATACTCAAGAAGAGCTATCAATTTATGCTGCAGGTGGTGTATTACAACGCTTTGCTCAAGATTTTTTAGAAGCTAGCCAAAGCGCATAAGGAACAATAATGACATTTAAACCACAAATTAAAGTACCTGCCACCTATATGCGCGGTGGCACTAGCAAAGGGGTATTCTTTAATCTAAGCGATTTACCAGAGGCTGCACAAGTCGCCGGTTCTGTGCGAGATAATTTATTGCTACGAGTGATTGGTAGCCCAGATCCATATGGCAAACAAACCGATGGTATGGGGGGGGCTACTTCTAGTACCAGTAAAACCGTTATTTTAAGTAAAAGTGAGCAAGCTGATCACGATGTTGATTACTTATTTGGTCAAGTTGCTATTGATAAAGCGTTTGTTGATTGGAGCGGGAACTGCGGCAATTTAACCTCTGCGGTTGGTTCATTTGCAATTAATAATGGTCTTGTTGATGCTAGCCGTATTCCAGAAAACGGTGTGGCTATAGTGCGAATTTGGCAAGCTAATATTAAAAAAAGCATTTTAGTGCATGTGCCAATGACCAACGGTGAAGTACAAGAAACGGGTGACTTTGAACTCGACGGGGTGACATTTCCCGCCGCTGAGGTGAAATTAGAGTTTATCGATCCAGCGGATGGCGATGGTGCGCTATTTCCAACAGGCAATGTGGTAGATGAACTAGTAGTTCCTGAGTTTGGTGTACTTAGAGCCACTATGATCAACGCGGGTATCCCTACTATTTTTGTTAATGCGCATGATATTGGTTATACCGGTACTGAACTACAAGATGACATAAACGCTGATGAAGCAGCACTCACTAAGCTTGAAAGTATTCGAGCCCATGGCGCAGTAAAAATGGGCTTAATTAATAATATTAACGAAGCACAAGCACGCCAACACACACCTAAAGTGGCATTTGTGGCTGCACCACATGATTATAAATCCTCCAGTGGTAAGCAGGTTAATGCAAGTGACATAGATTTGTTAGTCCGTGCCATGTCGATGGGAAAACTACATCATGCCATGATGGGTACTGCCGCTGTAGCCATTGGTACGGCTGCGGCAGTTGAAGGAACATTAGTGAATTTAGCCGCTGGTGGGGGGGCTATTAATGAAGTTAACTTTGGCCATCCTTCAGGTACGTTAAAAGTGGGTGCAGAGGCGGTTGTGGTACATGAGCAATGGCATGTAAGTAAGGCTAGCATGAGCCGCAGTGCTCGTGTGCTAATGGAAGGAGCGGTGCACGTACCAAGTATTATTTAACTCAATAGACCTTAATCTGAGCTTATCTTTAGAGGTTGTTTTCTAGCTACGTTGGATTGGTTTGCAATAGCACCGTGCTTGGCTCATAAATTTGCTCTGTAAACCCTGAAAATATTTGACTACAGAGTTCAATAGTATTTTATAGACTTGGTGGATATTGTGAGTCACTGTTCTAAAGCTAGTTTGAACCACCTTATCTATAAGGTGGTTTTTTTATTATGACATTCACTTTTTTTTTGTTTGATAAACATTTCGAGCATTCCACTATCAGACATTTTAGTTATTTCTTCATTAATACTGTTAAGCACCTTTTGCCAGTTAGGTTTTTGTCTACTAACCGAGTAATGAAGAAATTTGTAGTCTAAGCTTGGCTCCAGAGCAACAAGTGAACTATTTATTATTTGTTTTTGCTGTTCGGGTAAGTGAGACTTTTTTATATTACCTAACAGTGAATTTAAATCTGCGACAATTAGGTCAGCACGTTTATTAATTAATAAGTTAGCTAATTGAAATTCATTATTCACTACAATAGAGGCTATTTCATTAGAGGCAATTCTTTGATCTAATTCTATAGTATTTTTGTATGATCTGATTATGCCTATGACGAGGTCTCTGATTGATTGTATAGAGCCATTATATTTGATATTGGAATCTTTTAGTGTGATAAGAGATAAGTCTCCACCCGGAATAGCCTCTGATAATGCAAGTAACTGATTGCGAGTTGTGTTTACTACGTTATCAGAAAGCTCGAAATCTGCTATAAAGTATTCAGGAAATAGTATATCGGCTTTGCCTAATTCAGCTTCACGAATAGCCCTTGCCCATGGGTAAAACTCTATTAAAACGCCATAGTCATTCTTTACTAATATAGTCACGGTTAATTGATAGACCCAGCCAAAATTACACATTGATTCATCAATATAGGGTGGCCAATTCAGGGTGACTAATCTCAATATCTTATTTGCAGATAAATTATAACCATATCCATTAGGTGTAAGTTCACCCTTAATTGTTATTAAATTAGTGTCTTCTTGATAGGTTACATCGGGTACAGCCGCGTAGCTTAGGCTGCAAAAAAATAGTAACACGAGGAGGCTTTTGATCACTTTAGCTCTCAGAGTTTAAACAATATTACTAATCTAAGCTTAGACCTATATGATTTTGAAACAAGTTTATTATTGATTAACGAAGCCTTTTTAATTTTGACTGTTATTTAGGCTAATACGAAATTCATAATCATGAACGATCTGATTAATTATAAAGTAGGGTATAAGTCTATTATTGGTTGTAAAAAATTGGTACGACCGAGTGGATTCGAACCACCGATTTCGGCGTGGGGCATAAGGAGTAGGTAGTGCGCTAATCAACTGAGCTAAGGTTTACGAATTGAGGATATTAGTGATTAAGATTGGTACGACCGAGTGGATTCGAACCACCGACCTCTACCATGTCAAGGTAGCGCTCTAACCAACTGAGCTACGGTCGTACGATAAAATTCTTAAATTTGGTACGACCGAGTGGATTCGAACCACCGACCTCTACCATGTCAAGGTAGCGCTCTAACCAACTGAGCTACGGTCGTATCATAAATTTAAGTGACTGTTAATTGTTTAACAACGGTCGCTAATATATAGCGTGCGCTTGAGTGAATCAAGCGAGAAACGCTTTTTTTAGTTCGTTTGCCGTTTTTTTATTCATATTGGGCTGATTTCACACGTTTTATAAAACTTTTGCCACCAAATAACGTGTGTTTTGGCAGATTTTTTTAAGCTGGTAAGTAAGTTGCTGGGTTGATTGGGTTGTAATAAGGGAGCCACCGCTTTATCTACAAGGCTGTTCTCCAACCAAAGTGTTTGGTAGTAGGGCATTAGTCGCTCAAGAGCGCCAGTGAGTTGCGCTTGATAGGGCTGTAACTGCTCTAGGTAGTATTTTTTAAATACATTGCTGATAATCTGTGCCTGTTTTTTATTTTTTATTGGGTTACAAAGGCTTTTTAATTCAATATCTGCAAGGTACTGGGTGGTTAAGTTATTTAGTTGTGTTTGCTTTCTAACAGCTGTGATAAGCGCTTGATTAAAGTTAAAACGATTTAACTGCTCTAAGCTTTTATAAATATGGTGTGTTTTAATTTGCTGATATTGTTTGGTGTTTATTTGTTTCTGTATAGTCGTTAAGTTCTTCAAAGCAAGCTCTGTTTCCACCAAGCCGTTAAGATTGGTATTGAGTTCATAATGAGTGAGTTGCCAACTATTTTTGATCTCAGCGCTTGCGTATAAAAATTGTGCAAAATACGCAGCTAACTGCGCTTGTTTTTGTTCTAGAGCTACCTTTATTTGTTGATAACTATTAGATTTTTTATCAAGTGTTTGCAAACAAGCAGGGGCGGCCTTTATGAACTCTATTTGATAAATTAAGTCTGTCGCGGGTGTGGCTACTTTACCTAATTGAGAGTTGTGTTCGGCGATTAAGGTACTCAATGCACATGAGTTCAGTTGTGCTAATTGCAAAATACTTACTTGTTGCTTTGTTTGAGTGACTAAAGTTTTCGGCTTGTTTAACGCTATATTTTTAAGCTCAATGTGCTTTGCTACAGGGGATTCTAACGTATTGGCTAGTCGGGCTTGGTATTCAAAATTTATATCACTAGGCTGCTCGCTACAACCAGTAGTAAGTAGTATTGAGGCAAATAGGATTAGGTAAGCAAAAAGCTGATTTTGCTTACCTAACGTTTTTGTATAGCTATTGAATAAATGGTTCACGTTTAAAGCGCTTAGCAACGGTTAACATTAATAGAATTGCAGCTACCGTTAAACCAACAATAATACCTATCCAAAAACCGTGCGGGCCCATAGCTGGAACGATTAAATCAGTGCGTGCTAAAACATAGCCTAATGCGAAGCCTATTAGCCAGTATGAAATAAACGTAATGTACGAAATCGGCGCGGTGTGTTTTAAACCTCTTAGAATGCCATTTGCGGCAACTTGCAAAGCGTCGGGTAGTTGATAAATACACGCTAGAATCATGATTGACGTTGCTAAGGTAATAACACGAGCGTCGTCAGTATAGAGTTGACTGATCACGTCGCGGCCAAAAAAGGTGATAGCAGCAAGTATAAAGGCAATGATCATAGCTAAAATATAGCTTGTTGAAATAGCTTTTTTGAGCTGCTCAAAGTGATTTTGCCCATACAAGTTACCAATACGAATACTGATGGCGATAGATAGGCTCAGTGGCATCATAAAGAGTAGGGTGGTGACACTGGCTGCGATTTGGTGCCCAGCAACCGCAACTGCACCTAAATGCGCAATAAATAAAGGAATACAGGCAAACAAAGTAACTTCAAAAAATGTCGCCAGTGAAATAGGAATACCGACTTTAGTAATGGTCCACATTGTCGCTATCTGTGGTGCTTTAAAATTAGCGAGTAGCCCTTTAGCATCTACTTTTTTACTTAACTGGCAATAAATAATTTGTGCGATGGCCATTGCAGTAAATACCAATGCTGTGCCAATCCCACAGCCTGCGCCGCCGAGTGCTGGCATACCAAACATACCGTGAATAAACACATAGTTGGCTGGGATATTGATGGCTAAACCAATCAAACTGATATAAAAAGCCGGTTTTGTCATCCCCATGCCTTCGGTAATATTTCGATAAACACTGAATACTAAAAATCCACCAATGCCCCATTTTACATAATGAATATAGTCATAAGCCATATTGGCAATAGCGGGGCTGGTATCAAGTTTTAGAATGATAACGTCAGCAAAGTAGGCGATGGATAAACCAAATACGCTTAACACGCCCGCCAGATATAAGCCTTGTTGAAAGTAATGGCTGATGCCGGTTTTATCGTTAGCGCCAGAAAATTGCGCAATAATGCCAGTCAGGGCTAATAATATACCTTGCAGGGCAAGCATGGCGGGGTTCCATACGCCGGTTGCAATTGACAATGCGGCTAAATCGGTAGGACTCACTTGCCCTGCCATGATGGTGTCGACCACTGACATTAAAACTAAGGTAACTTGTGCTAAAAAAACGGGGATTGCCAGAGAAACTAACCGTTTGGCTTCCCAACTACAAAAAGTCATATCACTTACTACGTAAACTGAAGAGGCAGATAGTGTAATCGATAAAGCACAGAATCAAAAATTATAGCGATCAGTTAATGTTATTGGTTACAGTAACAATGATGTGGTGCGAGTACACTAAAGCGTGAAATAATATAAGAGTATCCAGTTTAGGTAATAAAGGATGAATTGATTTATGTTTACAGGAATTGTGCAAACACAAGCAACGGTGATTTCAACGAACCAGCAGCAAGGTGTGATGCGTTTAGTGCTCGCTGTTGCAAAGCAATATGTTACAAAACTTGAGTTAGGTGCCAGCGTTGCCATTAATGGTTGCTGTTTAACGGTTGTTAAAGTAGAAAATATTTCTGATCAACCGCTTGCTCAGGTTCATTATGATGTAATTGACGAAACATTACAGTTAACTAATTTAGGAAAGCTTATTGCTGGCAGTTCCGTTAACTATGAGCGCTCGATGACTTTTGGTACTGAGTTAGGTGGGCATATTGTATCTGGTCACATTCACTGCACTGCCCAGATTGAAAATATTATTCATACACAAGATAATTGTAAAATACAGTTGTGCTTACCGAGTAAATGGCAAAAGTATGTGATGTATAAAGGTTTTGTAGCAGTCAATGGGGCAAGTCTCACGGTAGGTGAAACCGATGAACAGGGCTTTTGGCTACATTTGATCCCAGAGACGTTAGCTATTACCAATATTGGTAAAGCTGCAATTGGTGATGCGCTAAATATTGAAGTTGATCAACAAACTTATACCATCATCAATACGGTCGAAAATTACTTACGGCAGCAGGCGCCATAGTCAAATATAGGCACTAGACTAAAAAATTTGTTCGTCATCGCTATCAATATGTAACTCTACCTTACTGTTTGCATAGTCAATATGCATATTAAAATGGATAGGGTTGCAGCATGCTGCGCAATCTTCAAAGTAATCTTGATCGCCAGCACTGGCATCAAGAGTAATATGAATATGATGGCCACAATGTGGGCAGCAGATCCGTTGTGAGAGTTGGTTATTCATAAATGATTCAGCCTTACAAAGCAGAGCAATAAAAGATAATTATTTATCGCTGCTGATAAATGATTATGCTCCCCATAATTGAACGCTAGCGCCTGTCATGGCTGAGGTTGTTCAATATTAGGCGATACCTAAATATAGTCTGCTTTATTCATTTATGACATCTATTTGACAATAAAAACCAGCTTATTTCAGCAGTCGTTCTATTTGTTGTTTTGCTTCAGTAAGATAGTGGCCGGCAAAGATATTGGCATGATTTAAAATAGGGTAAAGCTGGTAAATTAATTTACGTTGCTCATAGCCCTGCGTTAGTGGGTAATGCTTGTTATAAGCGATGTAAAAGGCGTCCGGTAAAGGAGCAAACAGTTCGCTCATGGCAATATCAACTTCCCGATCACCATAATAGCAGCTGGGATAAAAAATACTGGGCACACTGTGAATAAAGCCCATGTTGCCGCGCCAAAAATCGCCATGCAATAACGATGGCTGTACGGTATGACTATGCAGCATATCTTTTATCAGTGCTACAAAGTCATCTTTATCGACGAGATCAATGCCTTTTTCATGCAGCAATTGCAGTTGCCAGCCAATGCGCTCTTCGGCAAAAAATATATTCCATTTTTTATGCCAGCGATTGGGCTGAGTTGTTGGGCCAATAAAGTTATCCTGATCAAAACCAAACATGGCTTGGCGATGTTTCAGATGCAGGCTTGCAAGGTGGCTACCCATAGTATGCCAGTTAGTATGAGGTTGCTGGTCAAGTTCTAGCCACTCTAAAACGATAAATGAAAACTCAATATTGGCGCCTGTAATGATACAATCTGGCACCATAAATAAGCTCTCTTTAGTGAGCAGTTGTAAATTGTGGGCTTCGCTTTCAAATCGTTCTAAATCACTACGATGAGCTACTTTAACGAAATACTGGTGTATACCATCACTGAGTTGAAATAGTTTATCGCTATTAGGGCTTTGCAGTTGGCGTTTTATAGTGTGTTTAAAGTCAAAATGCATAGCTTGGCTGATCTGTTCGTTAACCGTATTCCACATAGCATTGTTTACCTTTTATACAGATAACTAAACTATGGCAAAAAGTAGTTAAATAAACAAACTCTTGAGAGTAAAATTAATGTTTTATAAGCGCGCTTAGCTTTATGCAATAACCAAGTGGAGAGAATGATGAATAAAAGCCTTATAACCAATGTCATTGCTGGGATTTTAGTGGTGACGGGTTTTCTATTTGACCAAGCAATTGTACTGTCAATTGGCTTATTTGCACTCTCAGGCGCAGTGACTAATTTACTCGCAGTGCATATGTTATTTGAAAAAGTACCTTTTTTATATGGGTCTGGCGTGATCCAGCTGAAGTTTGCTGGGTTTAAAGTGGCGATTAAAAATCTTATTTTAACCGAGTTCTTTTCAGAGCAAAAAATATCTCAATTGTTAGGCAACAAAAATAGCAATGTTGATCTACAGCCAGTGATCAATGAAGTCGATTTAAATCCTGCTTTTGATAGCTTACTTGACGTTATTGAGCACTCCCAATTTGGTAGCATGTTAGCGATGTTTGGTGGTAGTGCCGCGGTTGAACCGATGCGCGAAGCATTTATTGATAAAATGCGTGGTTCATTACTTAATATGAGCGAAACCGATGAGTTTAAAAGCTTGGTGAATGAAAAATTAACGCAATCAGGACTCGCAAGTGATTCGCTGTTTGACACGGTTTCTGGCTTAGTTGATGGGCGTTTAGACGAGCTGACACCAAAAATGGTCAAAGATATTATACAAACTATGATCCGTGAGCATTTAGGCTGGTTAGTTGTATGGGGCGGGGTATTCGGTGGTTTGTTTGGCCTGATTGCTGCGATCATATAAATTAATTTTTAAGCAGGCCAGCGACTCGCCTGATTAAGTATGATTTTTACATTTTATTTACTTTAGAGTCGTTGTACTGTGTTATGCAGCATTACTGACATATTTTTCAACCCTGTTATGATCATCAAAATACCTGTCTATTAGGAGACTCTGTGAGTAAAACATTGGCGAGTTATTATCAGCAAGCATACGCCTGTGAACAGCATAATTTTAACCGTTGTTTTTATTGTGGCTGTGAAGCGACTGAGCGCGATCACTGCCCGCCATTACATATGCTACAAAGCATTATTGATTTAGGTGAAGAAGCTGAGTTTATAAGTATTCCAGCCTGTTATGAGTGCTATGCAATATTGCATAACGAGCGTTTAATGACGATTGATGAACGCTTTACTAAGTTAAAAAACAAACTCGGTGCCAAATATGCTAAACCACTGCGGGTTTATAATATGTGGCATGAAAATGAACTCAGCGATATGAGTGATGAGTTTGCGCATAGTATTAAAGCGGGTATGAGATTAGGTGCTGAGGCTGCTGAACGTTTAGCATTTAGTGGTTTTAGTTATGAAACCGAAGAAGCTAAGGTCACAGTGCGAGAAAAAACCGCTGAGTTTGATGTCGAAGGCATCATTTTTACTGACTTTAAAGAAGCATTAAGTTATTGTATTAGTGCATTAAAAGTGCAGAAAAGTGATTTTTATAAAATATTAGTAGAAGACTACCAAGGTGATTTTAATAAAGCCTTGAGTCAGTATCGTCATCGTCACGATAAAGTGACTGCGGCTAAAGATGGCGATTGCCTAATGAAAGACTTTTCAAAATTGCATAAACAAAATTCAGATTTTGTAACTCGCACTGTTAAGCACTTTATTAGTAAAGATCCAAGTTTGACAACAGAAGCTGCACTTGAGCAACTGTATAACAATTATATTAAGAAATAACATTCATCTTATATAAATGCAGCTCTAGCTGATTTTTTAGCTTTATGTTGTGTGTTTATATAAAGTAACAAAAAACAACAACAGAGACTAATATGATGCAAAAATTTGCTCCTTCATTGTTGGTTGTTGCACTTGGTGTGGCGATTGCCGGCTGCCAAGACAATGGCCCACAAGATGACCAAGTAACAATCAATAAAAATCCATACCCAAGTACCTACAAGGTACTTAAATCAACCTCGACGCTGATCACTAATGCGACAGTTCTTACTGGTACTGGTGAGCGTTTAGAAGAAGCCGATGTATTACTTGTTGCCGGAAAAGTGCAACAAGTCGGTAAAGATCTAACTGCGCAAGCTGATTTAACTATTGATGCGCAAGGTAAATGGGTAACCCCAGGCTTAATTGATGTGCATTCACACTTAGGAGCATACCCGAGCCCATCTGTTGAATCTCATCAGGACGGCAATGAGATGACCAGCCCTAATACTGCTGAGGTATGGGTTGAGCATTCAATTTGGCCACAAGATCCAGGTTTTAACCGCGCACGTGAAGGCGGTATTACCGCATTACAAATTTTACCCGGCTCAGCCAATTTATTTGGTGGTCGTGGGGTTACTTTAAAAAATGTTCCATCGCACACGATGCAAGGTATGAAGTTCCCTGATGCACCGTATGGCTTAAAAATGGCCTGTGGTGAAAATCCCAAGCGTGTCTATGGGCGTAAAGGCGTATTACCATCAACGCGAATGGGCAATATGGCCGGCTATCGTGAAGCTTGGATAGGTGCCGTTGAATATAAACGCGCGTGGGATAAATACGATACAGATTATGCAGCAGGCAAAAACCCAGAAATACCGCATCGTGATATTAAATACGATACATTACGTGGTGTGCTTGAAGGCGAGGTACGTATTCATAATCATTGCTACAAAGCTGAAGAAATGGCAATGATGATTGACCTTTCAAAAGAGTTTGGTTATCACGCAGGTACTTTCCATCACGGTATTGAAGCATATAAAATTGCTGATTTACTCGCTGAAAATGGCTCTTGTGCAGCACTTTGGCCAGACTGGTGGGGCTTTAAAATGGAAGCCTACGACATGGTTCAAGAAAACATTGCGATTGTTGATGCGGTTAAAAACTCTTGTGCTGTTGTTCATTCAGATTCTGACACTACTATCCAACGCTTAAATCAAGAAGCAGGGAAAGTAATGTACCGTGCTAACGATAATGGGTTTAATATTTCAGAACAGCATGCGATTAAATGGATCACTTCAAATGCTGCCAAAGCATTAGGTGTTGCTGATAAAACCGGTTCACTCGAAGCAGGTAAACAAGGCGATGTGGTCATTTGGAATCAAAGCCCATTCAGTGTTTATGCTAAAGCAGAGCAAGTTTTTGTCGATGGTGCAAAAGTGTATGATCGTTATGATGATACATTCCAAGCCCAAAGCGATTTTATGTTAGGTCAAAAATAAGGAGTAACTAGGATGACAAAATTAACACATTCATTTTCGCTCTCGCTAGTTGCTGCCGGTTTATTAGCAAGTACAGCGGTTGCTGCGCAATCAATCGCCATCATTAATGCCACGGTACATACCTCGACAGAGCAAGGTGTATTACAAGGTGCGAGTATTATTATGGATGAGGGCAAAATTACTGCCATCAACCCGGAGAAAGTTGCAGCGGACACGATTATAGACGCTAAAGGCCAAATTGTGACAGCAGGCTTTATTGGCACCATGAATCAATTAGGCTTAGTTGAAGTGGGCGCTGTTGCTGGCTCTCGCGATGGTGGTGATGATAAAGCGGGGATCGATTTTGATCCAAGCCTAGCATTTAATGCTCACTCAAGTTTGATCCCCTATGCACGTAAAGGTGGCATTACCCGTGATGTGATCACCCCACACGGCGGAGAAAGTATTTTTGCAGGCCTTGCCAGCGTAGTCGATTTAAGCGGTGAGTTTGACAGTGTAAAGCAAACGCAAGTTGCGCTGGTGGTGCACTTAGGCGAAAAGAGCAAAGGCTCGCGCGCAATGTCGCTGCAAAACTTGATTGATAAGTTAGCTGCTCATCAACTAAAAACCAGCAAAAAAGCTAAAAAAGACGATGCTGTACCAAGTACCGAAGATAAAGTTCTCAGTAAAGTATTAGCGGGTGAAATGCCATTATTGGTAACGGCTTCTCGCGCCGCAGATATTATTGAGCTAATCAAAGTAAAACAACAGTTTTCACTTAATTTAGTGATTGCAGGCGCACAAGATGCCGTGGTTGTGAAAGAGCAATTAGCGCAAGCAAATGTTCCTGTTATTGTAAGTTCTATGGAGAGTTTACCTGGCAGTTTTGATTCGTTACATGCAAGTTTAGATAATGCAGGCAAACTGGAAAAAGCAGGCGTAAAGGTGTTGTTGTCTCTCGCAGGCGATGCCAGTCACAATGTTTATCAATTGCGTTTTGATGCGGGTAATGCGGTTTCTTATGGCATGACACAAGCGGGTGCATTAAAAGCTATCACAGCGAATGTTGCTGATGTATTTGGAATTAATGCCGGCAGTGTGGCGGTAGGTAAAGCTGCTGATTTAGTGATGTGGAACGATGATCCGTTTGATTTTACTAGTCACGTAACTAAAATGTTTATTAACGGCGAAGAAGTTTCAACAGAAGCACGCCAAGATAAACTCCGTAAACGTTATACCACTGACTCAGATATGCCGCGCGCATATACTAAGTAACTACGTGCAACTTAATAAGTAGCTTAACTTTAACTTGAACAACTAAAAAGGCCGCATTCGCAGCCTTTTTGCTTTTTGCGTCAGTGAAAAATAAAACGTTATTTAAAAGACAAAAAAGGCACCCACTTTAACAGTGCGCGCCTTTAAATTTAACCGATACTTATACTAGTTTAGCTAAGATATCGTTAAATGTGGTGCTAGGGCGCATTGCTTTAAATGCTGCATCATCATTTGGTTGGAAATAACCACCGATGTTTACAGCTGGGCCTTGTGCATCGTTAAGTTCGTTAACGATTTGTTCTTTGTTGGTTTCTAAATCACTGGCGATTTGCGTGAACTGTGCTTTAAGTTCACTGTCATCGTTTTGCTTGGCAAGCTCTTGCGCCCAAAATAAAGATAGGAAGAAGTGAGAACCACGGTTATCAATTTCTTTTACTTTACGTGATGGTGATTTATTTTCAGCAAGGAAAGTACCCGTTGCTTTATCAAGTGTATCAGCAAGTACTTGTGCTTTATTGTTACCTGTAGTCACGCTAAGGTGCTCAAGTGATGCCGCAAGAGCTAAAAATTCACCTAAAGAATCCCAACGTAAGTGGTTTTCTTTTTCGAATTGTTGTACGTGCTTAGGTGCAGAGCCACCCGCGCCTGTTTCAAATAAACCACCGCCATTCATAAGAGGTACGATTGACAGCATTTTAGCACTTGTCCCAAGCTCAAGAATTGGGAATAAATCAGTTAGGTAATCACGTAATACGTTACCTGTTACTGAAATTGTGTCTTTACCTTCTTTAATGCGCACCAGTGAGAACAGAGTTGCTTCAAGCGGTGCAAGAATTTGGATATCAAGGCCCGATGTATCGTGGTCTGGTAAGTATGCGTTAACTTTTTTGATTAACTGTGCATCGTGCGCACGGTTTTCGTCAAGCCAGAAAATAGCAGGGTTGCCGGTAGCGCGAGCACGGTTTACAGCTAATTTAACCCAATCTTGGATTGGTGCATCTTTAACTTGGCACATGCGCCAAATATCACCTTGCTCAACGGTGTGTTGTAGTAATATGTTGTCAGCGCTATCAACAACACGGATCACCCCGTTTGCTGGTGCTTCAAAGGTTTTGTCGTGTGAGCCATATTCTTCTGCTTTTTGCGCCATTAGGCCAACGTTAGGAACGCTACCCATAGTGGTTGGATCAAACGCTCCGTGTTCTTTACAGAAATCAATTGTTGCTTGGTAAACGCCAGAGTAACAACGATCAGGAATGACAAAGCTAGTGTCTTGTAATTTACCTTCACTGTTCCACATTTGACCGCTAGAACGAATGGCAGCAGGCATAGACGCATCGATGATCACATCACTTGGTACGTGTAAGTTTGTGATACCACGATCAGAATCAACCATCGCAATTGCAGGGCGTGTTGCGTATACCGCGTCAATATCAGCTTCGATTTCAGCGCGTTTAGCATCGTCTAATGTTTGAATTTTAGCATAAACATCACCAAGACCATTATTAACATCAACACCTAGCTCAGCAAATAAAGCGCCGTGCTTAGCAAAAACGTCTTTATAGAATACTTTTACCGCATGACCAAAGATGATTGGATCAGAAACTTTCATCATGGTTGCTTTCATATGTAATGAAAACAGAATGCCTTTTTCTTTTGCAGCATCGATTTCAGTCGCTAAGAAAGCTTGTAATTTAGAAATACTGATTGAAGATGCATCAATCACTTCACCAGCAAGTAATGGCGTGCTTGCTTTAAGAACAGATACGTCGCCATTTTCAGCAACGTGTTCAATACGTACATCAGTGGCGGCATCAAGCGTTACTGATTGCTCAGAGCCAAAGAAATCGCCTTCACTCATGCTCGCGACATTTGAAGCAGAATCTTTGTTCCATGCACCCATTGAATGTGGGTTGTTACGTGCATATTCTTTTACAGAGCCAGGTGCACGACGGTCAGAGTTACCTTCACGTAATACTGGGTTCACAGCACTACCTTTGATTTTGTCGTAAGTAGCTTGAATTGCTTTTTCTTCGTCTGTTTTTGGTTCTGCTGGGTAATCTGGAAGTGCATAGCCTTTTTCTTGTAATTCTTTGATAACAGCACGTAATTGTGGAACTGATGCACTGATATTTGGTAATTTGATGATGTTAGCTTCAGGTGTTTTAGCAAGCTCACCTAATTCAGCAAGCGCATCACCCATACGTTGTTCTTCAGTTAAATACTCAGAAAAGTTAGCAATAACACGACCCGCTAAAGAGATGTCACGTGTTTCAACTTCAACGCCTGCGGCATTAGTGTATGCTTGGATGATCGGTAGCAAAGAGTATGTTGCTAGTGCCGGTGCTTCGTCTGTTTTAGTGTAGATAATTTTTGATGTCATCATCATTCCTAGATAGTAGGCGTAAGAGCCATATTCAACAATACAAAGAAATATCATCGCCATCATGCGTGCACGACGTGACAATGATCAGTCAGTTAGGTGTTAATACTGTTGATTAAATAATCACACCTGACTAACTGTATTTAATTTTATGCTATTTATAAACTAAGTAAATTAGCCATTAGCCTAATTAATAGTGTTAAAGAGCCTTTTGAGACTGCTTTTAAGCACCTAAGAGTGTAACAAGCTTGGCTACAAAGGGCTAATAACAAATATATATCCAAACTACCTCAAGACGCCGAACTCTGCATCTTGAGGTAGTTTGGATATAACATGGGGGTATTAAAAAAGAATTTCAAGAGGAAGCGCAGTTTTTGTTCATTCTGCACGTTTAATTTCTAATAGATTAAGATTGCCAACGTTAGCTCAGTATATGCAATTTAGTTAAGGTTAAATAAATTTAGAGGGATTAAGCGAGGATCTTTACAGGTCGCTCGCTTTAGTCGAACGTCTAAACAACTACACTAACTCTTCGTTAGGCGCTATATTAGTCGCATGCATGCCTTTTGGGCCTTGCTGCAATTCGAATGTTACATCTTGACCAGCTTTAAGTGTTTTATAACCGTCCATTACAATCGTTGAGTAATGGGCGAATATATCATTCTCGCAGCCGTCTTCTACGATGAAACCAAAACCTTTGGCGTTATTGAACCATTTGACTTTACCACAAGCCATACTTCTACATCCTTCTATAAGTTGACTAATTTAGTTATTCTAAACCGTATAGTTTGATAGACTGACTAAGGTTTAATCAATCTACAATTGACTGTAGTTTATTTCGCCGATCAGTCAAGTGTTTTAAACTGTTTTTTTAACATTTAATTTATTTTTTATTCAAGTTTGCTTGAGTTCCAAAGACAAGACTATATTTAATTATGAGTGGCATGAAAGATTCAGGTGTTTTAGATACGGTTCGCGATAGTGAAAAGCAAAAACTGCAACCACCGCGAAAATACAAAGTCATTTTAAATAATGATGATTACACGCCAATGGACTTTGTGATAGAAGTACTGACGACGTTTTTTAATATGGATAGCGATAGAGCAACAGATGTGATGCTGCAAGTTCATCAAAATGGTCGCGCAATTTGCGGGATTTATACCGCAGATGTAGCGTATACCAAAGTTGAACAAGTTAACCGTTATGCACGAGATAACGAGCATCCACTGCTATGTAGTTGTGAGCAGGAATAATACCAAGGTAGGGTGATCAAAATACCCATCACAACGGTATAAAAATATTATCTCAGTAAGGGGTTGCTAATGCTAAACAAAGATTTAGAACTAACTTTAAACGCGGCGTTTCGCGAAGCGCGCACACGTCGCCATGAATTTATGACTGTAGAGCACCTATTACTTGCCCTACTTGACAATCCATCGGCTGGAGAAGCACTACACGCCTGCGGGATTGATATGGCAGCATTAAAAGCTGAGCTATCAGAGTTTATTAATGAGACCACTCCAGTCATTCCTGATTTAGAAGAAGAACGTGAAACCCAACCAACACTTGGTTTTCAGCGGGTATTGCAACGCGCGGTATTTCATGTGCAATCATCGGGTAAAAACGAAGTAACAGGCGTCAATGTGTTGGTTGCCATTTTTTCAGAACAAGAAAGCCAAGCAGTTTACTTGCTGAAAAAAGCTGATATCTCACGACTAGATATTGTGAACTTTATATCTCACGGGATCACTAAAGCAGACGATGACATGGGTGGTGCAGATGCTGATGACATCCATGAAGAAGTACAAGCAGTACAAGGCGAAGAGCCAAGTAAATTAGAAAACTTTACGTCTAATTTGAATGCACTCGCCCGTGAAGGGAATATCGACCCATTGGTAGGCCGTGATAGTGAAGTAGAACGCACGGTGCAAGTACTGTGTCGTCGTAAAAAGAATAATCCGTTATTAGTTGGCGAAGCCGGAGTTGGTAAAACCGCTATTGCTGAAGGTCTAGCGTATCGCATAGTGCATGAACAAGTACCTGAAGTGATTGCCGATGCCGTGGTGTACTCGTTAGACATGGGAGCGTTGCTTGCAGGTACTAAATATCGAGGCGATTTTGAAAAACGCTTTAAAGCCTTGCTAAAAGAGCTTCAGGCGAAACCGGGGGCGATTTTATTTATTGATGAGATCCATACCATCATTGGTGCCGGTGCAGCCTCTGGTGGCGTTATGGACGCATCTAACTTACTTAAACCACTGCTTTCGAGCGGTAAGTTACGTTGTATGGGCTCAACGACTTATAATGAGTATAAAAATATCTTTGAAAAAGACCGTGCATTGGTGCGTCGTTTTCAAAAAATTGATGTACTTGAACCAAGTGTCGCTGATACCACTAAAATACTTAATGGTTTAAAAGAACGTTACGAAGAGCATCATGGCATTCGCTATACCCAAAAAGCGTTAAAAGCGGCAGCAGAGCTCAGTGCTAAGTACATTAATGAGCGTCACTTACCTGATAAAGCCATTGATGTAATTGATGAAGCGGGTGCTAGCCAACGATTACAACCGATCTCTAAACGCAAAAAAACCATTGGTGTGGCAGATATTGAATTGATCGTGGCGAAAATGGCGCGTATTCCGCAGCAAAGTGTGTCATCAAGTGATAAAGAGACCCTTAAAAATCTTGATCGTAATTTGAAAATTTTGGTATTTGGCCAAGATCAATCAATCGATGCACTAACCTCGGCCATTCGCTTATCACGTTCAGGCTTATCAAATGAAGATAAACCAGTCGGTTCGTTCTTGTTTGCAGGCCCAACGGGTGTAGGTAAAACTGAAGTAACTAAACAGCTTGCAAAATGTATGGGTGTTGAGTTTATCCGTTTTGATATGTCTGAGTATGTTGAGCGCCATGCGGTGAGTCGTTTAATTGGTGCGCCTCCAGGCTATGTTGGTTTTGAACAAGGTGGCTTGTTAACTGAGGCTGTGATTAAAAATCCACATTCGGTTGTCTTACTGGATGAGATTGAGAAAGCCCACTCAGATATTTACAATATCTTATTGCAAGTGATGGATCATGGTACGCTGACCGATAATAACGGCCGTAAAGCGGACTTTAGGAATGTTGTGGTGGTGATGACTACTAATGCGGGCGTACAAGAAACAGTACGTAAATCAATTGGTTTTACTGATCAAGATCATTCTCACGATGCGATGAGCGAAATCAATAAAGTATTTTCGCCAGAATTTAGAAACCGCCTAGATAACATCATTTGGTTTAACCACCTTGATCGTGATGTAACTTTACTGGTGGTTGATAAATTTATTGTTGAGCTACAAGCACAGCTGGATAAAAAGTCAGTTAACCTTGAGCTTACTAACAAAGCGAGGGAATGGTTGGCAGATAAAGGCTACGATAAAGCTATGGGGGCACGACCAATGGGACGTGTGATCCAAGAGCAATTGAAAAAACCGTTGGCAAACGAGATTTTATTCGGTGAACTTATCGACGGTGGCACAGTTAAAGTATCTATCAAAGATAAAAAATTACGTTTTGATTATGAAACGAATTTAACACCCGCATAATTGCAGCGTTAAATAGAAAACAAAAAGCCCAGCAATTGCTGGGCTTTTTGTTTATTAAATGTAATGGTCAGCAACTGCTTTCAATTACATTTAATAAACGCTTCAAGCTAGTGTAGAAAGTAACTAAGTTACTCAGACAACTTAGCTAAAAACTTGATATTTCGTTAACGCACTAACTTAGCGAGCACGGAATACGATGCGACCTTTTGATAAATCGTATGGGGTCATTTCTACGGTAACTTTATCGCCGGTTAAAATACGGATATAGTTTTTACGCATTTTACCTGAAATATGAGCCACAACTACGTGACCATTTTCAAGCTCAACTCGGAACATTGTATTTGGTAAAGTATCAAGGACCGTCCCTTGCATTTCGATTACGTCTTCTTTCGCCATGTTTAGCGTAACACCTCTTTAATAGTTAAACGATGCAGATTCTGCCGAAAATACACCAATAAGTAAAGCCACTGTAGGCATTTTTGCAAATTAAATAGCCAGCCACTGCTCTGCAACTCTATTTTGAGCAGGTAAAAATTGGGTTTTGTAACGCATTTTTGTACATTCATCAATTTGATAGCCTAAATAGAGAAACTCTTTATCGTATTGTTTGGCGAATTTGAGCTGCTCTAAAATCATAACTGTACCCACACTGAAGTGCTCATAATCAGGATCAAAAAATGTATAAATAGCAGAAACAGCGTTGTGCATACAATCAGTTACCGCCACTGCAACCAGTTTATCTTGATCCCATAACTCAATAAACATAATGGGTAACCAGTGACAAAATATAAAGCTGTCGAACTGACTTTGTTCTGGTGGGTACATGGAACCGTCTTGGTGACGCTCGGTAATGTATTTACTGTATAACGAAAAGTATTCAGGGCGCTGTTGTTCTGAGTATTTCACGCAAAAGGTATTTTTTGCTTTATTAAGTTTACGTTTTTGCGATTTTGTCGGTAAAAATACCTTAGCTAATACACGAACAGACTTACATGCGCTGCAAACAGGGCAGTGTGGTCGGTAAATTTGGTCACCACTGCGGCGAAAACCGAGGGCCAGTAACTGCTCAAATTTGCATGGGGTATAACAACTTGGATCCAAAATGACTAATAATTGCTCTTGGCGATCGGCAAGATAGCTACAATCAAATTGTTGGCTTAATCCTAAACGAGCAGGTAAGTGTTCAGTCATAAATTGCAATAAGCTCCTGAGGTTGCCACATTGTTGTTGGAATAATAAACTCTTCTGCTTGTTTTAGTTTAGTTAAAAATTCTGAGCGCGGTAGCACTTTTTCACCTAAAGTGACTAAATAAGGATTCTCAAGCTGACAGTCAATAAAATGGGCATGGTGACGTTTCAACCAATTAACCAATGCCCACATGGCTAATTTTGAACAATTAGCTTGATGATGAAACATCGATTCGCCGCAAAATACGCCATGTTGCATAATACCGTATAAGCCACCAACAAGTTTGTCATCTGACCAGATTTCTAAACTATGCGCTAAGCCTGCTTTATGTGCATCTTTATAAGCGTTAAGCATTTTTTTTGTGATCCAGGTGCCATCTGTCTCTAAGCGTTGTTGGCGACAGGCTTCAATCACCTGAGTAAATTCGGTATTAATAGTCACCTTAACCGGATTTTTTTTCAGATGCTTACGTAAGCTTCGGCTAATATGAAATTCATCTAGCTCGATAATACCTCGCTCACTGGGCGACCACCACATAATAGGTTCGTATTCACTAAACCAAGGGAAAATCCCTTGCCCGTAGGCGTTTTTTAATCGCGTTACCGATAAGCATCCACCAATGGCAAGTAAACCATCTGGATCATCTAATGCATGGCTGGGTTCAGGAAAAGCAAAGTGACTTTTAGAGAGTTGATAAAGTTGTTTAGTCATAACATCGTTTCTTGTTACTACGCGGGCATATAAATTGTAACTTGTTGCTTTAAAATCACGAACAAAAAATTTTAGGCATAAAAAAAGCGCGTTTAAAACGCGCTTAATTGAACCATTAACTCGATCGAATTAGCTAACAACTTTAACAGGTACTGCTTCACCTGCGTTGAACTTAGTTGTCATCGCTTCTTCAACAGGTGTAAACGATGTCAGATCAATACCTTCAACTGCAGACTTATACTCTTCGATAGTCGGGAAACGACCAAGTACAGTCGAAAGTACTACCAGTGGTGTTGAACCTAGTAGTGATTCACCTTTTTTCTCAGATGTATCGGCTACTACACGGCCTTGGAACAGACGTGTTGATGTAGCGATAACAGTGTCACCAGGTTCTGCTTTTTCTTGGTTACCCATACATAGGTTACAACCAGGGCGTTCTAGGTATAAGATATTTTCATACTTAGTACGTGCAGCCGTTTTTGGTTTTGCATCGTCAAATTCAAAACCTGCGTATTTAGCAAGGATATCCCAATCGCCTTCAGCTTTAAGCTCATCAACAATGTTATATGTTGGTGGCGCAACAACTAATGGTGCTTTAAATTCAATTGAACCGTTTTTCTTTTCTAGGTTACGTAGCATGTGAGCAATAATTTTCATATCACCTTTGTGAACCATGCACGAACCAACAAAGCCTAAATCAACAGGTTTGTCATTGTAAAAAGAAACAGGGCGGATCACATCGTGAGTATAACGCTTAGATACATCATCGTTATTTACGTCAGGGTCAGCAATCATTGGCTCAACAATTTGGTCTAAATCAACCACAACTTCTGCGTAGTATTTAGCATTATCATCTGGAGATAGAGCTGGCTCTTCACCAGATTGGATGCCCGCAATACGCTTGTCAGCTAAGTCGATTAGACCTTGTAGTGTTTGCGCTTCGTTATCCATACCTTTGTTGATCATGATTTGGATACGTGATTTAGCAAGTTCAATTGACTTGATCAATGTTTCATCATTTGAAATACAGATTGATGCTTTCGCTTTCATTTCTGCAGTCCAGTCAGTGAAGGTAAACGCTTGGTCAGCCATCAAGGTGCCGATGTGAACTTCAATGATACGACCTTGGAACACGTTTTCGCCACCAAATTGCTTCAGCATTTGCGCTTGCGTTGCATGTACAACGTCGCGGAAATCCATGTGCTTAGCCATTTTGCCTTTAAACGTTACTTTAACTGAATCAGGAATTGGCATCGCTGATTCACCGGTTGCAAGGGCAACCGCAACAGTTCCTGAGTCGGCACCAAAGGCAACGCCTTTTGACATACGTGTATGCGAGTCACCACCGATGATGATTGCACGGTCGTCAATGGTAATGTCGTTCAATACTTTGTGGATAACGTCAGTCATTGCATGGTAAACGCCTTTCGGGTCACGCGCAGTGATCAAGCCAAACTTATTCATAAACGCCATTAGTTTTGGAATGTTTGCTTGCGCTTTGCTATCCCATACTGATGCAGTGTGACAGCCAGATTGATATGCACCATCAACAAGTGGTGAAATCGTTGAAGCAGCCATCGCTTCTAATTCTTGTGCTGTCATTGGGCCGGTTGTATCTTGCGAACCAACGATGTTCACTTTCACGCGAACATTTGAGCCTGCGTGAAGTGGTGTATTTGATAATACACCTACTGCATTACGGTTAAAGATTTTTTCAACCGCTGTTAAGCCTTGGCCTGCATGTGAAATTTCTTTTGAAGGAGCATAAACAAGCGGAGTTTCAATGCCGAGAGTTTCAGCAGCAAACGTTTGTAGTTTTTTACCGAATACAACTGCGTAAGAACCACCAGCTCTCATGAACTCAACTTTTTGCGGTGTGAACGCTGATGAAATATCAACAAGTTCTTTATCACCGTTATAAAGCTTCTTCTCTTTAGTATTGATTGTTAACACAGTACCAGTAGCAACAGAGTAGGCTTCTTCAAGCACTGCGTCACCATTTGCATCAGTTACTGTATTGCCGTCTGCATCTACTTTTTTAACCCAGTTTTTAAGGTCAAGACCAATACCGCCAGTTACATCAACTGTTGTTAAGAAGATTGGCGCAATACCGTTAGTACCTGCAACAACAGGTGCAATATTGATGAAAGGAACGTATGGACTTGCTTGTTTGCCAGCCCAAAGTGCAACGTTATTCACACCAGACATACGTGATGAACCAACGCCCATCGTGCCTTTTTCAGCAATAAGCATTACTTTAGCGTTAGGGTGTTTCTTTTGAAGGGCAACAATTTCTTGTTGTGCTTCTTCAGTGATCATGCACTTACCGTGTAATTCACGGTCAGCACGTGAGTGTGCTTGGTTACCTGGAGACAGTAAATCAGTTGAGATGTCGCCTTCACCGGCAATGTAGGTTACTACTTCGATTTTTTCTTCGATGTCAGGTAATTTTGTGAAGAATTCAGCTTGTGCGAAACTCTCTAGTAATTCTTTAGCAATTGCATTACCTGCTTCGTAGGCCGCTTTTAAGCGTTCCATATCTGCATCGTACAAGAATACCTGAGTTTTAAGTACTTCAGCCGCTTGCGCTGCGATTTTTGCGTCATCAGCAAAGGCTAAATCAATTAGCATTTCAATTGACGGGCCGCCTTTCATGTGTGAAAGCAGTTCAAATGCAAATTCTGGAGTGATCTCTGCAACTTGCTCTTCACCTAAAATAATTTCTTTTAGAAACTGTGCTTTAACGCCCGCAGCACTGGTTGTTCCTGGTAAGGTATTAAAGATAAAGAAATGCAGTGAATCTTTACGGTGCTCGTTGTTAGTATCTTTAATTTGATTAATGATTTCTGATACTAATTCAGCGCTATCGATTGGTTGTGGGTTTAATCCAAGCTCCGTTTTACGGGTTTGGATTTCTTCCATATATTTTGTATACAAACTCATAGAAAACTCTCGGTATTTTACTTGATATGAAGTTAAGCATTTTAACTGATTTTATAGTCTCTAGTAATGCCTAAATGAATAAAGCTTTTGTGCCTGACAATAATTATAGCTAGTTTTATTTACAATACTTTGACGATACTCATTGCTCGACCTTAGATCCTATCGCACCTAAGCTATTAATTGTATAAATATGCTTTATTTCAAGTATAATTGTGGTGAATGTTGGTGTGAGTGCAATTATCTTGGGCGTAATGTTTTAGGCACAAAAAAGGGCTGAATTTTCAGCCCTTTTCTAATTTAGAATCTAAATTACAGGTTATCTAAAAAGCGCTCAGCATCAAGCGCGGCCATACAACCGGTTCCTGCAGAAGTAATTGCTTGACGGTAAATATGATCAGATACATCACCTGCGGCAAAAACGCCTGGCACGCTGGTTTGCGTGGCGTTGCCGTTTAGGCCTGACTCAACCACTAAGTAGCCGTCTTTCATTTCTAGCTGGCCTACAAACATATCAGTATTTGGCTTATGGCCAATGGCAATAAATACGCCCGCTAAATCAAGTTCTTCAGTTGCTTCTGAGTTTGCATCCTTGATACGAACACCGGTAACACCCATTTGGTCACCAAGTACTTCGTCTAATGTGCGATTATAATGCAAAACCACATTACCGTTTGCGGCTTTTTCAGCTAAACGGTCAGCCAAGATTTTTTCACTACGGAAGCTATCACGACGGTGAATTACATGTACTTCATCAGCGATATTTGATAAATAAAGCGCTTCTTCAACCGCGGTGTTACCACCACCAACAACCGCAACTTTTTGACCTTTATAGAAAAACCCATCACAGGTGGCACAGGCTGACACACCACGGCCTTGGAAGTTAGTCTCAGATTCAAGGCCTAAGTACTTAGCAGATGCACCCGTTGCAATGATCAGCGCATCACAGGTGTAAGTACCTTGGTCGCCCGTTAGTGTGAAAGGGCGCTTAGATACGTCAACTTTGTTGATGTGATCAAAGACAATTTCAGTTTCAAAGCGTTCTGCATGCTCTTTCATACGATCCATTAATGCAGGACCGGTTAAACCGTGAGCATCGCCAGGCCAGTTTTCAACTTCAGTAGTGGTTGTTAGCTGGCCACCTTGTTGAATACCTGTAATTAAAACAGGGTTTAAATTAGCACGCGCAGCGTAAACTGCGGCTGTGTAGCCTGCAGGGCCCGAGCCTAAAATTAGTAACTTACAATGTTTTGCTTCACTCATGCTTTTTATCCTAAACGTTTTGATAGCGTATTAATGTGCTCGATTTTAAGAGAAACAAGGGGGAAGTAAATAAAAGCGGCGATTATTTTTTTTTCTAAATCACAAAGCTGTCAAATATTGTGTACTAGGCTCATGATAAATGTACGATTTGGATGATATATGAGCTGTTAATTCAGTATTCACTCAGCATGCGACGTTAATTCATGACCAAGCAGTGTTTTTTTGATATGTTTTAACTAATTTTGATTTGTGACCCTGATTGAGGGTGACCTAAGTGAATAGGCAATTATGTTATTTTGGCAGGAAAAACCCGCGTACGGGTTGACTTCAAAAGACGTTAACGTCTTAACCAATGCACAAGAATATCGCACGCATTTACTCGCACTGATTGCGCAGGCAAAAACACGTATTTATATTACGACACTCTATCTGCAAGATGATGAAGCAGGCCGAGAGGTGTTAGCAGCGTTACATCAGGCTTCATTGGCAAACCCAGCATTAGATGTAAAAGTGTTGGTTGACTTTCATCGTGCCCAACGCGGTTTAATTGGTGCTGCAAAGTCAGATGGTAACGCTAGTCTATATTGTGAATACCAAGAACAATATCAATCAAATGTACAAATTTTTGGCGTACCTGTAAAAGCAAAAGAACTTTTTGGGGTGTTGCATTTAAAAGGGTTTGTAATCGATGATACGCTGCTTTATAGCGGTGCGAGTTTAAACAATGTGTATTTGCAGTATCAAGACCGTTACCGGTTAGACCGCTATTTTTTAGTCGAGCAGGCCTCACTATGTGATTCTGTGATTGACTTTATTGAGCAAGAATTATTGAGTTTTGAAGCAGTTCCCCGTCTTGATGTGCGGCCTTTAACAAAGTTTAATGATATTAAAATTGCCCAAAAACAATTGATGCGTTCATTAAAGCAAGCTAACTACGCTCACAGTGTGGAGCAAAATGAGCAAGCACTTGGCGTGCGACTATTTTTAGGATTGGGACGACGTAATAACGAGCTTAACCGGGTGATCAAATCCTTATTTGATGCCACCGAGCAAGAGTTAGTGCTGTATACCCCATACTTTAATTTTCCTGCACCGTTAATGCGTTCATTGCGCCGCTTACTAAAACAGGGCAAGCAAGTAACAATCGTCGTAGGCGATAAAACGGCGAATGATTTTTACCTGCCACCAAGTGAACCATTTAGTAAAATAGGTGCTTTGCCATACTTGTATGAAACGATTTTACATAAATTTTTAAAATCACAAAAGCGCCACATTATTAACGGTAATTTAAATGTGTATTTGTGGCAGCATGAAAGTAACTCATTTCATTTGAAAGGTATTTGTGCTGATCGTAAATATCATTTATTGAGTGGCCATAATTTAAATCCTCGTGCTTGGGGATTAGATATCGAAAATGGCATTTTATTAGAAGATCCTAAGCAAAGTCTCATGCCAGCAATCGACAATGAAAGAGCTGAGATATTACAGCACTGTCGTCGTTTAAATGGTGCAGAAGATTTAGAAACCGTGGATGACTATCCGCCAGCGGTTAAAAAACTGCTTGGGCAAGCTAAACGTGTTAAAGTTGATTTTATTATTAAGCGTTTTATTTAGCGCTAACTTAGATACTACAAAGTCTGTACTAGAAAAAGCAGCGGTTTCGCTGCTTTTTGCTTATTTTATACGTCAGCTGTAATTTCAATATTAAAAGGGACTTATAATGTATATTGCATCCGCCGAGAAAAAAGATTACCCGATACTAATCGAAATTTGGCAAGAGGCTGTTTCGCAAACCCACGATTTTTTAAGCCAACACGATATTGACGAACTTAAATCATTGATTTTTGCCCATTACTTTGATGCTGTGAGCTTATATTGCTGTAAAAGCCATGATGATAAAATTATCGGTTTTATTGGTGTTACTGACGGCAATATTGAAATGCTGTTTGTTGAACCTACTTTCTTTGCGAAGGGGGTGGGCACGTTTTTAATTAATTACGCGATTGATAATTTAGCGGCAACACATGTTGATGTTAACGAGCAAAATTCTAAAGTCCATGGTTTTTATTTAAGCAAAGGGTTTGAGCAAATAGGGCGCTCTGAATTAGATGGTCAAGGAAAGCCGTTTCCGCTGCTACATATGCGTTTAGCAAAAGTAGCTGAGGCTGACTAAATGGAACTGGTGGTTTCAGATTCAATAACTTTAAAGCCATTAGATATTAGTCACGCAGTTGAACTTTACCAAGTTATCGCTGATAGTCGGGAAAATCTGAGTCAATTTTTACCTTGGGTGGATAACGTAATAGATGTTAATTCAACTAAACGGTATATATATGAGCGACTACACAGTGGTAAAGCCGGTTCTCAGTGGTTTGCGGTATATATAAAGGATCGCTTAAGTGGTGTATTTGGTATTAAACACATTGATCCTGACAGTAAAGGTGCTGAATGCGGTTATTGGTTAGCTGATTTTGCACGCGGGCAGGGAGTTATGACTCAAGTGCTTACTAAAATAGTGCCTTATATAAAAAATAATAGTCATGCAAACGCTATCGAGTTTTATTGTTTAGAGGAAAACTTAGCCAGTATTAAAGTTGTGCAACGCGCAGGTGCACAATTTAAAGATTATCAAAAACAAACATCAATCTTCCTTGCTAATAAGTATCAGCGTTTAGGTGTTTATGAAATAAAGCTAAGGGCGTAAGTAATAAAAAA
This sequence comes from Pseudoalteromonas arctica, assembly GCF_012927645.1. Lineage (GTDB taxonomy): Bacteria > Pseudomonadota > Gammaproteobacteria > Enterobacterales > Alteromonadaceae > Pseudoalteromonas > Pseudoalteromonas arctica_A. Next base: position 260,023 of record NZ_JABBMT010000001.1, on the reverse strand, counting down.
GCGCAATACAATTGATATCGCGCTTTACTATTCTCGGTAACTCACTAAAACGTCCATTCGATGTGGAATTGCGGTACAGACTCAGTGGTATCAGTACCTAGTTTGTTATGCCAGTATTGCCATTCAAGGCCAAGTAACAGCGTATTTTCTTTCATATTGATAGCGTGCCCGAGATCCCAAGTAATAATAGGTTGTGCTAAGATCCACGCTTTTACGTCTTCACCAAATTCATTTTCGCGTTCGGCAATGTATTCAGCATGACCGGTCACATTAAATTTTTGCGAACCAATCGTAAATGGGTAACCCCATGCTACATCGAGCATCCAACTGTTTGTTTCAATCGGTGCGCCACCACGTGCCACGCCATCGTTATCATCAATATAGGCGGTCACTAAAGTTGATAAAAAAGTAAAACCTGGTGCTTGCCAATTTACTTTAACACCAGGTAAATACTTCAGTACCTTAGCATCACCTGCGGCGTTAAAGCCCGCAGTTAGCCCAATATCAGCTATCGCACCATAAGACAGATCCTTGCCTGAAATTTTTGACAGGCTAAACGTTGAATACCATTCGCCGTAAAAGTCTTTATCTTGGTAACCATCATCAGTGGCGTCATTAATATAGTCAATAAAGAAGAAGTTATCGCCATAATCATAGGCTGATACATGTTGCAGTGATGCAATTGTGGTGTTTGACTCTTGTCCTGTGAATGGGTTTTTAAAATCACCATTGTTAAGGTGTAATGCTGTGTTACTCCAGTTAGCCGCTTGGCTAGAGGTGCTTGTCAAACAAATGACAGCGAAGACGACGGTTGTTTTCAATATCTTATCTCGAATTTAAAGCTTGTTAAGTGATCCAAAAACGAGATTATAGCAGATACCCCTAAAGTTGGCGTATCTGCATAACTAATATTAGCGGTTTATGCTTTATTACGACGTAAGCAGATCACCGCAATTGCAGTAAATGCTAATATAAAACAGTAGTACGATGAAGTAGATACTTGCCATGGGCTAATTTTAAATGTTGCGCCAAGTAGTAACGCTTGTGCACCATAAGGAAGAGAGCCTTGTGTAACACAGGCGAAAATATCCAGTAAGCTTGCTGAACGCTTACCGCTTATCTCACCATCATCGCCAAGCTTTTTGGCGATAGGACCGGCAACAATAATCGATACGGTATTATTCGCTATACATACATTGCTGGTCATTACTAACGCGGCAATACCAAATTGATCCGCCACTTTTCTGTGCCATTTTGCTATGACTTTAGTAATGGCTTGAATCTTTTTCGCGATATAATCAAGGCCACCGTTAATGCGAATAAACTCTGATAAGCCACCAATAAACATCGACAGCAAGAAGATTTCCTGCATATCAGTAAAGCCCTTATAAATGTCTTTTACAAAGCTGGCACCTTCATAACTACCAGTAAAGCCCATCAGTGCCGCAAATATAATACCGCTGAATAGCACTAGAAATACATTAAAGCCCATCACCGCCAGCACCAAAATAAATGCATAAGGTAGTACTAATAGAATATCGTAATCTTTGGTTTCTACAGCTTGAGCCGCAGGAGTTAAAAACAATAATAAACCAATCGTGAGGATAGCTGCTGGCAATGCGATTTTTAAATTCTCACGGAATTTATCTTTCATCTCACAGCCTTGGGTACGCGTTGCAGCAATGGTGGTATCAGAAATAATTGATAAATTATCGCCAAACATCGCACCTGATATAATCGTACCTGCCATTAATGCAGGATCAATACCGGTTTTAATCGATACAGCATACGCAATCGGGCCTATCGCCCCGATAGTACCCATTGAAGTACCCATGGCCGTCGACACTACCGCAGCAATTAAAAATAATCCTGGTAACAATAATGCAGGTGGGATAAGTGATAAACCGGCATTAACAACCGCATCAACACCGCCTGTTGCACCCGCGACGGCAGAAAAAGCCCCAGCAAGTAAATAAATTAAGCACATGGTAATTATGTTGTTGTGACCGGCACCTTTTATAAAAGTTTCTACACTGTGGTTAATGGTGTTTTTATTTAATATAAACGCCAGCATAATGGCGGGGAGTATAGCCACTGGAGCAGGAAGCTGATAAAAAGCGTAATCAACCCCTTGTGATTGCAAATATAAACCAGAGCCTAAAAACAGAGCGACAAAGGTTAAAAGAGGGAGTAAAGAAAGTATTGCTTTGTTTTTGTTAAATGATGGCTGCATCATAATCCTCGAAACCAGTTAATTTACAACAGCCAAAAATTTCTCTTTTAGCTGAATTTAGTTGTCATACCTATCACAATGATAAGTATCTCAACAGCGCCCGCAAGCCAAAGACCAAATCGGCGCAAAGAAAGAAGTTTAAATGTATAGATGGCTAAAGTCCATGGGTATCTGTTATTATTATTTCTTAAAAGGCTTACCTGACTATTACACGAGTTTTAGATAAAATCTAGCCAACTCAAAAAATGCATAGGTTATTAATATGAATCGAATCGGCGTATTTGGCGCAAACGGAAGAATGGGGCTAGCATTAATTGAAGCCGCTCACCAAAATAATCATACCGAGCTTAGTGCAGCCTATGTACGTAGCAGTTCACCCTTATTAAATATTGCCGTTAATCAATTAAATAGCGCAGCACCAGCGACAATTAACTTTAGTGACGAACGCCACGTTGACAATATCGACGTACTGATTGATTTTACGCTTGCTGCGGGTATGCGTGAGCATTTAAAAATAGCCGTTGCACAAAATATCCCGATGGTGATTGGCACCACAGGTTTAAATAACGACGATATGCAACTGTTACAGGCTGCGGCGAAGCAGATCCCAATTGTGTTTGCGCGTAATTATAGCGTCGGTGTAAATTTACTGTTGAATTTAGTACAAACCGCAGCCACTAAGTTTGGTGATGATTTAGATATCGAAATTTTTGAAGCGCATCACCGCCATAAAATCGATGCGCCATCAGGTACTGCACTTGCCATTGGAGAGGCAATTGCCGATGCAAAAGGGTGGGTGCATGATGAGGTTGCGGTATTTGATCGCAGTCGAATAGAAAAAGAAAAATCACAAAATGAAATTGGTTATTCGGTGCTTAGAGGCGGAGATATAGTTGGTGAACATACCGCATATTTCGCAACTTCTGGCGAAAGGCTTGAATTAACTCATAAAGCAAGTTCTCGAATGACCTTTGCATTAGGCGCAGTAAGAGCTGCGGCCTGGTTGAAAAATAAGCCTGCAGGACTTTATGATATGCAAGATGTGCTTGACTTGAAGTAGTTTAGTTGTATTTTTGAGTGTTTGGCAGGTTTTTTTGCTTGTAGGTCTTATTTTTACTAATTATTGAAATAGGGTTAGACCTAAAAGGCAAATTACTATAAAATAGCGCTAATTTGCCAAAAATTCATAATTGCGTGTTTCCAATCGCTATAAACGGGTAGTAAAGCAAATGACTTTACGCCCGTTTTTTACTGTTAGGAGGTTAACTTGACTAAATCCGCTCTGTTAGTTCTAGAAGACGGCACAGTGTTTCGCGGTACTGCAATCGGCGCTGACGGCATGTCTGTCGGTGAAGTAGTATTCAATACATCAATGACTGGTTATCAGGAAATTCTGACTGACCCTTCATACGCGGAACAAATCGTAACTTTGACGTACCCACACATAGGTAATACGGGTACTAACAGCGAAGACGAAGAAGCGAGTCACATTTGGGCTAAAGGCCTAGTGATCCGTGATTTGCCACTGCTAGCAAATAATTTTCGTAACGAGCAATCGTTAGATGATTACTTAAAAGAACGTAATATCTTAGGTATTGCAGACATCGACACCCGTAAGCTTACCCGTATTTTGCGCGATAAAGGCGCTCAAAACGGCTGTATTATTGCCGGTGACGAATTAGATGAAAACCAAGCGCTCGCAGCTGCGCAAGCCTTCCCTGGCTTAAAAGGTATGGATTTAGCGAAAGTAGTATCAACCAAGGAAAATTTCGAGTGGCGTGAATCAAGCTGGACATTAGGCGCAGGGTTCAAAACTCTAAACGCGGCCGATGAAAAGTTTCATGTTGTTGCTTATGATTTCGGTGTAAAGCGTAATATCTTACGCATGCTTGTTGACCGTGGTTGTAAATTAACCGTTGTTCCTGCACAAACCTCGGCAGCCGACGTGTTAGCGCTTAACCCAGATGGTATCTTTTTATCAAATGGCCCCGGCGATCCAGAACCGTGTACATACGCGATTGAAGCAATTAAAACCTTCTTAGAAACTGAAACACCAATTTTTGGTATTTGTTTAGGTCACCAATTGCTAGCACTTGCCTCAGGTGCAAAAACAGTAAAAATGAAGTTTGGTCATCACGGTGGTAACCACCCAGTAAAAGACTTAGACCGCGATGTAGTAATGATCACTGCACAAAATCACGGTTTTGCTGCTGATGAAGCAACACTACCAGATAACCTTCGTGCAACGCACAAATCGTTATTTGACGGTACATTGCAAGGCATTCATCGTACTGATAAGCCAGCGTTTAGCTTCCAAGGTCACCCTGAAGCAAGCCCAGGTCCGCACGATGCAGCGCCATTATTTGACCACTTCATCGATTTGATGCAAGCGCGTAACCACTAATTTAACCGGAGTAATAATGCCAAAACGTACCGACATAAAAAGCATTCTTATCTTAGGCGCAGGCCCGATTGTAATCGGCCAAGCCTGTGAATTTGACTACTCTGGTGCTCAAGCGTGTAAAGCACTTAGAGAAGAAGGTTATCGAGTTATTTTAGTTAACTCGAACCCTGCAACAATTATGACTGACCCTGAAATGGCTGATGCGACGTACATCGAACCAATTCATTGGGAAGTTGTTGAAAAAATTATTGAAAAAGAAAAGCCTGATGCAGTCCTTCCAACTATGGGTGGTCAAACTGCATTAAACTGTGCACTTGATTTAGACAAGCACGGTGTACTTGCTAAGCACGGTGTTGAGCTGATTGGCGCAACAGCGGATGCAATTGATAAAGCAGAAAACCGTGAACGTTTTGATGTTGCTATGCGCAACATCGGCCTTGAATGTCCACGTGCTGAAATTGCCCATTCAATGGATGAAGCAAAAGACATCATTTCGCGCATTGGCTTACCGTGTATTATTCGTCCTTCTTTCACTATGGGCGGCACCGGCGGCGGTGTGGCGTATAACTTAGAAGAGTTTGAAGAAATTTGTGAACGCGGTTTAGATCTTTCTCCAACTAGCGAATTATTGATTGATGAATCATTAATTGGCTGGAAAGAATACGAAATGGAAGTTGTGCGCGATAAAAACGACAACTGCATTATCGTGTGTGCGATTGAAAACTTTGACCCAATGGGTGTGCACACAGGTGACTCAATCACTGTTGCGCCAGCGCAAACATTGACTGACAAAGAATATCAATTAATGCGTAATGCCTCTATGGCAGTGCTACGTGAAATTGGTGTTGAAACCGGTGGTTCAAATGTACAGTTTGGTGTGAACCCAGATGACGGCCGTATGGTTATCATTGAAATGAACCCACGTGTATCACGCTCATCTGCACTTGCGTCTAAAGCAACCGGTTTTCCAATTGCTAAAATTGCAGCAAAATTGGCTGTAGGTTACACACTCGATGAGCTTCAAAACGATATCACTGGTGGTAAAACACCAGCATCATTTGAACCTTCAATCGATTACGTGGTAACAAAAATTCCTCGCTTTAACTTTGAAAAATTTGCCGGTGCAAACGACCGTTTAACCACGCAAATGAAATCTGTAGGCGAGGTAATGGCGATTGGTCGTAACCAACAAGAGTCGTTACAAAAAGCATTACGCGGTCTTGAAGTAGGCGCAACGGGCTTTAACCCAATTGTGGCTCTTGACGACCCGAAAGCAAAAGAAAAAATCATCCGTGAATTACGCGAGCCAGGCGCGGAGCGTATTTGGTACATTGCTGATGCAATGCGACACGGTATGAGTGTTGAAGACGTGTTTCAGTTAACTAAGGTTGACCGTTGGTACTTAGTACAAATTGAAGACATTTTAAAAGACGAAGCTAAGATCAGCGATGTAGGTATGGCTGGCTTAAATGCTGACTTCCTACGTAAGTTAAAGCGTAAAGGTTTTGCAGACTCACGTATCGCTGAAATAGCCGGTGTGTCTGAAGCTGAAATTCGTAAAAAGCGTCATTTATTAAACATTGTGCCAGTATACAAGCGCGTTGATACATGCGCTGCTGAATTTAGTTCTGACACTGCTTACATGTATTCAACGTACGATGAAGAATGTGAAGCGAATCCATCTGATCGTGATAAAATCATGGTTATTGGTGGCGGTCCTAACCGTATCGGCCAAGGTATTGAATTTGATTACTGTTGTGTTCACGCAGCCCTTGCACTACGTGAAGACGGTTTTGAGACTATCATGGTTAACTGTAACCCTGAAACGGTTTCTACCGACTATGACACATCAGACCGTTTATACTTTGAACCAATTACCCTTGAAGACGTACTAGAAATCGTGCGTGTTGAAAAGCCAAAAGGCGTTATCGTGCAATACGGTGGTCAAACACCACTTAAACTTGCCCGTGAACTTGAAGCTAACGGCGTGCCAGTAATTGGTACTTCACCAGATGCGATTGACCGTGCAGAAGACCGTGAGCGTTTCCAGCAGTTAGTTGAGCGTTTAGATTTACTGCAGCCGGAAAACGCGACAGTAACATCAACTGAAGAAGCGATTGCTAAATCAGCTGAAATCGGTTTCCCACTGGTTGTACGCCCGTCGTATGTACTAGGTGGTCGCGCAATGGAAATCGTGTATGACGAGCAAGATTTACGTCGTTATATGACCGAAGCAGTATCTGCATCAAATGAAGCACCAGTATTACTTGACCGTTTCTTAGATAACGCGATTGAAGTTGACGTTGACGCAATTTGCGACGGCGAGCAAGTGATCATCGGCGGTATCATGGAGCACATCGAGCAAGCTGGTGTTCACTCAGGTGACTCTGCATGTTCATTACCAGCACATTCGTTATCACAAGAAGTGCAAGACGTCATGCGTAAGCAAGTAACAGACATGGCACTGGAGCTTGGCGTGGTTGGTTTGATGAATACACAGTTTGCTGTTAAAGATGGCAAAGTGTACTTAATCGAAGTTAACCCACGTGCTGCACGTACGGTTCCGTTCGTATCAAAAGCAACTGGTGTGGCACTTGCAAAAGTAGCAGCACGTTGTATGGCAGGTCAGTCTTTAGCAAGCCAAGGCATTACTAAAGAAGTCATTCCACCATACTACAGCGTTAAAGAAGTGGTATTACCATTTGCTAAGTTCCAAGGCGTGGATCCAATCCGTGGCCCTGAAATGCGCTCAACCGGTGAAGTAATGGGGGTAGGCGATACATTCGCTGAAGCGTTCGCTAAAGCACAATTAGGTGCAAGCAATACTTTACCACGCGGCGGCCGCGCGTTACTATCTGTGCGTAATAGCGATAAGCCACGTATTGTAGAGCTAGCTAAAACCATGACAGATCTTGGTTTTGAACTAGATGCAACAGGTGGCACAGCCGCTGCACTTGAAGATGCTGGTATTGCAGTACGCCGTGTAAATAAAGTATTTGAAGGTCGCCCGCACATTCTTGATAGAATCAAAAATGGCGAGTATAGCTATATTGTTAATACCACCGAAGGTCGCCAAGCGATCGAAGATTCGAAGGTGTTACGTCGTGGTGCATTGCAACACAAAACCAACTATACCACGACCTTGAATGCGGCATTTGCTAACTGTACTGCTAACCAAGCAGACGACCGTAGCAAAGTAACGTCAGTTCAAGAACTACACCTGCGATTGAACTAAGGAAATGTGCCAAGGCCGTTATCGGCCTTGGGATTAAGTGAGAAAAGTATGCAAACAATTCCGATGACAGTTCGTGGCGCAGAGTTATTGCGCAAAGAACTTAACGAATTAAAAACAGTTACCCGTCCTAAAATCGTTGCCGATATTGCTGACGCACGTGAACACGGTGACTTAAAAGAAAACGCTGAATATCACGCTGCGCGTGAACAGCAGGGTTTTTGTGAAGGCCGTATTCAAGAAATTGAAGCTAAGCTTTCAAATGTACAAATCATTGATGTAACTAAACTACCAAATACGGGTAAAGTTATTTTTGGTACCACAGTAACCATCGTTAATGTTGAGACTGATGCTGAAGTTAAATACCAAATTGTTGGTGATGATGAAGCAAGTATTAAAGATAATCGTATTTCGGTAAATTCACCGATTGCCCGTGGTTTAATTGGTAAACAAGCAGACGATGCTGTGATCATTAAAACCCCGAAAGGCGACGTGGAATACGAAATCATTGAGGTTGAGTACATTTAATTACTTTACTTATTTTCACGTTTTTAAAAACCGATGCAGGCATCGGTTTTTTTATGCCATAAACAATATCGACATTTCGAAATAAATTGAGTACGTTAAGCTAACGTATTGATAATTTGCAGATGTTGATGACAGCAATTACTTTTCCTAATGCATTAAAAAACGGCGATAAAATTGCCATTTGTGCCTTTTCATCCGGTGTTGATAGCGCCTTCCAGCCACGACTTGAGCGCGTACTTAGCGGTTTAACACGCCGTGGTTATCAAGTAGTGGAGGGCGAATGTTTAAGGCAACAAAGCAGCCCAGCAAAGCAACGGGCTGATGAGCTGATGGCGTTTTTGCTTGATGATAGCGTAGCGGCAATTATGCCCCCTTGGGGTGGTGAGCTTGCTATGGAAATACTGCCATATCTTGATTTTAATGCAATTAAACAGGCGCGTCCGAAATGGCTCGTTGGTTTTTCTGATGTTAGTACGCTTGCTTGTGTATTAACTGCACGTTGCGGTTGGGCTACATCACATTGCGCTAACTTAATGCAGCTGCATCCAAATGAAGAAGATACGCACTGCTTACAAGTATTCAAAACGCTTGAGCTTGAAGCGGGCAGTGAGTTTACGCAAACCCCCGCGCCGTATTATCAAGCTGATGCAATTAATTATGCTACAGCACCTGATGCGCTATTTTCACTCATACAACCGAGTCAATGGCGTTGTTTAAACGTCAAAGATAATCGCGAAGTGGAACTATCTGGGCGACTATTTGGTGGCTGTTTAGATACCCTTGGTTTATTACTCGCATCACCATTTTTAGCGTTGGATGAATTTAAAAAGCAATTTGCGCCACATGGGCTGGTTTTATACTTAGAAAATGCAGAGCTTAATGCCAATGCGCTAACGCGGTTTTTAATTTCGCTTAAACTAAGTGGTATCTTAAGCGATATTAATGGCTTAATTATCGGCAGAAATGGTGCAAGTAGTAGTCCAGAGCAGCAAAGTGATTATTACCAAGCACTTGAGTTATCCCTTGGCGAATGCTTATTTCCGGTCATTATTGATGCTGATATTGGCCATATCGCCCCAAACTTATGCTTAGTTAATGGCGCAACAGTTAAAATGCTCGCAAAGCTTGAAAACACTCAGATCTGTGACGCACAAATAACAACGAGTTTAAGATAAAAATGAGCGCTCATGATCCAAACTGTTATACTGAGAGGTCAATGAATTGGATATTACACGGCTAACAGCTATAATGCAGAATATGTTATAATCATTGTAATAAAGCCATAGTAACAGTGGGTATATATACTTAGCCATTTTTTGCGCTGGGTAGTCCGTTTACATATCATGTAGTTTAAGTGTTCATTGATTTGCCTGAAAATTGCGAGGATATGACCGTATGTAAAATATGCTTCTGAAAAGAAATGAGTCTACATAGGAAATAATATTTATGAACCCAAAACTACTTCTACTGATATTTATTACTTTATCCTCAACTCCAGTTTTGGCTGAATTAAATGAGGCTGAAACCTTTGACTATATTAAGAGTAAATTACCTCTATTAGCGTACAATAATACAGAAATGACAAGTACGTTTGAACTTAATATAGTTAACGAAAATTATTGTAATTTTAATCTTTTAGAAGCTAAAGTGAGCAATGATAGCGCTATAACGTACAACAATTCATACAAGTTCAATCTTACCGATATAGCAGAAATCACTACATATGTTGGAGATGATTTAAATGCAATAACATTGGACTGCCTCAGCGGTGCAGATTGTGTTGTAGTACGCCAAAATTCAACTTCTGTTAAAGAACGTAAATCTTTCGTGGAATTTTTAGGGATACCGACTATAGGTGCTCAAAATAAATTATTAAACGCTTTAAAGCACCTGCAGAAGTTATGCATTGAAAATGACCCCTTCTAGCAAATATGAACCAAAACTAGGATCATAAAATGAAAATAATTCTAATTTTAATTACTATATTTCTGCCTTTATCAAGTGCATTTCCCGGAGAGTACTATTATGTACATATGTCTGGATCAGTTAATAAAAAGAATGCGACTCTCATCAGTCGGGTTTTTTATAGTAACGATGATGTTTACTGTTCTGCATTCATGGATTATGCAACTACTTACAATGAAGAATTCTATTATGGTTCAAGTATTTCTAAATGCTACGTCAACGAATACAAGACACGTAAAAAAGCAGTAGTGGCTAAGAGAAAAACAATACAAATATCCAAGGCAAACAACTTTAAAGTTATTGAGAATAATTTTGAAGGGTATTAGGTTTTTTAAGGTGGTGTATAGAAAACATACAATCAATGTTGATAACGATAAATGTCTAACAGGCTTTACACATTAATGAGGGAAATTATCAGAAGTCGACAGCGTGTTATCTGCTTCAATTTGCGCTTTAATATCTTCGATATTTGACTCGATATCGATGCCACTTACTTTCATTCACATCATGATCAAAATAAAGCAAAAGGATAACGCGTGGAAATGCTCAAGCAAGTCGCGCTTTTTTTATTTCTGATCGTTTTAAATAAGCAGGATTTAGTGCCGAGTAGTTACGTTATTTATTAGTTATACGACGGGTAGGCTGCTTTGATCACTTTACAAATATTTCATTCTACAGACTTTTCACATACACTAGCTGCTGTTTATATTTTAAAGGATTGTAGTTTGGCTAGTTTAACTGGGGTAAACAAAAGTTTAGTTATCTTTGCAGCATTGGTGATTGCTTTAGCCGGTATTAAAGCGGCAAGTGTGATTGTCATTCCGTTTGTACTTGCAGCATTTATTGCCATTATTTGTAGTCCTTTATTAGGTTTTTTTGGTCGTTACAAAATACCTAAAGGCATCGCGATTATGTTAGTGATGCTGATGGTGGTTGGTTTAGGAGTTAGCCTTGCTAGCTTAGTCGGCCAATCATTGACTGACTTTTCACAGCATTTACCTGAATATAAAAGTAAGTTACAGGATGAGTTTATTTGGCTGGTTGATGTTGCTGCCAAGTACAATATTTTGCTCAATAAAGAGCAAGTGATATCAATGTTTGATCCAGGGAAAGTGATTGATGTTGCCACCGGTATGCTGACAGGTTTAGGCGGCGTAATGGCAAACTTGTTCTTAATTATTTTAACAGTGGTATTTATGTTGTTTGAAGGGCCGATGCTCAGTCATAAAATTCACATGGCATTAGACGACCCTGATAAGAAAATGCAACAAATAGACCGCTTTTTAAATTCTATTAATTCTTATTTAGCGATCAAAACAGTGGTAAGTGTTGGCACTGGGGTATTAGCCGGGCTACTACTGTGGATCTTAAATGTAGATTACTTTGTGTTATGGGGAGTAATGGCATTTATGTTTAATTACATCCCTAATATTGGCTCTATTATTGCCGCGATCCCCGCTGTTTTATTAGCGTTGATCACACAAGGACCTTTGATAGCAGGGATTGTAGGTGCAGGCTATTTAACTATTAATACCGTGATGGGTAATATAGTTGAACCAAAGTACATGGGAAAAGGCTTAGGGTTGTCGACCTTAGTGGTATTTTTATCACTGATCTTTTGGGGCTGGCTGATTGGCACGGTAGGTATGTTGTTATCGGTGCCATTGACGATGATTGTTAAAATTGCTCTAGAAACCAGCGATGAAGGACGTTGGTTGGCGACTCTGTTAGGTAATGGTGAGCAGTTAGAGGAGCGGCCTAAATAGGCTGCTTCAATACCGTGATATGCTGTTCTAAAATACGTATCTCACAACGTTTATAGACAATTGCAGCTTGGGTGCCGTTGGGAACCTTTTGTAAATAACGCCACTTACAGCTATCTTCTAAATATTTAGTTTGGCTCGCCATGCTGCGTTTGAAAATCGGTAATAACTGTGTGTTACCGGTTTCTTCTTCAATATTGTTTAGATCTAAGGTGATTTTATTCACCCAGGTTTGTTGAATACGGGTTAAGGTCTCTATTTTTTTATCTAAACATTGAATATAGTTTTTTGCTTCATCAGGAGTTGCTTGTTCAACTAAACTGCATTGTTCAGTAGCTTGCGTTGCCACACTAAATAGTAAAAGTAGTGTGCAACTTATTGATAGCTGGTTATTTTTTATCATTATAATTAAACTCTAAAATAAATTTCGCGCCGCCTAAGGTATCAGCATCTAAAATAGTCAGTGTACCGTGATACGACTTTACTAAATCAGACACAATCGCCATACCGACACCATGGCCGCTTTCGTAGGTGTCTAAGCGTGTACCTCGAGTAAGTAAGGATCCGCGTTTATCAATCGGCACACCAGGACCATCATCACTAATAGCGATAGTGAGGTTGCGTTTTTGTATTACTTGGATATCGACTTGTGAGCGACAAGCTTTACAGGCGTTATCAATTAAGTTACCGAGTAGTTCGAGTAAATCAGTTTTGTCACCTAAAAAGTAATCTTTGTTTTTAACCGCATGGGTAAAAATAATATCTTTATCGCGGTAAACTTTACTCATTGCATTGAGGATTGAATCGAGTACTGGCTTAATGGCCGTTTGTTTTTTCCAAGTATCAGATGCGCCCGTTGCAGCGCGTTTTAATTGGTGTTCGATCATCACATTTATACGGTCAAGCTGCTCTTGGGCATCGGCATCGTTGGCAAGCGGGCTTGATTTTAATACTGCCAGTGGCGTTTTAAGTGCGTGAGCTAAATCACTTAAAGAGGCACGATAGCGCTCTTTTTGACGCTGCTGAGTTTCGAGCAATAAATTTAGATCAGCTTTTATGGTTTGCAGCTCAACAGGGTATAGTCCTTTAATTTCTTGAATATCACCCGACTCAATGGCTTTTATTTCTTTATCTAGGCGTTGTAATGGCCGTGCGCTCCACACAAAGCCCACAGCCATTAATGCTGCAATGGCGACACCCATGACGTACATCCAGTTTACAAGGGTTTGTTTAAAACCATCCATTAAGCGCAGCAGCGCATCGTTGCGTTTTAATAAAATAAAGTGGGCATGCTCTGATTGGTCAATGTTATTTAAAATGACGGTGAGACTAAGTTGCCAATAAACGGTATTTTTATATTCCACACGACGAAAATCGGCAGCGCCTGCTTTGCTTTCTAGTTCGTCAGGTACAAAGTTAACATTTACCGCGGATTCAGAGTACCATACAGGTTGTTCTTCACGATAGATCATCGCATAAGTATCAGAATTTAAACGATTCAATTCAGGAGCTAAAATAGTGCTGGGCATTATAATGCCGCGCTCGGTGAAATCGACTTCGGAAATTAATGAATATAAATGGGCTTCGAGGGTTTTTTCGGTGGCTTCGACTAATGAAGCGTAGTACGCCTTACCAATAGAGAAGAATAAAATAGGTAAAGCGATTAGTAAAACAAAGACAAGGATAAATCCTTGCCTTACTTTTAACGGTATTTGCGATGCTACCACTGACTTTTAAGCCTGTAACCGCGTCCGCGTAGTGTTTCTACTGGGTTTAAAGTGCCATCAGGGTCAAGCTTTTTACGTAAGCGCAGTACGAATACTTCGATTACATTTGAATCTAAATCAAAGTCTTGATCATATATGTGCTCTGTAAGCTCAGATTTAGAAATCACTTTTTGTGGATTAACCATTAAATACTCAAGCACTTTGTATTCGTATGCGGTGAGACTTAGCTCTCGGTCATCAACCCACACTTGTTGTGAGCGGGTATGAATCTTAATAGGCCCAGCAGTCATTTCAGGATTTGCTTTACCTGCGCTACGACGGATCAACGCATTACAACGCGCTATTAACTCTTCAACATGAAATGGTTTAGTTAAATAGTCATCAGCACCAGCATCAAGTCCTTCAACTTTGTCTTGCCAACGATCCCGTGCAGTTAAAATCAGAATTGGAATAGTGATCCCTTGTGCGCGGGCTTTATTGATCAGTTCAATCCCATCTATTTTTGGTAAGCCTAAATCAACTACCGCCATATCAAGAGGATACTCTGTGATGTGGAATAAACCAGCTTCGCCATCATGACAAAGATCGACACTATAGCGTTCTTTTTCTAATGCATTACGCAGATTGTCTGCTAAGTGTAAATCATCTTCAATTACTAAAATTCGCATTTCTTAATCCTTTTTCACTTCGCCGGTCTTTTTATTGACATGAACGTCGACGACATGGCCGTCCGATTTTAATATTCTTACAGTATAAATATCGTTAAGTACGGTAATTTTAAGAGTTCTACCATCTTCGATTTTTTTAGCAAGCTCAACAGCTTGTTTTTTATTGATCTCAGCTTTATTAACTTGAGATGCAGCTTGGCTACTAGTCGAAAAAACACTCGAAAATAGCACAGTGATGGCGACGCTGAGAGCTAACACAGTACGCATGATGAGAAACTCCTAAACCAGACCTGAATAGTTTAATGAACCAAGTAGCTATAATTCAAGTGAAAAATCACTAAACCTGATGATTTAATGCATCAGAGTTTAATTAACATCCGGTGAACAAACACTGAATTATGCTTATTTGACTCAAAGTCTTGTACTCATTGCATTAAAATCTGGTTCATTTAAACAGTATAATCCAGTTTGGTTGTTGACTTTACTTAGCCAGGAAAAACTTTTTTAAACGGTTTAACTTGTGAGTTTTCATATATACCAGCGTTTACGTAAGGATCTGCTGCAGCCCATTCACGAGCCGCTTCTAATGAGCTAAATTCTGCGATCACTAGCGAACCGGTAAAACCAGCGTCAGCTGGGTCGGCGTTGTCAATGGCAGGTAATGGACCTGCTGTAAGTAACCGACCTTGCTCGTTTAATTCTTGCAAGCGTGCTAAATGAGCTGGGCGGGCAGCTGTTCTTAACTCTAAGCTGTTTTCAACATCAGTTGAGTAAATCATATACAACATGGTGTGTTCTCTGGGTTTGAATATTATTGGAATTATGCTGATATTAGCACAGCAAATTTTAATCTTAAAAGAACAACAACCTATAAGGTTTACAGTATCATTATATTTTTAAGCGAAATCTGCTTGAAAAGCCCAGCACAACACTGGTAGAGTCGCTTGAATGGTACAAAATAATAATAAGGTTTTTAAATGAGCGATACTCGTGAGCATTTTAGCTCCCGCCTTGGATTTATATTAGCAGCTGCTGGCTCTGCGGTCGGTATTGGTAACTTGGTTGGTTTTCCAGTCTCAGCAACAAAAAATGGTGGTGGTGCTTTTTTGCTCGTTTACGCGCTATTTGTGGTGTTTATTTGTTTGCCAGTAATGATGGCTGAGATGGCAATGGGACGCCAAGCACAAAAAGATCCATTAGGCTCTTACAAGTTATTATCAGGTAATGATGCTAAGTGGAGTTTTGCTGGCTTTTTAGCAGTATTAACCCCGTTTATGATTGCTGTGTTTTACATGGTTATTACAGTATGGATTTTTGGTTATTTAAGCCAAGTTGCGGTTGGTAACTTAGATGTGTTGGCTGATCCAAAAAGCTTTGGGGTATTTATTAATAGCTCTAGCGTGTTTGGCTATATGGCTGCCGTGGCATTAATTGTTAATTTGATTTTAGTCGGTGGTGTTAAGCAAGGGATTGAAAAAGCAGCTAAGTTTTTAATGCCTGCATTGTTTGTGTTGCTAATCGCATTAGTGGTGTATGTACTGACACTAGACAATGCTATGGCTGGCGTTAAGTACTATATTATCCCTGACTTTTCTAAGATGAATGCAAGTGTATTGAACGGTGCATTAGCGCAAGCGTTTTTCTCATTGTCGTTAGGTATGGGTATATTAATGACTTACGCTTCATATATCTCGAAACAGGATGACATTGTTGGCAGTGCTAAAATGGTGGCACTGACTGATTCACTGGTGGCGTTTATTGCTGGCCTTATGGTGTTACCAGCGATCTTTAGTTTTAACCCAGATACTGATCCGGCTCAATTGTCTGACTCATCTGTATCGATGATTTTTGAATTTTTACCAAAGATTTTACTCGCGCTACAAACTGATATTGGCTATGTTGGTGCATCAATTGTGGCGTTTGTGTTTTTCTTGCTGGTATTTTTTGCTGCAATTACCTCGTTGGTATCCATCGTTGAGGTGCCAACAGCTACGCTAAGTGACCGTAAAGGCATTAGCCGTAAAATGGCGTTACTGATCTTAACTGGTAGCATCGGTGTACTGACAGTGTTATGTACCATGTCGTTTGGTATGGTTGAGGGGTTAACTTCATTAACTAACTATGGCGCAGCGTCTAAAAGCTTATTTGATATTGTGTATGATGTATTTTACGACACTATCTTGCCATTGAATGGTTTAATGGTGTGTTTATTCGTGATGTATCGCTGGAAAAAAGTACGTTTAAGTGAAGAGCTAAGCCAAGGTTGTCCAAACTATGCAGGTAGCTTTACTGAAAAATACGTTAATTTTTCGCTATCAACCTTTATTCCGGTAATTTTAGTAGTTATATTTATTAATACCGTAGCGACTAAGTTTTTTGCTATGAGCATTTTCGGTTTTTAATAAATACAATTAATTGAGCTTCCCATAATTAAGCCGTGTTAAGTATCATTAGCACGGCTTTTGCAGTTAAGAGATTGCCGACGAATCTAAGTACTGACCTATTCCTAATGTAAACATCCACAGTCCCCATAAACTGTGTTCGATAACGCAGACAAACGTGGAGCGGCTTTGAGCATAGGTAAATGCAAATAATAACCCGCCTATAAATGCCAGTAATACTGCTACCCAATTAGCATAAACAATATGCGCTAATGCAAATACTGTGGCGCTAACAATTATGCGCACCGTTTTTTTTGGCATGATGCGTTTATAACGATGAAAAAAATAGGTTCGAAATATCAACTCTTGCGGCAAGACTGACAATAACGGATAGAATACGAGTAACATTAACCAGTTATTAAATGAGTTGCGAGGCAGCATAAACCAATTACCTTGATTAATGATCCCGTAAAAAACTCCTGAAAACAGTGCGCCGATAAAAAAGAAACTAAACAGTCTGCGTTTCACTGCGCAAAATTGACCAAGGCTGGTAAGTCTAAAGCGTTTAAAGTGGGGATCGCCCAGTAGCAACATACCACATACACTCATTAACACGATTAACGCGGGGATCAGCCAATTAGCAAGGTAGATACGAAGGTAAAAACCCAGCAAAGGAAGGCATACAAATATAAGGGTAAATTCAAACCAACGGTATTGATTGGCGTTCAAAGTCGTCTCAGTGTCATTTTGTATATTAGGCTAGCAAGCTAAGACGACATATTTATGACATTAAGGGCGCTTTTTATCGTCTACTTTGGGCTCATCTTCATCAGGTAAATATTTATACAACATGATGATAGTGGCAAAAAGACTGACAAAGGTGATCCCCATTAAGCCAAATACTTTAAAGTTAACCCAAAAATCGAGAGAAAAGTTATAAGCTATATAAATATTTAACGCTGATATTCCCGCTGTGATCGCTATCCACAATATATTTAGCTTATCCCAAAGAGACTCAGGTACGGTAATTTCTTGCACCGAGCCTGATGCATTATTTAAAATGGCACTGAGTGCTTGTTTAACTAGGTTTTTACCAAGAAAGTAGCGACTGATCAATAAGCTTAATGAGAGCACAGCATAGATGATAGTGGCTTTGAGCTTTACAAATTGTTCATCATGAAATACCAGTGTAAGGGTGCCTAAAATGACGGCAATGGCAAAAAACAACCATTGGCGAGTAGGTACTTTGCCTATTTTAAAATAAGAATAAGCGACCTGTAGAAACGTGGTGCCCATTAGTAATGCTGTTGCCCAGTAAATATCAACTAACTTGAATACCGCAAAAAATAAAATTAGCGGAATAAACTCAATTATTGCATGCATAGAATACCCAAAAATTTAAAACCAAAAAATAGTTGCAGAGGTTGTATCAACTTATCGTGTTGTTTACAAGGTTGACTTAGTAGATACTAACCCTTAGCCTGCGTGCCTTTGTATTCAATCATTATCAAAACCTGCTGAACGATGACTGAGTAAGCGGTATTTTTAGGAGCATTTTATGAATAAAGCACAACTTATTAGTGCTATGTCTGCACACAGTGAATTAACTAAAAAAGAGTCAAAAGCGGCTTTATCAAGTATGCTAGCAGCCATTACTAAATCATTATCAGAAGGTGATCAAGTGCAAGTAAATGGCTTTGGTACGTTTGCGTTAAGTTATTATCCTGCACGTACAGGACGCAATCCACAAACAGGAGAAGTAATAAACATTGAAGGCGCTAACAAGCCTGTATTTAAAGCGGCAAAAGTGTTGAAAGAGAGTCTTTAACGCGTTGAACACCAGAAAAGGGCTGCAACTGGCCCTTTTCTTATTTATTTTAGAAGTATGAACTTAAAGCGCAGTTGCTGCTTTCATGTTCGCCACGAACTCTTGCAAACCACTTAACATTGCTTGAGGGGTATCGAGATTCGCTTCAATAATTTTCACTACCGCTGAGCCCGATATAGCACCCGCTGCACCGGCATTAAGTGCTGCTTTCACATCTTCTGGTGTAGAGATGCCAAAACCAAGTAATGCCGGGGCGCTGTGATATTCTTTTAATTTAGTGACGATTGATGATGCAGGCATTTGCGCTTTAGTTTCTGTGCCGGTTACACCCGCACGAGATAGCAAATAAGTATAACCACGGCCATAAGAGGCACATTCTCGTAAAGTGTCATCCGGTGCGTTAGGTGTGGCTATAAAAATAGGGTCAATGGCATTGCTCATTGCCGCTTTTCGGAACATTTTCGATTCATGAAGCGGCACATCTGCGACTAGAATTGAGTCAACACCGACGGCTTTGGCATCTTTATAAAAAGCCTCTAAACCGCGTTTAAACACTAAGTTTGAATACAGCAGTAAACCAATTGGAATATCGGCGTTATATTCACGTATTTGCTTAATAATATCAAAGCAATCTTGGGTATTTATATTTACTTTAAGAGCGCGAATATTGGCCGCTTGAATAACGGGGCCATCTGCTATTGGATCTGAAAATGGAATTCCCAGCTCTAAGGCATCAGCGCCGCCATCAATTAAGCTTTTGATTATTTCAACACTCAGTTCTTTATTTGGATCGCCAATTGTAACAAACGGCACAAATGCACCTTGATTTAGCTCGCTTAAACAGGCGAACATTTTACCGTAGCGGTCTGTTTTTTGAATGGTTGCTTGGCTCATAACTGCTCCTCCTTAGAAAGTACGTCCATCACGTGCGCTAAATCTTTGTCACCACGGCCACTTAAATTAACAATTAAAATTGACTCTTCAGTTTGCTGCTCTGCATACTTCAGTGCGTAAGCTAGTGCATGACTTGATTCAAGCGCAGGAATAATACCTTCGTTTTTAGCCAATAACTGAAACGCTTCTAATGCTTCGGTATCGGTAATACCGACATATTGCGCACGGCCAGTTTCATGTAAAAACGCATGTTGTGGGCCAACAGCTGGGTAATCAAGACCCGCAGATACAGAATATGACTCCTCAATCTGGCCATCATCATTTTGCATAATATACGTATAAGTACCGTGCAAAATACCTTTGCTGCCTTTACAGATTGTTGCACCGTGCTCGTGGGTATCAAGCCCTTTGCCAGCGGGCTCTACGCCAATGAGTTTCACACTTGGCTCGTCAATAAAGTCAGTAAACATACCAATGGCATTGGAGCCACCACCCACACAGGCAAGCACCGCATCAGGTAGGCGACCTTCTGCTTTTAATACTTGCTGTTTGGCTTCTTCACCAATCATTTTTTGGAACTCACGTACCATAGTTGGAAATGGATGCGGCCCTGCAGCTGTACCGAGTAGGTAATGGGCTTCTTTATAATTTGCAGACCAATCACGTAGCGCTTCGTTTACGGCATCTTTTAATGTGCCCGAGCCTGCGGTTACTGGAATCACTTCTGCACCCATTAGTTTCATTCTAAATACATTAGGTTGCTGACGTGCCACGTCTTTAGCGCCCATATAAATACGGCATTTCAAACCAAGTAATGCACACGCAAGCGCCGTTGCAACGCCGTGTTGGCCTGCGCCTGTTTCGGCAATCACTTGTTTTTTGCCCATGCGCTTTGTTAATAAAGCTTGGCCTAACACTTGGTTTGTTTTATGAGCGCCACCGTGTAGTAAATCTTCACGCTTTAAGTATAATTTTACTTTTGGATTTTTAATCAAATTACGGGTTAATGTCAGTGGCGTAGGGCGGCCAGCATATTCATTAAGTAACTTTTCAAATTCGGCTTGAAAAGCCGGATCTGTTTGCGATTTATTAAATTCGTTTTCGAGTTGTTTAAGTGCTGGTACGAGCAATTCTGGGACAAACATGCCGCCAAATTCGCCGAAATAAGCTGGATTATTCATATTAACCTCAATATTTACGGATGCTGATAAATGCATCATTTAATTTGTTTGGGCATTTTTTACCAGCGCTTTGCTCAACCCCTGAATTTAGGTCGAGCCCATGCGCACCTTGATATAATGCACTTTGAATATTTTCTGCGTTTAAGCCTCCGGCGAGCATAAATGGTTGCTTCGCTTCTTTGAGAATTGCCCAATCAAAGGTCTTACCGGTACCGCCAGCTTGGGTACCGCTGTGAGTATCGTATAAGTGGCGATCAACACCATTGACAGATGCTGGTAAGCTACCTTTCACAGCTTGCGCCTTCCAAATCTGGCAATTACTAGGTAGCAAAGGACGCAGTTCGTTTATATAGACTGCGTCTTCTTGACCATGCAATTGCACTGCGGCAAGCTTTAAGCTCTGCGCATGATTGACAACGTCTGCGATTGTTGCATTTACAAATACGCCTACATAGGCAAGCGGGGCACTTAGCATAACTTGTTTTGCATAATCTAAATCAACAAAACGAGGGGATTTAGGTGCAAAAATTAGCCCCCCATAAATGGCACCACTTTTATAAGCATTAATGGCATCTTCACTGCGAGTTAA
This sequence comes from Pseudoalteromonas arctica, assembly GCF_012927645.1. Lineage (GTDB taxonomy): Bacteria > Pseudomonadota > Gammaproteobacteria > Enterobacterales > Alteromonadaceae > Pseudoalteromonas > Pseudoalteromonas arctica_A. The sequence goes on along the minus strand of NZ_JABBMT010000001.1, from coordinate 238,630 downwards.
ACCACAGACTTTGTTTTCACCTAAAATGACGCTTCGACATGCGCGCTCTAAATCACGTTCAGCCATCAGCGAACTACCAATTAAAAAGCCATTGCACAATGGGGCTAAGCGTTTTACATCTTGATGAGTGTAAATACCTGATTCTGAAATAATCACTTTGTTATCAGGAATAAGCTTGCGTAGCTGTTCTGTGGTAGCTAAGTTGGTGCTTAAATCACGTAAATTACGGTTATTAATGCCGATGATTTGTGCATCAAGGGCCAGAGCACGATGAACTTCTTGCTCATTACTTACTTCGGTTAAAATGGCCATGTTTAAGCTGTGCGCGATTGCAGCTAGTTGCTGATACTGTTCATCATCAAGTACTGACAACATTAATAAAATGGCATCGCCGCCATAAATACGAGCCATATAAATTTGGTATTCATCAATAAAGAAGTCTTTACAGATCAATGGTTGCTCTACTTGACTGCGGACAAATTCGAGATAATCAAAACTGCCCTGAAAATATTTTTCATCGGTTAACACACTGATACAGCTAGCGTAGTTTTTATAAACATGGGTGATCTCGGCTAAATCAAACGGTTCACGAATAAGACCTTTTGACGGTGACGCCTTTTTGCATTCCAAAATAAACTGCGTGCCAGGCGCAGCAAGGGCTTTATAAAAATCACGATTTGTAGGGATTGCTAGATGCTTAAAGCTCTCAAGAGGGCGCTTTGATTTGCGCTCAATGAGTTCTATTTTTTTATCTGCGACTATTTTGTCTAATATATTAGTCATTACTTACCTCAGAGTTTGTGTGTTCTTTGTTACTGCTTATGATAATGGTATTTAAGGTATTCAATGCACGGCCGCTTTGTAAAACCTCTTTAACTTGTTTGGCGGCACTTTTAAAATCGTCGGCTTTATTGGTTAAATAAAGCAACGCAGCAACGTTAACAATAATGGCCGCATTGTGCGCGTCGGTGCCGTTACCAGCTAAAATAGCCATGCTAGCCTTGGCGTTATATTCTGGCCCTTCACCGGCAAGTTGTTCAAGTGAAAAGCTTACAAGATCAAAATCAGCAGGGGTCAGTGTGTACTGGCTGATTTTTCCATTATTAAGCTCTGCGACGGTGGTTGTACCATGTAAGGCAATTTCATCGGTGCCTGAGCCATGCACAACCATTGCACGTGGTGTGCCTAACGTTTTTAAGGTTTGTGCCATTGGCAGGCACAAACTTTCATCATATACCCCTAGTAATTGCACATCCGGAGCTGCTGGATTTACTAATGGCCCTAAAATATTAAAAATAGTACGGGTTTTTAAGGTCGTTCGCACACCCATAGCATGGCGTACGCCACTGTGATAATGCGGAGCAAACAAGAATGTAAAGCCGGTTTGCTCTAAACACTGCGCCGCGTGTGCTGGGTTCATGTCTATATTGATACCTAATGCTTCGAGTAAATCAGCGGAGCCTGAGTTACTCGAAACACTGCGATTACCGTGTTTGACCATGTTTATACCGCAAGCTGCAGCAACGATGGCGGCGGTGGTGCTAATATTAATAGTGTTTGAGCCATCGCCGCCAGTGCCACAACTATCGGCAAGGCTTGTTAAGTGAGTAATAAAAGGTATCGCATTAGCACGCATCGATGCGGCAGCTCCTGCTATTTCGTCGCTTACTTCACCTTTTATTTTCAGTGCCACTAAGATGGCTGCCAGTTCGATATCATTTACTTTGCCTTGCATAATGGCATCAAATAATTGTTGGCTTTGACTAAAGCTTAGTGATGTTTGCGTTAATAACACATCAATCATTGAGCTTATGCTCGCCTGACTAGCTGATTGTTGGTTTACTGACATACTAACCTCTACTGCTGTGCACTGGCTAAAAATTGCATACTTTGTTGAAGTAGCGTCGCGCCATTGGGCGTCAAAATAGACTCAGGATGAAATTGATAGCCAAGGGATTTATCACCATGATGATAAATAGCCATCGGTATTGACTCATAGTGGGCTATCACTGCAACACTGTCGGGGACTTTTGTGGCCATTAGTGAGTGGTAACGCGCCACCGGCATACGTTCACCCATACCTGCAAATACAGGGTGCTCACCAAGCTCAATGATTGATGACTTTCCATGTACAGTTTCGCCAGCATGGCCAATAATACCGCCATAGCTTTGCGCCAGTGCTTGTTGGCCGAGGCAAATTCCTAGCATTGGGAAACGGCCTTTGCATAGTTCAATTAATGCCATTAAACAGCCGGCTGCAGTGGGGGTGCCAGGACCTGGTGAAAGTATCAAAATGACCGATTTAGTTTCCGCACACATTTTGTCATAAATAACCCGCGCATCTATGTTGTTACGATATACCACTAAATCGGTACCTAGTATAGAAAGTTCATCGACTAAGTTATAACTAAATGAATCAAAATTATCTAAAAAGTAGATTTTTATATCCGTTAAATTGTTTGTAATTCCACTCATTTTAGTGTCCTTGGTATGTTGATTGAATCGCTGTGATAACTGCTTGTGCTTTAGCACGCGTCTCATTGGCTTCTGATTGAGGATCTGAGTCGAACACAACTCCAGCACCAGCTTGTACATAAGCGATATTATTTTTAACAAAGGCCGAGCGAATCACAATGCAACTGTCCATGGCGCCGTCACCGGTTAAATAACCTACTGCACCACCGTAACTGCCACGACGCTTCCCTTCAGTTTGCCTAACCAACTCTGCCGCACTGACTTTCGGCGCACCAACTAAAGTGCCCATATTCATACAGGCTTGGTAAGCGTGCAGGGCATCCAACTGTGGTTTCAATGTGCCAACAACGCGCGACACTAAATGCATTACTTGCGAATAACGATCGACCTTTAATAGCTCTTTTGCATGGCGCGTACCGGGTACGCTAATTCGAGCTACATCATTACGGGCTAAATCAACTAACATTAAGTGTTCAGCGCGTTCTTTTTGGTCATTGCGTAATTCAAGTTCAATACGACTGTCTAAATCCGGATTAATTTGGCCATTAGCAAATTTACCTCGCGGACGAGTTCCTGCAATTGGATATACTTCGACTTGTTGTGATGTAGCACAAAACTTTAAAGCTGACTCAGGAGAGGCACCAAACAGTGCAAACTCGCTATCGCGCATATAAAACATGTACGGGCTTGGATTTTGTTTTTTTAGTAGGCTGTAAGCATGTAGTGGATTTGCACACGGCAGTGAAAAAGTGCGCGATGGCACAACTTGAAAAATGTCACCATCAACAATGTGTTTTTTTAAACTTTTGACCTGTTGGCAGTAAACTTCGTCACTAATATCAACAGTTACATCACTAGCGTCCAATGTTTGTGTAGCACTAAAATTATCAGCTTGGTCGCATAATGTATTTAAACGTTCGAGCTTTTTACCCACTTCAAAACAGTTTGCATGTACATCAGGGCCGTTAAACACATTACCAATGAGCTCCGTTGTTTTAGCTTGATGATCAATAATGACAAGGGTTTCGGCTAAATAAAATACATAATCAGGGCAGCTGTTATCGCCATCAGGAACATCACTTAGTTGTTCAAAGTTGGCTACCATATCGTAGGCAAACACACCGCCTAAAAATAGTGAAAAAGGATTGTTAGTGGTGCTGTTAATATTATTTATACAGCAGCGTAGAGCACTAAATGCGTTATCGGCAATCAGTTTTGAGGCTTCATCAATATTATGATCGATACCTTGATATTCGATGCTAAGAGTTTGCTTGTTTAGTTGAGTATGGCAATTTACTAATTTAGTTTGTAAATAAGGCAATAATTGCTGACCATTATTAGATTGCGCTGTTACCGTAACTGTTTTACCCGCGCAGATTATTTTTAGTGCACAATCGACCAAAATTAAACTTTTCACACTGTCTTTAGAATCAATTTCAGCTGACTCTAAAAGTAATGAATTATCTTTATCAAGCAATCCATATAGTGCCAATGGGCTATGTATATATTCTCGCACCTCGGTGATGCTAGTAACTTCACCTGGCGTTGTTGTTATATGACTAAAAATCAAACCTCATTCCCTCAAAAAAATAAACCCCGCAAGCTAAGCTATGCGGGGTTTGAATAACGATACCTATGTTTCAGATAGACCATTACCGTCCCGCTATACAAGGCGCCACCACCAATGATGTGTAAGAGTTGCTACGTTATTCATGTTTGTTACCTTAAAATTTAAATATAAAAAAACCCGCAATAAGCGGGTTTAGAATGTGTTAGACACGACAATTCGTCACCCTTAATTTACGAGTGCCACCACCAGATAGTGTGTTGGATTGAATTGATCATTGTTTTTGTTCTTTGTGTGTCTCAAGTGGCTACAGTAAACCGTATCAACAGCGCTAGTGTCAAGTATTTATTTAAAACAATTTTTTAAAAAATTTTGTTATACTTAATAACAACTTTCGCACATTTAATATGAGCAGTGTTTCCTTTTGATAAAATACGATTTACACAGTCACACCACACATTCTGACGGTCAACTCAGTGTTGAGCAGTTATTATTGCGTGCAGTCGAAAAAAATATAGATGTGTTTGCGATCACTGATCACGACACCACCGCTGCGGTTAAACCCGCACAAGCATATATAGAAAGCGAATCTCTACCGTTAACCTTGATCTCAGGGGTTGAAATTTCCACTAAGTGGGAAAGTTTTGAGATCCACATAGTGGCATTAAACGTAGATATTAATGAGTCAACACTGACCAGCTTATTGACGATCCAACAGCAAAAACGTGCTGATAGAGCAATCGAAATTGGTCGTCGTTTAGAAAAAAATGGCTTTGCTGGTATTTTTCAACAAGCGCAAGAGCTTGCCGCAGATGCACAAATAACCCGTGCACATTATGCAAGAGCACTTATTGCTCGTGGCGTTGCTACCACAATTCCAGGGGTGTTTAAAAAATACCTTGGCCGCGCTAAAACGGGTTACGTACCAAGCGATTGGTGTGATATGCAAACCGCCATTGCCGCCATTCATGCTGCGGGAGGGGTTGCTGTGATTGCTCATCCTGGACGTTATCAAATGTCAAATAAATGGCTACGCAAATTATTAAGTCAATTTAAAGATGCCGGTGGCGATGCAATGGAAGTTGCCCAACCACAACAAGCACCGACTGAGCGACAGTTTTTAGGCGCATTGAGCCGCGAGTACGATTTACTGTGTTCGCAAGGATCTGATTTTCATTTTCCTACTAGTTGGCTAGAATTAGGAAAAAACTTATATTTGCCAAAAGATTGCCAAGGCGTTTGGCAAACTTGGGAAGGGCAAGAAGGAGACGCACATGAGTGATTTTTTTCATATCCATCCGGATAATCCACAACCACGCTTAATTAATCAAGCTGTCGATATTATCAAACAAGGTGGTGTGGTGGTATACCCAACTGATTCAGGCTATGCAATAGGCTGTAATTTAGGTAACAAGCAAGCAAAAGAGCGTATTGAGCGCATCCGTGGTATTGAAAAACACCATAACTTTACCTTAGTATGTCGTGATCTATCTGAGCTTTCTACTTATGCACGAGTAGATAACCAATTGTTTAGGTTAATTAAAAACAATACACCCGGGCCTTATACGTTTATCTTTAAAGGCACTAAAGAAGTACCAAAACGTTTGTTAAACGACAAGAAAAAAACCATTGGTATTCGTGTAATAGAACATCCAATTACCTGCGCATTGTTAGCCGAGTTAGGTGAGCCATTGATGTCGTGTTCATTAATTTTACCCGGTGAGCAGTTTACTGAATCTGATCCTGATGAGATACGTGATCGTATTGGTAATCAAGTTGATTTAATTATTCATGGCGGTTATTTAGCTGAGCAAGCAACCACAGTAATCGACCTGTCAGAAGATACTGTTGAGGTGCTGCGTGTAGGGTGTGGCGATACAGCTCCATTTGAATAGCTACGCGAATCAACCATGAACGAACTACATATTGATGATGTAGCTCAAATACGAGAGCCGGCGCAACAAAAGTTGCCGCTGGCTTTTTTGCATGGCAAAGAAGTAATGAATACCCCGGAAGATTTGTATATTCCGCCAGATGCTCTAGAAGTTATTTTAGAAACCTTTGAAGGGCCACTTGATTTATTACTATATTTAATAAAAAAACATAAGTTAGATATTCTGGAATTGTCGATTTTTAGCATTACTGAACAATACGTCCGTTATGTTGAAATGATGACCGAGTTTCAATTAGAGCTTGCGGGTGAATATCTAGTGATGGCGGCGTTACTAGCACAAATAAAGTCGCGTTTGTTATTACCGAAACACGAAGAACTTGAGGAGGAAGAAGATCCTCGCGCAGAACTTATTCGTCGTTTGCAAGAATACGAACAATTTAAAAAAGCGGCGGAAAACCTTGATGAAGTGCCCCGAGTTGGCCGCGATATTTATATTGCACAGGCTTTGGTGCCAGAGCAAAATGAACAAGCGCAGTTACTCCCTGATGTAGATCTAAAAGATTTATTATTTGCACTTAGTGACGTGATGGCGCGAGCTAAAACTTTTGAACATCATCAAATAACCGCTGAAGCCTTATCAACTCGCGAACGAATGAGTTTAATTTTACAAAAGTTATCGACAGCCGGCACACAACTTCCTTTCACTGACTTATTCACTTTTGATGAAAGCCGCAGTGGTGTAGTGGTTAGCTTTATTGCTATGCTAGAGCTCATTAAAGAAAACTTAATAACTTGCCTTCAAGTAGATCCTGCTACGCAAATATATGTAGGTCTAGTGGATAATAATTAGTATTGTAGTAGCTCATATTTGATCTGACAGGCATCTATGAGCTGTGGGTTCAACAAACATTTTCATCAGGCAAGCAGCTCGCGTAGTAATTGGCCTAGATAAGATGCAGGCGTTGTGGGTGGTAAGCTGACTTTTACTTTGTTAATCGAGAGGGTTATTGGCTGTTGCGGTTCGGTGACGTCAACGTGTTGAGTTACTTTAGCGCGAACAAAGCTGCCTGATGATTCATTAAGCTTACTTCGTGCCGCATAAAACGTTGTTTTTGATAAAGCATGTTGCTGGCAAAACTCAGTAATAGTTAAATCACTGGCTTGTTGTTCTTCGATAATGTTACGCCATTGTTCAAGGCTGCGTGTTTTTCTCATGACTATCTCCTCATTGAAATTCGGAAATAGCTTAATCATTCCTCGTTGGGTTTCGTTGCTCTCAACCCAAACTACGGTGGTGAATTAAACGCCGAGTTATTTGTTGGGGTGCCTAGCGCCTAGAATCTCCAACCTAGCAACTTGTCCCTTTAACCTTTAACCTTTAAATTTTTCAGTGACTCGCTTGTAAGCAATTAAGCCACTCATCGGGCTCAGCTAAAATAAACTCTAGATGATAATTTTCCTTGGTGGTTATTTTGATTCCAGCGGTGGTGATAGGGATTAAACCGCCAGCTTTGCCTACGCATTTTTCGACATGGGAAATGTTATTAAGTTTGATGGCATAACAACCTAAGTCTAATTGTTTGTTGAGCGCTTCAAAATGAAGTAGGTTGTCAGTGAGAGTAAGGCGTCCATCAGCTTTGGCAACACCGAGCTGTAACGTTGCAAAACAGCGTTTTAGCTGAGTCACTTTTGATTGTGTTACGTCCATCATTCACTCCATCGGTTTTATTTTTTTCTTGAGTTTATGCTGCTCAATTAAATGTGTCAATCATGTAAAATAAATGTTTTCAATTGTTGTGTTAAACAATGCTTTACAGAAAGTTTTTAGCGCGGTGGTGCATTTTTTGTTGTTTATTAACAAGTATAAAAGCAGCTACGACTAATACCATTTGAGTGGCTAGCGCGCACAGCGTTAACATCAAATCTATACGGTTATCAGCGCATTGTACTAAGCTCAATTCGATAAACCATGCTATGGCGAGCATTAAAGCAAGTGAGCCATGTAAATAACGTTGCAGAGTTATTTTAAACTGAAGGTGCTTCCATTGACTAAATATAAGCAGCGCTAAGCTAATTAACGGGATCAAAAATAGGCTAATAAATGCAATGACTAAAAGTGGTTGCCATGTGCTATTCGTCAGTTGCGTGGTATTTATAAAGTAATCATTACAACCCGTTAAAAGTGTAAAACAAAAAAGTAGGCTAATTAATTTTATTGGCAATGTTATTATCGTCATGATTTATATGTGTTCTATTGTTAGTTATTAAGCCTTGCTTTATATAAGTAAGGCTTAATGGATGGTTGTATTTAAAAATAGTTTAAACGTAGGTGTTGTTTTAGCTTATTTAAGCATGCGCCATAATTAACTCTTTTGCGTTAGCTTTGGCTGTTTTACTGATGTTATCACCACCCAATAAACGGGCAATTTCATCAATACGGCCATGTTTACTGAGTGGCAACATTTGTGTAAAGGTTTCACCATTGGCAATTTCTTTGGCTACAAAAAACTGCTGATGCCCCGAGCTGGCAACTTGCGGTAAATGGGTTACGCAGATAACTTGGGTCGATTTGCCTAATTGACGTAAAAGCTTGCCTACAGCTGCTGCGGTTGGTCCAGAAATACCTACATCCACTTCATCAAAAATAAGCGTTGGCGTAGTAACTTTTTGCGCAATAATAACTTGTATCGCTAAACTTATACGTGACAGCTCACCGCCAGAGGCGACTTTAGACAGTGGTTGTAATGGCTGCCCGGGGTTAGTTGATACTAAAAACGCTACATTATCAAAACCTAGGCTGTTTGGTGCTTTTTCAGGTTGTGGTGTAAGGGCGATTTCAAACACACCATTTTCCATTGATAAATGCGCCATGCTTGCACTGATCAATGTATTTAATGTTTGCGCTGCCTCATGACGGCTTTCACTTAGGGTTTGCGCAGCTTGCTGATAAGCTGCTAATGCTTGGTTAATTTCACCTTCAAGTTGTGTTAAACGGGCCGAGTTATTACTAATCGACTCAAGCTCTTGCGTTATATTTTGGTGAAAATCAACTAAGTCTTCTGGTTTAATATGGTGTTTACGCGCAAGGTCCATTATGCCAGCTAGGCGTGCTTCTACTTCATCTAGGCGGGCTGGATCAAGATCTGTTTGCTCGCCATAGTTGCGAATTTCACGGCTGGCTTCTTCTACTTGCACAGCCGCTTCTTCAAGTAATGCGGCAACACCCGATAAGTTTTCGTCAAAACTAGCAAGTTCAGCAAATTGCTGTGCACTGTGTTGCAGTAGTGAGCATGCATTTTGTTCTTCATTTTCATACAAGCTTTGCAATTCACGTTGGCACGCGTCGATGATGGTTTGGCTATGGCTGAGCTTATAATGTTCGGCTTCAATTTGCGTAAATTCACTTTCTTGTAAAGCAAATTCATCTAGCTCAGCCACTTGGTACTCAAGTAGTTGTTTTTGTGCAGTTTGCTGTAGTTGCGCTTGTTCAAGAATCGTAAATTCTTTTTGTAAATTATGATAATTACGATAGTGCGTACGTACAGTATCCACTAATGCATGGTGTCCTGCGTAGGCGTCAAGCAGCTGTAATTGATGTTCGCTTTTTAGTAGATGCTGATGGGCATGTTGCCCGTGAATAGAAATTAAATGCTGACCGAGCTCTTTAAGTTGTGCTGCGGTGACAGGGCTGCCATTAATGTAACTTTTGCTTCGCCCGTTTTTACATACTACACGTCGCAGTAGGCATTCTTGCTCATCATTAGAGAGTAAGTTTTGCTCTAAAAATTGTTTAGCTAACGGCAGTGAGGTCAAATCAAACGCGGCGCATATTTCAGCACGTTCAGTGTCTGGGCGAACGGCTGAGGCTTCAGCACGTTCACCCAAACATAAAGATAAGGCATCGATAGCAATAGATTTACCGGCACCTGTTTCACCGGTAATGGCTGTCATACCGCTTTGCCACTCGGTGCTTAAATTGCTTACAATTGCAAAATTTTTAATCTCTAACCCAATTAACATACTGTTCATCCATCCAGTCAATTAACTGTTAATTTATACAGTGTTTTGGGTTTTTGCAAATTAATTTTTAATGTCGCTATCTAGTTTATTACTTACTCACTGGTTGATTTCTCAAAATTAGTTTCAGGATCAAGAGGTTTGGCATAATCTTCTGGATTCGCAGATAAACTATCAGTGCGTAAAACTTTAATCATGGATGGTAAAAGTTCATGATAAAACGTTTTATTGTAAGCAACGCCGGCTATGGGTAATTCAGCCACAAAAAAATCTAAGCGTTCAGCTAGTGCATCTCGTTCACCTGTGACATAAGTTTTCGCCAACTCACTGCTAATCGTGCTGATCAATGACTCGTTTATGCGTTCAAGATACAATAAGTTTTCGTCAGTATGAGGTTGCACGACAAAGAAATTACTGGCAATAACTTGTATTCTTGGGATGTATTTAGGACGAATTATTTTTGCGTCGCAGTACTCATTTAATTTTATTTTTAACTGTTGAGTTACTTCTTTAACGCGATTATTGAATAGCTTTTTTTGCGCTTCAAGCGCTTTTCGGCGATTATTTTCAATCATTAGATAACTGCCAAGCAGTGTTATTAATAATAATAAAGCAAAGAAAACAACATACGTCATTGTGGTTTGATTTCCCTTGAAAAGGTAATAAATGAATTCAGCTCATTTTGCTCTAAAGTCTGAATGAGCGCAATAAAATTAATATAAACGACTACCCCAGTTGAGTTTAGTACGAAGTACATGATAATAAGAGTAATCTTTGGGGTGGATCAAGCGCAGTTGCTTATCTGCTTTTTTAATTATCACTTCATCGCCAGGCAATACTGCAAGCACCACATGACTATCGCAGCTGACTTGTAAGCTGTCGGTATTCTCTAAGCTGAGCTTTAAGCGTACTTCGTTATCGGCATCAACCACTAATGGTCGGCTTGATAATGTATGCGGAAACATCGGTACTAATGAGATGGCATTTAGTTCTGGGGTCAAAATGGGCCCGCCACCAGAGAGTGAATAGGCGGTAGAGCCGGTAGGAGTTGAGACAATTAAACCATCAGAGCGCTGCGAAAATACAAAATCGTTATTAATGAAGGCTTCAAATTCAATCATATGAGCGACTTTATCGGCATGTAAAACAGCTTCATTCACTGCTGAGTTAGCACTTTTTAATTCGCCATGGCGATAAACTGCTACTTCTAATAAAAAGCGTTTTTCTTCAAGGTATTGACCGCTTAGTACTTGTTCTAAACTAGCTTCAAAGCCTTCTGGGTTTAAATCTGTTAGGAAACCTAAATTGCCTCTGTTTACGCCTATAACAGCAACATCAAATCGGGCTAATACTCTTGCTGCGCCAAGCATATTACCATCACCACCGACCACAATAGCGAGATCGGCACGTTCGCCAAGCTCAACCAGCTTGACTAACTTTTCTTTGGGGACATTGGTTAATTGATAACCGGTTCGCTGCTCTAGTAACACGTTAAATCCTAACGCATTTAAAAAAGTGTATAAGCGCTGTAGAGTTGCAGCTGCATTACTGTGATTGGGTTTGCCAATTAAACCTATGGTTTTAAACGGTGATTCCATGATAAACGCATCAATAGTATTAATATCAGTAGAGTAACTCAAAAGTGACAAGTTTGAAAATAACCTTGAAATAAACTCACCGTGCCCCGATATCCCCAGTATGCAGCAAGATGTAGATACTATGAATTTAAACCCTCGAGATCAGCAAATATTTTCCGCCGTAATGAGCCTGTACTGTAATGGTGAAGGTCAACCTGTTGCGTCAAGCCGTATAGCTAAACAAAAAGGTATGGCTGTGTGCTCTGCAACAGTTAGAAATGCGATGTCGCGCCTAGAAAAAATAGGTCTGCTGTATTCACCACATACTTCTGCTGGCCGGGTCCCTACTAATGCCGGGTTTGATTACTGGCTAACTGAGTTTTTTCCTTTGCCTGAAATTGCGCAATATTGGCAGCCTGCACAAGCGCAATTAGTCGAGATGGCGCATGGTATAAGCCAGCGTTATCAAGTATGTTGTTGCGTTGGTCTGCCGCAAGTAAGTTCTCAGCACGTTTTTAGAGTTGAAGTGTTAGATTTTGACAGCAATGATTGGCTTATTTTACTGTTAGATAGAGCAGGGCAGAGCCATAACATTTGTATTCATAAGCCAGGTGATGCGTCTGACACCGTACGTTATCAATTCGCTACTTGGCTTAATACTGTATTCAGTCAGCAAACTTTAATGGAAGGCTTGTACCGTATGCAAGCAATGGCAAATACAGCACCACGAAATTGTCATGATTCGTTAAATCAATGGACCCGTGAGCTGAGCCATAAATTAGGCTCAGACAACAGTATCGTGGTCGGCGAAAATTATTTATATCGGCAAATTGATTGTGAACAAAGCTTAAACATTGGTGTCTCATTTTTGAACTTTGTAGAAGATAAGTTAGCTTTTAAAAATGGTGTGTCGGTTTTAAATACGTCACAATTGCCATTTACTGATTGTGACGAGTTGATGGTGATCAGCGTGCCGTATTTTCAAAATCAAGAATATCAAAGTCGTTTTTGTGTAATTTGTCCTAAATCGGCGCAAATTGAAGCAATCATTCAAGAATTTAAATTAATCGAGCCATCTGGCTCTTGAATCTTTTGATTCAATCCCCATAATTACCGCAATTGAAAAGTATTGGAGCACTTAAATTATGTCTGAGCAGACAAAATCACCAGAGCAAGAAGTTGAATTAAACGAAGAACTAGAGCAAATGCAAACAGACGTTGAAGCGGCTGTAGAAGCTGCGGACGCGCACGAAGGCGAGGAAGTTAGCCCTGAAGCTGAAATTGCTATGCTTTATGCTGAGCTTGAAGATGCGAAACAAACTATCGCAAACCAAAAAGATAGTGTAGTGCGTGCCGCTGCAGACGTTGATAATATTCGTCGCCGTGCTGCACAAGATGTAGAAAAAGCGCATAAATTTGCACTTGAAAAGTTCGCTAACGAATTATTACCTGTTATTGATAATTTAGAACGTGCTATTGAGTTCTCAGACAAAGAAGACGAAACCTTAAAGCCATTGCTTGAAGGGATTGATATGACAGTTAAGAGCTTCAACGATGCGGTTGCAAAATTTGGTGTTGAAATTGTCAACCCACAAGGTGAGCAGTTTAATCCTGAATTTCACCAAGCCATGTCTATTCAACCAAGTAATGATGTAACACCTAACACTGTATTAGCAGTGATGCAAAAAGGGTATACATTAAATGGTCGTTTATTACGCCCTGCAATGGTGATGGTATCTAAAGCAGCTGAATAAATAAGTCGCTTAGTAAAAAAATGCCCGTTAACTACGGGCATTTTTTTTGTTTCTAGCTCGGTGCCAAAGCTGGGCTATTAGTGTTAATACTAATGCGCTGAACATTAAGCTTGAAAAGGGCACAGCACTTTGTGCGTGCATTAAGGCTAAAATTGGGCCGACTAATGCACCGCTGCCAAAGCGCAATGTCCCAATAACCGCCGTGGCGGTGCCAGAGCGCTCTTCAAACTGCATTAACACCAATGCATCAGCATTACTAGCGGTAATCCCTAAACTCATCATCAGAGGAGCAATAGCGGCAACAATAAAATACAGCGATAGATGTAAAATACTAAATGTTAATAATGCACTGCCGGCAAGAAAGCCAAGCGCTAAACCATAATAGAGCATTTTTCGTGAGCCAATACGTGGTACTAGGCGGGTATTTAAAAAATTACCAAACATTAGTGCCATGACATTGAAAGCAAATAAAACACCAAATAATTGTTCTGATACTTTAAAGTAATCAAGGTATACAAAGGGCACTGCGGTTAAAAAGCAAAAAAAGCCGAATGAGGCAAACATTGAGCTGGCTATATCTGCTCGGGTATCTTTATTTTTAAATACGGTTTTATAGCTATCAAAAAATAGCGCAAAGCCTTTCATCGGGCTTTTAAAGATAGGGATATCGATTAAGTATATTTGTACCAAGGCTAAAATAACAAAGCTGTAACTGGCCAGTACTAAAAAGATTGTTTGCCAGTGAGATAAGCCGATGATCATTGAACCAACCGTTGGTGCGATTAAGGGCGCGACCATCATGATCATTGATACATACGACATTCCTTTAGCGGTATCTTGTTTATAAATATGACGAATTATCCCTGGCACCACAACGGTTGCAGCAGCACCTGTAAATGCTTGTACTGCCCGCAAAGCCCAAAATAGATGAATGTCATTACAAAAGGCTAACGCGATAGAGCTTAAACCAAACAATGCTAAACCGACCTTCGTTAACACGCGACGACCAATTTGATCTGCGATTGGGCCAAAAAATAACATTCCCAGCGCATAGCCAGCTAAATATATGCTTAACGATATTTGTACATTAGGCATTGTGGTATTAAGGTCGTTAGCAATGATTAACATTGCCGGAAGGTACATATCGATTGCCAGTGGCGTAATTGCAACAATACTGGCGAGTAAAGGTAATAGAATGCGTTTATTTAAAGAAATCGAGTCCTGCATGACTAACCCATTAAACAAAAAGAGGCTGCTATTGTAACAGCGACAATTAGTCTTGGGTACTTAGTTTGCATGCTAACTATCACCTTTAATAAAAAATGGACGGTTTTGTTTTTAATAAAGGTGCAATATGTTCAATCGAACATTGGTTTGCTATTCTAAGCGCAATTAAATTGTTAGATGAGGGAATACAATGAAAAGATTAGTTTTGGCTGTGCTTACCACCGCGGTATTAGCGGGTTGTAAAACATCACCAACAGGGCGCACGCAAATTGCGCTTTATTCTGATCAACAAATGAGTCAGATGGGTCAGCAAAGCTTTGCTGATATGAAAAAGAATCAAAAAATCAATAATAATCCTCAAGTAAATGCGTATGTAAAGTGTATTGCTGACGATGTGATTGCAGTATTACCGCAACAGTACGCAACTCAGGCGTGGGAAGTAGTGGTATTTGAAGACGATTCAGCTAACGCGTTTGCATTACCCGGTGGCTATATTGGTGTGCATACGGGATTGTTAAAAGTGGCTGAAAATCAAGATCAGCTAGCAACCGTTATCGGGCACGAAGTAGGGCATGTAATTGCTGAGCATTCTAATGAACGGGTATCACAAAGTTCCTTACTACAAACAGGTATGCAAGCGGGCAGTGCTGCACTTGAAATGGGTAATGTACAATATCGTAACGAAATTATGCAAGGCCTTGGTTTAGGTGCGCAGTACGGTGTTATTTTACCATTTAGTCGCTCTCATGAGTCTGAGGCCGACCAAGTAGGGTTAGATTTAATGGCAAAAGCCGGGTTTAATCCAAAAGAATCTGTAACACTTTGGCAGAATATGAGTAAAGCAGGTAGTGGTAATACACCCGAATTTATGTCTACTCACCCAGCACCTGCTAACCGTATTAAAGAGCTACAAGCAAGATTGCCACAAGCATTAAATAAGCAACAAGCTGCGAGGGCAACGGGTAAAAATCCACAATGTAAGCTGTAATACACTTTTTCAGTGATATAAAAAAGCCTGTGAACTTATGTGCACAGGCTGTTTATTATTCTAAACGCTAGTTATGCGTTTTCAACTGCAGTGCGTGGGTCAACATATTCCATGTTGAACGCTTCAGCAACTTCTTTGTAAGTTACTTGGCCTTTGATCACGTTAAGACCTTTAAGGAAGTTAGCGTCATCAAGTAGTGCCTTTTTGTAACCTTTGTTTGCAAGGTTAATGATGAACGGCAATGTTGCATTGTTAAGTGCGAAAGTAGATGTACGTGGTACAGCACCTGGCATGTTAGCAACACAGTAGTGAACTACGTCATCAACGATGAAAGTCGGATCAGCGTGAGTTGTTGCTTTAGACGTTGCGATACAACCACCTTGGTCAATTGCAACATCTACAATCGCAGAGCCTGGCTTCATCGCTTTAATGTGTTCAGCAGTCACTAGTTTAGGTGCGGCTGCACCAGGGATAAGTACGCCACCAATTACTAGGTCAGCTTCAAGTACATGTTTTTCAAGCGCATCAGCAGTTGAGTAAATCGCTTTAACTTTATTACCAAATTGTGCGTCAAGTGCGCGTAGTACGTCGATGTTACGATCAAGTACCACAACATCAGCACCAAGGCCTACAGCCATTTGTGCTGCGCTGCGACCAACCATACCACCGCCAATAACAACAACTTTAGCAGCTTCAACACCGGGTACACCACCAAGTAACATGCCACGGCCATGGTTTGATTTTTCAAGCGCTTGTGCACCAGCTTGAATTGACATACGACCAGCCACTTCACTCATCGGCGCAAGTAGTGGTAAACCACCGCGTGGATCAGTGACTGTTTCATACGCGATACAAATTGCTTTGCTTTTGATTAGGTCTTCAGTTTGTGGAAGATCTGGTGCAAGGTGTAAATAAGTGAACAGAATTTGGTCTTCACGTAGCATTGCACGTTCAACGGCTTGTGGCTCTTTTACTTTTATAATCATCTCTGCTGTGGCGAAAACCTCAGCAGCAGTTGCTAGAATTTCTGCACCTGCCAGCGTGTAATCTTCGTTAGTGAAGCCAATGCCCATACCTGCATCAGTTTCAACTAAAACTTGGTGGCCGTGGTTTACTAATTCACGAACACTCGCAGGAACCATACCAACGCGGTATTCATGGTTTTTTATTTCTTTAGGTACACCGATAATCATAATATTGCCTTAATAGAACGGGATAAAATTTTTCACTATTATATTCATGTAATGACAGTGTGTCTCACCTTTTTTAATTGGTATTCTAGTGATATAATCCAAAAATACAGTTTAAACAGTACAAACAACTGGTCGTTATTATGCATGAGTTATTAGACCGTATTGACCGTAAGATTTTAATAGAGCTACAGCATGATGGCCGAGTGTCAAATGTTGAATTAGCTCGACGTGTGGGGCTCAGTGCAACGCCCTGTTTAGAGCGTGTAAAAAAGCTCGAACGTGAAGGTTACATCGTCGGTTATAAAGCAGTGGTTGACCCTGCTAAACTTGGTCAGGGTTTATCTGTGTACGTCGAAGTGACAATCACTAAAACATCACCTGATGTGTTTGATGAATTCAGTGCCGCAGTTAAAAAGCATGATGAAATTATCGAATGCCATTTAGTATCGGGTAATTTTGACTTTTTACTAAAAACCCGCGTAAATGATATGTCTGAGTATCGTGGTGTATTAGGGGATATTCTACTCAATCTACCGAACGTGAGTGAAAGCCGTACCTATGTTGTAATGGAGGAAGTAAAAGGCGAGCAAGGGGTGATTATTCGCCCATATATTAGCTGAACTATGCGCCATTTTTTAGTAACTACATAAGTTGTATTAATGATACATGCGCGATTAATAAAAACCTGTTCATAATCAGGCCATCATGGTTAAGATAAAGTGCAACAAAAAGTATTTCCTGCTAAGGTATTCCATTGCTAAGAATGAGTACAAAGAAGTACAAAGAAAAAATGAGGAATAGCGAGTTATGCGCCTAAACGGTGTACAAAGACTATTAGAAACCGGCTTAATAATTAGCACCTTTGCTGCAATATTTATATTGTGTGCGCTGGTCAGTTTTGATCCTGCAGATCCGAGTTGGTCGCAAACAGGTTATGACCATGTAAGAAACATCACTGGAGCTGCTGGTGCGTGGATTGCCGATATTTTATTGCTGACATTTGGCTGGTTGGCTTATTTTGTGCCAGCAGCACTGCAAATATTTGGCTACTTATTATTTAAGCAACCTCATAAAATATTTCAACTCGACTATACAACGTTATCACTTAGAGTGATTGGTTTTGCGTTATTTATCACCTCAGCAACGGCTATTAGTAGCATTAATTTTGATGATATTTATAACTTTTCATCCGGTGGGGTAGTCGGTGATGTGATAGCCTCAGCGATGATGCCTGCATTTAATTTTACCGGTACCTCGATTTTATTATTATGTTTCTTTTTTGCGGGATTAACGTTATTAACGGGCGTGTCTTGGGTGCAATGTGTCGATTTTATTGGCGATTTGATCATGCGTGGTTATCGTTTTATTGCCTATCACTTAAAAGCATGGTTACAACGCGAACGCATAGCAAATACTGAAGTTGCAATTGAACAAGCCCCCATAGATGAACAACAAACACGTAAAGAGACACCCGCTATTCGCTTTTCAGAACCAAAAGTGGATACTGCGCAGCTTAATCAAGACTCTCATCCTGCATTTGATGATTTAGATGACATTCTGGATCAAGAAATTAATTTTAGCGCCATTGATGATGAACCAATGGACACTGCGGCTGCCTTAAATGCGCTTGATCAAAGCCATGTTACTGAGCCTGAAAAACCAGTTACTACAGTGGTTTCGCCAGCAAGACCAATGCCAAAACCAAAGAGTACCTATCAGCCACCACTAACCGCAAAAGAAAAGTTTGAGCAGCTACTCGAAGAAAAGCCGCCAAGTACGCCATTGCCTACGCTTGATTTGTTAGATAGACCTGATAAAGCCAAAAACCCAATTTCACCAGAAGAGCTTGAAGCAGTATCGAGATTAGTTGAAGCTAAACTCCTTGACTTTAACGTTCAAGCTACAGTTGTTGCGGTATACCCAGGACCTGTTGTAACCCGTTTTGAGCTTGATTTAGCGCCGGGTATTAAAGTTTCTAAAATTACTGGTCTTGCTAAAGATTTAGCCCGCTCGCTATCAGCGGTCAGTGTACGAGTGGTTGAGGTAATACCAGGTAAAACCTATGTAGGGATAGAATTGCCGAACAAACACCGTGAAATAGTGCGGTTATCAGAAGTAATCGATGCACCAAAATTTGAGCAAAATCCATCGCCATTAACCATGGTGCTTGGTAAAGACATTGCTGGTGAACCAATTTGTGCAGACTTGGGTAAAATGCCACATTTACTGGTGGCAGGTACTACCGGTTCTGGTAAGTCTGTGGGCGTTAATGTGATGATATTAAGCTTACTGTACAAATCAGGCCCTGATGATGTACGTATGATCATGATTGATCCGAAAATGTTGGAACTTTCTGTTTACGAAGGGATCCCACATTTACTGTGTGAAGTGGTCACCGATATGAAAGAAGCTGCCAACGCGTTGCGTTGGTGTGTAGGTGAGATGGAACGCCGTTATAAGTTAATGTCGGCGTTAGGTGTTCGTAACTTAAAAGGTTACAACCAAAAGGTATTGGATGCGAAAGAGGCGGGTTATCCAATTCTCGATCCATTATTTAAAGATACTGATGGTATGAAAGAAGGACCAGACGAGTTAGGTAAGTTACCGAGTATCGTGGTGGTGATTGACGAATTTGCTGACATGATGATGATTGTTGGTAAAAAAGTTGAAGAGCTAATTGCCCGTATTGCACAAAAAGCCCGAGCGGCAGGTATTCATTTAATACTAGCAACACAGCGCCCATCGGTTGATGTAATTACTGGTTTAATTAAAGCCAATATCCCAACACGAATGGCGTTTCAGGTATCAAGTAAAATTGACTCGCGTACCATCTTAGATCAACAAGGCGCAGAAAACCTGCTAGGTATGGGGGATATGTTGTATTTACCGCCAGGTACTAGTGTGCCGGTGCGTGTACATGGCGCGTTTGTTGATGACCATGAGGTACATGCGGTGGTGAATGACTGGAAAGCACGTGCAAAACCAAACTACATAGATGAAATTTTAAATGGTGACGCCACTGAGGATATTTTATTGCCGGGCGAAGCCAGTGAAAACGCGGATGAAGAATCAGATCCACTTTATGATGAAGCCGTGTCATTTGTTGTTGAAACAGGCAAAGTATCAGTTTCAAGTGTGCAGCGAAAATTACGTGTTGGTTACAACCGTGCCGCACGTTTAGTTGAACAAATGGAAACATCGGGTATTGTAAGCGCACCAGGTCATAACGGTGCCCGAGATGTATTAGTGCCCAATGGTGGAGCAAATTAAATGAAACAAATTAAATATTTAGCCTTAGCAATTAGCTGTTTTTTATCAGCATCAGTATTTGCAAGCGAGAGTGCAACAGATGACAGCCAAGCATTACAAGATAAACTGGCCGGTTTAAAGAGTTTTCACGCGCAGTTTGTGCAGCAGGTTAATGATGACCAAGGCCAATCAATTATGCAAGGTGAAGGTACTATCGCCTTGCAACAGCCAATGATGATCCGTTGGCAACAAGCGAGCCCTGATGACACGTTATTTGTATCAAATGGCGATAAAACCTATTACTTCGACAGCTTTGCTGAGCAAGTAACGATTATGAATACTCACAGTTTGATTGATTCAACACCGTTTGTATTACTCACCTCAAAAGATCCGGCGCAATGGCAAAAGTACCAAGTACACGCCACGGATACTGGGTTCAGTGTTACACCTAATAAAGGCGTTGAAAGCCAAGTTGAACAGCTGGATATTGTGTTTGCAGCAGATAAAGTAGGTTTAGCATCATTATTGGTTAAAGACAGTTCAGGGCAATCATCTACGTTTACCTTTAGTGACACTAAAGTAAATCAAAGCCTTGCTACTTCAACCTTTGAGTTTAGTATTCCAGAAGGCGTTGAAATAGACGACCAAAGCCAAGGTGATTAATTCCGGTGAGTAATTTAGGCTTTAATTTTGGGCCCGATGTGCGCCCACTTGCGGCGCGCATGCGACCAACCAGTTTAGATGAATATATTGGCCAGCAACATTTATTAAGCCAAGATAAACCACTCTACCAAGCTATTTTAGCAGGGCGCTGTCATAGTCTTATTTTATGGGGGCCGCCGGGCGTGGGTAAAACCACTCTTGCGCAAATTGTAGCGAATCACGCCGATGCAGCGCTGATTCAAATGTCAGCGGTAACCGCAGGTATTAAAGATATTCGTGATGCGGTGAGTGAAGCGCGTAATAACCTTGAAGGGCGTGGACAACGTACTTTATTGTTTGTAGACGAAGTACATCGTTTTAATAAATCCCAGCAAGATGCCTTTTTACCGCATATTGAAGATGGCACCTTTATATTTGTCGGTGCCACCACCGAGAATCCCTCATTTGCACTAAACAATGCAATTTTATCGCGAGCACGAGTATATGTCCTAAAATCGCTGCAAGACACTGATTTACAGCTTGTTATTGAGCGAGCGCTTGCAAACGATGATGAACTGAAAAATAAAACGGTAGTACTTGCACAAAATGCTAAACAAGCATTGTGCCAAGCCAGTGATGGCGATGCTCGTAAAGTGCTTAATTTACTTGAGCAGGCGATTGATTTAACCACAGAGCAAAACGGCCAATACTTAGTTGATGAGCACGTACTAAGCCAAGTATTGCCAACGCATTTAGCCAAGTATGACAAAGGTGGCGATGAATTTTACGATTTGATCTCAGCCTTTCATAAGTCAGTACGAGGCAGCTCTCCAGATGGTGCTTTGTATTGGTATTGTCGTATTTTAGCCGGTGGCGGTGATCCGCTGTATGTTGCAAGGCGGTTACTCGCCATTGCCACAGAAGACATCGGTAATGCTGATCCGCGTGCTATGGAAGTCGCCCTCAATGCATGGGATATATTTCAGCGAGTTGGACCAAGTGAAGGCGAGCGTGCCATTGCACAAGCTACAATTTACCTAGCGAGCGCACCAAAAAGTAATGCGGTGTACGCGGCGTTTAATCAAGCCAAAGCGGATGCGCAGAACGAGCCAAGCTACCCGGTGCCAGAGCATTTACGTAATGCACCAACTAACTTAATGAAAGACTTAGGCTATGGTGCGCAGTATCGCTATGCGCACAATGAAGAAGGCGCCTTTGCAGCGGGCGAAAAGTACTTTCCAGAGCCGATAGCCGATAAGCAATATTACTTTCCAACGGATCGTGGCTTAGAACAAAAAATAAAGCAAAAGCTCGACTATTTAAAAGAGTGCGATCATCACAGTGACCAAAAACGCTATGACAAGCCTTAAAATATATCTCATGATTGCCGCAGGAGGAGCCTCTGGTGCCTGTTTACGGTTTTTTATTAGTGAAACCATGCTAAAACTACTTGGTAGGGGATTCCCTTTTGGTACGTTGACGGTTAATATTCTTGGTTCATTGTTGATGGGCGTATTATACGGCTTGATAGAGCGCGGAATTATCACCGTTAGCCCCGCTAAAACCCTTATAGGGATTGGCTTTCTAGGTGCTTTGACCACCTTCTCGACATTTTCAATGGATTCGTTGTTGTTATTACAACAAGGTCACTTTTTTAAAATGGCTCTCAATATCACCTTAAATGTGGTGGTGTGTATTTTTATGGCTTGGCTGGGCCTTCAGCTGGTAATGCAAAAAGGTTAAAAACTAACATGTTAGATTCTAAATTATTACGTCAAGATCTCGAGCAAACAGCTGCACGCCTAGCAGCACGTGGTTACGAGCTAGATACTGCGACTGTCAGCGTACTTGAAGAAAAACGCAAAACACTACAAGTAAAAACACAAGAATTACAAAGTGAGCGTAACAGCAGCTCCAAAGCGATTGGCCAAGCTAAAGCTAAAGGCGAAGATGCACAACCATTGTTAGATGCAGTAAGTAACTTAGGCGCGCAACTTGATAGTGTTAAAGCTGAGCAAGATGCTATTTTAGAAGAGCTTAAGCAAATTTCTTTAGCTATCCCAAATTTACCTGATGGATCAGTACCAGCGGGCGCTGACGAATCTGACAACGTTGAGATTTCAACCTGGGGCGAGCCTAAAAAGTATGATTTTGCAGTAAAAGATCATGTTGACTTAGGACAAGATTTAAACGGCCTTGATTTTGAAATGGGCGTTAAAATTACCGGTTCACGCTTTACTGTAATGCGCGGCGCAATGGCCCGCATGCACCGTGCACTCGTGCAATTTATGCTCGACACACATACAGATAAAAACGGTTATACAGAAATGTACGTGCCGTATTTAGTAAACCGCGACAGTTTATACGGTACAGGCCAATTACCTAAGTTTGCAGAAGACTTATTCCACACCAAAGGTCTAGTAAACGATGACGGTGAAGAGCAAGAAGGCTTTAGCTTAATTCCAACAGCAGAAGTACCACTTACTAATAGTGCCCGTGACGAAATCTATGACGAAAAAGATTTACCAATTCGTTTAACTGCGCACACGCCGTGCTTTAGAAGTGAAGCGGGCAGTTACGGCCGTGATACCCGAGGCCTTATCCGTCAGCACCAGTTTGATAAAGTAGAGCTTGTACAACTTGTAAAACCAGAAGATTCAATGCAAGCACTCGAAGAGCTAACAGGTCACGCAGAGCAAATCTTACAAGCGCTAGAGCTACCATACCGTAAAGTAATTTTATGTATGGGTGACATGGGCTTTGGCTCAGCAAAAACCTACGATTTAGAAGTATGGTTACCAGCGCAAGATACTTACCGTGAAATCTCATCATGTTCAAACATGGTTGACTTCCAAGCGCGTCGTATGCAAGCACGTTTTCGTCGCGCGGGTGAGAAAAAGCCAGAGTTACTGCATACCTTAAATGGTTCAGGTTTAGCCGTTGGTCGTACCCTAGTCGCTATTCTGGAAAACTATCAACAAGCCGATGGTTCAGTGGTCGTGCCAGAAGTGCTACGCCCGTATATGAACGGCCTTGAAGTAATTAAATAAGCTTTAGAGAGCTGTAAGTTTTAAACTGTAAGCTCTAAGAAGAGAAGCCGCTGTTTGTAATGAACAGCGGCTTTTTTATTTTTAAAGTGGCTAGCTAAAAAATCAAGCTAATCAGCTTATAGCTACTTAGGCCGAAAATGAGTAATAGCACGGGTAGGATCAGCAGGTTGACAAGCATTGAATTGGTGTAATCGCCCATTACATATTTTTGATTGACCAACCATACAAGGTAAGTGGTCACAATCGGCAGTAATATGCCATTGGCGGCTTGGGCAAAGATGATCACAGCAACAGGATCTAAGCCAAGTGAGGCCACAGCAGCACCAAAAGTCAAAACAACGATGGCAACTAGTTTGAAACGGCTATTGTTCATATCATTTGACCAGCCAAGCATGCCACATACGGCGTATACACCAGCAAGTGGCGCAGTGATAGCGCTGGTTAGTCCTGCGGCAAATAAGCCAATTGCAAAAAAGTAATGTGCAGCATTGCCCAGTAATGGCTCTAACTGAATTGCCATGTTTGCCGCTATAAAGTAATAGGGCGCTGAAAATAGCGATTAATGGCGTCCAAACTTGTGTTTGTACTTGAGGGAATATTTCGATTAACCCCATTGTGGCGCCACTGAGGTTGCCAGCTTCATAAGCGGCACTGCCAACGCCAATGGCACTGATCACTAAAAAGGCGGCGATAGGTTTAAATAACGGATGCTGTATATGTGTGCGTAGTGCTTGGGCAAGATCTTGGCCAGTAACTACACCGAGGCGGGCAGCCATTGATTGTAATAATATGGTCGCTATTACTGAAAATAATAATGTCCAGATCAGCGCAAAGCCAAAGTTGGCACCCGCTATGCTGGCGGTGGTTATAGTTCCCTGGCCAATAAAGGCAGCAGTCACAAGTAGGCCTGATCCTAATCGCATAAGTAATCTTCGAGTTTGTGTAACGTTTGTAACTGTATTTAGTCACTTGGTTTGATATTAATTTATCAGTAAGAGCATACAAGTTAATTAATGCTGTTAAAAGCACTATAACAATTAAGCTCTGTTGATCACGTAGTAAAGGTATTGGTTGTTTGTAGATAATTAAGAAATGTTAGTCACGAGTATTCATCATATTTAGTATTGATATAACGCAAAACGTACTTTTGACTATTTGTATAATAGCGGATGGGTTGTTAAATTTAACTAATTCAACAATGGGCTCAATGAAGAGCCCTGCAATTTTTTAAACCACTTGAATAATTTGATCTTGACTCAAACGTGATTTTGGCAGTTTAGCATTATAGTCGGTTTGTGTTTCGTGATAACCGATCACCAGTGCTACTTCACAAATATAGCCATCTAACTCATCCGCAAAAAGTTCACTAATTAGCTCGCTATCTACGCCTTCCATGGGTGTCGAATCAATACCTAAACGGGCTACTGTATGCATAGTATTGCCAAGTGCGATGTAAGTTTGAGCTTTGGTCCATGTTGCATTGTTGCCAGATTCATCGGTATTTAAATCAACGAATGCATACGCGCCAAAGGCTTGCTCACGATTTTCTGCTGGCGTACGGCCATTAGCGATATCAGTGTCAATCACTTTTGCATAATCTTCTCTGGTATATTTCGGGTTGTAAGTAAATAAAATAATGTGTGATGCAGTTTTAATATGCGGCTGATTAAATTGAAACTTGTTAGCAAAAGTATCATGCATTCGTTGTTTTGCTTGATCAGACTCAATTACAATGAATTTCCATGGCTGCGAATTAATTGATGACGGAGATAAACGCATAGCTTGGCAGATAACAGCTAAATCTTCTGCCGATACACGTTTAGTTGCATCATATTTTTTTGCTGTGTAACGAGCTTCTAAGTCAGTAATAATTGGGTGTGTCATAATTGGTTCCTGTAGCGAATAATCAAAGCTGTTGAATGAAGCGGATGATAGCGCTTGCATTACTTTTGATAAACAGCATAATTATTGAATCATTATCAAATATATTTAGATAATATGCAGATTGACGATTTAAAACTTATTTTAAAAGTTGCGGAATTTAAAAGTATTACCCTTGCAGCAGTAAAATTGGATATGCGTACCGCAACCGCCAGTGCTGCTATCAAACGTGTAGAAGCGACTTTAGGTGTTGACTTATTTGTACGAACAACACGTCATCTTAGGCTATCTGCAGCTGGCGAGCGTTACATTCCTCAGTGCGAGCAAGCAATAGCAATACTTGAGCAAGCTCGGCAAAACCTGAAAGGTGAACATGATGAGATTGAAGGGGAGCTAAGAGTGGCTTTATCTTCTGATCTTGGCCGTAATTTAGTGATCCCTTGGATTGATGAAATTATGGATAATTACCCTAAAGTGAGCCTACGCACACATATTAGTGACAGCAACGTAGATTTTTACCGCGATTCTGTAGATATAGCGCTGCGTTATGGTTCGCCAAATGATGCCAATGTTTACGGGTTTAAAATTTGTAATATCCCACGATTGTTATGCGCCACCCCGTCGTATCTAAAATGCCATGGTGAGCCTGCACATCCAGATGAATTAGACCAGCACCAAGGTTTGTTTTATCAATTACAAGATATTATCAATAATGTGTGGGAATTCACCGACGGGCAAAATAACTACAAAGTAAAAATGCAGGGTAAACGCGCCTCTAATGATGGTGATCTAGTCAGGCGTTGGTGTGTTGCTGGTAAAGGGCTTGCTGTAAAGTCGGCATTAGATATTGCTGATGACCTACTTAACGATAGAGTCGTTACCGTGATGAATGACTATCAGCATACCAGTGGTGAGCTGTGGTTAATTTGCCCTAGTCGTCAATCAATTACTCCAGCCGTTCGATTGCTCAGAGATGCATGTAGGCAAAAATCACGTGCAATAATCAACCAATTAATTGATAAAGGTATACTAGAAAACAGTATTCTTGATGATTAATTACTCGTATTTAATACATATTTAGGTATAAAATAACCCCGCTATTACAGGCAAGTTGTATTAGCAAATTCTCAGGGCGGGGTGAAATTCCCCACCGGCGGTATACTTAGCAAAGTGAGCCCGCGAGCGCTTTAATGCAATTAAAGGTCAGCAGATCTGGTGAGAGGCCAGAGCCGACGGTCATAGTCCGGATGAAAGAGAATATAGTTAATCTATAAACAGTATTGACTACCTGCGGGTGGTCTTTTTGCTGTGCCTTTCAATGTCCTGAATCTTTTCATATTTAAATAGGTATTAAAAATGATGATTCAGTCTTCTTTACTTAGCCAATTTGGCGAACCACTCGAGCGCGTTGAACGTGCTATTGTTGCATTGCAGCAAGGTGAAGGTGTGCTTGTGGTAGATGATGAAAACCGTGAAAATGAAGGTGACTTTGTGTTTTCAGCACAGCACTTAACCACTGAGCAAATGGCGATGATGATCCGTGAAGGCAGTGGTATTGTGTGTTTATGCATGGGTGATGAGCGAGTTAAACAACTCGACTTACCGCAAATGGTTGTGCACAACAACACCAGCCAAAATCAAACTGCTTATACGGTTACGATTGAGGCTCGAAAAGGTGTTACAACGGGTGTTTCAGCAGCTGATCGAGTCACGACAATCAAAGCTGCAACGGCAGATAATGCCAAGCCGGAGGATTTATCTCGACCGGGTCATGTCTTTGGCCTGCGCGCACAAACTGGTGGTGTACTTGTACGTCGTGGTCACACCGAAGCATCGGTAGATTTGATGCAATTAGCAGGCTTAAAACCTTTTGGCGTTATTTGCGAATTAAATAATGTTGATGGCTCTATGGCTCGTTTACCGCAGGTGAGTGAATTTGCTTTAAAGCATGGCATGGTGGTGGTTTCAATTGAAGATTTAGTGCAGTATATACATATAAATCAACAACACGCTTGTTAGAAAGGTTTTAGTAAAAAGCCACGATCGTGGCTTTTTACTTAGGATTATTGTAGTTTTATAATAGCTTGCTTTGCACTTTCATTGTCGGGGTTTAATTCAAGGGCGCGCTGGTAACTTTTTAATGCAAGAACGGGTTTATTAGCAGTTAAATACGCTTCACCCAGACTATCGTGAGTATTAGCAGAATCGGGGTATTTAGCAGTATTTAGTTCAAATACTGTGATTGCGGCATCGAGTTTTTTCATTGCTATTAATTCATAACCAAAGTAATTGATGCTTCTTTCTCGCAGCGGAACTTTTTTCTCATCCAATTGATTATATTTGCTTTTAAGCTGTGCAATACCGCCATTTTGCAAGGCATGATAGAGCTGGCTATCCACATTTTCAGTTGCACCGTCATAGGGCTTACCATAAAAAATATTGGTTAATCCTTTAGTCATAGGTGTCATTGGTGCACCGCCCGTGTTATTTAAAATTATCACCAGTAGCTGATCTTCAATAATACGGCTAATAAATGCATTAAACCCTTCGATACCACCGCCATGTTGTACTTGTGTCAGTGGTTTACCATATTTATCAGCATCTAGCTGATTAACTTCCCAGCCAAGTGCGTAATTACGCTGTTCAGATACGGTGTACATTTGTTTTTTTAGTTCTTTATTTATTAGCTTATTTGTATGCAGCGCTTGGTCCCACTTAACGAGATCGCGTGCGGTTGAGTATATTGACCCCGCAGCATAAGGGATCGACATATCTAGATAATCGGCATTAGTGTAACCGTCTAAGTTATTGTTATAACCAGATGCACGTTGGTTGATTATTTTTGCATGTGAATCATAACCAGTGTTATGCATATTAAGTGGTTTAAAAATATTTTCTTGCAGTACATCTTGATAACGACGTTGAGTGACTTTTTCAATCACGGCGCCCAAAATAAAGTAGCCTGAATTGCTGTAGCGAAATTGTGTGCCAGGTTCAAAGAGTAAATCGTCACTGCATAATAATTTTATAAACTCATCCACACTGTAAGGGTTGCGACTGTAATCACTTTTAAAAGCTTTTGCTCGCGTATAATTACTTAGCCCTGATGTATGATTAAGTATTTGGCGTATAGTAATTTTATTTGCTAAGTCTTTACGATAATCAGGCAGGTAAGTAGCAAGGGGAGCATCAAGCTGTATTTTATTCTGCTGCGCTAACTGTAAAATAAGCATGGCAGTAAATTGTTTAGTAATAGAGCCAATGCGAAACTTAGTATCGGCTGTATTTTTGATGTCCCATTCAAAATTGGCGTAGCCATAGCTTTTTTCAAAAATAATTTTACCTTGCTTGGCGACCAGTACGTTGCCATTGAATTGTTTAAAATCATGAAATTGTTCAATAAATACATCCATTTCTTTCGCGTGTTCGCCTGCAATTGCAGTGTGTGAGAGCAGTAGTAGAGCTGTGATAAAAATAGTGTGGTAAAACATATTCGAGGTGAGTTTCATGAGCTTCCTTAGTTTTTTAGTTTGTTTTATGTACTACTTTTACCGTGGATAAAATACAAAGTAAATTATTATCGTGTTGATTTTATGTGAATAAATTATATGTCCTTGTTGTTATAAGCATAAAAAAGCCCGTATTGTAAACATCGCGGGCTAGTTGGTTGGGATTTCAAATTTTACGAGTGAGTAGGGGATACCTTTTGATCTATAGCTTTATCATCAAGCGGTTTACCATCTACCAGCGCTTCTTTGCCACGCCATTTACGAATTAATCGTTTAGCATCTTCTAGTGCGACATATTGACATGGGATCAGGATCAGCGTGATCACTGTGGCAAATAACACCCCAAAGGCCAGTGACACAGCCATCGGAATTACAATTTGTGCCTGTAAGCTGGTTTCCATAATAATGGGGAGTACACCGATAAAGGTGGTTACTGAGGTCAGTAATATTGCTCTAAAGCGACGAGCACCTGCTTGCATAACCGCTTCTTTTATTGCTACGCCTTCAGCGCGCGCTTTATTTACAAAATCAACCATGACTAGTGAGTCATTAACAACAATACCGGCTACGGCAATGATGCCAAACATTGATAGGCCGCTCATTGTCATACCTAATACCATGTGCCCATACATTGCACCTACAACACCAAATGGGATCACCGACATAATAATCAGTGGTTGCGAGTATGAGCGCAGCGGTATGGCTAACAGCGCAAAAATAATCATCAGTGAAATAGCAAAATCACGCAATTGCTCATCAGCACTTTCCATCTCTTCTTGTACTCGACCAGCAACGTTACTTTTAACACCTGGGTAATTTTTTAGCAGTGACGGCAAATATTCATCACGAATTTCTTGTGCGATAGCAAACGGCTCAACTTTGTCGGTATTAATAGCGGCCCATACATTGACCGTTCTGTTTGAGTTTTCACGGCGGATGCTGTTAACACCATCGACCAAGTTTATTTCTGCGACTTCGCTAAGCGGAACTTCAGCGCCAGAGGGCGTAATAATTCGCGTACTATGTATATTACTGATAGAGTTTCGCTCGTCTTCTGGATAGCGGATCATCACTTTGATCTCTTCGCCTTCACGTAAAATACGTTGAGCTTCCAACCCGTAGTAGCTAAAACTAACCTGTGATGCCACATCAGCAAGTGTTAAGCCCATGCTGTAGGCAAGTGGTTTTAAATTAAGTTGCACTTCGTCAGTGGCACTTTGCATTGAATCGTTCACATCGCCCACACCTTCCATGCTTTGTAGTTTCGCTTTTAGTTTGGTTGCCACTTCTTTAAGTTCATCGGCATTTTTACCTTCAAGCCTAAAGCTGATATCGCCATCGTCTCGACCACCGCCAAATAGGTTATCTTGAATAGTCAGTGTTTTAACACCAGGAAGCGGTGGCATTTTTTCACGCCATAATGCACTGAGTGTAAACGTATCAATTGGGCGTTTGTCAGGCTCAATAAGAACGGCCATTAATTGCGCCCCTGTACGGCCTCGAAGGCTTACCGAAAGGTCACGAATCATTTTTTGTCCGTACTGCGCTTCAAGCTCTTCATCGACACTAAGTAATACCGCTTCGATTTTTTTGGCGGTTTCGAGTGTTGCTTGCTCAGACGATTCTAGATTCATTTCTACAACAATACGGGGGAAGTCGTGTGGTATTTTAGGGTTTGGTACAAACTTAACCAAGCCCCCAGAAAACATACCAGCGCTGACGATTAAAATACATAAGAAGCCAATAATCACAGTGTAACGGTAATGAATACAGTGTCCTACAAATGGCGTGTAATAATTTTCGACAAATGACTTTAAGCCAGTATCAACAACCATGCGTACTTTGTGCAATGGATTTTTAGGATTCGGTTTACGGGGATCCATTGCTGCGATGTGGGCAGGCAAAATGAGTTTTGATTCAATTAACGAGAAAATCAAACATAATATAATAACGACCCCAATGGCTTTCGAAAATGCTGCGCCGGGACCTGAGGCCATCGCTTGTGGTAAGAATGCGGCAATCGTCGTTAATACACCAAATGTCGCAGGCATTGCAACGCGTTTTACACCGCGTATAACATTTTCGAGAGAATGGCCGTGCTTTTCAATTTCTGCACTGGCTGATTCGCCCACTACAATGGCATCGTCCACCACAATACCCAGCACAATAATAAAGGCAAATAACGACACCATATTAATGGTGATGTCTAAAAAGCCAATTGGCATAAACAAAAATGCGCCTAAAAATGATACAGGCAAGCCCATCATTACCCAAAATGCTAATCTCAGTGGTAAAAATAATGCCAATACAATCATGACTAAAATGCCACCCCAGATCATATTGTCGACCATCATATCAAGTCGACCTTGTAGGTAGTAAGTTAGATCAATCATAGGTGTTAGTTTTACACCCTGTGGTAATTGTGACGCTTTCTCTGCCATATAGTGTTTAAGCACTTTGGCAACGTCTGTTATATCCTGATCTTTAGATGCGTTAATTTCATAAATTAGCGAGTTTTTACCATTATATTTAGAATAAAGTAGACCTTCTTCAAAACCATCATTAATGGTGGCTACATCGCCTAAATATATTTGTGCGCCGTCAGCAAGGGTAATTAAAGGAAGTTTCTCAAACTCATTACCGCGGTAGGCTTGCTTTTCAACACGCATCGAAATATAGCCATTTTCTGAACGAATTTGGCCTGCTGACATATTGGTCGAAAAGCTTTTCACCGCGTTAGAAACATCTCTAAAAGTAAGGCCGTATTCACGCAGTTTATCTGGGCTAATCTCAATGCCTATTTCGTAATTTAAGCCGCTGAAAAAATCAACTAAATTAACGCTAGGTAAAGCCAGTAATTCATCCTCTAAATTAGTGCCTAGTTCCTTCAATTGTGCATAAGTCATGTCGCCATAAAGCGCAAGTACCATCACTTCTTGTTGAAACTTTTCGCGCTGAATAATTGGCCGCTCCATACCCGCAGGGAACGAATTAATAGCATCTACTTGTGCTTTTATTTCGTCGAGGGCTTCTTGAAGGTCGTACTTTTCTTCGATTTCGATCCAAGCCTGAGAATAACCACGGTTTGAATAGGTAATTAGGCGTTTGATACCTTCAGTACCTTCGAGGTTTTCTTCAATTTTAATGGTTATGCCTTCTTCAACCTCTTGCGGAGCCGCACCAGGATAGATAGCTTGAACACTTACCCAATTACTTTCAAACTGTGGAAATGCTTGCTTGCGGATGGTTAAGGCGGTTAGTAGGCCACCCACCAGGATAAAAATCATGATCAAGTTTGCCGCAACTGGATTACGCGCAAACCAAGCAATTAAGCCTTTTTCATTCTCAATGCTCATGATTTATTCCTCTTTTAGCGCAAGTTGCGTTACACCAGCAGATTTATCAGTGTCATTTAGTTTGACTTGCATGCCTTCAGTTGGAAAATCTAAAGCTGATGTGATCAATTGCTCACCATCATTTAAGCCTTGCGATGCGATGACCATACCATTTTGTTCTCTAATGATATTAAGAGACTTAAATGAAAGCGTTAAATCGTCATTCATTACTGCTATTTTGCCGTTTTTCACTAAGTGATGAGGAACGATAATCGCATTATCCAGTTCACGGCCAGAAATAGTGGCATTGATATAAGAGCCATAACGCAGTGGTTGTTCACTAGCATAAGGGGTATTAACTTGCGCAACTAGATAGCTCATACGACTTTTTTGATCAATAACACCTTCACTGCGGACAACCTTAGCCTGCCATGTCGTTGGCTTACCTGCATAGTCAGCAGTGAGCGTAACATTAGCGCCGATACCACGGTTAGTCAGGTATTGTAATTCTTTATCAGCCACAGGCAGGCGAATTTCAGCAACCAAGATTGAACTAAGAGCACCAAATTGGCTTCCAGGATTGACTACACTGCCTAAACTAATTGCACGTTCAGAAATAATCGCATCATAAGGCGCTTTTATGTATGTGCGCTCTAAATTACGTTTTGCGCGTTTTTCAGAAGCTTGCGCGGCACGATAACGCGCTAGTTTTTCGGCTAATTGTGGTTTGCGTAAATATAATTGAGATGGGATCATTTGATTTGAATCGTCTTTTATGCGATCCCACTCAGCTTGTGCTACATGAGCTTGCGCTCGCTCAATCTCTAGATCAGAGCTGGCTTGCGCCATGCCTGCTTGGGCTTCAATTAACGCTGCTTCATAATCATTTGGATCTATTCGTGCTAGAATATCACCTTGCTTAACAAAACCACCTTGCACAAATTGCTCAGATACAAACACCACTTGACCGCTTACTTGCGCAACCAGTGGGGTGTGATCTTTTGCTTTTACTACACCATACGATTTTACGTCTAGAGTAATTGTATCAAGGTGAATAGGATTAACAGAGACCAATGGGCGTGTATCTTGTGCTGGTTTTTCTTCTGGCGGTTGTTTCATCGCTGAAAACGCAACCGCTAGACCTACACCTGCGACTAACACGGCAATAGGTAGAATGATTTGTTTTTTAGTAGCCACAGGGCTTTCCTCATAATTAGGTGACATTGTCATTATAATGAAGAAAGTGTTTATAAGGCGCTTAAAGATGTAACAAGTCATTACACAATTAACAAATTAGCGAAATAGATTACAAAAGGGGCAAAGATGAATACATCAGCAATGGCATGTCGACTTGGCTGTGGCGCATGTTGTATCGCACCAAGTATTAGTTCATCAATTCCGGGGATGCCTAATGGAAAAAAAGCAGGGGAGCGCTGCATTCAGTTAGATAACAATAACTTATGCAAGTTGTTTGGTGATGAAAGCCGCCCGAAAGTATGCAGTGATTTTAGTGCGACGATTGATGTGTGTGGAACAACGAATGCGCAAGCGCTGCAATTAATTACCGAATTAGAGCAAATGACATAAAAAAAACCGCATCTTAAAAATGCGGTTTCTATACATATTTTTTACCAGCTATAAGTTGCACTTAGTGTGTATTGCTCACCGCGCCCAGATGTGCCTGGAATTTCCTCAAACGATTCGCCCCATAAGTTATCGGCCGCTAATGTAATAAATAAGTTATCAAGTGTCGATGGAGTTATTTTTAACGTTAAATGGGTAAATAACGCCTCATCATTGTCATTTCTTAATGCATTTTCATGTTGCTTACGCCATTCGTTATCAATTCTAAATTCCAGCAAATCCATGGGTTGCCAAATAGCGCCGAGCGTGACGCGATGATCAGGAAAATTTAACGCATAAAAACTGGCATCTATATCCTCTGCGCCATAAGTTTCTGACTTATGCAAATAGGTATAACTGCTAATAAGTTCAACAGTATCAAAATGCTTAGTTGCTAAAAACTCTATACCTGCGGTGTCTATATCAACAGGATTAGCTGCACGGGCAGAAGTAGAACTGTAGCTGTAAGTCCAATCGGTCAGGTTTTCATCTTGGCGGTAAAAAATCGCTGAATCTAAACGCCAAGTGTGTTCTTCAAGTAATAAACCAAGCTCTATGTTTTGGGTGCTTTCACGTTCAAGATCATAATTACTTCTAAATAATCCCCCCGATTCACTGCCGCCGATGGCAGTGTATCCGGCGACCTGACTTGCTTGTGCAAACGACAAGTACATTGTGCGCTCTGTGCCATCATTGTGCTGCGTATTCCATGCAAGGTCGCCAAGTAGTGAGAGCTGCGAATCATCTCTGTTAGTGTTATCATAGGCAGCACCTAAGCGAATGGTCAGCAATTGGTTAGTATCAATTGCTGTTTTGTATTCTGGCAACACGCTAAGTTTATAATAATTGCGTGAGGTAAAGTTATTCTCAAGGGTGGTAGATTCAATTGCATCTTCCATGTATTGCGCTGAGTAATTAATAGCAAGCGATTCATTATTACTATGACGGCCAGACAGCGCGAGAGATTTAACGTCTGTTTCATGAAAAGCTTCAAATGCGCTGGGGTTTTCACGCGAGTAAATATAATGGTCGTTATTTTTACGATAATACGCAGATACTTCAAAAGAGCTTTGTTTTGCATAGCCTTGTTTATGATTAAGCATGAATAATTGTGTATCAAGATCTTCGGTTTCGTTGACCCCAAATGGCGTGTACAAGTTTGGCCAACCAAAGAACTTTTGTTGCGAGCCATAAAATAAATCTGTTTGAGAGTGCGGGCCAGTTAACTGTACGCGGCCAGAGGCACGGGTAAAATCGTGATCGCCATGCTTTATGGTGCCGTCACTTTGCGAGTGCGCGTAGTCACCTTGAAAACCCAGTTGCCAATCAGGCTGGCCTGCAAGTGGCAGCCTGACTCCAGCATTGATACTTTGTAAATTAAAGTCGTTATTACCAGTACCTAATGAAACACTGCCGCCAGTATTAATGGGCGTCCAACCAAACGACACCGTACCAACAGAGCTATTAACCCCATACAAGGCATTATCAACGCCAGTAAAAATATCGGCGGTATCAAGCATCTGCGGTGCAATTGGAATTTCAGCAAAGTAATGACCTGACTGTGGATCGAATAAGGTGGCACTACCTACCCGAAAACCGGTGTTTTCAAAAATACCACCGCGAATAGTGACATCCGCTTGTGCTTCGGCCATATTACGCGATTGCAGATCAACACGTGGATCGTATTCTAAATTTGAGATGGGTGCGGCAAAGGTGCCAACAGGTTCATTATTTGCAGTTGCTGACACTTTTACTGTTATTTGTTCTATGTAGTCAGTGTTATTTATTACATCAGTGGCCATTGCTGTGGTCGATAAACTGCAAAAAATAACAGGTAGGACTAGGTATACTGTTTTTATCACTTTAAAATCTCTTTACGCTTTTATGTATACTGTGCGATAGCTATCGCTTTTTATATATTGCTGCATGAGCAAACACGTTATTAGTACGCGTTTTAAATAGAGCGCTATTGTATCTTAATGAGAGAAAATTGCATTTGATAATCATTCATGTCTATTCACATAGGTTTAATATATGAACACATTACATAACACCAATTTAGAAACTGTTTATTTTGCTGGTGGCTGCTTGTGGGGAGTACAGGAGTTTATCAAGCATTTACCAGGCGTGGACAGCACAGAAGCAGGGCGTGCCAATGGTATCAGCAGCAATACCACGGGTGAATATGATGGTTATGCAGAATGTGTGAAGGTGATTTTTGATACCGATAAAGTTGAGTTGAACACCTTGATCTGTAATTTCTTTGAAATTATTGACCCTTACAGTATTAACAAGCAAGGCGATGATATTGGGCCGAAATACCGCACAGCCATTTATAGTAAACAGCCAACACACCTCACCATAGCGCGGGATTATATCAGCCAACGTGATGATGCCGCTAAAGTCGTAGTAGAAGTGCTGCCATTAACAAATTATGTAGCAAGCGATCCTGAGCATCAAGACCGCTTAACCAACTTCCCCGACGATTACTGCCATATACCGCATGCTCTTTTGTATAAGTATAAAATAGATTAAATTTAAATTCGTTCAGAAACTAAAAAGCTCACTAAATAGTGAGCTTTTTTGAATGCTAATTTAAAGTATTATTTTAGTTTTTCTGGTGGA
Organism: Pseudoalteromonas arctica; assembly: GCF_012927645.1. Taxonomy (GTDB): domain Bacteria; phylum Pseudomonadota; class Gammaproteobacteria; order Enterobacterales; family Alteromonadaceae; genus Pseudoalteromonas; species Pseudoalteromonas arctica_A. The sequence goes on along the minus strand of NZ_JABBMT010000001.1, from coordinate 202,024 downwards.
AAACCACTTAAAATTGTTGCAACTGCTTCTTGTACTGCTTTGTTACGCTCTTCAGGTGTTTGTTTCTTTTGTAGGCGACCTTCACGAGCACCACGCCAAACAAGCTGGTTAGAGGCACGATCAACAACATCGATGACTAAAGTTCCCACATCATATTCATGGGTTGTTGCTTGCGTGTTATAACCCATGCCCCAGTAATTCCAGCGTGCGCCGTAACCTACATTAAATGTATCAACGTCAACCTTAGTATCAACAGAAGCATGATAGTTAATCAATACATCGGCTGAGGCTTCGTCGGCAGGTGTCATACCGTTTGCTTGTAATTGTGTATTTACCGCTTCACGCACACGTTTTTCCATCAATGGGCTGATTTGATAGTTACCAGCGTCAGCCAAGGTCGCTTGTGGAAACCAAGCAAACGTTTTGTAGTTACCAAAGTCCACAGATTTGTCGTAATCAATATCAGGGGTTTTTGCACAGGCTGCAAGTAGTAATACAGCAGCTGCAATTAGTATATTTTTCATGGAGTTTGCTCCTTGGCAAATTTAATTACTATTCGTTTGATAACATAACATAGAATTAATTCAAGGAAATGTTATTTTTTACCTGTAATTTGTATACATGATAAGTACTGGTTAGTTTAGTCGTCCTTGACTGAATGATGTATTAATTTACACAAACGTGGCTATTGTCTTATTCATGCTCTACTTCTATCCAATCTTTTTCATCTACCCAGTTTTGGGCGCCGTCTTTAACGGAGCGAATTGGCACAATATAATCACAGCTAATTTGTGGTTTCACCGAGGCAAAAATAGGCACAAAGCCAAAGCTGAGCGCAGTTTCTATAATTGCTTTTTGATTTTGTGGATCGATATCGGCCGCTTCATCAATATAAATTGGGATGCGGTATAAGTTTTGCTCTTGATCGCTTAATAAGTAGCGAATAAACAGCATGCCGCATAATAATTTTATGGTGATACGCGTACCGTTTGAGCCAGCCGAATCAATCTTTTCAAAATGCTCGGTTTCGCCTGCGCGGTTTACAACTTCAAAACGAATATCAAATAAGTCAGTAAGGGTTAAACCTGCTTTATCAGAGGCAAGTTTAATTAAGTGATCTTTTGCTTCGTTGACAGCACTTTCACTGTAGGGTTCTTGGCTGAGTAGATCCAGCGTATCACCTTGTTCAAATTGATTTGAGGTACTGATGAGGGTATCAATACTATCAACCAACATTTTGCGTGGTATCACGTTAATTTTAAATGCTTGTAAATTTGAAATACGATGCTGACTAATGCCTTTATTGAAGCTGTTCATTTCACGGCGCAGTCTGTCTAAATCTTCACGTAGTCCCTTAATCGTTGCAGCGACTTCTGTTAGTGCAACCCGAGCTTGGCGTTCAACTGCATCACGTTCGTTATCAATATTATGGAACGCGCCAATCAATTTCTGGTATTTACTAAACTCGTCGTTTTCGTTATCAAATTTGGTAATACCGGCATTGTAAATATGCAAATAGGTATTACGAACGTTGATATCAAAATTACGCAGCTCTTGGCAATCTTTATTAAAGTGATGAACTAAATCACTGAGATTATCAAAGTCAATTTGCACATCAATCATATAAGGGGTGACTTTACCACTATATAAATCCAATGTGTGGTCAATTCGTTCAGATTTGACTTGACGTAGGCGCTCGGCTTGGCGTGAAATTAAATCTTTTTTCGATTTAATAATCGAGCGTCGATCACTAATTGAACCACTGTTATTTTGAATATCTTGTAAGTAGCTATCAACTTGCTCGCGTTCAGCCAATAATTGCTCTTTTAACAGCGCCTGTGCATCTATTGATTGCAGCATAACCTGAAATTGTTCAAAGCGTTTAAGCGCGCTTTCTGCTGCCATGAGTTCATCGTATAAGGCATCTTTTTCTTTTTGTTTGTCGGCCACATTGGCGGTCACATCACGCTGTTGCTTAAATTCATTGAGTGACTGTTCAAGGGCGCTGAGTTGCGCAGTAAGTTGCTCTTTATTTTCACCGCTTTGCATCTGCACCGGTGAGAGTTTTTTCAGCTTAATGGTCGCGCCGGGCAGGGTAAGCACGCCGCCTTTCACGTTATCTGATAATTGCTCTAAAAATACACCAAAGGCATCTTCATCAGTGATATCTATATCACCATTACTGGTGGTGGCAAATGACAGAATATCAGGGTTTAGAATGCGCGAGATCTCTTCCACTTCTTTAAGTGATAAATCCTCGCGCATACGGGTGAATAAATTAAACTCAAGGTTTTTAAGCTGTAGCTTTAAGCTGTTGATCTGCTTTTGTGTTTCATTAATACGGTAATCAAGAGTATGCAGGCTTTGCCCTTGCGCACTGTTGATAGAATGCGATAGTGACTCGTAATCTTGCTTTAATTGACCAAGGCTTACTTTTAAGGTTGCCATGTTAACTAATTCAAATTCAGATTTTAGAGCACCAAAGTCTAAAAACCATTGCTCTATTTGTGTTTGTCTGCGTTCAATATCGCGCGATTGTTGTAGATAAAGTTGTTGTTTTTGTTCAAACTCGTGTTTTTCGTGTTCAATGTCTTCAAGGGCAGTATTAAGCTCGCTCAATTGCGCTTCTTGGTAGCTATCAAAATCGATTAATGCTTGGTCAATTTTAGGCGCGTATGCGGCCAATTTACCTTTGAGTACGGTTTGGTTTTCAAGCATAGATTCAAGGGCGCTAATAGGCTCTTGCATCGACTCGAGTGCTTTTAGCTCACGTTTTGCGCGGTTTACTTTATCAAATGAGCGACGCCATACTTCATAAAAATCGACCTTTGAGTTTGACATATGGCGTTCAAATACGCGTAACATAAAGCGTTTTACGTCGGCAGCGCCTAATTTATGCAGGTTCAAAATACGGCGGAAAATTTCTTTATAAATTGCCGAATCTTGCACGTTGTTAAGCGGGATCATCTTTAAGTTAATGTCGCCATCAAATGGCGTGGCACCACCCGTTAATAGTGCGTTGAGCTCTTGCGCTTTAAGCTCAATCGGGTTAAAGCCTTGCTCTTTTAAATGATTAAACAGCTTAGTGAATTTAATAATGGTTTTACCTTGAGTGTACTGCTCAAGGTTGAGTTTGCCTTGGTAACAAAAAAACTGATGCGCGTAACCGGCTATTTTACCAAGTCCAGCTACACCAATCACCACAGGGCCATGGGGCAGGTCGGCTTCGAGTAATATATAGGATTGATCTGACGAAAAATAAAATTTACGGGTTTCGTCTAAATCATGGCCGTCCCATTCTGTTAAGCGTAAATCATTAATAAGCGGAAATTGCAGAGCATTGATCACCGAGCTTTTACCAGTATTATTTGGTGCACAAATTGAGCTGCTTTTATCAAGTGGGATCACACATTTGGCATAACCTGCGGTGTTTAATAGTGCCAGCTTACTGAGGCCGTATAGGTTTTTCATTATTCGTCCTCTTCAACATAGGTTTCTTCGTTTACTTCCATTAAGGCATCAATATAACGGTAGATAGGCGCTTGTAGCATAAAGCCGCCTTCTACTTCTCGGGCAAGGCCTAGTCGTATCATGCGTAAGTACACGTCTTTACGCAGGTCTGATCCTGAAAATATTTCCAGCTGATCAAATAAGTGCTTGTTCATTTGCACTAAAGTTTGCATCAGTTCTAAATCATTTACTTCATCAAATAAGGCACGCATTGGGTCTTTACCTGAGTTTGCATAGTGCTCAATTAAGATGTAAATGGTTAAGGCAATCGCACGAGAAATTTTCCCCATATTGGGTGTGCTTTCATCACTAGCAAAGTAATAAAAACCACGGCTGTCGTGTTGTAAATCGTGGCCAAGGGCGCTGAATAATGCGCGGTAATGATCAATTTGTTGATCAAGCTCTTGCCACATCACGGTGTCTTGTTCGCTAATGTGATAGCCGGTAACGAGTTTTTTATTAATTGCTTGTAGGTGGCTCAATTCATCTAAATTTATTTGTGTCATATTGGTTACTCATTCCCTGTTTTAATTTGCTCAGATGCAACAGGTTTAGAATTAAATGGTTTGGTATTAAAAGGGAAAAGTGAGAAATGTTGTCCTGCGATGTTTACGCGCACTTTTTCATTGCTTTGATTGATTTCAATATCGGTGTCGCTGACCAGTTTTTGATATAAAAATAGCATTTCGTCGGCTTCAAGGTCGGGGTAGCTTTCTCCTAAAAAAGTCAATAATGGCTGTGACTTTTTACGTTTAGCATTGCAGTGTTTTTTAAAGTTTGCTTTAACATTGTTGTAATCTGGAATATTTGGCGTAACAAAAGCAGGCACATCGTTTTGGTCAGGTAGTTCATATTCACTGTGTTCGAATTCAACCAACGTCGCCATATAAGCAACCATATGGCGTTGTTGCCCCAACGAGAACCGCTGTGTGTCAGAGACAAAATGTGGTTGTACACTGCTGAGCATATTATCAACGCCATTTTTACGTACTAAACCAAGTACTTTAGCTGCTTGACGAGTGATCATATTATTACGGCGCAGCTCTTCGCGCAGTGGCATTAGCATGTCGGCACTTTTACGCAGACTTTCGCGACCAACTAAATGCATTTCTAAAATTCGGGTACGTAAACGTTCAAGCATGCGTTTATCTTGATAAGCTTTACCGCTGCGCTCAATATATTCAATTTGCGTGCTGATTTGTGTTTCGATGGTATTAAAACAAGCATGAAAATCGCCACGAATATCGATCATCTCAAGCATTGGTTCAATGTATTCATCAAATGCTTCAATCACCGCTTGATAACGCTTTTGCAAGGATTGCACCGCATTATTGGCTTTTGCTTGTTCTACAATATTTAAAATGGCATTTTCGTTGTGGGCAAATAGCTTCATGATTTTACGCACCCGATCATCCATAATGCGGCTAAAACGGCGCATCTCGTCGTAGTCTTCAATACTACCTGCATTGTCTAAACGGTTACCCAAACGGGCTAAATCTTCAACCAGCACGCTAATTTCTTGCGCCAACCCCAAATGTTCTTCCTGCAATAAGAAAGTGGCAAAATCTGCAATTGCCCGGTTAATTTCTAGTTGTGACGATTTAGCCAAGGGAATAATAATATCTTGGTTTAAAAGGCGGTTGGTTTCTTTGTAAATGCGCTCATTTGACCACGTTGGCTGTTTTTTTTTGATCGCATTTTGCACGTCTTTTAGGCTGAAATCAGCCATCTTAAAACGTTTAAATAGCAGTTCTAACATTCCCCAGTGTTCTGTCAGGGTATTTAGTAACTTTTTAGCTGGGATCATAAAGCTCCAGTAACTCTAGTTGATACTGTATAGCCTAGGTACAGACTATCAGCGATTTGTCTTATAAAGATGAATTTGCAATAGTTTTACACAGTCTTTGGTGCTAGACTGCGCGCCGTGTCGTCCTACGGCTCGTAACATACAATTTTTACATTTTTATAAAGGTTGTTCAAACACCATGGTAACTGCAATTATCCTAACCCTGATAACGCTAGCATTCGTGCTCATCGTTATAGAGGATATTATCCATGTAAACAAGGCCAAAACCACGCTTTTCTTTGGTACTTTATGCTGGATTATCTTATTTATCTCGCCGCTTCACGGGCAAAACCCCGAAAACGTACAATATCAACTTGACCACAATATTTTAGAGATTGCCACACTCTGGTTGTTTTTAATGGCTGCAATGACCTTTGTAGCCTATTTGAACTCCAAAGGTTTTATCCAAAATATTGTGCATAAGATAATGCCCAGTGCTATTAGCGAACGCAAACTGATGTTTTTGATTGGCGGGTTCTCCTTCTTGTTTTCGTCGATTTCAGACAATATCACAGCCACATTAATTTCTCTTGCGGTGGTGATGTCGTTAAAACTCGATCCGAAAAAGCTTATTAAATATGCCACATTAATTATTTTTAGCGTTAACTCTGGTGGAGTGTCACTCATAACTGGTGATGTAACTACGCTGATGATTTTCCTTGATGGCAAAGTAAGTATTGCACATTTGCTGTTGTTAGTTATTCCAGCACTGGCAAGTGTTGCGCTGTTGGCAATTATGTTGTCGTTTGGCTTAAATGGTGCAGTCGAGTTTACTAAACAAGAAGAGCGCCGCATTGAAAAAACCGATATCACCATCGCGGTTATTTTCTTATCAACCATTATGGCCACATTAACGCTTAGCGTACTTTACCATGTGCCGCCGTTGTTGACCTTTTTGTTTGGTTTATCACTGATGTTTTTAACCGCACAGTTTTTAATGCGCAAAAAAGACGTTAATAAAAAAATCATCGATTATATTCGGGAAATCGAATACGACACCTTGCTGTTTTTCGTTGGCGTATTATTACTTGTAGGCGCCCTGAAAGAAGTGGGCATGCTCAGTAAGTTCACTCATCTTTACGAGTTAATGCCAGCACAATATGCAAATTATTTAATGGGCATATTGTCAGCTGCGGTTGACAACGTACCGCTAACGGCTGCGTTACTTAAAGCTGAAATAGTTATGAGTCCACAACAATGGTTGTCGTTTACGTATGCAACTGGGGTGGGTGGTTCCATGCTTATTATTGGCTCAGCTGCCGGTATTATCGCTATGAGTAAAGTAAAAGCACTTACCTTTATGAGTTATTTACGTATGTCGGTGTATTTATTAATCGCGTATACAATTGGTTATATGGGATCGTATTTAGCAGGTAGCTTTATTTAGTTGTTTTTATTATTTAAAACAACTTGACAGCTAGACGTCTAAACGATAACTTTCAAAACCCGCTTAATAGCGGGTTTTGTTATTTAATTGCTAATAATTTACGTAATTAATCTAACATTCAGAAGAGGTGCGGTACTTAGGTACTTAATGTTAGGCGACGCATGCCTGTGATCATTAAGGAGGGAAGTACTCGCCGAGGAAAGCAACTGGACGTCACAGTGGTTTTTCGGTTTATGGGGCTGAATCCTCAAAACTGTCACCAATTAGGTGGAGAGCTTCTGGCAGTGGACTTTTCTTATCGACCCCCCCCTTGCCAAGTTCTTCTTGTATTATCGTGGTATGAATGCCACAACAGGAGATGACATGAATACCCAATTAGCTGTAACTAACTTGCAACAGTCAGCACAAAATCAAAAATCAGACTACGTAGTCGCAAAGTTCGGTGGCACCAGTGTGGCTAACTTTGAAGCGATGAGCCGTTGCAGTGAAATTATTGTAGCCGATAACAACGTGCGCGTGGTGGCCGTCAGTGCCAGCGCAGGAGTGACTAATCACCTTGTGACTTTATGTAAAAAAGATTTATCAGCAGATGAGCGCAGTGAGAACATTGCTGGCGTTATTGCTATTCAAGATGCTATTTTAAATGAACTGTCATTGGATGCTGATTTAGCTCATGGCTTTGATGAAACCATTAAAGCTTTTAAGTCACTTGCCAGTGAACCACTAAAATCAAAGCAACAACATGATGAGTTATTGAGCTTTGGTGAGCGTTTATCATCCTATTTATTTACTCAGGTACTGCGTTTAAATGGCTTAAATGCGGTGCGTTTTGATGTGCGACAGGTATTAAAAACCGACAGCCAATTCTCAAAAGCAACCCCAGATGTAGCTGCAACCGCGGTGGCGGCAAAAGAGCATTTAATACCACTTTTAAAAGAACACGTTGTAGTCACTCAAGGCTTTATTGGCAGTGACGCGCATGGGCAAACTACCACACTTGGCCGTGGTGGTTCAGATTACAGTGCTGCATTATTAGCAGAGGCGATTAATGCTAAAAGCGTGCACATATGGACTGATGTAGTGGGAATTTTTAGCACCGATCCACGCTTGTGTGCTAAAGCTACGCCGATTGCGCGTTTAAGTTTTGATGAAGCGGCAGAAATGGCGACCTTTGGCGCAAAGGTATTACACCCTGCAACAATTTTACCTGCGAGCCGCAGTCACATTAGCGTATTCGTAGGTTCTAGCCGTGAGCCTGAGCGTGGTGGTACATGGATTGAGCGTGAAAAATCACAAGTGCCAGGTATTCGCGCGGTAACGCAACGTAAAAATCAAATATTGTTAACCTTAAAAAGCCCAGAAATGCTTCTGGCTAGTGGCTTTTTAGCTCGCGTGTTTGCAATTTTAAGCGAATTTAATATCTCGGTTGATTTGGTTACGACCTCAGAGATAAGTGTTGCTATTACTTTAGATAACGCGCCAAATGCGTCGCGTCCTGAGCTTGATCAAGAATGCCTTGATCAGTTGGCGGAATTTTGTCATGTATCAGTTGAGAACAACTTAACGTTAGTGGCATTAATTGGTTCGCAAATTCAATTACAGCAGCAAGAAGTAAATCTAATGAACGTATTAAGTGATTTTAATATTCGTTTGATTTGCCATGGTGCCAGTAAACATAATTTGTGTTTTTTGGTCGAGCAAAGCGAGTCAGACTTTGTTGTACAAGCAATACATAGCCGCTTATTAGAAGTGCAAAACGCTGCGTAATTGGTCGATAGAATTTACCACCGAGCATTGCCAGTCAGTGCTCTGGTTACTTACAACACTCACATCAAACTCTTTATATTGGCAGCTCACTGCTGTTAACTTACTCAGCATTAATTGATTAAATACATTGGGGCTAAGTAATTTAGCAATCGGCTGACTGGTGGCTTTAGCGAGTGCTTCTTTTAAGGTCCAAATTCTAAAAAAACGTTCGGGGTTTTGGCGGATTAAATTCACTTCATCAAGATGATAAAAATGCTTCGCAAGTTTTATAAATGGGCGCTTTGTGGATATTTTTTCAATATCAAAGCCAAACTGAATGCATTCATGATTTAGTGCCGCACCGACAAAACCATTAGAGTGAGATAGGCAACTGCTAAGTACTGTATTACTACCCGTTATATGTAGCAGTAATTTACTGCTTTGCTCGTCAAATTCTGAGCTAATATGATTACTTGCTAGCTCACGAAATTGTGGCATCGTTTGTTTTACCAAATATTTAAGCAGTAGCCGAGTCGCTAAATATTCTTGCTTGGCTTTATTACTCTTACGGCGAGTGAACACAGTAAGCTCAAAAGGGCTTAATAATGCGTCTAAATTGAATTCATCAACATTTAAAAACTGGGCGTCAAATAATAAAATAGTTTTCGCATTGAACGGCTGCACGCTGTGTTTGGTGATAACGAGTTGCTGTTGAAAAAATAACGCAGGCATAAAATCCACAATTAAAGTGATAAAAGAATAAATATGTTTATATTTTGTGCGGTTGTGCGCAGGTTAACTAAGCCAAGGCAAATTTATTACTTTGTGAGAGTTAAATATGGTTTAATTCACACTAATGAAAAATAATAACAGATTTGTAGGTGTATGGCACAATTGCGTGATGGTTTTAAAAGTCGTCTTGGCTTTGTTTTAGCAGCGTCTGGCGCTGCAGTAGGATTAGGTAATATTTGGGGGTTTCCCACGCAAGCGGCAAATCATGGCGGCGGCGCGTTTTTGCTAGTTTACTTTATAGTAATATTTTTTTTAGCCTTGCCAGCTTTATACACTGAGCTGTACTTAGGCCATAAAGCGCAAGCTAATCCGGTTAAAGCACTTAGACAAGCATGGCAAGAGCAAGCACCGCAAGTAGGTGCTGCTGCAGGTTATTTAGGTTTAGCCGGTGCGGTTGTGATGCTGAGCTTTTACTCAATTGTAGCAGGTTGGATGCTTGCTTATACCTTTGAACCCATTGCTACCTTTTTTGGATTTACCACCGTCAGTACATTTTTACACACGGACTCGATGGCGCGTAATTTTGTATTTACACCACTGATGCTGATCCTCACTGCGAGTATTATTCTCAAAGGTGTTAAATCTGGCATTGAAACATGGTCGCGACGGTTAATGCCGATGCTATTGGTGTTACTCGTTGTGCTAATTGCTTATATCGCCACGCTTGATGGCGCAAGTGAAGGCTTTGCAGCATATTTAGTGCCAGACTTTAGCCAAATACTCAACCCAAGTTTAATTATTGCGGCAATGGGACAGGCGTTCTTTTCACTCTCACTGGGTGTTGGTTGCATGATGATTTATGGCTCGTACTTGCAACCCGATGCTAACCTCCCACGTTTAACAGCCTCTGTTGCCTTGCTTGATACCGGGGTGGCATTTTTAGCCGGCTTATTAATTATTCCAGCCATTTATGTAGCGCAGCATAATGGTGTGCAAGTGTTTAGCGACGGTAAGTTGATTGGGGAAGGGCAACTGATATTTGCTATTTTACCGCAGTTATTTAATACCATGGGTGAAATTGGCTTAGTGGTTGGTTTATTGTTTTTTGTATTAATGTCGATAGCCTCTTTAACGTCAACAATATCGTCTACCGAAATACCGGTGGCTTTTTTAGTTGAAAACCATCAAGTAGAGCGTAAAACAGCGACCTTTATTGTTAGCCTAACCGTGCTTGCTGCCTCTTCATTAATCATCTTTAATTTTGATTGGTTATTTGGTTTAGTGATTATGGTGCTAACGCAATACCAACTGCCGCTAATGGGCTTGTTTTATTTTGTGACGGTAGGCTGGTTGTGGCGCCGTGGTAACCAGCTGCACCAAGCAAGCAGTGGCTTTAAGTTTTGGTTTGCCCAGTATATCCGCTTTGTGTGCCCAATTTTAATGACCGCCGTATTTGCCAATGTGGCGTTTGGGTAATAGTTTAGCCATCACCGTCAGTTTTAGCGGTATTACATCCAAGGAGGGATTATGAACAGAGGAGTTAAAATACCGACTCACACACCCCAGACAAATACAAACGTGTAATTTTATCTGTGCATATACGCACATAACTTGTTTGTTATTCGCTATTTTCTTTTCTTTCTAAGCGGGCTATTCTTGCTTTATTAAATCAAGGAGCTGTTCAGCATGTTTAAAAATACTCAGTCAAGTTATGGCTTAGTCGCAATTTTCCTTCACTGGCTCATGGCATTGATGGTCATCGGGTTATTTGGTTTAGGGCTATATATGGTTGAATTAACCTACTATGATAGCTGGTATAAAGGTTCTTTGGATTTACATAAAAGCGTAGGGATCACCTTAGTTGCTTTATTAATTTTTAGATTTGCTTGGCGTGCATTGGGTGCGCAGCCTGAGCCTGTAGTGGGCAGTAGTAAAGCGTTAAATAGTGTAGCGCATACAGTACATATATTTTTATATCTACTGCTTAGCGTTATTGTGATTTCAGGGTATTTGATTTCTACTGCGGATGGTCGCGCGATTGAGGTGTTTACCTTGTTTAGTATTCCCGCAATTGATTTTTCAGTAGCTAATCAAGCAGATATTGCAGGTAAAGTTCACTACTATGTGGCGTGTAGCCTAATAGGGTTAGTGATTTTACATGCTTTTGGGGCGTTAAAACATCATTTTATCGATAAAGATAAAACCTTAATTAGAATGATTAAACCACAAAAGGATGATTAATAAATGAAAAAATTACTTTTATCAGCTGCAGTAGCGGCAACGTTATTTGGTGCTAATACTGCACACGCTGCAGATTATGTTATTGACACTCAAGGTGCCCATGCATTCGTAAACTTTAAAATTAAACATTTAGGGTATAGCTGGTTACACGGTCGTTTTAATACTTTTGATGGCAGCTTTAGCTATGATGCAGCTAACCCAGATACATCACAGATCATGGTTAATATTGATACTAAAAGTATCGATTCGAACCATGCTGAACGTGATAAGCATTTGCGTGGTAAAGAGTTTTTAAATGTTGATAAATTTCCAACAGCGACCTTCAAAAGTACATCAATTAAGTTTGATGAAGAAGGTGATGAAGCTGATGTAACAGGTGAGTTTACCCTTCATGGTGTAACAAAAACGATTACCTTTGAAATCGATAAAATTGGTGAAGGTAAAGATCCATGGGGTGGTTATCGAGTTGGTTTTGAAGGTGAAACTAGCTTAAAGCTTGCTGATTTTGGTATTGATTACAATCTTGGTCCTGCATCTACACATGTTGATATTGGTTTATATATTGAAGGTGTGCGTAAGTAAAACCTAACCGGAACTCAGGTTAAATAAATATGCTAATATCGATAAACGCCTCACTCAGCTGAGGCGTTTTTGTATTTCTGTAAACGTTGCTCTAATAACACGGTTTTAAATTATCTGGTAACCAACGTAATAATACTTCATGGTAGGCTGGTTGCTGTTTTATTTCTTTTAGTGCGGCATTTTGCACTTCAACCTGCGTATTGTTCGTTAAAAATATAATAAGGGGCAAAAGCAGTGACTATCCAATCAATTTTTTTAGCATGTAAAGGAGTGTTAATTAATAATGATAATAAAGCAAAACGCCAGTATTAGCTGGCGTCATTTAAGTTGCGAGGAAGTAAATCAGTATTGATTAATTGGCTTTTAACCATTTGACAAATTGACGTGCGTCACTTGCTTTTATAAATAAGGTATTTTTTAAACCTTGCGTATCAGAAAAAATAACACGTTGTTTATTTACTGAAATTGATTGCACTGGGTGTGCGATTTGGATCATAGATCCGTTGTAACTATAAGACATAATAAAACTCACTTTTTTCTTGTTATCTTTAATGTGCGCTAATTTCTTTATTAGCTTTAAAAGCACAATTAGATAGACTATGTTGTGTTTAGCTTCATTACAGTGTTGACGATCTTTATGACATTTATGCGACTATTTAAAAATATGTCGTAGTCTGAATTGGGGTTCTCGCCGTACAATAACTTAGCTCTATAATATACGTTTTGCGGGGATTACTGGATCAGGGTAAAGAGGTTAACCGCGAGGCTTTTTTAGGACCAAGAAGACAATTTACCCCAGTAAATTTATTTACGCAAGCATTATTTTAACTTTATTCTAGCCATTATATTTTAACTGCTGTATTTTAATTAGCTAATCTGAAAAAGGCGTTTAGCGGTATTTTAACTGTTGTGCGGTAATTCAACTGTGAATAATAAGATTTGGCTATGGAATACATTATCGTTAGTGATATTTTTGGTAAAACAGCTCATTTGAGTCACTTTGCACGGCAATTTACCGCTAAAAGCATAATTGTTGATCCGTACGATGGGCAATTGCAGCCAGTGATTGCTGAGCAATTACAGTATGATTTATTTATTACTGAGTGTGGTCACGATAACTATTTCAACAAGCTTAATACTATTCTTAGTAGAGTAACTAAACCAACTACGGTAATCGGTTTTAGTGCTGGTGGAGCTGCTGCATGGCGAAGCCAAGCAAGTGTGAAAAATTCACAGATAAAAAGATTAGTGGCGTTTTATCCAAATCAAGTTCGTCATTATTTAGATTTGTCAGCCAGCGTGGCGTGCGAGTTTATTTTTGCAAAACAAGAAGAGCACTTTGATATTCATCCTGTGATCGCTTGTTTAGAGCAGCAAACTAAAGTGCAATGCCAGCAAGCGGACTACGGTCATGGGTTTATGAATCCCTTGTCAAAAGGCTTCAATAGCTTTGGTTATCAGCAATATAGCCAATATCTGCTCACTGAAAATAATTAACTGAAATTACTACCTTGTAATAAATTTTGGCTATACTTATTTATTATCCAATAAAATAATTATAAATCATGACCGTACAACGATCTCCTTATAGTCACTTTTTATCAAACCCTGTTGCAAAGCCACCATGTCGAATGACTAATGCAAACATGTATGGTTTTTTTGCAAAAATAGATCAGGATAAAGTTCAAGAGTATATCGATACAACACTTAATATTGTTGCAACGAATGAGTTATATTTTAAAGGCATAGGCGAATATGCATTATTGACCTTTACCGACATAGAAAAAATTGCCTCATTAACGCCGCCTTTTAGTGAGCACGGTTGGATGCAAGAGACCGATATTATTATTTGGTTACCAGTTGCTAAGGTAGAAAAGCAAGGCAATGATGAAGATATTACCCACCTTTATTGGTATCCGGCGTTTATTTGCGTAAATAATGTTTATGCATTAATAAACGGTAGAGAAACATGGGGTTACAATAAGTACTTATGTGATCACCAGATGCCCAGTTCGGTAAGTAATATAACTGAGTTTTCAGTTTCACTGGATTGTTTTAAGCATTTTTTGCCAACGTCAAAATTACAATCACAGCATTTATTTTCAGTCACCAAAAACGTCAATACGCAAAGTGATGGCCTATTATCTGTATTAGAGGACTTTGGCGAGCATGTCGCGAATTTGTTTGATGGGGATCATATCGGTATTGATCTTTCGCTGTTAAAACAGCTGTTGCAGGGATTTGTGAATCCACAGATGGATCAAATACTATTTAAGCAATTTCCTGATGGGCAAGGCGATAAGGCTGTCTATCAAGCGGTTATGCACTCTCCTTCAGCAATAAAAAAAATCCATCAATTTAAACTACTCAGTGGTGCTTATCAGCTACATTTACAGCAATTAGATAGTTTTCCTTTGGCGCAAATGTTTGGTTTACAGCTAGGATCGCAAGCTGTGTACTTACCGTTTTATATCAAGATGGATTTTGACCAACTTCTAGCTACACAAATACTCCCTAAGTAAGGATCCATTATGGAGCAAGAAAAAATAGCTATTATAGGGGGAGGCGTTGCCGCAATGACGGCTGCTTTATACCTGACTGAACAACCTAATTGGCAACAAAAACGACATATTACAGTGTACCAACAAGGTTGGCGTTTAGGAGGAAAGGGAGCCAGTGGCCGTAATGCTGCTATGGGGCAGCGCATAGAAGAGCATGGTTTACATGTCTGGTTTGGTGCCTATGTTAATAGTTTTAAAACCATTGAAACTGTATACGACAAGCTACAGCGACCGCCAACGAGTGCACTAAGTACTTGGCAACAAGCACTTAAACCGCATAGTTTTATAGCCCTTGAAGAGCACATTGATGAGCAGTGGCAAACATGGCCTATAGAGTTTCCAGTTTTACCTGGTAACCCTGCGAATGGGAGTTTAGATATTACGGTATGGGACTTTGTGAAAATGACCCTTGCATGGCTGAAAGAATGGATACCACAATTTGAACTAGCCGCCAGAGTCAAAGCTAAAAGTACACAATTAACGACAAAAAAACTACGAGATAGATACCTACTACGCTATTTCCATCAACAAATTCAGACGTTAGTTTCTGATGGCAGTGAGGCATGGCAAACGTTTACCAGCGATATACACAATCTCAATCAAGAAATCACTTCAACACCTAGCTTACTTGTTGATAAATTAAATAGCTTTGTACAAAGTAACAACACACTTCAACCACAAATTTCTGAGAAGAAAGATAGTTTAGTGGTTTGGTATATCGTCAGAAAACTAAAGCGCTGGATTAACCAAGAGTTAACCGAGTTACTGGATGAGAATGCAGCGTTGAGGCGTATTTATATTTGTGCCGATTTAGCGATAGCGATGCTGGTTGGATTGATAAAAGATAAAGTTTATCGCGATGGTTTTGGGGTCATTAACAAGTATGATTTTCGTCAATGGTTACTAAAAAATGGTGCAAATAAACAATACAGTATCGATTCTGCCCCCGTGCGCGGTTTTTATGACTTAGTGTTTGCTTATCCACAAGGTGATTTTAAAAAACCAAATGTAGAAGCTGGAGTGGCTGCACTTGCGATGCTTAGAATCGGATTATGTTATCGTGGTGGGGTAATGTGGAAAATGCAGGCAGGAATGGGCGATGTTATTTTTGCGCCATTGTATGAACTATTAAAACAAAGAGGCGTCAACTTTGAATTCTTCCATCAACTACAGCAACTTACGCCTGGGGTTGATGCAAGTGGCCAAAACTGTGTCGCTTCTGTGTTACTACAACAGCAAGTGAGTTTAAATAGCTCATCAGAGTATCAGCCATTAGTTGATGTGAAAAACCTAGCTTGCTGGCCAAGTGAGCCTCTTTATCAGCAGATAAACCCCGCACAGGCCCTGTTACTAAAGCAGAATAATATTAATTTAGAATCATTTTGGAGTGATTGGCCCAGCTGTTATCAAGCACATTTTGGCGCACAACTACCAACTAAAACACTGCAGTTTAAAGATGATTTTGACCAGCTGATCCTTGGGGTCTCGGTTGCTTCATTAGAGCATGTTTGCCCGCAATTATTAGCAATAGACGACAATTTTGCTGCACAGGCTAAAAATGTTCTTTCGGTAGCAACACAAGCCAGCCAACTTTGGTTAAATAAAACAGATCAACAATTAGGTTGGCAGTATGTGCCCTTTAGTGAAGAAGGGCCTATTTTGAGTGGTTTTAGTGAACCATTTGATACGTGGGCTGCAATGCAAAACTTAATTGATAAAGAGCAGTGGCCTGCAAGCAATAGTCCGCAGAATATTGCTTATTTTTGTAGTGCATTTCCTTGTCAGGAATATCCTCCACAGAGTGATCATGGTTTCCCTGCACAGGCAAAAGCACAAGTAAAAACTAACTTAACACAATTATTAACAACTAACATGCAGCCGTTATGGCCTTTAGCTTACAACGATAATGATTTTGATTGGTCAATTTTATATGTAAAAGATGATGTGACAGGTTCAGCGAGATTAGCACAACAATATTGGCGAGTGAATGTTGATCCAAGTGAGCGTTATGTGTTGTCGGTTGCAGGATCCAGTCAATACCGCTTAGCAACGGATGGCACGCAATTTAGTAATTTATTTATTACCGGAGATTGGATCAAAACAGGTGTGAATGCAGGCTGTGTTGAAGCGGCGGTTATGGCTGGAATGCAAACAGCACGGGCACTGTGTGGGTATCCACAGCAGATCAGTGGTGAATATGCCTTTGAAGCGCTGTAAAACGAGCTAATTAATGGATAACTTGGCGACTTTAATCAATAAATTAGTCTATAATCGTAAATAATCACAATATATTTACATTGTCGGTATTAAGGTTCACCATCTAATGAGAAGCCAATGTTATCCTTTTTCAAACCATGTATTACTGCTGTGCTCGTCGAGCCTCGTTTTATCTGTTGCTGCACAGGCTGGAAATGAGGATCCGATTGTCTTTAGCCAAAGCCTCGAGGTCATTGAGGTGTATGCTCAAAAACGCGCGCAGGCAATAGAAGAGGTTAGCATTGCTATTAGTCAGGTCAAAGGTAACAACCTTAAAAACCAGCATTATAAGGATTCTACAGAGTTATCGGTATTCGCGCCTAATTTAAAAATCAGCCAAAATGCGGGTGAAGGCACGCCACCGGCGGTAAATATCCGGGGTGTTGGTTTAGTTGATTACAATACGGCGAACACCTCGCCTGTGGCTATTTATGTAGACGATGTTGCTGTAGGATCTGCAAGTAATCAGATCGTTAACTTTTTTGATATTGAGCAAGTGGATATTTTGCGTGGTCCGCAGGGGACTTTATTTGGCCGTAATTCAACTGGCGGAGCAGTTTTAATTCGTACTAAACGCCCTGAATTTAATGAGTCGGGGTATTTAACAGGCGGTATAGCAAATAATAATGCGTTTAGTATTGATGCGATGTATAACAATCAATTAAGTGATAACAGTGCGTTTCGTGTTGCTTTAAATCATCAGGACTATGAGTATTCAACCAGCAATACTTTTGCACAATCCCCTACCGCTGGAATGCAACAAACTAATGCGCGGCTATCACTATTAAGTGATTTTGATACTGTACAAGTATTGTTACAAGCGCATCTCGAAGATTGGCAGGGTATCGTACAGCCTGTCGGTAATATCGGTGTGGTTGCGGATCCATTAACTGGTGAGTTATGTAGTCCTAGCGAAGCTGGTTCAACAAATTGCTATGATAATTTTGGCTTTAATGATGCCAGTGACGACTTTTACACGGTTAAAGTTAATAACGACTCTGCGCATAAAACGGATGGTAAAGGGTTTAGTGCGCATATTGATTGGCAATTAAACGAGCATAACGAAATTATTTCGATTAGCAGTTATAATCAATTAGAGCGCTACCATGCATTTAATTGTGATGGCTCACCAGCGCGATTATGCGAAGGAAATCTTGGTTTAGATACTCACTTATTTAGCCAAGAGTTACGCCTACAAACGCAATGGCACAAGCATACTTTAACCAGTGGTCTTTACTACGCAGATGAATCAATTAAACAAAATAATGTTAACGATATATTAAGAGATTATCGCGGTATATTAGACACCGACTTAACCGCAACCTTCTTTTATGATAACCAAATTGACACGCAAAATATTGCCGCCTTTAGCCAGTTAGACTATCAACTTAATTCAGATTGGTTGCTAAGTGTCGGACTACGATATTCTTATGAATCACTTGATTATAACTCAGTGGCACAATTAAATATGGTAGTTGATCCGAGTGATTTAGCGGGGGTCTTAGTGCCATTTTATCATGTACAAGGCGAGCAATCCGATAATGGCTTTTCTGGCCAGCTTGCTATGAACTACCTTATTAACGACGTAACTCATGGCTATTACCGTTTTTCAAATGGGATTAAAAGCGGTGGCTATAATGGCGGGTTTTTATCTTCCCCAGAGCAAGCCGAATTAGCTGACTATGGCAAAGAGCGTCTCAATGCACATGAACTTGGTACTAAATCATGGTGGCCTGAGCAAGGTGTGCGGTTTAATTGGGCTGTTTTTTATTATGATTATAATGATCAGCAAGTGTTTATGAACCAACCATCAGATTCACCACAAAAACCCCCCGTGCAATTATTAGAAAACGTTGGTGATTCAGTGATCTATGGTCTTGAAGCGGAACTTGATTATCAAGCCACAGAGGCATTTTCAATGCGTTTTGCGATGGGCTATATTCTCCATGCAGAATTTGAAGAATTTGTTGATCCTTTAGGTAACAGTTTGACTCATAATCGGCTGCCATTTACATCAAAATGGAATGTGAGTGCTGGCCTAGAATATCGCTTAGAGCTTGCTGGTAACCCCTTGACAACACAATTGCTAGTGGATTATCAATCAGACTATTATTTTGATCAAAACCAAAACCCGTATGCCATGCAAGATGGCTACAGTATAATCAATGGTAATATTCGCTATCAATTCGATAAGCTAGGTTTTGTACTGTGGGGCAAAAATGTATTTGCTAGTGAGTACAGTAATTTAAAGTTTGATTTAAGCTCTTTCCTTGGCATGTTGGAAGATTTTAAAGGGGAAGGTCGCCGCTATGGTTTGGATATCAGTTATCAGTTCTAATATTGTAGTTATTAAACTGAGGTGTATTGTATGCTGTTAAAAGCAATACAAGTTTTTTGCTATGTAGTGTTTTTAGGCTTGCTAACAACATATGCCTGCGACGTGCGTGCAACAACGCCAGCAGATGCGTTTATTTATACAGAGCAACAACAAGATATCAATTTGTTCCAAGTTGGTACATTGTTAGCAGCAAGTTATGATGGCTTTCCTGACAACAGCAGTCAGGTTGCGACTTGGGTTGATAATCAACAGTTGCAAACGAGTACCACATATTATAGCGGAAGTTATTGGTTAGTCGTTGAACTTGAAAATCAGACTCAGCTAGCTGAGTTGGTGTTGTTTCCTTACAATACCTTAGTATCGCGTATTGAAACGCGCGTATATGATATGACAGATCCAACATCTGAGGCAGCGCGTTATGTAACGGGGGGAGTTGAAAAAAACGAATTTGCCTTTCATTACGGCAATCAAATATCACTTACACCAGGTAAACGTTACTTTTTGATCACCAAGTATGAAAGTGACTACTTTTACACTCCTCCTAAACTGGTATTAAAACCCTATACAGACTTTTTTGCCCAGATCACCATCGAAAATATGGTGATGATGTTGTGCTTTGGGGTAGGTATTGCGCTGGGTTTGTATAACCTATTAATTTATTTTGGTGCTCGGGATGTAACTCACCTTTATTACGCCTTATTTACAGCATGCTGGGTATTTGCGTGGAGCCAGTTTTTTCATATTCCAGATCAATTATTTGGTTTTTATAATGCCCATTTTCATTGGTTAGGCTTTGTTTTAATACCATTAATCAATGTTTTATTTTTCAATAATTTACTTAAGCTAAAAGACAGTTTTCCACAATTGTCAAAAGCATCAATTATATTAGCTGTGGTGGCAACCGCAGGTTTGCCGTTCGCTGCGATCTGGCCAGGTTTTGGGTTTATTTGGGCGACAATAGTAACAGGGGGTACGCTGTGCTTAGGCCTGTACATTGGGGTTCGTAGTTGGATGAGTGGCTTTAAGCCCGCGCGTTACTTTGTCTTTGCTTATCTTGCAATGGCAATTCCTAATATGGTGGGAAATTTAACTAATTTAGGTGTTCTGACGCCGATTGCAATTGATTTGTACCTGTTAGGCTTAATTGGCACTGCCTTAGATGCGATATTACTGGCGTTTGCAGTAGCAAATAAATTTAGTCTTTTACATGATGAGAATGTTGAGCTTAATAAAAACCTCGAGCAAAAAGTACAACTGCGTACGCAAGAGTTACAACAATTGGCGTCAGAGCTCACCGACGCCAGTGAAGCTAAGAGCCGTTTTTTAGCGAATATGAGCCATGAGATACGTACACCAATGACCTCTATTATAGGCTACGCAGATGGGATTATTTTAGGCGATATCAAACCTCACGAACGAAACCACGGTATTCAGGTTATTTTACAAAACAGCCGTCATGTTTTAGGACTCATAAACGACATACTTGATATGTCAAAAATAGAGGCAAATCGGCTTGAAATTGATTTAGTCGAGACTGACTTATTTGCAACCATCGCACACATTGAATCGCTATTAGGAAAACAAATTCGTGATAAAGGTCTTAAATTTAAAGTTGATTACCAATTTCCACTGCCTGATTGGATTATTTCAGATCCAACTCGATTACGGCAAATATTGTTAAATTTAACAGCCAATGCATTAAAATTTACCACTGTAGGGCATATTCAATTAGTGGTGAGTTGCACTAAAGAGCAGCTCGTTATTAAAGTCAAAGATAGCGGCATTGGGATGACAGAGGCTGAGCAACAAGATTTGTTTACGCCGTTTTATCAGGCCGACTCATCGATCTCACGTAAGTATGGTGGCACCGGACTCGGTTTAAATATTTCAAAAAGTTTAGCCGAAAAGTTAGATGGGAATATCACTGTTCATTCCCATGTTGGCAGTGGCAGTGAGTTTAGCCTTACTATTGCGCTCTACATGCCTGAGCGAATGAGTTGGATCAATAGCTTTGATGAGATCTCTACAAGTAAAGAAAAAGAGCTGTCAAGCCAATCCCAGCGAAACCTCGTAGGTGAAGTGCTAATAGCAGAAGATCACCCTGAAAACCGTGAGCTGATAAAGCGTATTTTAGAGCGTATGGGGTTAACTGTTACTGCGGTCGAAAATGGCAAAGATGCTGTGCAAGCGACGCTAGATCATCAATTTGATTTGATTTTATTAGACATTCAAATGCCAGTGATGGATGGCGAACAAGCGATTCACATTATGCAGGCAACAGGATTAACGACCCCCATTGTTGCTCTTACTGCAAATACCATGAAACATGAGGTTGATCGTTATCTAAAACAAGGGTTTATTGATCATATAGGCAAACCAATTGAACGCAGTGAATTTAGCTATAAAATTGCTAGTTACTTAGATATTGAAATACTTGAAGATGTAAAATTACCAGAGCGTGAATTTGAGATACTTAAACAGGTTTACATTGAGGGGCTTAAAAAGCAGCAAGAAACAATAACTAAGCAATATGCTGATGGTGATATGGCTGGTTTTGCACAAAGTGTCCATATGTTGAAAGGGACAGCAGGAATGTTTGAGTGCGAAACATTATACCAACATGCAATCAAGTTAGACAAAGCCCTTAAAACTAATAGCGTGATGTTAGATAGCCATTTAGTTTATCAAGTGTTTGATGAAATTGATGATATATTATGTCACTCACCTCAGTAAAATAAGCCCTTACTATTTTGTTGTTGAATGATAAGTATAGATGCTAAAACCACGACACTCACTGCCAACCATGGTTTAATGTTTATATGAATATTTTATAATAAAAATATGGCAGGTTATGAGTTATCAACACATTGAAATTCCACCAAATGGTGAACAAATTAGCATTGATAATAAAGGCGTGTGGCGTATTCCGGCGCAGCCGATCATTGCTTACATTGATGGTGATGGAGTAGGCCAAGATATTTCCCCATGTATGCGTGACGTTGTGAATCATGCTGTGCAATTATGTTATCAAGGAGTTCGACAAATTCATTGGATGGAAGTCTTTAACGGTGAAAAAGCCGCTCAACTGTATGATGGTGATTGGTTCCCACAAGAGACTATTCATGCCGTTCGGCAGTTTAAAATAGCGATTAAAGGCCCTTTAACCACGCCGATTGGCGGAGGTTTTCGTTCCCTCAATGTGGCGCTTCGTCATGAAATGGATTTATTTGTAAATATGCGGCCAATCAAAGGCTATTGCGCATTACCGTCACCGCTAAAAAAACCTGAAAATACCAATATTGTGGTGATCCGCGATAGCTCTGAAGATGTCTACTCGGGCATTGAATGGCAAGCGGGCAGTGTTGAAGCGGAAAAAATGCTGGACTTTTTATGTCAAGAAATGGGCGTCACTCGACTACGCTTTGACCAACAATGTGGTATTGGTATTAAAAATATTTCTAAAGAAGGGTCAGAGCGACTAGTGCGCTATGCAATAGCGTATGCGCTTGAACAAAATAGTGACTCGGTAACGGTAGTGCATAAAGGCAACGTACTTAAATTTACCGATGGGGCATTCAAACGCTGGGGTTTTGCAGTGGCACAAACTGAGTTTTCAGCAATACCACACAGTAATGGTCGTTGGCTGGAAATTCCACGCACAGATCGTCCGCCGCTGATCATTAAAGAAGTCATTGCAGATAATATGCTGCAACAAGCACTAATGGATCCTGAACAATTTGATGTGGTAGTGACAACCAACCAAAACGGTGATTATTTAGCTGATATGTTAACGGCACAAGTGGGTGGCATTGGTATTATGCCAGCGGCTAATTTAAATAATGAAGTGGCATTTTTTGAACCGACTCACGGCACATTTGCACGTATTGCTGGCCAAAATAGTGCAAATCCTACCAGTAGTATTTTAAGTGCGGTGATGATGCTACGGTTTATGAACTGGCACGAAGCGGCCAACAGTATAGAGCAGGCTTTACAGCACACATTTAGCGCTGGTGAAGTGACCTTTGATCTACAGGCAGAGCAGCAAAACTCGACTATCCTCAGTTGCAGTGATTTTACACAAAAGATAATCGAGCGTTTAAAAGTTTCATGAGTTACGCTGCATTAGCGTTGTAGGGCGTTGCGCGATTTTACACAAAAGATAATCGAGCGTTTAAAAGTTTCATGAGTTACGCTGCATTAGCGTTGTAGGGCGTTGCGCGATACATGCAAGGGCGATTAGTCAGTGTTGCAGCACGTTGATAAATTGCTTTTGCATCATGCTCATCGCTTGGTGTTCCGCTTAATGTATCCATTAAAGCAACTACAATAATAGCAGGCACCTGACAGCAATATTCATCTAATACCGCAGTTGTTGTTTGTGCATCAACATGACAATGTGGGTGATTATGCTCAACTTGATACGCATGCAATAACGTTTGTACATCTAAACTATCATCGTCAAGATGTTTGTTTTTACGGCATTGACAGCCAAATTCATCAACCAGAGTCGCCAATGCTTGGTAAGCATCATTACACTCAAGGGTATTTTGCTTGCAAAGTTGTTGCTCGATGAACGCATGTAAATGGCCGTCGATATATAATCCGTCTTGTTGGGTAAAGCTTGCTGTAGTTTGCATCATAATGTTGTCTCTTAGTGTTAGTGGTTAACTTATTTGGTATGACTTCACTCTAGCCCTAAGAACACTATTTATGAAATTGTTGTTTTCAATAACTGATATTGATTTAATCAATAACAACTAGAAAGCTCCATTTAAATTAAGGCTTTATCGATCTGCAATGGTATTTGCAAACGCTAGCAGTTCGCGGCGTAACCATTGATGTGGGCTGGCATGGTGCAATAATGGGCTCCAAAGCATTTTTACTTCAATGGGCACAACTTGAAAAGGCACAGGGCTTATCACTAAATCAGTGTGCTTGGTTAATAACATAGCTTGTCGTCGCGGTAATGTGGCGATAAGTCGCGGTGATTGGCATAATAAACTCGCCACCATATAGTGGCGGGTAAACACCCTAATATGGCGGGTTTGTTCTAATTGCCACAATGCTTCATCAACCCAACCGAGTTTTTGACTTCCTGATTTATTGGTGACCGCAGCTTCTGCTCCCCAACCAGCTCTATTAACCCATATATGCTCAGACGCTAAATACTGGTCTAAATCTGGCTGTTTTAAATAAGGGTTTGCGGGGTGCATTAAACAACAATAATTATCTCGCCATACACTGGCTTGATGGAATGAACGTGGCAGGCCGTTAAAACGATTAATGGCTAAATCTATGCTGCCTTTTTCCATATCTTGTAAGCTGACATCACTTGGGCTGAGTACATCAAAGTTTAGGCTCGGATGTTTATTGAGTTGCTCGGTAATAAACGGTGCGACGAGAGTCGATTCTAAATAATCATTCGCCATAATTCTAAAGGTAAGCTCGGCAGTGGTTGGGTCAAATACATCACTTGGCTGAGTGATCGCTTCTGCCATTTTTAACAGAGCTTCTATTTCAGGCTTTAAACTCAGTGCTTTAGCTGTGGGTGTCATTGAGCCTGCAGCACGGACCAGCAGGGGATCATCAAATAAATCACGTAAACGCTTCAGTGCATTACTCATTGCAGGTTGTGTTAACGCTAATTTATTTGCCGCTTTAGAGACATTTTGCTCATCTATCAGTACATTTAAGTACACGAGCAAGTTGAGATCGACATTTCTGATATTCATTTGATCAATCTTATTCATTCGTTTTATTAATTATCTAAATTAAAGCGTGCTTGCTAAGGTGTGTAAACCACTAAATATAAATAGTCGTCATAAGTGATAAGAATATGCCTAAAGAAGCGTTGCAAAATAGTGTTGCAAGCCATAAAAATAACGCGATAGAGCAGGTGGTCGCTACAAAGCTAGCGCGTGCAGTATTTGCAGGCTTTAAAGCAATGTTCGCCGAGTTTTTAAATATTACTCTGAGTGCGCAAAGTCGATTTGAACAACGCCAATGGCTTGATGTGCAATCAGCAATGCGTGAACGCTTAAAGGTGTATGAAAGGCAAGTTAAAAACGTCAGTGATGCGGTGCGTATAATTGCTTACCAAGAACTTAATGATCCGCGATTGTGGCAACAGGCAAAGCATATTTATGGCCAAATGGTGCAAAATCACGAAAACCAACCCATCGCGCATACATTTTTTAATTCAACTTTTGGCTCGATTTGGGATGATAAAAAAATTCGCACCGTGCATCTCTTCGTTTTAAAAGCCAAGTACCGTGCTCAACCGCGGCCATTTGATAATTTAGTGAGCCGTATTTCATTGCAAAACGGGTTTGCAAGTGCAGTGTCTGAGCTTATTCATCGACAAGCATTTCGTGTTAAGTTTACTGATCTGACTAGCGATATTAATACTTTACAAGCGACTTTAACGCTAGGCGCTAAGCAGCAATGTAGCCAAGTGTATGAGTTAATGAATTTAAATGATGGCTATATTGAATATGCCAATTCTTTGTTTTTCAGAAATAAAGCCTGCTATTTAATTGGCCGCTGTATTGCAAAAAATGGCGATAATATGCCATTTGCTATCGCCATTTTACATACGCAAAGTGGTTTAAAGTTAGATGCGGTAATGATGGGGGCTGATCAACTTAGTTTACTATTTGGCTTTGCCCGTACCTATTTTATGGTGGATACTGACCAACCTGCACGTTATGTAGACTATTTATCGGTGTTAATGCCGCATAAGCAACGGTTTGAATTATTTAATGCCATTGGTTTTATTAAGCACGCTAAAACCGAATTTTACCGTTATAAAGTAGACACCACCAACAATAGTCCCATAGATGATAAGTACATTATTGCCCCCGGCACGCCAGGCATGGTGATGCTAGTATTTACCACTGCTGGCTCAGATTATGTTTATAAGGTAATAAAAGATAAATTTAGCGCACCTAAAACATCAACCAAAGCGCAGGTGATGGCGAAATACGATTTTGTAAAACAAGCAGATAGAGTAGGGCGTTTGGTCGACACTCATGAGTTTCGCTATTTAGCATTTGATTTAAATCGTTTTAGTGATGAACTGCTTAAGCAAATGCGCGCGAGTATTGGCAACAGTATGGCAATTTCAAATAAAGCGCTCGTGCTAAAACATGTATACGTTGAGCGCAAAATGACCCCACTTAACTTATATATTAATCAGTGTGACAATAAACAGCTTAGTAACGTGATGCACGATTACGGCAAGGCGATTAAAGAGTTAGCTGGGGCTAATATTTTCCCCGGTGATATGTTGATGAAAAACTTTGGTGTGACCCGCTGGAGCCGTGTGGTATTTTATGATTATGATGAAATTTGCCCATTAACGGATTGCAACTTTAGAGACTTACCTAGCAGTGAAAATAGTTTTGATGAACTAAGCAGCGAAAGCTATTTTGATGTTGCCGAAAACGACGTATTCCCGAGTCAGTTTAAAGTGTTTTTTAGTGCTGATCAGCAAGCATTTAGTCATTTTTGTAAGCTGCATCAAGATTTATTTAGTCCTGATTTTTGGCTGCAATGCCAAGCAGATATTAATGCCGGGCAATTGGCTGATGTGTATCCATACAAACAAAGTTGGCGGTTTCAGGCGAGGGTTATTACTCATAATTCAGGTTAATTTTGGGCATCATTCTTTGACAGGAAATGCTAAGTTAGTCGAAGCCGAAGTATGGCGCAAAATCGATTAACTCATCAATTCAGGAGTTGCAATGCAATTTATTTCTCATCAAGATCAGCATTTAACATTAAGCGACACCGCTAAACCGCAATTAAAAACTAATGAAGTGTTAATTAAAGTAGCTGCTATCGGCGTGAACCGCGCTGATTGTATGCAACGTCAAGGTAAGTATCCAGCGCCACAGGGCGATAGCCCCATTCTAGGGCTTGAATGCGCAGGCACTGTGATTGAGCTTGGCACCGAGGTTGATCAAAGTTGGCTTAATAGAGCGGTATTTACTTTGTGTGCAGACGGTGCATATAGCGAATATGTGGCGGTCGATGCAGCACAATTAATGGCTTTACCACGTGATTTAACTATGGCGCAAGGTGCAGCGATCAGCGAAGTATACTTAACCGCGTTTGGTGCGTTATTTCAACTTGGTAAGTTACAAGCAGGCCAAACAGCACTGATCCATGCCGGTGCCAGCGGTGTAGGTGGGGCAGCTATTCAAATGGCTAAACGTATTGGGGCAACGGTTGTTATTACCGCAGGTAGCGATGAAAAGTGCGAACACGCCAGAGCGCTTGGTGCTGATCACGTGATTAACTATAAAACCACCGATTTTGTTGAATACATGCAACACCATCAGTTAACGGCTAACGTTATTGTTGATCCTGTCTCTGGGCGCTATTTAAATAAAAATGCTGAGATTGCCGCAATGGATTGCCAAATCATTATGTTAGCGTTTTTAGATGGCCGCTTTGCAGAAGTAGACTTTGCTCGTTTATTGCAAAAACGTATTTCGTTTCATGCATCAACACTGCGCAATCGCAGCCAAGCATTTAAACGTCAACTTCGCGATGAATTTGTTGCAATGTTTTATGATGATATTGCTAATCAACGCTTTGATTTTAATATATATGAAACGCTGCCGTGGCAACAGGCTATGCAGGCGCATGAAATATTAGAGCGCAATGAAAATGCTGGAAAGGTAATATTAACAGTTCAGTAATTTAATTATGCAGGTTTAAAATTGATTTATATGCCCATATAACTGAAGTAACTAAAAAGCGATGCAAGGCAAGAATATGAATCCAATTATAGCAACATTGAAAGAACATAACGTAAGCGACGAAAAAGTGCATGAGCTTTTTCAAGCCTTTACTCAAAACCCAATGATGGCAATGGCCCTAGTACAGCAGCTTGGTATTCCACCAGAGAAACTCCAAGCGTTAATGGCTTTGGTAATGACTCAGCCACAGTTAATTAAAGAAGCAGCAGCCTCTTTAGGTATAACCGATGGCGAGCTTGAAAAAGCCAAAGATCAGTATAAAAATCAATAAGTGTTGATTTGTAAGCTGTCAGCTCTGGTTTGTTAATTAGAGCTGACAGCTGAACCGTGTCATTTAAAGCGTTGATAAAACTGCCCAAACGCTAAAAACTCTGACTTATTTGATATAAGTACAAATGAATTCAGTGAACTCATGTTGAGATCTTCAGTAAACGAATATAAATTAAGGGGAAACCTGAAATTTGGACCTGACCAATTGGTTAGTTCTTGTTCATTAGAAAACCAACCTTTCATTGTTATTAGATGATTCACTGTAGGTTTAATTAACTTCATATTGAAAGGGTACTCATTGGCCAATATCAATTGCGTATGCGGCTAGTAAATTATGCATTTTTTGCTGCTCTGATCCTGCAAATTCAATCCCAACATTTAAGCGGTTGCCTTGCATTTGGTTATTTCGTACATGAGCGCTTATCACTACAGCTTCATTGTCTATGGGGGATAGTAAGTGCACGAAGACTTGGCGTTTTTTAAGAGCCAAGAACCCAGAGTTAACATGTACGGTAAAGCGACAACCGGTGGTGGAAATATCAATGATGATCCCTTGCAGTAGATTTTCGCTGTCAAAGCTTTGATCTTTGTTGATACTAATTTTGGCTGGAATATGGGTTTGTAATCGGTTGACTTCACGTAGTTGTCGGCTTTCAATTTGTTTAGGGTAACTAAGATAGATTAATTTTTCTGGTCGAACGGCAATGGCTAAAATTGTCGTTGAAAATGCTACACACTCACCTCGTTCACCTTCAACAATGTAACGTACTATTGCGCCATTACCTTCTTTTAACACATCGCTATACTGACTGTTTTTTGCTTGGGGAGGGTACTTTAAAATTAAGTACTTACCTGCCTCATAGCCAATTAAGGTCAATTTAAATCTGACAGTTAATGGGTTAGTAAATTGAATATCAATTATTTTGCCAGGTAAGAGGTCTAAACAAAATTTGGCTTTGCTATCGAGAGTTGCTTTGGCTTGAGTAATTTCCATATATTTTGTAGTAATTATTATTTGTTTCCAAATAGTATCCTTTAAATGAGCTAAAAAATCACTACGACAAACGAGTGGTATTAAAAGCTTATTTTAAGTAGCACAAAGACATACTTTGTTACAAAGTTAACTGAACGGATAAGTACAGAATGTGTCTATCTAAGACCAGTAAATTGAATGGATCAATATAATGAAATACCTTCATAAAATATGGAAGAATAACCGCTCTCTAATCGTATTTATTTCGCTTATGTGTGTGTTTAGAAGTGCAGTGGCTGACTGGTACGAAGTACCCACAGGCTCAATGAAGCCAACCATTGTTGAGGGCGACCGTATATTGACAGATAAAATGGCCTATGATTTACGAGTGCCATTTTCGAAAATTTCATTGTTGAAACTAGCAGAGCCACAGGCCGGAGATATTATTGTATTTGATTCTGTTGCAGCGCAAAATCGGTTGATAAAACGGGTTATAGGTGTACCCGGTGACAGGGTAGCTTTGGTCGATAATCAGTTAGTGATAAATGGTAAACATTTAAATTACGACCCTGTGAGTGAAACCGCAATAAATCGCGTAGCAATAGAGAACCTAAATGGTATAAAGCATGCAGTTAAATTGTCTAAACAGCGCTCTGCAATACAAAATTTTGCACCCGTTATCATCCCTCAAGATATGTACTTAGCAATGGGTGATAACCGTGATAATAGTGCTGACTCCAGAGTGATAGGTTTAGTTCCCAGAGCCGAATTGCTTGGTAGAGCTAAGCGAGTGATCGTATCTCTTGATTACGATTACTATTATTTACCACGTAAAAATAGGCTTCTAAAAGAATTACAGTAATAGCGTACCTATATATTTTACGTGAAATCGAAGTAACCGATTGAATCAAAATAGGAACTCGGCTATGGTTCATACATATATTAAAAACGTGTTGCTCTACAGGTTTGTTATAATTCAAGGAGGAAATATGCGATTTAGTGAAATAATCAAATGGCAATGGGAAGGATATTCTAAGTTCCATCAATCACGAAAAAATCTGCTAATTCATATCGTATTTGTACCATTATTTGTTATAGGCTTTGCGTCTTTTTTGCTATCCTTACTTTGGTGCGATTTGAGCTCTGCACTTAGCTCTTTGTTTATCATGGCCTTGTCATTTGGTCTACAAGGTATGGGACACAGCAAGGAAATACATCCGGCGGAACCGTTTACAAGTTTCAAAAATGCGGTCATACGTATTGTGCTCGAGCAGTTTTACACGTTTCCAAAATTTGTGTTTACGGGGAGATGGTACAGAGCATTTCAGGATCCAGAACTCTAACCGGTAATTGGAGATCTCCAACCTTCACACTATCAAAGAGCTATGCGCTTTCATTTATTTGTGATAGTGCTTCATTGTCATACGTAAGGTATGAGCAAGTGCAGAGTAACAATTAACCGGTTTCCACTTCTCACATTTTATTGTCTCTAGATTGGAAGGTTATTGGTTGTGGTAATTAAAAAAGCCGTTGTTTTAAAGCAACGGCTGTATTATTCGTATGTGTAAGCTAATTACATTACACGCATACCAGGCTCTGAACCATCATCTGGGTTGAGAATGTAAATTTCTTTACCGCCAGGGCCTGCTGCTAGTACCATACCTTCTGACATGCCAAAGCGCATTTTACGTGGCTTTAAGTTGGCAACCATCACCGTTAGTTTGCCTTCAATATCTTCTGGCGCGTAAGCTGATTTAATACCAGCAAACACTTGGCGTGTTTCGCCGCCTAAGTCGAGGGTTAGTTTAAGTAGCTTGTCAGCACCTTCAACGTGCTCTGCTTTGGCTATTTTCGCTACACGTAAATCGACTTTTGCAAAATCGTCAAATTCGATTTCATCAGCAATTGGCTCTTTTGCCAGTGGGCTGTTTGGATCGATTTTGTCTTTTGCTGCTAATAAGCTTTCTTTTGATTCTTCGACCATTTTGTTCACTTTATCCATTTCGACGCGTTGCATTAACGGCTTAAATTTATTGATAGGGTGGCTAACAAGCGCAGTTTGCGCGCCTTGCCAAGATAAATCATCATTTAAGAAATCTTCTACATTGGCTGCCATACCCGGTAGGACTGGCTTTAAATAAGTCATTAATACGCGGAATAAGTTAAGTCCAAGCGAACACACTTGATGCGCTTGTTCTTGTTTTGTCTCGTCCTTAATTAATACCCATGGTGCGGCGGTATCAATGAATTGGTTTGCTTTATCAGCAAGCACCATTATTTCACGAATTGCACGGCTATAATCACGGTTTTCATAGTGTTGCGCTACGGTATCGGTAGCTGCTTGGAATTCAGCTAATAATTTAGGGTCCATTACCGTGTCGCTTAACTTGCCGTCAAACTTTTTAGTAATAAAACCAGCGCAACGGCTAGCAATATTAACTACTTTACCAACTAAGTCTGAATTAACGCGCAGTGCAAAGTCTTCAAGGTTTAAATCAAGATCGGTAATACCACTGTTAAGTTTTGCTGCGTAGTAATAACGTAAAAACTCAGGGTCGAGGTTGTCTAAATAAGTACGCGCTTTAATAAACGTGCCTTTTGATTTAGACATCTTCGCGCCATTAACCGTTACAAAACCATGCGCGAATACATTGGTTGGTTTTCTGAATTTTGCGCCTTCAAGCATTGCTGGCCAAAATAAGCTGTGGAAATAGATGATATCTTTACCGATAAAGTGATAAAGCTCAGCGTCAGAACCTTCTTGCCAAAATGCATCAAAGTCGATGCCTTGTTTGTCGCATAAGTTTTTAAAGCTGGCCATGTAACCAATTGGCGCATCAAGCCATACATAAAAGTATTTACCTGGTGCATCTGGGATTTCAAAGCCAAAGTAGGGCGCATCGCGGCTGATATCCCACTGCTGGAGGCCATCGGCAAACCATTCGTCTAACTTGTTGGCCATTTCTTGCTGAATAGTGCCTGAGTGAAGCCATTCTTTTAACATGCCTTCAAATGCTGGCAGGTCAAAAAAGTAATGCTCAGAGTCTTTAAGTACTGGCTCAGCACCTGACATCACAGAGCGCGGGTTGATAAGCTCTGTTGGGCTATATGTTGCACCACATGCGTCGCAGCTGTCGCCATTTTGGTCTTCAGACTTACAGGTTGGGCAAGTGCCTGTTACAAAACGATCGGGTAAGAAAATGCCTTTTTCAGGGTCGAACAACTGTGAAATAGTATGCTTTTTAATATGACCGGCATCGTTTAAGCGATTATAAATCAGTTCGCTTAATTCTTTATTTTCTTGGCTGTGGGTGCTGTGGTAGTTATCAAATTTGATATTAAAATCAGCAAAGTCGCGTTGACGTTCAATGCTGACATTTTTTACCATTTCTTCCGGCGTGATCCCTTGCTTCTGCGCATTTAGCATTATTGGTGTGCCATGGGCATCGTCGGCGCAAACATAATAAGCTTCGTGGCCTTGTAGTTTTTGAAAACGTGACCAGATATCTGTTTGAATATATTCCAATAAATGGCCTAAATGGGTTGGGCCGTTGGCATAAGGTAATGCACTGGTAATGAGGATCTTTCGCTGTGCCATAATCATTCCGAATTGACGGTTCCTGTTAAGGAACGGATGAAAATCATAATATTATCAGCAAACCTAAAGGAAACACCTTGGTGGTTGGCCGATTTTCATTAATTGACTGGTGTTAATGCCCTGAATGTTACATAATTCCGAGGCAATTTTCATCAAAGAAACACTATTTTATTGTTATGTTTGGATTGTCGAAACTATTCTCCTCTAAATCGGTGCAAAAACAACCGATTATTACTGCCTTAGCAGGGTATCGCAGTGCCGCTTTTGCTGTCGGCATTGATGAAAAATTCATTAAAAGCATTGAATCAAAAAGTGATAAATCAATATTGCTTTATTTAACACTGCCATTTGCTGCGTTATCTGAAATGCCAAAGGTAGCAGCGTTTGTAAGCCAACAACTTAATCAAGCAGTGACAATTACCGCAAGCATTGAGCTGACTGAAGTATGTAAGTTCAAAGCAATAAAACATATTGTGTTGATTGCATCAGGTAAAGGTGGTGTGGGTAAATCAACCACCGCGGTAAATTTAGCAGGCGCACTCCAAGCTGAAGGCGCGAAAGTGGGGATTTTAGATGCGGATATTTATGGCCCATCTATTCCAATGTTGTTAGGCCTTGAAGGAGTAACGCCCACAGCTAAAAATGATAAACAACTGCTACCATTTGACGCCAATGGCATCAAAGCACAATCCATTGGCTTTTTAGTGCCTAGTGGTGATGCCACAGTTTGGCGCGGACCGATGGCGTCGGGCGCATTAACGCAACTGTTAAATGAAACTGCGTGGGGTGAGCTTGATTACCTGATTGTAGATATGCCACCAGGAACTGGGGATATCCAACTTACTATGAGTCAGAAAGTGCCTGCCAGTGGCACGGTAATTGTGACGACTCCGCAAGATTTAGCACTTGCTGATGCGCAAAAAGGTATTGCCATGTTTAATAAAGTGAATGTGCCAGTATTGGGCTTGATTGAAAATATGAGTCATTTTTTATGCTCACACTGCGGCGAACCAAACCATGTATTTGGCAAGGATGGCGCAATAAAATTAGCTCAACGTCATGGCGTGCCGGTGTTGTCGCAAATTCCTTTGGCGATTGATATTCGCGAATACTCAGAGCAAGGCAAATTAATTGCCATGGATAACCAAGCTGCGGTGAGTAAAACTTATGCGGATACTGCGCGTTTAATTGCCAGTACGCTTTACTATCAACAACCCCATCATAATTCAGTCGAAATTGTGATTACGGATGATTAACTAATGAGATTATCAGATACCCATATTAAAGAGTATATTGCCCAACAGCGTATTATTATTGAGCCAAGTCCGGCCGATGAAATGATTTCTGGGGTAACGGCAGATTTACGTTTAGGTAATAAGTTTCGTGTATTTCAAGATCATACTGCAGCGTATGTTGATTTAAGTGGTCCAAAAGATCAGCTAAATAAAGCCATGGAATCAATAATGAGCGATGAAATTGTGCTAAAAGAGGGCGATGCATTCTTTTTACACCCCGGTGAATTAGCCCTGGCGATGACTTATGAAAAAGTTACGTTACCGGCAGATATTGTCGGCTGGCTTGACGGCCGTTCATCTTTGGCACGTCTTGGCTTAATGGTGCATGTGACGGCTCATCGGATTGATCCCGGTTGGTCTGGTAATATCGTGTTAGAGTTTTATAACTCCGGTAAATTGCCGTTGGCATTGCGACCAATGATGAAAATCGGTGCTATGAGCTTTGAGACTATGTCTGGTCCTGCTGAAAATCCGTACAATACGCGTAAAGATGCCAAATATAAAGATCAAACCAGCGCAGTCGCAAGTCGTATTAGTGATGATAGTAACTAATTAAAATATATTTTTAAAATAAAGGCTTATCACTTGATAGGCCTTTTTTATTACTTGGAAATACAATCATTAGATTTTATTACCACAAAAACTGATTAAGCATTTTATTGATATATTATCCACAGTTCAGGTTATTTACTGGCTATTTCATTTAATACCTCCATACTTTAATTATCTTTTTATAATTTACTATTTGTTCAATGCACACGGAGTGATAGTGGAACAGGCAAGCATATTTGCGCGAGCATATTGTATAAAGATTTTTTTAATACTGTTTAGCATTATTGCTACAGCGTCTGTGATGGCTGATGAAGTGTCTGCCAGCGGTTGGTTAGTGCCAGCAAATACGCCTTTTCAAACTACTAAACCCCTACTAGAGCAAGTTGTAACTACAGATTCAAAAACAGATTTATCACATGTTCGTATCAAGGCAGAGCAAGGCTATTGGTTTATTGTTGATTTAAATAAATGGTCACAATCAAAGGTTGAAGTGATTTATGCAGACAATTCCCATTTAGCACAGCTTAATTTTTATATTCTTGATGAGAGTTTCAACCCGTTAGTTGAAGTAAAAAATGATGCATATCGTTATGTTGATAAAGTACTGCCTCACGCACTGTTAGTTAAAGGCGAGGCTCGTTGGGCTGTAATTTACACTCGCCATAGTGAAGATGACAGGGTGGGCATTGGCCTTGCAACGGGTGATGAATTTGCCAATTTGATAAACACGAAGCTGCGAAATTTCTTTTTAATTACGGGGCTATTACTGCTGTGTCTTGCCGTGGTTGGCACTGTATATGGTTTATCTCATCAAGCAAAATCGCTTTATTTACTTGCTTACCTGGTGTGTGTGTTAAGCGAGTTTTTAATAGCAAAAGGGGTGTTGAATTACTTTAATATTGAATTTGCATCTTTATGGTATACAAAGTTACAGTTTGCATTTCAAGTTATAGCCTTAGGGGTGGTGAACTTTTACTTTATTTATTATTTACAATCGCAAAATCTTTTAAATACGCGACAAGGTAAATTAACAGTTTATCTAAGTTTATTTTGTGTTGCAGCACTCTTTAGCTGTTTTATGAAGCAATCAGTGCAGTTTGCTGTAGTAACTGTGTGTTTGGGTTCTATGTTAGTGGTGCTGAGTTATTTATTCTTTTATTGGCTTAGTAATACTAAAAAGGTGATGCAATTTAAGTTTGTACTGATCTGGTTTGCAGTGACTTTGCAAACTTTATGCTGGCAAGCAACGCTGGTGGCAGGTGCACAGATACAGCAACTTAATGATATGTTACTGGTGCTAAATGTAATTACTTTTGTGATGCTGTTATTAAACCATGAGCGTAAACGTGTTAAGCAATATAGTTATAGTCTCACTCATGATGAAGACACCAAACTACCTAATAAACAGTTATTAATAAAGTGTCTTGGTAGTCAGGTGAAAGTAGCAACAGATCATTCTTTACTGTTATTTAGGCCTGCGGTATTGATTAATGCTCGGGCAAATTTTGGCTATGAGCATGTAAATGAGCAGATACAAGTGACCATGGGCAAATTAGCTCAGCAATTAGCATCAATGAATGTGTTGTGTATTGAAGCTAATCTTCAACGTAGTCGTTGTATTGCTAGGTTAGATGACAGCACCTATGGGGTCGTGATAGTTGGCAAGTTAGAATTAAGCCAAGTAGAGCAGTTTGTATGTGTGATCAATAGCGTCTTTGCTGAGGGACTCACTCATAAACGCATTCACTTAATTGATAAAGTGGAAATTGGTGTGGCGAATTACCCACTACATGCAAGTACCTCATTACAACTAGTTCAACGAGGTCTGCAGGCACTGGCGGTTAAACCACTCTATGGTGAACGCTGGCATATGTTCGATATAGAGAATGTGGCGTTATCGCAACGGCGTATTGCAATTGCATCTGCTCTAAAAAAAGCCATTGAATTCGACCAGCTTAGTTTGTTTTTTCAACCGCAGATATATCTAAATACCGGTAAAGTACACGGTGCGGAAGCTTTATTACGTTGGGAGCATCCACAGTTGGGTAATGTTCCCCCTGATTTATTTATCCCAATTGCTGAATCATCAGGAATAATTTCAGATTTAACTGAATGGGTTATTACACAAGCACTGCAATATCAAAAGAAAATGACGGTATTATTACCTCAGCATATAGTATCAATTAATATTTCGGCTAAAGATTTGCTGCGCAAAGATTTACCGGTGTTATTTATAACTTTGTTGAATGAGTATGAGCTCAATCCGGCTAATATAATGTTAGAACTAACGGAGTCGGCAACCCTCTTTGAGGGTGTTGATATAAAAAATGCGCTGAATGATTACCGTTTAATTGGCGTTAAAATAGCAATTGATGACTTTGGCACAGGGTATTCGTCACTCGCCTATTTGAGCAAAATGGGTTTTGATGAGATAAAAATAGATAAGCAATTTGTAATGAATATTGAATACTCTAAAAATGACCAAACAATTTGTCGTGCCACCTGTGATATTGCTAAATCACTGGGTTCATACGTAGTTGCCGAAGGAGTTGAAGATAGCCAAAGTATGGCTAAATTACAAAGCTATGGCTGTGAAGTTGGCCAGGGATATTTCTTTTCACGACCATTACCGTTTGAAAATTACATGCAGTGGCTTGGAGCAAATCTTGAAAATACCACCGTATTTGTTAATGATCTTGGAAAAGTAGTTGACCTAATTGGGAAAAATAATTATTGAGCGCGTTATTACAAATTTTAAGCTATTCGATAGTCCGGCCCTTGGCGGTAAAACCCGCGCTTTAAGCGATTGCTGGCATTCATTTGGCTTGATAACGTGCTCTAACATGCTCAGGCATAAACTGGGTTTGTTTGCTGTTGAGCGCTTCCAGTGCGTGATACAGAGGTTCCGGATTTATATGTTCAATCAAGGCTAAACTATGTGCGACTGCTTCTAATGTAGAGAGACTATCTGCTCGAGGAGCTTTGCGAATGCGATAGCGATTTTGTGGGATCGTCGTAAAGCTGACCTTTTTAAAAGTTGTAAGGGTAGGGGTAAGTTGCATGATTTTAAATGCTTTTTTCCAGGTGCCATCGAGTACAATTAGATGACTTAACTGGCTTTTAAATTGCTGTGTTGCGGTACTTTCATTATCCAGCCTGAGGGCATTATCATCAGGGTAGAGTAAAGCGGTTGTGGCAACGGGTAGTGCGTTTAATTGTGTAAAATCAGCCTGCGTTTCTCCTATCATGATATCGTATTGCGCCAAACATAGAGTGAGTAAACGGGCGGTGTTTTTAGTGATTTTTACTTCACTAGGATGCTGCAAAATTATAACTTTGAGCTTATTGTCCAGTATCGACAAATCTTCACAAAGACACGTTTGTAGACTAAATTTACAATTAACACATAAAGAACGGGACATAAAAGAATCTTTATTAATAGCAATTAGTTGAAAAACTAGCTTATTATACGCTTAATGAGACTATTAGTTGGTTTTTTTTCTATAGGGGGATAAAGTATATAAATAAGTATAAGTTACTGGTTTAGTGTTGCTAAACACCAAAAGGATAAATAATGAACACGATAGTCATTGATGAAAGCGCATTGGAAAGTATGGAATCATTATTAGGTGAGCAATTTAGTGATACACTGACTTTTTGTTGTACTGAGTTTGAACGATTAGGCTCTGAAGTATTAACGACAATTCATAGTGATATCCAAGTCGCAAGCCGCCATGCTCATAGTTTAAAATCAAATGCCGCGCAGTTTGGTGCTAGTAGTCTATCTCAGGTGGCCAGAGAAATTGAACAAAGTTTAAATAATAATGATGTTTCCCAGGCACTTGAGGCAGCACAACAACTTGACAGCCAAGTTGCTGGCTCAAAAGCCAAGTTAACCGATTGGTTAAAAAAGCGTTAGTTATATACCTAAACGACCAACTGAAACTCACCTCTTGAGGTGGTTTGGGTATATTGCTCAGACGTGAATTTATTTCAGTTTTATGGTATTAAATCCACTGGTATTTAGCCCCTTTACTAGGTTAATCTAGTTGTTCCACTAGTAGAG
Organism: Pseudoalteromonas arctica; assembly: GCF_012927645.1. GTDB lineage: Bacteria > Pseudomonadota > Gammaproteobacteria > Enterobacterales > Alteromonadaceae > Pseudoalteromonas > Pseudoalteromonas arctica_A. The sequence goes on along the minus strand of NZ_JABBMT010000001.1, from coordinate 163,303 downwards.
GTAAAAATGTCAGAAATTAAAAAGAGTCATAAATTACAAGGCGTTTGTTATGACATTCGTGGGCCGGTGTTAATTCAGGCTCGCAAAATGGAAGATGAAGGCCAAAAAGTTTTAAAATTGAATATTGGTAATCCTGCGGCATTTGGCTTTGATATGCCAGAAGATATGCACCGCGATATTATTCGTAACTTGTATTCAGCCCAAGGCTACTGTGACTCGAAAGGCCTCTATTCAGCCCGGGTGGCTATTTACCAGCACTACCAACAGCGCGGTTTATATAACCTTGACGTCGATAATATTTATATAGGTAATGGGGTCAGTGAATTAATTCAAATGACGACCCAAGCTTTGCTTAATAATGATGATGAGGTGTTGATCCCTGCACCTGATTATCCATTGTGGACCGCTTCAGTCAAACTCGCGGGTGGCAATCCAGTCCATTATTTATGTGATGAAGAGCAAGATTGGTTCCCTGATATTGCAGATATTCGTAGTAAAATCACCTCAAAAACAAAAGCATTAGTGTTGATCAACCCTAATAATCCGACTGGTGCAGTATATGATGACGCACTTTTACAGCAGTTAATAGATATAGCACGTGAACATAAATTACTGCTGTTGAGTGATGAAATCTATGAGAAGATTTTATACGATGGGATCACGCACAGCTCCATTGGTGCGCTGTGTGATGATGTGCCGATCATTACTTTTAATGGCCTAGCCAAAACCTATCGCGCAGCAGGTTTACGCATGGGGTGGATGGTGTTAAGTGGCCGTACTGCATTGATGGATGATTTACGTAAAGGACTAGATATTTTAGCCTCTATGCGTTTATGTGCCAATGTACCGGCACAATATGCGATTCAGCAAGCATTAGGTGGCGTACAGTCTATTGATGATTTAATAAATCCCGGTGGACGTTTATATGAACAACGTGATATTGCATGGCGTGGTTTAAATGCGATAGAGGGGATTTCGTGTGCCAAACCAAAAGGGGCGTTATACGCATTTGCCAAAGTAGATACTGAGCGTTTTAATATCAAAAATGATGAGAAAATGATTTTAGATTTACTTAAAGCAGAAAAGATCTTACTGGTTCACGGAAGAGCATTTAACTGGCCAGATCCAGATCATTTCAGATTGGTGTTTTTACCTAACAAAGATGATTTAACGACCGCGATGAGTAAGATGCAACGCTTTTTCAGCGATTACAGACAAACTTAACGCATCACAATCCAGTTATAAATACTAAAAAGCGAGCATCAAGACGGCTCGCTTTTTAGCTTAATTGAATGGCTTAATAGGCTTTATCAACGCGGACGGTATTATCTGATAAATACACTAAGCGGACGCTGTCGCCAGTTCTAAATATCATTTGATTGTCTTTGTCTTGTACCACCATAAATTGCTCACCGTTTTCAACTTTGATCATTAACTCGACTAAGTGGTATTGATTATAATGGCTGCTTTGTTGCCTGTTATGCACCACGCTGCCACCAATGACTGAGCCTAAAATAGTTGCTGCAGTGCGGCCACTGCCGCCGCCAAATTGGTTACCAATCACGCCACCAAGTAATGCACCGCCAAAGGTTTTCCAGCCACTATTTTTGTCTTGAACAAGTTCTTGCTCAGTAATATTACGTACAGATTGAACATTGCCAAACAGCACTTGCTGTACAGGCACGGCTTTATTGCGTTCGTATGCAGCAAAGCTTGGGTTACTGATGATCAGGGCTGTACACAGCCCAAGTATAAGTTTATTCATCATTTACCTCCTCAGCTGAATTACCAGCCAAAGGTTGATTTTTCACGGGTTTTACGAATTTCTGTTTCATCAGCCCATTCGACTAAGCCACTTTTTAAATCCATTAAGCGCATAGTGAATTTATAGTATACATCGGCTTTATCGGCATTCGATTTGACGATGCTCGACAGGTTGCCATAAAGCATATACTGCGCGCCAACTTGTTGGCCAAATGCAATTGCTTTAGTTGGGTCTACTAGGGCATCATTATTTTGAAAGTTCAGCTGTTTTCGAGCAGCTTCTACACGACCCATATCAACAAAACGAAACTTACCACTGCGTAATAGTTGTGTTGAAATTGAATCGGTAATGGATTCAGTATCAATGTGCTCACTGGTTTTGTTTTTTATACGTTCAACAAATACGATTGGTCGGGTATTTGCTGTTAATGTGCCGACCACGGGTGATGCCAGTAGTGAGTCCGTCATTTGGCTGGCGACTTTTTGTAAGTCGGTTGAACCAAAGTTAATATCGGTTGTTTCTACGGCTTGTGCGTCACCGTAGCTAACCACTGCTTTATTGGCACAGCCACTGAGAGCAAGCGCACTCAAACCTAGCAGCGCAAAACCCGAGAGTGTTTTAAGCGTTGACTTTTTAGTTGTGTTTACTGTATTCATTTTAGTGTCCTTTAATCTTTAAATTCTTGTGCTTGCGTCGATACTTCACGTACCGCTAATGAAAATGTGACCGCATCAGATGTAGGTGCAAGGCCAGATAGTTGTACATTTGCAAAGCCAAATAAAGTCAATGATTGCCAAGGGGAATGATTGCCTTTGATCACAAAGCCATCGCCGTCATACCAGGTAAATTGATATTGTAAATATTGTGATTTTTTATATTGACTCGAAAGTGTGACAACGACATCAGATAATTGATTCGTTTGCCGTGTCTTTACATCACTAATGGCCAGTTTTTTACCTAGCGCAGGGTTATCGACTTTTAACTGTTGTTGGTATTGCGCTGAAGCTTGTTCAACACTTATACCCGATGTGGTCGGTCTATTGGTACAGGCAGCAAGTAGACAGACAGTTAATAATACCACTAAATATTTCATGATAGCTCCTAAAGTTGCACTACATGGGAATTAAAATAGTTGTTAATAGAGGTTAGATAAATCAAGGTTAACCCTTGCTTACTAACTGTAAATTTTATGTCGTTGTGATTGGCAAGTGTTAAAACATGATCTCCTGCTGTTAACTGTGCGCGCGCAACACTTATCTGATTCGGTAAGGTTAACCAACTGCGAGTATCGGCTTGTTCAGAGGCTAGATTGTAAAGATTCGCAAGTATATTACCGACATCTCCACCACTTCGAGCCAGCTCTGCCCGTACTTTTTCTTTTGCGACTAGCCGCAGTATCTGCCTAGATACTCTTGCAGGCGTTTGCTCTTCAAGTGTCTTAGCTGCTAACGCTTCTATTCTTACCAATGGGCTCAAAGGTAAAATCTGTGATCCTATACTAATTTTATTAACTGTTGGCATATAGGCTCTATCTTTATAAACGGGCATTGCTAAGCTATAAAAACGGGCATCACCACCGGATGTATAAATAGGCAGACGCAACACAAATTCATCTTTTTCAGGCACTAAACCTTGTTCAATCAAGACCACAACATCACCGCTGTTGGCGATTTTTTTTGGTGGTTCAGCAAAGCGTTTTTTATACTCGGCAAAATCTTGATCAAATCCTTGCTGTTTTGCTAATTGCAGTACAATCTGCTGCAAATAGGTATTTTCAGGGTTGATCTCTAATGCTTTTGTATAATCTATATATGCATCATCGTATTGCTTATTACTTTGATAGAGCAAACCTGATAGATAAAATGTAAACGCATTTTGATAGCCATTTTTTACGTTGTTGATCACCTCATTCATACTTGGGTAATGTTTTTGTGCTGCTTTTACGCTGGCATCTATGTTGTCTTGATTAGCCGTTAACGCATCTGTTTGTACTTTATTTGCACGGCGAACTTCGACTAATGCGCCTTCGAGATTATGCTGATATATATAATTAAGTGCTTGGTAACTGTGCAGCATACTCATTTCATAAGCCGCTGGCGTATAACCAATGACAGAATCATTGGTTAAAAGGGCGTTACTTTGTTCAAGTCCTGCGCTTACTTGTATTTTTGCAGCTTGGCGTTTTATTTCCATTTGCTGATATACCACTTCGTACTGTGGTTTTGCAGCCTCATTTTGGTTATTTAAATTGCTTAAACGGGCCTGCTCTAATTGATTTAGCAAGTAGTTACTATGTGACGGCCCATTAGTTGGTAATAGCTGTTGGGCTTGGTCAATATTGTTGGTCTTAATAGCTTGGCGTACAGGCATCATTTGAGTAGCGTAATCCGAAAATAGATCACTAAACCCAATAGTGCTGCATCCACTTAGCATGACACAAAAGCCAAAAATAACACTGCGTTGCACATGGCACTCCTTTTATAAGTGTTAATATAGGTTAGCATAATCTAATCCATAGGAGATGTTAAACAATGTAAAAAATCGTAGTGATCACGGTATTTACACCCAACAATGATGAGAGGAAGTTCTTGTGAAACTCCCAGAGGGTTGGTTTATACGCTATGTTTTTCAACTGCCTAAACAGCCGCAGGGCTGACATTCAGCACGTAACGCTGATATAGTTGCGGCAAATTCGCCAAAATAGCAGCTTTGCCGGCAAGCTGACTGTTATTAATAGTATTAGCTAATACCGTTAAACTCATATGTTGCAGTAAAATGGCAGATTGCGCTATGTGGCTAATATGCCAAGGTTCAGGTGCAACGCCGCCTAAATCATGTTGATAAGGGCGATAAAAGCCATATTTTTCTAAATGACTATCAAGCCACTTTGTCAGCGCTGAAAAAGGGCCATTGTCTTGGTATTCGTGTGGCTCTAACTGCAACTGGTAGTTATCAGCGACACAGGCTTGGTCAAAAATATCCAGATCAGTACCAAAGTGATGGCGACTGGTTCCCGGTAGGGCTGAATAAAGCATAATGGCATGGCATTTTTCAATGTCTGTCATGGAGGCTAAATCAACGGGCTGTTGCTGCTTATTGAGCACAGGTCGATGACCATTAAATTTAGCATTCCAAATCAATGCTTGACGTTCAAAGTTACGAAAGCTTGATGCAATCGTCAGTGTAAAGCCTGCATCGCGAGCTGCATTTTGCAACTGCATAAAGTCATCAATAATGTCTTTATGCAGTTTATGAGCTTGATAATCAACCAGCAGCAGCTCGTCTTTACCACAGGCACACTCTGCCAACTGCTGCGATGTGAGCTTGGTAGGGATCATGTTAAAAGTTGCTCTAAAATTTGCTCGTAAATAGCAGCAAGTGCAATGAGATCATTACTACTTACGCACTCATTGACTTTATGAATGGTGTCGTTACGTGGGCCTAGTTCAATAACCTTAGCGCCGGTTTGTGCTATAAAACGTCCATCTGACGTACCGCCAGTGGTTTCAAGTGCGGTGTCTAAGCCGGTTACTGCTTTTATCGCAGCAACCGTGGCATCAATAAGCGGACCGCCTTCGGTGATAAATGGCTGACCGTTTACAATCCAATGAAGCTCGTATGCAAAATCGTATTCAGCCAAAATGTCGTTAACGCGTTGCTGGAGTTGCTGATGAGTTACTTCGGTACTAAAGCGAAAATTAAATTGCACTTCAAGCTCGCCTGGGATCACATTACCAGCTCCCGTGCCGCCATTAATATTTGAGATCTGAAAACTAGTCGCAGGGAAAAACTGATTGCCATTATCCCATACTGTTTGACTCAACTGGGTAAGCATTGGCGCTGCACTATGGATCGGGTTTAGGGCAAGTTGCGGATAAGCTACATGACCTTGTATGCCTTTAACAGTTAACAAGCCAGTCAGTGAGCCTCGGCGGCCATTTTTAACGACATCACCCAGTACATCTCGTGATGAAGGTTCACCGACCAAACACATATCTATTTTTTCACCTCGAGCCTCTAATGTATCGATTACTCGCGTGGTGCCGTTGATAAACGGGCCTTCTTCATCAGAGGTAATTAAAAAAGAAATTGAGCCTTTATGATCGGGGTGTTTAGTTACAAATCGCTCGGTTGCTACCACCATGGCCGCTAAAGAGCCTTTCATATCAGCGGCACCACGGCCATGCAACATGCCACCGGCTAGTAAGCCAGAGAAAGGCGGGTGCTGCCAGTTTTTTTCTGGTCCTGTTGGTACTACATCCGTGTGACCTGCAAAGCAAAAGTGTGGAGAGCTATCGCCTTTACGTGCCCATGTATTTTGGGTGTCGGTAAAAAACAGTGATTCAATATTAAAACCAAGCTGTGCCAATCGCTCATTCATTATAGTTTGGCACCCTGCATCTTCAGGGGTGACTGAGCGACGCTGTATCAAGGCTTGGGCAAGTTCAATGACGGGATGATTCATGATGCAAAAATCTCATCGTATTGCGCTGGTTTAAAACCTAAATGATAGCTGTTGTTGTAAATAAGTACTGGGCGCTTGATCATTGCCGGTTGTGCTACCAAAATTGCCAAGGCAGTGTCTTTATCAAGATGCTGTTTTTGCTCAGCTGATAATTGACGATAGGTTGTGCCACGTTTATTGAGCAGATCTTGCCAGTCGAGGTGCGCTGCAAACTCAGTGAGCATATCAAGGCTTATGCCGTCTTTACGGTAATCATGAAAATTAAAGTCAATGTTGTTATTGGTTAAATATTTTTTGGCTTTTTTTATAGTGTCGCAGTTACTAATGCCGTAAAGAGTCGTCATATTAATTACTTCTTAGTTAGTGTTAAAAGAGTATCTACCCCAGCTGTAACCTGAGATAAAGAATAATGCATTGGTTTAAGTTGATGCCCGTTGAGTAAAATAAGGCTAGCAAGTAAGGGGCTAGTGAGATCTCTAAGATCAAAATAAGCGAGCCGTTGCCCTTTGGTTATTTTACTGCCGTTGAGTTGGGCTATATGAGTGTGTTTAATGTGTTGCTGTTGGTCTAAATATAAATTTAGAAGCACTTTCAAGCCATTGTCGGCTTGTAAAATAAATTCAGTACCGGCATTTTTTACTTGCATTAATATACCATCAAAGGGCGCTAATATTTTATGATTGCTCAGGGCAACTATAATCCCTGGGCCAAGTGTGCCGTAGCTAAAGAAGGGCTCTGGGTGCTCGCTTAATGGGGCAACTTTACCACTAAAAGGGCTACAAATTGCAATGCTGTTAGCCGCTAACTGACGTTGTGGTAAATAACTAATATCCGTGTATTTCATTATGTTAATTTGGGCTCATTGAGAAACTGATAGCCATCTTTTTTTAACGCGCTGATGGCATCTTTAATACGCTGTTGTTTTACTAAAACATAATCGGTGTCGTAGGTTGAAATAGCAAAAATAGAGATATTTGCTCTGGCTAAAACCCCAGAAATATTTGCCATTATTCCGGTTAATGAAAAACCAAGTGGGCCGAGTACTTCCAACGCGCGCCAATCGTGCTCAGCATCGAGGCTGTCAATAGCGAGCTGGCTAGGACAAACAATAGATAACTCATCGTTGGTTTTGGCGATAATAAACATTGATTGTTTGAATAAAGTTGCGGGGATCTCGCTATCAACATCAAGGCTATGAATGGTCAAGGTCGTACTATGCAGCTGTAACGTTTGCTTAGACATTGCTACCCCCTTTTATAATTGTGAAACTTCCGATCTGTGTAGACTGATCAATAGTATAGATTATCTTGCTTAAATAAAAGAGCAATGTTGTCCACAATTTCTGTGGATAAAGTTGGGAATAGGGAGGTATAACAACGCTAAGTTATTTATTTTTATTTATAATTTTTATTAGCTAAAAAAATGCTCAGGGTAAAGTGATCATAATGCAATCACTTTACCCATGGTGTTAAATATTTTCGGCTTGTGCCGCCTGAATAGCAGTAAGCGCAATGGTATAGACAATATCATCAACCAAAGCACCGCGACTTAAATCATTGACGGGTTTGCGCATACCTTGCAACATTGGGCCGATACTGATCAAATCAGCACTTCGTTGTACCGCTTTATAAGTGGTATTACCGGTATTTAAGTCTGGAAATATAAACACCGTCGCTTTACCAGCCACTGGGCTATTTGGTGCTTTTTTAAGTGCGACATTTTCCATAATCGCGGCATCATATTGCAGGGGACCATCGATGTTCAGATCAGGACGCTTTTGTTGCGCTAACTTTGTTGCCAGACGGACTTTTTCTACATCAGCCCCAGTGCCTGATGTGCCGGTGCTGTAGCTTATCATCGCTACCCGTGGCTCAATACCAAATGCGGCGGCTGAGTCTGCAGATTGAATGGCAATATCGGCTAATTGCTCAGCGGTTGGATCCGGGTTAATGGCACAATCACCGTATACCAGTACTTGATCAGGTAGCAACATAAAAAACACCGATGAGACTAATGATGACCCTGGTGCTGTTTTTATTAATTGCAGCGGCGGACGAATGGTGTTGGCGGTTGTATTTACTGCACCCGACACCAGACCATCGACTTGACCACACTCTAACATCATAGTGCCAAGCACAACGTTGTCTTGGAGCTGTTCAAGGGCAACCACTTCAGTCAGGCCTTTGCTTTTACGAATTTCAACCATAGGCGCCACATAGTCGTTGATCACATCATGAGGTTCAATAATGGTTACATTTTCGTTTAGCTCAACACCTTGTTGTATAGCGATACGTTCAATTTCTCCTCGATCGCCCAATAGAATGGTCTTTGCAATACCACGTTGACCACAAATAGCGGCGGCTTTTATTGTGCGAGGTTCATTCCCTTCAGGTAGCACCACCGTTTTTGCCGCTTGGCGGGCTTTATCCGTGAGTAAATAACGAAATGCTGGAGGCGACATTTTACGGGTTTTGCCGACACTTTTAGCGAGCGTATCCAACCAGTCAGAATCAATATAGCTGGCATTATGATGCTTTACTTTATCAATTCGTTGTACGTCATCGCACGGTACTTCCATATTAAAGTTATGCAGTAACAATGAAGTACGCCAGGTATCTGCATCTGTACTGAGGATTGGCAGGCCGGTGGCCATCGCTTGTTCGCATAAGGTCATGATCCTCGGCTCAGGTTTAAAACCACCCGTTAATAAAATAGCCCCTAATTTAGTGCCATTCATGGCTGATAAACAGGCTGCAACTAACACATCTGAACGATCGCCTGGGGTTACCAGCAGTGCGCCGGGGGTAAAATGATTTAAGATATTTGACACGGTTCTGGCGCAAAATGTTACGCGGCGTAGCCGACGGTGAGCCATATCACCTTCGTTGATCACGTCAGCTTTTAAGTAGGCGCATAAGTCTTTAACGCGCGGCGCAACCAGCTCAAAATCCCATGGGATCGAGCCAAGTAACATAAACGGGTGTTTTCTAAATATAGGTAAAGATGCTAAGCGATTGAGCTCATTGTCAAGTTCGTCAGGTTTATGTGCTTCCACGAGATCGGCGCGTGCTCTGCCTTCATCATCCAGTGGTGCATTCACTTTATTAAAAATGCAGCCTAATACGCGGGCATGGTCAACACTACCATAGTACCCAGCTGCAATTTCTAAGCGGTCTTCTATTTGCTCATTACTGTCATTACCAGCAGTGAGCACAAACACAATGTCTGCGCCAAGAGTTTGTGCTATTTCACGGTTTACTCTACCTGCGTAAGGCTGGCGGCGAGTGGGGACCATACCTTCGATAATTGCGACCACATCGTTGCCGATGGCATTTTCAACGCGCTCAACAATTTCTTCGAGTAAATCATCACCTTTACCATCCCCGATCATTTGCTCTGCATAGTCTAGTGCAAATGGCGTTGGTGGTGTGATAGAAGAGCCTTGGATGACAATTTGAGTTGATTTTTCAGGCCCAGTTTCACCTGAACGAGGCTGGGCTATGGGCTTGAAAAAATTAACTTTGACCGCTTTTTGTTCTAACGCACGAACTAAACCGACCGAGACCGATGTTAAACCAACCCCAGTAGAGATAGGTACTAGCATAATTCGACGTGCCATAATTATAGCTCCTGTGCTATTGAGGCGGCATCAAGAGCAATGACCCACTCTTCATTTGTTGGCATTACGACTGCTTTTGTTTTTGCATTATGACTGCTAATAATACCTTGTGTGCCAAATCGGGCTGCAAGGTTGGCTGTACTGTCGCAATCAAGGCCAAGATAGCTCAGCTGTGTAATTACTTTATCACGAATAATATCGGAGTTTTCACCAATGCCACCGGTAAAAATTAATGCATCAAGGCGTTGTAATGGCACCATAAATGCGGCTATTTGTTTTGCTAAACGATAACAAAACATCTCCAGCGCTAAAATGGCTTTTTCATTTCCTGCTACAGCAGCTTCTTCTATCGTGCGACAGTCATTAGAAAGTTCGCTGATACCGAGTAAGCCGCTTTGTTGGTTTAATAAGTCATCAATTTGTTGCGCATCGTAGTTAAGTTGGGTGGTTAAAAAGTTAAATAAACCCGGATCAATATCTCCGCTGCGGGTGCCCATCATTAAGCCTTCTAGCGGGGTTAAGCCCATACTGGTATCAACACTTTTACCATTTTTAATCGCACACACAGAGCAGCCGTTACCTAAGTGAGCACTAATAAAATTACTTTGCTTAATAGGTTGGTTTAACAGGGCTGCTGTTTGACCTGTAACATAATAATGGCTGGTGCCATGAAAACCGTAACGCCTCACACCGTAATCAGTATAAAGTTTATAAGGAAGGGCATATAAATAGGCAACATTGCCCATGGTTTGATGAAACGCGGTATCAAACACAGCAACTTGCGGTAGTCCCTTGAATGAGGCTTGTGCCGCAGCAATGCCTAATAAATTAGCGTGCCCATGTAATGGCGCAAGAGTAGCGGCTTGGGTAATACCTTTAATTACATCGTCGTCAATTAGGACCGATTTAGTAAAGTGCTCGCCGCCGTGAACCACACGATGACCCACTGCAATAAGGTTTTCAGCTAAATGGTGTTCGTTAATAAGGCTAACTAAGGTGTTGATTGCTGCACTGTGAGCTTGATCAGGCGCAAGTTCAATTAGTTGTTTTTTGCCAAGGTATTTGTATTTCACTGATGGCGACGATGAGCCTAGGCGTTCAGCAAGACCTGAAATGACTTCTTCAGATGTGGTGGCATCTAAAATAGCGAATTTTAAACTCGAACTTCCACAGTTCAGTACAAGAACATGATGAGGTGATGATTGCAAAGACATAACAGGATCCCATTTTTTGACAATTGCGCATTAATCTTAGTTGTTATATAACCAAGTACTCGAGCATAGTGATTAAAGTAAAAGAGTCATTGGTCGATAAATTGCTATGGATATCTGTAATGACTATACTAAAGTCTAGTTGACTTAACGTGCGCTTATTTTAACTCATTAATTGTTTTAAGGTAAGTTTAAACCATGATCAAAAACACGTTTTGGACGAAAAAGGTGGAAGGGATTTTACACAGGAATGTTACCGTGAATATGATACACTCATTGAGGTAACATTAATAAATATACCAGCGACACTTAGGAGTCATGATGCAAAAAAGTGTGATGTCACAAGTCCAAACTGGTCGTGAATATGCAAAAAAATGGCCTATGCGTAAAGAATTAGCGCCTCTGTTCACGGAGTTTAGAGTGATCAAAGCCACCGAGCTGGCAATTACAGTAATGCCGATTTTGGCAATGCTCACTTTATTTATGCAAATTAATTATTTAGGCAGTAGTTTTTTACCTCAAGCAGTCGCTATTGCGTTGTTTTTTTTATCTCTACCGCTACAGGGATTGCTGTGGTTAGGTAAGCGTGCAGATACCGTACTTGAGCCTGCTATGAAGCATTGGTATAAAGAGCTCCATACGAAAATGGTCGCCAATGGCTACCAAGGACATGTTTCTAAAGATAAACCACGTTATGCAGAGTTGGCCCATTTACTCAATGATATGTTTGATAAAATGGACCGCGCGTTTACCCGAGAGAATCTGTAACACGTTTAAATTGACTAACATAAAATGACAGGGTGACAACTTGCTCACCTTGTTGTTCTAATTGTTGCCAATGTTCAGGGCGAAACTTCCAAGCAAAGGGAGTCATAGTGATCAAATTCTTCACATCTTTAAATGGCAAGCTTACCTGTTGTTCTAATAATGTTTGCTCTATCAGCTCAAACCCTACAGGCGCAGCAATTGCTGTATGCGCATTGACGTCTCGGTAAATATAGTGCTTGAGTTCTTTTAAATGCCAAGGGCCTGGGCTTGCAACTACCAAAGTAGCGTTTGCTTTTGCTAATCGAGCCAATTCAGTATCAAATAATGGGGAAAAAATGCTCACTAATACATCTGCTGAGCCATCATTAAATGGCGCTTGGCTGATTGATGCAACGCTAAAATGACAATTACTGTATCGCTTTGCAGCATATTTAACCGCTGATTTTGATATATCAACGCCATAAACGTGTGCTGTACATGCATTGGCAATCGCATGAGTATAAAAACCTTCCCCGCACCCTAAATCAATTACCTGTTGTGGTGCTTGCAGAGCAACTCGCTGTGCAACGGCTTGTTGTAAAAACTGGTAGTGTCCAGTGGTTAAAAAAGCACGTCTTGCTTGTACCATGTCAAGATTATCGCCAGGTTGCTTAGAGTTCTTTTGTTGCACAGGTAATAAATTCACATAGCCTTCTTTAGCAGTGTCAAAGCTATGGTTGTTAATACATTTTAGCACTTTGGCATGTAACTCAAGGGATTGTTGACAGAGCGGGCATTGGTAATCGAGACTCATGAGTCTAGGTAATCCTTATCATAAAATGTTTTTACCCAATGTGGGCGATAGGTGATCAATAGGGTAATAGCCATGCCGTTTAACATCGCTTCAGGAAAGCAAATAATGACACATAAATAGAGGTAATTTTCACTTAATTCAAACCAATTGTAATTACCGGTTAAATAATAAAATAAGCTAATGGTGATAATCTTAAAGCAGGCGATGAAAGCGGCGCAAATAAAAGTACATACAAAAATGTAAATGAAAAAATGCCGTGGTAATAGGTTATAACACAGTATAAATACCCCATAACTGACTAAAATGGGTAAGTAAGCGGTTAACAATAAGTGGATAGGTAATTGCGCAATGCTTATTTGATTAAAAGCCGTTAACAGCAGGCTTGCTAGGGTGGCGCTCAATAATGCAAAGCGCCAGCCTAAAATAAGCGTTATGGCAGTTACACCTAAAATATGCAGTTCAAGACCGGGTAATATGCCGGCTTTAATTCGCCACAATAAGGCAAATGCTAACGCACAGACAAATAGGCCTGTTTGACGGGCTGGCGTGGTTATTAAACGTTGATAGTGTGACTTATTGACACTCGACCAAAAAATACAGCCGATAACAAGCCAGGCAATGGCCAGAAGTTCAATGCTTATTATCGGAGTTGTCGTTAGCTTATCCATTAGCGTTAACTAAAGGTTGACCATATTGGCGCATGATCTGATGGCTTTTCAATACCACGCAGTTCATAGTCAATACCTGCCTCAATACAACGAGCAGCCAAAGCTGGAGTTGCTAGGATAACATCAATGCGTAGACCACGATTATCATCAAAGCCTCGAGAGCGATAATCAAACCAAGAGTACTGTTCGCTTGTCTCTGGGTGAAGTTCACGGAAGGTGTCTGTAAAACCCCAATCTAGCAAGGTTGCAAGCCATTGACGCTCTTCAGGCTGGAATGAACATTTGCCAGTTTTTAACCAACGCTTGCGGTTAACCTCACCAATGCCAATATCAAGATCAGTAGGAGAAATATTGATGTCGCCCATGACAATGACATCCTCGTCGTTACTGTGGTGGCTTTGTAAGTGAGTCATTAGATCGCGGTAGAACTGTCGCTTGTACGGAAATTTTGTTTCATGAGTAATGTTATCGCCTTGTGGAAAATAGCCATTCATTACGGTTAGATCACGGCCATTTTCTTGGCTAACAGTGACGCTGATCATGCGCTTTTGTGATTCATCAGTATCGGTTGCGAATCCTTTAACCACAGATTTAGGTTCAGTTTTACATAACATAGCTACGCCATAATGCGCTTTTTGACCATGAAAATAAACGTGGTAACCCATACTTTGAACATCGTCGAGTGGGAAAGCTTCATCATGTACTTTTATTTCTTGTAAGCCGATAATATCAGGCTGATGTTTATCTATGATTGCTTGTAATTGGTGCAGGCGAGCTCGCAGCCCATTAATGTTAAATGAAATTACCTTCATGGCTTGACCTTTAATTAGGGTTGTTTTTTGCAGATTATGGCAAATTCTATCATTAATTAGCATGTGGTACATGCGCTTATCTACAATAGCAGCGCTTTAATCGCTACTGCTGTAGATTTTTATAGAATAACTTTTCCAACCTTTGCATTGATCTGGCATAATAGCGTGCTGAATATACCGCAACGTCTTGGTGCTTATGGTGACAAAATCTGCTACGAAACGGATCAGTGATGAGCAACTTGTTGAGATCATAGAAGCGGCGATTTTTGTTGCGGGAAAACCAGTCAGTAAACGGCATTTAAAAGACACTGTATTAACTGAGTTAAGTGTGTCTATGGCACGTATTAATCTCGCGATTGAACAGATCCAAATTCATTATCAAACTCGTGGTATTCGGTTAGTTGAAGTGGGTAGTGGATTTAGATTTCAGGCGTGTGCCAGCTTAGCCCCTTGGTTAAATAACCTTTGGCAAGAACGGGCGCCTAAATATTCCCGTGCACTATTAGAAACTCTTTCGCTTATTGCTTATCGTCAACCGATAACTCGGGGCGAGATAGAGCAAGTACGTGGAGTGACTGTAGGTTCAGCTATTATTAAAAGTCTGCTTGAGCGTGAGTGGATACATGTTGTTGGTCATAAAGAGGTGCCAGGTAGGCCCGCTTTATATGCCACAACCAAACAATTTTTAGATTATTTTTCGTTAACAGGTTTAGATAACTTACCGCCACTGCCAAAACAGCAGCAAAGTAAAATTGACCAGTTATTGAGTGATCCTTCTGTGAGAGAACTATCCGAATGAGTATACAAGGTGAAAAGTTACAAAAAGTCTTAGCAAGAGCGGGCGTAGGTTCGCGACGTGAGATGGAAAAATACATTGATGCAAATCGTGTCAGTGTAAATGGTAAAGTAGCAAAGCTGGGTGATCGTGTTGAAGAAAACGACCAGATCCGTGTTGATGGCCATACGGTAAAAATTGAAGAAAAAGCTGAACGTATCTGCCGTGTTGTTATGTATAACAAACCTGAAGGTGAGTTATGTACACGTAAAGATCCTGAAGGACGTAGAACAGTATTTGATCGTTTGCCGCGCGTTGATGGTGAACGCTGGATTGCTGTTGGTCGTTTAGATATAAATACCGCGGGTTTAATGTTGTTCACCAATGATGGTGAGCTTGCTAACCGCTTAATGCACCCAAGTTACGAGGTAGAGCGTGAATATTCAGCGCGTGTATTTGGTGAAGTAACAGCAGAAACTATCAAAAACTTAACCAAAGGGGTTGAGCTTGAAGATGGGATGGCAAAATTTCTTACTATTAAACCACTGGGCGGTGAAGGTATTAACCGCTGGTATAATGTAACACTAACTGAAGGGCGTAACCGTGAAGTACGTCGTTTATGGCAATCCCAAGATGTTGAAGTTTCTCGTCTTATTCGTATTCGTTATGGCAAGTTAGAGCTCGATAAACGTCTGCCACAAGGTGGCTGGGCTGAGCTAGATTTAGAGACTGTAAATTACTTACGTAAAACAGTTAAGCTTGGCCGTGAAACGCAAACAAAATTATCTGTTATGCCTGAAAAACGCAAAGATAAACGCGCTAAAATTAATCAAATTCGTAAAGCAGTCAAGAAACATAATAATCGCGTTAAACAAACTAAACGCCGTTAATATCTGCCTTGTATTAAAAAGCCGCTAATTAGCGGCTTTTTTAGTTTTCAGTTTATTACTTTGTTTGCGCGTCTAATGATTGACCATTTACGTCTTTTGAATCATCACTCATTAAGTATAAATAAGTTGGCATTAAGTCTTCAGGGCAGGCTAGTTTATCGCGATCTTCGCCGGGATAGACACTGGCACGCATCGCTGTGTTGGTGGCGCCGGGATTAATACAATTTATCCGGATATTAGTTTTAGCTACTTCGCAGGCCCATGTTTGCATCATTCCTTCAACGGCAAATTTTGAAATGGCATACGCGCCCCAAAACTCACGGCCTTGGCGACCAACTCCTGAAGAGGTGAAAATAATTGCAGCACTTGGAGATTTACGTAAAACTGGAAACATATATTTTGTGATCATCGCTTGAGCGGTAACATTCACTTTCATGATGTTATCAAACGTTGATGAACAAAAATGCTCAAGTGGACCCAGTGAGCCAATTATTCCTGCATTATTGAGCAAGCCATCTAGTTTACCAAATTGCTGTTCAATGGTAGCGCCTAAATCACGAAAGTTTTGTTTGCTTGCCCCTTTTAAATCCATCGGGACAATCGCAGGTTTTGGGCCGCCAACTGCAATGATTTCATCGTATACGGCTTCCAGTTTGTTGGTGGTTTTACCCAATAATATAACTGTTGCGCCATGCTTGGCATAAGTTATTGCAGCTACTCGACCAATGCCGTCACCTGCACCAGTTACTAAGATCACTTTGTCTTGTAGGGCATTATCAGCCGCTTTATAGGTTTGCATAAAAAGGTCCAAAAAATCAATTTTTCTGATTTTAACATAGCAAAACACCAAGTTATCGAATTTATTGCAAAATAAGGTGGCGAAATTTGAAACTTTACGTTAACTTTAACTGGTCTAATGTCTTATTAATAACCTAATTACATTATTTTAACTAACTATTACGCGAAAACTTAAAAGAATTAGTAACAAAATTAGCTACACTTATTTATCAACACACATAAAAAAAAGATTACGTGCGGAGCAAACAATATGAAAAAAATGCTACTCTCACTTGCAATTACAGCTGCTTTAGCTGGTTGCGGCGGCGGTGAAACGTTAGAAGATGTTAAAAATGATACACCACCAGTTATTCCATCAGCTACAGTGAAGTTTGACCCCGCAAATGGGGTTATTTCAGTACCAAATGATTTATTAATGAGTGGCACAAAAGATGGCACTATTAATATCCCCGGTGAGTTGAGTGTTAATGGTGTATCAGTGCCAAGGAGCGCCTATGCTAACCCGTCACTGGCACTAGGAGCACTTGATGGCTGGTCTAGCCAAGTTCCTTATAAAGTAGATCTTACCTTTCCTGCGAATGTTAGCCTTGATGAAAGTTCGGCTGGTGCGCCGGGAGCTGTGCGTATTTTTGAAGTTGTTATGGGCGCTAGTTTAACTGATGCAGATTGCGCAGCGGTGCCCGCTGGAGCCGGATGTAAATTATTAGGTGAATTAACCTTTGGCGTTGATTTCATCACTAAAGCAAGTGGTAATGCGGTTGCTATTATTCCATTAAAACCGTTTAAAGCTGGCAGCTCGTATATTAATGTGCTGACGACTGAGCTTAAAGACTCATTAGGGCGTTCAATCCAGCCGTCATCAACGTACGGATTAGTAAAACAGGAAGCCCCATTAGTAACTGAATCGCAACTCGCGCTGCAGGGCGTGGTAAATAGTTATGAAAATGTGGTTACCTCAGGTGGCACTATTAGTAAAGATGAGATTATATATTCAGCAGCGATGACCATTCAGTCTGTCGGTCCCGCACTGGGTACTATTAAGGCAATGCTTGCTGCTAGCTTAGAAAACCCTGCATTGACAACGCCAATGGTTCAAATTCCAGAACAACCAATGTTAACTGTTGAGCAAGTCTTTGCTTCACAGGGGGTTACGGGGCTTTCGCCAGCATTTGCAGGTGTTCTATACCAAAAAGGTAGTGTGACACTGCCTATGTATTTATCTCAACCTAAAGGGAAAGAAATTGCAAATTTGGCTGACACATATTGGCAAGCCATGTGTTCAAGCCCTGTTGCCGTACTGAATCAGCAAGCAGCTGATCAAGCGCTACGCAAAGCAGGAAAAGAAGATGAAATTGATCCAACAATGTTTGATGTTGGTCCATATGAGCCGCTCTGCCAAGGTTTAAGTGACGGGAAACTACATGATTACCCAAAAATTGATATTACTCGTCACTTAACGAAATACAATCCGATCCCTAAAGCGCAAAGCCCGCAAGAAGTGCCTGTACAAATTACTAAGCCGATTTTACCAGTGATTAATGCCGTTAGAGCTGACTTAAATATGCCGGCACTTGAAATGCCTGTAGGAGGATGGCCTGTGGTGATTATGCAACATGGTATAACTTCCAAAAAAGAACACATGTTGGCATTAACAGCGAGTTTAGCTATTCAAGGCTTTGCGACGGTTGCAATTGATCACCCTGTGCATGGTGAGCGTGGCATTGATGTTGACGACGATGGCACGGACGATTTTAATGCGACTAAGGGTGAGGGCTCTGTACTTGCGTACATGAACTTGCAATCATTACTAGTAGCACGTGACAATTTAAGACAGTCTGCAGCTGATTTACTTGCATTACGTCTTGGTCTCAATTTTGTTAAAGATACATCACTCAACTCCTCTGATGTAATGTTTATTGGCCATTCACTTGGCTCAGTAGTTGCTCCTGCTTTTGTTGCTCAAGCAAACACACCTTTAGATAGCCAAGTTGATGGCTTGTTTAAAATCAATAGTGTCGCACTCGCTAGCGGTGGTGGTGGGATAGCCAGTTTCTTATTAGAATCAGCGAGTTTTGGCCCATTTGTGCAAGGCTCTGTATTACTATCAGCGGGGACGTCTGAATCAGCTGAGTTTCAAACGTATAGAGAGGGCCCTGCTGTATCAAACTGTGGTGAAGCAGCGCCAACGAACGAGAGTATTTCATGTGGTTATGGCGAATATTACACTTCTTTAAATGCAGCTGGTGAAGCGACTAAGCTAGCTAACATACAAGGTGTAATGAGTCAGTTCTCATTTGCAGCACAGACGGTCCTTGATAGCGGCGACCCAACAAACTATGCATCAGCTATAAAAGCGCTCGGCACACCTGTTTATATGAATGTGGTTGTAGGTGATGGTGAAGCTAATGGCAATAAACCAGATCAAGTGATCCCACCAATGACTGTAAATAACCCAATTGCAGGTTCACTGCCACTTGCTAACTTAATGGGTTTAACGACAGTAACTCAGTCGCAAGCGCCTACCGAGGTTGGCATGAGCTATTTAGTTAAATTTACCAAAGGTCACCATAGTTCTGTGCTCGATCCAAAACCAGATCAAGATGCTGGATCGACAGCTGAAGGAAGCGCTGCCGCGACAGCTGAAATGCAATTACAGATTGCAACTTACTTAGTAACCCGAGGTCATGCATTATCAATTAAGAAGACAGAGATTGTCACTGATTAACTTTCTAGAGTATTAAAATAAATGAAAAGCCACTGAAAAGTGGCTTTTTTTAGCCTGAATGGTAAATTAAGGCAAATTTAAGTATTGGAGAATACGATTGGAATTTCTATATGAGTACGGGCTGTTTCTCGCTAAAACGGCGACGTTTGTGATTGCCGTTGCTGCAGTAATATTAATTAGTGTCGGCGCAGCGATAAAACCAAAAAGTAAAAAAGGTGAGATTGAGATTGATGATATCTCTGAGCAACTCGATGATTTAAAAAATGATTTTATTGAAAGCACCTTATCTAAAAAAGCATTAAAAGCGCACCATAAAGCACAAAAGAATGAAGTTAAAAAAGCCAATGATGAGGACATCAAACCACGATTATACGTCATTGATTTTAATGGCAGCATGGATGCCCATGAAGTCGATAGTTTACGTGAAGAAATTACCGCAATTGTTGCAATTGCCGATCCTAAGCAAGATAAAGTGTTGGTTAGGCTAGAAAGTGGTGGCGGGGTGGTTCATGGCTATGGACTTGCTGCTTCTCAGCTACAACGCATTAGAAATAGAGGTATCCACCTTACAGTTGCGATTGATAAAGTGGCAGCCAGTGGTGGTTACATGATGGCCTGTGTCGCTGATGAAATAGTTGCCGCCCCGTTTGCTATCGTTGGTTCTATTGGTGTAATCGCACAAATTCCAAACTTTAATAAGATCCTGAAGAAAAATGATGTTGATTTTGAACAGATCACAGCAGGTGAATTTAAACGTACTCTAACGCTATTTGGCGAAAATACAGATAAAGCACGGGAAAAGTTTAAAGAAGAAATAGAGCAAACCCATGACTTATTTAAACAGTTTGTCAGCAGCCAACGACCTAGTTTAGATATTAATGCTGTGGCAACAGGCGAGCATTGGTTTGCGACTCAAGCGCTTGATAAAGGTTTAGTTGATAAGATTCAAACCAGTGATGACACATTACTTAATCTTCAAGCTGAACGACAAATATATAAAATTAAATACAAAATTAAAAAGAGCCTAAGCGACAAGCTTGCTATCGGGTTGAGTAACACTGTTAACAAAACCGGAATATCATTATTGTCTCGTTTTAAAGGGTTAAATCCATAAAGGTTAAAGTTATTAAATGCTAAAAAACCCGCAAATTTGCGGGTTTTTTTCATTTATACGCACAACTTTAGTCAGTTGATTTGTGATAATCCTCTAAGTCTTTGGCTGCATTTGGGTCATTAAATACAGCCTCATCTAATTCACCTTCAGATTTAGCAACCACACATGTCACCATACAATCGCCCGTGACATTGACCGCCGTGCGAGTCATATCAAGTAACCTATCAACACCAATAATGATGGCAATGCCCTCAACAGGTAAACCAACTTGATTCAGAACCATGGCAAGCATGATCAAGCCTACACCAGGGACACCTGCGGTGCCTACAGACGCTAAAGTGGCGGTTAAAATTACCATTAAGTAATCAGAAATCGTTAAATCAACACTGAATACTTGTGCAATAAATACCGTCGCTACACCTTGCATGATTGCTGTGCCGTCCATGTTAATAGTGGCACCGAGTGGAATTGTAAATGACGCAACTGAATTTTTTGCCCCTAATTTTTTAGTGGCTGTTTCAAGTGTAATAGGCATTGTTGCACTTGAGCTTGAAGTACTAAATGCAAATAAACAGGCATGTTTCATTTTTTTCAAAAAGATAATGGGGTTTAATCCAGTTAAAAACTTCAGTAGCAAAGTATAATTAACGAAAGCATGGAAAAATAATGCAGCAACAACAACACCAAAATATTTTGCTAAGCTGAAAATTAAGCTTAACTCTATGGTGGTAAATAGCTTTGCCATTAAGCAGAACACCCCATAAGGAGCCACGTTCATTAATAAGGTAACTAACTTTAAGATCACGGTGTTTAAATCTTCAAAAACAGCCGCAACTCGGTTACCCGCCGAACCGCTAAGCGCCATTGCAATACCAAATAGCAATGCGAATACAATTACTTGTAACATATTGCCACTTGCCATGGCATCAATTGGATTAGTTGGGAACATGCCAATGATTACTTGTGCAAGAGTTGGTGCTTCTTTTGCGCTATAAGTCGCTTCAGAAGGTAAGTTAATCCCTTCCCCTGGATTAACTAATAACGCCAAGGTAATCGCAACCGTGATTGCAATTGCAGTGGTCAGTAGATAAAGGCCGATAGATTTTCCGCCTAAACGGCCTAATTTTTTCGGGTCACTTAAGCTGCATGTTCCGCAAACAAGTGATACAAATACCAGTGGTACAACTAACATTTTCAAACTGGCGATAAATATTTGTCCACCAATATGAAATAAACCATCAATAAAAAAGCCCTTGATTGGCAAAGATAATAATCCAAGTGGGATTAGATAATCGTCTTCGCCAGCTAATATTGCTTGGAAAATAAAGCCTACAGCAACCCCCAAAAACATACCAATCATGATACGGGTGGTTAAACTCATTGAACGGATTTTCGACATAGTAACAATCTATTTTTTATAAATTTGCCATAGCCTACCAGCATGCAAATTTTTATACAGAAAAAATCGATAAATATGAAAAAAAAGTGTGGATCAAAAAAATAACAAAAGTTGTGATTTTAAAGCTTGATATAATCTAGCCATAAGTGGAACATCAGCAAGGATAGGTATAGGTGAAGCCGCTAATGAGGTTTCCTCAGATCAATGTTTACAGCTAACAGCAAAATTGTTGAAAGATGGCGTTGCAGTTTTAACCAGTAGCTTAACAAAAGCATTCCAAATTGCAGCTGTTGATGTAGAAATAGATGTTTCTTCTAATTTAGCTGACTCAGGTGTGTTATCTGCGGCTTATATCAGAGAGATTAATAAAGAGGGAACTTTGTTCACCTCACCATTGCTAATTTAGTTATTTTAGATGAACGAGATGATCTTGCACCATAATTTTATTTTGTATTGTAAAAATGCCAACCATTAAGGTTGGCATTTTTGTTGCTATTCTATATATTCCACTGCAAATACCTTAAAACACCGTTTTGTTTAAATTAACGACAATAATTGTTTAATTATTCATTAAAAACAGAAAAGTTTGTATTAAAAGCTTGTAACAATTGGTGTTTGTGGATATACCTATAAATATTCGCGCCTGTAAAAGGGCAAAACACATTTAAAATACTTGGTTAGAAATAGGCAACTATGGGCAAATCGCTAGTAATTGTAGAGTCTCCTGCTAAGGCTAAAACAATTAATAAATATTTAGGAAACGATTTTATCGTCAAGTCTTCTATTGGGCATGTACGAGATCTTCCTACCTCAGGTTCTGGCAAAACCAAAACTGCAGCTACAAAAACACCTGCGGAAGTGCGCAAAATGGCGCCTGAAGAAAAGGCCGCGTATAAAAAACAGCGTGATTATACTAACTTAGTTGCTCGAATGGGGATTGACCCTGACAAAGGCTGGCAGCCACATTACGAAGTATTACCTGGTAAAGAAAAAGTTGTTCAAGAATTACAAAAGCTCGCTGAAAACGCCGACCAAATCTATCTCGCAACGGATTTGGATAGAGAAGGGGAAGCAATTGCTTGGCACCTTCAAGAGATTATTGGCGGCGAGCCTGAAAAGTATAAACGTGTAGTATTCAATGAAATAACCAAAAATGCCATTCAGGCAGCCTTTGAAGCGCCAGGTGAGCTCAATACTGATATGGTCTATGCCCAGCAGACTCGTCGCTTTTTAGACCGTGTGGTTGGTTTTATGGTGTCTCCATTGTTGTGGCAGAAAGTTGCTAGAGGTTTATCAGCAGGGCGCGTCCAGTCTGTTGCGGTACGTTTATTGGTTGAGCGTGAGCGCGAAATTAAAGCATTTATTCCGGAAGAGTTCTGGGATATTCATGCGGATGTTAAAAATAGCGAATCAGCATTGCGTTTAGAAATATTTAAACAAGGTGATAAAGCGTTTAAGCCAGTGAGCGAAGCACAGGCGATGGCTGCGACTGCATCGCTAGAAAATGCTGAATATAAAGTTGTCAGTGTTGAAGAGAAGCCAAGTAAAAGCCGCCCGAGTGCACCACTTATTACCTCAACAATGCAACAAGCTGCGAGTACTCGCTTAGGTTATGGCGTTAAAAAGACCATGATGTTAGCGCAGCGCTTGTATGAAGCCGGTTACATAACCTATATGCGTACCGACTCAACAAATTTGTCAAAAGATGCTGTCGCTATGTGTCGTGATTACGTAAGCGAGCAATACGGCGATAAGTATTTACCCAAAGAGGCTGTTAATTACAGCTCTAAAGGAAATGCACAAGAGGCGCATGAAGCGATCCGCCCTTCAAGTGTTACTGTGTTATCTGGTCATCTGGATGGTGTAGACCCAGATGCCAAAAAACTTTATGAGCTGATTTGGCGTCAATTTGTTGCGTGTCAAATGGTTCCTGCTGAATATGACTTAACAACATTAACTGTTACTGCCGCCGATTTCCAATTAAGAGCCAAAGGACGGGTGTTACGTTTTGATGGGTGGACTAAAGTGCAACCTGCTATTCGTAAAAAGAATGAAGAAGATCAATCATTACCTGCGATTAAGGAAGGTGAAGTACTAAGCCTTGTTGGGCTTGATCCTAAGCAACACTTTACTAAGCCGCCAGCGCGTTTTAGTGAAGCGAGTCTAGTTAAAGAGCTTGAAAAGCGTGGCATTGGTCGTCCATCTACTTACGCGTCAATTATTTCAACGATCCAAGATCGTGGATATGTACGTGTTGAGAATCGCCGTTTCTTTGCAGAAAAAATGGGTGAAATTGTCACCGATCGGTTAGTTGAGAATTTTACTGATCTGATGAACTTTGACTTCACTGCAAAAATGGAAGGTCGGCTAGATGATATCGCTGAAGGTGAGCGTGTATGGACTCAAGTTCTCGATAAGTTTTACGCTGATTTTTCTACCCAGCTAACTTTAGCCAGCGGCGAAGAAGATGAAGGGGGGATGCGTAAAAATGAAATGGTCGAAACTGATATTGACTGTCCAACATGTGGCAGAAAAATGGGTATTCGAACAGCCTCTACGGGTGTTTTCTTAGGTTGTACGGGTTATAATTTACCACCGAAAGAACGTTGTACTACCACTATGAACTTAGTCTCAGGTGATGAAGCGGTTGCCGCTGACGTTGAAGATGTTGAAACCGAAACATTAATGCAAATGAAGCGTTGCCCAATTTGTGAAACGGCAATGGATCCATACTTGATAGACGAAACGCGTAAATTACATGTTTGTGGTAATAACCCCGCGTGTAAGGGCTATGTTGTCGAGCAGGGCACATTTAAAATTAAAGGCTATGATGGCCCAATCATTGAGTGTGATAAATGCTCATCAGATATGCAGCTTAAATCAGGGCGCTTTGGTAAATACTTTGGCTGTAGTAATGATGAGTGTAAAAACACCCGTAAATTATTACGTAACGGTGAAGCAGCGCCACCAAAAGAAGACCCTGTACAGTTACCTGAATTAGAGTGTGAAAAATCTGATGCGTACTTTGTACTACGTGATGGTGCTGCCGGTATTTTCTTAGCAGCGAATACTTTCCCTAAATCACGCGAAACGCGTGCTCCAAAAGTAGAAGAGTTACAACGTTTTAGAGATCGTATCTCACCTAAATTCTATTATCTTGCGGATGCACCAGCCAAAGATCCTGATGGTAACTTAGCGATTGTTCGCTATAGTCGCAAAAATAAAGAACAATATGTCATGACTGAGGTTGACGGTAAAGCCACTGGCTGGACTGCACATTTCAATGCAGGAAAGTGGATTGAAGAGGCAAAGAAGAAAGCCGCACCTAAGAAGAAACCAGCCGCTAAAAAGGCAACTGTCAAAAAAGCGGCACCTAAAAAAGCTGCTGAGTAGAATACTAAACTCTGAAAACAAAAAAACCGGAATGCACACCCTTGTGTCAATTCCGGTTTTTATATCAAAATATTTTTATTGTAAAGACAAATATAATGTAATAAAAAATGGCAAAATAATGAGGCACTTATATTAATTAATGCTATCTTACGCCAGTTATCAATTAGGAATAATAATGTCTCAAAGCCAACTACCGGATACCACACCTCGTGTTGCATCTAAACTAGAACAGTTTGTTGAAAGCTTTATTTTTCGAGCCCGCTGGCTACTTGCTCCTTTTTTTATAGGGTTACTCGTTGCAATTGTACTGTTACTTTTGAAGTTCTTTAAATACCTGTATCAAATGGCGATAAATACATTTAGCGCTACCAATGAGCAACTACTGGTGAGTATTTTGACCTTGGTTGATACTGCATTACTGGCAGGATTATTACTAATAATTATTTTTAGTGGCTATGAAAATTTTGTTTCTAAATTAAATATCGGTGATCATGAAGATCGCCCAGCATGGATGGGTAAAGTAGGCTTCTCTGGTCTTAAAATGAAATTGATCAGCGCAATTGTTGCCATCTCCGCAGTCGAATTGTTAAAGGTGTTCATAAGCTCTACTAGTCACTCAAGTGATGAATTGATGTGGAAAGTAATAATTCATGTTACTTTTGTTATATCAGGTGTGCTATTTGCTCTAACTGATTTTATAAATAGCAAAACTCACAATCACTAAATAGCAGATATTAAATAGCAGATAACGCATCGCTATCTGTCGTTTAAAGATACTCAACCACATAGGGGTCTATGGTTAAAATCAGTCCCTTATAAAAGTCACGCAGTATAAATCGCGGAATTCTGCATCTTGAGGTGGCTTGGGTATAATCAGATTGAAAGTGTCAGAGTAGGGCCTAAATATAATTAATAGGCCCTCGCGATAATTACTTCGTAAGTAGGTGATCCAATGCACCTTTAATCGCGGCAACTTGAGCTGTAATACATAGCTCCTCTGTTGCCGTCGGACTATCTGGGTAGACCTCTGTCGTCGTGACGTACTGTGCATCTGTAAAGCCCATGCATAAACCGAGGTTTCGTGCTGCGTAATTGATCACCCCATGTTGTTCTAATGGCACACCAATGAGCTGATTGTTTTCATCACTGGGAGCTATTTGAGTCACTTTAACGACAGTGTCAATAATCGCTTTTTGGAATTGTGGTTCAGGTTTATTGCTATCAGCGACAAGATAAAAACCATCAGGAATATTCCAGTTACTGTTCACCTTGCCATCACGAGCCGCAAGTGCAGGGCGAAACTCACTGTTGTCAGTGTCAGTTGTTTCATGCAGATCAATATGCGCTAATAAAGGTATATTGTGTGCTTTAATATAATTTATTAGTGCTGCTGACTCTGGTGCCGGGCTTGGTGAATAAAATGAACGGTTTGGATCTATGGCTGCTGGGTTCCAACGATTAATGGTTTCATATCCCCATGGGCTAATACAAGGAGCAACTAGTAAGTTAAACTCTTTTTCATATTTTATACCTAGCGTTTTCATAAAATGTAATGCGCCATGTACACCACTTGTTTCATAGCCATGCACGCCACCGGTGATCAATATGTTTGGTTTATTTGATGACCACTCTTTTGATTTAATAATAAAGAGAGGATAACGAGTAGGATCAAAACTAAGCGCTCCATATTTCACAACCTCGAAATCATTATCCAGTTCGTTGATTAAAGTTACGACTTGTGATTGATAACTACGTTTAATAGTTTGTTGGTTAAACCAGCACTGTTTATCTTTATCATTCCAAGGCGTACCTTGAGTACCTATTGGATAGTTATTTTCGCTCATAGAACCTTCATTTATTACAATAAAGGTTTAGCTTATCGCCGTACTAACCTCACTGCAACTAGCTGCGACTAAAACACAACTGTAAATTATCAAGGTTAAGATTTATTAGTTGTGTTTGTGGATTCATATAGATTGGCATTTTGGCGCTTGTGGGCTTCGAATAAATAGGCTCTTAGATGTTCTTTCCCT
Organism: Pseudoalteromonas arctica; assembly: GCF_012927645.1. Taxonomy (GTDB): domain Bacteria; phylum Pseudomonadota; class Gammaproteobacteria; order Enterobacterales; family Alteromonadaceae; genus Pseudoalteromonas; species Pseudoalteromonas arctica_A. The sequence goes on along the minus strand of NZ_JABBMT010000001.1, from coordinate 136,075 downwards.
TGATGAATATGAGTAATTTTGGCAGCCATGCCTCGCTTACTAAAACGCACTGGCTCGATGTTGATAGTAATATTTTTCTTGTTTGGAAGGGTTAATTTTATTTGTTGCTCAGTCGTAAAAGGAGCTTCTTTAGTTGTTAACTTTAGAAAAACTCCAGTACTTGAAATTGATTCAACTTTAAAGCCTTGGCTCTGAATGTTGAGATTTTCACTACGCCAGCAGCGTTTTATTCCTTGAGTGTCGATGACTTCAGGTGCACTTAATATTGGGATCATAACACCTGTTTTATCAATTCTTATTTTAAGTGGAAACCATAATTGATAATCGCCAACTTCAGCCAATAGTGTTAATTTTGTATTATGGAGTAATTCAGCAATATTGGCAGGGATAGCGCTTTGTAATGTCAGAGTATGATTGTTGTTCAATTTGTCAGGAGCTGTCACTTGGAAAAGATCCGATATAAAATTTAGTTCTTCATTGGTTATATCCATAAAGCAGCTGATCCCATGCACGCGATAATGTAGTTAACACCGTATTTTCAAATCGAGAATTGATTCATACAATTATGATAGCGGCAGTGGAGTAACATACTTGAGTTATTTAAGAAAATAAGTATATTCTGCGCCAGAAAACCGCCTTTTTGGACTGTTAAAATGTATAAGACTTAACGCTTTTATACAGTGTCAGACGGTAAATATACCCTTATTTATTCTTACATGATAGTTTTTGTTGGTTTAATAAACAGCAGCTAAATCTTATTGCTAGAATTGACGTAAATTATTGCAGCTGCTAAGATTATTAAGGGTATTTTAGAGTTGTGACTTTGCTAGCTGCAATGATCGAAATAGCTTGATAATTACAATTTTACTTTTATCTCGTTTATATTAAACACCTGCTCTTTATGAATATTTACACGCCGAATATTTTCACTTGCTTACATTTTTTTAATTATTTTGGTGTACTTTTAAGTGCATTTTTTACGTGCACGTAATTACTGGGCAATATATGAACTATATTCTCTATCAACAACCGATAATTAACTTCATTACACAATATGCTTGCAATTCTAAATCAGAATTATTAGCGATGGTTGATGACACGCACAGTACTTTAAGGGTTGATGCATACAGAGTATTTGAAAATACTCTTTCAAATTTTCAAAAGTTGGGTGTTATTGAATACAGTAGCTTAGATCGTCTGCTTAAAAGCGTTGCGGTGAATTTGAAAACGACAAGTAAGTCTGAGTCTTTTCTCGTTTCACAGTTAGCAACTTGGTGGAAAGAGTGGCACTTTGCGCTATCGATGCATGCAACAAGTCAGAATGTTTTTTTTCCGGTACAAAATATTGAACATTTAACACAAGATGATAAACAACTAACTCGCCAGCATGATTTGAGTGAGTACATTAATTTATTTACGCAAGTACCAATCCCTTTATTTAATGTCAGTATGCTCACCGATAACATAATCCGTATAAACCAACGTTTTGTAGATGTGTTTGGCTATACTATTGGCGATATTCCAACACTTAATGATTGGTGGCGTAATGCTTACCCAGATCCACACTATCTGATGTGGGTACGACAAACCTGGCAACAAGCGATTAGTTCTGCGTTAGAAAATGATACTGATATTGTACCACAAGTTTATTGTGTTACTTGTAAAGATGGCTCTCATATAATGATGGAAATTTCGGGGAGATATTTTAAAAACGAACTTTTAGCTATTTTTAAGGATGTAACAGAACATTTAGCTGCTGAAGATACTCTTCGGGACATGGCGTTTTTAGACTCATTAACACAAATTGCTAATCGACGTTGTTTTGATGACAAGTTGGCCAGTGAACTTGAATTAATGCATAGAAAAATAAAACCGTTATCAATGATCTTAATGGACATCGATTATTTCAAACAATATAACGATAATTACGGTCATATTAAAGGTGATGAATGTTTGTATCAAATTGCACAATGTATTGCGGCGACGATAAGTCACGAAAAGGACTTTGTTGCACGTTTTGGCGGTGAAGAATTTGTGGTGTTACTGCCAGACGCTGATCCGAAAAAAGTTTTGCACTGTGCGTTACAAATTCAGCAAGCAATTGATCAGTTAGCTATTAAGCATGAATATACTGATATTGGTTATATAACGCTAAGCATGGGTATTAAAACCTTGCATAATCCTCAATGTGGCGATTATATCCATTTTGTTGATGCGGCAGATAAAGCTTTATATCAAGCAAAGGGACGAGGCCGTAATTGTATTGTGGTTAGTGAAGATTGATATAAATAGCAGCCAGCGCTTAAGATCAGCTTAATTTATTGTTCATCAGCGATTACGTTAAAATGGCCATTCTCAATTCCTTTTAACGTATAGTCACCAATACGATAGCGAATCAAACGTAAAGTAGGGTGACCAATATGTGCTGTCATCCTTCTTACCTGGCGATTACGTCCTTCGGTAAGAGTAATACTAAGCCAACTAGTTGGTATATTTTTTCGTTCTCTAACTGGAGGGTTACGTGGCCATAGAGTTGGCTCAGTAATACGTTTAACAATAGCGGGCAATGTTAAGCCATCTTTGAGAACGACACCTTGGCACAGTTGTTTAATTGCTGCATCAGTTGGTTCACCTTCAACTTGTGCCCAGTAAGTTTTACTGGTTTTTTTGTTTGGCGCTGTTAAGGTGTTTTGTAATTTCCCACAATTAGTGAGTAATAGCAGGCCTTCACTGTCTCTATCTAATCGCCCAGCAGCATACACATCTTTAATGGTAATAAAGTTAGCTAAGGTTTGTCTGTTTGCTTCATCAGTAAACTGGCACAATACATCAAATGGTTTATTAAATAAGACTATTTTTCGCTCACTTGCGGCAATGGCTGGTTTTATCTCGCGCTTTATTGAATTATTCATTTTTTTTGTTGTAATAGCACCGCGATTATAACTACGGCCGCTATTTCGGCGTTTAGCTGTTGTCATTGTTAGATGCACCGTGCGGGTTTTGGTAAGCCAGCAATTTTAGTTGCTTGCTTAGCAGGGCCTTTGGGAAAAAGAGTGTACAGATAAATACTATTGCCTTTATCTTCACCCAGTGCTTTTGCCATTGCTTTAACTAACATTCTTATTGCTGGGCTAGTGTTGTACTCCAAATAGAAATTACGCACAAAATGGATCACTTCCCAGTGTTGGGGGGTTAATTCAATGTTTTCTTGCTCGGCAATAACGCAGGCTAATTGTTCACTCCATAACAAGTGATCAAGCAAGTAACCTTGTTTATCCGTGTCGATAATTTGATTATTAAATTCAAGCATGTATTACCACGTAATTGAGTGAGATGTTACTAATGTTAGCGCAACAAAGTCGTCATAACTAAGCGAGTGATCGGGTTGATTGATAGTGATATCTCGTACCTTGGCGTCATCAGCAAGTATTAATAAGTGTGTTGCAAGCTGTCTAAATTGGGCAATAGCAAAGCATGCGTCACTTAATAATAATACTTTGTCTGTTGGCTGGATCAGGTTAACCAATTGATCAGTGCTGTAATAGCCAAATGGCTTGGAAAATATATGTAAAGTGCTCATAAGTTCACTATGTGTCGTTGTTGGGTAATAAGTTGAGTTTGCTGCTGATAATTAAGCGCTTTTACTGCAATTAATAGGTTGTTTTTATCAAGGCCATACTCGAGCAGAGACTTTTCGCACACGTAAATGTTTTCAACATCGTAAATTTCTAACGTTCTGATGGCCTTAAAGTAGTTCTTTAAACCTATATGCTCAGGGTATTGATGTTTTTTTAAAGCAAGTACCGCAGAGCCGCTAAATAACCAACTAATATTTTGCTCAACCGCGGCAAATATAAGCGTCATATCTAGCGCATCGCGAATATGCAGATCATCAAAAGGGCTGTGGTGGCTTAATACAAGTACATTTATCATTTAAATTGCACCCATTTATCCGCATCACTGGCAAGCATTGCAAACTCAGCTAGCCCTGCGACTGCAAAAACACCGGTATTATTTATATCAAGGCCACGCTTTTCAGCAGCAGTAACGCATAATATTAGCTGAATCCCTTGCTCATGTAATTGTTGCCATAGAGTGTTAATCGGTAATTCATCAGCGGCTAAACCTAGTTGCTCGCTGGCATGATAAACGCCGTTTTGATATAAAAAAATGGCATCGATATTATGCCCTTGTGTTAAACATGCTTGAGCAAATTTAACCAAACGTTGCGTGGTATCATGATCCGATGGTGCGCTGTGCAGAGAAAGTACAAATCGTGCCAAAATTATTCCAATAAAAAAGCCCCTAAAGAGGGGCTATTTTAACAGAACTATTTAATTAGTCATTATTTGCGCCAAGTAGTGCAAGTAACGAAGTAAATAAGTTATATACACTTAAATATAAAGAGACTGTAGCGCGAATATAGTTTGTTTCGCCACCGTTGATGATGCGGCTGGTATCAAACAAGATTAAGCCAGACATGATCAACACAACCGCTGCATTTAAGACCATAAACATTAGCGAGCTGCCGATGAATATATTAACAATGCTGGCCACAATCACAACAATAAGGCCTACTGTTAAAAAACCACCCATAAAAGAGAAGTCTTTTTTAGTGTTTAGTGCATACGCAGACAAACCTAAGAAAATCAGCGCAGTTGAGCCTAACGCTTGCATAATAAGCATTGGCCCATTTGGCATCGCTGCATAATGGTTAAGTAACGGACCAAGGCCTGCGCCCATTAAACCCGTAAAAGCGAATACCCATGCAACGCCTGACGCGCTTTCGGCTTTTTTATTTACAACAAATAAAAGGCCAAATGAAATAAGAGTAAAAACTAACCCCATAAAATAAGGTAGTTGTAATGCCATTGAGATACCAGCCGTCACAGCACTAAATGCTAATGTCATGGCCAATAAGAAATAGGTGTTTTTAAGTACCTTGTTTGTTTCAATGGTCGACATAACCGGTTTAGCGGTATTGTACGATTGATTAAATGCCATTTTAGAGCTCCTTTAGAAACCTATTAAAAGTTGTGATAATTAAACTGAAGTTAGATTACCAAGACTTCTATATTTGGGCAAACCTTTGTAGTTCAATAGACCGATAATTAAAAAGAAAAGTTCAATTTAGTGTTATTTTTACTCAGTTCTGAGTTAAGAATATACAAATCAATGGTTTTTTAAGCACTTAAATACTTTTTTAAAAAAAAAGCTTCACAAAGACCACGGCCTTCTCTATTATGCAGGCCGTGCGGAGAGATGGCAGAGTGGTCGAATGCACCGGTCTTGAAAACCGGCAGGGGTTTATAGCCCCTCTAGGGTTCAAATCCCTATCTCTCCACCACCTAATTAAAATAATTGCGAGTACACTCTTACTCATGATTTAAAGTAGTTTCGGAGAGATGGCAGAGTGGCCGAATGCACCGGTCTTGAAAACCGGCAGGGGTTTATAGCCCCTCTAGGGTTCAAATCCCTATCTCTCCACCATATAAAATAGCCTGCTAAATTAGCGGGCTTTTTTGTGTCTAAAATTTATATAGTTGGCTAAGTACGACCATAGTCTCTATTTCGAAGTGGTACAACATCATGCATCCTTAGTATTTATTCCGGTATGATTTTTAAGGACGCATTATGAAACATCGGCTTGCAAAAAGTGTAGGGTTATCATTACTTTCACCTGTGATCATTGGTAGTGTGGTAGGTGTTTATTATGCATTAACGCTCAATACCGATCCGTTGACTACTTTTTTACAGTTACTTATGAGTGCGATAGCTAACGCGCATATTGTTGGTTTAACCATGGCAGCGTTTGTAGTACCTGGGTATTTGTTAATGTACAAGTACGCGAAAGTTAATTATTCGGGGGTACTGACATTAGGTTTACTCGGTGGTGCTATTTTTAGTTATTTACTCAGTGCAACAGGTGGTATGGTCTTTTTAATTAATACTGCGATGTCAGCTTTAGCGGCGGGACTGTTTTTATATGGGTTAAGGCTAGGCGCGGTAAAACAATAATCTCCTTAATAGCAGATTTATTAACCAAGCTTGCTGAAAGTTAGGGCAAATTGTTTTTTTTTGCCCTGAAAAGGTTTCAATTATTGGCGACAAAGAGTACCTTTAGCTACTGTATGTTTGATAAGAAGTAGTTTGGTATGCAAAAGCAAGAATTTTACCAGTCATTAGTTAAACAAGCTGAATCGCTAGTTACTGGTGAACCTAACATTATTGCCAATATGGCGAATATTAGCGCGCTGTTATTTACGTCACTCGATGATGTAAATTGGGCTGGTTTTTATTTGCTGGATTCAGCAACTGAATTAGTGCTTGGCCCGTTTCAAGGTAACCCTGCATGTATCCGAATTCCTGTCGGGAAAGGCGTTTGTGGAACTGCCGCTGCAACTGCACAAACTCAACTTGTTGAAGATGTACATGCATTTGCAGGCCACATTGCCTGTGATGCAGCGTCTAATTCTGAAATAGTAATACCTATCCACAGAAATGGTGAGGTATTTGCTGTATTAGATATCGACAGCCCAAGTATTGCCCGGTTTGATGCTGATGATAAGCAAGGTTTAGAAGCACTCATCGCGTGCTTTGAGGCAACTATTGCATGAAAGACTTAGTAAATGTACAGGATTATCTGTTTGCCATCACTGATGTAGGTGATTGGGAAGGGGATGAAGAGCATGTAGCGGAAACGCTCAATGATTTAATCCACATTGCATGGGAGCGTCTTCCTGATGACACTGAATGTGAATTAATTGATGAAATTATAAATGGTATTTGGGAACACCTTCGAGGTGATATGGCTGTAATTGAAGCCGACTTTGAAGAGCTGGTCGACTGGGTAACACACTACGTCGATTCGTCCCTTGATGAAAAGATGTGAAAAATAGGTTCTAAAATGGAAACCACAAACAAGCTAAAAGATATTAATGAAGTATTGGAATTTTTATATCAAGAATTTCCGCAATGTTTTAAACAAAAAGACGGCATCAAGCCGCTGAAAGTAGGTATCTTTAAAGATATCTCTGAGCGAATTGAAGGTTCTGAAAAAGTAAGTAAGACGCAAGTACGTCAAGCGCTTAGAAAATATACGTCAAATTGGCGTTATTTAGAAGCGGTGACTAAGTCTGAATTTCGTATTGATCTTGATGGCAATCAAGATGCAAAAGTGGAACAAGAGCACATTGATCATGCTCAAAAAGCACTTGAAGAAAGTCGTGCGAAAATGGCTAAACGTAAAAAATCTCAGCGTCCACGTAATGACTCAGACACAAAATCTTATAAAAAGAAACCAGGCCAATTCGTTAAACCAGGTGATAAAAACGCTAAAGCTAATGACGCACCAGCAAAAGCTGCACCCGTTAAACGTTCAGGTAAAATTGAACCTTTACCAGCAAGTGAGGTCAAGGTTAATAACAAAGTTAAAGTTAAACTTGGCCAAGCCCTTGTGAATGCAGTAATCACTGAAGTGAACAAAGAAGACGTTCATGTAGAATTGGTAACTGGTATGCAAGTTAAAACTAAAGCAGACAGCCTGTACATTATCTAAGCTGTATATAAATTAAGGAGTTGTGTATGAGTCAGAAGTTTACGCTCATTCCGTTAGTTGCGGCCCTGTATTCGGGGTTATTATTTGCATCAGAGATTGCTGATATTACAGATGTAGTTACAGCAAAAGACTTGCCAGTACTTACGCAAGAGAGTCAGCATAGTACGGCTAGCAAACGGGTGACAAACTTATTTACTCGTGCACATTACAAACCAATTCGTTTTGATAACGCACTTTCAAGTAAAGTGTTTGACCGTTATATCGAATCCCTTGATTTTAATAAAAGCGTCTTTTTGGCTGCGGATATTGCCTCATTTGAGCAATACCGCAACCAATTTGATAATGCATTGACGACCGGTAAACTTGATTTTACCTTTGATATTTTCAACCTAAGCATACAACGTCGTTTTGAGCGTTATGAGTATTCTTTAAAGTTACTTGAAACACCAATGACCTTTGATAAGGCTGATGAGTATTATTTTGATCGTGAAGATGCTGATTGGGCACAAACACAAGCAGAGTTAGATGAACTTTGGCGTGAACGTGTAAAATATGATGCACTACGATTAAAAATGACCGGCAAAGATTGGGCTGGCATAAAAGAATTATTAACTAAGCGTTATCACAATGCACAAAAACGTTTAGTGCAAACCAATAGTGAAGATGTATTTCAGATCGTAATGAACTCTTTTGCGCGAAGTATTGAAGCACATACCTCTTATTTATCGCCGCGCAGAGCTGAACAGTTCAAAATGGACATGGATCTTGAGCTTGAAGGTATTGGTGCAGTATTAAGTTATGACGAAGACTATACGGTTATTCGCAGCTTAGTTCCTGGCGGACCTGCTGATAAATCGCAGCAAATTAAAGCGGACGACCGTATTATAGGGGTCGCTCAAGACAAAGAAGAGTTTGTTGATGTAATTGGCTGGCGTTTAGATGACGTAGTTGATTTAATTAAAGGACCAAAAGGCACTAAAGTGCGGTTACAATACTTAAAAGGTGCTGATGATCATGGTGCGCCGAAAGTAGTTGAAATTATTCGCGATAAAATTCGCCTCGAAGACAGAGCTGCAAAATCAGAAGTATTCAAAGCAAAATATTCTGATTTAACCAGCAAAATAGGTGTTATCGAGATCCCTGGTTTCTACAACAACTTGTCTAAAGACGTTAAAGTTGAACTGGCGAAATTAAAAGAAGCCAAAGTCGACGGTATTATAATTGACCTACGTCAAAATGGTGGTGGTTCATTATATGAAGCAACACAACTATCAGGTTTGTTTTTTGACCAAGGTCCAGTAGTACAAATACATACCTCAAATAACCGCATTGAAGAGCAGAAAGACCGTGATGGTATTACGTTTTACGATGGCCCACTTACAGTACTCGTTGATCGTTACAGCGCATCTGCCTCTGAGATTTTTGCCGCAGCAATGCAAGACTATGGTCGAGCAGTGATCATTGGTGAGCAAACGTTTGGTAAAGGCACTGTGCAGCAGCATAAGGGCTTAGGCCGTGCTTACGATTTATACGATAATCCACTTGGCAGTGTGCAGTACACGATTGCAAAGTTTTATCGTATCAATGGTGGTAGTACACAGCATAAAGGTGTGATCCCAGATATTTCATTCCCATCAGCAATTGATCCAGCGGAGTGGGGGGAAAGCCAAGAGGATAATGCATTGCCATGGGATAGTATCGTACGCGCCAAATATAACTCGGTTGATGACTTACACCCAGCGATTGCTTACTTGAGTAAAGCGCATGCTGAACGCATTAAATCAGAACCAGAGTTTAACTATGTTTTTCAAGATATTACGCGTTATAAAAAAGAGAAAGATCGGAAAACGATTTCTCTAGTAGAAGCGCAGCGTATTAAAGAAAAAGACGATGGTGAAGCCCGTGCACTAGTTCGTATGAATGAAAGGCTTGCTCGTTTAGGTGAAAACCCGATTGAAAGCTTGGATGATGCGCCTGATGTTTTAGACGACTTAGATCCATTCTTAGAAGAAGCGGCGTTAATTACCCAAGATTATATTAAGTTTGGTCGTGTAGCTAAGAAATAACTCGTTTTACCGGTTAATAAAAAAGGCGCTTTAGCGCCTTTTTTGCTGCCTAAGACTCTTGATATTGCTATAATTACTGATTAAACGCTGACAAAAGTAAGTAACTTAGTTAGGCTAAGTGCCGCGTCTGTGCTAAAAAATAATAATTAAACGTGTATATAAATACGCGTAGGAGTCTTAATTTTGAATTCACAAAAAGAAAAATTCATCCAACAGGCCAGTTTTTTCGATGCCCTGATCCCTATTTCTGTACTGATCTGTTTATTAGGTGCGGCGGTCTATTTATTTGGCGATAGTTCCTCATCAGGACCGAATCAAATTGCGCTACTGTTTGCTACATTTACAGCTGCATTTATTGGCCTTAAAAATGGCTATACTTGGAAAAAACTTGAACAAGCGATGATAGAGGGGATCACTTTATCTTTGGGCGCAATATTAATTTTGTTAATGGTTGGCGCGCTGATCGGCACTTGGCTGCTGTCAGGCACTGTACCTACGCTTATTTATTATGGTTTACAGGTAATTAATCCAAGTTGGTTTTACGCAGCAAGCTGTTTAATTTGTGGCATTGTAGCAATGAGTATTGGCAGTTCTTGGACCACCGCGGCGACGATAGGTGTTGCGCTACTCGGTGTTGCTACTGGCCTTGGATTAGAGCAAACAGTGACGGCCGGTGCCGTAATATCTGGGGCTTACTTTGGCGATAAGCTCAGTCCATTGTCTGAAACAACAAATTTAGCTCCTGCGGTTGTGGGAGCTGATTTATTCGAGCATATTCATCATATGCTATGGACGACTGTACCAAGTTTTGTGATTGCATTAATCATCTTTATTTTTATGGGCTTTAATGCCACAGCGTCAAGTGAGGCTGGGCGTATTGATGAAATAACCGCTATTCTACAGCAAAACTTTAATATAGGTTTAGAGATGCTGGTGCCACTGATTGTTTTACTGGTGTTAGCAATTAAAAAAATGCCAGCATTTCCGGCGATTTCAATCGGTGCGGTACTTGGTGCCATATGGGCAATGATTTTTCAATCAGACCTAATTGCAACGCAAATTGATGGCTCTCAGGGGCAAATTGTCGGTTATTTTAAATTAGTTTGGAGTACATTTTTTGATGGCTTTAGTATCCTGACAGGCGATGAAAAAATGGATTCATTACTCAGTGGTGGCGGGATGTCTGGCATGTTAACCACAACGTGGTTGATCATGACGGCATTGATGTTTGGCGCTATTATGGAAAAAACAGGTTTATTAGATATTTTTGTAAAAAGCATTCTTAAAATTGCGAAAAGCACCGGTTCTTTAATTACTGCTACCATTGCGACCTGTATTGGTACCAATGTAATTGCTGCAGATCAGTATATCGCGATTGTGGTTCCAGGTCGGATGTTTAAAGAAGAATATGAAAAACGTGGTTTAAAACCAGTTAACTTATCAAGAACATTAGAAGATGGCGGGACGATCACCAGTCCTCTGATCCCATGGAACACCTGTGGTGCTTACATGCAAAGTGTCTTGCTGATCAACCCTTTTGATTATGCGCTGTATGCATTTTTTAACCTTATTAATCCATTTTTAGCTGTTATTTATGCTTACCTAGGCATTAAGATTTTACGTATTCAGCCAAAACAATAGCCATAAATTATACGCTCCTCTGTCAAGAGGAGCCACTTTGGAGTTTCACATGACTGCATTAAAAAAACCTCAAGCACAGTATCTTAAAGATTACCAAGCTCCACCATTTTTAATTGATCACATTGATTTGACCTTCGATTTATTGCCGTTAAATACCCGTGTTACGAGTGTAATGACGATCACGAAAAAAATAGCTGGTGTGGCAGATTTAGTACTTGATGGCATAGACTTGACGCTGATCTCAATTACGGTAGATAACAACGCCTATACAGATTATGACCAACGTGATGAGCAGCTTGTGATCCATAATTTACCCGAGCAATGTCAGCTTACAATCGTTAATGAAATAGCGCCAAAAACTAATACATCTTTAGAGGGTTTATATCTATCTGGCGGTGCGTATTGTACACAATGTGAAGCGCAAGGTTTTAGAAAAATAACCTATTACCTTGACCGCCCAGACGTACTAGCAAGCTTTGACGTAACGATTATTGCTGATGAGCAATTTACTCATTTATTATCAAATGGTAATAAATTAGTGGAAGGCAAATTAGACAATGGCCGTCACTTTGCAAAATGGCAAGACCCATTCAAAAAGCCAAGTTACTTGTTCGCACTTGTAGCAGGGGACTTTGATGTACTTGAAGATACCTTTATTACGCAAAGTGGTCGTACAATTGATTTAGCCTTGTTTGTTGATAAAGGGAATTTGCCGAAAACCCCTCACGCTATGGCATCACTTAAAAAATCAATGCAGTGGGATGAGCAGCGTTTTAATCTTGAGTATGATTTAGATATTTATATGATCGTTGCTGTGGATTTTTTCAATATGGGCGCGATGGAAAATAAAGGTCTGAATATTTTCAACTCTAAATGTGTGTTGGCTAATCAACAAACCGCTACTGATAAAGATTATCACACTATAGAGTCAATCGTTGGCCATGAGTATTTTCATAACTGGACGGGAAACCGAGTGACCTGTCGTGATTGGTTTCAACTGTCGCTAAAAGAAGGCTTAACAGTTTTTCGCGATCAAGAGTTTAGTAGTGATTTAGGCTCGCGAGCACTGAATCGTATTGATGCGGTAAAAGTAATGCGGACTCATCAATTTAGTGAAGATGCAGGTCCTATGGCACATCCGATCCGTCCTGAACAAGTGATTGAGATGAATAACTTCTATACAGTGACTGTGTACGACAAAGGCGCTGAGGTTATCCGTATGATGCATACTTTATTGGGGGAAGAGAAATTCCAGCAGGGCATGGCAATGTATTTTCAGCGTCATGATGGGCAAGCCGTTACCTGTGATGATTTTGTTGCAGCTATGAGTGATGCCTCAGGTATCGATTTGGCTCAGTTTAAACGTTGGTATAGCCAAGCTGGCACACCACGGCTAATCGTCAAACAAGAGTATGATAAGCTCAGTGGTACTTTTTCACTGCATATAGAGCAGCTCGCCCCCCTTAATCAGCCAGATAATGCACCATTACATATCCCATTTGCTATCGAGCTACTTGATCAACAGGGCGAGTCTGTCCCTTTACAGTTTGAAGGGCAGCCAGTTGATCATGTCTTAAATGTCACAACCGCACAGCAAACATTTAACTTTGATGGTTTAACCACGAAGCCAGTCGCGGTTCTGTTAGAAGACTTCTCAGCGCCGTGTATTGTAGAGCAACAAAATACAGCCACTGAATTATTGCATATTATGCGCTTTGCGCGCAGTGACTTTTCGCGTTGGGATGCTCAACAACAATTGTTCATAGAGGCAGTTAAAGGGGCTATTGCAACACCTGTAAACAATCAATTGGATCCGGCAATTATTACTGCATTACGTGGTTTATTAGTTGCTCAGGAGGGGGATTTAGCTTTAATTGCTGAACTATTAAAGCTGCCTAGTTTTGATACCCTTGCAGCTGAGTTTAATGTCATTCCTGTGGATCAATTGGTTGCGGTGACAAATCAGTTTGAGTTACAAATTGCTCAGCAATTGCGTAGTGAGTTCTTAGGCTGTTATCAAAGTCTAATTGATGACGGATCGGTGAGTGCAACAGCTGTCGCTATACGTGCATTAAAAGGTATGTGCTTACATTATTTGGCAAAAATCAATGCGCTTGATATTAATCAACTCCTTGTTAGTACTGCTAATTCACATAATATGACCAATGTACTCGCCGCACTCAGTGCAGTGGTAAAAGCTGACAACCCCTTAGCAAAAGAGTTGTTAAACCAATTTGACAGTCAGTGGCGCCATGATGTGTTAGTGATGGATAAGTGGTTTGCATTGCAAGCAATGCAAGGTGGCGATGACGCCATAGCTAATATCAAAAAATTATATGATCACCCTTGTTTTAATTTTTCAAACCCAAACCGTGTCAGGGCATTAGTGGGCAGTTTTAGCCATTTTAATACCGCACAATTTCACCGTGAAGATGGCGCAGGTTATCAATTGTTAGGCGACTTATTGGTCAAGCTTAATGCCATCAACCCCCAAAATGCATCACGTATGCTCACGCCATTTATGTCATGGCGCAGATACGATGAAGTACGTTCGGTTGCTATCAAAGCTCAGTTGCAACGTCTTGCTTTACTTGATAATTTAAGTGACGACTTGTATGAAAAAGTTGATAAAGCACTACAATAAATTATGGTCGAATATTATTTTTTACTGAACCTAACTTACAAACAATGTATGGATTACTATGAAGGTAAGTATACCTCGGTTCAAGTAACTGAAGATAGCGGAAAAAAAGTTCGTTTTGCCGCCAGCCATTTACGTCCTTTTATTTCTTCTTTAGGAGTAAGAGGGCGCTTTCGACTTTTACTTACCCCAGAGCATAAATTTTTACGTTTGGAACGCGTTGCTTAAAATAATTTTTAAAATAAACACTTATATTATTATTTTTTTGTTAATTCGATTTGTCCTATTGTTAATTTACGTGTATAAATTATCTGGTAGGACGTCTTACCATTAGATGAACGTCAACTAAACAGAAAAATCATGACGATTGAATGCGTTCTATTTGAAATTTCTTTATTTCGCTTCTATCGTTACGACTATACCAAAAACAATAACTTGATCACAAAATTACCCGCGACAGGGGGACACACAATGATAAGAAGATCGCTTTTTGTTAAAAATAAACTAGTACTAGGCATCGCAGCTGCTACTTTAGGATTATCAGCAGCACCAACTCAAGCTGCAACATTTGAGGCCGGAGGCTTTGATATAACCTTTGATTCTACTTTTTCCTATGGGCAAAGCATTCGTGTTGAAGACCGCGACTTTGGATTAATAGGTAAAAGTAATAATCCGGCATTCAATTGGGACGGTTACAATCCTGCACTCGGGAATACGGTTTATTCATCGCAAGACGTATGGATGCAACCAGGCTCTTACTCGAATAATAGTGATGCAGGTGATTTGAACTTTGATAGTGGAGACTCATTCTCAAAACTATTAAAAGGCACCCATGACTTATCCATTAGTAAAGATAACTATGGCTTGTTCACTCGGTTTATGTATTTTTATGATTTTGAGTTAATGGATGGTAGCCGTGCTTACACAAATCCTACATCAGGAAAGCAAGTAGACGCGTGTGATGACAAAGATACTAAAAAGCAAAGCTGCGCGGATATCCGTCTATTAGATGCTTATGTGTGGGCCAACTTTGATTTGAATGAGGGTAATAACCCACTTTCTATCCGCTTAGGACAACAAGTAATAAACTGGGGGGAAAGTACATTAATTTCTCACGGTATTAATGTAAATCCGGTCGATATTGACCGATTAAAAGCGCCGGGTGCCGAGTTAAAAGAGGCCTTTATCCCAGTTGGTATGTTATGGGCATCTTTAGGGATCACTGAAAATGTGACTTTGGAAGGCTTTTACCAGTACCAATGGCATGAAACACGTTTGCCTGCAGCCGGAACGTACTTTTCAACCAATGACTTTGCCGCTGAAAATGGTTATCAGCAAAATGTACAGCTTGGTTTTACCTCCAACCCTGATATCGATTTAGACTTTTTAACTACAAGTTTAAATAATTTAGCAACTGATTTTGCATTAGCGGCAGCCAGTAAAGGGATTGATCCATCAAGCGATGAAGGCAAGGAGCTACTTGCTGAAATGTATTTGTCTTATCCTACTAAGGTGGCTTTAAAAGGCAAAGGTGATATTGGTAAAGTTGAACCTGATAATGGTGGTCAATATGGTTTACGATTAGGAATGTTTTTACCTGAATTAAACGATTCTGAAGTGGCGCTTTATCATGTTAATTATCATAGCCGACGTCCACTTGTATCTGGACGAGTATCTAACTTTACAGACTCTGCTATTCAACACGATTTAGGGATGATCTTAAACACAGAGATCACAGAAGATAATATTTCTAACTTAAAAGCGTTTTCGCTCGCTAAAAATGAATACCCAGAGGATATTAAACTGTATGGTTTGAGTTTTAATACTTCACTTGGTGAAACAGCTTTTGCTGGTGAATTTACCTTCCGTGAAGATGAACCATTACAAATTGATGATGTTGAATTACTCTACGCAGCAATGCCAGAGCAACTAGCCCTGGCTGGTTTACGTCCTGAATTTGCCGGTATTTCGCAAATGAGTAAAGGAAATGACATCAGTACAACTGCAGCCGGTGAATTAGCAAAAGGCTATATTGAACGCAATACAAGTCAGCTACAGTTTACTGCAACACATTTATTTGGCCCATCGCTGGGTGCAGATAGTTGGGCTGTAGTGGGTGAAGTAGGCGGTGTGCACATTAATAACATGCCTGAATATGATGAAATGCGTTTAAATGTATCAGGTACTGGTCGAAGCGGTATTATGACCGGACCTGGTACCGATGATTACTCAACACTTCATATGGCTTTATCAAATGGGCCAGAGCAAAAAGAGTTTGCATCAGCATCATCGTGGGGATATCGCTTAATTGCCAAGGGCGATTATTATAACTTCTTTAAGGGAGTTAACTTTTCACCTCGTTTTGTATTTTCGCACGATGTAAATGGTAACACACCCGATCCGATGTTCTTATTTATAGAGGATCGTAAGTCACTTGGTGTTACAGCGAACTTTAATTATCAAAATGCATGGTCATTTGACTTTAGTTACAACTCTTTCTGGGGTGGCGGTGATATTAATACTTTCTCAGACCGTGATTTTGTTTCTTTCAATATTAAATATTCAATTTAGGGGTATCATGATGATAAAAAAACCTACCCTCATCGCATTAACGTTATGTAGCTTGTTTTCTACAACAGCGGCCGTTGCCAAAATGACGAATGAAGAAGTAGCACGTTTAGGTGCAGATCTAACTCCTTTAGGCGCAGAAAAAGCAGGTAATGCAGATGGCTCGATCCCTGCGTGGACAGGTGGTATTACTAAAGCACCGGCAGGTTATACGCCGGGAATGCATCACCCAGATCCGTATGCTGACGACAAAGTACTTTTCACTATTGATAAATCAAATGTTGATAAATACCAAGCAAATTTAAGTCCTGGTCAAGTAGCGCTTTTTGAAGCGTATCCGGATACGTTTAAAATGAATATCTATACTACTCATCGCAGTGCTTCAAACCCTCAGTTTGTCTATGATGCGACAAAACAATACGCACCAACTGCAGAGTTGATTGAAGAGGGGAATGGGATAAAAAATACCGCAATTGGTATTCCTTTCCCTATTCCAAAAACTGGCTTAGAGGCAATCTGGAACCATTTATTACGTTATCGCGGGCTGTCAATTGAGCGCTTTGGTGGTCAAGCAGCTCCTACAGCATCAGGTTCGTATAATATGGTTGGTTTTGATGAGCAACTGTTAGTTAAGTACTCCGATCCAAAAGCAACGCCTGCAGAGCTACAAGAATCTAATATTTTATTTAAGTTTAAACAAAAAGTCACCGAACCTGCACGGTTAGCTGGTACGGCGCTATTAGTTCATGAAACCATGGATCAAATTTTAACTCCGCGACAAGCGTGGACTTACAATTCTGGCCAACGTCGTGTTCGCCGTGCGCCTAATGTTGCTTACGATGCACCAGGCACCGCAGCTGATAGCTTACGCACAACAGATGACTTTGATATGTTTAATGGTTCGCCAAATCGCTACACATGGACGCTCAAAGGTAAGCAAGAGCTTTATGTCCCATACAATAGTTATAAGCTACATAGTGATAAGCTACAGTATGATGATATTCTGATGGCCGGTCACATCAAACCAGAACACGTGCGTTATGAAAAGCACCGTGTTTGGGTTGTCGAAGCGGATCTCAAAAGTGATACACGCCATATTTATAAAAAGCGGGTATTTTATATAGATGAAGATAGTTGGCAAGTTCAAGTGACGGATATCTATGATAACCGTGATCAAATGTATCGTGTAGCCATGGCTCATACAATTAACTATTACGATGCACTTACTAACTGGAGTACGTTAGACGTTTACTACGATTTGAATTCACGCCGTTACCTAGCGATTGGTTTAGATAACCAAGAGAAAATGTATGATTTCTCAAAATCGTTTAATGATAATGAATTTACCTCAAGTGCACTGCGCCGCGAAGGTCGTTAAAACACTCTAAGCACCTAGCATTATCTAGGTGCTTTTTTATTATTTCAAATCGCGTTTGTCACTCTGACACGCACTGGGTCATGACACTTACCGAGTCCCCGGACTGCACGTTATATACCGACAAACACATTCTTTTCAAGGCGATTTTAATTTATGAAGTACATGCTTTATGCAGGCCTTGCCGCTGTGGCGAGCCTTTCAACTCATTCTATTGCTGCTGAACCACTTGCTGCGATTGTCGCAACTAAAGCAGATAAAACCCTGTTGACCGATATTGAATACACAGGAAAACAACTGGTCGCTGTTGGAAAACATGGCACTATAATTACAAGCAGTAATGCAAAAAATTGGCAACAAGCGAGCGTGCCAACGCAAGTGTTATTAACGGCGGTTACCTTCAGTGGCAGTGAACTTGGTTGGGCTTGCGGGCATGATGCGACTATTATTCATACTAATGACGGTGGTGCAAACTGGCAGTTGCAACAGGTGGACACGCAATTAGATAAACCTTGCTTAGATATTTTATTTACCAGTGAATTACACGGCTTTGCTGTGGGTGCCTATGGTATGTTTTATGAAACCAGTGATGGTGGCAAATATTGGCAAAAACGTTTTCTGGATTCTTTATTATTTGCTGATGATAGAGATTACTTAAATGATTTAAAAAGATCAGATCCACAAGGCTATGAAGCCGAAACTGCATCAATATTGCCGCACTTTAATCGTATTGTTGCAACAAAAGATAAGCTCATGTTGGTGGGCGAAATGGGTTTGTTAGCGCATAGTACCGACAACGGAAAAACTTGGCAGCGCGATGAAGAAATTTACCAAGGTTCTTTTTTTGCTTACGCCAACGATGAACAAGGGCAAGAAATAGTTGCGGGTTTAAGAGGCAATATTTTTAGCCGTCAGCTAGGTGAGCAATGGCAACCAATAAGCAATAATAAAACAGCCACAATTAATAGTATTATCGCAAGCGGTAACAATCAATGGTTGTTACTTGCCAACAGCGGTGTGATTTTCCACTATAAAAATAATCAGCTTACTATTGAGCAGTTAGCCGATGGTAAAGCAGTTCTTGATGCCGTTATATTTGAAAATAAACTGGTTATGGCATCAGAAAATGGCATTAAAGTGAAGGGGATGGCTCCATAATGCATACAATTGTCAATTTTTTAGAGAAAGCAGTTTTTCGTCATCGATTAATAATGGTGATTAGTTTTATTTTAATAACATGTTTTTTAGGTTTTAAAGCCACACAAATCCAACTTGATGCTTCATTTAATAAAAATATTCCACTCAATCATGATTATATGAAAGTGTATTTAAAACATGAAAAGCAATTTGGTGGTGCAAATAGTATTTTGATCTCAGTGTGTGATGATAGCGGTGATATTTTTAATCCTGAGTTTTTCACCCAATTAAGAGCTGTTCATGATCAGTTGTATTTCATTCCTGGGGTGAATCGTCCGTTAGTGAATTCAATTTTTTCACCCAGTGCACGTTTTGTTGAAGTTGTTGAGGACGGCTTTGCGGGGGGGCCAATTATTCCCGCTAATTTTACTGCCGATCAACGAGGTTTAGCCGTTGTTAAAGAGAATATCGAAAAAGCGAAAGTAGTTGGCAGGATGATTGCCTCTGATTACTCGTGTGCGATGGTGACCGCACAGTTGATGGAAACCGATCCGCAAACACAAGAAAAGCTTGATACGTTAGCGTTCGCACAAAAACTAGAAAGCGAAATTCGCGAGCCATTAAGCACGGATAAAATAAGTATCCATATCATTGGTTTTGCCAAAATGGCTGGTGATATTGCCGAAGGTGCGAAAGGGGTTGTGTTATTTTTTGCCATTGCTATCGCGTTTACTTTCATCATGGTGTGGTTATTTTGCGGCAGTATCAAACTCACTATTTTACCTATAGCCTGTTCAATTATTGCTGTGATTTGGCAGTTAGGGATATTGTCGAGCTTAGGCTTTGGTCTGGATCCAATGTCGATTTTAGTACCCTTTTTGATATTCGCTATTGGCGTAAGTCATGGCGTACAGATGATCAATGCAATTGGTAAAAAAGTCACCGAAGGAAGCAGTAATACGCGTCTTTGCTGTCAGGCTAGTTTTAGAGCGCTGTTAATACCCGGTGGTATTGCATTGCTGTCGGACACGGTCGGCTTTTTGACGTTACTGACCATAGATATAGGCATAATTCGTGAACTGGCTATCACAGCAAGTTTAGGTGTGGCTGTTATTATTTTTACTAATTTAATTTTATTGCCAGTATGGGCATCGTATATGCGCTTTGAAAATACAGTTCATATTCAATCAAGCAGCAGCGAAACAGCAAACTTACTTGATTCAACTCGTGATCTGCTAGTTAAAGCCACTGATCCAAAATGCGCGAAAATTATTATCGGCTGCACTTTAGTATTATTTGCTATAGGTTATTGGCAAGCAGGTAAAATGCATATTGGCGATTTACATGCAGGCGCACCGTCATTGCATCAAGATGCTCGTTATAACCAAGATACTTTTTTAATATCGGACAAATATACAATTTCATCCGATATTCTAAAAGTAATTGTCGAGGCTTACCCTGCAGCATGTACAGAGCACGACGTAATGGAGCGCATTAGTCGTTTTCAATATAAAGTTGAAAACTTAGCAGGTGTGCAATCAGCAGTATCTCTAAGCTCAGTAGCGCAGTCGGTTAATGCTGGATATAACGAAGGTAATTTAAAGTGGCAAAGTTTGCCTCGTAATACGGCAAGTTTGGTGCAATCTACCTCACGAGTCGAAACCAGTACCGGTTTACTTAATGGTGATTGTTCAGTTATGCCTGTGATTATCTTTTTAGATAATCATAAAGCGCAGACCATTGAACATATCATTGCCAGTGTTAAGCAATTTGCCATTGCAGAGCAAACCGATATGCTGCAGTTTAAGTTGGCGTCAGGGCCTGTTGGCGTAATGGCAGCAACCAATGAATCAGTGGCTGCTGCACAACTGCCTATGATGTTATATGTTTATGGTGCGGTCATTATTTTATGCTTAATTAGCTTTAAGAGTGTAAAAGCGACCATCGCGGTAGTGTTGCCTTTGTATATTGTATCGACTCTCGCGCAAGCGTTGATGGTGCAACTTGAAATCGGCCTGACTGTTTCAACGCTACCCGTGATTGCATTAGGTGTTGGTATTGGGGTGGATTATGGGATTTATATTTTGTCATCAATGGTGGGGCAATTAAAACAAGGTGTTGCTCTACCTGTGGCGTATCGTAACGCACTTGTTGAGCGTGGTAGTGCGGTGTTATTTACCGGTATCACGTTAGCTATTGGTGTGAGCACCTGGATTTTCTCTGATCTGAAGTTCCAAGTTGACATGGGAATATTGTTAACCTTCATGTTTTTAGTCAATATGCTTGGCGCGGTCTTGCTTTTACCAGCAATTGGTAGTTTGATCTGGACTGACCAGAAAAAATAATCTGAATAATTTTGCTCCTAAATGGCCTGTAAAGGCCATTTATATCTATAATTTGTGAATAGATGACCAAATAGCTGAAATGCTTAAAATGTTTTCATCGAAAGGGCTGTTTATTAATCTTAAAAGGGTTAGAATTTGCCTGACTCCACACACTAAATTGCTGTACAAATTTTCCATCTAAGTAGGTGGTATAGATTTAAGGAACATGTAATGACACGAAATGAAGGGCAAGCCTCGGTTATCTTAGATAATGTCTGTAAGCTGATCCAGAAAAAAGTTCACGCTGATAATGTGTTACTCGTTGAGAAATTCGCCAAATCCTTGTACAGCAATATGTCTAAAGAAGATTTGGCACATCGCAATGATAGTGACTTATATGGCGCTGCACTTAGCCTATGGAACTCGCTAGAAAAAAATACCTCTGATGATGCGGTGATCCGCGTTTTTAATCCTGAAGTAGCAAAAGATGGCTGGCAGTCATCACACACTATCGTCGAAATTATCGCTAAAGATATGCCATTTTTAGTTGATTCTGTTCGTATGGCGATGACTCGCGAAAATATCGCATCTCACTTGCTATTACACAGCCCACTTAAGATTCAACGCGATAAAAACGCTAAAATCTCAGCTTTATCAAATTTAAAAGCCGAACAAGAGTCTAGCTCTACAAAAACAGTGTTTTTTATCGAGATTGATCGCCAAACAGATTCTTCAGTAATTGACTCGTTCAAAAAAGAGCTTGAGTCAGTGTTGAATGATGTGTCTACTGCGGTAGAAGATTGGCAACCGATCCGCAAAAAGTTAATTGCGGTTAGTAAAGAATTACCAAAACGTAATCATAACAACAATGCCAATGAAGTGGCAGAGACTGTTGAGTTCTTAGATTGGTTAGTTAAAGATAACTTTACCTTAATGGGCTATCGTCAATACGATTTATCACCAGTGCAAGGTGATTACCAGCTTAAAGGTAAAATCGAGGGCAGCTTAGGTTTAATGAAAAATTCAACCGAAGAGCATTCTCGCCTGTTATCTGAATTACCAGAAGTTGCACGTCAAGAAGCTCGTAGCAATAACTTGTTGATCCTTACTAAAACTAATTCGCTATCACGCGTACATCGCCCAGCTTACATCGATTATGTTGGTATCAAGCGTTTTGATGATGAGGGGAATGTGATTGGTGAAGACCGTTTTATCGGGTTATTCTCATCAAGCTTCTACAACAACAGCGCCGCTGATGTGCCGGTTTTAAAAAGTAAAATAAACCGCATCATGGAAATGTGTGACTTTGCTAAAGGCACGCATGCTTATAAAGCGGTGTTAAATATTCTTGAAACCTATCCACGTGATGAACTCGTTCAGGCCCGAGAAAGCGAATTACTTGAAGTTGCAATGGGTGTTTTACAAGTACAAGAGCGCGATATGTGTCGCTTATTTGTGCGTAAAGATGCCTATGGTCGTTTTTTCTCTTGCATGGTCTATGTACCGCGTGAGCGTTACAACACCGCGCTGCGGCGTGAAACTCAGTCTATTTTAGGCTCCGCATTTAATTCTGGCGATAAAGTCGAATTTACTACCTTCTTCTCTGAGTCTACACTGGCGCGTACTCATTATACCGTGCGTGTGACTGACAACAATATAGAATATAACGTGAAAGACATCGAAAATAATTTAGTAGAAGCAGCTCGTACTTGGGAAGATAAATTACAATCCGCATTGTTAGAATCTGCTGGTGAAGCGCGTGGTAACGATTTAAATCGTAAATATGCTAATGCATTCGCGCGTTCATACAAAGATGAAGTTCTGCCAAGTGCCGCTGTTGTTGATATTGAAAAGCTTGAACTATTGAATGACGATAACAAGCTTGAAATGTTGTTTTACCGTCCGCAAGAAGAAGCAAGCAGCAATATTGTACGTTTGAGCTTATTCCACAAAGATGAGCCAATCCATTTATCAGACGTTATGCCCATGCTTGAAAACTTTGGTTTGCGTGTCATTGGTGAAACGCCTTATTCGGTTAAAACCAGCGATGGCCGTATCAACTGGATCATGGACTTTTCAATGCTACTAGATAGTAAAGGCATTGCAGATTTCGATAAAGTATCAGCACGTTTTCGTGCCGCACTAACTAGCGTGTGGAGCAACCGTTTAGAAAATGACGGTTTTAACCGCTTAGTGTTAATGGGTGGCTTAACAGGCCGCGAAGCATCAATTTTACGTGCTTACGCAAAATATATGCGCCAAGTTGGGGTTACTTTTTCGCAAAGTTATATCGAGAGCACATTAGCTAATTACCCGCATATAGGTACGCAAATTGTTAATTTATTTGCTAAAAAGTTCTCGGTTAAAAGTCCTGCCAGTGTTAAGACGCTTGATAAGCTAATTGCACAAATTTATGTAGAGCTTGAAAACGTTGCTAACTTAGATGATGACCGTATTATTCGTTTATATGTCGATATGATCATTGCTACGCTGCGTACTAACTACTTCCAAAAAGATGACATAGGTCAGTTTAAGTCTTATGTGTCGTTCAAAGTAAACCCAAGCTTAATTCCAGATATGCCATTGCCATTACCTGCATTTGAAATATTTGTTTATTCTCCACGTGTAGAAGGTGTGCATTTACGTGGTGGTAAAGTTGCGCGTGGTGGCCTGCGTTGGTCAGATCGTCGTGAAGACTTCCGTACTGAAGTACTTGGTTTAGTTAAAGCACAACAAGTAAAGAATACAGTGATTGTACCTGTAGGCTCAAAAGGCGGCTTTGTTTGTAAACAACTGCCAACAGATCGTGACGCATTCTTCAAAGAAGGCCAAGAGTGTTACAAAATCTTCATTCGTGGTTTATTAGATATCACAGATAACATCATCCAAGGTGAAATTGTACCACCGGTTGATGTAACTCGTCATGATGAAGATGATGCATATTTGGTTGTAGCAGCTGATAAAGGCACAGCTACTTTCTCTGATATCGCCAATGGTATTGCTAATGAATATAACTTCTGGCTAGGTGATGCGTTCGCATCAGGTGGTTCAGTAGGTTATGACCATAAGAAAATGGGTATTACAGCCAAAGGTGCATGGGAGTCGGTTAAGCGTCATTTCCGCGAAATGGACATTGATACACAAACAACTGATTTTACAGTAGTTGCAATTGGTGATATGGCTGGGGATGTATTTGGTAATGGGATGTTGTTATCCAAGCATATCCGTTTGCAAGTGGCATTTAACCATCTGCATATTTTTGTTGATCCAAACCCAGATTCAGCGACTTCTTACCCAGAGCGCGAGCGCCTGTTTAACTTACCTCGTTCATCATGGGAAGACTACAACAAGGACTTGATTTCAGCGGGCGGCGGGGTGTTTTCACGTGCGGCTAAATCAATCACTTTAACGCCAGAAATGAAAAAAATGTTGGGCACTAAAAAAGCCAGCATGACACCAAACGAGCTGATCAAAGCATTCTTAATGATGGAATTCGATCTATTATGGAATGGCGGTATTGGTACTTACATTAAGAGCAGTAAAGAAAGCGATGCAGATGTAGGTGATCGTGCAAATGATGCCCTACGTATTAATGGTAGTGAGCTTGGTGCAAAAGTACTCGGTGAGGGTGGCAACTTAGGTGCAACCCAATTAGGACGTATTGAATTTGCAGCTAAAGGCGGTCGCGTTAATACAGACTTTATCGATAACGTAGGTGGTGTTGCGTGTTCTGATAACGAAGTAAATATCAAAATTTTACTTAATGGTTTAGTTACAGCTGGTGATTTAACACGTAAACAACGTGATGAACTACTGTATTCAATGACCGATGAAGTTGCACAACTAGTATTGAAAGATTGTTATCGTCAAACGCATACACTGTCAATTACGCAATTAAAAGGCTCATCAACGCTTAAAGAAAAAGTACGTTTTATTCATGCCCTTGAAAAAGATGGCAAGTTAAATCGTGCAATTGAATTTATTCCAAGCGATGAAGAGTTGGCTGAACGCGCTGCAGCGGGTAAAGATTTAACTCGCCCAGAGTTATCGGTACTTGTGTCGTACGCTAAAATGGTACTTAAAGAGTCACTCGTGACTGACGACATCACAGAAAACCCATATTATCGTCAGCTGTTAGTGAAGTCTTTCCCTTTACCGCTACGTGAAAAGTTCAATACAGCGATGGATAATCACCCACTGCGTAAAGAGATCATAGCTACTAAGTTAGCTAATAATATCGTTAACGATATGGGTCTGAACTTCATGGTACGTATGCATGAAGAAACTGGCGCAAACGAAGCTGAAATAGCGTTATGTTACTCTGTTGCCAGTGAAGTATTCCAAATGCGTGATACTTGGTCTGCAATTGTTGATCTTGATAACAAGATCCCAGCTGCAGTGCAAACTGAAATGTTGTATCAATTACGTCGTACAGTACGCCGAGCAACACGTTGGTTCTTACGTCATCGCAATAAAGCACAAAATATTGAGCAAACAATTGCCTTCATTGCACCGACCTTTGCTGATTTAAGTGCAAACTTAACTAACTACATGGTTGAAAAAGAAGGTGAACGTTTAGCCGCTGCCGCAGACAAGCTTATTGAAAGTGCAGTGCCAGCTGAACTTGCAACACGCATCGTATCGCTTTCTAGCTTGTTCTCAGTAATGGACTTAGCTGAAGTTGCAGCAAATTCAGGACGTAGTATTGATATGGTATCTAATACCTACTTCAAACTAGGTGCACGCATGGGACTGCATTGGTTCCTTGACCAAATTACTCATCAGCCTGTGGCAAATCATTGGCAAGCATTGGCGCGTGCATCTTATCGTGAAGAACTTGATTGGCAACAACGTACATTATCGGAAGTGGTATTAAACAACTTCACAGGTGATGACAAGGATGTGGACGGTCAAATTGATCAGTGGATGGATAGCCAAGATTTGTTACTACAACGCTGGAAGCAAATGTTAGCCGAATTTAAGACTTCACAAAGTCATGATTTTGCTAAGTTCTCAGTTGCATTACGCGAACTTATGCTACTTAGCCATAACTGTGATACATCTGCAAAATAAGCAATTGGCACTGGCTGGTTATTTTCTCACATGAAAATAATGAGTTAATCATTAAAATTGTTATACAATACCCCAGCCTAGTCTGGGGTATTTTTTTATTAAGAGGATTATTTCATGTTTTACGATCTTGCTCGCCGTTTTATGTTCACCCGTGATGCGGAATGGGCCCATGAATTTGCACTGCACAATTTACGCCGTTTTAACAATACCCCATTCAGTGCTGCATGGTCGCAATCAGTGGCAGATCATCCAGTCGAATTTTTAGGCTTACAGTTTAAAAACCCAGTAGGATTGGCCGCTGGTCTTGATAAAAATGCAGAATGCATAGATGCGTTTGCAAAGATGGGTTTTGGCTTTATTGAAGTTGGTACTGTAACACCTCGTCCACAAGTAGGTAATGACAAGCCGCGTATTTTCCGTCTGCCGGAGTCAAATGCAATTATCAATCGTATGGGCTTTAATAATAAAGGCGTTGATAACCTAATTAATAACGTCAAGGCTGCTAAATACGACGGCATTCTAGGTATCAATATTGGTAAGAATAAAGATACCCCAAATGAACAAGGTAAAGACGATTACATCCACTGTATGCGTAAAGTGTTTGAGCATGCTTCGTACATTACGGTTAATATCTCTTCGCCAAATACCCCTGGCTTGCGTGACCTTCAATATGGTGCGGCGCTTGATGACTTACTACAAAGCTTGAAAAACGAGCAACTTGATCTGATCGCAAAACACAACAAACAAGTGCCAATGCTAGTAAAAATTGCCCCAGATCTTGATGCTGTACAAATAGCGCAAGTTAGTGAGTCATTAGTAAATAATAATATTGATGGTGTGATTGCAACAAACACCACTTTAGAGCGAGCAGCTGTACACGGACAACAGTATGCTGATGAGGCTGGTGGCTTGTCTGGTCAACCGGTTCGTGAGCGTTCAACGCACGTAGTTAAAGAGCTCAAGCGCCTAACTGCGGGCAAGTTACCTATTATTGGAGTGGGCGGCATTGATGATGCTGCCAGTGCGAAAGAAAAGTTAAATGCAGGTGCGGATCTGTTACAGATATACACTGGATTTATATATAAAGGACCGCAATTGGTAAAAACGATCCTGCAAGGCTTATAAAGATCCGTTATTTAAGCTTTTGATCGTTCAATAAATGTTCTAAAGAAATATATATTAATTGGTCAAAAGCCGCTATACTCCACTATTCATAAGATTAATTAATAGGGGGGTAGGGAACGCATGTTACAAGCATCAAAGCAGTGGCAATGGATTGCTTGTCCAGTACGAAATCGTTTATTGATCGATTTAGATCAAGATATGCAGCTGTGCACGCCTTATAAACTACGCCAACTCACCGATGCTATTTTTACCCAACCTAACTTTAGTTTAGAAGATGCCGCCTTTTATCAGCAGGTTTATCAATATCTTGCTGGATTTAATCTATGGAATGGCGCACAGCTATGCCAAATCGCACTTAATGCGACAGCGGCTAAATTTTATTTGAAGCCAATGCTGGCAAAAAGTTGGTTTTTCGAACCCTACAAAGGCAATGAGCCCAGTATTGAAGCAGTTATAAGATTGCAAACTAGCGAACAAAGCGGTGAGTTTTTGATTGTTGACCACTGTAAAGAAGCCTCTTTGTGCATTTGTCTATCTGAGCATTTTAAGCTTGATGAAAATTTAAGCCTTAATCAATTTGAAGCTATTCGTATACTTAACAATCGTGTTCATCCAATTTATAACCACGCACAAAACAGTAAAACAGCCTAAGCATATTTTTTGTAGTTCCTTTGTTTATCGCGTGTTTGTGACCCAACCTATGTTATAATCCCGAGCAATTAGCTATTAAGGGTTATTACTTTGCATTTTATCGCACTTACTTCTATCGGAATCGAAAATTTATTGGTTGATGAACTTACTGACATTGGCGCTACGGTGACCAAACAAACAGTCGGTTCTGTGCGTTTTGACGCCGACACTACATTAGCACAAAAGGTCTGTTTAATGAGCCGCTTCGCGACACGAGTGCTGATGTTGATCGAAGAGAAGGAGGGCGTTAATAATAAAGAAAGCCTTTACAATTTTGCTCGCTCACAGCCTTGGCAGGAATGGTTTGGTCCAACGCAAACTTTTGCAGTCGACTTTAATGGTACCAACGACTCACTTAAAAATACCCAGTTCTCAGGTTTAGTGATCAAAGATGCGATTGTTGATTATTTTAATGATTTATTTGAACAGCGGCCAAATGTTGATAAACAAGATGCCAATGTACGCGTTGTTGCGCGTTTATCGCGTCAAGGTGTGGCCATGTATATCGATTATTCAGGGCCGCGTTTATCTGAACGTGGTTACCGAGAAGGTCAAGGTAAGGCACCTATTAAAGAGCATTTAGCGGCAGCACTGATCAAACGCAGTGGTTGGCTTGATAATGTTCAACAGCCGCTATTTGATCCCTGCTGTGGTGCTGGCACTATTTTGATTGAAGCTGCTGGCATGGCGCGTAATGAAGCGCCGGGTTTATTCCGTGAGGGATTTGCATTTGAGCGTTTACCAAGTTTCAGTATTGCTAAATACAAAGAGTTAAAAGAGCAGCTTACAGCACAAATTACCGACCCTAAGTTATGGCTTATTGGTCATGACAATGACGCTAATGTACTGAGCAAAGCAGTAGATAATGCTCGTAGAGCTGATCTAGGTGATGTGATCAAGTTTAAACAAAGCGATGCAACTAAGCTTACCTCAGTGGCAAAATTACCAGGTGTGGTTATTTCAAATTTACCGTATGGTGAACGTATTGGTTCGATGGCTGAGTTGGTGAGTTTACACAGTGCTTTAGGTACAGGCTTTAAAAAACATTTTAACAACTGGAAACTTGCTCTACTAGGCATGGATGAAAGTCTGTTTAAGTTATTAAAACTGGTAAAACTGAAACGTTATAAGTTTAAAAATGGTCCCCTTGATGTCGTACTTAACTTATATCAGTTAGATGATAAACAAGTAAGTCAAAGTTCAGAAGATAAACCGGCTTTAAACTTCGAAGGCTCAATGTCATTTGCCAATCGGGTAAAGAAAAATAAGCAAGGCTTAAAAAATTGGCTTAAGCAAAATGATATTCAGGCTTATCGTGTTTATGACGCCGATATTCCAGAATACAATGTTGCTGTGGACGTCTATGGTGATTCAGCCGTTATTTTTGAATACGCTGCACCGAAAGAAATTGACGATGTGACAGCGCATAAACGCTTGCAAGACGTGATTTCGTTAACCTCACAGCAGCTCAATATCGCACCTGGAAATATTGCTGTAAAAGTACGTAAAAAGCAAAAAGGTGAAGAACAATACACACCGATGGCTAAACAAAATCGTACTCAAGTAGTTGAAGAGTTTGGTGCGAAGTTTAAAGTTAACTTATTTGATTACTTAGATACAGGCTTGTTTTTAGATCATCGCCTTGCACGTCGTTATATCCAAGAAAATGCCAAAGATAAACGCTTCTTGAATTTATTTGCCTACACAGGCACAGCGTCTGTGCATGCCGCTCTTGGTGGCGCTAAAGCGATAACCACAGTTGATTTATCAAAAACCTACTTAAAATGGGGGCAGGATAATTTTGAACTGAATAATATCAGTAATACTCGCTATCGATTTGAGCAAGCTGATTGTTTGAAATGGCTTGAACATGCAACCAGTCAGTACGATTTGATCTTTTTAGATCCGCCAACATTTTCAAACTCAAAACGAATGAAAGACGCATTTGATGTGCAAAACGATCATATCAAGCTGCTCACATGGGTTAAAAAAATCCTTAGTCCATCAGGGACGTTGATTTTCTCGAACAATATGCGAGGTTTCAGCATGGATGAAGTGGGCTTGATTGGCTTAGGATTAAAAGCAGTTAATATTTCAGAGCAGACGATTTCTCCTGATTTTAAACGCAATAAAAAAATACATAATAGCTGGTTGATAACCCATGGCTAAGTGGATTTTATATCATACCGATGGCTGCCATTTATGTGAGCAAGCACAGGACTTGATCACGCCGTTGTTAGGTGATGATCGCTTACAGCTTGTTGATATTATGAGTGATGAAGAATTAATTACAGAGTATCAGACCAGTATACCCGTTTTAAAAAGCGATCAAGGCCCGCAATTATTTTGGCCTTTCACTGCACAAGATGTGTGTCAGTTTTTACGCAAACAGAATAAGAGTAAACAGATAGTATGGATTTAATTAGAATTTCTAAAGCGCAACTCGCCTATGGTACGCATCCACTGTTAGACAACGCTGATGCCGTCATCGAAACTGGCGAGCGTGTGTGTGTGGTTGGCCGTAATGGTGCGGGTAAATCAACGTTACTAAAAGTCCTTGATGGCCAAGTTATTTTAGATGATGGTGAAATAAATCAGTTAGGTAGTATTAAAATATCTCGTCTAGAGCAAGATCCACCAAAAGGAGCTAGTGGCTCGGTGTTTGATTATGTTGCGCAAGGAATGCCTGAAATTGCAAATTTATTAATTGATTTTCACCATGTTAGTACCCAGTTACAGACTGAATGCACGGATCAATTATTAAATAAATTAGAGCGTTTATCAAATCAACTCGAAGCCGCCGATGGTTGGCGTTTTGATAGTCGTATTCAATTGGTATTAACCCAGTTAGAATTAACACCAGAAGCGAAACTTGAATCACTTTCCGGTGGCTGGTTACGCAAAGTTGCCCTTGCTCGCGCACTGGTTAGTGAGCCTGATTTATTATTACTTGATGAGCCTACTAACCATTTAGATATGGAAAGTGTGATGTGGCTTGAACAATTTCTAAAAGAGTTTAAAGGTGGCATTGTTTTTATTTCTCATGACCGTGCGTTTATTCGTGCAGTGGCGACGCGGATCTTAGACTTAGATCGCGGTAAGCTGATTTCATATCCAGGCGATTATGCTACTTATTTAGAGCAAAAAGCCCATGATTTAAAAGTTGAAGAAACCCAAAACGCATTATTTGATAAACGTCTAGCTGAAGAAGAAGCATGGATACGCCAAGGTGTTAAAGCTCGTAGAACGCGTAATGAAGGCCGTGTACGCGAACTAAAGCAGTTACGTAATGAACGCAAACAACGTGTTGATCAAGTAGGTAAAACTGACTTCAATATTGAAACTGCAGACCGTTCAGGTAAATTAGTATTTGAAGCGAAACACCTAAGTCATGCATTTAACAAAGACAAAGTTATCGCCAATGACTTCTCTACATTAGTAATGCGTGGCGATCGTATTGGCTTAGTGGGCCCTAATGGGATTGGTAAAACAACTTTATTAAAACTGCTATTTGGGGATATTGAAGCTGATGAAGGGATTGTTAAGCAAGGGGTGAACTTAGAGTTTGCTTACTTTGATCAATATCGCCAAAAGCTTGATGAAGAAGCCACCGTACAAGATAACGTAGCAGAAGGTAAGCAAGAAGTGATGATGAATGGACGCTCACGTCATGTACTCGGTTATTTACAAGACTTTTTATTCCCACCTGCGCGTGCTCGTACACCAGTTAAAGCACTCTCTGGCGGTGAAAAAAATCGCTTGTTATTAGCTAAACTATTTTTAAAACCATCAAATATTCTAGTGCTTGATGAGCCGACCAATGATTTAGATATAGAAACTCTCGAGCTGTTAGAGGATATTATTAATCAGTATCAGGGAACTGTGTTAATAGTAAGCCATGACCGTGAGTTTATTGATAATACCTGTACCAGTGTGTGGGCGTTTGAAGGTAATGGGGTAATTACAGATATCGTCGGTGGTTACAGTGATTATGAAGCCTACACTAATTATTTAGCACAGGAACAAAAAAAACAGCTAACTACACCTGCTAAAAAAGAAGCAGTCGTTGCAGCAGCTCCTGTGGCTAAAGCAGATAACAAAAGTAATAAACTCTCTTACAAATTAAAACTTGAATTAGAACAATTACCCAGTAAGCTGGAACAACTTGAACAAGCATTAGAAGCGCAGCAACTTGTGGTTAATGACGCTGATTTCTTTAAACAAGATGCCAGTGCGACGACCAAAGAATTGAACCATTTAGCACAACTTGAGTCTGACCTTGAAGCCGCTTTGGAGCGCTGGGAAGAACTTGAAGATTTAAAGAATCAGTAGTAAGGACTAAAATGAAATATAAATTACTCGCTGCTAGTATTTTAGCTACTATGAGTACATCGGCAATCAGTGCAACCTATCAGTTAACCGAGCTGAGCACATTGGAAGAAGCAAAGCATAACTACGTTAAAGATGTCAGCGAAAGTGGCCATATAATCGGCGTTGCTAACGGTATTTACAATTTACCTATTGATGTTAGTTATATAGATTTTACAGATAGCTTAATTGAAAGAGCCTACGATCGGCGAGAAGACGATTTCGAGTTAATTGATAAAGAAATTACCTTTACGCTTGATGATATTGAAAACAATAATGCGGCGGCAACTAATCCTGATGCGCACAGTTTTATGTTGGATTTTTTAAGTTCAGATGCAACAAGAACAAACCCTGAATATCAAAAACTAGCGAATATTATCGGTTACAATGTTTTGAATGGTGAAGCTCAAGAGCAAGTTCTTTTTGATGTTGCATCAGTTGATTATGATGGCCTTACACGCTCCGTTAGCAATAACTATAATGCAGTAGCAGAAGACGGTGTTACTGTGGGTTGGGGCAGTGCGCCTTATGAGAAAACTAGCTTTCTTCCGAATGATAAAACAGAAGAAATAACACAATTTGTGCGTGATTTTATCTCTCGTGGCGTTGTTATATCTCCATCTGGTGTATCAGTTCCTTTACTTCCTGAATATGATGAATATGGCGGTATAAGTTCAGCTAACGATATTGTAAAAACAAACACCGGTTATATTATAGTTGGGCAAGTATCAACGGGGATCCCAGTTGATAGACAAGAAAACATTGATGATAGCTGTGATGGTGAAGATGAACCTGTCAGTGTTTGTATTGAGAATTTAAATCGGGCTAGATCATCACGATTGTTTGATACCCGCGCTGTTAAGTGGACACTTGATACAAACTTAAATATTACTAAAACTGAACAGCTTGGTTTGGGCCTTACACCCGAGGAAGATGATGGCTTTGCATTTGTAAGTAATGCACTTGCTGTTAATGGTAAGGGTATTGTTGCTGGTTATTCTGATATTCGTGATAATAACAAATCATCAACAATTAGATCATTGCCTGTTTATTACAAAAACGGTAACGTTGTTGAAATGCTCAATCAAGAAGATGATTGGACTGGTGGTAAGGCTGCTGCCATAAACGAAAATAACATTATTGTTGGCTATGGTATTAAAAGAATTGATGGCACAGATCGTCAAAAGTTCTTCTATCATGATATTGCCAGCAATAGTACTGTTTTCCCAAAGGATTACTTTAATAGCTCTAGCTCAGTTGCCAATGATATTAATGATAATGGCTATATTGTTGGTGAAGGTGAAACTGACTTATTTAATGTTGGTGTCCGTCGTCGCGAAGGCTTCTTGTATAAGATTGGTGATGATGCGATTACAAACATAAATGATTTATTGCCTTGCTACGAAGCTGATGGTGAAACACGTTATAGTTATGTCGTTTCAGGGGCTCAAGTAATTAACAATAAAAACGAAATTTTTGGTGTTGCTACTAAAACGGTCGAAAAAACTGATTCATTAGGTGATGTTGTACAAGATATCAATGGTGAAATAGAATACGAAAGTATTGTAGTACCAGTGAAGTTATCTCCTATTAATAATGGCAGTATTGAAAGTTGCTCAGATCCTGAAAGAGAAAGTTACAAACGCCAATCGTCTAGTTTTCCTTGGTATACGTTATTGTTACTACCGTTAGTCGGCCTGCGTCGTATAGTGCGTTAAGTATTGAAGTTATAGCTAGGTGATCCAGCATTAAGGCTCACTGAGTATTAAAATAAAAACCCCTGCTTTGCTAAGCAGGGGTTTTTTTGTCTATACTTTATGAGAAATTAGCAACAGTTATTTTTTATGTCGATTTAACCATGCTTTACGCACTGAGCGACGCCATAGTAAATCAACACCGAAATAGCCTACGATTGAAGCAACACAGGCACTGATAAACGAGCCAACTAAAAAAGCAGGACCAATGGTGGTTAAGCTTTCCATAAACCACTGCCAACTTGGTTGAAATGCAAAATGTTGTTCCGGTTGTCCTAACACCAAGGTGCCAATTAAATACGAACAATAAAAAATAGGCGGCATGGTTAGCGGATTGGTGATCCAAACCACGGCGACAGAAATAGGTAGATTTACTCGTAATGGAATAGCCAACGCAGCAGCAAGCACCATCTGAAAAGGAACAGGGATGAAAGCGAAGAATAAACCGACTGAAAATGCCCCACGAGCTGAGCGACGATTTAAATGCCATAGATTAGCATCGTGGAGTAAACGACCAAAAATTTTTAAATATTTATGATGTTTAACTTTATTGTGATCGGGTAAAAACCGTTGGATCGTTTTTTTAGCCATTTAAAGCAACCATTTACATCTGTTTGGTTAAGCGTTGGGTTTGTTGTTGGTTGTATTGTAACCATTTTTTATTATCAGACCCTTGTATTTATAGTTTTCGCGTTATTTCTGCTAATTGCGAGTGCCTATTTTAAGCCGTTTTACAGTGTATTGTTAGGTTTTATTTGTGGAATTTTGTGTGTTTGGGGACATTTTACCAGCTTCTACGCAATTTCCAGCTTTGCTTTGGATGAAAATAAACCACATCTAAGCAATATTACGATTGTTGAAATTATTTCAAAGCGCGATCACTATTATTTAAAAGTTCAGCTTAATAAGATAGACAATCAACCTATATCAAATATTAAGCCTCCTTTTGCATTACTTACTTTAAAAAACCACCAGACAATCAAAGTGGGTGATCATGTTACAACGTTGCTTGAATTAAAAAAATATCGTAGCCAAAAAAATTATGATGTGTTTGATAAAGAGCGTTACGCATTTAGTGAGCGGCTATTTTTTAAAGGTAAGCAAGTTGGCCGTATTATTGAAATATCTAACAATCATGAATTTGACCTAATTGAAAACTATCGAAATTTTATTAGACACACCTACCAACATAACTCGCTAAATTGGCTGTATTATCCGCTACTGACTGGCGACCGCAGTACTATGAGTTTTTCACAAAAGCAGGAATTACAGCAATTTGGTATTAGCCATTTATTGGCCATTTCGGGATTACACATTGGCTTGATATTTAGTATTGGCTTTTTTATAACTCGTTATTTAACAAGACTTTTTATTTTTGTGGTTAAACCAACTACACAGCAAATCAATTTGTCACTTATTTATAGTTTAGGTGGCTTTGTGCTTGCTTTTAGTTATGTGTACTTAAGTGGTTTTATCGTCTCGGCAACGCGTGCTTTGATCATGTTAGGATGTTATTTAGTTATTTATTACTTTGCTAAGCAGGCATTACGCTGGCGATTTATCTTGTTTGCATTGGTATGTGTATTACTCATTGATCCATTTAGTTTACTAGATCCAGGGCTGTATTTTTCATTTACTGCGGTGGCAATTATCTTTTGGGTTTTTAGCGTTATACCCCTAACTAGTTATGGCATTTTAGCCATCATAAAAACACTCATTACTCTACAGTGTGCATTGTTTATAGGTTTACTACCGTTATCGCTTTATTATTTTAATGGGATCAGTGTAATTGGCTTAGTTGTTAATCTAGTGGCTATCCCATTACTTAGTTTTATTATCATGCCTTGCTTAGTATTTTTTTCTGCAATCAGTGTGTTTTTTGATATTAGCGGGCTGATCAGTGTTTTTGATTCATTATTACAGTCTATTTATAATTTGCTATTGTTGATCCCGTCTAATTTTCGTTGGTTTGATACCACTAATTTTAGCCAGCTATGGCTTGCTAGTAGCTATATTATAGCAATGATTGTGTGTTTTTTGCCTTGGCGTTTACTGGCATGCATACCCTTATTACTGGTTGCCCTCGATCATTATTTACTGAACAAACCACGTTGGCAGCTTAATGTATTCGATGTAGGTCATGGCACCATGGTGTTGATCAGTAATCAAGATAAAGGTTTTATCTATGATCTTGGGCCAATTTATTTTAATACATTTACGCGGATCAATAGCACCTTAATACCTTATTTAAAAAGAAACGGCATTGAGGCGGAAGTTGCGCTCATCAGCCACATGGATAAAGACCATGCTGGAGGGCTTATCCATTGGTTAGAGCATGGTTACCAGCATACTTTTAGGTTGCTGCAACCAAATGGGCCAGAACAAGTTTGCAGAGCGGGCGAATATAGTTTTTATGACTTAACCATTACCGTGAGCCAGCCAGCACAGCATTTAATAACTGATAATGATAACTCGTGTGTCGTGCGTATTAGTGATGGCAGGTTCAGTGTTTTGCTTCCAGGTGATATTTCAGCAACTAGAGAAGCGCAACTAATCCAGCAGCAAAGTGTGCTTAAAAGTACGGTATTATTGAGTCCTCATCATGGTAGTAACACCTCATCGAGCGATGCATTTATTGGTGCAGTTGCTCCTGAGGTTGTTATTCATTCAACAGCATATAAAGGACAGTGGCAATTTCCACGCCCAGCAGTGGTAGCTCGTTATGCAACACAGCATGCTTTACAATATACCACAGCAGACAATGGGCAAGTTAAAATTGAATTTTATCAACATCACTACACAGTAAATCTAGCTCGTGAAGATGAAAGTTATTGGTTTCTAAAAGATTGAGTTTAGTTTTGTGCAACTGGAGGCTACAATAGCCACAGATTATGAATAAGAGAGTATTATGGATCAAACTAAATCACAAATTTATAAGCGTTTATTGACGTATGTGGGTGATTATAAAAGTGTTGCCATTTTTGCTGTGATTGGCATGATTGGCTACTCAGCTATGGATGCTTTATTTATCCAACTAATGCAGCCATTTATAGATCAGGGTCTAAATCAACGCAACGCTGAAGTATTAAAATATGCGCCATTTGTTGTCATCGCGTTAGTATTTGGCCGGGGTATTTTTAATTATATTTCGTCTTATTGTTTAAGTTATGTGGGTTCACAAGTTGTCCGTTCGTTACGTCAGCAATTATTTGAGCATATTTTACATTTACCTGTTGCATTTCATGATCAAAATTCAACGGGTGATTTGATTTCAAAAATAACCTTCGATACAGAGCAAGTACAGCAAGCGATCACCAAAGCAATGCTTATTGTGGTCAGAGAAGGCGCGTTTGTGGTGTTTTTGCTAGCTGTGATGTTTTATACCAGTTGGCAGTTGTCGTTAATCTTTTTGGTTATAATTCCCTTGGTGGCCGTTATTGTCTCTGTTGTATCAAAACGTTTTCGCCATATCTCTAAAAATATTCAATCGGCAATGGGGCAAGTGACTCGCAGCTCAGAGCAAATGCTCAGTGGTCACAAAGTTATTCATGGCTTTGGCGGTCAAGCGCAAGAAATAACCCAGTTTGCAAAAATTAATAACCATAATCGTCAGCAGCGTATCAAAATGGATGCCACTAAAGCGCTTAGTGTATCTGTAATTCAAGTTTTGGCTGCCAGTGCAATGGCGGTTATTCTTTGGGTGGTTTCTATGCCATCAATGATTGATACCGTCAGTTCTGGGGATTTTGTGGTGCTTATTTCATCGATGATGATGTTATTACGCCCTTTAAAGCAATTAGCTAATGTAAATAGCGATTTACAACGTGGCATATCTGCAGCGCAAAGTATTTTTTTAGTACTTGATCAAGAGGCCGAAAAAGACGTCGGTACAATTAGTGTAGACAAAGTAAAAGGTATGATTGAAGTTAAAAATGTCACCTTTAATTACCCAACGAAAGCAGAAGCTGTATTAAAAAACTTATCGCTTACTATAAAAGCAGGCGAGAGTATTGCGTTAGTAGGGCGTTCAGGTTCTGGTAAATCAACCATTTCAAACTTATTACCGCGTTATTATGATTTACAGCCGCCCAGTGAAATTTTACTCGATGGTGTGTTATTGGCGGATTATAAGTTAGCCGATTTACGCCGCCAATTTGCTTTAGTATCCCAGCAAGTGGTGTTATTTAATGACACTATTGCCAATAACATCAGTTATGGCATTACACGTTCACTTAGTGATAACGAGGTGTTGAATGTGGCAAAACAAGCACATGTGTGGGAATTTGTTAAAGATTTACCCGATGGTCTAAACACGATGGTCGGTGAGAATGGTGTAATGTTATCAGGCGGGCAGCGCCAACGAATAGCAATTGCGCGGGCGATATTAAAAGATGCACCAATCTTAATTTTGGATGAAGCAACCTCAGCATTGGATACAGAGTCTGAAAAATTGATCCAGCAAGCTTTAGAAGCATTAATGAAAAATAAAACCTCTATTGTGATTGCCCACCGATTATCAACAATTGAACAAAGCGACCGAATCTATGTTATTGATAATGGTCAAGTGATAGAAAGTGGCGATCATAGCAGCTTACTGGCTAATGATGGCACCTATGCAGCGCTGTGTAAGATGCAATTTGGTGAACACGGGTGAGTAGAATAGAACAAAGTTGGTATCGAGGTATAAGCTTTCTTACAGTATTACTTTTACCTCTGAGTGTATTATTCGGGCTGATAAGCTATCTGCGTAAATTAGCGTATACGCTTGGTTTATTGAAGGCATACCAAAGCCCTGTGCCAGTTATTGTGGTAGGTAATATTAGTGTTGGCGGTAATGGTAAAACCCCTTTTGTGATCTGGCTTGCAAATTATCTACAGCAGCATGATTTAAGGGTTGGTATTATTAGCCGAGGCTATGGCGGTAACAGTGCCAGTTATCCACTCACTGTGACTGAGCATACTGATACGACACTGGCAGGGGATGAACCTGTACTTATTCAACGCAGACTTAATTGCCCAGTAGTCGTAGGCCCAGATAGACAAGCTAATATAAAACAATTAATTGCGCAGCATCAGCTTGATGTGATTATCTCCGATGACGGTATGCAACATTATAAAATGGCTAGAACAATAGAATGTTGTATTGTTGATAGCCAACGACGTTTTGGCAATGGCTTGTTAATGCCTGCGGGACCATTGAGAGAAACAAAAAAGCGCTTAAAATCAGTTGATTTAGTTATTGAAAATGGGGGGAGTGCCGCGTTTAATTATCAGCTAAAAAGTGCTGATTTAGTAAATGTTGCCACTAATATAGTCACAGAAGTCCCGCTTTTGAGCGGTCACGCCGTGAGCGCCATTGGTAATCCACAACGTTTTGAAAATAGCTTACGTCAACAAGGCATTACACTGCTAAGTTGCCATCATTTTCGAGATCATTATGGTTATACAGCTCAAGATTTCATAAAATTTAATGATGAAATAGTGTTTATGACTGAGAAAGATGCGGTAAAATGTTACTCATTTGCAAAACCGACGTGGTATTTTTTACCCGTTGACGCAGAGCCATCCTCTGCGGTGGTTACTAAACTTAACTTATTACTGAGAGAAACAGGGATCCTAGATGGCCTTTGATACAAAATTACTTGAAATAATTGCTTGCCCAGTGTGTAAAGGCAAATTACGGTTAGACAAAGAAAACAGTGAATTGATCAGCACAGCAGCAAAACTTGCTTACCCTATTGTTGATGATATCCCAGTATTACTTGAGAATGAAGCGCGTGAATTGAGCTTAGATGAGATTGAAAAGTGGAATTCGTAGTCGTTATTCCTGCACGTTTTGCTTCTACACGCTTGCCAGGTAAACCGCTTGCTGATATTTGTGGCAAACCGATGATCCAACATGTGTATGAAAAAGCGTGTTTAGCGGGGGCGAATAAAGTGGTTATTGCCACCGATCATCAAAAAGTATTTGATGCGGCTAAGCACTTTACCAGCGATGTACTGATGACTCGTGAAGACCATCAATCTGGCACTGAACGTTTAGCTGAAGTGGTTGATTTGCTTGATTTATCAGATGATACCATAGTAGTTAATGTACAAGGTGATGAGCCGTTATTATCACCCGATAACGTGTCACAAGTGGCTACATTATTAGCACGATCAACCGCGCCAATGGCAACATTGAGTGTTGCTATTGAAGAGCGTGACGAGGTGTTTAATCCGAATGCGGTTAAAGTGGTCAGCGATATCAATAAAAATGCTTTGTATTTCTCAAGAGCCAACATTCCATTTGATAGAAGTGCTATGATGGGTGAGCAGCAACCACTGAATTTAGCGCCGTTTCAACGCCATGTGGGTATTTATGCGTATCGGGCTGGGTTTATCAAGCAATATATTCAATTATCTGTGTCACCATTAGAATTACTAGAATCCTTAGAGCAGCTTAGAGTGCTTTACCATGGCTATGCGATTAAAATAGAGCAAGCAGTGGTTACGCCGCATGCAGGGGTTGATACACCTGAGGACTTAGCTAAAGTTGTTGCACATATTCAAAGTAAAAGCGCGTGAGTACAGCAGATAGATCCGTGTTAAAGGTGCAATACACGCACGATGATTTTTACATCATAAATAAACCTCATGGGCTTAATTTTCATTCTGAAGAGGGCCCCGGTTTTGTGGTACGTGCTGAACAGCAGTTAAATGAAAAACTATTTGCGGTACACCGTTTAGATAAGGTCACTTCGGGCTTGATTATACTCGCACGGAACAAGGCTGCTGCAGCTGAGTTTACGCAGTTATTTACCCAGCATGCTATTAACAAGTTTTATTTAGCGGTCAGTGATACCAAGCCTAAAAAAAAGCAAGGTTGGATTAAAGGTGACATGGCAAAATCTCGCCGAGGCACATATAAATTGTTAAACTCACAGAGTAACCCCGCTATTACGCGTTTTTATTCGTTTAGCTTTAAAAGCGGATTTAGAGCTTACTTATTGAAACCATATTCAGGAAAAACTCACCAGCTTAGGGTGGCATTAAAGAGTATAGGTGCCGCTATATTAGGCGATGCTAGTTATTCTGGGAGTGCCGCTGATCGCACCTATTTGCATGCATTTGCGCTGGACTTTGAGTGGGCTGGGGAACAAATACAACACACTCTGTTGCCAGAGTGTGGAGTGGAATATGCGCAATTAATAAAACATCAAGATTTTGATTCTTGGCAAACGCCTTGGAAATTGGATTGGTAAATGAGTGAACAAGTAACTGATATCCGCTTTGGTGGTATTAAACGACTATATGGTCAACAGCAATTTGAATGGTTACAACAGGCACATTTCTGTGTTGTTGGTATAGGTGGCGTAGGCAGCTGGACTGCAGAAGCATTAGCGCGCACCGGCGTGGGCAAAATTACTCTAATAGATTTAGATGATATATGCGCAACCAATGTTAATCGTCAAATTCATGCGTTAACAGGCACGATTGGGGAAGCAAAAGTGGATGCCATGAAGGCACGCTGCGAGCTTATCAACCCTGAGTGTATAGTTAATGTTATTGACGATTTTATAACACTAGATAATATTCAACAGCATATTCAAGGTTTTGATTATGTTATTGACTGCATTGATGCGGTAAAAGAAAAAGCGGCGTTAATCGCGCACTGTAAGCGTAATAAAATGCCTATAATTACCACGGGCGGTGCAGGTGGGCAAACTGATCCAAGTCAAATTACATTTGGAGATGTGGCAAAAACGACTCAAGATCCATTGCTAGCAAAGGTGCGCTATATTTTGCGTAAGCAGTATAATTTCAGCTCTAATCCAAAACGTAAATTTAATATTGACTGTGTGTATTCAACAGAGCAGCTTGTTTATCCCGGTAGTGATGGCAGTGTGTGCCATGCGAAACAAAATGCAGATGGCAGTATGAATATGGATTGTAATAATGGCTTTGGTTCGGTGACGATGATCACCGGTAGTTTTGGTTTTTTCGTCGCAGCAAAATCAATACGCAAATATTTAGATCGCTGCGCACGGACCATGAAAAGTTAGTTTTTCTGTTCTGCCATGGTTTGAATACGCTCAACCATGGCTTTAATACCGTTGCCTCTGGAAGGACTCAGGTGCTGGATAAGCCCTAAATGATTAAACTGTGTAAATGCGTCAGTATGAATAGCTTGTTCAGGGGTTAAACCATTATAAAGCGATAATATGATCGCTAATAATCCTTTTACGATACGGGTATCTGAGTCACCAATAATAACCAAGCAATTCTCTTCAAGATCAAAATCCAAATACAGCCAAACTTTACTCTCACAGCCGCGTACAAGCGCCTCACTGGTTTTTAAAACAGCTGGCATAGTTGGTAATTGTTTACCTAGTAGCATTATTTCACGGTATTTTTGTTGCCATGATGGCGAGTTCTCAAGCGATAAAGCAATTTCTTTAAACGTTTTAATCATGTCTTATCCATAACTAGTCTAATAGCTCTAAGCAATTTTGCAAAGCGGCGATAAATAAATCAACATCGCTATGGTTATTATAAAGTGCAAAGCTGGCACGAACACAGCCATTAATACCTAAATGCTGCATTAATGGCTGCGCACAATGATGACCGCTGCGAACTGCTATACCATAACCATCTAAAAGTGTGGCTATATCGAACGGGTGTTCGTCCCTGTAATTGAAGCAAAGGGTGCCAATATTGTTCTCAAGGCTGCTATAAATAGTAACTCCTGCAATGCCTTGCAATTTTTCTGCTGCATAATTAAAAATTATTTGTTCATGAGTATATACACTCGCCTTGCTTAAACTGGTTAGATAATCAATTGCAGCTGCAAAAGCGATTACTGCAGCAATGTTTGGTGTACCTGCTTCAAACTTTGCAGGAGTCTGGCGAAATACTGTTTTTGCTAATGTAACAGTTTCTATCATTTCGCCACCAGTTTGATACACCGCTAGACTATTTAACCGATCATAGCGGCCATATAATCCGCCTAAACCCGTCGGGCCGAGCATTTTATGAGCCGAAAAAACATAAAAATCACAACCAAGTTGAGGTAAATTTGGTTGTAAATGTAGCGCAGCTTGCGCGCCATCCACTAAGGTGATTGCGTCATGACGTTTTGCGGCATGTAATATTGGGTCAAGATCTGTGATATTACCAAGCGCATTAGATGCGTGAGTAATAGCCAGTACTGATGGCTTATGCTGTTCAATAAATTTAACACATGTTTGCACATCAAAGCAGCCATTCTGTTGTAACGGAAGTGCCAACAGCTTTGCTCCCGTTCGCTTTGCTAGCTGTTGCCATGGCACGATATTAGCGTGATGCTCTAAGGCTGAAATGATGATGGTTGAATTATCATTAAGCTGCTCAGTTAAGCCATTAGCCACTAAGTTAATTGCCTCAGTAGCTCCTTTGGTCCAGACTAACTCGCTTGCTGTAATATTAAAATAATTGGCAACGGTCAGCCTTGCTTGTTCATAGGCCTGGGTTGCTTGTTCGCTTAAAGTATGGCGGCCACGATGAACATTGGCATTATTGCGCGCGTAAAATTGCTCAGTCGCACTGATAACTGACCTTGGTTTTTGGGTGGTCGCAGCCGAATCAAGATAGACTAGCGGTTGCCCGTTGATGAGCTGTTGCAGGGCAGGAAAGTCTGCGCGAATTTTTTCTATATTAAACATAACTTTTAAACATCAAGCACAGCAAAGCCGAATTAAAAACTGAACGAGAATTGTAATGACTTTGTGATATTTCTCAAGGACTAGATACAAAAAAGGCCGCAAATGCGGCCCTTTTTAGCATTAACTTAAATTAACGCTTATCTGTTGCTACGTAATCACGGTGTGTGTGACCAGTATATAGCTGACGTGGACGACTGATCTTATGACCAGGTTGAGATAACATCT
Source organism: Pseudoalteromonas arctica (assembly GCF_012927645.1). Taxonomy (GTDB): domain Bacteria; phylum Pseudomonadota; class Gammaproteobacteria; order Enterobacterales; family Alteromonadaceae; genus Pseudoalteromonas; species Pseudoalteromonas arctica_A. Next base: position 91,847 of record NZ_JABBMT010000001.1, on the reverse strand, counting down.
CGTCCCAGTGAGTGATCCAACCAACAGTACGCGCCATTGCGAAAATCACAGTGAACATACTTGTTGGGATACCAATTGCTTTTAAGATAATGCCTGAGTAGAAGTCTACGTTAGGGTAAAGTTTCTTCTCAACAAAGTATGGATCTTCTAATGCAATTTGCTCAAGTTTCATTGCAATATCAAGCAATGGATCTTGAATGTTAAGCTCTTCTAACACTTCATGACACGTTTGACGCATTACCGTAGCACGCGGGTCAAAGTTTTTATAAACACGGTGACCAAAGCCCATTAAACGGAACGGGTCCGCTTTATCTTTTGCTTTAGCAACGTATTCGTCAATGCGATCAACAGAGCCAATTTCTTCTAACATATTTAAACATGCTTCGTTAGCGCCGCCGTGTGCAGGGCCCCAAAGAGATGCAATACCTGCAGCGATACATGCATACGGATTTGCACCTGAAGAACCAGCTAAACGAACTGTAGACGTTGATGCATTTTGCTCGTGATCAGCGTGCAGCATAAAGATTTTATCCATTGCTTTAGCTGTCACTGGATTAACTTTATATTCTTCAGCTGGTACAGAGAACATCATATGTAAGAAGTTTTCTGCATAGCTTAAATCATTGCGTGGATATACAAACGGTTGACCAATGTTTGTTTTGTAAGCCATAGCAGCAATAGTCGGTAGTTTTGCAACTAACTTAATTGCGCTTGTTTTACGTTGGCTTGCATCAGTAATATCAAGATCTTCATGGTAGAAAGAAGATAAAGCACCAACTACACCACAAAGCATGGCCATTGGATGGGCATCAAAACGGAAACCTTGGAAGAAATTTGCAATTTTCTCATCAAGCATGGTGCTATGTGTAATTTGTGATGCAAAATCAGCATATTGCTCTTTAGTTGGTAATTCAGCATTTAATAGTAAGTAACATAGCTCAATGTAATCTGAGTCTTCGGCTAATTGTTCAATTGGGTAACCACGGTGAAGTAATATCCCTTTGCCACCGTCGATATATGTAATTGAAGATTCGCAAGAACCAGTCGACATGAAACCTGGGTCATATGTGAAATGACCGTGAGCACCTAACGTACGTACATCGATTACATCCTGACCAGCAGTACCTTGGTAAATTGGAAGTTCGATTGGATCTAGACCATCAATATGGACTGTGGCTTTTTTATCCGCCATCTATGTATCTCCTATTAAGATATCTATTCTGATTTTTAGATTTTAAAGGTTCTGAAATCTGTTTTAAGCACATTCTTTTCATTTTAACGTGAAAGAGGGGGTTAAAGTCAATTTTTATAAACATTATGCACAAATGTATAATAAATATTCTCACGGGATTAAATATTATACCATTGGCTAAATTCGCAAATAGCTATAACTAAACAAGAATTGTAAAAAGACCTCTGGCTATATATACTATTGAAGGTTTTATACCGTATTGTCTGTAGGTAACGTTATTTTTTACAGCTAATTCTTTGCAAAAATGTGAATGTTAGTCGTAACAAAAAGCTTTACTTAGATAGTTCCATCAGAAAAATCGTTTTCTGATGGGTTAAGAAAAACAAGTAGATGAGCTCCTAGTGGGCAAGATGGGCAAGTAACTGTGAAAAAGCAAAGACCTGTAAATCTAGATCTAACAACTATATCTATGCCGGCAGCGGCTAAAGCATCAATTTTTCACCGCGTCACCGGTGTTGCATTATTTTTTGCTTTAACGTTTGTCATTTGGGCTTGGTCAGAGTCTCTTTCTTCTGCTGAAGGTTTTGAATTTGTCAAGGATCTGTTTAGCGGATTCATTGCTAAATTTATTGCTTGGGGCACCATTTCTGTATTGGCATACCACCTTATCGGCGGTGTTCGTCACATCATTATGGACATGGGACATTGGGAAGAACTTGGATCAGGTAACCTCAGCGCTAAAATTGCAATGGCACTTGGCGTTGTGGCTGCTGTATTAGCAGGGGTGTGGATATGGTGTTAAATCAAGCAACTCTAAAACGCGATGGCATACAAGATTATGTGTCGTTACGTACCACGGCACTAGTAATTACCGCATATGCGATTTTTATTATTGGCTACTTCTTATGTACGCCTGAAGTCACTTTCGAAGCATGGCAAGGCCTGTTTTCAAATCTAGCAATGAAAGGGTTTACACTAATTACCCTAGTTTGCATTATGGTTCATACCCGTATTGGCCTTTGGCAAGTACTGACTGACTACGTTAAATGCGCAAAATTGCGTGCTGTTTTAGGTTTTGTATTAAACCTAATGGCTGCTGCATACGTAGCAATTGGTCTAATCGTTTTATGGGGTGTTTAAGTGAAATATTCTGTTCGTGAATTTGATGCCGTTGTGATTGGCGCAGGTGGTGCGGGTATGCGCGCGGCACTTGCAATCACTGAATCAGGTAAAACCTGTGCACTTATCTCTAAAGTTTTCCCAACCCGTTCGCACACTGTGTCTGCACAGGGTGGTATTACGGTTGCACTGGGTAACTCACATGAAGATAACTGGGAATGGCACATGTACGATACCGTTAAAGGTTCCGATTTCATCGGTGACCAAGACGCTATCGAATATATGTGTAAAACAGGCCCTGAAGCCATTACTGAATTAGAAAATATGGGTTTACCGTTTTCTCGTTTTGAAAATGGTCGTGTTTACCAACGTCCTTTCGGTGGTCAATCGAAAAACTTTGGTGGCGAACAAGCTGCTCGCACCGCTGCTGCGGCTGACCGTACAGGTCATGCGTTATTACACCTGCTTTACCAGCAAAACGTTAAGAACAAAACGAATGTGTTCTCTGAGTGGTATGCATTAGATTTAGTTAAAAACGATGATGGTAATGTAGTTGGTTGTACAGCTATTGATATCGAAAGTGGTGAAGTTGTTTATTTTAAATCAAAAGCAGTTGTACTAGCCACTGGTGGTGCGGGTCGTATTTTCGCATCAACAACTAATGCCCACATTAATACTGGTGATGGTGTTGGTATGGCCACTCGTGCTGGTATTTCTATGCAAGATATGGAAATGTGGCAATTCCACCCAACCGGTATTGCTGGTGCGGGTACGCTAGTAACGGAAGGTTGTCGTGGTGAAGGTGGTTATCTTTTAAATAAAGATGGCGAACGCTTCATGGAACGCTATGCACCGAATGCGAAAGACTTAGCGTCACGCGATGTTGTTGCCCGTTCAATGATGACAGAAATTCGTGAAGGGCGTGGTTGTGATGGTCCTTGGGGGCCACATATTAAGCTTAAGCTTGATCACTTAGGTGAAGAAACGCTTAATTTACGTCTTCCAGGTGTATGTGATCTTGCTAAAACATTTGCTCACGTTGACCCTGCAAAAGAGCCAATTCCGGTAATCCCTACTTGTCACTATATGATGGGTGGTGTACCAACTAACGTAAATGGTCAAGCGTTACAAATCGATGCTAACGGCAACGAAAAAGTAGTTGAAGGTTTATTTGCTGTTGGTGAGATTGCCTGTGTATCTGTACACGGTGCAAACCGCTTAGGTGGTAACTCATTACTTGATTTAGTGGTATTTGGTCGTGCGGCAGGTAATTTCCTTGGCACTTACTTGAATGACGTTGAAGTATCTAAAGATGCCTCAGATTCAGATTTAGAAGCTGCACTTGCTCGTTTCAATCGTTGGGAAAACTCCACGGTTGGTCAAGGTGAAGATCCAGTACAAATTAAGAAAGACCTACAACAATGCATGCAACTTAACTTCTCGGTATTCCGTGAAGGTGATTCAATGGCAGCAGGTCTAAAAGAGCTTAAAGAAATTCGTGAACGTCTGCAGCATGCACGTCTTGATGATAAATCATCAGACTTCAACACTGCACGTATCGAATGTCTAGAGTTAGACAACATGATGGAAACAGCATACTCAACAGCAGTAGCTGCGAACTTCCGTACAGAAAGCCGTGGTGCACACTCTCGCTTTGACTTCCCAGATCGTGATGACGAAAACTGGTTATGTCACTCAGTATTCAATCCGCTGACGGATGAAATGAGCAAGCGTGATGTAAACTATGCGCCGAAACTGCGTGAAGCATTTCCACCTAAAGCACGTACCTACTAGGAGCGAGACGATGGCACAAGTACAATTTTCTGTTTATCGTTACAATCCAGATGTTGATAACGCCCCACGTATGCAAGAATATACATTGCAAACGGAAGAAGGCCACGACATGATGGTATTGGATGCACTTTTATTATTAAAAGAGCAAGATCCAACATTATCATTTCGTCGTTCATGCCGTGAAGGTGTATGTGGTTCTGACGGTGTTAACATGAATGGTAAAAATGGTCTAGCATGTATTACTCCTTTATCAACACTACAAAAAGGTGGCAAAGGTAAAATCGTAATACGTCCATTACCAGGTTTACCAGTGGTACGTGACCTTGTTATTGACATGAGTCAGTTTTACACTCAATACGAAAAAGTAAAGCCTTATCTAATTAACGATACACCTGCTGCTGGTGAACGTCTTCAATCAATTGAAGAACGTGACAAATTAGATGGTTTGTATGAGTGTATTTTATGCGCATGTTGTTCTACATCGTGTCCTTCGTTCTGGTGGAATCCAGACAAGTTCATAGGTCCAGCGGGTCTTCTTCATGCTTACCGTTTCTTGGCTGATAGCCGAGATACAGCAACAGAAGAACGTTTAGCTGACTTAGACGATGCATTCAGCGTGTTCCGTTGTCACAGTATCATGAACTGTGTTAGCGTTTGTCCTAAAGGTCTTAATCCAACTAAGGCAATCGGGCAAATCAAATCAATGTTAATAAACCGTTCGGTTTAATAATTTTGATAAAATGTAAGATGGCTAATGAGAATTGGCCATCTTGTTATTACAATTAATTTCTGCGCTAAAGAAAAGGGCTTATAAATGCACGAAGGTGTGATGAAGGCATGGCTAGAATCTTCACATTTAAACGGCGGCAACGTTGCTTATATAGAAGAGCTTTATGAAGCGTATTTAGACAATGCGACTTCTGTGCCAGAAGAATGGCGAGAAGTGTTCGAACAATTACCAAAAGTTGATGGTGTGGATGTTGAAGTAAAGCATTCAGAAGTTCGTGCACAGTTTGTGGCGCTTGCGAAAAACAAGCATAGAGAAGTAGTGGTAGCAGAAGGTGGAAGCAGTGACCCTAAACAAGTCAAAGTTCTGCAGCTTATTAATGCTTTCCGTTTCCGTGGTCACCAAAATGCTAACCTAGATCCATTAGGCATTTGGCAACGTGAACGTGTTCGAGATTTAGAACTTGAATATCATGAATTATCTAAAGCTGATTTTGACCGTGAATTTAACGTGGGATCATTTGCCGTAGGCCGCGATACCATGCCTTTAGGTGAGTTATATCAAGCTCTAATGACCACATACTGTGGTTCTGTTGGCGCTGAGTATATGCACATCACATCAACTGAAGAAAAGCGTTGGTTACAGCAACGTTTAGAATCAGTGCAATCACGTCCAACATTCAGTAAAGAAGAAAAGCTACGTATCCTTAAAGGTCTTACCGCAGCGGATGGTCTTGAAAAATATTTAGGGGCTAAGTTCCCCGGTGCTAAACGTTTCTCACTTGAAGGTGGCGATGCGCTAGTTCCAATGCTTAAAGAGCTTATTCACCGTGCTGGTGAAAGTGGCCAACAAGAAGCCGTTATTGGTATGGCTCACCGTGGTCGCTTAAATGTGCTTGTAAACGTACTTGGTAAAAATCCATCAGAATTATTTGATGAATTTGCCGGTAAGCACAAAGAGACACTAAGCTCTGGTGACGTTAAATACCACATGGGTTACTCGTCTGATTTTGCAACTTCCGGTGGCAAAGTTCATATGGCGCTTGCCTTTAACCCATCGCATCTTGAGATTGTAAATCCTGTAGTTATGGGGTCAGTGCGTGCACGTTTAGACCGTTTGGGTGACAGCTCAGGTATTAAAGCACTGCCAATCACTATCCATGGTGACTCAGCTGTTGCAGGTCAAGGGGTTGTTCAAGAAACCTTCAACTTATCGCAAACTAATGCGTTTAGTTGTGGTGGTAGTATTCGAATTGTTGTAAATAACCAAGTTGGTTTTACAACTAGCAAACAAGACGATGTGCGTTCAACAGATTACTGTACAGACATCGCAAAAATGGTGCAATCGCCAATTTTCCACGTAAATTCTGATGATCCTGAAGCGGTTGCATTTGTAACGCAAATTGCGCTTGATTTCAGAAATAAATTTAAACGTGATGTGGTTATTGACTTAGTTTGTTATCGACGTCATGGCCATAACGAAGCGGATGAGCCGAATGCGACTCAACCAATCATGTACCAAAAAATCAAGAAACACCCAGTGCCACGCTTGATTTACGCAGATCAATTAATGGCAGAAGGGTCGTTTACTGAAGATGAAATTAAAGCGCTTGCTGATGATTACCGCAATGGGCTAGATGATGGTCATTGTGTTGTTGAAGAAATTCAACCAGAAACATCACACTCATCGGATTGGGCTAAGTATGTAGGCCATGAATGGAGTGTAGATTACGATGCCAGCGTTCCAGTTGAAAAATTAAAAGAGCTGGGGAATAAAATCGCAAGCTATCCTGAGCAATATAAAGCCCAGTCTCGCGTTAAAAAGATTTACGATGATCGTAAATTAATGGCGGCAGGTGAGAAACGACTTGATTGGGGTATGGCAGAAACACTTGCTTATGCAACAATCGCCACTGAAGGCACTGATATTCGCTTAACTGGACAAGATTCTGGCCGTGGTACATTTTTCCACCGTCATGCCGTTGTTCACAGCCAAACTGATGGTGCAACCTATACACCGTTAGAACATTTAAGTGAAGATCAAGGCACTTTCCAAGTATTCGATTCTGTATTATCTGAAGAAGCCGTTGTTGCGTTTGAATATGGTTATGCAACAGCAGAGCCTACATCATTGGTATTGTGGGAAGCACAGTTTGGTGATTTTGCTAACGGTGCACAAGTTGTATTTGACCAATTTTTAAGTTCAGGTGAGCAAAAGTGGGGCCGCTTGTGTGGTCTTACAATCTTGCTTCCACATGGTTATGAAGGCCAAGGTCCAGAGCACAGTTCAGCACGTCTAGAGCGTTTCTTACAGCTTTGTGCTGATCACAACATGCAAGTATGTGTGCCATCAACGCCGGCACAAGTATATGCAATGTTACGTCGTCAATCAGTCAGACCTCTGCGTCGTCCATTGATTGTAATGACGCCGAAATCATTATTACGCCACCCATTAGCTACATCGACACTTGAAGAGCTTGCAGAAGGTGTGTTCCACAATATGATCGATGAAATCGATGATATTGATGCAGCTAAGGTGGAACGCGTTGTATTTTGTAGTGGTAAGGTTTATTACGAGCTATTACAAGAGCGCCGTAAGCTTGAACAAGACAATATTGCTATTGTGCGTGTTGAGCAATTATATCCATTCCCTCATGATGAAATGGACGCTATTATGGCGCGTTATCAGCATGTGAAAGATTTTGTTTGGTGTCAAGAAGAGCCACAAAACCAAGGTGCTTGGTATTGTTCACAACACCACTTTGTAGAAGCAATTCCACAAGGTGCTAAGCTTAAATATGCAGGTCGTAAAGCATCAGCTTCTCCAGCATGTGGTTACATGTCAGTGCATACTAAAGAACAACAAGCGCTAGTCGCAGACGCGCTTACTATTGAAAAGAAAGGATAAGCAATGAGCACAGAAATTAAAGTTCCTGTTCTTCCTGAGTCGGTTGCTGATGCTTCCGTTGCTACATGGCATGTAAGTGTTGGCGACAAAGTAAGCCGTGATCAGAACTTAGTAGACATCGAAACAGACAAAGTTGTTTTAGAAGTTGTTGCACCACATGACGGTGTGATCACTGAAATTTCACAAGAAGAAGGTGCAACCGTACTTGGCGACCAAGTGATCGGTATTATTGGTGACGCTGATGCAGCAGCGCCAAGTGAAGACGCTAAGAGCGAAGCACCAGCTTCAGACAAACAAGAAAACGCGCCAGAGGCGCCATCAGCACCAGCATCAGAAGGTAAAGAAGTGGACATTAAAGTACCTGTACTTCCAGAATCAGTCGCAGACGCGACAGTAGCTACTTGGCATGTGCAACCAGGTGACGCAGTAACTCGCGATCAAAACCTAGTTGATATCGAAACTGATAAAGTTGTTCTTGAAGTTGTTGCCCAAGAAGATGGCGTAATGGGTGAAATCATTCACGCAGAAGGCGATACAGTTCTGGGTGACCAAGTTATCGGTAAAGTTAAAGCCGGTGCAGCACCCGCTAAATCTGACACTAAAGCGGATACATCAGCAGCGGCTAAAGATGAGAGTTCAAGTGATAGTTCAGATGTGTTAACACCATCTGTACGTCGTTTAATTGCTGAGAAAGGCCTAGATGCGTCTAAAATTAAAGGCTCTGGTAAAAATGGTCGTGTGACAAAAGAAGATGTTGATCAATTCTTGAAGTCACCAGCGCCTGCAGCGAAAACTGAAGCAGCGCCAGCGGCCCCAATGGGTGACCGTACACAAAAACGTGTGCCTATGACTCGTTTACGTAAAACCATTGCTAATCGCCTTCTTGAAGCGAAAAACTCTACTGCAATGTTAACGACATTTAATGAAGTTAACATGAAGCCAATTATGGATCTTCGTAAGCAGTATCAAGAAGTATTCGAAAAGCGCCACGGTATCCGTTTAGGTTTCATGTCTTTCTACGTAAAAGCGGTCACTGAAGCATTAAAACGTTTCCCTGATGTAAATGCATCAATTGATGGCGATGATATCGTATACCACAACTATTTTGATATTAGCATTGCTGTTTCTACGCCGCGTGGCTTAGTGACACCAGTACTTAAAGATTGCGATAAGCTGTCTGTTGCTGAAATTGAAAAAGGTATTCGTGAACTAGCCCTTAAAGGTCGTGACGGTAAGCTTTCGCTTGACGATATGACCGGTGGTAACTTCACTATCACTAACGGTGGTGTATTCGGTTCGTTACTATCTACTCCAATTATTAACTTACCGCAGTCGTCTATTTTGGGTATGCATAAAATCCAAGATCGTCCAATGGCTGTTAATGGTAAAGTTGAAATACTGCCTATGATGTATTTGGCATTATCTTATGATCATCGTCAAATAGATGGTAAAGAATCTGTTGGCTTCTTAGTAACAATTAAAGAGTTACTTGAAGATCCAACTCGTTTATTACTGGATGTTTAATTCAGTTGTATAAAATATAAGCTGTGAGTCATATTCACAGCTTTTTTTTGCGCCTTTGGTCGTACTGGGGTTTTCATGTTAAGCCTTGGGATCTATACTAGGTGCGCAATTTGGGATAGCTGTCTGTTTATAAAAATAGTCAGCTCTTTTAGTATAAAAAATTGGATAAAGCATCATGAATTTGCATGAGTATCAGGCAAAACAACTTTTTGCCGAATATGGTTTACCAGTTTCTCAGGGGTTCGCGTGCGATACACCTGAAGAAGCTGCAGCAGCTGCTGAGAAAATCGGCGGTGATATGTGGGTTGTTAAAACTCAGGTTCACGCAGGTGGACGTGGTAAAGCTGGCGGTGTAAAGCTAGTTAAAACTATCGACGAAGTTAAAGCGTTTGCAGCTAACTGGTTAGGTAAAAACCTAGTTACTTACCAAACAGACGAGAATGGTCAGCCAGTTGCTAAAATTTTAGTAGAAAGCTGTACTGATATCGCCAACGAATTGTACTTAGGTGCAGTTGTTGACCGTGCATCTCGCAAAGTTGTTTTTATGGCGTCTACCGAAGGCGGTGTTGAAATTGAAACTGTTGCTGAAGAAACACCAGAGCTTATCCACAAAGCGGAGATCGACCCATTAGTAGGTCCTCAAGCTTACCAAGCACGTGAACTAGGTTTCAAATTGGGTCTTAACCCAACACAAATGAAGCAGTTCGTTAAGATCTTTATGGGTCTTGGCAACATGTTCAACGATTTCGATTTCGCACTTTTAGAAATCAACCCGTTAGTAATCACAGATGAAGGTAACCTTCACTGTCTTGACGGCAAAATCGGTATCGATGGTAATGCACTTTACCGTCAACCAAAAATCCGTGAGTTCCACGATCCATCTCAAGAAGATGCACGTGAAGCACATGCAGCAAGCTTTGAGCTTAACTACGTAGCGCTAGACGGTAACGTAGGTTGTATGGTTAACGGTGCAGGCCTTGCGATGGGTACTATGGACATCGTAAACCTACATGGTGGCAAGCCAGCTAACTTCCTAGATGTTGGTGGCGGCGCGACTAAAGAACGTGTTTCTGAAGCATTCAAAATCATTCTTTCTGACGACAATGTTAAAGCTGTTTTAGTTAACATCTTTGGCGGTATCGTTCGTTGTGACATGATCGCTGAAGGCATCATCGGTGCAGTTAAAGAAGTTGGTGTAAACGTGCCAGTAGTTGTACGTTTAGAAGGGACTAACGCTGAGCTAGGTCGTGACGTTCTTAAAAACTCAGGTTTAGATATCATTGCTGCTGAATCACTAACAGACGCGGCTGAAAAAGTTGTTGCTGCTGCGGAGGGCAAATAATGTCTGTATTAATCAATAAAGATACAAAAGTTATCTGTCAAGGTTTCACCGGTGGCCAAGGTACTTTCCACTCTGAGCAAGCGCTTGAGTACGGTACACAAATGGTGGGTGGTGTAAGCCCAGGTAAAGGCGGTCAAACGCACCTTGGTCTTCCAGTATTTAACACTGTACGTGATGCAGTACAAGAAACTGGCGCTACAGCTTCAGTAATCTATGTACCTGCACCTTTTTGTAAAGATGCTATCTTAGAAGCTATCGATGCAGGTATCGAGCTAATCGTTTGTATCACTGAAGGTATCCCAACGCTTGATATGGTTGACGTTAAGGTTAAGCTTGACGCAACTGGTACGCGCATGATCGGTCCTAACTGTCCAGGTATTATCACTCCTGGCGAAACTAAGATTGGTATCATGCCTGGTCATATCCACAAACCTGGTAAAGTAGGTATTGTTTCTCGCTCTGGTACTTTAACGTACGAAGCGGTTAAGCAAACTACAGACGCTGGTTTTGGTCAGTCTACGTGTGTTGGTATTGGTGGCGACCCAATCCCTGGTACTAACTTTATCGACGTTTTAGAAATGTTCGAAAAAGATCCACAAACTGAAGCAATCGTAATGATTGGTGAAATCGGTGGTACTGCAGAAGAAGAAGCTGCAGAGTACATCAAAGCTAACGTAACTAAGCCTGTTGTTTCTTACATTGCTGGTGTAACTGCACCAGAAGGTAAGCGTATGGGTCACGCTGGCGCAATCATCGCAGGCGGTAAAGGTACTGCTGATGAAAAATTTGCTGCACTAGAAGCTGCGGGCGTAAAAACTGTACGTTCACTTGCTGATATCGGTAAAGCACTTAAAGAAAAAACAGGCTGGTAATCAATCAGCGTTTATTCTTTAAAAAAGGCTCGCATTGCGAGCCTTTTTGTTATCTAAGTTTAATATGGATAGCTTATATGCTGAAAAAATCGCACAGATAAATCTTGGCGTTGTTTATTAATTGCTAACTCATCACATAAGCCATGAACGGCTTTTTCTACTTGGTTCATAAAGCGACCATAGCCAATTTCATGTTTATTATGCTCAGCTGCAACAATGACAAAATGCAGTGTTTCGACTAATTTATCGGCTTCAAAAAATATTTTTATTTGTGGCGCTGTATCTTCTATATCAAAACTAATTTTTTGTAGCTCTTCATTTCCTTCATTTCGATCAACTTGGCTGTTGCGAATTATTGGCATTGCACCATTAGCAACCATTGCAGCGTGGGTGAGTTTATTGTCTCCACATAACTGGGTGAATAGTTTTGAAAAGTGAGTATAGAACGGCTGATAAGTTTGGCTGTTAATCTCACTCTGAAATTGCGTTTTAATATTACGAGTTAGCGGTATAGAAAAGGTGACATAGGTCATTTCTGCGTGTGTGCTTGGTATCTCGCATTGTCTTGATTGATAACGAGGGTATAAACTTCTTAATTTATAACCGTAACTTTCTTTATTGCCTTTTTCTTTAGCGAATAAATCATAGGTTAAATGCTGATGATCACGTAATTTAAAGCGAGGTTGATCTACAAATAATTGCTGTTGTAAAAGATCCAAAACTTTTTGTACATTGTTATGAAATTGTGCAGAGTGAGCACGAATATCATCCCCAGTGGCTAAAAACAGTAAGCGGATTTTTTTACTTTGTTGATTTTCTGTGTAATGAAGTTTATGTGCTTCATGGTAACGAGGATTATAAAAAAACAACATTTGCTTATCTGTTTCAAGTTGATAAGACTCATCATTAAATCGTACGACTGGCAGTTTATCATTGGCGAGTAAATGCACATTGTGGAGTTCATATTCATCACAAGCGGCAAATAATTGGCGAGCAATACGCTGATAACATGCATTAATATTATTAAAGCTCTTATAAAACTCATCGTTTGGCGTAATTTCAGCTAATAAGTAATGGTTTGCTCTAGCATTGCTTGGGATATAAACACGGTGTTGATTTAATGAAGCCATCTTTCGTTCCTGTAAGTTGGGTTTATTTTTATACTATAGAATGCTTTGATGACTCAAATATTGCGCTAAAACAATTTTTGTTCATAAACTATCCCTTATTAAACAAACTTTGTTAATTAGCAGCATAAACCCGTATCTATTACTGTATGTTAGGCTTGGTTTTTGTAATAATGAATTAGTTTTGTTATCACGCAATATACAGAGGTTTATACTCCTATGGCGGAAATCGAGAATCGCCCAAGTAACTTTATTAGAACCCGAATTGATGAAGATTTAGCAAGTGGAAAACATGCCACAACGCATACCCGTTTCCCACCAGAACCTAATGGTTTTTTACATATTGGCCATGCAAAATCTATCTGTTTAAATTTTGGTATCGCACAAGATTATAACGGTCTGTGTAATTTACGTTTTGATGATACTAACCCAGAAAAAGAAGACATCAACTATGTAAATTCAATAAAAGAAGACGTGCAGTGGTTAGGCTTCCAATGGGATGGTGAAATTAATTATTCATCTAACTATTTTGATGCCCTATATGGTTATGCGGTTGAGTTAATTGAAAAAGGCTTGGCTTATGTGTGTTTTTTAACGGCAGATCAAGCCCGTGAATACCGAGGCACATTAAAAGAGCCAGGTAAAAATAGCCCAACTCGTGATACTAGTCCTTCAGAGAACTTGGCATTATTTGAAAAAATGCGTGCTGGTGAATTTAAAGAAGGCGAATGTGTACTACGTGCAAAAATCGATATGGCCAGTTCATTTATGGTGTTACGTGATCCAATTATTTACCGTGTTCGTTTTGCTCATCATCACCAAACAGCGGATAAGTGGTGTATTTACCCAATGTATGACTTTACGCACTGTATTTCAGATGCGCTAGAGGGTATTACCCATTCCTTGTGTACGCTAGAATTTCAAGATAACCGCCGTTTATATGATTGGGTATTAGATAATATTAGCCTTGAATGCCACCCACAACAAATTGAGTTCTCCCGCTTAAACCTTGAATACACCATAATGTCAAAGCGTAAGCTAAATGACTTAGTGGTCAATGGGCATGTTGAAGGGTGGGATGATCCACGTATGCCAACAATAGCTGGATTACGTCGTCGCGGTTATACTCCTGCATCGATCCGTGAGTTTTGCTCACGTATTGGCGTAACTAAGCAAGAAAACATGGTTGAAATGGGCATGCTTGAAGCCTGTATCCGTGAAGACTTAAATGAACATGCTCCACGTGCTATGGCTGTACTTGATCCGGTTAAAATCGTGATTGAGAATTATGAAGCCGACATCGTTGAAACATTGTCTGTTGCTAATCACCCAAATAAAGAAGAAATGGGCCGCCGTGATGTGCCTTTCACTCGTGAAATTTTTATTGAGCGTGAAGACTTCCGTGAAGAAGCAAACAATAAGTTTAAACGTTTAGTACTTGATAAAGAAGTTCGCTTACGTGGTGCTTATGTTATTAAAGCTGAGCGCGTTGAAAAAGACGAAAATGGCGAAATAACCACGATTTTCTGTAGCTATGATCCAGAAACGCTGGGCAAAAATCCAGCTGATGGACGTAAAGTAAAGGGCGTTATTCATTGGGTTTCAGCCTGCGAGTCAATTACCGCAGAAGTACGCTTATATGATCGTTTATTCAGCGTCCCAAACCCTGCAGCAGCTGAAGACTTTGCAACAACTTTAAACCCTGATTCATTAGTGGTATTAGCAAACGCAAAACTTGAGCCATCACTTGCCAATGCAGAGGCTGCACAAGGTTTTCAATTTGAACGTACGGGGTACTTCAGCCGTGATACTAAGTCACAGAACATTGTATTCAATCAAACAGTTGGTTTACGTGATTCTTGGACTAAAACACAGCAGTAGTTTTTTATCCCTTCACTCAAAGGCGAGGGGATAAAAGTAACAGACACAAAAAAACCTGCAAGCTGCAGGTTTTTTATTCAGCTAATAAATTATTGGCTATCAGCAAATGCTTTACATGCTGCAGTGTCAGTACACTCACCATAAAGGTAAAGGGAGTGGTTGGTTAATTTGATACCATTTTCTTCTGAAATTTCAAGTTGACGGCGTTCAATCATTTCATCTTCAAATTCAACCACTTTACCGCATTTTAAACACACAAGGTGATCATGGTGTGTGCTACCAGAGAGTTCAAATACTGATTTACCGCCTTCAAAATGATGACGGCTAACAATACCCGCATCATCAAATTGGTTAAGTACGCGGTACACAGTAGCAAGGCCAATTTCTTCACCTAGATCCAAAAGAATTTTGTAAACATCTTCAGCGCTGATGTGTTGGTTATCTGGAGATTGTAAAATCTCTAAAATTTTAATACGCGGCAAAGTTACTTTTAAGCCGGCCTTTTTTAATTCCAAGTTATGATCAGTCATTAAATCTGTCTCAATTATATTTGGTTATACTAGACACCTATAAAGATGTACACGACACATTAGCAACGATAAGAATAACGCGCCTAGTCATTAAGTGCAAAGATCAATTGCTAGAATTACTTATAAAAAGTGAAATACGAAAAAGAACGTCACAATTTTATTCGATTACTAGTAATAAAGTGCATTTAATCAGCAAGTTCACTTAAACACATCTCTTCATAAACTTGTGCTGACCATGCTTTTACACGCTGTTCAGTAAGCTCAGGTTGACGGTCTTCATCAATGCCTAAACCAACAAAATGGTTGTCATCAGCCATGCCTTTTGAGGCTTCAAAATCATACCCTTGCGTTGGCCAATGACCCACAACAATAGCGCCACGTTCAGTCACGATGTCATTGATCATACCCATCGCATCAAGGAAGTATTCAGCGTAGTCTTCTTGATCGCCACAGCCAAAAATAGCGACAAGCTTGCCATCAAAATTAACTTCTTCTAATTCAGGGAAAAAGTCATCCCAATCACATTGTGCTTCACCATAATACCAAGTTGGAATGCCAAATAAGATTAAATCAAATTCTGCGATCTGTTCTTTTGAACTTTTAGCAATATCATGCACAGCCACTAGCTTTTTACCCAATTCTTTTTGGATCATTTTAGCTACGTGTTCTGTGTTACCTGTATCACTTCCGAAAAAAATACCTACACTTGCCATGGATTTAAAACCTTTTATCTATCAATAGCCAATCTTTCTTGTAAAATAGTTTCAATCAGCGCACTGCGGCTAATATTTTGTGCGTCGGCCATATCGCTTAACGCTTGATATAACTGTGATGAAACTTTAAATTCGACACGTTTTAAACCACGTGCTTTATCTCTTTTTATTTGATTACGTTTATTTACCTTTAACTGAACCTCCCTCGGTAGGGGATTCGTTTTTGGTCTGCCGGGGCGTTTTTCGTATTCAAATAAATCGAGCGTTGTTCTATCTGTTTCAGACTTAGCCATGGTTAACCCACACCCGCACCTTGCCAAAACACCTGAATAAGTCCTTTGGCAATAAAACCAGAGCAACCTAAAAAGAGTACCAGCCACACAATATAACGACCAAATTTAGGCACATTGCCGCTTTTCAGTACGTCTTTAATTGCCAAGCCGATAAAAATAAAAATACCTGCTAAGCCAAAATACAACCCTAAGGTATCAAATTCGTTAATAAATTGACTGACCATCGACGTATAACCTTTAAATTAAACGGCGCGTACTATAGCATATAAAATTGTAATAATTTAGTGCGCTAAGTCAAAAATACGTGATTAAATTTAGCTTTATTACGCCATTAAAAAGTCATTGATCGACTTATTAACCGCCATTGGTTTTTGGGCATGCAACCAATGGCCGGCACCATGAATGATTTTTGCACTCACATTTTTAAACAGCGTATTAATTGCTTCACGGTGCTCAGCTAAAATGTAGTCAGAGTCATTACCTTTAATAAACAGAGTTTCGCATAAACAAGAATTATTTGCATTAATGTTGTCGGTAATTGTTGAATATTTATTATCAAGCACTGATAAGTTGAATCGCCAAACAAATTCCCCTGCATCATTTTTATATAAACTCTTTAATAAAAACTGACGTACACCTAGCTCTTCTATATACGGTTGCATTACTAAATCAGCTTGTTTTCTATCACTAATATCGGCATTTTTTACTGCATTTAATGCCTCAAGGATTTGGGTATGACGAGCCGGGTAGCTCACAGGGGCGATATCAAGTACCACTAATTTATCGACCAATTCGCTATGAGTCAATGCAACTTGCATAGCCACTTTACCACCCATGGAATGCCCTACAAAGTGTGCTTTTTGTATGTTTAATGTCGCCATTAATTCCATAATATCATTGGCCATGGCTAGGTAATTCATTTCATCACTGTGTGGGGAAAGGCCATGGTTACGTAAATCGACATTGGTTACGCAAAAGTGTTCACTTAATGGTTTTGCAATCACATTAAGGTTTTCTAAAGAGCCAAACAGTCCATGGATCAAAACAACATCAGGACCTTGACCAATTTGTTTGTAATTTAATTGCATAAACGTCTCCCATAATTTTGCGCATAGCGCATAGTTTGCCGAGCATTAACTTAAAAAGCAAAAAATAACAGCAACGTCGCTGAAGAAATAGTAATTGAGTGTATTTAGTTGTCGTTTTTATTTCTTTAACTACACTCAAGGGTGTATGAATACTAGTCAAAAGAGTGCTTGGCTAAGGTTGTAGTAAATACAAAACATTCTTTAAAAGGTGGTTTTATGTGTAACTTTACGAAACTAAAAAAATTAAAATACCTGCAAATTTTAGCCATGTCATTGATACTCGGACTAGCCGGTTGTGGCAGTGATAATGATGCTAACAAGTCTCCCCCTCCTGCTGAAGCAGATACGGTTGCTCCGGTGATCACTATTACCGGAGAGAGTGCTGTTTCTGTAAATCAAAATGAAAAGTATATAGAGCAAGGTGCTACAGCAACCGATAATGTGGATGGAACTATCACAGTAGTGATAACTGGCGATGTTAATACCTCTATTACGGGGGAGTACCTTGTTACTTATACTGCAACCGATACGGCAGGGAATGCTGCAACTGCGATAAGAACCGTCACTGTAGTGTCAGTAACCCTGAGTGGCACAGCAGCTGCTGGCGCTGCCATCGTCGGTACCGTCACAGTGAAAGGAGCTAATGGCAAAGTTAAATCATCACCTATAGCAGCAAATGGCAGTTATGCAGTGAATGTTACAGGCTTAGTTGCTCCTTATCGACTCCGTGCACAAGGCACCGTGGGTGGTCGTTACTATAAACTGCATTCATACGCAGCAGCTGCTAATGTGGGCGGCACCGTTAATATCACTCCATTCAGCGATTTAATCATAGCGAATACAGCGCAACAATTAGCGGAAAATTATTTTCAGTCAGATTCCTTTACAGAGCTGAGCAGTGCAGCACTCACTGCACAAGAAGGTGCATTACAGGCAAAATTACAAAATGTATTTGATGCACTCGGTTTAGATGCGGCGATTAATCTACTCAGTAGTAGTTTTAAAGCGGATCACTCAGGGCTTGATGCTGCGTTAGATTTAATTCGCATTTCAGTGAATGAAGAGAATAATATTGCCACTATTACCAATACTTTAGATGGCAGTTCAATTACAGATGATATTACTCAGTCAGATGATAATGATGCGGTGATCGAAGTTGATTCTGAAAAGGTGGGTAACGCGGTTACAGACAGGGTGGCGATTGCCAGTTTGTTTGCTAATTTTTCAGCGGCTTTCAACGACGGTTTACCGGAAGAGGATGATATAACTGGTTATTTTGCCACGGAATTTTTAAGTAATGATGCCGATTTAGCGCTGTTTTTAACCGATTTTTTAACCGATCCATTGCTAATTGGTGTGTCATTTAATAGCTTGGCTATTACTGAGTTAGACTCAGCTAATGGCAGTGCTGTCGTGGGCTTTAATGTTGCATATAATGGCCACCCGAGCTTTGAAACTGAGCAATGGTATGTTGCTAAAGATAGTAGTTTAGGTTGGCAATTTTTAGGTGATCAACAGATTGTTGATTTAGATTTTATCCATTACCACTGTAATGATTACGATGGCACTGACTCTATTGAGGGCAGTTGTGGTATCAATACTTCATTTAGTGATAATGATTTTAATAATAATGGCACACAAGGGATGCCCATTTTATCGGCCGCAATATCGGTGATCAGTCCACAAAACGGCAGTGTCAAAGATACCTTTTTTCTGGGTACGCCAATTAACAGTACAGAAGGGTTAATTTACGATGAAAATAACCAAGCATATAGTGGTGACTGGCGTGCATTCGGAACAAACTTAGGTGAAATCGACGCGAGTAAATTTAGTGTTGGCGATAAGATAAAATACCGTTTCTATACCAATAATTTAGATCTGAGCGATGCAAGTATGCCCACTGTTTCAGGCCAAGCCACAGCGGTTTATTCTCGCGAGCTAAATTATTTGCCAGTGACTACAGGTTTGTATCCTACAGCGCCACAAACAACCTTAGATAACCTCAATAACTTTACTTTGGGTAATGACTTAGTCGTTGAGTGGACATTGGCTGATGACACACAAATTGATGAAGTATTAGTTGAAATAACCGATAACCAAGACAACCATGTGTTATCAATTTGGGCATTACCTGCTTCAATAACGGACACCAGTATCACGTTTAATGCGGCAATGTTCGATCAAGAACTACTTGGAAACGATCAATTTCAGCCAGAGTTAGGTTATCAATTACTGATACGCATCTATGCTAAAGGTAATGCGCTGCCACAGTATTACTCAACAGATTACCGCGCTAGCGTAGCAGCGCAAGCTAGCTTTGCCTGCAATTATGAATCTGGTTGGAATGATAGTGCCGATAATGGCTTAGGGGCGCCAATTAACCCTAATTCGTTTAACGATTTCAAACAGGTCATTGCTAGCTGTGGCAATACAGTGGCCATTACTAAAAGTGAAGTGTTAGGTCACAGTTGGCTTAATGAGGGCGAGCGAGTCGAGTTTTATGATACGGGCTCGGCAACCCAAGCAGCTCCCAGTACTGGCAAGTTTATCGAGGGCAGTGAACAAATCGATTTTATTTGGTATATCGAAACAATAGGTGACCATACCTTTGTTGTCCAAGAAACTAACAGTGATTTAGACAATGACTTACCCACAGGCTTTTGGATAAGAGAGGCGTATGCTGTTATTGCAGTAACAACAGGTCAAGCAGGCGAAACGATATATTCGGCGGTTATATATGCCGAACAGTCCAATTATTCAGATCTCGACCGTGATACAAATAGTGACGGCGAAATTTGGAATAACAGTTACATCATTGAAAGCCTACAATAACCATTCCTTAGCTTAACATAATAGCCTAAGCTGTTATGTTAAGCCCCTCGTTATGTTAGAAAAATATATTTCGTTCTTTAATTGCAAGTAGACCAAACATAAATAACGCCAATAACAGTTTGCAGGGGTAAAGTTTGGGTTCCACTGTTTATTGTATAGTGCGTAATACAGCTTAAAGTAATTTAATAAATTATAATTCTTAACGATTGTTGTAACTCGCATTTCTAACTGTTTTGGGTATAATCATAGCGAAAGAAAAATGTGACCCGTAATGACAGGAAGAACATGAAACAAATCGACATAGACGACGAGTTATATCAGTACATTGCTAGCAATACCCAGAGTATTGGTGAAAGTGCATCAACTATTTTACGTCGTTTATTAAATATTCACGGCGATAATGATTTAGCTGTGCGAGAGAAACCAGAACAGCCCGTCAAGCATGAGATTGCAAAAGCGACTCAAGCAACTGAAAGCACCTCATTGTTCGAGAATAAAAAATCAACCACTGTCACACCATTGAAACAAGCGCATGCCAGTGTTTTTAATATACTTAATAAAGAAGAGTTGGCGATGCAAAAAGGCGTGGTAGGGCGCTTTTTGTTTATTCTATCGGCTTTACACAGAACCCATAAAACTGATTTTTCAGCGGTATTGGATGTGCAAGGGCGTGATCGCGTTTATTTTGCAACTAGCAAAGAAGCGTTAGTAAATAGTGGCAGCAGCATGAACCCGAAAAACATTACCGACAGTGAATACTGGGTAATGACTAACTCAAACACGACCCGTAAAAAAATGATGCTACATGAAGTGGCACTTGGCTTAGGCTACAGTGCTGAACAAGCTGAAAAAATTAGAGATTACTTATAAAGGAAATGTAATGGCGATTCATTCCGGTGCAGGCAAACCTGCAACACAATCAGATTTAGTAAATGTACCAAAATTAGTGTCTGCTTATTATTTAAATGAACCCGATCTAGAGCAAAACCCTGAACATTGTGTTGCTTTTGGTACTTCAGGGCATAGAGGTTGTTCATATGATGTGAAATTCAATGAATCTCACATTCTCGCCATTACTCAAGCAATTTGTGATTACCGAAAACAAAGTAATATTTTTGGACCGCTGTTCTTAGGTAAAGATACGCACGCGTTAAGTGAGGCGGCTTACAATTCAGCGATTGAAGTACTTGTTGCTAACGAAGTACAAGTGATCACGCAAGAAAACGACGATTTTACACCGACACCTGTGATTAGCCACGCTATTGTTAGTTACAATAAAAACCACCCAAATGAACTAGCTGACGGCATTGTTGTTACACCTTCACATAATCCTCCAGAAGATGGCGGTTTTAAATATAACCCACCTAATGGCGGCCCCGCAGATACTGACGTTACTAAGTGGATAGAAGACAGAGCTAATCAACTACTACTAGAAGATTTAGTTGAAGTTGAGCTGTTCCCATTTGCAAAAGCAGCCCGTTCAGGTTTTATTAAATACCAAGATTTAATGACTCCTTATATTGAAGACTTAATTAATGTGGTTGATGTTGCCGCTATAAGTAAAGCAAATATTAAAATCGGTATTGATCCACTAGGTGGCTCAGGTATTAATTTTTGGCCGGTTATAGCAACTAAATTCAATTTAGACTTAACGGTCGTAAATAACCAAGTTGACCCACGCTTTGGGTTTATGCCACTTGATAAAGATGGCAAAATTCGTATGGATTGCTCATCACCTTATGCGATGGCAAACCTAATTGCACTTAAAGATGATTTTGATATAAGCATTGGCAATGATCCTGACTATGATCGCCATGGTATTGTAACTCCTGACGGCTTAATGAATCCTAATCACTTTTTAGCGGTTGCGATTGATTACTTATTAAATCATCGTAACTGGTCTAAAGATGTACAAATCGGTAAAACACTGGTTTCAAGTGCAATGATCGACCGGGTAGTTACCCGTAATAATCGTCAAGTGCAAGAAGTTCCAGTTGGCTTTAAATGGTTTGTTGAAGGTTTAAGCACGGGCACACTCGCATTTGGCGGTGAAGAAAGTGCAGGGGCATCATTTTTACGTTTTGACGGCTCTGTTTGGAATACCGATAAAGATGGTTTCATCATGGGATTATTAGCCGCGGAAATTTTAGCTGTAACAGGAAAAACCCCATCGGCACTTTATAAAGAGCTTGAGTTCGAATTTGGTGCGCCTTTATACAAACGTATTGATGCGCCTGCAAGTTCTGCCCAAAAAGAGCGACTTAAAGGGCTAAGTGCGAAAGATGTTACGGCAGATACACTTGCGGGCGAGTCTATTTTACAAAAGCTAACTCATGCGCCTGGTAATAATGCCGCTATTGGTGGTTTAAAAGTAGTTACTGAAAACGGCTGGTTTGCAGCGCGTCCATCAGGCACTGAAGATATTTATAAAATTTACCTTGAATCATTTAAAGGTGAAGAACATTTAGCGCTATTAGAAAAAGAAGCCAAGAAGTTGGTTGATTCAGTTATTAGTTAATAACGCTTAGACTATTTTATAACGGCTGATTTATTCAGCCGTTTTTGTTTCTTATTTGCATAATAATATGAAGGCATTTGGATTATGACAGCCAACTCAGAGTATTTAAACGAATTACAACAGCAAGGCGATTTTTTAACTCTCAGCCGTAATAATGAATGGCACTTAGCAGCGGGTGCTTTTACTTTAAGTAATGGCACCGCTGTAACTATTCATGACACCGGCGTTATTGAGTTTCAACCAAAATGCGACACCACAATCGATGTGGTACTTTCAAGTGCGATCCATGGTAATGAAACAGCACCTATTGAAATTTGTGATGACTTAATTAAGCGTATTATCTTAGGTGATTTACAACTAGCACAACGTGTACTGTTTATTTTTGGTAACCCGCAATCAATTAATATTGGCAAGCGTTTTGTAGAAGAAAATCTAAATCGTTTATTTAATGGTCATCACACTGTCGAAGGTGTACGGATGAATAATGAGCGCACACGCGCAGCCAAGCTCGAGCAATATGTTAGTGACTTTTATCAACGTGGCGGGCAGCACAGAGAGCGTTGTCATTACGATTTGCACACCGCAATTCGTGGCTCAAAAAATGATAAGTTTGCTGTATATCCATTTTTACATGGTAAACCGTGGAAAAAGTCGCAACTACAGTTTTTATTAAGCTGTGGAGTGAATACGGTGCTAATGATGAAATCGCCAGCCACTACTTTTAGCTACTATTCGTCGTTTGTTCATGGTGCAGATTCATTTACCGTTGAACTTGGTCAAGTAAAACCGTTTGGTGAAAATGATATGAGTCGTTTTGCAAAAACCAAGGCGACCCTGAGCGCATTAATTAGCCAAAAAGAAGTAATATATAAAGAATTTGATGCAAGTGATTTTGAGTTGTTTGCTGTGCACCGGTCAATCAACCGCACTGAACAAGATTTTACGTTTCCCTTTTCGGATGATGCTGAGAATTTTACCGGTTTTAGCAAAGGTGATTTACTCGCAACGGATGGTCAGACCTGTTATTACGCAGATGTTGAAGGCGAAGCAATTATATTTCCTAATGCTGATGTTGCCCTTGGACAACGTGCATTATTAACGGTAATACCATTACAACTAACTGATAATATTATTTAACTTTTAGCTTTAAAGACCAGAAAAAATCGTTAACTATATGATTGTATATACTTTATATTCTTGTATAGTTAACTTTCCAGTACTACTCTCGCCAATTAACTTTGTTTCGTCTATGATTAGTTGAATAACACTTTACGTTAACGTAAGGTGTCAGCAGCTTTAATTTAAATACAGTACAGTTTCTGCAAAGTTTATCCTGCAGAGCACAGCCAATAATAACAACTGACTTGTACTGTTTACGACAACAAAAGAAGGTAGGTTATGAGCAATCCAAATAACGTATCGCTGAATATGAGTCATGATCTTGCATTTATTGACGGTCATGCCTTAAATATTCCGACCTTGAGTATTTTAAACGAGGATGGCGATATCCGCGACGGTGCAACAGCCCCCGATATTGATGAAAGTACTGCGCTGCGCTTATATGAAACAATGCGTTTTATACGCGCACTTGATGAGCGTATGCAAGCAGCTCAACGCCAAGGCAGAGTAAGCTTTTACATGCAATGTTTAGGTGAAGAGGCGGCAGTGACAGCGTCTGCTGCGGCACTTGATCAAGACGATATGATCATGGCGCAATACCGTGAGCAGGCTGCACTTCATTATCGTGGCTTCACACTTGATCAGTTTATGAACCAAATGTTTTCTAATGAGTTGGATTTAGGTAAAGGTCGCCAAATGCCAATTCACTACGGTTCAAATGTGCTTAATTACATGACTATCTCATCGCCGCTAGGTACGCAAATACCGCAAGCGACAGGTTACGCTTACGGGCAAAAAATTAAACACATAGATGCAAAATCTGGTGAGCTAAGCTCAACGATAGATAACATTACTATTTGTTACTTTGGCGAAGGGGCGGCTTCAGAGGGGGACTTTCATGCTGGTTTAAATATGGCTGCAGTGCATAAGTCACCGGTTATCTTTTTTGCTCGCAATAACGGTTATGCGATTTCAACCCCTGCAGATGAACAATTTAAGGGCGACGGTATTGCTTCTCGTGGTGTCGGCTATGGGATTAAAACAATTCGTGTGGATGGTGCTGATGCATTGGCCGTCTATGCTGCAACCAAAAAAGCTCGTGAACTTGCCGCTAAAACGGGTGAGCCGATTTTAATTGAATCAATTGCATATCGACTTGGCGCACATTCTACATCCGATGATCCTAGTGGCTACCGATCAAAGGACGAAGAAGCAAATTATCAGTCTTGTCCAATCGAGCGTTTTCGCAAATGGTTAATTAAGCAAAACTGGCTTAATGAAGAAGAAGACGACAAAGCCAAAGAGCAAATTCGTGAAGATATATTAGCCGCATTAAAACGCGCTGAAGTAATTGCAAAACCGGCGTTAGAAGAGTTGGTATCAGATGTATATGATACACCAATCCCTTCCTTGCAACGTCAATACGAGCAATTGAAAACGCATATTAAGCAGCACCCAGATGCTTACCCAGTGACTGCAGGGAGAATTAAGTAATGGCTAAAATGAATATGTTACATGCGATTAATTCAGCCCTTGATATAACTATGGCTGAACATCCGCAAGCGTGTATTTTTGGTGAAGATGTTGGCTATTTTGGTGGCGTATTTCGCGCAACCTCTGGACTACAAGAGAAGTATGGTCAGCACCGCGTATTTAATACACCATTAACCGAACAAGGGATCATGGGCTTTGCTAATGGCTTAGCAGCGTTTGGTGCACCTGCACTTGCTGAAATTCAATTTGCCGATTATATTTTCCCCGCATTTGATCAAATTGTAAACGAGTCTGCTAAATTTCGTTATCGTAGTGGCAACGAGTTTAATGTTGGCAACCTGACTATCCGTACTCCTTACGGTGGTGGTATTGCCGGTGGCTTATATCATTCGCAATCACCAGAAGCGTATTTTGCACATACTCCAGGACTGAAAATTGTTGTTCCGCGTAACCCTTACCAAGCAAAAGGCTTATTACGTGCTGCGATAAAAGATGATAACCCGGTTATTTTCTTTGAACCTAAACGTTTATATCGTGCATCAACTGGTGAAGTTCCTGAACAGGATTACAGCATTGAACTTGGTAAAGCTGAAATAGTTAGTGAAGGTACGGACGTAACACTACTTGCTTGGGGCGCACAGATGGAAATCATCGAAGATGCTGCAAAACGTGCCAGCGAGCAAGGTATCAGCTGCGAAGTGATTGATCTACGCAGTATTTTACCATGGGATATGGAAACGATTGCCACATCTGTAACCAAAACAGGCCGCTTAGTTGTCAGCCATGAAGCACCCATTACCAACGGCTTTGGTGCGGAAATCGCGGCGACAATCCAACAACAATGTTTTTTGCATTTAGAATCACCTATCTTACGTGTTTGCGGCTTAGATACTCCGTATCCATTAGCGCTTGAAAAAGAATATGTACCTGATGCGTTGAAAGTGCTCGCAGCAATCAAGCAATCGGTCGAATTTTAGGAGTCATCATGGCAAAAGATTTTATTTTACCGGATATCGGTGAAGGTATCGTTGAATGTGAAGTGGTTGAATGGTTAGTAACTGAAGGCGACGTTGTTGCTGAAGATCAACCTATTTGCGATGTAATGACAGACAAAGCACTGGTGCAAATTCCTGCGGTTCATGATGGTGTGATCAGTAAGCTGTATTATGCCAAAGGGGATATTGCTTTAGTGCATGCCCCGCTGTTTGCAATGGATGTAGCTGGTGAGACTGCTATTGATCATGCGCAAACAGAAGCAATCAGTGCAATTGAGCACACGCAAATAAATACTCACTCTGAAGTCGTTGAGGATTTTATCCTTCCCGACATTGGTGAAGGAATTGTTGAGTGTGAAATTGTTGAGTGGTTAGTCAGTGAAGGCGATTTGATAGAGGAAGATCAGGCTGTTTGTGATGTAATGACCGATAAAGCGTTAGTGCAAATTCCCGCTAAATATACGGGCACCGTGGTAAAACTTTATTATGCTAAAGGGGATATTGCGCAAGTACACAGCCCTCTTTTTCAAATGTCGATTGCAGGCACTCAAGCAAATGTTGTCGATATCAATGATGCATTAGTGAAAGCACAAACCAAAGCAGTAGTTGAAAAGCCAGTGGCAGCAGCTCCTGTAATTAATAAAAAGGCAGTCGCATCGCCTGCTGTAAGACGTAAAGCGCGTGAACTTGATGTTGATCTAACTACAGTTCCAGGTAGTGGTAAGAATGGCCGTATTTATAAAGAAGACATTGAACGCTTTGTAAAAGGTGAAGTGCCAAACAGTATTGATACTTCGCCATTGAAAGGTAGCACTGACATTGCAAATACAGCCAATTCCATCACAAGTGGTAAACGGGTTGAGCCAATCAAAGGCATTAAAGCGGCGATGGCTAAACAAATGGTTGCGTCAATTAGTACAATTCCACATTTTACATTTTGTGACGAAATTGATTTAACCGCACTTATTGCATTGCGTACTGAATTGAAAGAGCAGTATAAGCAACAAGGCGTTAAGCTGACTATGATGCCGTTTTTCATTAAAGCTTTATCATTGGCGATGAAAGAATTCCCGGTATTAAATTCAAAAGTAAATGATGACTGTACTGAGCTTACTTATTTTGCAGATCACAATATAGGTATGGCGGTGGATTCAAAAATTGGCTTATTAGTACCTAACATCAAACAATGCCAATTAAAAAGTATTGTGGATGTTGCCAATGAAGTAACGCGACTAACGGATGCAGCAAGAGAAGGGCGCGTAACACCGGATGACTTAAAAGGCGGTACTATTAGTATTTCTAATATTGGGGCAATTGGCGGCACTATTGCAACGCCGATCATCAATAAGCCTGAAGTGGCAATTGTTGCATTAGGTAAGTTACAGCATCTCCCGCGTTTTGATGAGCACGGTCAGGTTGTGAGTAAAGCTATTATGCAAGTGAGCTGGTCTGGCGATCACCGTGTTATTGATGGCGGCACGATTGCACGTTTTAATAACGTGTGGAAATCTTACTTAGAAACCCCAGCCAAAATGATGATGGCAATGAGTTAACTTTAATCGTTACCTATTTTAAAACCAGCCTAGTGCTGGTTTTTTGTTTTACTATTGTTGTTTTTTATTTATTATATTGGTGTCTCTAAATAGATACACCCGTAAGGGAATTTAAAAAAAATTAAGGAATTATTATGGAATATTTTATGGAAGCAATGCGTCGTTATGCCGATTTTAATGGCCGTACTCGTCGCAAAGCATATTGGATGTTTATATTGTTCAATGTTATTTTTTCGTGTGTCACTGGTGCAATAGATTATTTCACAGGTACTGCGATCATAGGAACACTATATAGTTTGGCTGTGTTGATCCCTCAATTAAGCGCAGGTGCTCGACGTCTTCATGATACGAACCGTTCTGGCTGGTGGCAGTTACTTTGGCTGGTGCCAATAATTGGTTGGATCGTATTAATCATCTTCTTAGCGCAAGATTCGCAAGAAGGCGAAAATGATCACGGCGCTAACCCAAAAGAAGTTGAACTAGTAGTCGAATAAATCTACCCAATACTTTAAAAGCTCTGTGATCGCTGAGCTTTTAAAGCCGTGAATTACACCCCAAAGAAATATAACCCATACCCAACCAGCATGGCAGGAATGGCTGAATAAATAGTCGCGACTAATGCGGCGCGTGGTGCCATTGCTATTGCTGGAAATAACGCATCACCGTCGTTAGAAATCGCGTTTCCTGCTAAAGCACTAAAGGGAATAATGCCTTGAATATAAAGAGTTGTAACAATTATTTGCGGGCCACAGCCGGGTAAAAATCCAATAAGTACTGCAATTAATGGCGCTAAATAGGCGTAATGTACAAACCACGTTTTTAAATCAATTCCTACAATGTTAACCAAAATCTCAAATAGCATAAAAGAAGCGACAACCCATGCCGTTACAAAATGGGTATCTTGTAATACTTTTATTATTTTAGAAGGGGGGTTACATGCATCGTCTTCTGACGTGACTTCTTGATAGCTTTCGCCTCTTGACGAAAGTGCCCAAATACTAACAATAAATAAAGCCATTACTGCACCAAATAGTGTGATCACAGTACTTGTGCTTGCACCATACTGTGAAAAATCAACATTAAACGCAATCAAAAAGGCAATTATAAGGCTTGGGATAATTGCTACCATCCAAACCGGTTTACTGATTTTAATAATGTTAGTTGAGAATATTTTAATGTGGTGCTTATGTTCTTGCGCTGTTGGGCGTAAAAAGTTTTTTTTGTGTATGGTATTCACCAGCAAACCACTGAATGTACCCACAACCAACCCTGTGCCCATAATTAACAAGCCTTCAGTAGGGCGGGTAGCAAGTAATAAAAACGCTGCATCGCCCATTGTGGCTGTTAGCACGGCAACAATAGCGCCAAAGCTTGCTTGGCCTTTTGTAAATTGAGTAACCACAATAATAGCCCCACCACAGCCAGGTAATGCACCTAAAACTGCTGCAAAGCTAATTTCTAACATAGGTGACTTGGCACTTAAATAACTAAGCTCTAATTGAGGTAAGTGTTCTATAGCGTAGTAATAAATTAAAAGAGTTGCGGCAACAAACACACTCACTTGAAAAAATGCATCACTCAGTGCGGTCATTGTTATTTCGCGTAATTGCGGTATTGCAAGGCAAGTTAAAATAAATAAAGGCAGCAGTAAGCGTTTATTTTGGCTCAAAAAGCGTTTTGAGGCGGGAGTAATAGCACCAATGTGAGAGAGTAAAATCATACAATGTGACCTAATAAATTAACTAGGTCACACTGTATATTTTAATTAAATGATAATCAATATCATTTAACTCTATTTAAATCGATTACTCTGTTTGAGTTTTTCGATAGCCAAATCAAAGTTAGTTTAAATTTGAATTTAAGGTTGTGATTAAATAGAACTACTTACGTTGAAATTCTGAGTTTGCATTCCACTTTGGCCATTGTGGTTGCTCAGAAATATCAAAACCTACTTGATAAAACAGTTGTAAGTCTTGTACAGCTCCCGATAGATCCCATTCATCACGGTATCTGTCACATGGTTGATGGTAACAACCACGTAGCACTAAGCTCATGCGTTTACGGTAATTGGCCGTATCCTCGTCAAGTGCTTCACTGCCACCGCCAGCATACATGGCTGGAATACCCATGTTGGCAAAAGCAAAATGATCAGAGCGATAGTATCCGCCTGAAGATGGTTTAGGATCGCCCGATACAGTACGCCCTTGTGCATTCGCTGCCTGTGCTAATAGCGAGTCCATTTCAGATTTACCAATACCAACCACGCTGATATCTTTTACTTTGCCTAACAAATTCAAGCTATCCATATTAATATTAGCGACTGTCTTATTTGCTGCAATTACTGGGTGTGTAGCATAGTATTTAGATCCTAATAAACCTTGCTCTTCAGCTGTTACAGCTAAAAAGGTCATCGAGCGGCTAGGGTGCTTTGGTAAACTTGCAAACGCTTCAGCTACTTCAATTAAGCCTGCAGTACCTGTCGCGTTATCATGGGCACCATTGTAGATTTGGTCGCCTTTACGGTTTTTATCAGTGCCTAAGTGATCCCAGTGTGCTGAGTATATAATATGCTCATCTGATTTTTCACTACCGGGTAAAGTCGCAATGAAGTTATATGAAATTGATTTTTTGATGGTGTTTTTAACTGCAACAGACGCGGTTAAATCGCCCATATCGACATGATAAGCGCCTTTTGCTGCATTGGCTTTCGCTGTGGCAAAATCTAAACCTGCTTTAGTGAAAAGCTCATTAGCAACCTCTGTAGTTACCCAACCTTCAACGGCTACCCTGTCCATATTATTGTTTTCTTTTTGAAAACCAAACTGCTCGCCACTCCATGAGTTTTCAACCACAGACCAAGGATAAGAGGCCGGTGCAGTTTCATGGATGATGATAGCCCCAGCAGCACCTTGACGGCTGGCTTCTTCATATTTGTAAGTCCAACGGCCATAGTAAGTCATGGCGTCACCAGTAAACAAAGCAGGATCCTTTGTAGCAAAACCAGGATCATTGACTAAGATCACTACAGTTTTACCTTTAACATCTAAACCTGCGTAATCATTCCAATTATATTCTGGGGCATTAACACCGTAACCAACAAATACTAGTTCAGAGTCTTTAATACTTTGGCGTTCGCTAATGCGACTGCTGCCCATCACCATATCTTTTTTATACTGGTAATCTTTGCCACCGATAGTTAACACCATGTTTGGATCAGCTTCAAGAGACACCAACGGTACTTCTTGTAAAAAGCTGTCGCCATTACCTGGTTGATAACCTAGTTTTTTAAATTCTTCAGTAAGGTACGCCAGTGTGAGCTCCTCACCTTTTGAAGATGGGGCGCGGCCACCAAATTCATCGGAGGCAAGCACTTTGACATGCTCAGCAAGTTGTTGGGCATTGATTGAATTATACCCTTTGCTAACATCATCAGAGGTGAGACTTGTTGTTGCACATCCTGCAAGTACCGCAGTTGCAAGGAGTGTAAGAGAAAAATAACGTTTCATAGTCGCTCTTTTTTTGTTTTAAGTGAGCTCAGTATAAGAACTTCTATTAAAGAGAACCAGTTTTTGCGGTAAACTCCAACCATAATAATTGTAAAGCTAAAGATACTCATGAAGCGTTTTACCCCTTACGAACAATGGCATAGCGCCAGTTTAGAAAATGGTGCTTTTAGCCATTTAAATACACTGTTTTCTTTAACCCGTTTACCTGACTGGCCGCAATGTGCGTGGTTTTCATCATATTTAGATGCTAAAAATGCAAATCAACAATCAATTCGTTTTGTTGACGATGCCTGCTTTAGTGAGGAAGAGCGCTATTATGAACAAATCATTTTTGATACCGGACAAGTCCCAACCCGACAACAAAATTGGCATGACTTATTTGGCGGACTTATCTGGTGCTTATTTCCTAAAACAAAAGCATTGATCAATCAGCGTCATGTTGAAGAGATCACACAGCATGGCACTAAAGTACGCTCAAAACATCGCAATGCCTTAACCTTGTTTGATGAATGTGGGGTTGTACTTGCTGTAAGTGATGATGTTTGGCCTAAACTGCTTAAAAATCATCAATGGCAGCAGGCATTTATTGAACAAAGAGCGTTGTGGGGGAAAACTATTGCGCCATTTATGTTCGGTCACGCCAATTATGAAATGCTAACAAAGCCGTATATTGGTCTGACAGGTAAAGCATTATTTGTAAAAGTACCAAATGACATATTTTGTAAAGATTTAGCCCAGCAGTATCAGTGTATTGATCAAACCCTTTATGAGATGATTAGCATTGATAACTGTTTAAGGGACAATAGTCAGCTATCTCCATTACCGCTGCTAGGCGTACCAGGCTGGTATGATAATAATAACCCCGAGTTTTATAGTAATACAGATTACTTTAGACCAAAACGAAGGACACGAACATGATAGAAGTTACGGAGCTTAAAAAGAAATTTAAGCTAACCAAAGATCATAAAAAAAACAAAGTCGATAAAATAGATCCCCGTGAAGATAAAGATTATTTTCATTCAGTGCGAAATGTCAGTTTTCATTGTAATAAAGGTGAAGTGCTTGGCTTACTCGGTCCTAATGGTGCAGGAAAAACCACCACGCTAAGAATGCTCTCGACAGCGTTAAAACCCGATGAAGGACAAATAATCATTGCTGGCGAAGACATTATTAAAAAACCACTATTTGGTCGTAAGTCTATTGGTTTTCTATCTGGCAGTACTGGTTTATATGGACGCTTAACGGTAAAAGAGAATATAGAATATTTTGCAAAACTACATGGTATGAATAAAGCCGCGATTAAAACGCGCTGCGATGAATTATTTGACCTACTTGATATGCATAGCTTTATTGATAAACGCGCAGAAAACCTATCAACAGGTATGAAACAAAAAGCCAATATAGCTCGCGCAGTTGTGCACCATCCCGCAGTAGTGGTACTCGATGAACCGACAACGGGGTTAGATATTATGACCACACAAACAGTGATCGAATTTATCAAAGGGCTCAAAGCACAAGGGACTCCAGTTATATTCTCAACCCACCATTTAGATGAAGTAGCGCTACTGTGTGACCGCGTTGCGGTGATCAACGAAGGGATCAGTTGTTTTGACGGCACTGTTGAAGAGTTTAAACAGGCAGGTAACAGTGAAGAGCTAAACCAAGCGTTTATGAACATTTTAACGGAGAAACGTGATGTTTGAAGTATTTAAAAAGGAATTAAAAGAGTTATTACGCGATAAAAAAACACTCATTTTTATTGTTGCATTGCCAGTGGCTATCTTTCCATTATTATTTGCGGTGATGGCATTTATTAGTTCTCAAGCAACACTAGAAGCCGAACAAAAAGTTCATACCTATGCCATTATCAATGGCGAATATGCACAATCATTCACAGATAAAGTTTTTTACCATAAAAGCTTTCAATTATATAAAGGTGAACATACCTTTAATACAGTTGCAGAGCTTACACAGGCTGTTAAAGCTGGCACCATTGATATGGGGATTTTCTTACCCGCAGATGCCAAACAAAACCTTGATGACGCAAAACAAAGCCAGTGGCAAGTGGTTTATAACGATGCCAAAGCGATTAACTTTTTATTCGATAGAGTAAAAGAGCTTGCTGAAGAGTTTGGTAATAACCTAAGAGCTGAAAAATTATTGAGTTATGGTGTTTCAGTTGAGCAACAAAGTGCGATTATTGATCCAATCAAAGTTGTGAAAGTTGATACTGCTGATAAACGAGAAAATTTAGGTGAGAAAATAGGCGGCTTTATTCCTTACTTACTTATTCCATTAGTATTGATGGGAGCAACATACCCAGCTATTGATTTAGGTGCAGGTGAAAAAGAACGCGGCACATTAGAAACCTTACTACTGACACCAATCACCCGTACGCAACTTGTATTAGGTAAATTTATTACTTTACTTGCAGCATCAATCGCGACCACAACCATAACCGTGTTGAGTATGGGTATATGGATCAGTATTGCGATTACTTTCATTGATTTGGATGTGGTAAAAACAGCATTTAGTTCATTACGAGTATTAGACTTGACACTCATTTTTATTATTTTATTGCCCGTTGCCGCTATTTTTTCTTCCCTTTCGTTAGCAATATCGATTTATGCACGTAGCTTTAAAGAAGCGCAAAATTATATGACTCCACTGAGCATGGGGGTGATATTTCCTATTATAGTTGCCTTATTACCGAATGTGGAGCTAACCGCTAAAACCGCATTTATCCCGGTAACTAATGTGGCTTTGGCGATTAAAGAAATTATCAAAGGCACGATTGATTATACGCTACTTGGACTAATCTTTTTAGCGACCGTTATTGTTGCAGGTGCGTTATTAGCATTTTGTGTTAAATGGTTTAATAAAGAAGCAGTCTTATTTAGGTAACACGATGCGCAGGAAATACTAAATACAGATCAAACGTCTTTGTATTACAGCAGGTATATAACTAAACCCATAAAGACAAAAGTTTTGAAGGATAAATTAGCTATGTGGTTAAAATAAACCACATAGTCTAAATTCTAAGCTGCTGATTTTTCTGGTTTAGCTTTTTCTCCGCCAAGATTTTGATTAAGTTTGGTAATATCAGCCGAATTAATTACTGTTTGAGTATCAGACCAGTGTAGTAATTCGATACGACCATTTTCTTGTTCTACCAGAGCTGTACAACTTTCTATCCAGTCTCCATCGTTACAGTAAACAATACCATCAACGACTTTAATTTCAGGGTGATGGATATGACCACAAATAATTCCATCAACACCTTGTTTTTTTGCTTCATGAATAGCTGCATTTTCAAAAGCTTCTATTGCTTCTCGTGCTTTATGAACGCGTGCTTTTATCCACGCTGCGAGTGACCAATAGTTCTGACCAAACAGCCGGCGAATACGGTTCGTCCAGCGATTTAAAAAAAGTAAAAAATCATAACCCGCATCACCTGCAATACTTATTAGCTTGTTGTAGCGAGTGGCAGAGTCAAAGTCATCACCATGGACAAGCAAAAAGCGCTTATTAGCCTTTGTGGTATGAATATATTGCTGGTGGACTTCAATACCGAATAAGCTGTTGTTTATATATTGCCTGAATGTTTCATCGTGATTGCCGGGAATATAAATCACTCGAGTACCTTGAACTGCTTTGGCTTGAATACAGGCTAATACTTGATAGTGACTAGGGTGCCAATAAAAATTTCGCTTCATAGACCATAAATCGACGATGTCACCCACTAGATAAAGGGTATCGCACTCAATTCTATTTAAAAAGTCGAGTAGGTAATCGGCTCGACAATCTTTATAGCCTAAATGTACATCGGAGATCCAAACGGCTGGATAGTACTTTTTATCACTTTTTTCGATATTGTGCATAGGAGGTTACTCACGGTGTAATAGTAACAAAGTTAAGCAACTTGAATGACGTTTATAAGACTGTTAGACGAAACATCTATGACAATTAATGATCATGGAAAAACAAAAAAACCGCATTACGCGGTTTTTTTGTTGTAGAGGGCTAATAATTAAGCGTTCATGGCTGCTTTTATTGCTTCAACAGCGGTATCAATATCAATCATTAGCTTTTCACCGGTACGGCGATTTTTTAGCTCAACCTTGTTTTCATCAAGATTACGCTCACCAATTACTAAGGTGAAAGATACACCAAGCAATTCCATGTCGTTAAACATTACACCAGGGCGCTCTTTACGATCATCAAATAACACGTCTAAGCCTGCGGCTTTTAGACCGTCGTAAAGATTATTTGCGATATCAGGAATACGATGCGATTTATGCATATTCATTGGTACAATAGCTAAATCGAATGGGGCGATTGGCTGTGGCCAAATAATACCGTATTGGTCATTATTTTGTTCAATAGCCGCTGCAACAATACGCGATACACCAATACCGTAACAACCCATGGTCATTATTTGGTTTTTACCTGATTCGCTTAGTACGCCAGCTTTCATCGCTTCTGAGTACTTAGTACCAAGCTGGAAAATATGGCCAACTTCAATACCGCGTTTGATATGTAAAGTACCATTACCACATGGACTAGGATCACCTTCGACACAATTACGTAGATCAGCAACTTCATACTCAGTTACATCGCGGTCCCAGTTTATGCCACTGTAATGCTCGTCATCTTTATTAGCGCCAGCAACAAAATCAGCCATCACATTGGCTGTGCGGTCAATAATAATTGGCATGGTTAAGCCAACAGGCCCTAATGAGCCAGGTTTAGCGCCAATAGCAGCAATGATGTCAGCTTCGTTTGCCATTGTTAGTGGCGAATCTACTAATGGATGCTTTTCAGCTTTAAGTTCGTTTAGTTCATGATCGCCACGTATCACTAATGCAACTAAATCACGTTGGCCATCTTCATTTGCTGCTCCGTAAACAATCAGCGTTTTAACACCACGATGAGGTTTAACACCGTAATGCTTTTTAAGCTCATTAATGGTTTTTGCATCTGGGGTAGGGAATGCGTTTAATTCTTTGCTCGGTGCAGGGCGTGCTTCACTTGGTGCTAATGCTTCTGCTTTTTCGATGTTTGCTGCGTAGTCACTGTTATCACTAAAGGCAATCGCATCTTCACCTGATTCAGCTAACACATGAAATTCATGAGATACGCTACCACCGATAGAGCCGGTATCAGCAATAACAGGACGGTAGTCAAGGCCTAAGCGATCGAATATATTACAGTATGCTTTGTGCATTACTTGATAAGTTGCATCTAAACATTCTTCACTTAAATGAAATGAATAGGCATCTTTCATGGTAAATTCACGCGCGCGCATAACCCCAAAACGAGGACGGCGTTCATCACGCACTTTTGTTTGTACTTGATACAAAGTAAGCGGTAATTGTTTATACGAACTTACTTCTTTACGAACAAAGTCGGTGATCACTTCTTCATGGGTTGGTCCTAACGCGAAAGTACGATTATGACGGTCAGTAAAACGCATAAGCTCTGGGCCAAACTGTTCCCAACGGCCAGACTCTTCCCATAGATCCGCAGGTTGAATAACAGGCATCAACATTTCGATTGCACCTGCTTTGTCCATTTCTTCACGTACAATTTTTTCGACTTTTCGTAACACGCGTAACCCAGAGGGTAACCAAGTATATAGGCCCGACGCGACGCGACGGATCATGCCCGCTCTTAACATTAATTGATGCGATACAATTTCAGCATCTGATGGCGTTTCTTTAAGTGTTGCGAGTATATATTGACTGGTACGCATGTTTATTCCGATAGTTATAAAATTATTATTTCAATTGGGCACTCAGTTTATCAGCGGTTGCTTTTACACTAAAGCGCTAAGTGTGTTTTTCTAACTTTTTTCTATGCTCGTGACATAGTTATGCTCGTCGTGGACTTGCCAACGGATATTAAAATCATACAAGGTCATCCCATAACTTTGTTCACCCTCTTTTTGCTTTTTATAAGCAGGGCGAGGATCTTGCTTGAGTACATTACTAATAAAATCATGCAACTCTGGGTAGTCGGTTTGCTGTGCAATAAACTCATGGACTTGCGGGCTATACTCAACGGTCATTTGCGTTTCTGGGCGAGTATCAGCAAAGCCAGCGGTGGCATCAATCATGGCATCAGAATAGGGTAAATATGGTTTGATGTCTAAAATCGGGGTGCCATCGAGTAAATCAATGCCCGCTAACAATAAGCATAATTGGCCATTTTTATACTCTATGCCTTCAAGCTTGACGGCACTCATGCCAATGGCATTGGGTCTAAAGGTGGCGCGTGTGGCAAACACGCCTTTGCGCTCATTGCCGCCTAAACGCGGTGGCCTAACCATGGCTGAGTAGCCTTTATCAGCAGTTTCATGAAAGCGAAACAATAACCAAATATGGCTAAATTCATCTAAGCCACGAACAAATTCTTCACGGTTAAAATCAGCAGCAAACACAAGCTTTGCTTTGGCTTGTGGCACTAAACGCGGTTGGCGAGGAATAGCAAACTTCTGCTTATAGGGAGATTGAATATGGCCGATGGCCGTTAGTTGAAAATTGCTCATGAAACTCAATGACTGTTGAAGATACGCTATTCTACCTGTTCATACTAAAAAAGGCAGCCTGAAGCTGCCTTAAATAAGGGGAGTTTAAAAAACTTTAGAACATGTATTGCACTGAAACAGACGCGACATCCATATCCGTATCAATATCGTCTTCTAATTTTATGTAAACTTTACTTGGCGATTATTCTGGTTCGCATTTGTGTAGTAAGGTTTCAGTTTCAATGGCAATTTCTTTCATTTTTATTGCGTAGTTTTCAAGTTGTTTCTCTTCGTTACTCACTGCCACATATTCTGGCACATTAACAGGGTAGCCAGTTTCATCCATGGCTACGAAACTAATAACACAGTGGTTTGTTTCAACCATATTTTGTGTTTTGGGATCACCACATCGCACTTGTATAAAGATTTGCATGCTTGTTTTACCCGTATGGGCAATTTTAGCTTCTACCTCAACAATTTGCCCAACAAGAATAGGGCGGCGAAATTTCACACCAGCCACTGATACTGTGACGCAGTAGTGACCACTCCAACCAGCGGCACATGCATAACCAGCTTGATCAATCCATTTCATGACAACACCACCGTGGACTTTTCCTCCAAAGTTAACATCGGTGGGCTCAGCTAAAAAACGAAACACTACATTTGACGACGGCATACATATTACTCTTTACTATTAGGCGGTTATTATTGAGCATAGCGTAAAAAAGGGGCCGAAGCCCCCTGCAATTTAGGATTAGTTCAAAATTTAAAATAATTTACATATTGGGGTAGTTTGGCCCTCCAGCACCTTCAGGGGTTACCCAGGTAATATTTTGGCTGGGATCTTTAATATCGCAGGTTTTACAATGCACACAATTTTGTGAATTGATCACAAACTCATCTTTTCCGTTAACCTGTTGCACTTCATAAACCCCCGCGGGACAATAGCGCTGCGCTGGTTCGTCAAATTTTACAAGGTTTACGTCAATAGGAATGGCGTTGTTTTTTAGTTGTAAATGACACGGCTGAGATTCTTCATGGTTAGTGTTTGATAAAAATACAGATGACAATTTATCAAAGCTAAGTACAGCATCAGGTTTTGGGTAGTTAATTTTATCTGCATGTTTTTTATCAACTAATGTGCAGTGATCAGGTGTATTATCTTTAAAAGTAAAAGGTAAGCCACCATCAAAAATATTTTGATCAAGGGTATTATAAGCTCCTCCTATAAATTTACCTAGTTTATGCATTACAGGACCAAAGTTGCGAGATTGATGCAACTCTTTATAGGCCCAGCTTTGTTTAAAGGCTTGTGTATACTCAGTAAGATCGGAGTGCGCCTGCGCGTTACTCAAGGCTTTAAAAATAACCTCAGCGGCAATCATGCCTGATTTCATCGCTGTGTGGTTACCTTTGATTTTGGCAAAATTTAAGGTGCCAGCATCACAGCCGACCAACAAACCACCTGGGAAGTGCATTTTTGGTAATGAGTGCAAACCACCTTTAGCAATCGCACGAGCGCCATAAGCAATACGTTCGCCACCAGCTAATACATCTTTAAAGATTGGGTGGTGTTTCATGCGCTGAAATTCATCAAACGGGCTTAAATACGGGTTTGAGTAATTTAAATCAACGATTAAGCCGACTACAACTTGATTATTATCACTGTGGTACATAAACGCACCACCGTTAGTATCTGTACTTAAAGGCCAACCAGTTCCGTGAACAACATGACCTTGCTTGTGTTTGGCAGGATCTATTTGCCAAATTTCTTTAAAGCCTAAACCATAATGTTGCGGTGAGACATCTTGATCAAGCGCAAATTGATTGATCAGCTGTTTGCCTAAGTGGCCACGACAACCTTCAGCAAATACAGTGTATTTGGCACGAAGTTCCATACCTGGCATAAAACCATCTTTTTCATTGCCGTCTTTATCAAGGCCCATATCGCCAGTAACAATACCTTTTACGGTATCGTCTTCTATTATTAATGAATGAGCGCTAAAACCTGGGAAAATCTCAACGCCAAGGTTTTCGGCTTGCTCTGCTAGCCAACGACATACGTTACCCATAGAGACAATATAGTTGCCATGATTATGAAATGTTTTAGGGGTAGCAAAATGAGGGATAGCGGTTGCTTTATTTTCGTTATTAAACCAATAAATCTCATCATTGGTCACTTTGGTTGTGACAGGTGCGTCAAGTTCTTGCCAATTGGGCAGTAACTCCTCCAAAGCGGTGGTTTCAAATACTGCGCCCGATAAAATATGGGCGCCCACTTCTGAGCCTTTTTCAACCACGCAGATCATGCACTCTTGTTGTTTTTCTTGTGCTTGTTGCGCTAATCGTATGGCGGTAGCTAAGCCTGCAGGGCCTGCGCCGATAATAACGACATCAAATTCCATGGTTTCGCGTTCGACCATATAAACCTCTTTTATGTGACGGACCTGTGCCTTTACGAGGGCAATTTCATACTTGCAAATGAAACGTTACAGGCGATGAATAGTTTAAGGTTATTTTAGGTTGACGTTTACGTCAACAGTAAGTAGTCTGATTTCATAAAATAAATAGGTTGACGTACACGTTAGCTTGTAGGTTTAAAAAATATGGAGTTGCTATGAAAGTTCTCGTTCCAATAAAAAGAGTTATCGACTACAACGTAAAAGCACGCGTTAAAGCAGATAATAGCGGCGTTGATCTAACTAATGTGAAAATGGCACTTAACCCGTTTTGTGAAATTGCCATTGAAGAAGCTATCCGTCTAAAAGAAGCGGGCACTGCCACAGAAGTGATTGCTGTAACTATTGGTGCTAAAGCATCTCAAGAACAATTACGTACAGCACTGGCACTGGGCGCCGATAAAGCGATTCATATTGAGACTGACGAAAAATTAGAATCACTGCACGTTGCAAAGCTGCTTGCTAAAATCGTCGAGCAAGAAGTTCCTGAACTGGTGATTTTAGGTAAACAGTCGATTGATTCAGATAACAATCAAACAGGTCAAATGCTGGCAGCTCTTACTGGGCGCGGGCAAGGCACATTTGCTTCAAAAGTAGATGTTGCAAATGGCACGATTAATGTAACTCGTGAAGTAGATGGCGGCTTACAAACCGTGGCTTTAAAACTGCCAGCTGTTGTTACAACAGACTTACGTTTGAATGAACCGCGTTATGCGTCATTGCCAAATATCATGAAAGCAAAACGTAAACCACTAGAGGTAATTGCAGCCGATAGCTTAGGTGTTGATTTAACACCGCGTATTCAACTTGTTACAGTGAATGAGCCTGCTAAACGCAGTGGCGGAATCATTGTTAATGATGTAGCACAGTTAGTTGATTTATTAAAAACACAAGCGAAGGTGATTTAAATGAAAACATTAGTTATTGCAGATCATGACAATGGCATTTTAAAGCCTGAAACATCAAAAACGATTAATGCGGCCTTAAAGCTTGGTTTTGCAGTTGATGTACTCATTGCGGGTGAAAACGTAGCACCGATGAGTGAAGCGGTTGCCAGCATTGCGGGTGTAAACGGTGTATTAGTTGCCGATAACAGTGCATATGCACATCAGTTAGCAGAAAATATCGCCGATTTAGTGTTATCGCTTGCGCCAGATTATTCGCATCTTGTTGCGAGTGCCACTACAACGGGCAAGAACTTTATGCCACGTGTTGCCGCATTACTTGATGTTGCACAAATTTCAGAAATCATTGATGTGGTTGACGCTGATACATTTAAACGGCCAATCTATGCAGGTAATGCCATTGCGACTGTAAAATCACTTGATAGCAAAAA
This sequence comes from Pseudoalteromonas arctica, assembly GCF_012927645.1. GTDB lineage: Bacteria > Pseudomonadota > Gammaproteobacteria > Enterobacterales > Alteromonadaceae > Pseudoalteromonas > Pseudoalteromonas arctica_A. The sequence goes on along the minus strand of NZ_JABBMT010000001.1, from coordinate 50,397 downwards.
AGTGATAACCGTTCGCGCAAGTAGCTTTGATCTGCAAGATGAGCAAACTCCCGCTGAGAGTCGTGTTGTTGACTCTGTGTTTAGCAGTGAATTAAGCGCCTTTGTAAGTGTTGAGCAAACCGAATCTGAGCGTCCAGAGTTAACCGCTGCACAGGTGGTTATATCAGGTGGACGCGGTATGCAAAACGGCGAGAACTTCTCATTACTTAATGGTATTGCCGATAAACTAGGTGCAGCTATTGGCGCGTCTCGTGCTGCGGTTGATGCAGGCTTTGTACCCAATGACATGCAAGTAGGTCAAACGGGTAAAATTGTTGCGCCTAACTTATATATTGCAGTGGGTATCAGTGGCGCAATTCAGCACTTAGCAGGTATGAAAGACTCAAAAGTGATTGTGGCTATCAATAAAGACCCTGATGCGCCAATCTTCCAAGTGGCGGATTATGGTTTAGTAGCTGATTTATTTGATGTGCTACCAGAGCTTGAACAAGCACTCTAATTTATAATAATTCTGGTTGTTAAAAGCTGTTGTGATCAGCTCGCTGATCACAACAGCTTTTTTGCGCAAAATATCAGGACACGTTAAGCTGAGGCTAAATGACTATAAATTCAGCACTATCCCTTACATTTATTTAGAATACGTTGAGACCTCGCAGTGAAAACCGAAGCAATTCGCAATTTTTATATCAATGAAGAGCAGTCGGTCTATTTGCTTTCGCACCATGACGCCAAAAAGCACCGGCAATGGTTGAATATCTGTATTAAACAACTCACTAATTTAGGCTACAGCCAGGTTGAAATGATTGGCTCGGGTGCTTTTGGATTTGTATTTGCGGGGTTAGATGAGCGAAAACGTCCTTGGGTGTTTAAATTTTCACGTATCACCTTGGCGCAAAGTGTACGTGATCGACTTGAGGACGAAGCGTATATGCTCTCGCAAGTTGATAACCCATTAGTGCCTAAGTTTTATGCTTTTGAACGGATCAAAAAGCAGGGCATATTAATGATGGCCCGCGCTACTGGTGAAGATTTAGAAAAAGTATCACTGAAAAAAGGCCGTTTTAGCGCCGCAGCAATTACCCGTTTAGCTTTACAACTGCGTAATGTATTAATTGATCTGCGTAATCATAAAAATGGGATCAGTCCACAGCCAATGGTGCATGGCGATATCAAGCCTTCAAACCTAGTGTGGGATGAAACAACCCAAGGCCTGTCGCTGGTGGATTGGGGTAGCTCAGTGTATGCCCAAATAGACAGTAATGGTGAACCGATCTCAAGCAATTTTATGGATTTAATGTCTGGCGATTTAAGTACCACTAATGCGCGGATGGGGGATGTGTATTTTATTGGTGATGAGCAAATGTCAGGGGCTAAATCATCGCCGCGTTTTGATGAGCAAGGTGTGGCTTCCACCTTATACGCACTGGCTTCTGCACAGTCATGCCGATTTGGCGCGCAAGTGATCCCTGTCTGTTCATTAGGGCTCCCTATGGAGCTTGCAAAAGTGATTGACGGTATGCTCTCTAAAGATAAAGTGATTCGAGATGGAGCTGGAGATTACTTTATGCGTAATATGCCTGCTATGGCAAAAGCATATTTACCAGAGCTCAATTTAGCTGAACATGTGCGAGCCAATATTCCATTTTGGTTTGGTAACGATGAAGAACTTCCCGATACAGTGGTTTATAGCTCACGCAAACAATTTTTACGCCAAGCCGACCATAACCAACAACTGCTTGATGTAAATGACGCTCAATTGGACCGGTATTATAAAGAATTCCTGTTTGATACCGGTGATACTGAAAAAGCATTTTTAGCCTCAATTAGCCGGCTAGCAAAATACCCAGTCGTAGGGGGGTTAAGCTTTCATTGGAAAGAAGAATCACTGTTCGTTGAATCATCACTGATCATGCATGATGAAAGTTTAGGCCATGCTTTTTCCCAAGCGGTTAATAATACCGTGATGTTGGCACAAGGCATTCATCAAAAAGGCTTATTTAAGTGTTGTTTATTTGATGCTAGAAAGACCATTCAACTTGAACGCGATGGCACCGGCGCATTTAAGTTTGAACAATTACCTGAGCTTAATTATGAAGTGATGAATTTAAAAAGTGCAGAAGTCACCCGACCACATTCGTATTTTGAAGATGGTAAAGATCCGGACGAGCAACTACAGCTCCCAAAAAAGGTTATAAAATGTGTGTTTGAGTTAAATCAAATACACCATACTGGCTGCATTATTTTTGAAGCTTTACCTGATAGAATGAAAATACATCATTACTATCGTTTGTTAGATGGCACTAAAGAAGCTCAGTTTAAGCGTCTGCTTAATAAGATGATGCAATATGCGGTGAGTATTACTGATGTCGGTGTCGCTGGGTTTATGAAACTACCTTACAAAAACACCCGTGAGTTTGCCTTGTGTGATCGCCAGCCTGATTTTTTCTATCCTAAAGATCCTAAACGTTTTGGCGCTTAATTTTGCCGTATAAATACGTTAAACTAATGCATCAAAAAAAGGATAAATAATGGCAAAAACTAAGCCCGTGATCACTATGCAAAGCTTTGGTTTTATCATTAATATTAAAAAAGCCAAAGGCGAAAAGCTTCATTATTGTATATACCATCCTGATATACCGGATGCTGATGGTGAGGTAATGCCACCATTTGACGGCTTTGAATACGTTAAAGACAATGACTGGCACTTTTACCTAGGTGATACCTTATGGGAACCTATAAGCAATAAAATAGGTGACTGGCGTATGACCATAGAGCTAAACTGATTGCCGATAAAACATTTTCAGTGTTTGAACAAGAGTCAATGTCAGAAATCGAATTTTGGCAAAAGCGCGGGTATTGTATTTTCATAACAAGTTGTCGCATAGACATTAGTTAGAGTGTATTGATATCTAGTAAACTTATAATTTGCGTGCAAATAAAAATAACAAGTATTTTGTGGAGGCTCAGAGCTAATGGAATTAATCAAATATCTTAATGAACATTTCTATACCAAGCTGGAGCTGCTTGATATTGCAAAAACGAACGAACAAGCTCTACGAGAGTACCAAGAACATGGCTTAATGCCGCAATGCTCTTATAAACTAAACCTAGCGTTAAAAAGTGACTCATTTTTTGGTTCTTATGATAGTGAACAAGAAATAGAATATTATGCAAAAGGTTATGCTTCATGGTTAGGCATAATTCAATCACTCAATTCACGCGATGCTATTTATGCTGTTTTTGCTACTCGTTATAAAACCGCTCTCGCTAACCTTAATAAGCAAGGTCATTGTTCAAGTGACGCTAAAGTAAATTCAGAGCTTAACAATCACATTAAAGAAGAATGGGGGCATTTTTTAAAGGGCATATATGGCTTGTGTACTAAATCAGGCTTACCTGAGGACATTGCAGCTAAAGAGTTGTCGATTCTTGAAATTAATGATTTATTAGCGCTTACAGAATTAACTGATGAACAACTAACTAAACTTAGCTCTGCTGTTAACCTTTTAGATTCAGCTAGTTCATTATTTGCCCCACACGAAAGGCTGAAAAGTTCTCGCCATCGTTTAATAAATGAAGTTCGCCGAAAATATAAACTCTAACAAGATTTATTAAGATATTAAGTGTTTAATTAATAATAGTTTGAATTTTTAGAAACATGTATCCAATATGTTTTTGCTGAATATAATTCTGCATAGAATTATGGCTAATTATATGCAATCAAACATCCGTTCCGAAATGCTCTTACAAAGACTTGGCTTTGAAAAAGAGGGGATTGCTAAATCCTATTTGAAAATAGCGGGGACTTGGCAAGATCATGTTTTAACATCAAGAATAAATTGTAGCTAATTTACTAAACTATGTTTTAACAGCTTTGCGTTTTAGTTTTGATGTGAAGGAGATTAAGTTAAACGAGGCAGAAATCCTACCTCGCTTTATACACACGTTAGCCTGCAGCTAACTCTTTACGAACGATTTCTGCACCAGCGGTTAATGCATTAAGCTTACCTCTTGCAACTGCGCGAGGCAGGGGAGCCATACCACAGTTAGTACACGGGTAGAGTTTATCAGCATCGACAAACTGCAGTGCTTTACGTAGCGTATTTGCCACTTCCTCTGGTGTTTCTATGGTATTGGTGGCAACGTCAATGGCACCTACCATTACTTTTTTACCGCGAATAAGTTCAAGTAGTTCCATTGGTACATGAGAGTTGTGGCATTCTAATGAGATAATATCAATATTAGATTGCTGCAGTTTTGGAAATGCTTCTTCGTATTGTCGCCATTCTGAGCCTAAGGTTTTTTTCCAATCTGTGTTTGCCTTAATACCGTAACCATAACAAATATGTACGGCGGTTTCGCATTTAAGGCCTTCAATGGCTTTTTCTAAACACGCAATTCCCCAATCATTTACTTCATCAAAAAACACGTTAAATGCAGGCTCATCAAATTGAATGATATCAACCCCCGCAGCCTCCAGTTCTTTGGCTTCTTGATTAAGAATTTTGGCAAATTCCCAAGCGAGCTGTTCGCGGCTTTTATAATGGTCATCATAAAGTGTATCTATCATGGTCATAGGACCTGGTAGCGCCCATTTGATCGGTTGTTTGGTTTGGCTGCGTAAAAACTTAGCATCATCAACAAAAACCGATTTGATACGACTAACAGGACCTACCACAGTAGGTACACTGGCATCATAGCGGTCACGAATTCTTACCGTTTTACGGTTTTCAAAATCTACGCCATTAAGGTGCTCAATAAATGTGGTAACAAAGTGTTGGCGTGTTTGTTCGCCATCACTGACAATATCCACACCTGCGCGTTGTTGCTCTTGCAGAGAGATCCGTAACGCATCGTGTTTTCCGTCAATTAATTCATCACCTTGTAGTTTCCAAGGTGACCAAAGAGTCTCCGGCTCTGCAAGCCATGAAGGTTTAGGTAAGCTGCCTGCCGTTGAAGTCGGTAATATTGTTTTGCTAATAGATGTTTTCATAATAAATAATGCCATTTATTTGGGTTAACTTTTTAAGTTGCGATTGAATCTAACGATTGAACTCGCTATTACGCGTAATTAGCAGACCATTGCTCAAGCACTGTTTGATATGGCTTGATGAAGTGCTGCTCAGCAAATTTCCCCTGTTCATTGGCCAATTTACTGCGCTCTTCACGGTCATAAACAATTTGCGTGAGTGAATGATCTAGGTTCTTCAAATTTGGTTGATATGATTTACCTGCAGTCGCATTGGCATTATAGATCTCTGGTCGGTAGATTTTTTGAAATGTCTCCATAGTGCTAATAGTGCTAATAAGCTCAAGGTGAGTGTAATCATTTAGCAAATCACCAACAAAATAAAAGGCTAAGGGCGCTACACTATTTGGCGGCATAAAATAACGCACCTGCAAGCCCATTTTTTTGAAATATTGCTCAGTCAAAGACGGTTCATTTGGCTGATATTCAACACCTAACGCAGGGTGCTGATTTTCAGTGCGATGATAGGTCTTGTTATCCGAAACACTTAGGCATATTACTGGCGGCTTTTTAAAGTGCTTTTTGTAGCTGTCTGAATTAATAAAATATTTAAATAGTTTGCCATGCAGCTCGCCAAAGTTATCAGGAATACTAAATTTAGGCTGATCTTTATTATGTTCTTGCAGTAATACGCTAAAATCATAGTCGCGCACATAGGAGGAAAAATTATTTCCTACAATGCCTTCAATGCGTTTGTTAGTGTGATGGTCAACAATATGTGTTTTCAATATTTCAATCGATGGAAAGCTATTACCACTGCCAGCAATATCTATATCAACAGAAATGATTTCAAGCTCTACAGAATAACGATCCGCTTTTGGGTTATCCCATTGCGCCAAGGCATTAAAACGGTTATCGATCATTTTTAAGGCGTTGCGTAAGTTTGCTTGGCGATAACTACCTCTGGCCAAGTTGGCAAAATTGGTAGTGATACGTGTATTAACTGCTGGATGATAATTTTCATCGAGACAAATACTCTTAATAGTAAATGTGAAATCTTTAGTCATGGTGATCTGTATCCAATTATTTGATTTAAAACCTGCGTTTGTGCTGTGCTCTTGAGCGAATTTACGTTATTGATATCTCAGTCAGTAATGTTCACAGCTTTTGTGTCTGATGATTAATTAAAACCGCTGTAAAACTGTGTAGCATCTAAGAGTTGAGTTATTTATACGTGGATCGGTACATGAATAAAAACGGTTTAATTTCACCTAAAACATGAGTTGTCTTCATCAGCTAAAAATAGTACTTACCATATAGCTAAAAATTACTCGTAGCGGAGCGTAAAAAATAGCATAGCTAAGTTAGGGTTCTATACATTTAGACTTCTAGATGGGTTTATTGTATTTATTTCATCTAAAACATGAGGATTATTCAGGGCTTAATTTAGCCAAATATATCAATGGGCATCAGTTATATTGATATACTCGCGGCCAATGTGGTGAGTGATAGCTGCTCTGTTGGAAATAGAACCGCATTCATCTGGCATGAGTGCCCCAAAATTATAATAAGAGATAAACGCAATGAGTGAATTGATAATGTTGATTTTATACTGCGCCTTACTTGGCAGCGGCGTAGGTTTTTTAGCAGGGCTACTAGGTATTGGGGGCGGGCTGGTTATTGTTCCTGTGTTGAGTATTATTTTACTGCATTTTGAAATTCTACCAGCTGAGCAAGTCGTTATTGCCGCAATTGCAACGTCATTAGCATCAATATTATTCACCTCAACGTCTTCCGCAATTGCCCACCATAAAAACGGTAATGTACCTTGGGAGTTAGCGCCGTGGGTAATGACGGGCGTTGCACTCGGAGCGCTTATCAGTGGTTTTTTAGCTGCACTACTGCCTGAAAACATAGTGCGTATTGTGTTTGCCGTTACTGTGGTGGTGATTGCCATTAAAATGTTTTTCAGTAGTAAAAGTACACCCTATGAACGTGGTATGCCAAATAAAGGCCTATTAACTATCCTAACTACGATCACCGGTGGTATATCGGCGATGATAGGAATAGGCGGCGGGGCGTTATTAGTGCCTTTATTAACATTTTTCTCGGTAAATATGAAAAAAGCCATAGGGTGTGCATCCGCATGCGGCATTGTTATCGCATTATTTGGTTCAATTGGTTACATCAGCTCAGGTAGCGGTCATTTTTCACTAGAAGATGGATTTGCTGGATTTGTGTACTTACCAGCGTTATTCGGTATTATTTGCACATCATGGTTTACCGCACCATTAGGCGCCAAAGGCACTCATTACTTACCGGTTTCTTTGATCAAAAAAATCTTCGCCGCATTGTTGTTAGCAACCGCAGTAAAAATGATTATGTATTGATGGCAAGGGTGCTGCAGCTAGCACCTAGTTTCCCCAAGGATTACTGGCATTTGAACGTTGCTTACGGGTTCGTGCACGATCTTTGGCTTCTTTTTTCGCTTGAATACGTTTTGCGTCGCTAAAACTTAACTCACATGGTTCACCCGGTTTATGATCTTCAGGGATAACACGATCACGTGGCGGAAGTTGATACTGTACGTCATCTGGTTTTGGTAGGTTTTTTAAACGGTACAAGTAAAAGTTTTCAACTTTATCTTGTGCCCATTGAGTTTTTCGTAAAAATTTAACCGCAGATTTAATATCAGGATTATTTTTAAAACAGTTAAGCAGTAGATAAGCATGTAAAAGCTCCCACCCATATTGATCAACTAATTCTGATACAACTTGCTCAAGTTTTACACCTTGCAGTGGGTTATTGCCAAATAAATCTTCATTACTCATGTTTACACTCTTTTTCTAAACGCTAATGGCATAATTATAATTTTTATCACGATAATTTGATACAAGAATATAGAGTCAGTTTGCTTATGTAATTTACATTTGTTTAGTTTATCGGTAATATTAGCGTACTTTAATAAGTATCGGCATGACGCCACAACATTAGATGATAGATTTAAGGAATAATACACATGGGTCTTTTTAATAAAATTAAAACACAAGCGACAACAATTGGTTCAAACATCAGCGATCCGTTCGGAAATCACCTCAATCGAAGGGCAGTTGAATATTGGCTACCAAGATATTGGTAAGAAGTACGTAGAAAACTTACTTGAAAACCAAGGCCAAAATGTCGAAACAGTTTTGCAAGAAGCGTTAAATCGTGTTGAACCGTTACTTGAGAAAAAAATTGAGCTTGAAGATGAAGCAATTGAAATTGAGAAAAAGCTCAAAGATCAAATCATCATTCAAGAGAAAGCTATTTTCCAAAAAGAATATGATCAAGAAAAAGAGAAGCTTGAAAAAGCGGTGAAACTTGATGTAATTTCAGAGCAAGAAAAAGAACAAAAACTAGCTAAAGCACGATTAAAGCTTGATAATTTTGACACTATCCGCAAAGTTAAAAAGCAACATGAAATGGGTTTGATTTCAAAAGAGGAATTAAAAGAGAAACTTGCTACTTTAGGCGCTTAGTTAGTTAATAGTTAAAGCTTCTTCTATCGCCAGACATAAGAAGCTTTAACAACTGTATTTTACAGCTGACAGTTAACCACCACACGGCCGCGAATATTGCCGGCCATCAGCTCATCAGCCGTATTAATAACCTGCTCTAAATTAATTTCAGTTGATATTTTATCTAAGTAGCTCTGCTCAACAAGCTCACCTAAACGTTGCCATGCTTGGATGCGGTCGGCCTTTGGGCGCATTACACTGTCTATGCCGATCAATGTAATACCACGCAAAATAAACGGCGCAACGGATGCAGGAAGATCCATGCCTTGTGCTAAACCGCAGGCAGTAACTACACCACCATATTTTAAAGAAGCACAAATATTAGCAAGGGTATGACTGCCAACCGAATCAATGGCTGCAGCAAAACGCTCTTTTGCTAATGGCTTACCTGGCTTTGATAGCTCATTTCGGTCGATCACTTCAGAGGCACCAAGTTGTTTTAAATGTTCACTTTGATCGACACGACCTGTTGCTGCAACTACGCTATAACCTAGTAGATTAAGTAAATACACGGCAAAACTACCCACACCACCGTTTGCACCCGTTACTAGAATATCACCAGAGTCGGGAGTGATGCCTTGCTTTTCAAGCGCAATAATACTGAGCATCGCGGTGTAACCGGCAGTACCAATTTGCATGGCTTGTTTAGGGGTTAACGACGTTGGGAGTGGGATCAACCAATCGCCATTAAGAGCGGCTTGTTGAGCCAGACCCCCCCAGTATTTTTCGCCAACACCAAAGCCATTTAATAATACCAACTGATCAATAGCGAGCTCGCTAGAATCACTGGCTGTTACTTTACCCACTAAATCAATACCCGGCACCATAGGAAATGAGCGCACCACGGGGCCTTTTCCTGTAATAGCTAAACCATCTTTATAATTTAGGGTGCTGTAAAGCACATCTAGTTTGACGGGGAGATTGGGTAATTCGCTATTGTTTAGTGTTTGTACTGATGCGGTATACCTATCGTCAGTATTATTTATAACAATAGCTTTAAATTGATTGTTCATCTGGACTCCATTTAGACCGATCGTCTTTTAATTGTTATGCAAAAAGAGCAATTACTTAAGCCGTTACCTAAGCAATGCACGTAAAAACATTTCAGTATATAAAATAAGTGGCTGAGTATTTTTAGTTAGCTTGGCACGCATTACTGCACCTTCCCAGCCAATCCAAAAAAATTCACTCATTTGTGTGGTATTCACGTTGGCTGCAATAACACGCTCCTGCTGAGCTTGTGCCAGGCAAGCTTGCACATGTTGTTGCCAAATCTCGTAGCTGTTTAATAGTTTATTTTTAAAGTCATCGCTGAGGTGGTTTAGTTCCTGATTTAAATTACCGACTAAACAACCGCGACTAAAATCGTACTTTTGCATACCCCGTGCTGCACTTTGGGTGAAATTGATCAGTCGCTCTAAAGGAGGGGTATCGCTTGGTCCTAGATAGCGAATGAGTTTAGCAACAAAGTAATCGTTGTAAGCATCTATAACAGCTAAGCCGTAGGCATCTTTATTATTAAAGTAGTGGTAAAAAGATCCTTTTGGAACACCTATTTTTTTTAAAATGGTATCAAGTCCTGTGGCACTGAAGCCAAACTCGCTAAGTGTTTCTACCCCCGTAGCAATAAGTAACGCTTTGGTATCGGCATTACTGCGGGCAACTTTTGGTGGGCGACCACGTCGTGGTGGATTTTGACTATTTTTTAGCATAAACACATATTAGACCGATCGTATTAATATACCCACACCACCTCAAGATGCGAGTTTCAGTTGGAATTAAAAGCGATTTAGGCAAGGCATTGATTGCAAGTAATAGTGGTTCTATTGTTAAAATCAATAACGCAGTATAAATCGCTTTTAAACCAACCCGTTGGGCGTTTCACAGGCACTTACTCTCAGCGTTGTTACTTCTTAAAAGGGACTGCCATTGTTGCAAAGTAACGCCTTGATACTAAGCCCCTGTGAAACGCTGAATTCTGTATCTTGAGGTGGTTTGGGTATAGTTGCAAGGATTAATTATTAAACAATTTAAAAAAGTGTATGTGAAATGTGGGCTAATTAAGTGCGAGTAAGCCGCAATAAACGGCCTGAATAAGTTCAAAAATTAAACTTCTTTACTATTAATGGGTTGAAATAAATTTGTCATAATTATATTTTTTATAGGAACTTCACCTATAAACCGCAGTCACAATTAGAGCAGGAAACTGCGTGTTAGTGATTAGATAGTCGTAATTTTTTGTACATATATGGGTCGCACAGAAGGTTGTACGACCACTTTACTTTTTTATATGTTAATTCATTTTTGCATCAGCAGCTTAGTTAAAGTCAATTTATTTAATTGCTTTTGTGATTTGAATTTAACAGTTTTATTAACTATTCATTAAATGTAGATGTCACGAACACTACAAATATATAAATATAAAAGGTGAGGATTTACCTATGAAGAGACAGAAAAGAGATCGGTTAGAAAGAGCTCATTCTCAAGGCTTTAAAGCTGGCCTCGCGGGCCGTTCAAAAGATCTATGCCCTTATCAACAAGTAGACCCAAAATCAGAGTGGTTAGGCGGTTGGCGCGAAGCGATAGAAAATCGCAATATGTATAAAACCTAATTTTTTTAGTATTGAATTAAAGCAAAAACGCCGCTGTTTCATAAACAGCGGCGTTTTTGTAGCAGGGCGCTTTAATAACAAAATTAAAACGCGCTAGTATCTTGGAATAAACCAACTTTTAAATCTTTTGCTTCGTAGATCACGCGGCCATCTACTTCAACAGTACCATCAGCCATACCCATGAATAATTTACGTTTAATAACGCGCTTCATGGTTAAACGGTAGGTCACTTTTTTTGCTGTTGGTAAAATTTGCCCTGTAAATTTAACTTCACCTACACCTAGCGCACGGCCAAGACCAGGGCCACCAGACCAACCAAGGAAAAAGCCAACCAGTTGCCACATTGCATCTAAACCAAGACAACCGGGCATGACTGGATCACCTTTAAAGTGACAAGCAAAAAACCAAAGATCAGGGTTAATATCAAGCTCAGCAACGATTTCACCTTTACCATGCTCACCACCGTCATCAGTGATTGAGATGATGCGATCCATCATTAACATGTTGTCACTGGGTAGACGACAATTGCCTTCACCAAACATTTCACCTTTACCACAAAGGATCAAATCTTCTTTTGTATAGCTATTTTTAGGTTCCATAACACTTTTTCGTCGCTTAGAAATTGCAGAGTACTTTAGCGTACACTTGTACGCTAAACAACTCTGAGCAGTTAAAAAATTAATATATTTGCATGAAATACCACCGCTTAGGTGAAGAACATGCTAATTATGCGATTAGATCGCGCAATCAAGAGCAAAAATCATTATAATTAAACTGACTTTTAATCAGTATAAAGGAAGTTTATGATCCTTTTTGTTAACGCACTTACAGTAATTGATTTTTCTTACTTGTGTAATAAACGAGGCGCGGTTGGCGAGAGCTGGATTGTTGATTTAACTTTGCATGGCAAGTTAAATGAAGAGTCTATGGTGCTTGATTTTGGCTTAGTTAAAAAGCAAATCAAAGGCATTATTGACCAATGTATTGATCACAAGTTAGCAATAGGCAACCAAATTAACGGCCACGTTGAAAACCATGGTGACTACACCACACTTGATTGTACTTTTGGTGATGATCACCACTTAGCAATGAGTGCGCCAAACCAAGCGTTTTGTTTAATTGATGCTGATGTTGTTAATGAGCAGTCAGTTATGGAATTTTTAATTGCTACAATCATGCCGCAGTTACCAAGCAATATCGATAAAATCGAAATTGAGTTAAAACCAGAACCTAGTAAGAGCTTTTATTATCACTATAGTCATGGCCTTAAAAAGCACGACGGTAATTGCCAGCGTATTATTCATGGTCACCGTTCGCAAATTGGTATTGCTCTTGATGGTATGGCAATGCCACGGTTACAAAAGCAATGGGCTGATAAATGGCAAGATATTTATTTAGCGACAGCAGAAGATCAAATTCAAGCGCCGCAGCTACAGTACATCAGCGGCAAAGAAAATGACCACTGTTTTGCCTATACCGCCGCACAAGGCTATTTTGAAATGGCAATAAGTAAAGAACGGTGTGATATTTTACCCATTGATACTACGGTTGAATGTATTGCAGGTTACCTTGCTGAGCAAGTTAAAGCGCAGCATCCTGATAATGACGTAAAAGTCACTGCATATGAAGGTGTGGGCAAAGGGTCCATTTGTTATGCGTAAATTATTAGCTGTTTCGATATTTGCTACCGTGAGCTTTTTTGCTGATGCCGTGGAGTTAAAAGGTCACTTAACCCAAGGCGGATTAGTGACTGGTCAAATTGATGGGGTTAAGTCAGTTACCTTTAATGGTCAAGCATTAAAAACCACCGCACAAGGCGAGTTTGTATTTGGCTTTGGCCGTGATGCTGAGTTAACCCATCAATTAGTTTGGGTCGACGCAGACGGTGTAAAACATCAGCAAGCTATTGAGATCACTAAACGTGATTATAAAATCGATAAGATTACTGGCGTGGCAAGTAAATATGTGTCACCGCCAAAATCGGTAAGTGAACGTATTAGCCGCGAAGCTGTGGCGGTAAGAAATGCCCGAAAAGTTGACTCTGAACTTAGGTATTTTTTAGATCCAGTTTACAAACCTGCAAAAGGGCGTATTTCGGGTGTGTATGGTAGCCAACGCTATTTTAATGGTGAGCCACGTCGGCCACATTTTGGTTTAGATATAGCCAACAAAACAGGCAGCCCTGTTTATGCGCCTGTCAGTGGTACGGTTGTTTTTGCAAATAACGACCTTTATTACTCTGGCGGAACTTTAATTTTAGATCATGGTCACAGTGTCACGTCGACCTATATACACTTAAGTAAGCTTGATGTAAAAGTAGGGGATACCATTAAGCGCGGTGATAAAATAGCTGAAATAGGTGCGACTGGCCGTGTAACTGGCCCTCATTTAGATTGGCGTTTTAATTGGAAAGGCGAACGCCTTGATCCTGCACTTATGATGTTAGATAAATTAGCAAACCAAAAGTAGAGAACATGACAACGCAAGTAAACCGTGAAGAAATAATTGCTCAGCGTATTAAAGACTCAACGACTTCAGTCACAAAAACAGTGTTTCCTGGGCGCACTAATCATCACAATACCTTGTTTGGTGGTGATGCATTGGCATGGATGGACGAAGTTGCATTTATTGCTGCAACGCGCTTTTGCCGTAAACCACTGGTAACCATTTCATCAGATAGAGTTGATTTTAAAGAAGCTATTCCAGCAGGCACTTTCGCTGAATTGATCTCTAAAGTTGTGCATGTAGGCAATACAAGTTTAAGAGTAGACGTTGAAATATTATTAGAAACAATGCATAGGGATGATAAACATTCGGCAATTACTGGGAGTTTTACATTCGTTGCGGTCGATGATAACCACAGACCAACGGCAGTTGTATGCGATAAGATGATTTATGGTTTTTAAACCGAATTGTTAAGTTAAGAAAGCACTTTTATGGTGTTTTCTTTGTTATATCAAAAGAACACATCATACTATATTGCACTGTTATATATCTTTAGCATCTGCGTTAAAGCAATAATTGAGTAACCAAGTCAGAGGGGATCTATTCTCTACTTGGTCACTCACATTCAAGGTACTAAAGCACCATCGCGGCTATCCAGCCAAATATTAGTAATGGAATATTAAAGTGGATAAAAGTAGGCACAACTGAATCCCAGATATGATCATGCTGACCGTCAGCGTTTAAGCCGGAAGTTGGTCCTAAGGTTGAGTCGGAAGCAGGGGAGCCAGCATCGCCTAATGCACCAGCGGTTCCCACTAGAGCTGCGGTTGCCATTATTGAAAAGTTAAGCTCTAAGCACAGTGGCACAAACAAAGTTGCTATTATTGGTACTGTAGAAAATGAGCTACCAATACCCATGGTGATCATTAAACCAACTAATAAAATTAGTGCAGCTGCCAAAGGTTTGTTGCCATCAATAATCGATGCGGCGCTTTGTACTAAACTAGTCACATCGCCTGTTGCTTTCATTACAGAGGCAAACCCTTGAGCTGAGATCATGATAAATCCAATCATTGCCATCATCGCTACACCTTTACTAAATACATCGCTATTTTGCTCCCACTTAACTACGCCAAACAAACTAAAAATTATCACCCCAACTAAGCCACCTAAAATCATTGAGCCACTGACATTTTGTGCTGCTAAAGAGGCTAATACCGCTGTAATACCGACGAACAATACTTTTTTAGGTTGTTCTACAATCACATTAGTTGCTTGCTCTTGAACTTCATCATGCTGATAATCCCGGCGTTTTCTATAACTGATAAACACAGCTACAATTAACCCGACTAACATGCCGCAGGCAGGAATGATCATCGCCATAGGTACTTGGGTATTAATGATATCTAAGCCATTTTCCACTAAGTTTTTATGTAAAATCGAGTATAAATAAATTCCACCAAAGCCATAGGGTAAAACCATATATGAGGTTGCTAGACCAAACGTTAAAATACAGGCAATAGCACGTCGGTCTAACCTTAGTTTATTAAATATAACCAGTAGCGGGGGGATCAAAATTGGAATAAAAGCAATATGAACAGGGATTAGGTTTTGCGATGAAATTGCACACACTAAAATTATTAGTAAGATAAAATAGCTCAAATTCGTTTCGCTATTACTACTATTGTTATTTACTTTAGCGAGTAGCTTTGCAGCTAAAATGCGTGTTAAGCCTGATTTTGAAATCGCAACAGCAAATGCGCCTAGCATTGCATAGCTTAGAGCGATCTCAGCTCCGCCAGAGAGGCCTGCGTTAAATGCGTTTAGGGTATCGTTTAAGCTAAGTCCGGCGGTTAAACCGGCGACTAAAGCACTTAAAGTCATAGCAACAATCACATTAACGCGGGCTAAAGTAAGGCCGAGCATTAAAATAACGCCAATCACGACTGCATTCATAGAGTTCTCTTAGTTGTTGTTTTAATTAATTTTACCAGATCTTTACTGTGTTTTTTACGATAAGCACTAAATATTAGCTGGCGATAACGCACATCGGAGTATAATTGCGCAAATTGCATGATATATGTCCGCTTATTAGGCAGCTGTTGAGCTGCATATGCTAAAAATTGCAGCGGCGTTTGGTTTGACGGTACTGAAATACCTTGTTTATTACACCAATGCACAACAGTAAGGTAATCTTTTGCGAGTGAATGCGCAGGCGATTCTGGCTTTTTAGGCCAAGACAAATACACAAAATAACAAATAAAGGCTAAACATACGGTTGCTATCACTAGTAATGAAATTTGCCAAAGCTGTTTATTACCGAATAATTCTTTTAGCAGGGAAGATTGCTTTTGCTGGTCAAAACCTAGCACCCAGTTTGTCCATTGGTAATCAAGATTTTCAAGTTTAAGCCTTAACCAGTTAATACCAGCGATATTACTCAATCGTAATAAGCCAAAACTCAAGTTGCTTGTAAATTCATTATTAAGTTGTACGTGCTGTGATAGAGATCCGTTTAATCGTTCAGGTGAAACAACCGCAGTTGCATCAAAAATTTGCCAACCTTTATTTTTTATAAATACTTCAACCCATGCATGGGCATCATATTGATAGACGCTCATATAACTATTTTGTTGATTATACTCACCACCTAAGTACCCTGAAACTACGCGGGCAGGAATACCAACACTTCTAAACATAAATGCAGCTGTGCTGGCATAATGGCCACAAAAACCACGTTTATTAGCAAATAAGAACTGGTCAAGGGTGTTGTTACCGGTAATTGGATCCGGCGTTAAGGTATAGCTAAAGTTGTTATTGGCAAAGTAATCATACAGTACTGAATAAAAAGCCTGATCATCGTTATTATGTTGTTCATACAGATGTTTAGCTAAAGATTGCGACTGTAAATTAGTCTCTTTAGCTAAACTAAGTTGCACGTTTTGATAGTGTGCAGAGCGAGAAAGGTCAACCAAACTAAAAGCATAACTTTGGGCTGTATAACTGATACTATTAGCTAAAAAACGTTTTCGCAGTAGTAAGCCATTGCTAGTTGCTTTGAGATCTTGATCGGCTGAGTCGGCAAGCTGTAACCCATACAGCCAAGGTTTAGAGGCCGGCTCTGCAAAAATTTGATAACTATATAATGGTTCACCACGTTCAGCTGAGGTGGTTTGGTCAATTACTTGTTGGCTTTTTAAAATGTCCGATACTAACCAGCGTTTACCATCAAACTCATCATGTATGATTGCTCGCCAGTAATAGGGGGGTGATGGCTTGTGCTGCTCAAATTTAGCTCGAAATACTAACTCATCTGAATTAGACAGGTTGGCTATATCAAATGGATCGACACTTTCTGATAAACCCGTTTTAGCGAGTTTTGGCCCCGGCAATTGCCAAAATGCGGGAAGTTTCGGTAACAATAATAATAAAAATATCGCTAAAGGTAGCGCTAGCAACAAAAGTTTGCAGCTGTCTTTGGCTGCAATTTTTAAACTATGTTTAGATTCAATCAGCGCCAACAGCGCAAAATTTAAAATATATAGCATGCTAATTACTAGCGTAGCAAATAAGCTCTGAGAAAATAGATACACTGTTGAGAGACTAAAAAAACTTAACAAAATGATAGTTTGATAATGCTTTTTTGTATTGGCTTGCAGTAGTTTAAATAAGCTTGAGAGGAGCAGCATCGCAACAAATAAAGTCACCGTATCGCTAAAACCTACATCATAAAACAAAATCAATAGACTCAAACCAGCTAAAGTATTTGCTAATATGGCATTGGGTTTATTGCGTTTCAATAAGGTAACGACTAGATTCCAAATACACAAACTAGCTAATAATGTATTAAATAGAGGTGGTAACTCAGGAAAAATAAAACTCAGCACTAAAATATAAACAATAGCTAACGACAAATTGATCGCGGTTAAATTATCAGTGACTTTCATTTTCATCCTTTGCAAAACGGCTGAGTGCTTCTAAACACTGTTTACAATGCTCTTTTGTATCACTGATCGCGTATAGTCCGGCTTCTAATTGCAGGCCATAACTAACGCCTTGCGAGTAAGCCTGAGTTACTAAATAGCTTAATTGTTGTAGGCGAGATTCGGTATTTCCTTGTAACTGATTAAAATCAAAAACTACACTTTGGGCTGAATAATTTACAAACTCTTTTACCATTAATTGCTGAGTTTTTGCGTAATGTTTCCATGATATTCGTTTCATATTCATACCAGGTTGATGAATATTTAAACCATCAAATTCATCACTGCCATGGCTGTTTTTATGCAGGCCATCATCAGTGTTGTGGTTATTTTGCAAACTAGCGTCATGCAATGGTTTGAGTTGTTGCGGGTAGACAAATACCGTATGTGCTAATTGCATATAGCTCCATACCGATACTAATCCAAACGGATACTTGCTGATTATTTTTAATCGGCGCAAGGGGTATTCACCACGTTCTTTTAATCCTAAATCTAAATTAACTATTTGCTGTTGACTGGTTATTTCATCAACGGTTGTGAGGGTTTTATTTTCATAAATAAACTGCAATGATTGACATTTTCTTTCGGTTTTTAGTTGCAGCTCTAATAATGCAGAGCAGGGAGCATAGCTAGCTATATGATTTTTATAATCAACTTTTAATCCTTTAAGATTGCTATAACCCATAAGTAGCGAAAATATCATTACTACGAGCATTAAATAAGCCATCGCTAAAATCAAATTATTCTGATAATTAATGCCTAATATAAAATTAAGCATAGTAACCACTAAAAAGCTCACGCCCAATTTTGATGGCAAAACATACAGTGTGTTATGCGTTAAGGTAAGATGTTCGGTATTATGTTTATTTCTTAGTAATAGCTTGAAAACCTGAGCTTTAAACTGAAACCAAAAAGTAGGGCGATTTCCTGTTTTATTGTTCATACCTTAAAGTGGCACATCAACAGTATTTATTAATTGTTTGATCTGTTGTGAGCTAACATCATGCTGCAGACCTAAACGATGTTCGGTAACACTAGCAAAAATAGTTTGTACATCATCAGGGGTAACAAAGTCACGACCATCAATAAACGCCCATGCTTTCGCGGCTTTGCCAACTGCAATACTGGCCCGTGGAGATAACGCATTAGCAAATTGGCTGTTATTTCGGGTTGCTGATACAAGCGCCAAAATATAATCAACAACCGGTTCACTTAACATAACAGCAGTTACTTTATTTTGTATTTCAATTAATTGTTGTGTATCGATACGTACAGGTAAGTGGGTATAATCACGATTATGTTGGCCTAAAATGAGTTTACGTTCAGCTTCTTTAGGTGGAAAACCCAAACTAATACGCATAAAAAAACGGTCTAATTGAGATTCAGGTAAAGGATAAGTACCTGATTGATATAAAGGGTTTTGCGTGGCTATAACAAAAAATGGTGTTGGTAGGGCATGTTTATCACCATCCATAGTTACTTGGTTTTCTTCCATTGCTTCTAATAAAGCGCTTTGTGTTTTTGGGCCTGCACGGTTTATTTCGTCCGCTAAAACAACTTGACTGAAGATAGGCCCTTTATGAAAAGTAAATTTATGCTCATTGGCATTAAAAATACTTGAGCCCAGTATGTCTGAGGGTAATAAATCACTGGTAAATTGTACTCGTTGATACGACAAACCTAATACCGCAGCAAGTGCATGCGATAAAGTGGTTTTACCCATACCAGGCAAATCTTCAATTAATAAATGACCTTGGCTGAATAAGCAGGTTAACGCGAGTTTTATTTGTTGCTGTTTGCCAAAAATAACCTGAGATAAATCATCAATGATCGTTTGTACGGTCTGTTGCATAGTAACCTTGTAGGTTGAAATTAGATTAAATGAGCTCGAGGCGTTTCATGACCGTATCAACTTTTTTAGCATTAAATGGCTTTGCAATAAAACCTTTAGCACCAAGCTCCCAGGTATTTTGCACATTTTCAAGACTATTGTGGCCTGAGCACATAACAACATATGTATGTGGGTAATTGTCATTTAAGTATTCAAGAATTTCTGTACCATCGGTATCGGGCAGTTCAATATCGAGAAAGATAACATTCGGAGACTTTTCAACAATCAACGTTTTAGCCGATTCAAAATCTCTGCTTTCAAGAATATCTTCAAAACCTAATTCAGTTAAGATCTGATTTAAGTAGTCACGTATATCTTGAACATCATCAATTATTAGGATTGGTTCTAACGGGCGCACAAATTCCATATTGTTTACTTCTTGTGGTACAGCTTAAATTGTATTTTTAATACTATGCTAAGCGATAATGAAGCTCAAGAAAGATACTCGAATTAAACTGTATTATTGAAATAATACCACCACTAAGTCCAATACTAGACGGTATCGGACTTAGTGACGCCGTCGTGTATTTATATAGGTGCTCTCGCAAATATAGATAATAGCCCATAAATTACGGTACGTAATATTAAAGAAAAGGGCGAAAAGCCCTTTTTTATTAATTGGTTAGTGCTGCTGTCTATCTTGACAGTTTGGCATTAGTGGTACATAGGGTCGCAAGCTTCAACATACTTTAATTCATTTTCCTTGGTTCTATTATTTACATATAAATTAGTAAATAAATCACATACACCAAGTAGCTCTTGGAATTTTTCTTCACCATATTTATTTTTTAAACTTTCAATATAGGCGTCTCGAAGTTTATGTAGTTGCTCATCTTGCTCCTTTTTGTGTTTTTCCATAGCAACCTCAAAATTGTGTGAAAAAGTTTCCTCTTTAGCTATGTGTTCAACACTGTTTAAATTAGTTGGTTTAGTGCGTGATTTATTTGCAACAAACAAAGCCACCGATAATACAATGAATATGATTATAAAAATTTTTAAATTACTCATACTAACTCCCTGTACGCTCTGAGATTTCGCCAATTATATCTAAAAGCTGGCTTTGTAGGTCAGATAAATATACATCTTGTGTTTTATTTTGTTCCTTAAGTGTTTTGTACATATTTTCAGATTTCCTTGCTGACCATTTGTATCGGTGAACTAGTTGAACATCGGATGGTTTAACTTTGCCCCATGGTGTAGTCATAGTGTGGTCATGATATGAAATTCTGCAATCTGCCCATGGGCCAGTTGGAGGAAGATACCCCCGATACATAATTGATATTAATTTTTCGATTGGCTTAGATGCTTTATTTGCTTTCACATACCGCCTTACTTGACGTTCACTTACACCCAGTTCTTTAGCGCCTTTTGCATAATCAAAGCCGAACAATGATAAGAACTGCATTTTAAAATTTCCCATTGTGATTTACTCCTTTATTAAAATCACAATAGGAACTCAGCACAGGTGTAAATCTCGGATTATGCATTAACAGAAATTCCGTATTTGTTTATCAAGGGCGCAAGCGCGGTATCGAGTAACTAAGGGCAGGGGTTGCGCTTCGCTTGGTTACGACCGATAGAGTATGATGCTAAATTAATAACGGTGAGCGGTCTACATGGCTGCGCCATAAAAATGTCTCTGCATTTGATTGCATTCTTTATCCTGGCAAGCAACCGGCTTTCACTTTAATGATTGCAAATGGTGCTTTTTATCCTGGCTTAATAGTGGTGTTTTGATTGCAAAATCACAACTGAAGGTTTATCCTGGCTGTTCATTATGATTGCAAAGGATACTAAGATGGCTATTACATACCGCCCAAATGATGAAGTAACCAAGGAGCTTAATCGCTTAAAGGGCAGGCTAAATATTAATACTTCAACCAAGTTAATTGATTATTTGATACTCGAATATCAAAAAACACAAACTGAAATCAGCAATTTAAAAGCTGAGAACTATCGTTTAGTTAATTCACTAGACGATAAAATTGAGGCTATTAACGACTTTAAGCAAGCATTCGATAATCTGATTAAATAGCCTTTTTCATGCGGCCAGTTATGACACTGCGAGCCATAAAGGGAATGTGGTCAGGGTTATCGATTAAAAACTCTATCATTTGTTTTATCTCAATTTCTGAGTCATCAGGTATCCAAAGGGTTACTTTTTTTAACCCTTTGCCTTTTTGCTTTTGTTCGTACTTTTGATTTCTAGTCATAATGTCACCAGTGACGGTATCTTATTTGTAAATATTTAAACGCCAGCCTACGGTTTCAACAAGTTGAAAAGCGTAGGCTCTGGCGTTTAATTGGATGTATATAAATCATGGTATGATTCGTCGGGTACTTGATTAAAAATCTGTCCTCTTGGTCTATATCTAAAAACTGCGGCCAAATGGTCACCGCGATATGCTTCAATACCTAATAAGGTTTTCTTTAAGCGATAACCAAGCATTAATAATTCATCACGTGTAAATTTATCAAGTATTTGCTTATTTGAGTTTTCGACAACCAATAAAACGTCAACTATTCGGCCTTTATAAATTTCTTCGTAAGTAATGATAGAGTTGTTTTGCTGAATTAAATCCCTCAACCTTTCATATGGGTCTGTACTGGATTTTGGTTTTTGCTCAGCTGATTTTTGTGGCAAGTCGCCAGTTGAAATTAATTGGTTATTTTCGGGTTTTGCAACGGGCCCGTTGCTAGGTTCTTTAGCTTTTTCAGATTCCAACTTTGATTCACTGTCAAAGAAGCCATTTAGAAAATAAAGTGAAAAAGCCACAAGAAAAATAAATAAAGGTAAATAGAAAATAAACTGCTTGGACTTAAATACATTAACACGATCATCAGAATAAACATCTGTGTTGCCAGTTGTTTGTTGGTGACTAAGATAAGAACCAAAATATTTAGAGTCGTACTTTTCAACACCAGATTTTATTTTAGTAAAAACGACATCGCCTTTTACGCCGTTAATAGAACCTTGGTACATTTCCCATTTATATTTACTATCCATACCAACCATAGATAGTTTTAAAAATGAAATTTTGCGCTCTATTCTTCGTTTCCATGTGGTGTGACAATCTGCAAGAGCTTGCCCCATGCAGATTATATCCATACCTCTATGGCGATGCTCAGCAATGAATTGTGTCATTTCATCACTAAGCTTTTGCCTGCCACTGGGGAAGAAGTTTTGAAGCTCATCAATAACAAGTAAGCAATCATTTTCAACCAAGTCATAGACAGTATGCACCTGCTCTTCTGATATTTCAGTGTAAAGCGCTTTAAGTTCATCAACTGTTTTGCCTGTTAATTCACTTACTTTTTCAAAGTTAAAACCATTTAAACGGGCGTAAACTTTACGACCTTTGGTTAAGCTTGGAATTATATGCTTAACAAGTGCTTCGTAACTTTTACCAGAACCAGGCAAGCCTTCATGGAAAATTATCATATTGTTACCATTGGAATAATGTTAATACTTTGCGAGTTAAACGAAACGTATAACCCAACCCTATTAAAGCCAACGCATCACTAAAACCAGTTGCACCCAATAGATAACCAATATCTGATGGTATTCCAGAAGTAAGAGAGCTTATGCCACTTTGAATAAATTGTGGCGGGTCTATCATTGCAAAAACAAATCTAAAACCCTCCAATAGACGCTCGAATGTTTGTAATACTAACCACATAAAAGCATTCAAAATAAAAATAATTATTTCATAGCACCAATCTATGAAGGCTTGCCATTGTTGGGCTAGCCAGTCTATAAAATCATTCAATTGCAATCCTCCAAGCAAAAAAACCTGCAACTAGCATTAAAATAGCTCTTATATATGGGAGTATATTTTGAACAGCACTAGAGCAAAATTGGTCAATTTTTATATTTAAATTAGCATCCATTACGTTAACGGTTGTTTCCCAAACTGGGCAAGAGCCGCCAAAAGAAGTGACAAAAAAATTGTCTATTGCTGAAAACAAAGGTAAGCCACGCATAGCATCAATATGCTCTTCCATGACAGTACCAAAATTATTATTTTCCCAATCGAACTCAGCTATCTCGGTGTAGGCATCGGGTTTAGTTTCATAATCAATTAATGGTTTATCGCCATCGTATTCACTGAGTTTTTTTAATGACTCGGTGTGCTTTTCGAGTTCTGTTGTTTGCTTTTTCATTTCGGTTAATTGGGTATCTAGCGCGGAAATTATGCCATCTTCATCAACGCCATTTATTTCAGACATAGTGCCATCTTCACACGATATTTGAGCATCACCATTAGGCAATTGAACAGTTGTACATGAATCGCCATTTTCTAATTTTGCAGTTCCGCTTTCACATGCGATAGATGCACCATCTGGTGTATTTATAACAGAACAACCAACACCATCTTCACCATCAATACCATCTTTGCCGTTAACACCATCTTTACCATCAACACCAGCTAGACCATCAACACCGTCTTTGCCATCAGCACCGTCTTGACCATCAACACCATTTATGCCATCAACACCGTCTTTACCATCAGCGCCTTTTTCACCAGTTGCACCATCGGCGCCGTCTTGTCCATCAATACCGTCTTTACCATCAGCGCCTTTTTCACCAGTTGCACCATCAGCGCCGTCCTGTCCATCAATACCGTCTTTACCATCAGCGCCCTTTTCACCCGTTGCACCTTTTGCGCCAGCAACACCTTGAATACCTTTTTCGCCCTTATCTCCTTTTTCACCTTGATCACCTTTAAGTTGACCGGAATTTACCAAAGCCGTTAAATCCTCTTGCTTCAAAAAGCTAGCTTCAATAGCTGCGATTCGCTGATTATCTAAAGCGCTGGCTTGAGCAAGGCCTGTTACAGTATTCCAGTTGATAGCAATTGAAGATTCTGGGCAATCAACCTGATAAATTCCTGAGGAGTTACTGACATTGCAAAACTTATCTTCACCTTGTGATTCTGGTTGCTTTACTTCCATGCCGTTTTCATCGCATGCGTTGCCCGTAAATGTTGAACCACCAACAGGAGACCAAACGGTGTGTGTTTCATTGGATACAACATCAATCCAAATGGTGCTAGTTACTTCGCATTTAGCTGTGCCAGAATCAACACACTTAGGCATTTTACCGCCAGCAGTCGAAGAATTTGGTAACGTAATAGAATTTAATGCGGGGTCATTCCCTATTTGACTTTGACATTCTTCATCATCAGTAATTAAAGGTTTGCCACACATGAAAGCATCTGGGTTTTCGGGGGTAGGTTTGGGAACTGTTAATTTATGAAGCGGGTATGCAGCAGGAGGGCAAGCAAGTACTTTTTCATCTTCTACGAAAGAACCGAAAGAAGTAAACCATAAATCATGTGACCAATGGGTTCTAAACTCAACAAAAATAGTATAACGGTCGTTACCTGTTGGCTCGGATTTTACTGCGCCAACATTACCAGCATTTCTTGATTTTAAATCGGATTGTATATAAGTCTTGCAATCCGAAAGGGATAAGTCTGACTTATTTGGACCGTTTGTATAACCGCAAGAACCAAACGGTTCTAAGTCAGGATTCTTTAAATCTGTCATATCAACTTGTGCCATTACTACAGACGAAAAAACAGTAAACAGCATTAGGAAGAACCAAAGCTTAATGAAACCGAAGGTTGATTTTATTGGGTGACGTAGAACATATTTAAAACCACGCCAAAGCCAAGATATAAATTTACGCACCTTCAAAACCACGAATGACCGCAGCGGCGCAAGCAATTCCAAGAACGGCATAATAAATTCCCCAAATCATAATAATTCTCCATTAAAAAAGCCCCGCAACTTTGTAAGAATACAGGGCTTAGATTGCGTTTAGGTCAGTTGTTAAGTTACTAGCGGAACCAGCCAATAACTTGATTGTAACCCCAGCGAGCAACACCCGGTGCTAACTTAATAGCGGCGCAAGCAGTAATACCAGCGACAACAGTTGTTGAATCAATAGCTGCTGTAATTGTTGAAAAATCCATAATGAATTCCTTGTAAGTTAAAGTTTAATTATCATGTTCTGGTTTAAACCAGTTGATTATTGTGCCGTATGCCCATGAGGTCATATAGCAGATTATGACTAACGAAAAACCACTGACAAAAAGCGCCTGTGCTACTTCGATAGAAATTTCACTCGGGTCAAAAAGTGATGACGCAAGTAGAAACTGTTGGTACTCGGTAGGCTCTAACATGACGAAGCCTGTACAGTCCTGAATCGATTGTGCAGTTGGTTTTAATTCTCCGTATTCGAGCTGTACGCAAGTAGCCATAAATTACTTAACCTTGCTTTCTTGAGGTAAACTGTGCAGACGGAAACCTTTCCAGTCCATTTGACGTGCCACATTAGCACCTTCGTAATATTCAATATTGAGTAAAACAGGCTTTAAGCCCCAACCATTCGGGTCTGACTGCAAATGCTCTAACTGCTGATAAGTACCATCGTTATATTGGTCAGCGGATACCTTGACAGATAGAATCTGAGCAGGGTTTTTAGTATGTAGCTTGAACTCGCCAGTTGTAGGCAGGGGAGCGCCTTTATCATCTGTGCGGTTGACTTTTACTAGGTCTGTAATAGCGCCTTCAATATTCATAATTTCTCCAATTGGGTTTAGTTTTATTAATAGTTACAGTTAATGACACAAGTCCAAGCTCACGACTTCGTCGCTCGTAATGTTGCCAGCCAAAGCTTCATAGTCCATGAATAGACACATGTTTTGATAATCCTCAAGAACGCACGCTTCAAGGAACTGCATATCTTCATCACTAGGTGCGAATAAACGACCATCATCATGCCAGCCTTGTATCTGCTCAGAGACACCGCACATGATTTTACGTTGAGCTTTAATATCTTTTTCAGTGAGTATCTGGGTAGTACCGCGCCGAGTAATAACAACAACAGCATCCCATGCAACGCCCAAAATTCTGTTAGCTGGTTGGTCGCCGTATTTGGTAGCAAAGTAGGGCGATTTTGTTTCGCTGCGGCTAATTTCCCCCGTGATACGGTCAACAATATCGGGTAGCTGGTAGTGGATGCGTAAGGTTTGGTCTTTGCGTTTTACTTGTACGCCCCCCATTGCAAGGCAAAACGCTTTCCAATCTGATGAATCAGCGGCTTGGCGTACCTTCTCAAGTGCGTATTTTGAAACTGTATCTAGTGTTGTATTCATTGCGTTTGCAACCTCACATTTGCCAGTATCACCTTGGCCTAATCGTCTAAGTTCACGCCAAAGAGTGACCGAAGGGCCACCAATTTGCTGAAAACGTCTAATATCAAAAGTGCTCGCCCAAGTAGATGCACGTTCTGCGGCATCCGCTGGAAGTATTTTCATTTCACCCGCCTGCGAGCAAATAACTTTATCTATGCTGTCACCAGTCACCGCTTTAGTGATGTATTTAGCAATGTAACCAGCAGCAGAACCTTTACTTTTATTAATCGTAATGGCCTTAAAACGGGTGGTGCTTGTTCTAAATTCAGTGGGTGTATCTTCCGTACACAGCTTTTTCATGATTGCGCGAACTTGTATTGCATCGCCTTTTTCCATAAATAAAAGCATGTGCCAGTGTGGGCAACCGTCATGATGTGGTTCAACAACGCGAAAACCATAAGGGCGTAAATTTTGTTTAGAGAATAGGGCGCGGGCACGTTTCCAAATACCGTTAAAATATTCCTGTGCATCTTGAGGTGTTGACCCATCATATTTATTGTTAGGTCTACCAGTATGGTGAACTGCATGAAAACGACTAGGCGCAGATAAAGTATAGAATTCGCCACGGTGGCCGTGCATTTCTGCTAATTCTTCAAAACCACGAATACGTACCATTAATTCAGCAGCTTGTTGTTTACCGGATGTATGAGAACGCTCAATAATTGATTGCAGTGTTTCGAACTCATCAAACGGGTTTGCATCGTTTGGAACAACAAATAAATCAGACATTATTTCGGCTGATTTACGCTTACGTTCTCGGCGGTTCTGGATGGTTGGTTGTGATACATAAGCACTCGCTTTTTTATGTACGAGTCTTAAATCCCGCGCTAATTGTTCAATAGTAAACGCTTGGATTTTACGTAATTTACGACGCCAGAAAATAGGGTCGGCAAAGCGATTTAAAATACCTGTTAAAGAGTCAGCTGCAAAGTGTGTGCAATAAGGTGTAACTAATTCAGGCTCTTGAATATCAAAGGAATTTAAGTATTTAACCAGGATGTTAAATACAGATAAAGTGTGGCCGTTTTTACTTATTTTAAGCTCGCAATAGCGTGCTTTTTGCTCAGCAATTTCGCATAATTCATCGTCTGAACAAGATAAATTTATATGACCGTGTTTAAAATTTCCAAGGGTTAAAGCGGTATCAGCAGATTTTAAACGCTTGTTTGCTTCAGCTAAATTGTTGAATTTTTCAGCCAAAAAGTAACCGGTGCTAAGCATATGAGCAAGGTTTGAATGACGCTCAAAAATACGATTTCGCCATGATTCAAAGTCAAAAAAACGTTCTTTCATTGGCTTAGAAAGGTTCTCGAAAACGTCTTTTGCAGTGTTCGCAGGGTGCAAATTTGCAGTTAAATTCATTGCAGTATTTAACGGGAAAACTTGAGAATATTGGGCGTTAGATAATGAGTTCATTTTGAAACCTCATCATCATTTGATGAAGATGAATAGGTATCTTGGGTTAATTGGTTGATAGTAACCAAAGCCATTAAGATCATAAAAGAATAAGAAGTTAGCCAAAGAACCATAGTTACAGGCTCAGAAATTGAGATAGAAAAATTATCCAAAAGGTACATTGATAACGTGGAATCCAATTCTTGGATTATTTCTAAAGTCATATCCTTAATCCTATAAAGGTGACAAACTGTCATTCTTGAATGTTTTGGAGTCTAGCTTTCACGCTTGACAGTTGTCAACTTTTTATTTATCAAGATTGACAGTTATAATTAACTTAGCGAGGAGAAATGCTATGAACTTTAGTTACGAACTAATTGAAAAATATAAAAATTTCATGGGTTACAGTCAGGATAAACAAGTCATTTCTGATTTTGAAGAATTTAACTCTGGTAATATGTCCCAAATTAAAAAGGGAACACGTCATCTAACAGCGAATCAGTGTATTTTTATGGCGAATACCATTGGTATGGATCAAAAAGAAGCATTGTTGAAACTTGCTATCGAAAAATCAAAATCGAAGGAAGAAGGTCAAATCTGGTCTGATATTGTAAAAAAGATTAGTGCAGCATGTGTAGCGCTAACACTAGTTGCAGGACTAGCAAACGCTCCAACTGAGGACGCATTTGCGTAATAGCGATATCCCATAAATTACGTTATGTTAAATTGGTAAGTTTAATAAGAAACAACCTAGCTCTAAAACCTTTGGTACGATACTTTTAAATGCCTATGATAAATTATTAACATAAGCATTATTAATTACACATACCATATTGATACCAATTATTTAGGCGAGAGCCCTACAATTGTTGAGTTAAGCGAATTAATTAAACAAGTTAAAATGTTTAATGCAGCGCAGCAGTAAACGGAATGTTTTTACATATTTCAGCTTCAGCGATAAGAATTTCTTCTAATCGTGTATCAACCTCATTTTTATCAAAATATTCATAAGCTAATTCTACAAATAGGTTTTTGTGTTTTTCTTCAGATTTGGCAATTGCGACATAAAAATCTTTTTCTTTGCCGATTGGTAACGCTTTTGCAACTAAAGAGAAACGCTCGTGTCCCCTCGCCTCTATTACGGCACCGACCAATAATCTATCCATTAAAAATTCGTCGCGGCCATTTCTAAAAATCGCTCTAATTTTTTTTACGTAGGGATCTTTTTGGTCATTGCCCAAGTTAACATCGCGATCAAGAAGCAGTTTAAGTACCTGCTTAAAATGGATCATTTCTTCGAGTGCCAAATCGGTCATTGCTTTTACAAGCTTGCGGCGATCGGGATAATGCGACAACATTGACATCGCCATGCCTGATGCTTTTTTCTCCGCGGCAGCATGATCCTGTAAAAAGGTATCAAAGTTTGCCATCACAGCTTCGGTCCATGCAAATGGAGTATGATATTTTAATTCGAACATAAATATTTTACCTAAAAACTAATGGCGAGATTTTAACGCAATTGCACTACAAAATCTTGTGATAGCAATTATTTTATAATGGTCAACACGCCCTAGTACTCATCAAAGCTTTGGGTATAGGTATTTATCGATTTTCCCATTTGCTGTTGAAGCTATTTTTAGTGGATGTTTTATTGCATTCCAAGCAGTTACTTTGCCGCCAATATTCATTTTTTCAAACTTTGTTAGTTCAGTTTGTAATAGTAAAAAATCACAAAGCTGATTAAAACTATTTGGATCCGCGATATCTATTGATAAAAAGTCAGCTGTTCGCTTAGCAAAATAGTTATGCGCCGCACTTTTGTGCTGCTCATAGCATTGTTGCAAATAGGTATCACTGCGTAACTCGTCAATAGAAAAAGTGCCAAAGGTGTGCAGATAACAACGCTTAATATGAGGGTTAAACCCCCCATCCACTCGCATTAAGTTGGTGCGCATTCTCAGTAATAATTGGCGAATTGAAGGTAGCCATTTTTCTGCTTCTCGCTCTAAATAGATAAATTTAGCATTTGAATAAAGTAAATCTAAATATTCGTAATCATTAAAAATTGGGGTGTCAGCGATCACTTGCGCTTGGTTAAAACATTGCTGGGTATAGGCTGTATGGGCACAACTAAAACCAAGTTGTAAAAATGCATGACATACGCTCGTTGTGCCCGTACGAGGTAGGCCAATTATAAATATTTTCTCTGACATTTAATAAAGACATGTAAGTAATAAGATAAATGCACTTAATACTATATTATTGGTTGTACTATACAACTATTGTTATTTAGACTAGACGTTCGTTTATCAAATATTAACAATATTGTAGCCAAAAAACTCAGTGCGAACCGTATATGTACTAATAATTAGACCTACAACAAGGTTTGTTGTTAAGCTTACAATACAAACTAACTGTTTGATACCGCAACTAAGTCACCTTAGGATTTATATATGTTTACTCCGCGAAAAATTGCCGATAATTACCGTGAATTAGTCAGTAGTATTGGTTTCTATCCATCGTTATTATCAGTGGTCTTTTTATTATTTGCAGTGCTTGTTACAACAATAGAGTATACGTCGTTTGTTATGGAACTTAAATCGCTGCTTGAGGTGCTTTTGGTTGATAGCGAAGAAAATGCACGAACAATTCTAAGTACAATAACGGGCAGTATTATTTCGCTTACTGTATTTAGTTTTTCTATGGTTATGGTGGTACTTAATAGTGCTAGTGCAAGTCTATCACCAAGAGTATTGCCGGGGCTTATAACGCGTAAATCACATCAACTTGTTTTGGGTTTTTATCTCGGCAGTATTATTTTTTCAATCGTTATGCTGATCAACATCCGTACTATGGCTGATGGTGAAATAGGAATTCCTTCATTGGGTATACTTTTTTCACTTGTTTTTGGCCTGATATCATTAGGCTTTTTTGTATTTTTTATCCATTCAATTTCAAGAGCTATTCAAGTCGATAACGTACTAAACGACTTATATAAGAACACTAAAAATGAATTGAAATCGATTATTACCATGCAAAAAGATAGCCCTATTGATGTATTTCCTGACTTTGACGATTGGTCTAGTATATCAAGTAAAACAGAAGGTTACTTTAAAGGCGTCAATAGCGATAAATTATGCGCCCTTTGCCAACAACACGATATAAAAATTTATGTTGCAGTTAAGCAAGGTTTTTTTACTGTTGAAGGCTACCCATTTTTAAAATGCAACTATGATTTATCTGATAACGAGGAGCTCTTAGAAAAGTTACTTAATTGCTTTATTTTTTATATTGAAGAATATGTAAGTGACCATTATCGGTTTGGAATGACACAAATTTCAGAGATTGCAGTGAAGGCGATGAGTCCGGGTATTAACGATCCAGGTACTGCGGTAAAGGCAATTGATATGCTCAGTATTTTACTCATTGATCGATTAAACATTTATAACGTTAATTATTCTTTTAAATATAGTGATAATAAACAGCCACTGTTATATTTTCATGAAACATCATTTGATGAATTATTGCATGATAACTTCACGCCAATTCGCAACTATGCAAAAAATGATGGTTATGTGATGAATAATATACTCGAAGCATTCAAAAACATTTTGTTTAGAACCCATCAGAACAGTGGAGCAGAGCAGAGTCTATTTACTTATTTAGATGCTATTATCGATGATATAAATGAGAATATTAGTAACCAATATGATCGCGGCCAAATAATTAATATGCTTAATGCTATTGCGAGGATCTCCCCTGAAATGGGAGAGCAATTGGTGGCGAAATTTTGCCACCAATGAGTTGATTGTTAATTTTTAATTAGATAAATAGCGTAACTGTCTGCTGAAATTGTGATCTCGCCGGCATGATAGGCATCAGGCACGAAATTACCTGAATTACTGTCTGATAGCATGGTTTTTTCAGCACGCATATAAGGTTGAGCTGATACGTTCATAGGGGCATTTGAAGCACTATACAAACCTTTTAGCTCTACGTCATAATCAGCTGCAAATTCTTTTGCCGCTGATTTTGCATCTGCAATTGCCATTTTTTGCACTTTCTTTTGCAATGACTCGTAACGACTCGATGTGAACTTAGTTTGGTTTATTTCATTAATGCCTGCGTCAACTAAACTTTGCAGCAGTAATGGATATTTTTTTACATCAGTCAGTGTGAGTGACAGCGTACGACTAACACGGTAACCAATAAAGTCTTGCTTACCTGTTTCACGGTTGTATTGATTTTCTCGATTAATAGAGATTTGTGAACCATAAATACTTTTTTCATCAATCCCCTGCTGTTTTGCTAATTTAATCGCTTTAGCCATCGTTTGATCAGCTTTATGTTTCGCGCTCATCAAGTCTTTATCAACTTCAACAATAGCAACTCCTAACATTACATTATCGGCAATAGTGGTGATTTTTGCTTGGCCTTGAATATAAATGTGTGGGGCATCGGGTGTACTGGCTGCAAAGACATTGAAACTTAGAGTTGCGGCTAACAATGGTAAATAACGCATACATATATCCTTAATAGTTTTAATAACGTTATTAGATACCGTACGCGGTTAATTTAAAATGAACAAGCATAAAAAAACAGGCTAAAGCCTGTTTTTTTATCTAGCGTAGTTTAAATACTACAACGTTTGTAATTACGGTATTTTGGTAACCAGTAATTTCTGTCTATTGCGGCCCATAACATATCATCGCTGATCTCAAGTGCTGCACCCTCTTCGATGGCTTTTTTAGCCACACCAAAGGCAATACGTTTACTCAGCGTTTCAATTTCTGTCAGTGCTGGTAATAAACTGCCTTTACCTGTATTAGCACGAGGCGATGATTCTGCCAATATTTCACTCGACACCATGAGCATTGCATCAGTAATACGGGTGGCTTTCGCCGCAATGACACCTAAACCAATACCTGGGAAAATATAGCTGTTATTACACTGTGGAATTACAAATGTTTCACCGTCATAAACAACCGGTGCAAACGGACTGCCAGTTGCAATAATCGCTTGACCTTGTGTCCAATTGAGCACATCTTCTGGCAAGGCTTCTACTTGCTTAGATGGATTACTCAACGGAAAAATAACGGGCTGTGCGCAACCATTGTACATAGCGCGAATAACTTGCTCAGTAAATAAACCAGGTTGCCCTGAGACACCAATCAGAATATCAGGAGCAGTGCAATGCATCACATCAAGTAGTGATGCATACTCTCCGCTGTATGTCCAATCAGCTAATTTATCTGTAGGTTGGGCAAGTGCTTGCTGGAAGTCGCGTAGTCCTTCCATACCTTGTGTTAACAAACCAAAACGATCAACCATGAAAACTTGGCTGCGGGCTTGTTCGTCAGAAATACCTTCCGATACCATTTGCGTAATGATTTGCTCGGCAATACCACAACCTGCGGAGCCTGCACCTACGAACACTACTTTTTGTTCTGCTAATTGTACATTTTTCACACGACACGCAGCAAGTAGCGAACCAACTGTAACCGCCGCAGTACCTTGAATATCATCATTAAAGCTACAAATTTCATCTCGGTAGCGTTTTAACAAAGGCATTGCATTAGGCTGTGCAAAGTCTTCAAATTGTAATAACACATTTGGCCAACGACGCTTAACTGCTTTAATAAATAGATCTAAAAATTCATCGTATTCATCTTGTGCAATACGTTTATGACGAGCGCCCATATACATAGGATCGTTTAGTAACTTTTCGTTATTCGTACCTACATCAAGCATAACCGGTAGCGTATATGCTGGGCTTATGCCACCACAGGCGGTATAAAGTGATAATTTACCAATTGGAATGCCCATGCCACCAATACCTTGGTCGCCTAAACCAAGAATACGTTCACCATCGGTAACAACGATAACCTTTACTTTGCCTTTAGTCGCATTACGTAAAATATCATCGATTTGGTAACGGTCTTCATAAGAGATGAATAAACCGCGCGCACTACGATAAATATCTGAGAATTTTTCACAGGCATCACCCACTGTCGGGGTATAGATGATTGGTAACATTTCTTCAATATGGTCACGCACTAAACGGTAATAAAGAGTTTCGTTGTTATCTTGGATAGCACGTAAATAAATGTGTTTATTGAGGTTGTCTTTAAAACTTGAATATTGTTGGTAACAACGTTCAACTTGCTCTTCAATCGTTTCATAGCGAGGAGGCAGTAATCCCGCTAGGTTGAAACTCTCACGCTCTTTTTGAGTAAATGCACAGCCTTTATTTAAGAGTGGCGTTTCAATCAGACCAGGACCTGAGTGATGAATATAAAGATAATTTGGGTCAGTGTTTGTAGTCATAAGTCCAAGCTTAACAAAGTCTTTAGGTTACGATCTGTCATTATTACTGTTGAATATTAAAAAGCAATGATATTCAATCTTGTCAGACCATTAAGAGAAAATAAGACGTGTGTGCTTAATACACACGTAAAAGTAGATTGTACATTAAATCACTATGTCAATTAAGGCTTATTCACTGGCATTTTGTGCTCTTTGCTCACTTAAAGCGATCCCTTCACGGCGAGGATCTGCTGCACCAAATAAAGTGCCATTGACGACTTCAACCGCATGCAAGCCTGAGTTTAAATCAACCACTTTGACGGTATGACCACGTTTTTGTAGATCAGAAATAATCGTTTCGATCGCGGTGCCCTTTTCAACACTGGTGTAATTATTATTACGATTAGTAATTCTTGGCAAGTCAATCGCTTGTTGAGCTGTTAGTTGCCAATCTAATACACCAATAACCACTTGTGCGACATAGTCGATAATTCGGCTACCGCCAGGTGAGCCGACCACTAAGCGTAAACTGCCATCGTTATTAAACACCATCACTGGTGACATTGAGCTGCGCGGGCGTTTACCTGCTTCAACGCGGTTAGCCAATAATTTGCCATTTTTGCGCGGCGATAAGGCAAAATCGGTTAATTGGTTGTTCAATATATAACCATTCACCATAACCGTTGAGCCAAACGCCATTTCTATTGAGCTGGTCATTGATACCGCATTCCCTTCACTGTCGACAATAGATACATGGGTAGTAGATGGCAATTCATACGCATCATCTTGTGCGTAACTCAGTAATGGACGAGGTTGCCCTGCATAGGCTTTTTCATCTCGCTCACTTATTAATTTTGTTCGTTGCTCGATATAGTGTTTATCGAGTAGCTCATTAGTAGGAATATCTGTAAAATCGGGGTCACCCATATATACATTACGATCCGCAAAAGCGAGTCGCGATGCTTGGCTAAAATAATGCAGGGCTTGTGCAGAATTAGCTTTAAATTGCCCCATGTTCTTATCTTCAAGCAAAGCGAGAATTTGTAAAACCGCGACTCCGCCACTGCTCGGTGGTGCCATGGAGCATACTTTATAGCTATGGTAAGGTGTACACACTGCGTCGCGTTGTTTACTTTGATAATTAGCTAGATCGGTTAATGCTAAAGTACCCGGTGCAACAATAGAATGCGTAACCGCAGCAACCATTTGCTTGGCGTTATCGCCTTTATAAAAAGCATCAATGCCTTTACTGGCTATTTTTTTATAAATCTCAGCAAGTGGCTGGTTCGTTTTAACAGTGCCAACAGCAAGCGGTTTACCATCGGGGAAAAAATAATCACGGATCACCGGAAGTGTTGTCACCCCAGGGTTTATTTGTTTGGCTAATAAAGCATGTAAACGCGGCGATACTACAAATCCTTGTTCAGCAAGTTCTATGGCCGGTTTAAACAGTTCCGACCATGCTAGTTTGCCATATTGCTGATGGGCTTTAGCAAAGGCATGCAACAAACCGGGTACACCCACTGAACGGCCGCCAACCACTGCTTCAATCCATGGTGCTGCGTTACCTTTTTCATCTAAAAACAATGTTTCGTCAGCATTGCTTGGTGCTGTTTCGCGGCCATCAAAACTAGTTAACTTATTATGAGCCTTGTCAAAATACAGCATAAAAGTACCACCACCGATCCCTGAAGATTGTGGCTCTACTAAGGTCAGCACTAATTGCGTTGCAATGGCAGCATCAACTGCACTGCCGCCCTTAGTTAGTATGGTTTGTCCGGCTCTAGCAGCATAGGGGTTTGCCGCAGCAACCATATACTGCTGACCAGTTACATGTTGCTTAACTTGATGGCCAGTAGCGGCTTCTGGCTCGCGTATTTCCCGTGGTGTTTGAGTAGCTAACACCGGTAAAGTGAGAAAAGTTAAACTAAAGACGACGCTGGTTTTAAAAGGTAAAAACATAAAAAGGCCTTAATTGCATTGAGATATTTGGCATCTTAAAGTTAAACGGGCACAATATGCAAAATTTTGCTGTAAAAATAAGAATAAAATGGTCAATTTACCACTTCAACCTCGATATATTTTACCCCCGCTGTGTTTAATGGCATTAAGCGCTCTATTTGCAGTGTTTAATTTAAACGATATTTTAGAGTTTAATCGCCAGCTGATTGACCAAGGCCAAGTATGGCGTTTGATCACCAGCCAATATGTGCATGCTAACTGGCCGCATTTAGCATTAAATTGTGCCGGTATCATACTGATATGGACGTTACATGCTGAGCATACAAAACCGACACAATATGCATTACATACCTTATTTTTAGCTGCTTGGTGTGGTATAGGAGTTTACTTTTTTTGTCCTGATATTCACATTTACACCGGATTGAGTGCCCTGCTGCACGGTGTCATTGTGTGGGGGGCAATAAAAGATATTGAGGTTGGCATGAAAAGCGGCGGTTTATTGTTTATCGGTATTTGGCTTAAAATTGCTTATGAACAATTTCATGGCCCCAGTGCTGAAGTGAGTAAGTTAATTGCCTCTCAGGTGGCAGTTGATGCTCACCTAATAGGCGCAATTGGTGGAATAGTGTTAGCAACGCCACTGCTGATCAATTATATAAAAAAACGCCAAGCATAAGCTTGGCGTTGTCTAAATTTGAGTGTTTATAAACTTTCTTTAAATAGTTTATGAATACGACGGTATTCATCTAACCAACTAGAAGGTTGTACAAAACCATGTGGTTCGACTGGAAATATAGCCGTTTCAAAGTTTTCTTTTTTCAGCTCAATTAAACGCTGTACTAGGCGTACTGAGTCTTGGAAAAACACATTGTTATCAACCATTGGTGCGTTGATCAATAAGCGGTTTTTAAGGCCCTGTGCATAATAAATTGGCGAACTTTTTTCATACGCAATTGGATCAACATCTGGGTGATTTAAAATGTTTGATGTGTATGGACCATTATAGTGTGCCCAGTCGGTAACTGGACGAAGCGCAGCACCTGCCTGAAATAAATCAGGCTGAGTAAATAACGCCATAAAGGTCATAAAGCCACCGTAAGAGCCACCATATGTCCCTACTGCACCGGTATCAACATTGGCATTTTCAGCCATCCATTTAACACCATCGGCTAAATCTTCAATTTCTGGGGTACCCATTTGACGGTAAATCGCCGTACGCCAATCACGTCCATAACCTTTTGATGCGCGATAATCCATGTCCATCACGACATAACCTTCAGAGGCTAGTAATGAATGAAACATAAATTCGCGGAAGTAACCTGACCAACCCATGTGTGAGTTTTGTAGATAACCTGCACCATGGTTAAAAATGATCGCTTTGCGGTTTTTGCCGCTCTCACCTTCTACATAGTCTGCTGGGTAATATACTTTAGCGTATATCGGTTGTTTGGTATGACTTGATGGTACAGCAACAATTTTAGGCGCAATTAATTGTTTTGTTAAAAATTCACTCGATACTGTATGAGTTAGCTGCGTTGCAGTTGTATTCGCTTTTACATCAGCAATATATAACTCTGGTGGAGCCATGATTTTGGAGTGTGTTAACAATAATTTGCTTTGATCAGGGCTTAATTTATAGTCGGTCATACCGTCTAAGTTTGTTACTTGCTCTGATTTTGCCGTTTGTGGATCAACGCGGTAGATTTCATATAGGCCAGGATGCTCAACATTGGCTTTGTAATAAATTGCATTGTCGTCATCTGTTAGTGTGAGGTTCGATACGACAAACTGCCCTTTGGTAAGTTGTGTTGCTTTACCATTGAGTGGTTTTTTATATAGGTGGCTATAGCCTGTTTCTTCAGATAAATAATACAAGGTATCTGAATTATTTAACCAACCAAAATCGTTATAAGCATAGTTAACCCATGCATCATCGTGTAAACGATGCTGGGATACTAATTTTGAATTTTTTGCATCTACAGTAACTAACCAGCGGTCTTTATTGTCCCATGCTTCAAGCATCATTGCAGCATGAGTACCAGCTTTGTTCCATACAATAGCACTTTGATCCCAGCCCCAATCCATCATTAGGTTGATAGCACGAGGTTCTTTTTTAGATTCATATGTTTTGCCGTCACGGGCATAGTTTTCTTTTTTAACTGCCGCTAACACATCGTCATCAAAACCAGGTAAAGTATCAAATGCAAGTGTTGTTTGCGTTTGCTCAGTTACATCGATGTAGATAACCTGCGAGGTTTGTGGTTTTTCATCAGCAACACGACGACGTACTTTTTCAGCTTTTACCCGTGCATCATCAACAATATAATTTGGCATGATATCAGCGTCATCGCGCCAAGGTCTGATCTCGGTGACAACCGCGATTAATGCTTTCCCATTTGGTGATAACTGCACATCGACCAACTCATTGCCTTTACCTAAGTAAAACTGAGCATTGGCAATTGAACTATTTTGCTGGTTAAGTTGCTCTTTAAACGCTTGTTTATCTTTTTTATTTTTATGGGTTAGCGCAATGTAATCAATCAGCTTATGCTGCTCTTTAGCGATGTAAGTTTCAGGCTCTGTAACACCTTTTGGTGCATCGCTTAAATGAAGATTTACAAGCTCAGCTTGCAGTCCAGTTGCCAGATCTACTTTATAAAAAGTGTTTGCTTGGCGATAAGCTAAATTACCATCAGTTAAAAATTGCGGTTTAGATTGTTTAGCGCTGTCGTGAGTAATTTGTGTAATTGCACCTGTATTAATGTTCTTAACAAATACATTACCTTCAAACACATAAGCTT
The DNA here is from genome assembly GCF_012927645.1 of Pseudoalteromonas arctica. Taxonomy (GTDB): domain Bacteria; phylum Pseudomonadota; class Gammaproteobacteria; order Enterobacterales; family Alteromonadaceae; genus Pseudoalteromonas; species Pseudoalteromonas arctica_A. Next base: position 11,268 of record NZ_JABBMT010000001.1, on the reverse strand, counting down.
GTTGTGTTCGATCCGCTGAATAAACAGCATCACCAGCCCCTAATGTATGCAACTTATTTAATGCTACTTGACTTGCAGCTTGGCTATCAACAGCTTGTGTAAATAAGTCTCTAAGCTCATTACCTTGTTGTTTTTGCGCATAGACAACTGTTTTTGAATCGGCAGCCCAAAATGCACGCTCTGCTTGGCGGCCTAACCAATCAGGATGAGCCATTGCTTGCTCAAGTGTGATTGCGCTGCTGCCTGTATTCGCAGGTGTTACAACAACGCTGGCAACAGTTGATTGTGGTTGCTCTGTAAGAGTAGATGCGGTTGTTTGACAACCAGATAACATAACGCTGGACGCTACGGCAAGTGCAATTAAGGTTTTTTGAGTAGAAGATTTAAAAATCATAGGGCTTCTGTAAGGTTATTGTAATTCTCCCAATTTAAGCAGAAGCACCTATGTAATAGCAATTATTTCAGATAAACAGCCAAACTTTGCTGTTTAATAACCAAGTTACTTTATAGAAATATCTAGCCACACCATGCGATGATCTGACGATGCATTACGATCTTTAATTAACCGATACAACTCGCTACTTTTAGTTGGCCAAAATACCCCCCCGTCATGAACTTCAATGCCATAAGTTGCAGGCAACACATAATCTACACGAGCTTGCCAGTTAGCAGTGTAAGCGGCAGCATATTTTTCACTGTAGCTGGTTTTAGCGCCCTTACTGGTTGGTATAAATTGGCTGTTTATTAATGAGTTTTTTAACAGTTGATCCGTTGTTTCTGGGCGTTTTTTATCTCCTTCAGGAGCCGCATTTAAATCCCCGACTATAACAAATCGTGATTTTTCAGCTAGCCCCCCTTTAATCCCATGATCGTCATAGAGGTAATCTGCACTGGCGATATAATCTTTAATCAAACGTACTTCATCATGATTACGTAAGCCGTTTCTATCTTCAGCACCATCAAATACAGGAGGCGTGGGGTGCGATGCAATAACGTGTAGTGTTTTGCCTTTTACAGTAACCGGAATATCCCAAAACGATTTTGAGCTGAGTCTCAAGGCTTGCCATTCTTCGTTGTTATACCAATTTTCACCTGTAGTTGGATCAATAGGCATTTTAGCATTTGGCATATCTTTGTATTTGAAGGTTTGTAAGGTTCGAATTTTATCAAAATCAATTGGGTAGCGCGATAAGACGGCCATGCCATAATGGCCTTCAAAAAAACCGAAACCAAATGCATCCCCTTTAACCCCCGTGGTTTGGCCGTCATTATCTAGATCAAATGGCGTTTTTAAACCAGTGTTTACTGGGCCAACATAGCTGTACGGATAATCTATAGCAGGCTGTTTATTTTGGCTTTTAGCAAGATAGTGTGTTTTAAAGTAATCAATGCCTTGCGCTTTGCTGACATAATCAAATTCATTTAATAAGAGAATGTCAGGGCGAACACGTTGAATGATCTCAGCAATATTTTTGATTTGTGGATGATCACTTTGTAATGCATTTATCAAACCTTTGGCATCAAGGGGTTTCTCATTTTCAGCATAATTGGTTGCATCCATACTGACATTAAACGTGGCTACACGTAAAGATGACACGGCCAATGCTGAGTTAGAAAAACCACTGATTAATAGGCACGCTAATGTGGCGATAAAAAACTGCTTCTTCATACGATATATCCATCTAAAATTAATAACAAAATGACACTACTTACGACTATCCATAAAATAATTGCCATTATAAAAGGCTTTAGTCCTGCTTGTTTTAATACAGCTAGTGATAAGCCACTGCCAATTAAGAATAAAGTCATTACTAATAATTGTTTTGCTACGGTGTTGATCAGCTGCCATGTATCTGTAAACTGCGGTAAATACGTATTGATCAATGCTGCCGCTAAAAAGCCAACAATAAATAAAGGAATGCTGGTCTTTTCTTCTGAGCGCCAAAAGACACCTGCAATCGTAGTGTAAGGAATGATCCACATCGCACGTGTGAGCTTAACGGTTGTAGCAATACTTAGTGCAACAGCTCCGTAAGCTGCTGACGCCCCTACTACACTGCTGGTATCATGAATAGCTAACGCTGCCCATAAGCCAAATTGGTGTTGGCTTAGATTAAAATAATGCCCAATGGTTGGAAATAGCAGCAAACCGACACCGTTTAATAAAAACACCACACCAAGTGCAACCGCGACTTCGTGATCTTTCGCTTTAATTACTGGCGCCATCGCGGCAATTGCACTGCCACCACAAATGGCCGTACCAAATGAAATTAATACCCCTGTATTACGATTTAACTTAAAGGCTTGCGTTAAAATTTCACCAAGACCGATGATCGCTGTAATACTGACTATGGTAAGTACCAGAGAACTGCGCCCAACTTCAATTACCTGATTAAAATCAACAGCAAAACCTAATCCTACTACCGCTGCTTTGAGCATCCATTTACTCGCCTTTTGGGATAGCTCTGCAAAGGGATTACCGAGCAAAATTGCAACCAACGCCCCGCAAATTAGGGCACTACCACCACCAATTAAAGGAGTGCCGCACAGAGCAAGTAACAACAGGTATATGGGCTTTTTGCTCCGAGCAGAAATAACCCCTTCGGTTATCATTAAACATTCCTTTTAGGTACTGGTAAAAAGCCGAGATAAACTCGGCTTTTTTAGTTAATTTAAAATCAAAGCGGTGCTGGCCGCTAACACTCCGGGATAATCCTCCTCTGGAAGATACTCCGACAATTGTGCTAAGCGTTCACCTAATTCATGAAGATTAGCAGCAGATATATTAATATGACCCATTTTACGATCAGGCTTTGCTGTTTTCCCATACCAATGACTCGTAACCTCTGCAATACCTAGGATTTGCTGAGGAATAGCGGCTTGTCCAAGTACATTCACCATTGCCGTAACACGCTGCAATTGTGTGCTACCTAATGGCAGCCCTGCGACAGCTCGCATATGATTTTCAAATTGACTACAATGCGTGCCTTGCTGAGTCCAATGGCCAGAATTGTGAACCCGAGGAGCAATTTCATTGACCAATAACTGCCCTGCCACATCGAAAAACTCAATCGCCAACACACCAACGTAATCAAGCTCATTAGCCAGTTTATTAAATGCCTCTTCAGCTTGTTGCTGAATCGCTGATTTTTCTTTACCAGCGATAGATAAGGTTAAAACACCATTGGTATGCTGGTTTTCAGTAAGTGGATAAATAGCGGTGTTACCACTTTTATCACGAACACCAATGATTGATACCTCGCGATCAAATGGGATCATTTGCTCAGCAATAATGGTGTGTGGCGCGGATTCTGTACCTGAGGCAATAAAATCAGCCATTTGTGACCATATCTGCTCAATTTGGTCATCTGATTTTAAACGCCACTGGCCTTTACCATCGTAACCAGCTTGACAGGTTTTGATCACTAATGGCTTACCCAAGCTAACAACGGCTTGTTCTAAGTGGGCTTTTTCAGTGATTAACTGATATGGTGCGCACTTAACTGCTGTTTTACTTAGTAATGCTTTTTCTAGGGCACGATCACCACCCGTTTTAATCGCAGCTTTACCTGGGTAAAACTTATTGCTTGTGCAGCATAGCGTTAGCACATCATCAGGAATATGTTCAAACTCAGCGGTGATCGCATGAGCGTCCGCAATGGCTTGCTCTAACGTTGTAGTATAAATTTGTCCAGTTAATGGGTGAACAATTTTTTTACTACCAACATCATAAGCAACCACATTTAAATTCAATGGCGCACCAGCTAAACACATCATGCGTGCTAATTGACCAGCTCCTAAAATTAAAATAGTCATATTACTCTGCTGGATTTGGGTTAGCTAAAATAGTTTCTGTTTGTTCTTTACGGAACGCTTCAACTTTGGCAAATATTTCCGGCTGCTGACAACCTAAAATTTGTGCAGCTAATAACCCCGCATTTGCAGCGCCAGCTTCACCAATTGCTAATGTACCTACCGCAACACCTTTTGGCATTTGGCAAATCGACAACAATGAATCAATGCCATTTAGCGTTTTAGATTTAACCGGCACACCTAATACTGGTAATGATGTAAAAGCAGCAGCCATACCGGGTAAATGCGCTGCACCACCGGCACCGGCAATAATGACTTTAATACCACGTTCTGCTGCTGAACTTGCGTAATCAGCGAGTAGTTGAGGAGTACGATGAGCCGATACAACTTTAGTTTCGTAAGCGATGCCAAATTTATCTAGCATGATCGCCGCATGTTCCATAGTTGGCCAATCTGACTTGGAACCCATAATAATGCCAACAGTCATAAATACTCCTCAGTAATGTTTTAATACTTATAGCGGACTTATGTCCGCATTAAAGGCGGTTATTATACACGTATTAATTGTTAAATTGCGAATATCGAGTAACAAAAAAGCCATGACTGGCATGGCTTCTTGATTAGTATGTAAATTGAGTTTTAGCCTTCTTTACTAGCTAAATATTCAGAGTAAGTACCTCTGAAATCAATTATTTTGCCGTCTTTGATTTCCCAAATCCGAGTTGCAACTGAGGATACAAATTGACGGTCGTGAGATACAAACATTAACGTACCTTCATATGCTTCAAGCGCAAGGTTTAATGCTTCTATTGACTCCATGTCCATATGGTTGGTCGGTTCATCCATTAATAAGATATTTGGTTTATGCATCATGATTTTACCAAATAACATGCGGCCTTGCTCACCACCTGATATCACTTTTACAGACTTTTTAATATCATTTTGTGAAAACAACATGCGGCCTAAAAAGCTACGAACCACCTGCTCATCATCGCCTTCTTGCTGCCATTGCTCCATCCACTGAAACAAGTTCATGTCGGTGGCAAATTCATCCGCATGATCTTGCGCATAATAACCAATATTATGGTTTTCAGACCATTTAAACTCGCCTTGCTTCGGAGCCAAACGACCAGCTAAAGTATTTAATAATGTTGTTTTACCAACCCCATTTTCACCGATGATAGCGATACGCTCGCCTACTTCAACTAATCCTTCAAGGCCAGTGAACAGCATATCGTCAAAACCTTGGCCTAAGTTTGTTAATTCAAGAGCATTACGGAATAACGGTTTTTCTTGCTCAAAACGAATGAACGGTGTTTGACGTGATGAGGCTTTAACTTCATCTAATTGAATCTTGTCAATTCGCTTGGCACGAGATGTTGCTTGCTTTGCTTTAGATGCATTCGCTGAGAAGCGCGAAACAAACTGTTGTAGCTCGGCAATTTGATTTTTCTTCTTGGCATTTTCACTTAATAAGCGTTCACGAGCTTGCGTTGCTGCAAACATGTATTCGTCATAGTTACCTGGGTAAATACGCAATTCACCATAGTCAATATCGGCCATATGTGTACATACAGAGTTTAAGAAATGACGGTCATGGGAAATGATGATCATGGTGCAATCACGTTGGTTTAAAACATCTTCAAGCCACTTGATAGTATAGATATCCAAGTTATTAGTTGGCTCATCAAGTAGCATGATATCAGGATCTGAAAATAACACTTGCGCTAAAAGTACACGTAATTTGAAACCAGGCGCAATTTCTGACATTGGACCGTAATGCTGATCAGTTGTAATACCTACGCCCATTAGTAACTCGCCTGCTTTAGATTCAGCAGAATAGCCATCCATTTCAGCAAACTCAGTTTCTAGATCGGCAACCTTCATGCCATCTTCTTCACTCATTTCAGGCAAGCTGTAGATACGATCACGCTCTTGTTTAATTGCCCACAGCTCTTTGTGGCCCATTATTACAGTATCAATAACAGAATATTCTTCGTAAGCGAACTGATCTTGGTTTAGTTTAGCAACACGCTCATTTGGATCAGTACTTACATTACCAGCTGACGGCTCCAGTTCCCCACTTAAGATTTTCATAAACGTTGATTTACCACAGCCATTTGCGCCAATTAAACCATAACGGTTACCTTCACCAAATTTAGCTGAAATATTCTCAAATAACGGTTTAGCACCAAATTGCATGGTGATGTTAGCTGTACTGATGATAGCGCTACCCTCCAACGGGGAAAATCAAAGAAATAAAATTGGCTGGAGTGTAAACCAAATAGGCCTATTTTTCCATGAATTATTAGCTTTGTGGGCTATAGCTGCTATGCATCGAAATAAGCTAATTTGGGTCAATTTATTATGCTAGTATTATAGCGTTGTGCGTAAAAAGAACAGTCATTAACAATTCAAATTTCCTCTATCATTTTTTGATGATATTTTTTCACTTTAGCCATTAATTTAGCTTTGTTAGTCTGCGCGACCAAAGGACAATGATAAATAGCACACAAGGCAATATTAAATGAATAGAAAATTAATTGGGGTCATCATCGCAAGTGCATTGATGGCACCGAGCGTAAACGCTGTTGAGGTTTATGATGACGGAAAAAACAACTTAACCATCGGTGGTTTTATTGACGCCAGAATAATCCACACGCAAGGCCAAACTGAAATAGTTAATGGTGCATCACGGATCCGCTTTGATTTTAATCGCAAACTAAAAGATCAGTGGTCAGCTTTAGCTTTATTAGAATGGGGTGTAAACCCTGTTGGCAGTAGCGATATTATCTATAACAACCGCTTTGAATCTATTCAAGATAAATTTTTATATAACCGGCTTGGTTATGTAGGTATAGCGCATGAAAAATACGGACAAGTGACAATAGGTAAACAATGGAGTGCTTGGTACGACGTAGTTTATAGTACTAATTACAGTCTAGTGTGGGATGGTAATGCAGCCGGTGTTTATACTTACAACAAAGACGATGGTGCAATTAATGGCACTGGACGTGGTGACAAGTTATTGCAGTACCGTAATACGTTTGGTGATTTTAGTATTACAACACAAGTGCAATTTAAAAATAATGATTTTTATACCTGTGATATTGAAGCTATTTCTGAAGCTGCTTGCCAGACATTGTGGGAAAGTGGCAGTGATCTTGCTCAACAAGTAGAATTTAATTCTACATATGGGGCAGCCGTTACCTATTCAGTAAGCGACGACTTGAAACTTACTGCTGGGTTTAACCGCGGAGAGCTGACCGTAAATTACGCAGCAGGACGAATCAAGCCTGTTAAAGATTTAATTTATGGTGCAGGCGTTACTTGGGGTAGCTTCAACCGTGATGGCCTTTATTTTGCTGCAAATATCAACAAAAATGAAAATCATGATACAGATAATTTAGGCCGTCTGATCAAAGAGGCAATTGGGGTAGAGTCTTTATTATCTTATAAGTTTGATAATGACATTCGTACCTTCATTGCATATAACGTCTATGACGCTGGAACAGATTACGTGATCCAGCCAAATTTTAACGCCGATCCTAATGACAACTTTAAACGTCAATTTACAGTACTTGGCTTTCACTATTTATTCGACGAAGATACGATTTTTTACATTGAAGCACGTAAAGACTTTAGTGATTTTTCAAGTGCCGATAAAGAGCAAGAATATCAAATGAGTATATCTGAAGGTGATGGTATTGCATTTGGTTTTAATTACACATTATAACTAGAACACTTACAGGCTGATTATTTAATCAGCCTGTTTTGCTCTAATATTTAGCACCCTGTGCTATAACACTTTTTTGAACAGTAAATGAGTGAATTTAAAAAACAACTTTTCAATGAACAATCCTTGTATCAATGAAGATCGCACCGCCGTCGAATAAGCATAACCTTTGCCGGAAAAGTTTAAGCGAATAGCTAACGTTGATTCATTAAGCTCATAATCCCTTTTGGCAGTCTCTAGTTAAAAATCCCCTTATGTTGAGTTATCTTAAAAACCACATAAGTATGATGTGTTCTTTTATAGTTAACCTTACTTCTTACTAACTTAGTCTTTGATTAAGCATATTAGTTTATCGAGGAATTATAGAAATCGAGTGCCTGCTTAACACTAACCACCGGGTTTTCCCGGTGCTCTAAGCCATTATTAATTCTGCTATTCCAGATAATATCATTTGCATTATCGTTAAGGCTATTATTAAGGCCAGCAAAAGCACTTAACATTAATGGATGCTCCGCACCTCCGACTGTTATATATAGCGACAGCTGTCTGTTATGATCAGTATTGTGGCTTCGTTGCAATAAGAATTGATCAAACTCTTTTACAACTGTCATATCGTCGTACCAAGCAGCCGGACTAAATGCAAAATAACCGTTAAACAGCCAAGGTTTTGTACTCATAGTGTATAAAACAAAACTCCCTCCAGCTGAATACCCCGACAAAACACGATTATTATCTAGCTTATAATGTGATTCTAAATACGGTAATAACTCACCTTCAATAAAAGCCAAAAATTGATCTGCTTGACCAAATAATTCTGGTGAATTTTCACTTGCAGGACGAGCTTGGGTATTGACATCTTGGCGTGCATACGGCGGGACTAAATCACGATTTCTGGTAAAGGTCCAAAATTGATTAGGAATAGATACTAAAATTGTATTTTGCTGCGCTGGTAACCCTGCCATCACGGAATCCCACTGCGTAAGATTAAAGTTACCATCGGTTCTAATGATCAAGGAGTAGCGTTTATTTGACTCATAATTTCTAGGTAAACGAATAAACACTTTCCTATTTTCACCCAATACCTGAGAATAAATTGTGATGTCTTTAAAATTTGACGTGTAATGCGCGTTATATTTATAAATCACTACGGCTGCTGCAATCAGTGCGGCTAGGCTTAACAAAATAAAAATTACAGTGCGATTTAGTTTTTGTAATAAAGCCATCATAACTTCCTGTAAAATATTATTTAAAAACAATACCCTTGTTCAGGCTACGATTAAATGACTGTTTTGTAACAAAGTATGATTTAAAGTTTATAAACCCAATGTTCACTCGCTACATGAGTGAAGTTAAAACGGCGAAGTAAATTCTGACTTTGAGTATTTTCTGTCGCCACTTTAGCGTGTAAGTTTATAATTTTCACATTACTATCTAGCGGTGAAACAACGGCTGTTATATTTGTTAGCATAAATGCTAATGCTTCAGACATATACCCATTCCTCCAATAATTTGCAGACAACTCAAAACCTAACCAAGCAGTATTTTCCTCAATATCATATAAACCAACACAGCCAATTAAGGTCGATGTATTTAATAAGTACATTCCTAAGCGCAGTGTATTTCCTTCATACATGCCAGTAATATCATCTTGGATCAATTGTTTTACGTCGTTACGTGTAAGTGGCACTGCATAGTCATTATATTGAGCAACTAACGGCTCAGACAAAATAGTCCACAACGCGCTACAATCCCTATGCTTAATTGGCTTTAATGTGATCCGGCTTAATGCAAACTCATTGTTCATAAAGAAAATTAAATTACAGCTTTAAAGCACACTATTATTGTCTTAATATACCGCGCATACAAGTTAATAACACAGCAAATATTATGAGCGACGAATTTAAAGTAATACAACCAACAACCACTGTTTATTGCCCTGACCGTGGTGAAGGCTGGACTTTAACAGGCATAACGAGCATTGATGAGTTTACATCTGTAATGTTTGATGGCGTGCGTTACACATTGCCAGCAAGGGAAATTGTAGAGCAATTACTGCCAAACCAAGTTGCTAGACAAAACCAAAAGTAATTAACATTACGTATGCTCTGGCACCTGCTTCGCTCTACCTCCTAAACCCATTTACTCGTAGTGCCCCAGCGACCACAAAAGATATAGGAAAAACCTGGCTGCGATGAGATCGCAATAAGAGAGCCTCACCCTGTGTTTGCCGAAAGCTACTTGCTTAACAACCACATTGACGACTTGATTTAGAATTGACCGTCACTTTATTAAAACGGTCAAATAAAATACTAGTGCCTATTGACAGAGTTAAGGCTCATATGTGTTATATTTTTATGCAACTGCAAAATCTACAGAATGCACATTTGTAAGGTTAATTTGTTGTTTAGCGTGCCACAGATCATAATTATCTTGCATAGCTAACCAACTTTCGGGAGTTCTACCTATTGCTTTTGACAAACGAAGTGCCATTTCTGGTGAGATTGCACTTTGCCCTTTAAGAACTCTGTTTAAAGTAGATGATGCAACATCTAATTGTTTAGCTAAATAACGACAGCTGAAACCTGCTGGCTCTAGATATACGTCGTAGATGAATTCGCCTGGGTGCGGTGGGTTATGCATAGTCATTAGTGATAGTCCTCATAATTGAGTATGTATGCATTACCATCGATGAACTCAAAAGTAATGCGCCAGTTACCATTTACAGTAATAGACCAAATCCCGTCACGATCCCCTTTGAGAGGATGCAATTTAAAACCGGGTAAATTGATATCATCAATTTCTTGTGCGGTATCTATTGCTGTAAGTTGCATTCGCAATTTGCGTTGATGCTTAGCCTGAATTCCAGCAACACTTCCTGTTTGGAAATATTTCTTGAGGCCTTTATGTTTGAAAGATTTAATCATGACACAAGTGTAGCGCGATGCGCATCGCTCGTCGATAAAAATATAACGAGTCTGTAGATTAACTCGTTTTTAATTTATTTTTATTGATATATTAACCATATCCGAGTTCCTATTTTGATTCAATCGGTTACTTCGATTTTACATAAAATATATTAGCACTCGTGGATTTACTGTGTTTTTGATAGCCTAAATGCTCATCCATTTCTGCATTAAGTGCTGCTTCAACGGTTATCTTTTTTAACATCTGACTAAATTGATTTAAATCGTCTGGTGTTTTAATGCTTTTAGCCGCTTCCTTAACAAACGCTTCGAGTTCTTCTTTATTCATGTTCATCGCCTAATCCTTAAACTCTCGATAGAGTAAATTATGATAGGCATTTACACAAAATTAGTTACATCCTCTAATACTGTCCATACACCCACTCTCCAACTATATGATCATCTTTAAATATCCCTTTTAAACGTAGTTTTCCATTTTCATTAAAATATAATTGCTCACCATCTTTTTTGCCTTTTTTATAATTTTCTTCACTTTTAATATTTCTATTATGATAATAAGTTAATTTTTTACCATCGATATAATTTCCAATACAGAAACATCACTCAGGGCAGGATCATACTTTGTAAATATTTATAATTTATGATCTAATACTATAAATTTCATAACTTTATATTCCTTATGTCCTTATTCTCCCATTTAGAACTTGTAAAAGATAACCGCTCAACTATCAACCAGCATCATAATCTTGTCGATGTGCTTTTCCTTATTATTAGTGCTGTAACGTCTGGGTGCGA
>NZ_JABBMT010000019.1 GCF_012927645.1 Pseudoalteromonas arctica | reverse complement strand
CGTTACTCATGGTAATGACTTGCTGCCTAATGGTGTACGCGGGGTTAGAGCATCAAATTCGCAAAACCTTAGTCGAGAAAGATTGTTACTTCCCAAATATGAAATACAAACCTGATCAAAGGCCAACCGCACGTTGGGTATTCCAGTGTTTCGAAGGAATAAGCATTATATATTTACCAGACAAAATTCCTATCGTTGCCAATTTGGAAGCGCGCAATCAAACCATCATTGATTGTTTGGGTAAACAGTATCAGAAAATTTATTCTTAAAGTGGGTGCGGAAGATCGGGTTAAATCGCTTCTTCATCTTCTTCAGCAGTACGAATACGCACTACACGCTCAACGTCAGTGACGAAAATCTTACCATCGCCAATTTTGCCTGTTTGTGCAGTTTTAACGATCACTTCAATCGCACGGTCAACATCGTCATCACCAAGGACAATATCAAGTTTTACTTTTGGTAAAAAATCAACCATGTATTCAGCACCACGATAAAGCTCAGTATGTCCTTTTTGACGGCCAAAACCTTTCACTTCACTGACAGTCATACCAGTAATACCTACATCAGACAATGCTTCACGAACATCATCAAGTTTAAATGGTTTAATTATTGCTTCAATTTTTTTCATTATTAGTCGCTATTCTTATATTGCCGATTGAGTCGATTTTAGACAATCCTGCACTTCATAGCAAACAAAGCAATTGAATTACGGTGATTTAATCGTCAGCAATGGTATGATTATTAAAAACCTAACAACTATACTCACAATATGATTTTTTAGTATCACTATTTTGTGAGTTACCTAATACCTTAGGATGTATATGAATAAGTTACAACGTGGTTTTACACTTTTAGAATTAATGGTCACTATCGCTATTGTCGGTATTGTTGCTACGATAGCTTTTTGGGATAGCAGTGACATGCTAGAAAACAACCGAGCTGAAAATTATTTGCTGGAGTTAAAACGTAACATTAGTTATGCCCGCTCTCAGGCCGCAAGCACTGATGAAATAGTTATAATATGTCCAGTTTCATATAAAGATTTCAAAAACAAAAATGACTCTTTTGAATGTAAAGAAACATGGGACGGAGATACAACTATTGTTATTTTCATTGATAAACTAACTACTAAAAATGATCGAGAAGATAAAAAAGCAACATACCTGGCATCAGAAGATTCATTAATTAGTGTTATTGAACGAATAAGTCATAATGACAAACTCAAGTTCACGGGCAATGAAAGAATGTTACGCTTTGATACCAGTGGTTTGATATCTTATAACCCCGGAGATTTTATTTACTGTCCAAACAGTGATAATAAAAATAACAAAGCGCTAACAGTATCTCAATCAGGCACATCATTTTATGTTGGTGAAACATTAACAAAGTGTGATTAAAAAAACACCGACCAACTTGGACATATTTTTGTTATTTACTAAACTGAGTTGATAGCTTATTAATTCGGGACTTCAAGGATGAAGTTATTATTAAAAAATAAAGGTCTAACGCTAATAGCGCTCATTGTAACTGTGGCCATTGTCAGTATCATTAGTCAACTATTGTTCTGGTTTTATCCTGATTTTTTAGCAAAGAACCGCTTGAATAATCATATAAACTTGCTCTACCGAAATATTAATTATGGCCGTTTATATGCTATTGAAAATGACACTTACGTCACTCTTTGCGCACTCAAAAAGAGCAAATGCATTAAGGACGAGTGGCAAGGGCAAATGTCTCTATTTATCGATAAAGATAAATCAACTACATTAGATAATAACGAACTGTTATTAAGTATATTTGAAAAAGCAAATGAAGCAGATAGCTTAGAGTATCCTCGTAGTGCAATTACGTTTCGACCTGATGGTTCGTTAAATGGTTTTCAAAATGGCACTTTTATATATTGCCCTAATAGCGATAAAGCCAATCTTGAAGGATTGGCTTTATCTGTAAGTCAAACTGGCAGAATTCGCATTAAATCAACTGACAAATGCCAAGAAGAATAACCTTAATTACCTTCCCCAGCAGTAGTCAATATCTTCCCCGTCGTTTGTTTTAGCACCTTTAGCACCTTTAAGACCTGTATCAGTTATAAAAAGCTCAGTGCAATCACCGTCTCCTTTTACCGGCCCCGCAATAGGTTTAGCTGTGACGGTGAAAGCATTTTTATCAACCACTTTAATAGTTAATTCAAAATGTTTATTCTCTGTCTTACTTTGAACCCCTAAATCACTCAGTAGTTCTGTATATTCTCTATTATCCACAAAATACTGCTCTTCTTTATTTGCAGCGTCTAATAATGCTGCTACAGCCTCAGCTCGTGATGCTCGCTTTACATACTCAGTGTAATTAGGCAACGCTACTGCTGCTAGAATCCCGACAATTGCAACAGCAATCATTAATTCAATTAAGGTAAACCCATATTGCTTTTTTATCATTTGAATCTCCTTAATTGTTAACTTCATCATTCTCTTCGCGTTTATAAATATATGTTTGCCGAGTTTTAAAGCCAAAGCCAATGGGCTCTTTATCATTAACCAACTTAATTTTACCATCAACCACTTTTAAACCAGGTCCTGTAATTTCCAGTGGTTGGAGTGGGTTTTTAGCATTGCCACCTTTTATGCCCGGTCCAATTAAATAGAATTGGCTTTTAGGTACTTTTGAAGAATCATCATCGCACTTTCCATTACCATCGCTATCGGCGCAAGTAGAGCCAAAATAAAGCTGCGGTGTATCAGGTACTTCTGTACTAGTTGCAAATTTCAAATCATCGTACACTTTAGTCCCATAGTGCAAATGAAAGGCATAAAGTGAGCCGCCACCACCACTGAGTGAGCATTGATTTTTAGTCGATGACTCTGAAGCAGGTGTGAAAGATGTAAAATATGCAACGCCGCCAATTACTGCTGCCGCTGCTAATGATTTTTCCCCTGCAGCCAATCTATATCGCCACCCTTTAAATTCGCCAAGCTTAGCTTCTAATGCAATGAAGGCAGTTACGTTATTTAACGCATGACCAAATGGATCATCATTCATAACCATTAAATCAGTCGGTTTGATGACTGCAGGTTTTTTACCTGTCGTGAATGATTTTGTCACTGTATTTTCATCTCTAATCATAAACAACTGATCTGCTGTTTCAGCGTCATTAGGATTCGTTCTTTTACCACTACCAATAACAATGGCTTCATACGGGGTATCTAATCGCGTGGTCACTCCCCCTTTTATTGTCACTTTGCTAAACATAGTTCTTGCCACTAACGGCTTATAAAAAAAGCGCCTATCAACACTCCCACCTAATTCAGCTAATTTAAAGTGACTGAACTCCCCAGTCTTCTCCCCTGGCATATCTATACGCCAGATATTACCCCCAGTATCTGCTGCATAGATTCTGTCAATGTAGCCGTCATAATCAGAATCAAGCAATGTAAGGTCTGCGGCAATACTATGTGTACCTTCAAAACTATTATTATCCAATAGTGACCAAAGTCTTATTCCTGTAGTTGCATCAACAATGTAAACATTATTACCTACTGAATCTGCTCCAGAGCTGATATCTTTATTTTCATCGTACCCACCACCAAAAACGAGTACTGGCTTATCACCAAACGCTTTTATAAATGCTACTTGTGGCTTCGACCATGTTTGGCCAAGCTTTGTAAATTCTCCTTTACCACCTTCTATAATCCACTTTAATTCGGGAGAGTCAGGAGTTGTGATATTAAAACCATAATAATTTCTCCCTCCTCGGCGCATTCCTGCAAACGCCCATACTTCATCGCCTTTAGTTGAATCTACAATGCCGTCGTTAACATTGTCACCATTTAAACTTTCATTTTTAGAATACACAGCAATAGGCCCATCCATGCCATACTTTTTGCCTGACTCTTTATCTTTAAGTGGTTTAAGAATATTAAAAAGTGCAGAAGGTATAAACGCCCAACTTTCATCTACTTGATTATTCTTATCATCATCTTTAAACATATGTAGGAAGCCTGCATTTGTGCCAATCAAAATTCGTATATCATCGTTACCGTAATCAATTGCTACAGGCTTAGAGTGCAGCGGGTCACCAAAAATATCATTGCGGACAGATGACGATGAATTCTCATTATCAACGTCTACACCGCGAGCCCAGCTTATAAGATCCTCAAACTCACTCACTTTAACATTAAAGTCAGGTACATTATCGTCATCTTCCATTTCTTCTAAACCTAACTGACTGCTGAGGTCATCGAGGTTAAAATTTCCCATATCTGTAAATATTTGACGGTCATCAATATCCGCTTTAGTCATATCTGCTAGCATGACATTTACACCACCACTTTTTACTGAGTTCCCATCTGCTGACTTATTTTTATCCCAAAATGTAGCTGCATCTGTACTTATTAACCCATCACTATCAAGTGCAGCATTACTCTTTGCATCAATAATCGTATTACCAGACACTTTTAATTTTTTTAAATTCCCTCGCCAACGTGTACTTAAATCCGGGTAAAACATAGCAAAGTAAATGGCATCTCTACTTCGTGTTTGATCAACATTGTTACTTGCAAAAGACGGTGATATAAACGTACTATTTTCACTTCTAATATCTGAAACTGCTTGATTTAAGGCTTCCGTTAACTTTTCAGGAGTTGTTGCAGGTATGTTTTTCCCTCCTCCCAACGTAGCGGCTTTTTGTAGTAGCTCTTGTCCTTGTTCCGTCATTCCAGAGCCAAAGCCAATAGTATACAAACGCCCTGTTTCATTAATATCTGGCGTTTGGGGATATAAATCTTCCCTACCATGAATAATTTTAGCTAGTTGATGTAGCCAATTACTGTAATAATAATCTGAGTTATTTAAGTAACGCCCAAAATACTTATTATGCTCAGCGCTTATATCAGAATCACTGTCATTATCATTTCCTGGAGATGGGTCACCATCAGTCATGTAAATAATATTGACTGAGTTATCACAGCGTTTAGCTTCAGCTACGCTATCAGAGAAAGGGGAGATATAAGTGTAACTATATACATTTTTCCATTCCCGACAACTGCCCCACCACCAACGTATACACTCTTTACCAATAAAAACTTTATTTTCAACACTGGTATCCCGATTTGACTCACTAACTTGCTGGCCATAGTGCACACTTTGCCCTGTTATATATAAATAAGATTCCCAGAGTGTTTCCGCTAGAGGCGTTCCACCGTCAGCAGGAAGGTTACTTATTGTTGTTCTTATAGACTCAGGTGAGCTGCCAATACCATTTAAAATATAACCTCCATTAGTGCCATAAAAACGCATCAAGCCAAAATCTATGGAATCTTCATTATCTTCAACAACTTGCCCCATAGCCGCCTGAGCAGCTTTAAGTCGGCTATCAGGGCATAATATACTATATCCATATCTACTACACTCTTCACCTGTACTTGATGAGAAAGCCATACTGCCAGAAGTATCAAAAATTAATAATACTCGCGGTTTTTCATCAAGTTCTATATCTCTATTTATGTACAGTTCGATATCTTCTGATAACACAGGTAACGCAATAGCACACCCTAATATCAAAGCGAATATATTTTTCAACATGAATTTCATCTTAAATCCCCTTGCCTATACTCGCCATTTCTTGCGCTATACCTGTAACAATCGTTAATGAATGCTTACTTTTTAAACCATACTCAATAGTAGTGGAAACTTGCACCATATTGCATGAAACACCTGCCGTATAGCTATAAGTACGTGGGCAGTTTAATTCTAACCGGCCATTGTTCATATTGATCATAATACTTTTCATTTCACTGCCAGGTAATGATATGTTTTTCTCATTTATAGTAATGACAGAGGTATCATCAGTTTTTGTTTCATTTGGTGTAAGAAAAAAGCTGCTTGCAGCTCCTTTTGCTGCCTCTGTTACAATTACTTTTTGCACTTCGCCTATTAATTCATTTTCAGCGACTTCTCGCTCTTGTGCAGCATTGGTAATTTTAATATCAATAGTACTACTACTCATCAGAGTAACTGCAATACCAGTTACGGCAACAACCATGATCAATGCTACAATTAACACGACACCCTGTTGCTTATTTGGTAGTAACTTTAAATTTTCCATAGATTTCCCCCAACGTTACTTAAACGAATAGTAGTGGTGAATACGGTGCGTCTGTAGTTATCATTAAATGTTAGTTCTCGCTTACCCGAACCTTCTCCAAGTATATATTTTTGATTATTAATTTTAATTCCAGGGTCGGGTTGCAGTGTTCTGACTAATAAAAATAGTTGTAAGGTCAAAATTCCTTTACGATTTTCCCAATCAGTCGGTGTCATATCTCCGATACTTTTATAGATATCGACTCGGCTATCGTGAGTAGTATCGAGACCAAACATAAAGCGTATATTTTCAATACCTTCCATGATCGTTTCTGATGTCATACCATCATTAACTAACCGCTTACGTTTTAATACAGGAACTGTTATTTTTTTATTATTTACTGTATAAGTTTGCTCGGCAATATAATAAACATGATGGCTATAAGGCCATATTGTGGCATTACCGTTAGTAGGGGTGTACTTACCTGTTACAAACATGGCATTCTCTTGCTCTGCAACAAAGTAATTAACCTTATCTATCGTTTTATTAATGTTATTAGCAACATTATACTGGGGATCACCCTGTAAAAATTTAAGTTGTAGAATATCAGAATCTTTAGCTGCATCACTGATGCAATTTAGCTCATTGTTGCTTTTGGCTGTTTTTGCGTAAATGGAGCGAAAGTTACTGCTGCTGTTTAAATCTGGGAAACTGCCATTATTTAATCCTTCACGACAGTCAGGGGCTTCGACAGCTGAAGTAACAACAGTATTAGCTGTAGTAAACGAATCATCATAATAAGTACCCCAAAAACCAACCTGCTCAATATCTCGTTGCATTATATTTATAGCTAATCGGCCCGACTCTTGTAACTCTCCTATAGCCATAGTGTCTTTAGTGGTCACTTTCATTCCAATATAAGTAAACATAACACCACCAAGTATAAGCCCACCAATAAACAAGGAAATCATCACCTCTATAAGCGTAAAACCTGTTTTTTTCATGTTAGCTCCTTACATAAATATAGCTGGTAATGACCACTAAGCGACGCCTTTTATCAGCTGTACCACACGCAACACTCTCTGTATCTTTATTTGCGGAAAACTCTTGGCGCCCTTGCCACGTTACTATAACCTCTAAATTAAACCCTTTCCCTCCAGTACCAGCGACTGCCTCAGGATTAATACATACTGTTGCATTATCTAAAGAGCCAGTGTTTTCTCGTGCACGTATTGCGCGTTTCCATTGTTCAATGTCATGGTTTGCAATCTCCTCAGCATTGCAACTGCCACTAAAACAAGTTGCCGATGAGTTTGCCTTAGTTTCACTACTGCTAAACTCTTGTTTATAAAATGTTGCTAACTGAGGAGTGTCATTTGCTCGTATCCGTTGAATAATGTCATTACCTAAAGCAACTGCTGCTGCTCGTTGCATAGAGTCAAAGCTGGCTTGTTTAGCTTTTGCTTGTAGTGCAACAGCACCGAGCAGGCCAAAGCTTAAAATCACAAACGCGATTAAAACCTCTATTAACGTAAAACCATGTTGCGATGTATGCTTGATGAACCTCATAGTACACCCAATATAAAACTATCTGATTATAAGGATATGCTAATAATATGTAGATACAAGATGGGTTAGGATGAACGGTTATATTTGTTGATGAATGGTTATATGCATTTTGCTGCAAAAGTTAATGTGTTTAAAGATGCTCTTTTACTGTTTTATAAGCGCGTCTACTTACTGGTAATAAACAACTGCAACCTTCTAATAAAACCACATGACTGCCATCTTCAGCTTTTTTTAGAGCGATTAGCCGGGACAAATTAATCACTATCTTGCGGTGAATTCGTAATAACTGTGTTGGATAATCCTGCTCGAGTTGCTTTAAGCTTTGATCAAGCAATGCCTCACCATGAGTAAAAACTAAACGCGTGTATTTCTCTTCAGCTATAACATAACACACATCCTCTAATGCCACACTGCGTGTCACCCCCGCAAGCTGATAACTGATTGCCGCTGGGCGTTGCTTTTGTAGATGGGCGCGTGTTAAACGGCCTAGTTGATCTATTGCTTTTGCTAAATTTTGCTCCGTCACAGGTTTTACTAAATAACCCGCAGCACTGAGTTGCAAAGCTTCTAAGGCATGTTCAGGATGAGCGGTTACGAAAATTATAGCTGGGGGGACAGACAACTTGTTCAATTGTGTTGCAACTTCTAAACCGCTCATAGCAGGCATATCAACATCCAGAAATACAATATCAGGAGCCTGCTGCTTCACTTGTTGCAAAGCCTCGTTGCCATTATTTACTTGTGCTGCATGGTTATAGTTTGGGTAATGAGCAAGTAATCGCTGTAAGCGAGCACGTGCTAATGGTTCATCATCAACTATGAGTACCTTCATGCTTGCTCCTTGGCATTATTAATAGCTAAAGGCAGTACTAACTTGACCCGAAAAATATCACCTCGTGTTGTCATTGTCAGCTTTGCATGACCTTGATAATAAAGATCTAACCGCTGGCGAATATTATTCAGTGCCATGCCATTTCCTGAGCGTTTTTGCTGCTGCGACGAGATTGGGTTTTCAACTAAGATAACTAACGAGCGTTTACTAATATGTAACTCGACATAAATTATAGCGCCAGTCAATGAAGGCTCAACACCGTGACAAACAGCATTCTCTAGCAGTGGTTGTAATGTTAAGCACGGAATAGTTATCTCTGGCAGTTGTGCCGGTAATTGCCAGTTGACTTGTAAACGATCAGCAAACCGCCAGCTTTCAAGCGCAATATATTGCTGAGTCAGTGCGATTTCATCACTTAGTGCAGTCTCTTTCCCCACTCGCATTGCCGCTTGAGATAATGCCGCGAGCGCTAAAATCGCTTGCTCTGCAGCCTCTGGATCATAATGAGTAAGCTCCGCTGCGGTATTGAGGCTGTTGTATAAAAAATGCGGACGAATACGTGCCTGTAAGGCATCTAGCTCTGCGCGAGCCAACGCATTAGTTTGCTGCTCTTTTTCAAAATGAATAGTTAAAAATTGAATAAATAATGCGGTGACTAAAAAAGCGACTAATAAGTTTCTTAAAATAAACTGATAAGTATGTTGTTGTGCAATAAAGTCGCCTCCATAGGTCACTAACAATCCGCTGAAAACCGCCGTTGTAAGTAGTAATGAAGCCATTAAAGCACTTAATTGCCAAGGCTGACTCAAGTGTGCAAGTGGTTTACGTAGTAAGTAAAGCCAAGTTAGACTAGACAAAAATGTGAGATGTAAAAACAGACTGATCCCGCCGAGGCGGATCCAAATATCATCCGCAGTTGCAGGAGCGAAAGCTAGTATAGTGGCGATAACTTGCGCAACGACTAAAGTAGCAAGTACGCCGCGTTCTTTAAACAGCGCCGCAAAAAGCAAAGTATTGGTTTGCACCGACTTGCTCATTGCGCGCTCCTTAAAAAAGTCCGGTCAGTACGCTACGGTTAGCGTAGCTCAACGGGTACAGCAAATACGATATTCTCTACTTCGCCTGGATTTTCAATAACCTGTTTGCCACCTAACTCTTTAAGGCGATTAATCACTTGCTGAACTAGCACTTCAGGGGCTGACGCACCTGCGGTAACACCCACACTGTTGATACCATCAAACCATGATGCTTCAACATTACTAGCATCATCAATTAAGTAAGCAACAGTACCCATTTTATCAGCAAGTTCACGTAACCGATTTGAATTTGAGCTATTTTTAGCGCCCACAACTAATAGCACATCTACTTTATCAGCCAAGTCACGTACCGCATCTTGGCGATTTTGTGTGGCGTAACAAATATCATCTTTACGTGGGCCATCAATCGCTGGAAACTTACTTCTTAAACCATCTATAACATCTGCGGTATCATCAACCGATAATGTAGTTTGACTACAATAAAATAAGTTATTTGGGTTTTTCACGTTTAGTTTAGCAACATCTTCAGGCGTTTCAACTAAATAAATACCACCTTTAGCGTTATCGTATTGCCCCATGGTACCTTCAACTTCAGGGTGACCATGATGACCAATTAAAATACACTCGATACCTTTACGACTCGCGCGGGTCACTTCCATATGCACTTTAGTGACCAATGGGCATGTTGCATCAAATACTTTTAAATCACGGCGTTTAGCTTCACTGCGAACAGCTTGTGACACGCCATGGGCACTAAAAATAACAATGCTGTCGTCTGGCACTTGATCTAGCTCTTCAACAAAAACCGCACCACGGCGCTTTAAACCATCAACCACGTAGCGGTTATGGACAACTTCATGGCGCACATAGATCGGTTTTTCAAAGATATCTAACGCACGTTCAACGATACTAATTGCACGGTCGACTCCCGCACAAAAACCACGCGGATTTGCCAATAAAATTTCCATTAGTTACTTACCTTAGCAATATCGGTAACCTCTAAAATATCAACTTCAAAAGTTAAACGTTGACCTGCAAGCGGATGATTAAAATCGATGGTCACAGACTCCCCCTGCACTTCACGTACAACACCTGGTAATTCGGTGCCATCAGGCTGAGTAAACGCAATAATAGAGCCAATTTTAGCCGGCGTTTCTGGGCCAAACTTACTACGCTCTACATAGTAAATATTATCTGGGTTTGGTTGACCAAAAGCATCTTCTGGCTCAAGTTCAAATGACTTGCTATCACCAGACGCTAAACCAAATAAGCATTTTTCAAAGTTAGCCGTTAGACTACCATCGCCCATCGTTAATTTTGCTGGCTTATTATGCACTTTGGTTGAATCTGCCGCAGAGCCATCCGATAGCTTAATTGAGAAATGAAAAATGACCTCTGACTTTTCACCTATAACTGCTTGGCTCATGCTTTTTGCTCCTTAGGACTTTCGCCTGTAAAGGCATCAAATAATAATAATGCGGCACCAATACAAATCGCACTGTCGGCAATATTGAACGCAGGAAAGTTCCAGCTTTCATAATAAAAGTGTAAAAAGTCAATCACATAACCATGGCTGATACGGTCATATAAGTTGCCAATTGCGCCCGCTAATACTAACGAATAAGCACTGCATAAAATTTTATTAGTGGCAGGTAAACGTTTTAGCCACCAGATCAATAATACGCTGATTGAAATAGCGATAACGCTTAAAAACCAACGTTGCCACCCTCCCGCTTCACTTAAAAAACTAAAAGCTGCGCCATAATTATGCACATAGGTTAGATTAAAAAATGGCAATATATCAATTGATTCGCGTAGGTTCATGGTTTTAACAACCAGTGTTTTACTGGCAAAGTCTGCTACTAAAAGTAGCAAACTTAACCAAAGCCACACTAAACCACTTTTTTGGGCTAGTTTGCTCACTTCGTACTCCTATGCGAACTGGCGTGTTTCGCCTTCGCCATCTACGTTGCTAACACAACGACCACAAATTTCTGGATACGCAGGGTTTGCACCTACATCATCACAGTAATGCCAACACCGTTCGCACTTTTGTGCACCGGTAGCTGATACGCTGATGTATAAGCCTTCAATTTCAGTTGTTTGAGTTGCATCTGGTTGTGCATCAACAGCTGTAACAGTAACGTTGGATGTTAACAATACAAACCGTAGCTCATCACCCAAAGCAGCTAATTTAGCTGCAAGCTCTGCATTGGCAAAAATATTTACATTAGCTTGTAGTGTCGCACCGATCACATCTTCTTTACGTGCACCTTCTAATACACGGTTTACTTCATCACGCACGTTTAGAATCGTTAACCAATCGTCATTACTAAACTGACCTTCGCCAACCGCTTTTAAGCCATCATACCAAACTGAGGTAAACACATATAGGTCACGCTCACCTGGCAGTGCTTGCCAAATTTCTTGCGCGGTAAAGCTCATGATTGGTGCCATCCAGCGCGTCATCGCTTCGGCAATATGATATAGCGCTGTTTGACATGAACGACGGGCATGACTGTCGCTTTTCGCTGTGTATTGACGGTCTTTGATCACATCTAAATAAAATGAACCAAGCTCACCAGTACAGAAATTCATTAGCTTTTGCGTTACTTGGAGCATTTGATAACTTTCGTAAGCCGACAAAATTTCATCTTGTAATTGCGCCGCACGGCCAACAATCCAACGGTCAAGTTCAACCATATCATCAATAGCTACTTGGTCAGTTTTAGGATCAAAACCACTTAAATTAGCAAGCAAGTAACGGCTAGTGTTACGAATACGACGGTAACGATCCGCAGAGCGATTGAAGATTTCATCTGATACGGTCATTTCTGCAGTGTAATCAGTTGAAGCAACCCATAAGCGTAAGATATCTGCGCCCAATTTATTCATCACATTCTGTGGCGAAATTACATTGCCTAATGATTTTGACATTTTACGGCCGTTTTCATCCACAGTGAAGCCGTGAGTTAGCACTTGACGATATGGTGCATGACCATTAATTGCCACTGAGGTCATCATTGATGACATAAACCAACCACGGTGTTGATCTGAACCTTCAAGGTATAAATCAGCAGGACCAACTAAATCTTCACGGGCATCAACCACACAGGCGTGCGTTACACCCGAGTCAAACCATACATCTAAAGTATCTTGTACTTTCATGTATTGTTGTGCATCGGCTTCACCAAGTAAAGTCGCAGGCTCTAAGTCGTACCATGCTTGAATACCTGATTTTTCAATCAGCAGGGCTGCTTTCTCAATCAATGCTTGTGTATCTGGGTGAAGCGCACCGGTGTCTTTATCAACAAATAAAGCAATTGGTACACCCCATGTACGTTGACGCGAAATACACCAATCCGGGCGGCCTTCAACCATATTGGCAATGCGGCTTTCACCCCATTCAGGCAACCACTGCGTATTTTTAATCTCTTTTAATGAATCTTGACGCAAATTAGCTTGCTCCATGCTCACAAACCACTGCGGTGTAGCACGGAAAATAATTGGCGTTTTATGACGCCAGCAATGCGGGTAACTGTGCGTCAATGCATGATGATGCAATAACGCATTACGCTCAGTCAGTACATCAACAACGCTCGCATTGGCTTTAAATACATGTTGACCTGCAAAAAGCTCAGTGTCAGGTAAATAAACACCATTTGCACCCACCGGGTTAGCCACTTCTAAGCCGTATTGTAGGCCTGCCACGAAATCTTCTTGGCCGTGACCAGGTGCTGTATGCACGATACCCGTACCAGAATCAGTAGTAACATGATCAGCCACAATCACTGGCACATTAAAATCATAAAATGGATGCGCTACTTGCAAGTTTTCAAGTGCCGAGCCCGTTACATAACCTAATACGTGAAAGTGCTTAAAGCCGTAGCGATCCATTGCATCTTTGACTAGCTCTGATCCTAAAATCAAACGCTGCTGCGCGTCTTCATCATCAACTTGCACTAAGGCATATTCTAAATCAGCATGTACTGCAACCGCGCGGTTAGCTGGCAGTGTCCAAGGAGTTGTTGTCCAGATAGCCGTACTTACAGTGCCTGAGCCTTCATGCCCTGCGTTTAAATCAAAGGCACTAACAACAGCCGCTTGATCAACAAATTCAAAACGTACATCAATAGCCGGTGATTGTTTATCTTGGTACTCAACCTCTGCTTCAGCCAATGCTGAACCACAATCAGTACACCAATGCACAGGTTTAGCACCTTTGTGTAGATGACCTTTTTCGATAATGCGACCAAGCACACGAATAGCGTTGGCTTCAAAATCAAAATTCATAGTTAAGTAAGGCTTATCCCAATCAGCAAATACGCCTAAACGTTTAAAATCAACTTTTTGACCTTCAACTTGCTTTTTAGCATAAGCACGACATTTTTCACGAAACTCAGCAGCCGTGACTTTCACCCCCGGCTTACCAACTTTCTTCTCTACCATTAGTTCAATTGGTAAACCATGGCAGTCCCAACCTGGTACATAAGGCGCATCAAAATCAGATAAAGTTTTTGATTTTACGATAATGTCTTTTAGAATTTTATTTACTGAATGGCCTAAATGGATATCGCCATTTGCATACGGAGGGCCGTCATGCAAAATAAAGGTTTTTTTACCTTTTTTAGCGTTGCGAATTTGACCATATAGGTCGTCTTCATACCATGCTTTAAGCATTTTCGGCTCACGTTGTGCCAAATTGCCGCGCATTGGAAACGTCGTTTCCGGTAAATTCAAAGTATGCTTGTAGTCGCTCATTAATCCTAGTTTCCGTATCGGCTACCTAATTTAAACCAAAACACTGTTTTGCGGCAGCAACGTCAGTTGCTATTTGTGCCGTCAATTGTGTTAATGTCTCGAATTTTTTCTCATCGCGAAGTTTTTTTATTAACTCCACGTGCATAAACTGTCCATAAATATCTTGCGCAAAGTCGAACAGATGAACCTCTAATAATGCGCGTGTTCCATTAAATGTGGGTTTGTTGCCAATATTTGCAACCCCATACACTGTTTTATCGTTTAACGTTACTTGCACCGCAAATACCCCATTTACTGGGCATACTTGCCGCTTTAACGCAATATTTGCAGTCCTAAAACCTAATTTACGACCGCGTTTCCAGCCATGGATCACTCGCCCTGATATTGCGTAATCATGACCTAGCATCGCTTTGGCTTGCGCTAACTGACCTTCAGCTAATGCTTGGCGGATCAAAGTGCTGCTTACTCTAGCATTTAATTGCCGAAAACTCGCGGTGCTTTTTACATCCATATGAGCCGCTTGGCCCATCTTAGTTAGTAAATTAAAATCCCCCTGGCGCCTTTTACCAAAACGAAAATCATCCCCCACGGTTAACGCTTTTACACCAAGTTTATTAATCAGTATTTCTGTTACAAACTGCTCAGCTTGCATATTGGCAAATTGTTGATTAAAACTAATGCAAATAACACGCTCTATACCCAATTTAGCTAGCAAACGTAGCTTGTCACGCAATCGCGTTAATCGAGCTGGCGCATTGTCTTTAGCAAAAAATTCCTGCGGCTGCGGCTCAAATAACATTACCGTACTCGGTAAGTTATATTTTTTAGCGTCATTGAGTAACCCATTGAGTACTTCTGCATGACCTAAATGCACGCCATCAAAATTACCAATAGTTAACACACAGCCGTAATGCTGCGTGCGAATATTGTGAATGCCTCTAATTAACTCCATGCCACCTAATGCCTTTGTGAGCGTTATGTACCGAGTAAAATTTCACTTGGGTTACAGAATCACCGATTATACCCAAACCACCTCAAGATGCGAGTTTCAGTTGATTTTTTTAGCCTGATTGTGTGGTAACAACATTTTTTATGGTATTTAGTCTTACCCCAAGTAAAAACAACACTAAAAAGTACACCCCCCCTGCCAGAGCGAGTAAACCTATCAATAAAACAACTTGCTCACTAAAATGCCACTGACGCCATAAAAACTGTGTCGCAGCGTACCAAACTACAGCCCCCATAAATAAAGCGGCGAGCAAACACTTGCTGCTAAACAATAAACTAAAACGCGAAAACTGATAAACCTGCTCCTTGCTTAATTGACGATAAAGCAGATACGCATTACAACTGGCCGACATTGAAGTGGCAAGCGCTAACCCTAAGTAACCTATAAACGGTGCTAACATAATATTAAATACCATGTTCAGCAGCAGCGTAATAATGCCAATACGCACCGGGGTTTTAGTGTCTTGACGTGCATAAAAGCCCGGCGCTAAAACTTTGATCAACATAAAACTGACCAGTCCAACTGAGTAAGCCATCACCCCTAAACTCACGGCCTGAACATGATCGACATCCCCTTGACTAAACGCGCCATGATCAAATAGTACAGAGATGATTAACGGGCTAATGATCATCAAACCAATCATCGCAGGTAAGCCTAAAAAGATCACAAACCGCACCCCCCAGTCTAAGGTGTGCTGAAAATCACTGTTTTTTTCGCTGCTATGTAATTTAGATAGCGCAGGTAAAATAACCGTTGCGATACCAATGCCAAATAACCCTAGTGGAAATTCGATTAAGCGATCAGAATAATATAACCAAGCAATTGACCCTGTCATTAATAATGATGCGATCACGGTATCCAATAGTAAGTTAATTTGACTAATCGATACGCCAAATAATGCGGGTAACATTAATTTCCGGACTTTTTTTACATTTTCGTCCTGCCACGCCCAACGCGGACGGCTTAACATTTTTGCACGATATAAAAAAGGTAACTGAAACAATAATTGCACTACACCACCGACAAACACACCAATGGCAAGCGAATAAGCACCAACCGAGAATTTATCGTGTAATAAGATGGCACAGGCAATAATCGAAATATTCAACAGCACTGGCGTAAACGCTGCAACAGCAAAGCGATTATAAACATTCATCACTGCGCCACTGAGCGCCACCAAACTGACAAAAAATAAATACGGAAACGTGAGCTTGAGCAAACTACTGGCTAGTTCAAACTTCTCAGCGTTTGGACCTCCATACCACCAATCAATAAACCAACCAGTACCAAATAAACCGGCAATAACGGGGGATGCTATCACACCAAAAAGAGTGACGATGAGTAAAATAGTTCCGAGTGTCCCCGCAGCTTGCGCTACAAACAGCCTAACTTTGTCGTCTCCTTGTTGTTGTTTGATTTCCGACAAAACTGGTACAAATGCTTGTGCAAATGCCCCTTCAGCAAATAAGCGGCGTAAAAAATTGGGAATGCGATTAGCGAATAAAAAAACGTCGGCAGCAGCACCTGCGCCTAATAAATTCGCGACAACAGCATCTCGCACTAATCCTAAAACACGCGATATCATTGTCATTGCACTTACAATCATACCGGAACGAAATAATCCTTTTGCCACACTAAACCTGCTTTAAAACCAACGATAAAAACAATTATGCCACAGTCTTTTTTATAAATCGCTCTAAAGCACTAGGCTGAACTCACCGCCTTTGTTACAATAGCGCTATTAACTGTGCTAGAGCGGCAAATTGATGTTCGTTATATAGGAGCAGTTTTTCTTGGCATGTCAAATTTTTGTTGACATTCACGATTAAAAAGGGCATATTCCACGGCCTTTAAATTAAGCTTATTTTAAGATTGTTAGGAGCAAACCTTGGCTAACATCAAGTCTGCAAAAAAACGCGCTATCACTAGCGAAAAAAACCGTCAGCATAACGCAAGCCGTCGTTCAATGATGCGTACATACTTCAAAAAAGTAGTTGTTGCTATTGAAGCGGGCGACAAGGAAGCTGCACAGCAAGCTTTCGCAGTTGCTACACCTATTTTAGACCGTTATGCAACTAAAGGTCTAATTCACAAAAACAAAGCAGCTCGTCATAAGAGCCGCATAGCAGCTAAGATCAAAGCGCTATAATTTGTTTTTGCTAGAATATAAAAAACCGGCCAAGGCCGGTTTTTTTATATCTATTATTTAACGCTTAAAGTTATTTAAACTCTGCTGTTGCGTTAAACAACATCTAAATCTGGATAAAACTTTTTCAGCATCGCCGCAATTTTCTTCGGTGTAAATGGCTTTACCACAAATCCTTTAGCCCCTTTATCGATTGCATCTTTAACATTCTCAACCGTTGAGTGAGCCGATACCATAACGACATTAGTTTGTGGATTTATTTCATTGATCTGCGCGATAATCTCTTTACCATCACCGTCTGGCAACTCAATATCTAAAAATATAATATTATAATCAGCCGTTTGACAAGCACTGATACATTGCGCAGCTGTCGATGCTTCTTTAACATTTTCAATACCTAAGTGCATTAATGTTTGATGGAGAAAACTGCGCACCGTTCCCACATCATCCACTATTAAAATTGAAAGCTGCGTATTCATTGTTGATCCCCGTAGGTTATGAACTAGGTTTAAGTTACTATACCCAAACCACCTCAAGATGCGAGCTTCAATTGGTTTAGGTATATTTATATAACTTTTCTAATTTAATCATCTCATTATAGAGAGCTCTGCTTAAAAGGCCAGATTTGCTTTATGTCAAATAATATAAAAAAACAATCCTTACTAGGAAAAACGCCTCAACGAAAAAAACCAACGGCACCAACTAGCAAGCGAAAAGCGCCTGCTCAGACAAACGTCACGCAACCACAAACTGCTAGCAGTGAATTAGCTGAAACAAAAAAAAGCCGTACAGGCATTATCGTAGCGGGTGTGATTATGTTTGCTATTTTAGTTATCCCCAAACCACAGTTATTAACCTATGAAAAATTAGGCTTAGTAACGCAAAGTGTATATTGGCCGGGATTGTTTGGTTATGGCGCCATGTTATTTGACTCAAATTTGCAGCCAAATGCCGATTTAGCGCGTAACAACCTTTATTTATGTCAAAACAATAAGCAACCAGATACGTGTCAAAAATATCGAGTAACCGAACAAGCTGGCTTTTTTTCTGCTTTACAAAAACTAATTTGGGATTAAAAAAACTAATCTGAAAATATAAAATTACTTGGTTGAAAGGTGCGCAAAATATCAACATAATGGCGCTCCTTTTTTCAACACTTGAACAACGATACAACCATGCTAAACGAGCTAGATTGGCTTTTAAATATTATCCTGTTAGCCCTAGGATTAGGGGCGTTTTTTATCAATCAATTAACAGTACTGCGTGTAGCGGCGATCAGCGCCTGTACTTTACTGTTTTTGTCATTTAGCTTGGATTTAATGTCGTCGAGTGTTATTTCAAACATGAGTTTAGTGTTGATAAACACGTTTTACTTGTTCAAGGTTTATACCTTTGGGCAATTAAATGTGCCGCAAAGTTAATATCTCTCCCTAGATAATTTTATGTACCCTACCGCGCTTTGCTCGGTAGGGTATTTTTTTGCGCGAATAGAACGGGGACTTGTTCACTAGCATTAGCTTGATTAAACCATGCCGACACACCCATTAAGAGTACTGAAATAACGATAATACTAAATTTAACGCCTGTTTGATGCTGTTTCATTGTACACCTTATTATTATTGTTAGTGTTTTTTGAACTACCCAGACTAACTAAAATTACAGCTGCTAACAAGGTGTACCACACTATTGTTGCTGAACTTTTAATAACCTTTTGTTCTATCAACCTGATTATTTAATTTAAGCCCTGTTTTCATACGTTGTACATTATTAGCAATCTGCTGCGTTACAGTTTCCAGATCAGACAACGCTGCGCAATGAGGAGTCATTGTGACCGCTGAATGATGCCAAAAAGGATGCTCTGCAGCTAATGGCTCTTGCGCAAAAACATCCAATGTTGCCCCTCTTATAATTTGATTATCTAATGCCCAAAGTAAATCGTCTGCAACGACGTGCTGGCCTCGCGCTACATTGATGAGCACTGCATGACTTGGTAACTGCATTAATAAATTGCGATTAATAAAGCCCTTCGTTTGCGCCGTTAGTGGTAATAAACACACCAGATAATCAGCCTGTGCTAACAAACTCGGTAACTCACTTGCTTGATGAATACAATTCACTTCGGGTATATTTTTAGGGTTTTGTGAAAATGCACTTACGGTAAAATTATTAGCCAGTAAACGTTTAGCGCAACTTTGTCCTAACTCACCAAAACCTAAAATCACCACATGATTATGACTATAAGCGCGTTTTGGCAGCCATTGTCGTTGTTGTTGCTTAATCACATAGTCTTTAAGCCTTAACTTATGCGCTAAAATATGGGTAAGCACATACTCTGCCATATCATGAGCTAAATTTTCATCGACGATGCGTGTCACAACGACATTGTCGGGGAGTAAGTTTAAATCAATACTATCGACCCCTGCGCCAAATGAAGACACTGCTTTTAAATTTGGTAGTTGTGCCCACATATCTGCCGGTGCCAGCCAAGCAAGCACAAATTCAACATCCTCTAAGTTATCACAGTCTGGCCACTGTGAAATATTTACATCTGGTAATTTAGCAGCTAACGCAGTAATAATCTTACTGCAATCACGTCCACTAATCGCAACAAGTACGCTCATGTCATGCCTATAGAGTTGTTGATTTGCGAATAGTATAACCTTTGTTAAAACATTAAATCTAATCGAATTACTGCTCAGCTCTTTAAAAGGTCACACAACTGCAACCTAATTGTCATAGCAAGCTTTTACTCTGGCGATATATTGATCACCATATGCAAACGAGGTAATTATGATCAGTGTTGATAAAGTCATCGCAGCAAATCTACCACAATTAGAAAACTCACCTAAAGTAAAAAGTTTAGTTAAAAAAGGCTTAGGTTATTTGCTTCACGAACAAGAATTTGTTGCATTTGGTGATGCCTACCCGCACTTACAAGGTATTGAGTTTGTTGAACAAGTGTTGGATGAATTAGATTTTGATACTCGCTACAAGCCAAAGCAGATTGAGAATATTCCTAGTGAAGGTAAGTTAGTTATTGTTGCTAACCATCCTATTGGCTCTTTGGATGCACTGGCATTAATTAAAGTATTATCAAGTGTTCGTAAGGATTTAAAGGTCGTAGCCAATCGCATGTTAATGTCAGTTACGCCAATGCACTCGTTATTACTGCCGGTCGATAATTTATCAGGTGCCAGTAAAAAGCAAGAACTCAATAATATCCACCAGCACCTTAAAGAAGCAGGGGCCATTCTCATTTTCCCAGCAGGTGAAGTGTCGCGTTTAAGCCCAACCGGAATTAAAGATTGCAAGTGGAATAGCGGCTTTTTACGGATCGCAAAAAAAGCCAATGCGCCGATTTTACCGATTTTTATTAAAGCCAAAAATAGCCCACTTTTTTATGGCACATCGATGATTTACAAGCCTTTAGCGAGTTTATTACTGGTTAAAGAAATGTTTAAACAACGACAAAAATCATTAGAGTTCGAAATTGGCGCATCCATACCTCCAGAGTCTTATTTAATTGAAAACCTTAAAGACAAAGAAGTAGTCAATCTGATCCGTAAGCAGCTTTATGCACTTACCTCAAAGAAAACCTTACCACTTAAAACACAAGCGCCCATCGCCTCCTCAGAATGCCGTAAGGAACTAAAAAAAGCCATCGAACAGTGTGAATTATTAGGTACAACTCAAGACGGCATGCAGATATACCTTTATCAATATCAAGGCAGCTCACCGATTTTCAGAGAGCTTGGCCGATTACGAGAGATTTCGTTTCGCACCGTTGGTGAAGGCAGTGGTAAGCGTCGTGATATTGATAAGTACGATATGGATTATCAGCACTTGGTTTTATGGGATGGCTCACAACTTGAGTTAGTTGGCGCATACAGACTAGCCTGTGCCCAAGCAATTATAGATAAACACGGCCGCAAAGGTTTATATACAGATAGCTTATTTTCTTACAGTGATGCAATGACTCCTTACTTTGCTGCAGGTATTGAACTAGGTCGCAGCTTTGTACAACCTAAATACTGGGGTCGTAAAAGTCTTGATTATTTATGGTATGGGATTGGCGCGTTTGTGAAAAATTATCCTCAGTATCGCTACCTCTACGGCGCAGTCAGTGTTTCGAACGCGTTACCAGAACCTGCCAAAGCCATGTTAGTTCATTATTATCAGCATTATTACGGCGCTAAGCAGGTTATAGCGACACCTAATAACGAGTTCAAACTCACAGAGCAGCAGCTCACACAGTGCACAAACCTATTTAACGGCGATGATGTTAAAGAAGACTTTGTTGAGCTCAAACATGTGCTCGCAAACATGGGGGCTCAAGTACCCACTTTATTTAAACAATACACCGAACTATGTGAGCCTGGCGGCGTACAGTTTTTAAGTTTTAGTGTTGATCCTGATTTCAATAATTGTATTGATGGCTTAGTACTTGTTGATCTTGAAAAAGTAAAAGCAGGAAAAGCAAAGCGCTATCTAAGTAAAGAGTAAGCACTCATATTGAGGTGTTTTTGGTCTACATTTGATTATAAAACGCTCGCCCTAACAGCGAGCATTTTTATTAAATAAGTTAGAGAGTAATTGTGTATAAATTTGCTCTATGATCAATAGATCAGCAATTGGCACATGTTCATTAACTTGATGAATTGTATTATTGCGTACCCCACATTCGATCACTTGGGTATGACTATTTGCGAAAAACCGGCCATCTGATGTGCCCCCACTTGTGCTTAGTAAGGGATAACTGCCAGTCACCTTAAATACAGCCTGCTCAACGTGCGTTAATAAACAATTATCATCACATTGATGGCTTGTATAAAACGATTCGCAAGGGCGTTCCCATTCAATATTGAGATATTGTGCTAAATCCCCCAGGGCAAATTGGATTTCATTTTTTATATCACTGCTTTTATAACCATGGCTATAACGGATATTAAATGTCATTTCACACCGTGCTGGCACCATGTTATCAACAACATTAGCAATATTAATCCCGGTTACTTGCAAGCTCGTATATGAACTTGGCTCGTCACGCTGCCAAGTTATACCAGTCAGGCGCTTGATTACTTCTGCACTTAAATGGGCTGCATTGATGGTATTTTCTGGATAAGCAACATGCCCTGCTTTACCGTTGATCACTAACCGCGCAGAGAGTGCACCTCGACGGCCATTTTTGATTGTATCGCCAACATGTAAATGACTGGTTGGCTCGCCGACAATACAGCCGTAAAGTTGAATACCTTGTTGCGCTAAACGCTCTGCAATCAGTAGTGAACCATATTCCGCCTCCCCTTCTTCATCTGAGGTGATCAGCCAGTAAAAAGTGCCTTTTTTTGCAGCTACGTTAGCCAGTAATGTACGACTGGCACATAACATAGCGGCAACGCCTCCTTTCATATCAGCAGCGCCTCGGCCATAAATCGCGCCATCGATAATATCACCTGAAAATGGTTCTGCTCGCCACGCCCCTCCTGATGCTGGGACCACATCGATATGCCCCGAAAAAGCATAGAGTGGCCCATCACCAAAGCTTACTTTAGCGATTAAGTTAGTAACATTATTAAAGGTAAACTGTTCACAGTTAAAACCAAGATCTGTTAACTGTTTTGCTAACCAGTCTATTGCCCCGGCTTGCTGTGGCGTAACAGATTTAAATTGGATCAACTTTTGGAGGTAACTGACTACAGTATCAGTGTGGATTACTTCATTCGTGGTGTGAGATTGGATAGCTAAAGTCATAATTAACACCCTTAATAAGAGAGAGTATTTTTATTACAACCTACATTTATGACCGCTTTATGAAAACACGAATTATACCAATTGTTTTAAGTTATTGACCATTTATAGCGACAGAAAAATACAGTGATAACAAGGCAGAATTTGACATGTGGTTGTTCTCGGCAATTGCTCCTGCATTGCTCTACCTCTTGCATCCATGCAGTCGTACATGAAAAATTACTAACACAGTTAGCGCTTTATTTAGCGCGCTAGAATGGTTAAATATTTAAGTCGATTGGTATTAGTGTGCACCTTCTTCGATGAATGCTTCTTGGCTAACTTTAGCGATATATTTATCATCAGTGGTCAATTTTGTTTGTTGCCAACGACCACGACAAAACCACAAATACGATAGCGCAGCGACGATCACATTGGTGACAGCAAACGAGTACCAAATGCCGTGATCACCCAAGGGAGTGTGTTTTGACAAAATATACGCCACCGGAAACTGTACTACGCATTGAGAAAATAACGCCAACAACATCGCATTTAGCATGTTCCCTGATGCTCTAAATGCAGCCACCACACATAATTGCACGCCAATTCCGCCCCAAGTTAAACACATAATACGAATAAACTGCGCACCTTTGGCTATCACGCCTTGCTCATCAGGGATAAAAAATGCCACTAGGTAAGGTGCAAATATATACGCAATCGCTCCTATAAAAGACAAACCACATAATCCCCAAAGAACCGCCAGCTTGGTAATTTGCTCTGCTCGTTGCGGATTACCTGCGCCCATATTTTGTCCGACCAAGGTCGACACAGCCATCGAGAGTCCCATAGCAGGGATCATCACCATCTGTAATATATTTGAACCAACGCCATAAGAAGCAATGGTTTGAGTGCCAAAACTAGCCACTAAAAAAGACATGATAATCAAACCAAATGCACGCGCAGACAACTCCACAGAGCCTGGTGCACCTAAAAAAAACGCTTGTTTAATATAACTATAATCAGGAATAAAACTTGATAATTTTAGCTCAATACCGTGACGGCCACGCAGAAAAATAATAATGCCAGCAATGGCTGCTAAACTTTGTGTCACCAACGTAGCCAGCGCAGCCCCCATCACCCCAAGACCTGTAAAGCTGCCATAACCAAAAATAAATAATGGATCCAGTACAAAATTTAGTAACACGGTTACAGAAACAATGATTAGTGGCACTTTGGTTTGGCCGATACCCCGCATTAAGGCTTGAAACATGGCATAAATAAATACAAATACCACACCCACAAATGACACATGCATAAATTTTAAAGCATCGTTATAAACGGCATCGTCAACACCCAGTAAATGTAAAAAGTAAGGCGATAACAAATAACCGATCACGCCTAAAAAAATAGCTGTCACAGTTACCATTAACACTGTTTGCGCGGCCACATGGTTTACTTTATCTTGTTGGCCAGCCCCCATATATTGCGCTGACAAAATAGCCCCCGCCATCGCAAGTCCAGAGCCAATTGCAATCACTAAAAAAGTCACAGGCATACTGACTGACACCGCAGCAACTTGTGCCGCTCCTAAGCGACCAACCCAAAATGCATCGGTTAATTGATAGGCTGATTGTAAGATGTTGATAAGAATAATAGGAACAGCAAGTTTTAACAGTGCTTTGCTAATAGATCCTGACAGAAAAAGGTGGTTGGTTGCGTTCATTGTATACCCTTGCTTTAAGCAGCAATTATAACTTATTTTCCTGACCTATTGATGAATAGCGATATAAAAGAGTGCGCTGTCAATCGGTTTTAAACGTCAATTAAGTAAACCTTAATCTAAATCAAATAAACGCTGCGCCGTTTTATACCCTGTTATAAAGCTTGATCTAGAACAGTTTTTTATTTTTTTGTTTGGCTGATAATAGCGTCAATTCAAAAAGTAGTTCTCGGAGAACAGCATGAAAAAACAACTTAGCGCAGCGTTACTCACCTCACTTTTAATCGCATCTCCTTTCGCCAGTGCAAACTTAAGCGTTAATATCGGTGCTATTAATGTTAACCCTGACAATAGCAGCTCAGCGATCAATGAAGATCCAAGTTTAGGCTTAAAGGGTAGCTCAGATACACAACTGGGTATTACAGTTGACTATGCATTTAACGATCAGTGGGTTCTAGAATTGGTTGCTGCAACCCCCTTTTCTCATAAGGTTAATGGCACAGGTGGTTTAGCTGGCAATAAAATAGCTGATATTAAGCAATTACCGCCGTCACTAATCGCTCAATACCACTTTTTAGAAAGTACTTCAGCGTTTCGCCCATTCGTTGGTGTAGGTATTAACTACACAGTATTTTTTGATGAGCAACCTTCTACAGCGTTAAAAACTGTACTGGGCACCAACGACGTTGAAGTAAAACTTGATAATTCATTTGGTTTTGTAGCTCAAGCAGGCTTTAACTATATGCTAGATCAAAACTGGGGCGTACATGCAATGGTATCAATCATGGATATTGAAACCGATGCAACTGTTTATGCTGGTGGCAAGCAAGCCCTCACTTCAACAGTAAAAATTGACCCTGTAGTTGCCATGTTAGGGGTTAAATACGCTTTTTAAACATGCTCTCTAAAAAAGGCCTAACGGCCTTTTTATCTGGGTATGTAAAATCAACGGGGAAGATTTGTTATTTTTTTCTGTTCTAACATTTCTTTCCAGTGCATAATTTCCGGTGGTAATATTGGCACCACACCGTCAAAGTTTACCGCCTCTAGCATTTCTTCTACGCTGACGACACCTCGCTTACGCTTAAACACACCTCTTACATAGGCGATCGCATGCAAGCCTCGCTCAGAATGAAACTTTTGCTCAATATAAAAATACTTATGATCCCAACCAACTAAGCGTGTACTAATGGTATAGCGTTGCATTGGCTTAATATCACGAATATAAGTAATAGCCGTAGCGTTAACGATAGGAAACCAACGTTTTTTCATAATCGTTCCAAGCAAGCCAACTCGCTCAGTCATCCAAGTGCGAGCTAAATCCATCATTGCTAAATAACGAGAGTTAGTCAGGTGTAAATTAATATCACAATCACTCGGCAGCGCTTTGTAATCTATATCCACAGTTTCTAACAATGATTGATAATCACGGTTACGTTTGATTTTAAAAAATAATAATAAAAGACGAAAATATAAGTTCACAATAAAGGTCTTACCAGTTAACAGTTTTATGAGTGTAGCATAGTGTATTGCATTGGAGAATATTCTACTCTAATCTGACATGCTCTGATTATGAAAAACAATAATGAAAAAATCAGTGTGGGTGCAAGAATTTAATAATGGCTTTATTGAAGGATTCAGTTGGGAAATTGGCGCACACACAAGCAAACTTGAAAAGCGTCAATATATACGTATAAAGGTGCGGTAAAAGGGGATTGTGTTATCAGTTTAGATAACAAAGATTACTTTTGCCCGTAATAACATCTGTATTGTTATTAAGTTCACCGCTGAGGGTATTGATACTGTCGCTATTAGCGGTGTAAAAAGATATGGGTACTAGGCAATAGTACCCAACACTGTTGATTTGAGTCAGTTTACACTTTTACCGTTTTACGGTTAATACCGTAGTCACGTAGCTTATTTGCAACTGCGGTATGGCTTAACCCTAAACGCTTAGCTAATTGTCTTGAGCTTGGGTAAGCAGGATACAACTTACGCAATAATGTAGCCTCAAAACGTTTTACAGCTTGATCGAGCGAGCCCTCAAAATCAGACTCCAAATATCCTAAATCATGGGTAAATGCGGGTAATTGTAAATGCTCAACACGCAGCTCGTTATCATCTAATAACGAGACTGCACGGTATATCGCATTTTCTAATTGGCGGACATTGCCAGGCCAAGGATAATCTTGTAAAAACGACAAGCATTCTGCAGATAACTCCGGAATTGCATGACCATTTTGCTGTGCGTATTTTTGAATAAAGTGTTCTGCAAGTGGTCCTACATCAGCTTTACGATCACGTAGTGAAGCAATTTCTAAAGTCAGTACATTGATCCGATAGTATAAATCTTCTCTAAACGTACCCTCTTGTACCATCGCGGGTAAATCTTTTTGCGTGGCGGCGATAATGCGTACATTTACTTTTACCTCGTTCTCATCGCCAACTTTGCGAAATGTGCCATCTTGTAAAAAGCGCAGTAACTTGGTTTGTAATTGAGTAGACATTTCACCTACTTCGTCTAAAAACACCGTGCCGCCATCCGCTTGCTCTAATACGCCGCGTTTTGGCGCTGCATTTTCTTCATAACCGGCATAACCAAATAATTCAGACTCAGCAACATCATCAGGTAGTGAAGCACACGATAAAGCGATAAAAGGTTTCACAGAACGATTAGATGCATAGTGACAAGCGCGTGCCAGTAACTCTTTGCCAGTGCCGGTTTCACCAGTGATAAGTATCGGAGCTTCAAGTTGCGCCATTTTCCGTGCTTCACGAACCACACGACGCATCGCAGTGCTAAAGTTATGAATGGTTGCAAAGCTTTCTTGACCATAACGACGAAACGCACTCACCTGCTGACCTAAGCGGCTTTGTGATTTAATGTTGATCACCGCACCTGCTAATACATCCCCTTCATTGCCTTGTGGCACTGCGATTGGCAAGATATCCGCGATAAAATCTTCACCAGCCACCTCAACCCGAGTTGTTTGGCCCAATACTTCTTTGCCTTCTAACCAACGGGTAAAGTTAAAGCCTTTCAATAAATTATTGATATTTGAACCAATAACTTCTTTTTCGGTTAACTGTAAGTCTTTACATGCAGCATCATTACAAAGCCTAACCCAACCTTTGGCATCAATTGAGATCACCCCATCTGGTAGCGCACGCAACAATGTGTTGAGCTCATTATGCTCACGCTCAGAAGGTAAAAAAGCGGTAGTACGTACATCCTGCACACCATCAATTAACCGAATTGAGGGCATGATTTTTTGAAACTGCTCAAATTCAATCGGTGGAAAACTCACATACATACGACAGTTAATTGAATCAACTTCAATACCTTTTAAATCAACGCGATAGTTGACTAAAATATTGAGTATTTCTTGAGCAATACCGATGCGGTCTGCACAATGGATATCTAAACGCATTTCACCCTCAAAAAGAGAAAACCTATATGCCAAGGATAATACGCTAACTCCACAATGGAGGATAGTCTAATGTAAAGATTTTTGGACAACCGCGACTAATTACTGGGACATTGGGTTCATTCTCCACAGCAAGTTGAATAATTGCTGTTGTCGGGTTGGGTAATTTTGCAGGCAATTCATTCGTCCGCGACCTACTAACTGATCGCCATCATGTAAATTGATTGTATTATAAGACAGAGTCATTAAGTTGGTTATTAAGCCAATCCAGTAACACTTCTTTGTCTAAATAAATTAGCTTACCATCAAACCCATACTGCGACGGTGAAAATTCTGAGGAATCAAGTTTAGAGGTGGAGTCCTCAGGGCAAACGATAAAAAATATACAAGCACTTTTTGATCAACTAACCGATCCAAGCAACTCAACCAGTGTCCGCCATCCCTTTACCAATATTCTGAGTATCACTATTTGCGCTATTATCAGCGGTTGCAATAATTTTAACGAAATAGAAGAGTACGGAAAGTCAAAATAACGTGGTTAAGGAAATTTTTAGACCTGAAAAATGACATTCTTAGTTAGGAATCTCGATATTGGTTTGGCGTGGCTAAATGATACATGGCGCTTTGATATCGGAACCACACCGATAGGCTTCACCGCATTGGTTTTTTGGTAGCTTTTTCAATTTAGATCGAGCAGATTTTTATGAATCTAACTATGCCCAATTATATTTTAGGTATTACTTTAAGCCGATTTATACTGAAATGACTTTTCCTGACCCCCTGTAGTGCTTTATGCAGGCTATAAAAATATGCTTTAAAGTCATCAGTAAGCTAACTATCGCAAGCACTTCCCCTGCACAGCCCGTGTATGTATACTTAGGCGCAATTGTAGCTAGGATAAGGGTGTGACTCTTACCCACTAAGCAAAAACTTAGTAAGCAAACCATTACCTTAGCTGCATTAAAAATAATATTCATGGCCACCCGTTCTATTTGTGTTGAAAGCACATGAACGACCAAAGCAAAAAATATAAGGCCGCAATAATTAACGTTGAGTTAGGAAGTAAATATGAGTTCATTACCTAAAGCAGGTGATTTTTTAGGGCATCCTAAAGGATTATTTCTGTTGTTCGGCACAGAAATGTGGGAGCGATTTGGTTATTATGGCATGCGTGCCATTTTAGTACTTTATCTTGTTGCTATTGTCCAAGACGGTGGTTTTGGTTGGAGTAATGCAGATGCACTAAGCCTTTATGGTACGTTCACAATGGCGGTTTATATCACTCCATTATTGGGTGGTTGGTTAGCTGATAACGTACTTGGTCAACGAAAAGCTATTATCATCGGTGGTCTACTAATGGCTGCTGGTCATTTTACTATGGGTATCCCTCACGATATGTTAGCCGGCCAACAGGAGAACGTATTTTATATCGGTCTTGTTTTATTATGTATGGGTAACGGTTTATTTAAACCTAACATCTCAACTATGGTTGGCGACTTGTATAAAGAGGGTGATCAACGTCGTGATGGCGCGTTTACTATCTTCTATATGGGTATCAACTTAGGTGGTGCGCTTGGCCCACTTGTTGCTGGTTTCGCAGCTGCATCTATGGGTTGGCAATATGGTTTTATTGTAGCGGGTGTAGGTATGCTTGTATCTGTGGCGATGCAAGTGGTGCTTAGTGATAAGTACTTAGGTGATATTGGTGTTGTTCCTGCCGCTAAATTAGCGCAATCACAATCAACTTCAAATACCAAAGAGCCGCTCACAAAAGTGGAAACTGACCGTATAAAAGTTATTTTCACTATGAGTGTGTTTAGTATCATATTTTGGATGGGTTTTGAGCAAGCCGGTGGCTTGATGAATTTATTCGCTAATGATTACACAGACCGTATGTTGTTCAACTTTGAAATTCCAGCGTCTTGGTTCCAATCATTAAACTCAATATTCATCATTATTTTTGCACCTATCGTTGCCATAGTATGGTTGAAACTTGATAAACGAGAGCCTAATTCTCCAGTTAAATTTGCCATTGCGTTGATATTCTTAGCGCTTGGCTTTATCACTATGATTTTAGCACTAATGACTCAAGGTCAAGGTGAACCCCTACAGATCAGTATGATGTGGTTAGTATTATTTTACTTATTCCATACCCTGGGTGAATTATGTTTATCACCTATCGGCTTATCAATGGTGAGTAAACTAGCACCACTGCGTTTAGCATCAATGCTAATGGGTATTTGGTTCCTATGCACTGCGGTTGCGAATAAGATTGCAGGTTTCGTAGGTTCATTCTTAGGTGAAGGCGAAGAAGCACTTGATAACGCATTAGGCATTTTTATTGGTTTAGGCGCTACTGCTGTTCTCTCTGCTGTGATCATGTACTTACTAAGCGACAAACTTGTTAAGTGGATGCACGGTGCTGAAGGTCAACACGAGTCACAAACACAAGAGCACATTTTAGCTGAAGAGCTTGAAGTAGTTGCTGAAAAACCGTAACTCTGTGTTTATATTATCTCTCCACAAGCTGTGATGCTTGTGGAGATTTCAGTTCCTTTATTTATATCGCCATGATTAATTCTTGCTACCTCTTTCGCTGAGCCTAGCAACCTTAGCTTTGCGCAGAAACAGTTAGTTTTTTAACAAATACGACTCCAACGTAAACAATTAATTACACCACGTATATTTAATAAGCGGTGATCACTTCCTTTATTTGATTATTTACCTCCTCAAATAAAAACAAATTGAGTTTATTTATCAATAATTTAATAAAATACAAAGTTACTTAACACAAGGCCTTTCAATACAAATATCAAAACCAAGCATCAATACTCATTCGTTTTAAAATGATCGTCCCATTTAATTTACAAATTGCCATTTACCTAAATAGCTACGAGCTCTTCCCCTGCTGCCAATTATGGTTAATTATCTGCGCCTCAGACACAACAAGACGCAGTGTTTATTGCGGGAGAATTATAATGAGTGAAGTAACTAACCCTTTAGGTTTGGTAGGTATCGAGTTTACTGAATACGCTACATCTGATGCAGATTATATGGATAAAGTATTTACCGATTTTGGTTTTTCAAAGCTAAAAACATTTAAAGGTAAAGACATTGTGTATTACAACCAAAACGATATTCATTTTTTACTAAATAATGAACGTGATGGTTTCTCTGCAGAATTTGCAAAAAGCCATGGTCCTGCAATTTGTTCTATGGGTTGGCGTGTAGAGAATGCTCAACAGGCATTTGACACCGCAGTAGAGCGTGGTGCAAAACCAGCGACTGATTCAACTCATAAAGACCTACCATACCCGGCAATTTACGGTATCGGTGATAGCTTAATTTATTTTATTGAGCAATTTGGTGACAAAGGTTCAATCTATGAGCAAGACTTTGAAGACTTAATCGAACAAAACGTTGTTGAAGATAAAGGCTTTATCCGTATCGATCATCTAACTAATAACGTCTACAAAGGCACTATGGAAACATGGGCTAACTTTTATAAAGACGTATTTGGTTTTACTGAAGTTCGTTACTTTGATATCAAAGGCCAAAAAACAGCCTTGATCTCTTATGCACTTAAATCACCGTGCGGCACCTTCTCGATTCCAATTAATGAAGGTAAAGGCAATGATAACAACCAAATCGATGAATATCTTGGTGAATACAATGGCCCAGGCGTACAGCATTTAGCATTCTTAACAGATGACCTAGTAAGCTCACTAGATAAGCTTGATAAATCAACCATTGCAACGCTTGATATTATCCCTGAATATTACGATACAATTTTTGATCGTGTACCTTGGGTTACAGAAGATAAAGAAAAGATCCGTAAACATCAGATCTTAATCGATAGCCAAAGTGAAAATTGCTACTTATTGCAAATTTTCTCGAAAAACTTATTTGGCCCAATCTTTATCGAGATGATCCAACGCGTTGATGACGGCGGTTTT
Source organism: Pseudoalteromonas arctica (assembly GCF_012927645.1). Lineage (GTDB taxonomy): Bacteria > Pseudomonadota > Gammaproteobacteria > Enterobacterales > Alteromonadaceae > Pseudoalteromonas > Pseudoalteromonas arctica_A. Next base: position 41,355 of record NZ_JABBMT010000019.1, on the reverse strand, counting down.
GGTGAAGGTAACTTCCAAGCACTGTTTGAATCAATAGAGCGCGACCAAGAGCGTCGCGGCGTTTTATAAACACCGTATTATAAATTCAAAAAGCAGCGTATCTCGCTGCTTTTTGTCGTTTACCCTATTTTATAAATGACAATCTGATTTTCACTGTTTAAATCGTGCTATTCATCACCATATCCACTGTAAAGCGCGACTGACTAAACTAAAGGAAATGTAATGAGTTTAATTAACGAAACCCATGATATAAATTTAACTAGCTGGGTAGCCTCAGCGAACCTTGCAAATTGTGACTTCCCAATTCAAAACCTACCATTTGCAGAAATACGTCGTAAGAACTCTGACGAGGCTTTTCGTGGTGCCGTTGCCATTGGTGACCAAGTTATCGACCTTGCCAAAGTAAATGAACTCGCTATTTTCTCTGGCGATGCACAAACCGCAGTTGCAGCAGCAAGTAATACAACTCTAAATGAATTTATGGGTCTTGGTCAGCAATATTGGTCAGCACTGCGTTTAGCTCTTTCTAAAGCATTACGTGAAGGTGCTTCTGAGCAAGCTCAATTAAGCGATGCACTGATTGCTCAAGCTGATATTGAGTTTTCGTTACCATGTCGTATCGGCGATTACACTGACTTTTATACATCTATCTATCATGCAACAGCAGTCGGTCGCTTATTCCGTCCTGACAACCCATTACTACCTAACTATAAATGGGTACCAATTGGTTACCATGGCCGCTCTTCATCAATTGATGTGTCAGGTCAAACCTTTCATCGCCCAAACGGTCAAACTAAAGCACCAGACGCTGAAGTACCATCGCTTGGCCCCTGTAAACGCTTAGATTATGAGTTAGAGCTAGGCATTTATTTAGGTAAAGGTAATGAATTAGGTGATGCCATCGCTATTGAAAATGCAGAAAACCACGTGTTTGGTTTTTGTGTATTCAATGACTGGTCAGCACGTGACTTACAAGCTTGGGAATACCAACCATTAGGACCATTCCTTGCAAAAAACTTTGCTTCAACTGTGTCGCCGTGGATTGTAACAACCGAAGCATTAGCGCCTTATAGAACATCATGGACGCGCGATGAAAATGACCCACAACCGTTAGATTACTTAGAATCAAACCACAACCGTGAATTTGGCGCATTTGATATTAAAATGGATGTACAGATTGAAACCGCAAAAATGCGTGAACAAGGTGCTGCACCTTCATTAGTCTCTAAATCAAGTTTCAAACATTCATACTGGACAGTGGCACAAATGGTGACTCATCACACAGTAAATGGTTGTAACTTTATGCCAGGTGATATGTTAGGTTCAGGTACACAATCAGGCCCGACGCATGAAGAAGCGGGGTCATTACTTGAACTGTCTCGTGGTGGTAAAGAAAAAATCACGCTAAATAACGGTGAGCAACGCAGCTTCTTAGAAGATGGTGATAACGTTATTATGCGTGGTTGGTGTGAAAAAGCTGGTTTTGCTCGTATCGGTTTCGGCTGCGTAGAAGGAACAATTCTTCCTACTAAGTAGCTAAGTTGTAAACATTTATTAAATGTATTTATTATAAGGAGGCGACCAACGCCTCCTTTTTAAGATTAATTACAATTTTTTACTGGCTTTTTCAGCTCAGATTGCTATCTTAACCCGGTTAATAGCCAGTGTTTATAAGCCATGTCAGCATTTATTAAGTCTTTTTATCACAAATTATTTCCAGCTAGACAGCTGTTGATCCGCCAAAATGGTGAGGTTAAACATGTGATATTAGCACCTTGGTTACAAATATCAGCTGTAGCGATTATTTTAATTGCTTTAGTTTGGTTGGCTGTTTCAAGCCTGCGAATATATTCTCAAACCAACAAGATTTCCGACATCGAACAAAGCCAATTATCAAAACAACAACAGTGGCAGCAACAAAACAAAAAACAACAAGCACAATACGATAAACAGTTAGCGCAACTTGCAGTGCTTGAGCAAAAGCATGCTCTATTGCAGAGTATGATCGATTCTTTACCTGAGTCGATGAGCAACCCCGCTCTGCCAGTAGAGCCGCCAGCAGGAGAACTCGGCGAGCAACAAGAAGTGTTTCACGAACCATTAGTTGATGAAAACCCTAACAGTGCACACACTCTTTCACTCTCTGACTCTGTTAATATCGAGCAACGTTTTGCACTACTCGATAGCAAATATCACCAAAGCTTTTTACAAATAGAGCAACAAATAGAACGCCGCCAGCACGCTATTTTAGCGATGCTCAAAGGTGCAGGGCTTGATAGCGCCTTAACGCGTCGTCTAGATGGTGAGATGACCGGAACCGCACAAGGTGGTCCACTGGATTTATTTGAGGAATCAAAGATCCCAGCTGAATTTTTAGTCATCGCCGATAAACTATTGGCATTGAATAAGCTTGAAAATTTACTCAGTGAGTTACCACAAACTCTGCCTGCAGCAAATTACTATATTTCGAGCAGTTTTGGCCTGCGTAAAGATCCAGTGAATAAACGTCATGCTTATCACAAAGGCGTTGATTTAGCAGGTTGGCATAAAACCGAAATATTCGCTCCCGCTGATGGCATTGTATTACGCGCAGGACGCAACGGTGGTTATGGTAACTTTATCGAACTGCAACATAAAAACGGCTTTGTAACTCGGTTTGGTCACTTAAACAAAATCAACGTTAAAAAAGGCCAAACGGTAACTAAAAATGACGTTATCGGATTAATGGGCAGCACTGGCAGAAGTACTGGCACTCACCTACACTATGAAGTATTACTTAACGACAAACATGTCAATCCAGTCAAAATAACAAAGGCGCTTTCTCGTGTTCGGTAAAAAAAAATCAACAGTAAGTAGTTCAGCAAATTCTCAGCTAAAAAGAACTAGCCACACTCCTTCGATCATTTCTGAAGATGTTCGCTTAACGGGCAGCTTAGTGAGTCAAGGTGAAGTACAGCTTGATGGTCGCATAGATGGTGATGTTCGCGTTAATCATTTAGTTATTGGTAATACCGGTTGTGTTGAAGGCTCAGTGGTTGCTGAAAGCGTAATTGTAAAAGGTAAAATAATTGGCTCACTCAACGCCAGCAAAGTAGTTATTGAACGTTCAGCGCAAGTGCACGGGGATGTTTATCAAGATACTTTAAGTATTGATGCTGGTGCAATTATTGAAGGTAACCTAAAACAACGCCATGAAGCAGAAACCGTTGAGTTAATTACTAATAATAAAGAATCAAAGCCGGAGCTTACATCTGCGCTCAGTGAAGGTGATAATGACTTGTCGTTCTTTAACAAACAAGCCGCTGAAAAAGAATAAGCTAGTTTTTATTCTTCTGTTCTTTTTTCTTAGTAATGTACATCGTAATATCTGCAGTGAATACTAGTTCATTGCGAGTATTATAAAGCTTAACTGATACCACTAAATCCTCTTTATCTAGCCATTGTCTTGGCATTGCAATTTCAGCCACCGCTGTCACATCCGTATCCACTTTTGCTAAATACTGCACTGTCATGCCTTTGGGTATCCAACGGTGAGTTTTATAGGGCACGGTAGCATCAACCATCACGCCAGCGCACAACTCTGCTAAATTACATTGCGCAATTGCGTGAATAGTCCCAATATGATTGTGCACATTACGGCGGTTTTTAACCATTGCGCTGCAATGTCCGTCACGTAAATCTAAAACAGTGGGTTTCATTGAGCCAAAATAAGGGGCTTTAAAGCATACTACTTTAGTAAATAACCAATTGCCAAATGGTAAATTTTTTAACTTTAACCATGTTTTCAAAACAACAGATTTATCACTCATAACTTTTCTTAATTAAAAAGGCAGATACACCAAACTAACACATCAGACCAGATGAAAAAAGCATATTTACTTATCTCGCTAATAATATTCTGTCTGGTCGGCCATATGCCCTTTCTTTTTTATCTTTGCAGACCTAAAATACGCGGTAAAAGGAGTACTCATGCCAACAACCGATCGCCGCAATCACCTTAGTATTATTTTAATTCTCGCTCTTCTGGTTATATTTTGCCCATTAGCGATTGATATTTACTTACCCGCTTTTCCTGATATAGCGCAAGCATTGGCTATTGATGAGCAGCAAGTGCAACTTACCGTCGCTATTTTTATGTTGACTGTTGGCTTAGGTCAGCTTATAGCAGGTCCTTTAGCCGACAAGTTTGGCCGCCGTCCAGTCGCACTATTTGGCATCACACTGTATGGAACTGCTGGGATGTTGGCTTTTTTAGCACCTAATTTTAGCATTCTAATGCTTGCGCGCGCACTGCAAGGCCTTGGGGCTTGTGCCACTTTTGTGGTTGCTTTTGCGATTGTGCGTGACATCTATGGCAGTGCTAAAAGCGGCCAAATGATCACTTACCTAAATGGTATTGTGTGTTTTATTCCCGCGTTAGCACCTATTTTAGGTGCTTGGCTGACCGTACAATTTGGCTGGCGAATGAACTTTTTATTTTTGGCCGGGTTTGCTTGCGTTGGAGTAATGATCATTGCCATATATTTTAAAGAAACGCGCCCTGCAGATAGCCACTATGAGGGCCACATACTCGATTTACGTCGCTTTATACCAATCATAAGCACGCCTATTTTTCTTTTTAATAGCCTAATTTGTATGGTGGCAATGTCGGCTATTTTAGCTTTCGTAACATTAGCACCGGGATGGATAATGACCGAGTTAGGTGGATCGGTCAGCGATTTTACTTTTTGGTTTACTCTCAATGCCATTGTTAGCATTGTAGCCAGTTTTATTGCACCATTGTATATCAAACGCCATAGTCAAAAAGCGTTACGCATAGGTATGAGTTTATTAATTTTCTCTGGTGTACTGATTTTGATTCTTGGCCAGTTTAAAAGTGCCTTTGCTTTTATGCTGCCAGTGTTGATTGCCGCATTAGGCTTTGCACTTAGCTTAGGCTCAGCGGCTGGAATGGCATTGTCACATTTTGCTAAACAAGCTGGCACTGCATCTGCGTTAATCGGTTTAATGCAAATGAGCGGCGCAGGAGCCTTGGTTATGCTCACCCAAGTACTTCCTTTCAATACGCCCGAGTTTATTGCTTTTCACTTATTATTATTGCTGCCACTGTGGGTTATACTGCTCAGTAATAAAGCGCACGCTTATCATCCTAAAAATACATAAAAACAATGATCAATTTTGAATTTTTACTGTCATTTTTAGCCGCGAGTTTTTTAATCGCTGTTGCGCCAGGCCCTTCAAATGCTTTTTTAATGGCGCAAACTTTTGCCAATGGCCGCGCAGCAGGCTTACAAAGCGCATTTGGTTTCGCTTTGGGCGCAGTGGCGCATACTTTATTTGCTGTTGTCGGTCTTACTGCTATCCTAAAAGCCTCAGAAATGGCTTATACCAGCGTACAATACGCTGGAGCAGCCTACTTATGTTATTTAGGTGTAATGATGTTTAAAAGCACATTTATCCCGTCTAAATGCAATAGCGAAGATAAACCCCATGTGAGCACCAAGAAAAAAACGAATGTAATGCTTCAGGCTATGATGACTGAAGTGCTCAACCCTAAAGTAGCATTATTTTTTATTGCGTTTATCCCGCAGTTTGTTGATCCAACCCTATCATCATCAACAACATTTCAATTAGCTTTTTTTGGCTTACTGTACCCACTTTTTGCGTTTCCGATTGACTGCACGTATATTTACTTTGGCGATAAAATTGCAGGCTACTTTCGAGAGCACCCGCGAAGTCAAATTTGGATTGATCGTATAACAGGTGTGGTATTTGTAGTTCTTGCGGTTAATCTACTCATCTAAAAAGCTGCGGTGGCATATCCCAGTAGCGTGTAATGAAGTCAGCGCAGATATGATTTTAAGCTCACCTTTGATGCATAACGAGCTTGAACGGTCATTGCCAGATCACGAAAATACCTCGCAACCCGACAAGTCATACTATTAGCACCCTTTAACGATAAAGTATGCTTGCCCATTTAGTGAGTCCGGCGGTTACACTACCAAAGTGATCGCCGTTTACCATTTTAATATCACCTAAGTGCTCAACTAATGCGGCTTTTATTAAAGGTGATTGCGCACTGCCACCGGTAAGGTAAATCACATCAGGAACGGTTCCTGCATCTTTGATAGCTTGTTTTGCTAAACTTACTATTTGCATAATCGAATCATCAACCGCTACAGCTAAATCAGCGCGAGATAGCTCTTTATATAATTGCGGCGCTAAAAATCCTAATTCACACTCATACTCAGTCGCTGTCGAAAGCGCAATTTTTGCCGCCTCCCCTTGCTGTACCAGTTGGTGGCCTTGCTTATTTTGCTGCAAATCGATCAGCCGTTGAAATAACTCAGGTGCTTGTACTTCACGTAACTGTGTAAGTAGCTCTCGGTGATGGCTTTGACTATAGAACTGGCTTTGTAAGTTCACATCGTTAATTTTACATGCTTGCCAAAATGCTTGATTAGGCAGCGGTAAACCTGATTTAAACTGACTGCCTAACCCCAGTAATGGCATTAATGCGTGATAGCTCAATGCAATGTCTAAATCATTACCACCGACACGTTTACCAGTATGTGCCAAAAAGTCATGATCACGTTCACGACTATTACGAAAGCTAGGCCCCATTTGTACAAATGAGCAGTCACTTGTACCACCGCCGATATCAATAACCAATACTTTTTGATCGTGATTTAAGTCACTTTCATAATCAATTCCCGCCGCAAGTGGCTCATATAAAAAAGCCACCTCTTTAAAGCCCGCTCGTTTTGCTGCACGCTCTAAAATACCAATTGCTTGTTGGTTTGATTGCTCTCCACCCACGGCTTGGAAATTTACCGGACGGCCAATAACCGTTTGTGTTAACTCTTTTTGTAGTGATATCTCAGCTCGCTGTTTGATTTTTAAAATCATCGCGGTGGCAATATCTTCAAAGAAGTTGATCTGACCTTGCTTTAAACCTATTGCCCCAAAAAACGATTTAGGGGACTTTACAAAATAACCTTCTTCAGGAAATTGCACATATTCGTTAATTGCTTCACGGCCAATAAACAGGCTTTCATCATTAGCGTCTAGATCTAAGTCAGACTTGATCCGCACCATACTATTGAGCAGGGCTTGGCGCGGGGTTTTAAAGTCAGTTTCATAATTTGTACCCGTTAGATGCTGAGCAACATAATCGACAACTAAAGCGCTGTGGTGTGTATATAAGGTAGAAGGGAGGTAAAACTTACCTTCCTCTAGGGGCACCAGCTCAACAGTATTTTGAGCATTCATTACACCCATTGCGCAATTGGAACTACCATAATCAAAACCAACTACCATTACTTCACCACAACTCACATCAAAAGGCCGCGCAATTTAGCATACTTACAGCTTTTTTAAAATGTTAATCAGGATCGTGTTGACGTAAAAAGCTGGCAAACCGTGGTAAACCATTTTTAGTATAACCATGGTATCGGTATGTCACCGTCGCTCCTATTGCGGGTGGATTTTGGCGCTGTGCGTTACTAAAGCCAGTACCAATTGCAAACTCTTTTCCCTGTGGTGTCACTACTTTTAACGCCCCTAGCATGCCAGTAAATTTGCCTTTCCCTGGAAGATGGGCAATGACGATCGCTTCACTATCAAAATAAGGTTTTAACTTTAATAGCGCATCAGAACGGCCACTTTTATGTATTGCTGAGGCTAAATGCAGCATCACACCTTCACCACCTTGCTGAGTCACTTCATCAAAGTACGCTGATAATGCCTGCTCTGTGGTAAATTGATACTGCTGTACTGCTTGAATGTGTGGCTTATTTAATGTTTTTACTAAACGTAGATAATTTTCATAGCGTACTGAAAAGGGGTTATGTTGATCTGGCATGTCAAATATTTGATAGGAGACTTTTTGCCAGTCACTATCCAGCGGCTGTAAAGTGCGCACAATACCACTGAGATCTGCAAAATCACCGCGCTTGGTCCACAACTCACCGTCTAACCTCAAATTAGGTAAATCAGCAATAAACCAGCTTGGCGCATGAATGGCATTGCCATTACGGGTTATCAACTGTGTTCCCGTCCAAATCGCACGTACCCCATCAAACTTCTCACTTATGAGATAGTTTGCAATGGCAAGCGCTTGGTCTTGTTGGTAAACCTTGGCAAGTTGAGCATCTGCGGTGATCTGTGTATCAGTTGCTGAGCAAGTAAAACTACTGAGCAGCAACCATAATACTGTTAGTCCTTTATGCATATCGGTCTCCTTGTTTAACACCAAGCAGACTAAACTATAGCTTAGTTTGTACCCATTGCCATAGCTGCTGTAAATTATCGATGCGAGAAACAGCTAAACTTAAATCGTGATCTAAGGTGTGTTTATTCGGTATTGCAACCACAGGTACGTTTGCATTAGTTGCTGCTGTAACGCCGGTGTGTGTGTCTTCAACAGCAATTGCTTGCTCTGCTGAAATCCCTAATGTTGTCAGCGCAAGTAAATAAGGGTCGCCCGCAGGTTTGGGATTTTGCACATCGTCTTTAGTCACTACACAGTCAAACCATTCATAAAAGCCATAGCCTTTTAAGATCGGTAACGCCTCATGGCGTGCACTCCCCGTCACTAATGCCATTTTAAGATCGCTTTGCCTAACAGCCTCTAATACTTCTTGGACAAAGGGCATTAAAGGAGGTAAATTAGTGGTAACAAATTGCTCAAATGCATCATATTTAGCCTGCGCTAACCACTGCGCTGAAACCGATAAGTTATATTGCTCAACCACTTCAATTGCCGCATCGAAGGTCGGACGTCCTGAAAAACGTTGGCAAAAATCATCTTCTTCATAGCGCACGCCAAACGGTGCTAAAACATCATTCCAACAATTAAAGTGGACACTTTCTGAATCAACTAACGTGCCATCCATATCAAATAATATTGCTTTTAATGTCATCCTCATTCCTTTATATTTCAGCAACAAAAAAGGTGCTCATAGCACCTTTTTGGGTTAATACTTATGCTGTTAAACCTGCTGGCGGCTCAGCAAATGCTTCTTCACCGGTTTCTACATCAACCAGTTCATAACCACGTTCCTTTCTAACAACTTTTAGCACTGGCTTAGCAAACGCTGTTTTTAAACGTTCTGCGTCATCTAGCAACGCATCTAAGGTGTTGCCAAAAGGCGCTGCACCCGTTTCTGACCAATTGGTAACTTTACCATTTAGGTTATATTCAACCTCATGAATTTGATATTGCGCCGCTTCATCTTTGGTTGCTTCACAAAAAATCACGCGGTAGTTCCAAAATCCAGCCATTGCTCTTCTCTTGTTAAATTTAATTGTCGTTACTTTAGCAGTAACGCCTATTAATATAAATGAAAAAACCCGCTTTAAAAGCGGGTTTAATGATCTATTAACTAGCTAACTTTAAAAGAAGTTAACTTTAAACTCAGCGCCAATAAAGCGCCCTTCATTAATCATTGCTGTATTGTTATTGAAGTCAATTGCACCAATTGACTGTTGCTTATCAAATAAGTTACGTGCAAAAACAGCTACTTGATATTCATAGTCACCATCAGCCCATGCATAACCACTGCGAAGACCAACTTCAGTAAGTGCTTTACCTTCAAACTCAACAGACTCATACAAGAAGTAGTTAATTTCACTACGGTATGAAACATCAGCGTAAGTAAAGAACTCACCATCGCCTAACTCTTTGCTATAACGTAAAGTTAAGTTAGAGATCCACTCAGGTGCATGCGGCAAGCTGTTACCATCGATAATAGCATTGCCATTTACCATAGGATCAGTAATCGTTAGCAAGCCATTTGAAACACGAGCTGGTACTGGAATCGAAATTGAATCGTCTTTAAGTTCAGTATTATTGTAGCTCAAGTTAAATGTAGCATTTAACTCATCTGTTAATACCCATTCAGTATCTAACTCAAAGCCATAACCTGTGGTTTTATCGGCATTGAGTAGACTCGTAGTATTTGCACTACCACCTACAGCCGTTAACTGTTGATTGTCCATTGTGAAGTAATAAACACTTGCATTTACACGGCCACGGCCGTCTAGTACATCTGACTTAATACCGGTTTCGTATGACGTTACTGTTTCTGAATCAGCTTTTGTAACGTCATTAGAAAAAGTAATACGACCTTGAATACTTGGCGCACGGAACGTATTAGCTATTCGACCATATAAATTCACATCATTCGTCAATTTATATGATGCAGATAAATCCCAGCTAATATGATCATCACTAGCGTCTTCTGTGCGAATGATGTCTGTTTCACATTGCATTAAGTCAAAGTTACATGCACTTAAATCAGCAGGTACAATTTTACGAACGGCTACAAAGTCTTTGTCGTCATCTGAATAACGAAGACCTGCTGTTAGTTTTAAATCATCACTCACAGTGTAATCAACAGAGCCAAACACAGCCCATGCTGTAGTGTCTTGATGTTGATTTACGTAGCCATAAAGTGCACCACCTGCCAACGTGTTATAACCAAAGTTTTCGATGGTTAATGACTCATCAAAATAGAATACGCCGGCTTGGTAATTAAAATCACCTGCAAAATTACTAGATAAGCGTAATTCTTGCGTATATTGGTTGTGATCAGGTAAACCACTTTCACTTTCAGACTGATCAGGTATAGCACCAGGACCGCCAACATAGCCACCATCAATATCACCACGAGAATTTACTTCAGCGCTTTCCCAACCTGTGATTGATGTTAATGTATAATTAGCAAAATCATACTCAAGCTTTAAGCTCGCACCTTGAGAATCAACAACTTGAAATTCACGTGCTGCTGCATTGTGGTAAACCACATCACCATCAAAGCCATCAACTAGCTCATTTGAACCAGTTTTGATTGCATTAGCGTAAAATGGTATTGGTGTGCCTTCCATGTTACGAACGTGATAATTTAGTAAGGCTGAAAAATCATCTTTTTCATATAAAAACTGGATGCGTGCAGCGCGATCAGTATAACCACCTAAGATGTCGTCTTGCTCAAAGCCTGGGGCGCGGTTATCAATATAATCATCTTTGCCTTGCCACAATACAGACACACGTGCAGATAAGTTTTCAGTTAAACTACCGCCAACAGCGCCTCTGAAATCAATTGAATCATTTGTACCATATGATACAGAGCCATAACCATCAAAGTCTTGGCTTGGCTTTACAGAATCAAATTTCACAAGACCTGCTGGTGTGTTACGACCGAATAAAGTACCTTGTGGGCCACGTAAGACTTCAACACGCTCTACGTCAAAAACAGGGAAGCCTTTTAAAATTGCGTTCTCTTGAACTACATCGTCAACTACAAGTGATACAGGTTGTGAAGCGTTTAAATCGAAATCGGTATTACCTAAGCCACGAACATAAAAACGTGGGAAAGTACGTCCATATGAAGACTCAATAGATAAGCTTGGGATTTTCGCATTCATAAAGCGAACATCCATACCTGCTGAGCTGTAAGCATCTAAATTATCGCCTTGCAATGCAGATACTGCGACAGGTACTTCCTGTGCGTTTTCTACACGCTTACGCGCAGTGATTTGAATAACTTCTAACTGCTTGCTTTGTGCAGTTGCGGCTTGCTCATCAGCAGCAAGAGTTGTAAATGAAGTACTTGTTACGGCAGAGAACAACGTTGCATTAATTAGAGTTGCTAACGTAGATCTTTTCATTGCTTTCATGTCGGGGTTTAACCTTTTTAGTGCACTCTTATTCAACGGTTGGTGTGTTGCGCCAAATTCACTCGGCGAGCTCGGCCAATTTTTCGCGCCTTAAATTAAGCTACGCGGACCTCTTTATCGAGAGTGCAAAACGAAGTAAGAGGCTGAACGAACGCTGAAGATTATAGCATTGTGTGACACTTTTGCCGCACAAATATGTACAAGAATATAAGCTTTTTATAACAAATAACGGCACGATAAGCGAACTTGAGAGATTTTATACAATTATATTTATTCCATAAGGACATTTGTCCTTTCAATAACGCCGTTGAAAATGTAGCGAACATCCAATTAGGAGTCGCTAATTGGCTGTAATGATCATTGAGTAAACCTAGCACGCTATAATGGCATTTACGGAGGAGTTAAAGTTCAATATGTTTTTTATGAACAAATCATTAACATTTTCTTACAGGTAATGCTATATAAGTACTGTAAGCTTAAATAAAGCACGAGGAACAAATGATGTCACAACTGACTTTAAATCAAAAATTAGCCACGTTACAACCTTTAGTTGATTTGCAGCTGTTTGAGTCAAGTATTGAGTACCGTAATAAAATTTTGTCTGTGCTTGCAGAGCAAGAACATACTCTTAATTGCATTAACAAAGAGTTTGGTCATCAGCAACCGGCTAGCTTTGGCAGTGAAAAAAAGTTTGTTTTAGGTTACAACTAATTTCGCAACTAAACACATACAACATAAATCAAAATTCTCAATTAAGTACCAACCTGTAGTAGCTTTAATACGTCCTACCGTTTAAAGCTACTATTTCTCGATTTGCAATACTTTTACCTAAAAACACGCTTTTTGCGCTCAATCCCCACCTTAAACCGATAAACTTAGTTGTATATACATGAAAATTTGTTAAGTTATGGGTGTTTTATGTCTCGCCTGTTTTTCAAGGCTCACTATTTTATGGAGTTCTCATGCGTAAGACCCTTATAGCAACTACAATTGCTAGTGCATTATTATTATCCGCTTGTAGTTCGCAAAACGATGCAAATACAAAAGAACAAACGACTCAAGTACAAACAGTCAATGTAGATAACGTATTGATGAAACCAAGCCCATTACAATATATGGCACCAGAATTTGATAAATTTGGTTCCAGTGATTATGAACCGGCATTTGATGCAGGCATTGCCCAGCAAAAAGCACAAATCACAGCTATCGCTAACAACCCAGCTCCAGCGACATTTAAAAATACCTTAGTTGAATTAGAACTATCGGGCGAATTGCTTGATCGCGTTTCAACCGCTTTCTATAACTTATCTGGTTTGATCTCTAATGATGAGTATCAACGCATTGCAGCAAAAATGGCCCCCGTGTTATCTGCGCATTCTGATGACATTTATCTTAACAAAGCATTATTTTCACGTGTTGAAACCATTAATGGCAATAAAGCGAAGTTAAATGCCGAAGATCAGCGTTTAGTTGAGTTTTACTACACTAAGTTTGTTAACGCTGGTGCAAAATTAGATGAAGAACAAAAAGTCCAAATGCGTGAAATCAATGCTGAGCTTGCTAAGTTATCAACAGCCTTCTCGCAAAACGTATTAAAATCGTTTAAAGAGGACGTAGTATTAGTAACCGATAAAAGCGAACTTGCTGGCCTTTCTGACGCTGAAATAGCAAGCCTTGGCGCTGCCGCTAAAAAAGCAGGTAAAGAAGGCTACATGATCACGTTAGTGAACACCACACAACAACCGATTCTCAGCAGCCTAGAAAACCGTAAGTTACGCGAACGTATTTTTAAAGCCTCAACGACTCGCGCACAAAATACCAATGCCCCTATCATTATCAAAGAAACCAATTTGCGTGCTCAAAAAGCAGCGCTACTTGGCTATAAAGATTGGGCTTCATATGTAATGACCACACGTATGGCTAAAACCACTGAAAACGTATACGGTATTTTAGATGATCTAGCGCCAAAAGCTGTGAACAAAGCAAAAGCTGAAGCAGCTGAAATCCAAAAAATCATTGACGCATCAGGCGAAAAATTTGCGTTACAACCATGGGACTGGGCATTCTATTCTGAAAAAGTGCGCCAAGCTAAGTACGACCTAGATCCTGCTTTAGTTAAGCCATACTTTGAAATGCAATCAGTGATCCATAACGGTTTATTCTTTGCGATGGAAAAACTATACGGCATTACTTTCAAAGAGCGTAAAGATTTACCTCTTTATCACGAAGATGTAATGGCGTTTGAAGTGTTCAACGCCGATGGTAGTGCTATTGGTTTATTTTACATGGACCCTTATGCTCGTGAGGGTAAACGTGGTGGTGCTTGGATGAGTGCATATGTTAGCCAAAGTGGCTTAAAAGGCACAAAACCTGTCATTTATAACGCGCAAAACATTCCTAAACCAGCAGACGGTCAGCCAACACTGATGACGTTTGACGAGGTTACGACTATGTTCCATGAGTTTGGTCATGCAGCACACGGTTTGTTCTCAGATGTAAAATACCCAAGCCTTGCTGGCACTGCTACAGCTCGTGACTTTGTTGAATTCCCGTCACAAGCGAACGAAGATTGGAACATTGAACCAACTGTACTTGCTAACTACGCTAAGCATTACAAAACAGGTGAGCCAATTCCTAAAGAATTACTCGACAAAGTGCTTGAGTCACAAAACTTCAACCAAGGTTTTAGCACCACTGAGTATTTAGCTGCAGCATTACTTGATATGGAATGGCATTCATTTGGTGTTGATAAGAAAATAACTGACGTACAAAAATTTGAACATAACGCGTTAGAGAAACACGGCATTGCTTACTACCCTGTACCACCGCGTTATAAGTCTTGCTACTTTAGCCACACCTTTGCTGGTGGCTATTCAGCAGGTTACTACGCGTACCTTTGGACTGAAGTATTTGCGGCTGATGCCTTTGCGCATATGACAAAGCAAGGCGGCTTAACTCGTGACAACGGTAATAGCTTCCGCAAAGAGATTTTATCAAAAGGTAACAGCCGCGACTTAATGCAAAGCTATATTGAGTTCCGTGGTCAAAAGCCAACTACCGACGCCCTACTTAAGCGCCGTGGTTTAGTCAAGTAAACTTAAAACTCACTAACACTAAACGCCCGCACATTATTGCGGGCTTTTTTGTTATAGTAAAACTTTAGAGTTATTGATTATAAAAACGATGTATTACTTATTAGCAACGACCCTACTTTGGGCATTTTCATTTAGTTTAATTGGCGTATATTTAGCTGGTCAAGTTGATGCATGGTTTAGTGTATTAATTCGCGTAGCCCTAGCCACACTGCTATTTTTACCGTTTTTAAAACGAACACCTCCCTCACTTGCATGCAAGCTCATGCTAATAGGCGCAGTACAACTCGGTATTATGTACAGCTTTTACTACCACTCATTTTTGTTCTTAAGTGTTCCTGAAGTACTGCTATTTACCGTAATGACTCCACTTTACATTACGTTATTAAACGATGCGTGCAACAAATATTTTAATCCGCAATTTTTTATAGTCGCTTTTATTGCCGTGTTGGGTGCCATTACTATTCGCTATGAAAACTTAGACAGTAACTTCTTCGTCGGATTATTACTGGTTCAAGGCGCTAATATTAGTTTTGCGGCAGGACAAGTAACCTACAAACGCTTAATGCTGGGTAAGCAGCTTGATGATAAAACTGTATTTGGCTGGTTTTTTATTGGCGCATTGATTGTTGCAAGTAGCTGTTATGTCTTATTTGGTAACTCAAACAAATTACCAAGCACCTCAACACAATGGGGCATACTAATTTATTTAGGAACTGTGGCATCCGGTGTTGGCTATTTTATGTGGAATAAAGGCGCAACACTTGTCAATGTGGGGGCGCTGGCGGTGATGAACAACTTACTTATTCCTGCTGGCATTGTTGTTAATGTGCTGATTTGGAATAGAGACGCGGACATACTTAGATTAAGCACTGGCGCGGGAGTTATGCTTTTTGCCTTAGTCGTAAACCAAATAATGGCTAAAAGAGTAAATTAATTACTCTGTAGTTAAACTGTCATTAATAATTAGTAAGGTAGCTGCTACTTTGATTTTTAAGGACAAATAATGAAACATGCGCCTTTACTGACTCGTTGTTTATTATTAATTACACTCGCTGGCTGCGACGACGATGTAAAAATAGTCGAAAAAGAAGTGCTTGTTACCAACACTGAAGTTGAAATTATTAAAGTTCCTACCCCGGTTATTGCTGAAGTAGCACAAAGTACGAATATTAAACTCGGTGCTCGCCCAGACTACCTAATTGACGATATGGACACCAGCGCACTAAAAACAAAATTAGAATCGTGCAAAGGCGGCCCCTTTTATCGTACAGATTTTTCAATTGGTCACCGCGGTGCACCTATGCAATATCCTGAACACACTAAAGAATCTTACATTGCAGCGGCTCGTAT
Organism: Pseudoalteromonas arctica; assembly: GCF_012927645.1. Lineage (GTDB taxonomy): Bacteria > Pseudomonadota > Gammaproteobacteria > Enterobacterales > Alteromonadaceae > Pseudoalteromonas > Pseudoalteromonas arctica_A. The sequence continues at coordinate 25,228 of NZ_JABBMT010000019.1, read as the reverse complement.
GGGCGCAGGCATTGTCGAGTGCGATGTAACGTTTACAAATGATAAAGAGTTGGTATGCCGTCATTCTCAATGTGATTTACATACCACCACTAATATTTTAGCGATCCCAGAACTTGCCGCTAAATGCAGCGTGCCATTTACGCCAGCAGATCCTAACAGCGGTACACCCGCTGCAGCTAAATGTTGCACTAGCGATATTAGCCTAGCGGAATTTTTAACCCTTGAAGGTAAAATGGATGACGCAAACACCAATGCCACGAATGTTAGCGATTATATGAATGGAACACCGAATTGGCGTACTGATTTATACACCACCTCAGGGACACTCATGACCCATAAACAAAGTATTGCGCTATTTAAAGAGCTGGGTGTAAAAATGACCCCTGAGCTTAAATCGCCTCAAGTGAGTATGCCTTTTAATGGTATGACCCAAGCACAATATGCACAAAAAATGCTGGATGAATACACGCAAATGGACGTACCCGCAAACCATGTTTATCCGCAATCATTTAACCTAGCCGACGTAGAATATTGGATTAACACTAATCCTGAATTTGCAGCGCAAAGTGTCTATTTAGATGGTCGCGACAGTAATGCAGGGTTTGATCCTAATAACGCAGCAACATGGCAGCCAAGCATGGCAGAGCTAGCTACTGAGGGCGTTAAAATTATAGCCCCCCCTATTTGGATGCTGCTAAGCATAGATAACGACAATAATATTATCCCCTCGCAGTACGCTATCGATGCTAAAGCCGCTGGGCTTAATATTATTGCCTGGAGCCTTGAGCGCTCAGGCCCTCTTAATGAAGGCGGCGGTTATTATTATCAGTCTATTCGTGATGTTATAGATAACGATGGCGATATGTTCACTGTGGTTGATGTTTTAGCACAAGAGGTTGGTGTAATGGGTATATTTTCCGATTGGCCAGCAACCGTAAGTTACTATGCTAGCTGTGTTAGATATTAAGAAAACTTGACAATAACATATATTTCATCGCTCTAATGGCGCTACAAAGAAGCGACAAGTCTAAATTAGTTAGCTAATCACCGTATTTTTTACTCAATTGAATGTAAAAAATTCCAAAAAACATTACCTAACACTTAAATACAGATTAAATTTCAATTAGTTAAATTTTGAATGAATATTGTAATAGTAATCTTAAATAGTAAGCTTACTATTACTTGCGATAAATGTACCTTTTATTCAACGATGATTACATTTTCAAGTAAAAGTCTTTACACAAAGTTATATACTCATCGCTATATTGAGCCCCTTGAGCATGGATCGTTAAGCTGGTCAGCTCGCATTCTTGTCTCTGATAAGCAAAGCACATTAAGCTCCTGCTCGGCGCTTTAGTGGCAGTAGTTTGTACTAAACAATGGCGCACTAAATACAAACCTTGTAACTGCGCTTGTGCAATAAACAACTGCGCTTCTGGGCAAGGTAGGATCACATTAAAAAAAGCATTTTGGTGACTAAGGTGTTTGAACGCAGTGATTAACTCACTAAAATTTAAGCTATCTGTATGACGTGCGGTATTACGAGCTAAGTCCTGCCCTTTTAAACTGGCATTAAAATACGGAGGGTTACTGATCACAACATCAAACTTAGTAGTAGTGGTTACTTGCTGAATAGCTTTTTGCATCAGTGTAATATCTGACCATGGGCTATTTGTAAAATTTTGCTGTGCATCAGCGCATGCATTGGCATCAATTTCAACAGCATTGACCTGCATAGTTGGTTTACGCTGCTTGCACATTAATGCCAACAATCCAGTACCTGTGCCAATATCAAGTAACCGCTGTGAAGTAGTTAGGTCAGCCCATGCACCGAGTAAAACTCCATCCGTCGAGACCTTCATCGCACTGCGCGTTTGCGCTACTTTAAATTGTTTAAACACAAAGCCTGACATTTTTTCACCTTTTCATTCACCAACTGGCGGATAGCGCGTATAATTACCAGCAATTGTCCTCTATTTTTGACACTCTATGCAATTTTCTGATTTTGATATTGATAACAAGCTACTACAAGCCGTTGCTAAAATGGGTTATGAAACCCCTACTAGCATTCAACAACAAGCGATTCCTGAAGCGCTGCAAGGGCGTGATATTTTAGCCTCTGCACCAACCGGTACTGGTAAAACAGCGGCATTTTTGATCCCGGCGATTCAATACTTACTTGATTTCCCGCGTCGCGAACCTGGTTTTGCCCGTGTTTTGATCATGACTCCAACGCGCGAGTTAGCTTATCAAATTCATGAGCAGTGTGAACTGCTTGCTAAAGGCACTAACCTTAAAATTGGTGTTGTTACTGGCGGTATTAACTACGGTACGCATAAAGAAATTTTTGAAAAAAATAACGATATATTAATCGCCACACCAGGGCGATTAATGGAATATTTAGAAACCGAAAACTTTCATGCCGAAAACGTCGAGATGCTTATTTTAGACGAAGCAGACCGCATGTTAGATATGGGCTTTCGTAAAGAAATGATGCGTATTTGTGAAGAAGCAAAAAACCGTCGTCAGTGCTTTTTATTCTCAGCCACTCTTGAAGGCGATAGCGTTGAACGATTTGCAGAGCAAATTTTAAAAGATCCAGCCCTATTAGAAGCTGAATCTTCACGTAAAGAAAAAGCTAAAATCCATCAATGGGTGCACATTGCTGATGATTACAACCATAAATTAGCGATGTTGGTTGAAATATTAAACAGTGAAGAATTAAGCAAAGCTATTGTGTTTGTTAAAACCCGTGATCGCCTAGAAACATTAGTTGGCGAGCTGACCAATGCAGGGGTTCGCGCAGCCTGGTTACGTGGTGAGATGCCACAAGACAAACGCATGAAGGCAATGGAAAACTTCCACAGTGGCCGTACAAGAATATTAGTTGCGACTGATGTTGCCGCCCGCGGTATTGATGTGGCTGATATTAGCCATGTGATCAACTTTGATATGCCACGCACAGCCGACGTGTATGTTCACCGTATTGGCCGCACGGCTCGCGCAGGTAAGAAAGGCATTGCAATCTCATTGGTAGAAGCCCATGACATCGCAGTATTAGCAAAAATTGAACGCTACATTGAACTGCGCCTTAAACGCCGTGTTGTTAAAGGATTTGAGCCGCGTCATAAAGAAGCTAAAGCGCCAATCAAAAAACATAAAGATCCGGTAAAAATCAAAGCCCGTAAAAAGGCCAAAGCAAAGGCTAAGAAAAAGAAATAACTCACCTGCAAATTAACCAAGTTTAAAACGATAAATTGTAAGCGGCAACCCATTGAAAAAGATAATGACATTTGCCGTTTTAAAATAGGAAATCACACGATCGTATTCTTTATGAACTAAGTTATGAGCTGTAATAAAATGCCTGCAAGTATTTAAGCTTTAGGGCGTGTTTATTTTATCACGCTCAGTTTCCATATAATATTGAGTGCTCTTATGATCATCCAACACCACAATGCTGACTTACCCCAACAGGTTTAATGCATGATGAGGGTGAACGATACGACGGTGCGCTAGCAATATCACCATGTACCAGCAAGGCTTTTCAATTAAGCATTAAGAAAGGTATACTCACGCAAACATATTTAAAATTAAGTGATGTATGGCAAACCAAAAAAGTTCTTTAAGCGTTCCTCCTCTAGCCAGTAAACGCTTTACGCTTATTAGTATTATTTTATTGTGTGTTTTACTGCAAATTATTAATAGCTTACCGGGCGTTAACTTAAATGGATTAGGTATTTACCCACGTAGTTTAAGTGGCTTAATGGGTATTTTTTTCGCCCCTTTTTTACATGGCGGCTGGGCACATTTGCTCAGTAACTTAATCCCATTTGCTGTGCTTGGCTGGTTAGTCTGCCAATATAGCGTCAAACGGTTTTGGGCTGTATTTATCTTTACTGCTGTGGTTGGAGGGTTACTGGTTTGGCTATTTGGTCGCGCTAATCTTCACGTTGGCCTAAGCGGTGTACTGTATGGCTTGTGGGGCTTTTTGATCTGCTACGGCATTATGCATCGCTCATTTAAGGCCATTGCTATTAGTGTCGCTGTGGTATTTTTATATAGTGGTTTAATTTGGGGTGTTTTGCCGCAGCGCCCCCATGTATCATTTGAAAGCCACCTGTTTGGCGCACTCGCTGGTATTCTTATTGGCTATTATTTAGCAAAGCAAGATAAGAAAAGCGCAAGTTACAAACCTTAAAGTTAGCTAGGTTAAAAATAAATATTAACCATATTATATTTCAAAGAATTGAATTGTTAAGTAACGGAGACAACATAAATATTTTCCATTTCAATGATCTCCATAATTACCAATGAAAGTTATCTTTACTTCCCTTGCTCTAAATGATCAACTAGGATGGGTTGTTCGTAACCTTAATTAAAGTAACCAACGTTTAAGGAGTTTTGATGAGTAACAGCGAAAACTATACCCCGCCTAAAGTATGGCAGTGGGACGCGGAAAGTGGCGGTGACTGGGCAAAAATAAATCGGCCAATTGCGGGGGCTACTCACCAGCAAGATTTACCCGTTGGTGAGCACCCTCTTCAGCTTTACTCACTGGCAACCCCTAATGGCCAAAAAGTCACCATCATGCTTGAAGAACTATTAGAGCTTGGTATCACTACAGCCGAGTATGATGCGTTTTTAATTAAAATCGGCGATGGCGATCAATTTGGCTCAGGCTTTGTGGGTGTTAACCCTAATTCAAAAATTCCAGCGCTAATGGATCACAGTACGACCCCTGTAACACGGGTGTTTGAGTCCGGTGCTATTTTACAATACTTAGCAGAGAAGTTTGATGCGCTAGTGCCAAGCGATCACACTAGTAACACCGAATGCCGTAATTGGTTATTTTGGCAAATGGGATCAGCACCTTATTTAGGCGGTGGCTTTGGTCACTTTTACGCTTATGCACCAGTCAAAATGCAATATCCTATTGACCGATTTACGATGGAAGTTAAGCGCCAGCTAGATGTATTAAACCGCCATTTAAGTGATCACGATTATATGGCAGGCAGTGACTATTCAATCGCAGATATTGCTATTTGGCCATGGTATGGCTCGCTGGTATTGGGATATTTATACGACGCCGCCGAGTTTTTAGACGTTGAATCGTACACTCATGTATTACGCTGGGCAAAACAGATTGAACGCCGCCCGGCAGTAAAGCGTGGTCGCAGAGTTAACCGTACTTGGGGCCCTGAAGAGGAACAACTAGCCGAGCGCCACAGCAAGAGCGACTTTTAACGAACGAAAACCTAACAGCGCGATTAGTATGACTAACCGCGCTGTTATGCTGGCTGTAAATCTCTTTGGTTATTTCGCGCCCCATGCAGCAATCAATTTTTCAAACTGAGCCTGCATATTGTTATTATTAATACCTTGAGTTTGTTGGTTAATTGCATTAACAAGTTCAGTAAATGACGTTTGGTTATTATTACTGAGTTTACTGGCTATATCTTCCAGTGATTGATGCAAATAACCCATCTGCTCCACCGCCATCATCACCGGACTGCCGGCGCCATCGAGTTTATTTAAACGTACAAAATCAGCTTTAATTTGACTAAAGCGCCGCAGCTGTTCGGTGCTTAATGTGCCACGCAGTTCAGCGAGTTTAAGTAAGTTCTCTTCAGAGCCTTTACTGAGTGTTTGCGCTTCACCGCGATAATGGTCGCAAATCAAGTTTTCTAGCTCTTCGTCATTCATGGCTGCAACGACTTTTTCTGCCATTTTATTCATATTACGATAGCTGCCTTGCAGTTTAAATGGCGGCTCTGTGCGGTAATTATTATCTTGTGCGGCTGAGGCAATATACTGGGCGTTGACTTTTAATACGGTATTGCGAATAGTGATTAATCGCATCAGTACCGCTTTAATTTCGTTAACTTCCGCTTGTGAATAGCCGTGTTCAAGCTCATTTAATGAAATATCTTCGCCTTGGCACATCCGCACTAACTTATATAAATCTTCCATATTGCGGTTAGCCAATGGCGCTAATACTGCGTTAGACGTTAGCGCATTTTCTATAAAGCTCATGGCAAACTCTTGCTCGCAGCCTGCTAAGGTATCGCCAAGATTATAAATATCGGCGCGGTTTGCCAGCATATCAGGAATTTTAAAGCTCTCGCCCGATTCCGTATACGGGTTACCTGCCATCACTACGGCAAACTTTTTACCGCGTAAATCATAGGTTTTACTTTTACCGTTCCACACCCCGTCAATACGTCTTGAGCCATCACACAAAGAAATAAACTTTTGTAAAAACTCTGGGTTAGTATGCTGAATATCATCTAAATAGAGCATCACGTTATTGCCCATTTCAAAGCTCTGATTGATTTTTGCAATCTCTTTTTCAGCAGTAGCATTAATGGCTTGAGCAGGATCGAGTGACACCTGATCATGCCCTATCGACGGGCAATTTACTTTTACAAAAGTCAGCCCTAAACGGTTAGCAACGTATTCCACTAAGGTAGTTTTACCGTAACCTGGCGGCGAGATCAGTAATAACATGCCCATTAAATCAGTGCGTTTATTTTTACCTGCTGAGCCAATTTGCTTTGCTAAATTATCACCAATAATTGGGAAGTACACTTTATTGATCAGCTGATTACGTACAAAGGAGCTAAGTGGCCTGGCTTTAAATTCATCAAGTTGCAGGCGCTCTTTTTGCGCCGCTAAAATATCACTGCGCAGTGCATGATATTGCTCAAAAGCCGGCACTTGCTCAGTAATATACTTACGCGTTCGGGCATAAAACTCCGCATAATCAACATGTAAAGTTTGCTCTTGCACTCGTTTATGCTGTCCCATCAAACGCTCAACTTGGGTGTTTGGGGTGACGTCTAACACAGTGTATTTTAATGTTGTGGTGGCACTAAGATGCAAGTAGTTAGCCGCTTCCGCCTGCACCATTGCAGACACGTTAGAATTTTGCATGCAGTACGCATTTAGCCAACTTAAAAATAATAATGCCCGCTCATCAGTTTGCTTTACATTTTCACAGGCCTGAGCAAGGTCGTTGCTATAACCTTTGGCTTTAGCGTCACTACTAAACTGTTCAGCTAAATTTTTAGCTTGCTGAGAAACGATAAATAGCTGTTGCTCTGCCGTTTTTTGTTGTGCTAATTGTTGCACTAAATAAGCAGCGGCTAAGTCAGTAGATAAATCAGCAAAGCGTGCTGATAATTTGCTAATTTGTAGCAAAAAGTCGTTGATCTGTTCACTTAATTGCGCAGTTAAGGCGCTGATAAAACCAGTCGCAGCAAAGTGTTTATCCATCAAAATAGCATTGCTTGCTTGATGGAAATATTCGTTCAGTTGTACAGATGACAATTGCGCACTAAACAGCTGCGCAACAATACGGCAACTGGCCGGATAAATAAGTAAATCCAGACTATTTTTTTGCGTCAGTAAGGTGTCAATAATTGCCCATGCATCGTGGTCATGAATACCTTTTTCATAGCCTTCTTGATAACGCGGTTCAGCAAATTTTTGCACCAGCTGCAATAACTGTTTATCTCGTTGTGCCTGCTCTAATTGTGCAAAAGTCAGCGAATGCTCACTGTTTTCACAAGCGAGTAATATCTGTGCAGCTAAATACTCACCACGATAAACCACCTCACTTTCCGAAACTAATGCTTGTTGCCACAAGTGACGGCTTTGTTGCAAGGTTTGTAAGCTTTTCTCATCTGTTATTGGCTCAAAATAATCAGTGCCCGTTAAGTGCAACATTAGCTGCTCGTCACGCGGCAATAAGGTTAAATCGAGTAATTGCTTATTGACGCTAAAGGCGTGCTTACCAATACTGACTGTATTGCCGCCGTCAGTGAAAATATCTTGTTTATCACGTAATGAACGAATGCCCTGATCTTTACTGGCTTTGAGTTTTGATTGAATATCATCGCCACGAATTTCATCGCCTAATTCTTTAAGCTCGTTAGTCAATGCACGAAGCTTGCTGATCATAGGATCGGCAGCAAAATAAGTATTTAATGCATCAAGCTCAGTAAAGCTTTGCGCACGACGGTTCACGCCTTGCAATATACGCTCAGCAGCATTGGCTAAATTTAGAGCACGGCGCTGACGGGTATCAATTAAGCTTTGTTTATGTGCCTCAAAGCTTTCGTATACGTCATCACGTTTGGCAATGATCTCTGTCAGGTACTCGTCAAAATCACTAAATTGTGATTCCAGCTCTTCAAGCTGAATAAGCAAACGTGAAAGTTGCTCGTCACACGCCTCTGGGGTTTTAGCATTATTTAGTGCGTTGGTAATACTTTGCGAAAAAAGCTTAAAGCGAGCTGCAAATTCAGCTTTCGCTTCAACACTGCCTAGGCTCTTTTGGCGAATTTCGATACTCGCTTTAGCACGATTAACCAACGCATAAACAGCGCTGATACCTTCGAGGATTTGCGTGCGCACGCGGCTGTCGTCAATATCTAAATCAAGCATGGTGTGATTCAGTAAATCCAGCTCTACACTTTGCGCATCTAACTGTGCGATATAAGTCTTCAGCTCGCTAACACTTTCGCTTTTACTGCTTAGCTGTTCAAGCTCTTTAAGTTTTTCGTGGTACGGCGCCAAGGCGCTATCTTGTTGTAAAAATGCCGCAGTTGCTTGGCTTACTTCCACCAGCTGTGCATCAATTTCACTTTGTAAATTATTCAGTGCAGCAATATCTATATATTTGATATCTTCAAGGCTTATTACTTGGCCTTTGAGCATTTTTAATGCATCAATACCTTGCACAAATTGCGGTACGGTTTTAAAGTTATCTGGGCGAACTTCTCGAATTACATCAGTGTATTGCTTATTAATATCAACCAGAGCTTGTTTGGCTTTATTTTGGATCTCGGTGACTTTTTCAAATTCATCAAGTACTTGCTCAGCGGTTTCATTAATGCTGTGAAGGTTTTGGGCGATTTCGGTAAATTCGCTTTCGTTAAGCCAATGGTAACGGTCAAAAATATTACGGCTAAGGGCGATTAAGTCTTCGTAGTGAAATAAGGTCGGGCTTTGCTCGCTAATGGCTTTGCAGACACTGTATAAATCAGAAATACCGCGAACTAAATCTGGATTACCGATTTTGCCAAAAAAGCTAGTAAGTGGTGGTGCATTAGCTGCAAATTCAGTGGATACAAACGGGCTTTGCCAGATTTGAATCGGGTGTACTCGCTCTGCTTGGTCTTTATCAGCCTTAAAGGTAAGTGTTAAGCCATCGTTGTAAATAGCATAGCCGTGGCAATAAATCGGGTTTTGAAGATTTTTATCAATAATATTATAGGCAAATAGCGCGTAACGGCCTTCACTTGGCTCGTAAAACACGTATAAAACATCTTCGCCGTTCGGTGACTTTATATGTCGGTGAAATTCTAAATCTTCTATTTGCTCTTCAAACGAGCGTGCTTGCCCTGATTGTAAGTAGTAACCGCCAGGAAAAATAATGCCATGATCTTCAGGCAAGGTAACACATGCACTGCCGATTGCATCTTGGCGCATGACCTGCTGAGTGCGGGTATTATAAATAAAATAACGCCATATTTTTTCACGGTACGGCAGAATTTTTAACAGCACTAAATCGCCTACCAGCGCATACTCAACTTCGCTGTCAGCAAGAGATTGGTTTTTATCATCAACAGGCTCTTGATAAATCCCTTCACCGGTGTCAGTGCTGTTTTCTATTTTAATGGTCAGTGAGCCGCCAATGGTTTCAACAAATACTTGATCGGCGATATTGATATGAGCGTGGCGCCCTTCTATGTGGTTACTTCGGTCAGTTTTGAGCCATTCAAAATCATAGTCATGTGCGTGTTGAATATCACGCTCACCGCGGTTATCGATATAATTAATGGTGTTGTCTGGGTGAATTTCCCAGCGAAAAACCCGTACATCCGATAACTTGTCACCAATTTGGAATAGCGCAAACAGCTTACCATTTTGTTGATATAAATGCTGTAGGCTGGTTTGTTTGTAGTAGGTATACAGTTCTTCAAAATCACGAATAAAACGACTATCGGTTAAAAAACGCGTTGTCTCTGGGTAAGGCTCAATTTCGTAATGGTCGTCTTGCTCCACCAGCTTTTGTACACTAAATACATCACTGATTGCGGTTTCTTTTTTTAATCCCAAAAATACGTTGTAAGCAAAAATAACTTTATCGCCAATAATCACAATATCGCGCGGGGTACAGTTTTGCTCAGTGCGAACACGAACACGCCCTTTTACTTGTAGATCAGTGCTACCAAATTCTTTTATGCGCTGTTGATTTACATCGTCTATTTGCGTTTTTAAATCAGCACCAAAATTATTTAAGCGGCGTTTAATTAAATCGTACGAGCCTTGCTCTAGTGCTTGTTGGGTTGCGTCCGTCATGAAACCTATCCTGAAATTTAATAGAAGTTAGCCGCAATAGTTAAACTATTACGGCTAAAACGATAAAACTTAAAAATTAAACTAATCTTTTGGATCTAGTTTAATTTTCTCATCTAACCCATCACCTAAGTTACCGCCTAACATGCTTAGTAATTGGCTTTTTTCAGCCGCAGAGGTATTACTTAACTGCTTTAATAACTTACTCATGTTGAAGTTTTTAAGTGTTTCCGCTGAGCCATTCGCCCCAGCTAACACCCCTTTTAGGTCTTCAATTAAATTACGATCGCCGTTTAAGTGATCTTTAAATACGGTTTGTACGGTTTTACTTTCATCAACCAAGCCGTCAATTGATTTGCCTAAACTGATTGCACTCATAAATTGATTAAAGAACTGACCATCGCCGCCCATAATGTTGATATCAGCATCACCTAAGGCTTTCGCCATAATGTGCGCTTGGTGCTCGGCAATGTCTTTGCTGGCTGAAATTTTTGCCAATACCAGCTCTTTTTGCTGATTAAGTTGCAGTGTAAAGCTTTCATAATCGCGAGCATCTTGATCCATCGCGTTCAAGGCTTGTAGCTTCTCTTCTAAGCCTTTTGCTTCGGCGCACATCTTGCGCTCAAGGTTAATCGCTTCCACTTCACCTTGTTTCTCATTCGCATCAGCCATGGCTGTTTGTACTTGCGCCTGAGATAACCCTATTTCACGGTTACCTTGTGCTTCGGCTTCCAATTTTTGACGCATTACTTTAGCATCAGTTTCACCTTGAATTGCATTTGCTTGCGCTTTAGCTTTAATAACATCCGCTTCAGCAAGCCCTTTCGCTGCGGTTTCAACTTGCTGTGCGTGCGCTAAAATCTTTTTCGATTCCGCTTGTTGATTGGCAATTCTAAGCTCTGCATTGGCCATTGTTTCAAGCTCACGGGCTCTATATTCTGCCGCTTGCTCTTGCGCTTTTGCAGCTTCGATGCCTTTTACTAATGACTCTTCCGCTTCAGCTTTGGCACGAATGATAATTGCATTTTTCTCACGCTCTGCACCTGCGAGTACTTTCACATCTTTAATGCGCTCTTCTTCTTCGGCCACTGATTTTTCAACAATCACGCGATCACGCACTACATCAGCAATTTCTTTACGCTCTACTTCCAGCGCTTTTTCTTTATTGATGCGCAGGATTTCGGTTTCTCTTTCACGTTCGATCACTTCAATTTCACGTGAACGAGCAACTTTTTCTTCTTCAATACCCAAAACGCGCAAGCGGTTTTGTTCGGCAATATCAAGCTCACGTTGCTTATTTTGTTCGCTAATGCCAATCGCTTCTTCGGTTTGAATGCGAGCCTGCTCTAATTTTAAGCGCTCTTCTTGGCGTACTTTTTCAGCTTCTGCGTATTCACGGGCTTTCACGGTTTCAATTTCGCGCACTTGACGTGACATGGCATCTTGCTTTTGACGCTCAATTTCCAGCGTCTTCTCGGTGGCTTCTTGATTTTGGATCTCAATTTTAGCGCGTTCATCACACTTTAATTGATTGGTAGATACATTTTGTACTGCGGTCATTTCAGTGATGCGGCGAATACCTTCGGCATCGAGAATATTTTGCGGATCGAGCTTATCAATTGATGTTTGTTCAAGGTAATCAATCGCAACATCTTCAAGCGAATAACCCGATAAATCTTGGCCAATCACTTCTTTGATATTATCGCGAAATTCATTTCGGTGAGTAAATAACTCAACAAAATCCATTCGCTTACCAACGGTTTTAAGCGCTTCTGAAAATTTCGCTTCAAACAACTCTTGTAATGTGGCGTGCTCTGATGCACGGGCACAACCGACTTGCTTAGCAACGCGTAAAATATCTTCTTTATTTTCGTTAACACGAATATAAAAAGTAATGGCGATATCTGCGCGAATATTATCTTTACAGATCAAACCGCCTTTATCTTTACGCTCAAGTACCATGCGCTTGGTTGAAATGTCCATCACTTCCATTTTATGGATCACAGGGTAAACAATTCCGCCCGTGGTGGTAACATCCGGCTCGTTCTTCATTTTATTAATGATCAGTGCTTGGCCTTGCTCTACCTTGCGATAAAACTTGCCAATGATCAGCAAAATAGCAAAAATAACAGCGATTGCTATGCCTACAAATGTCAATATAGGTATGAGGTTATCTAAAAATTCCATGTTATGTCCTAACGTGATTATCGATTTTATTCTGTGTTACTTATCCCTAAAAAATTAAGGTATTACCAAGGTTTGGCGGTAATAATGTAACTGTGTTGCTCTTTGAGGTGTTCAAGCAACACTGCGGTGTCACCTGATGTAAATTGCTCGTCATTTTCAGTTCTAACTTCAAGTAACTGCTCAGTACCTTGAAATTTAACCCGTGCTTGGCCAAATGTGTTGGTTACTTTACCAGTGACAACAACACATTCTAAACCCAATAAATCTGAACTTTTTGAAGTTTCTGCGCTGCTAAAAAAGCGCTGTAAGGGGCGAGAAATAATGGCCGCAACGGGTATCGCGATTAATAAACAAGCGACTAGCATTAACACGCCAAAAATATAAAACCAGATACCATCGCCTAACAGGTAGGCAAAAAACTTATGGGCATAGATACTGATCAACCAGCTACTCATCACTACAAGACTAATAGATACTGTAATTGGAATGCCACCAAACCCCATGCTAAACCATGAACTCAATCCTGAACTTTGCGATGCATCGACATCAAGTTCTAGATCTGATTCAAACATGTCAATGTCGGCAAAGCCAATAAGGGTTATTAGCCAAAACAACATCACAACTAACAACAGGGCTGAAAAAATCACAGTGGGGAAAGTAAGCGCTAAGTTTAAAAATTCTATCATTACAACTATCCATTTATTTTAAACGCAGTAGGCAATAAAACTTTTTATCATTTAGTCGCGTAAATGTTAAGTGTTTTATGGAAAATCAACGTTATTAATATAAAAAATTATAAATGAACGACTTTTTCATGTAAATCTAACTTAATTAAAGACTTAGATATTACACTGCTGATAAAATATACTCGCAATTGATTACAAAAAAATATAGGATCCGCACTCTCGTATTTGCATTAGCTGCAAATAGCTCTATTTAAATCGTTAAGAAAGGACACTTATGCGTTATTTACTACCAATTTCATTACTTGTATTATCTTGCTCAGCTACTGTTAATGCACAGCAATCAGAAACCCGTCAATGGTTTAATAGCATTGAATATAACACGTTAGAAAATACAGACTTGGATTACGATTCAACCCAACTTTCAAGCCATTACTATTTTGCACCACAACAAAATACCGGCGTGTGGGATGATTATGGTTACCTAGATACTGATTCTAACATTGCTCTTCATTACTACGAGAGTAATGGTCATGATAATTTTTCTTTTAACGGTGAAGCCTTTTATGGCAACTGGTTTGTTAGCGCTGAATTATCTGATTTAAGTAATTTAGATAACTACTCTGTTGGCGCAGGGTACTTATTTAACGATTCACTTAAAGCCTCAGTACGGATACAAGAGCTTGAATATACAGATGAAATATTCTGGTTTAAAGCACAGTATAATCATCAATTGAATGACACTGACTATATAGGTTTTACTATAGAAGCCGATGATGACCTAGATAACTGGAATGCATCTTCGCGTTACTTTAGCCACCTTGGTGACGACCGTTATTTTAGCTTAGATGTAGATTATCAAGACCCCACTAATGCCGTATCAGCAATGGCTAATTACTACTTTAATCGTAATGTCGCTATTGGTGCTGGTGCAACTGACTCAGACCTACAACTTGAAGCTAAATATTTTATAAATAGCCAATATTACTTTACCGCAAATTTCACTGATTATGACAGTGGTGATTTATATACTGTGAAATTTGTTGCTCAGTTTTAATAAGTAAAAAAAGCAAAAACGCCGCAATTTAGCGGCGTTTTACTGTGTGTGTATGACAACCTAAGTTACATATTACCTAGCTTTATCATCATTGCTGTATACATTTTAAGGTTTAAATTAAGTTGCTCAACGGTTATAAACTCATGCTCTGAGTGGCCGGTGTAGCGTTTACCTGGCATTGATGGTCCAAACGATACGGCATTATCAAATAACTTGGCATTTGTGCCGCCGCCAATAGACACAAAGCCTGCCTCTTGATCACCGGTAAAATGTTTAAAAATATCTAGTAATGCTTGAGCATGAGGTGCGCTGTCGAGCAACATAGGCGTGCCAATAATCACTTGCGTATCTTTTAAAGTGACCTGATTACTAGTCTGCCAATTAGTCAGTGCGGTATCAATTTGCGTACGTAATACCGTTTCATCTTTACCAACGGGACGACGTAAATTCACTGCAAGTGTAAGTTCATTACCATCACGTTCAATAAGCGTTGGTGCTACTGTCATAGATCCCATAAAGTCATGTTTATAAGCAATATCACCAAACTGTTTGCCATGTATATCAAGACCAACAAGCTGATTTATAAACGCAATTGCTTGGCCATCACTATTATTCTCAAGCTCAACTCCTTTAAAGATTTCCGCTAAGTAAGCAATGGCGTTAACCCCAGATTCTGGCTCTGATGAATGAGCAGACAACCCTTTTACGCTGATAACAACACCATCAGCTTGCTCGCTAAAGTTAAATTCCACAGCGTTAAACGCACTCGCTGCATGTTTAAGTTTGCTGACTAACGCAGTATCGGCGTTATGTAACACCACACTCGCATCTTCTGGTATTTGGCTTTTAAAAGCGCCGCCAGTAAGTTCACTTACATACACTCCTGTTTGTGCTGAGGTAGCATTAAACGTTGGTGCAATTAAGCTCCAACCTTTTTCCGCGACAACCACCGGGTATGACGCATCAATAGTGACCGCATATTTAGGCTGCTGATAGCTTTTCATAAACGCTTCAAGTGGACCCCAATCAGATTCTTCTGCTAAGTAAATCATCAGCTCAATACGATTATTAAGTGTGAGCTGTTGATCTTTTATAGCTTTCATTGCATATAAAGCGGTCGCGATAGCACCTTTATCATCTTCTGTTCCCCGCGCAATTAATTTACCTGGCTCAGAAGTACTATCTATTTCAAACGGGCTTTTTTTCCACTTACTTGCGTTGGCAGGTTGCACATCGCCATGGGTTACTATGGTTACTTTATCTGTTTGCTGACCCATACCAATAAGTACGGTGTAACCTAAATCTTGGTAATCAAAACCAAGTTCAGCAGCTTTCATTTTTAACAAAGCTTTAAAGCCAATAAAGTCGGGATTATCAGGCGTATTGATGCCGTCTTTATTAACCGTCGGGAATGATACTAAGTTAGCTAAGGTATGAATTTGCGCACTTTGGTAGGTATTTACAGCGTAATCAGCAACGCTGTCATTAATCTTATTTAATTTTGCATGTGCGTTAAAGGCCAATAAAGCGATACTAGCTAAAGCTAATTTTTTCAAAACAAGTCCCATTCAATTAACAACTAAGAACCATAATTATAACGCTCTGGCTTAATAACGAACAATGCTTTGCGATAGACCGACAACTTCTTATTAATAAAACATAGAGCAAAGCAGCTAGGTAAATAATAGGCTGTAAGTAAATTAAGGTTTCATTTGCTCAACCATTTCAACAAAACGTTTAACCCCTTGCGTAATTTCACTTAGCCCTTGAGATACTTCTAAAATACTTTCTTGCCCTTCGTTTGCAATACCAGCGACAGATCCTAAGAGTTCATCCATTTGACTTATCAACGCTTGAGTTTGCTCAACGACACGGCCTATCTCTGCGGTCGATTCTGCGGTATTACTTGCAAGCGTGCGCACTTCATCAGCAACGACAGCAAAGCCACGTCCAGCTTCACCAGCTCGAGCTGCTTCAATTGCAGCATTTAGTGCTAGTAAGTTTGTTTGATCTGCAATAGTTCGAATAGTAACCACAATATCAACAATACTTTTAGACTGTATTTTAAGCTCTTTCCCTGTTGCCGTTGCATTATTAACTCGTTCAGCAATGTTTTTTGATGTTTCAACAGCTAAGTCTAAAATATTTACTGCATTGGAAGTTACTTGACTGGTTTCCTCTGAAATAGTCGCAGCTTGATCAATCGTGTTAAATGCTAAGTTAACGCGCTCTGTGATATCTGATGCAAACTTAATCACTTTATATACTTTACCGTTTTCATCAAAGATCGGATTGTAAGTTGCTTCAAGCCACAAAGTGTGACCATCTTTAGTAAATCTCTTAAAACGACCTGAATTAAATCGCCCCTTACTAAGGCTCTGCCAAAACTCTGGATTTTTAAGGTAAAACTCTTTATCACAAAATATTTTATGATGTTTTCCTTTTACTTCTTCAAGTGAATAATGAACGGTTGATAAAAAGTTTTCATTAGCATCTAAAATATTCCCTTGTGTATCAAACTCAATGACTGCTAACGATAGATCTAACGCATTAAGAATTGCATCTTTGTTTTTCAACACATTATTTATAGTCGTGATGTCATTGGCAATTTTAATAACTTTACTTACGCTGCCATCATCTTCTACAACTGGAAAATAATTTGCTTCTAAATAAATAGGAACCTTAGTTTTTGTAAAACGTAAAAAAGTACCACCAAATGATTTACCCGCACTTAAATCTTGCCAGAAATGGCGATAGTCCTCAGAATTTACATAGTCTGAATCACAAAATATTTTATGATGTTGGCCAACAATCTCACTAAGCTTAAACCCCATTACATCTAAAAAATGTTTATTAGCATCAACAATGATGCCATCTACTGTAAAACTAATAAAAGCTATATTAGATTTAATTGCATTTAGCTCTTTTTGAGCCTGAGAGGTCATTGGGTCAGTTTGTTTATGTTTATCTAAAACAGCATTCTTTGACTTAAAAAACATCATTTTATCCTTTGACTCAATCATTCTTATTAGCTATTTAAATCATAGAATTAGCAACACTACTCTTTAATAACCACTTAAATCATGACTACTACCCACTACCATTTAGTAATAAAATCAATAACATCTTATAGTTGAGAATTTTAAAAAGAGCAAGATTAGTCATCAAATCAGTAGGAGGTATTACAGAAAATGCAGGAGATATAAACGATAATATTATAGGGATAGTTGAGTTTCTAAAATAAATGAGCTAACAGTAAATCTTGTCACTTTTGAGCAACTAAATTTTTAATGTGTTAGAGCATTAAAAATGCCCACATAACAAACATTTTATAAATTTATTAGTCATATTTGCATACAACGAAGTATAATGCGCATCTTAAAATTATGGAGTCGATCATGAATCGCAGAAAGAAAATCGTTACAAAGTTTAATAACAAAGATAAGCGCGCAAATGCAAAATTACATAAAAGTAATAAGCCTGCTTATGTGTCTAAAGCTGAACGTGAAAGATTGGCACTACTGGCTCAAGAACAGCAAATAGACACTTTAAACGATGAAGCGTGTTGATACTGCATTAGAGGCCAGTTTTGAAAATCCTGAAGCATTTAGCCGTGCTTTCAAACGTGTTTTTTCTCAATCTCCAGCTCAGTATTACCATTCAAACTATTACAATTTCACACCCTCAAGCCGTTTAAAGCCAAGGAGCTAAAATAATAATAATGCGTATAACGGATCGCTACATAGCCAACCACAGCGCTTGCTACTAGTAATTCAACTACCGCTAAATGATGTATTTGGTTTATAAACTGTACATCTACATTCATAGTTAGCATCCAATCCGCGAGTTTAAATAACGCCGTAGCACCAATGACCATGGGAAAAGTAAATGCAGCAAAACCTGGGCAAAATGTGCGGCGTAGTAATTTAAAAAATGCCGTATAAATAATTAATGTCATTAGTATGGCAATACCAAATAACCCCCCTATTATCACTGGCGATGGCTGGGTCACTACAGTGAAATACCCCGCCAACGATAAGCTTGCCGGCGCCGCTAATATAGCCAATGTGGGCTGTGCAGTATCAGGTATTTGCTCAGCAAATATTATCCGGTAAATCATTAACGGCAACATGACTGCATACATTAGCATGCCAAAATAAAGCGCCCCTTGTGCTAAAAAAAGCAATGCAGGATTACCCGAAAACGCCACATCGGCAACAATAATACCTACTGGTGGTACAAACCAACTTGGCACCATGTGCTCAATTTTAAATTCACGAACACGATGAATAGTAAAGTTTAGTAAAAATCCTAAGTGCAATAAAAATGCGCCAACCCAAAGTACATCCCCTGCTAATGGATTAATGTGCCCTAACGAATTAGATACTACCAACGTTGCCATAGCAAAAGTAGGTACAACGCTACCTACAACAGGGTGTGCTAAATCGGCTTTTAGTAATTGTGGGTACAGTAAAAATTTTAAGCCAAGTATTAACAATAATACGCTCGCAATTGCTGCCCCAGTGTATTGTGCTGCACCATTTACATTAAACAGGTTTTCCCAAGCCCAACCAAGGCTGGCTATACCTAAAGCTAATCCACCCATTGGGGTAGGTGCAGTTATTACTTTGGCTTTTATACAATTAAACATTTTTTACTCCACACTCACTGGTTATCTTAGAAAGAAGTTTAACCTTGCATTTTGTTTAGTTAAATATAATTATATAGAATACACGTTCATAAAAACTAAACATGAAACTCATGAATATTTCTCTTAAACAACTTAAAGTGTTTGTAGGTATTACTCAGCATGCAACACTTACCGCAGCCTCAGAGCGGCTTTACTTGTCTAAAGCGGCGCTCAGTATGGCGCTTAGCGAGCTTGAAAAACAATTAGGCCACCCACTGTTTGACCGAGTAAATCATCGCTTAATTTTAAATCAAGAAGGGCAAAAATTACTGCCCCTTGCCGATGAATTACTGCACAGAGCAAATGATATTAATGCGCTTTTTTCGTCCCACGCAAAAGCCAGCGGCATCGTAAGAATAGGTGCCAGCGATACCATTGGTAATCATGTGTTACCCTCTATACTTAGTGGATTTCGCCAACACAAGCAGCATTATTCACAGCAAGTTTTTATTTCAAATTCTGAGCTTATTTGTCAAAAACTGCGTGATTTTGAACTCGACATTGCACTAATAGAAGGCCAAGCCCAGCAAAGCGACTTAATCTCAACCGTGTTTAGTCAAGATTCTATGTGTATTATTGCCCCGCTATCCCACCCTTTAGCCGCAAAACCACAGCTTAGTTTTAATGACTTGGCAAACAGCGAATGGGTATTAAGGGAAGCTGGCTCTGGTTCACGCTCATTCTTTTTACAAAACCTTGCTACTCATATCGATAATTGGAGCCAAAGCTTTGAGCTCAACACGACAGAGGCACTGATCAATTGCGTTGCTGAAGGTTTAGGGCTGGGGTGTTTATCGTCACTCGCGGCACAATACGCTTTACAAGATGGCCGCGTTACAAAACTTAATTTAAACCACCCCATGCAAAGGCAATTTTGGTTAGTAATGCACAAAGACAAATATAAAAATCCGTTACTGATGCAATTTATAGATTTTTGCCGCCAGCAATAATATAGCCATGTTGACCATCATGGCTATATTAGGTATAGGTAGTTTACTTAAAACGCGTAGCTGATGCCTGCATTTACTGAACGGCCTTGCCCTGCTAATTGGCTAAAACCTTGGCTCATATCTGTTTTAAAATCAGCAATACTGACCCCACCTAAAGGCTGCTGGTAGTATTCGTCAAGTAAGTTAGTAATTGCCAACTTAACTGTTAGCTTATCCCATGTCGCCTTAGTTGCTAAACTCACTAAACTATAACTGTCGGTTTGGTTTTCTAATCGACGCGGATCAACGCGGGTTTTACTATCGACCCACTGCCAGCTTAATGAGTTTTGCCATTTACCGAATTGTTGCTCAAGGGCTATTTTACTGTGTAGTGGCATTATTTGATATAGCGGCTCATCACTATCATCACGCTCGCCATGGGTGCTAGTAAGCGCGGCGGTTAAATCCCATGTGCCTGCATTTTTACTATCAACAACACGCATAATACCCTCAAGCTTAGCGCCATAAAGAGTCGCGTCTAAATTAGTAAATTGTAAGGTGTTACGTTGTGTTACTGACATAGCAGTGCGATTAGTACTGCCAATAACTGTAACATCAATATAATCATTTACTTGGGTATACCAAGCGTTAGCTGTTATTTGCCATGTACCGTCTTTTGCCGATGTAGTGTAACTAGTGCTGATGGTATGCGCGGTTTCGGCTGCTAAGTCTGGGTTACCAATATAACCATTACCATCACCAAACCAACCAATCATACTGGTCGACATCGTGCTGACACCCCAGCTATAACGTTCATATAAATTAGGCGCACGATTTTTACGTGCTAAGCCAAATTGTAGTTCATCTTCATTAGTCACTTGATAGCGTAGCAATAGACTGGCATCTACAAGCGTGTCACTACGCGCGCGATCCATGGCATTAAATTCTTTTGCAGCGGCAAGATTAGGATTAACCATGCCATGCATGCCTGACATGCCGCCCATATCCATACTCATGTCACTATATGGCTGCACTTCGCCTGCATTAGTTTGTACATATTCAATGCGTGTACCAGCAGAGAGCCACCACTTGTTATTTAGCTGCTTTTGCAACTCAGCAAAACCAGTGTAGCGGTCGCGTTCACCGTCATTAATATTTACATAGTCGTTAGGCCCCATCATCATTGAGCCTTCAATCGCAGGCCACCAATCATCAATGCGGTAACCATAGTATTCTTGGCCGAGCAGTAATGCAGTGTCAGCATTAAAGTCTAAACGCCAATTAAGTTGATAGCTGATATCTTGCGCGTCGGTATTCATCGGCATCATGCCGATTTTTTCAGCGCTGAAAAAACCCATTTCGTGCTTTACGTCATTAAAGTTTATTTGCGCTTGAAACTCACCACTTTTAAGTTGGCGTTTATACTGAGTGACTAAGCCATAACTGGTGTTATCCGTCATGTCCATGTATTGATTAGCAAAGCCCTGAAAGGGTATTTTTTGATGCGTTAATTTAACCACTAGCTGTTGTTTTTCATCTCGCAGCGCTGCAGTTAATGCATGATTTTGTACGCGATATAGAGTATCTAATGCTAGATCACCATTACCATCGTCATAACTATCAGCGTCTTCAAAGGCACCTTGATAATTTAAACTAAAGCTGTCATTGGCAAGTCGTGCGCCAACACTTAGCGCTTGCGCATTGTTTATACTGCGATACTGCGCCGATACATAACCTGAATGCCAATCTAGAGTGTCACTCTCACTATATTGTGGAGCAATAGTGTTTACTACAATGACGCCGGCAATGTTATCGCCACCAGCGCTTACTGGCGAAATACCTGCAACCACTTGATAAGACGATACTTGATTAGCCGAAATATAAGATAATGGCGGGTTCATCTGGTTGCCACAGGCTGCGGTAATATCTGCGCCATCAACCAGTACTTTAACTCTATCGCCCATCATGCCATTTAATATAGGTAAACTAGATACGCCACCTGCCGCAGAAAAATCCACCCCCAACTCAGTTAAAAGCTGTTCAGCAGAACCTAAATTTGCATGACTGTTAACGTTTTGGCCTTGAACTTCAATCACTTCAATTGAATCATCAGCAAGTACATAAGGAGAAAGTAAACTTGCTATGCAAACAGCTAACGGAGAAAGTACAGAACGTGAGTTAATAAATAAATTGTGGTTGCTCATTTTATACTTTAATTACAACAGGTTTAAGATAAACAAAGTATATAACTTGACGACAACACTGAACACGCGACAAATTGTCGCACCCCAACTCTTGCTCGATGTTCATTGCTCTTATTTAAACACGCTTATAACTTTTAAAACACTAAAAACATAAAATAGCCACGACCACTGCAAATTTATTTTGGAGCGACAGCAAATTTATTTTGCATCAGTATTTCGCTTAACAACCAAGGTGTTCATATCAAGTCGTTGAAAGTTTGAACGTTCCTACTCAGCCAAAAACGCTACAATCCAAAATCGTATTTTCTGCTCTAAACACACTGTTTTTAGTGCAAGACGCTGACTTACTTTTATCATACAATCACGGTTTAATTGGTTCTTCAAAATTGCAGCTTCCTGCATTTTATTAAATAAATTATTCATATTTTGTCGTCAGTCTTTTTACAAGGGTTTAGCTATATGGCAAGCGTCGTGAACAATACACTAAGCACTACCGCTATTTTGTTAGTACTTGCACTGGGTACTTTTATTTTAGGCTTATCGGAATTGTCGATGATGCCGATGCTGCCACTGTTCAGCGAAACATTTGCCTCAACACCAGCACAAAGCAGTTATACCATTAGCGCCTATGCGATTGGCGTGGTGATCGGTGCACCGTTTTTTATGATCACCACAGCAAACATGCGCAAGCGTAATGCTTTACTATTATTTGTGTCGATGATGTTTATATTTAACGGCTTAAGCGCATTTGCTAATTCATTAGAGCAGCTAATATTATTTCGCTTTTTAAGTGGTTTACCACACGGAGCTTATTTTGCTGTTGCCATTTTATTAGCCGCAGATATAGCACCAGCCAATAAACGTGCCAGCTTTATGTCTAAAGTATTTATGGGGATTACCATTGCAACGATTGTTGGTGTGCCTATGGTTACTTTAGTCGGTCAAAATTTTAGCTGGCGTTATTGTTTAGCGGGCACCGCAGTGCTGGCACTTGTTGCGTTAATTCTAATTGTAAAGTTTATACCAAACACAAAAAATTCAGCCCCTTCGTCGCTATTAAGCGAGTTGAGCGTACTAAAAAATAAGCTGGTTTGGTCAATTTTAGGGATCATTATTGTTGGCTTTGGCGGGGTGTTTTGCATTTATACTTATATTGCCGATACAATTTTAGTGGTCACCCACACCCCTGCTTACACTATTTCTATTGCAATGGTTATGTTTGGCATAGGTTGTACGCTGGGCAATTATATTTTAGGTAAGGCAGCGGATCATTCGCCCCTTAAAACCACCGGTATAGTACTTGTTGGTGCAATCGTTTTTGCAGTAACTTACGTCATGGCAAGCCATAACATTTGGTTACTTTATGCGGTTATATTTTTTGTCGGCTTTAGTGTCGGACTTAGCACTGTTATTCAATCTATGCTGATGGATGTATCACCAAACGGTCACGCTATGATTGGCGCACTTGTACAATGCGCATTTAATACTGCAAATGCAATTGGTCCTTGGGTTGGTGGCCTCGTTATTGCAAATGGCGCATTACCAAATCAAACAGGGTACGTCGCTGCGCTATTGTTTTCTGGAGGGTTTATAATGTGGTTACTGAGTGCATTGCAAATGGGTAAACAAAAAAGTTTAACAACTGCTATTTAATAAGAAAACTCACTTTTACAAATAACAATTGTAAGAGTGAGGAAGTGAAGGCATGGATGCTGACAGTAACCCAGCTTCAAGGATAAATTACTTGCAGCAGAGTTAAGTTTGAAAATCTATATTGAACCTCAGTGCAGCGCGAAGCGCCTCTGTGAGCTCTGTGGTGAAATTCACATATCGACCTAAAGGACAACCTACAAAGTGTTGCTACTTTTCAAACTCATCAATGGTTTTGAAATATTTAATCCTCCTACCTTGCATTTACCTAAAAAATGGACTTGATTTAAAAAGTAATGAAACGAAAATTAAAAGGATTTTAAAATGACTAAACTCATCATTATTATTGCTTGGTTACTTTTTTGTTCGCACGCTTACGCGACAAATATTTTTCAGCTTAACCCACAATCTAAAAATATAAATTTAACCGATATTCAACCAAACCACCCACAATGGAATGCTCGCTCAATTTATGTAGCCGGTGATGTTGTTACTCACAACAACAGCTTATTTATTGCCGCTTTTTGGGTTAAAGGCATTGAGCCAATAGAAAACCAACCCCATTGGGATGGTTGGATTTGGCTGCAAAATACTGTGATAGAAAAATGGCAAGCAAACAAAGTGTATCAAGCCGGCAACCTTGTAAAACACGGAGCCGACTACTACCATGCCCGCTACTGGAACGAGAATAACGAACCTAAACCTCACAGTAGCTGGCAGCGAATTAAAGATTTATTTTATCTAACCCCAGATTTGCCACCCGAACACCCTGACGACTATAAAACGTTGGACGGTGTTGATCAAAATGACAACGGTATCCGCGACGATTATGAGCGCTATGTGTATGAAAAATTTGATTCTCCACAGCTCATCACCTTCAGTTTAGGTGCCGCTTCAACATTGCAACTGGTTATTGATATTGAGCAAGGCCGTATCCCAAATTTAGATACTGAAATTGGGAAGCAGATTATTTTAGATTTTATAAATATAAGCTTCTGCACTGAAATGATACAGAATACGTTCCCTTCTTATCGCAATCCTAAACTGATGTACTTTAATACTATAGATAGGGCCTATGCTAATCGTAAAGCACAAAATAAAGCTCATGATCTAATTCCTTGGGATGACGATTTTCATTATGTAGCAGATAAAGACTGCCAAATGCTAGAAGGGATAATGAAATGAAAATATATTTATTAATTTTTTTATTTATACTCGCTCAAAACGTACAAGCTGAGATCAAAAGCCTTGATAGATACTGCTCAAAAAAAGTGGACCATCTGCGCTTATTTTTTGTTAATGGTATGTTTACTACTGCGGATACTTATCGAAAAAACGTAAGCGTATAGCTAACGACACCTAGCCTTGCTTAATATTCCAAGGTAGCAGTGGCTCAAGGTTACTTGGCTGCTCTGCAATATGTTGCAAGCACGTTGAGATGTAGTCATGCACTACAAGATCAT
>NZ_JABBMT010000107.1 GCF_012927645.1 Pseudoalteromonas arctica | reverse complement strand
TTCTCGAATTCCAGCTTTTTCGAGTACAGAACGGTCGAATCCGACGCCTTTGACTGTGCGCCCTTTAAAGTCAGGTCCCAAGCGGCGAAACGAGTTGTCGTCAATGTCAATGACTGACACGTCGTGCCCGCGCTTCTCCAAGAGGATGGCTAAGCTTGATCCAACTCGGCCACACCCCATAATGATGATGTGCACGTGACCCCTCCTCATGGGTGGCGCTGGCACCCATCTGTGTCGTAGTTGTTGGTGCTATTGTGCCGCGTTCTGGTCTAGCTGTCTCGTTTGCGGGCGTTTGTCGACCTGACGATGATGAGGTTGCCGGATGGGATGGTGGTGGCGACGTGCCGATGATGTCGCACGCAAGTAGAGTGGCCCGCCGTGAAGGTTTTCCAAGCCGTCAAAAGGGTGCTCATCGGGCGCAAACTCGAGAGCAGTGCGCTGGGCGAGACCCTCCTTCCGAAGTGGATCGCGCTGCCCGTGTTCGCCTCTGATGCGCTCTCGAGCGTGG
>NZ_JABBMT010000106.1 GCF_012927645.1 Pseudoalteromonas arctica | reverse complement strand
CGCCACCTTGTCTTGACGCCACGCTGTGGACAACATCAGCCGTGCGCAACAACGTACAGTAGAGCCACCATGAACCAACCGCCTGACATCAGCCAGTACCGGCCGCCGAAACGCCACGGCGGCTGGATCGCCGTCATCATCGTGACAGCGCTCGTCGTCGCGCTGGTCATCGTTGCACGCCGGGTCACCACCGAGCCGGCGAACCCCGTCACGCCGACGCCGTCCCCCATTGCGACGTCCGCGTCCTCTACTCCGACGCCCATTCCGGCATCGGCTACCGCGGTCACCTCCTCATTACCCTTCTCCTCGAAGGATGATGACACCGAGGGGAGGTGGTCAATCGACCACGTGGAATGGGGGCCTAACACCGTCACCCTCACGATGACCATTGCGGTCACCAAAGGTTCTTTGACCGACTACACCTTCTTCATCATGGAGAACCAGTCAACCGATATCCATCAGGTGAGCCAGCCCCCTACAGGCTCACTCGGCACTGGTGTATCCCAAGGCCACAAGGTCCA
>NZ_JABBMT010000018.1 GCF_012927645.1 Pseudoalteromonas arctica | reverse complement strand
TCTGATACTGTTCACCTAAACAATCAATGATGGTTTGATTGCGCGCTTCCAAATTGGCAACGATAGGAATTTTGTCTGGTAAATATATAATGCTTATTCCTTCGAAACACTGGAATACCCAACGTGCTGTTGGTCTTTGATCAGGTTTGTATTTCATATTTGGGAAGTAACAACCTTTTATTTACAAAAGTAAATCAAGTGGCTATTTAATGGGCGAGTTTAATTCAAGTTAGGGGTGCGGAACAACAGTTTTATAACATTCTGTATGTAATATTTGAGTTGTCTTGAGTTGCTTTTAGTACTATCCTACCAAGATAGTAAGTATATTTATGATTTTTGATGTAGTAGTTGGTGGATGCTGCGATAGCACTCCAGCTTGAATGGGATATAACTAAAGCATAGCTTAAGTCTGTAGTAGTTATCTTTCAATTTGAGACACTCATTTAAAGTGTTTTAGGGGGTAGTTATAATGTTTTTTAAACGAAAAATAGTAGAGCCATCTAGTAATGAGCCTGCTGATACCAAAACACATGAAATAGCAGTTAACATGTCTGGTAATAGCTACTTTATTGTAGACATTGATTCACTTGTTAACAGTAAAGTAGTACAGCGACAAGTCAAAAAGGCTAAAGAAGCCATACCTAGCACCTAAGAAAGCGCCTGTATGGCGCTTTTTATACGCGAAAATAATAATGATTAAACCTACAGTTATTCTCATCCTAGTTATCACCATTGCAGGCCACCTTTTTTGTAATCGAACCTACTTTACAATAACTGACTATAAAAAGTCCCAGGGTTATCACACCTTTTTGTTAGCTGCTTCGTGGGGTTTAGGCCTGTTTTGTGTTTCCTATGTACTCGTTTCTCTATTCGGTCTAACCGAGTTTGGAAGAATATTAGGTGGTGCATTTAAATCTTTTCTAAATATATTAATGCCCGAGGTAGCAGCCAGTCCAAGCGGTATGAATCTAATTGCAGTGTATCTTATGTCTATTTATCTTGGATTCCAACTCCCCAAACTAATTGCATCGCATGCAGCAAGAAAAAATTTACTATATGAAACATGGGAAGCAGCAGCGAAAAAAGACTCTACTCCGGAGTTCTCATCAATAATGTTTAGTTCATGGAAAAAAGGTTTACCTATCGCGTTTACTTTATCGAATAGTAAAGTTTATATCGGTTATATTGTCGAAGCAGGTATAGACACTAATGACTTAAATATACTGCCTCTTGTTAGTGGTTATAGAGATGATGATAAAAAAGATCTTATTTATCTAATTGATTACAAGCCAGTGATAGCAGAAATTCAAGAGCATGAGGGTGCAGATATTAGCCAGTTTTTAATCTCTATCCCACAAAGAGAAATTGTTCATGCCAACTTACATAATTTTGATTATAAAAACCATTTTGATGATGCGCGTTATGATCGAATGCAAACAACGCCGGATGAAAGTAACTAAACAATTGAAAATGAAAGCTCAGTTTAATTAAAAGTATTTACTGAATCGCAGTTAGCTTATTGGCTTAACAAGCTAACTTTATTTCATATTTTGGAGAGTGAGTGTTCACCACATCATGTTGTAGTTGGTAGTTATCAACACTCCTTCTATTAATTGATTAATAATTCAGACACTATGGAATATAACGCTAGATATACTGCATTTTCACAGTCTGTTTGTGTATAATCCCCGCCTAATTTAATATTTTCAATTATCAACTAGCAAAGCTATGTAAGCTATTGTTCTGTCCTACTCTGCGAGGGTGCCTATAGGGGACCCATCTAGGTAATTCAAGGCAATTCAGGGCAATTCAAAGCAACTCGGAGCAGTAATTTTATGAATGAAGAAACCCTTGGAGGTGTTGTAATGACTGGGGAACCAGTAAAAACAAGCTTTCGTAGAATGTCCGTTGCCCCCATGCTCGATTGGACAGACCGCCATTGCCGTACTTTTCATCGTAAAATGACCAAGCATGCGGTGCTTTACACCGAAATGGTAACAACCGGTGCAATTTTATTTGGGCGTGGTGATTATCTACACTTTAATACACATGAAAACCCCGTTGCTTTGCAATTAGGTGGCTCTGATCCGCAAGCGCTGGCAAAGTGTGCAAAACTGGCTGCTGAACGTGGTTATGATGAAGTAAACCTAAATGTTGGTTGCCCTTCGGATCGAGTGCAAAATGGCCGCTTTGGTGCGTGTTTGATGGGCGAGCCACAGCTTGTTGCTGATTGTATTGCAGCAATGAAGGCGGAAGTGACGATTCCTGTTACGGTGAAAACACGCATTGGTATTGATGAGCAAGATTCATATGAGTTTTTATGTGCGTTGATCGAAGCGAGTCATAAGGTTGGCTGTGATGACTTTATTATTCACGCCCGTAAAGCATGGCTAAAGGGATTAAGTCCGAAAGAAAACCGTGAAGTTCCGCCACTTGATTATCCGCGTGTTTATCAACTGAAAAAAGATTATCCACAACTTGATTTAAGCTTAAATGGTGGGGTTAATACCATCGCTGATAGTCTTGCTCATTTAGCGCATCTTGATGGCGTTATGATCGGTCGTGAAGCGTATAGTAATCCATTTATATTAAGTGAAGTGGACGAGAGAATTTACGGTGATACTGCGTGTACATTATCGCGTCATGACGTGGTGCGTTCAATGTATGGTTATATTGAAGATGAAATGCGCCAAGGCGCTAATTTTTGGCACATAGCTCGCCATATGTTGGGTATTTTTCAAGGCCAACCAGGGGCGCGAGGATTTAGACGTCACTTATCTGAAAACGGCCATGGTAAGCAAGCCGATTTAGCTGTGATGGATAAAGCATTAAGTTTTGTGCCTGAATAGCTGAAACTTTGAATATGAAAAAGCCACTTATTAGTGGCTTTTTTGATCCTAAAATTTAGTCAAAATATCACTTTTTTAGTTAATTTAACGTATTTTAATTCAGCTAAATGTCACGTTTAAATTGATGTTATATTTCTATCTTATTGTTATTTATTGTTTTAGTTGTTTTTTTACGACATGGCATAAGTCTTGGAATCTCCTTGGTGTAATCACCCATAATCAACAGGAGAGAATCATGAGCCTAATGAATCGTGTTAATGATCTAATTCAATCAAATCTAGTCGCTGTGCTTGATAAGGCAGAGGATCCAGCAAAACTACTTAATTTACTTATTATCGAGATGCAACAAGCTCTGAATGAGTGCCGTACTACCGCGGCAGCGATTTTGTGTGAAGAAAAAGCATTGAAACGCCAGCAAAGTGATAAGTTAACATCCATAGCACAATGGCAAGAAAAAGCCGAAATAGCCGTCAGTAAAGGCCGAGATGATTTAGCCACAGCCGCATTAAAAGAAAAGCAGCGTGTAGCCGCTGATATGGCGGCTGTTGAACCTGAGCTCGTTAAATTAACCGATTCATTGGCTAAGTTAGCTGCCGATGCACAGCGTTTACAAAACAAACTTAGTGCAGCCAAAGCAAAGCAGCAAAGCTTAACTCAGGTACATAGTGTTTTAAATGCACGAGTACGAGTTAATCAACAGTTGCATAGCGATAAAGTGGCACATGCACTGTCGCGTTTTGATGTGATTGAGCACCGAGTTGAGTTAATTGAATCGCAAGTGGAAGCATACGAAATGGCTGCAGCGAATCAATCAGACACGGCAACGCAAATTGATACGCTGGTTAAAAATGATGCTTTGGATAAAGAGCTCGCAGCACTTAAAGCGAAAGTAAAACAGTCGGCTTAGGAGTTATAAAAATGAATACATTTAATAACAATACTCAATGGTGTAAAGATCCATTAAATAAAAAAATATCGGGAGTATGTAGTGGCTTAGCGCGTCGGTTTGACTTTCCGATTTGGGCAACTCGATTAGCAGTTATTGTACTGTTTATTCAGTTCCCACTATTTATAGGTGCGGGTTATTTAATTGCACATTGTTGTTTAGAGAACAAGGTTTATTAGGAGAGCGCCATGAAAATTATTGCACTGTGCCTGCTAGCTGTATTGTTTATTGCTGCTAGTCCATTTGAGGTAATGCAGTTTGGCTCATGGCAGCTCCCTTTGTGGATTGCTGACTTGAGTTGGGTTGGCATTGAACTATTTGGTGCATTAGTAGCTGTGGTGGTAGTTATTGCTATTATTGCGCTGGTTAGTGTTGGTTTGATTGGCGCAGGTTTAATCGTGGGGGTCGGCGTGATGCTGGCCTTGTTGTTTGGTTCTGTGATGATCGCATGGCCGCTACTGTTGATTGTTTTTCTATGTTGGTTAGTCGCGGATAATAAAAAGGTCGCATAGTTTGCCACACAGAGGTTACCTTAAATGCTAATTTAGCTGACTATTTTTTCACAAACATGCTAAATTTAGCACTCAAATTGATTATTTTAACAAGGATCGACATGACTCTTAAGCCATTATTAACTATCTTTACTGCGGCTTTTTTAGCTGTAGGCCTATACTCTCCAGTGCTATTTGCTCATGCAGAGCATCAACATGATCCAGCAAGTAATATTGTAGTTAGCCATGCCCAAGTAAGGGGGTTTTTACCTGGCAGTCAATCCAGTGTTGGATATTTAACACTTGTTAATCATGGCGATGCAGCAGTGACATTAACAAAGGCTAGCCTTGAGGGCTTAGGGCGAGTTGAAGTGCACGAACACCAGCATGTTAATGGTATGATGAAAATGCAAAAGGTAGATATGTTAGAGATCAAAGCACATCAACAACTAGATTTTAAACCAGGTAGTTATCACTTGATGGTTTTTGAACCAAAAGAGCCGTTAAAAATAGGGCAAGAACTCAAACTCACGCTATATTTTAGCAATGGCGATCGTGTATTTACTCAAGCTACAGTGGTTTCATTAGAAAGCCAAGTTGAGCAAGTATCACAATCACAGCAGCACCATACACATCACTAGGAGATTAAATGTCACAACATAAAGGGAAAATTATAGCAGGGCTAATATTAGTTTTTATTTTATTTTATGCCGTATCTGTGTATTGGAGTATTGAGCCAAGCCGCGTAAATGTGATCACGCAAGCTAAACAGGATGCGCAACAGCGTGGCGAAAAACTAGTAACAGGTTACACAACAACTACTGCTTTGATTAATGTCGCTAGCACATTATTGAATAAACCTGGCGGCTATTTATCAAATGATGTAATACCTCCGAGTATTTTTATGGATAATATGCCTGCTTGGGAATATGGCGCATTAGAAATGACGCGCGATTTGGCACTCTCAATGCGCAAAGACTTTAGCCGTTCTCAGTCGCAATCAACCGAACATGAAGCACTAAAAAAAGCGCAACCACAATTTAATATCAGTTCAGAAGCATGGGCGTGGCCAAGTGCCGAGAGTGAATACCAAAAAGGTATTGACTTACTAATTGTTTACCGCACTCAAATAGCCGACCTAAACAGCCGTGATAGCCAGTTTTATGCGCGGGCAGATAACTTACGAGGCTGGTTAAAAGAAGCAGAGAAACGCCTTGGTAGTTTAAGCCAGCGGTTAAGTGCCAGTGTTGGTCAAGAGCGGTTAAATACTGATTTAGCCGGTGACAAAGAAGCACATCAAGCGACGTATACACCATTACAAAATCAAATAAAAACTTCTTGGTGGGAAATTGATGATGTGTTTTATGAGTCACGTGGGGCTACTTGGGCTTTATTACATTTCTTGCAAGCGGTAGAATACGACTTTGCTGATGTATTAGAGAAAAAGAATGCACGTGTGAGCTTACAACAAATTATACGTGAGCTTGAAGCAACCCAAGAGGCTGTTTGGAGTCCGATGATTTTAAATGGTAATGGTTTTGGTTTTGTTGCTAATCACTCATTAGTAATGGCAAATTATATTTCACGAGCCAATGCGGCTCTTATTGAACTTAGCGAACTTTTAGCGCAAGGATAACACATGAAAAAGTACTGTTTAGCCGCCGCCCTTTCAATGGCATTTTTAGCTCCAGTGGCTCAGGCTGACACTCTATTAGGTTTATATGTTGGTGTTGATGGCTGGCAATCTGATAATTCAGGTAGCTTTTCTGATAGCAGTAAGATGCAAATGCAAGACTTTAATTTTGAAGATGAAACCTTCATTAGCTACTATGCAGCGCTTGAGCATCCAATTCCATTAGTGCCAAATATTAAGTTAAAGTATACCGAGCTTGAGTTAAATGGTTACGCTAAACTTGATGATGAAGCATTTGAGTTTGGTGATCGTAATTTCGCTATCGGTACAGAAATAAATACAGTGAGTGACTTATCGCACATTGATTATATTCTTTATTATGAAATTTTTGATAATGATTTAGTGTCAATCGATTTAGGCATCAATGCTAAGCAGTTTGATGGGGAAATAATCGTCACTGATAAAAAAGATGCTAGTAGCACTGAAACTGTGGATTTTTCTGGTTTTGTGCCATTAGTGTATGGCCGTGCTGAAGTAGGCTTACCGTTAACTGGTTTAAGCGTCTTCTTTGAAGGCAGCTTACTTGCTATTGATGATAGCAAAGTACAAGACTATCAAACGGGTATTGCATGGGCTTTACTTGATAACTTAGCGGTAGATTTAGATATTAAAGCGGGTTACCGTAAAATGACGCTAGAGCTTGATGATATAGATAATCTATATACTAATATTGATGCATCTGGTCCATTTGCAGGCATACAAATTCACTTCTAATTTGTGTTTGCTTTGGCGTGGCAGCGTTATTTAATTGCGTGCCACGCTACTTCAAACTCTTCTTCAAGCGCACTACTTAACAATTGCTTGTAAGCCTTGTTAACTGGCGTGTTAATCAATTTTCTAAGTTCATCACCCGTTTGTGTAAATTTATAGTAACTGAGTACCAAATCGTTATTTTTTGGTTTGAGTACCACCCGCTGAGTTAAAAAAGTAAAGCTTATTTCTTGGTTTGCTTTTAATGCGGCTGATTCAATTTCTTTGCGGTAGATGAGGCCGATATCCATCAAGGTTAATACATCAGGAAAGCTGATCCCCGCTTTACCGAGATTGAATGACACTTTATTGCCTTTACGTAGTAAATCAAATAGCGAATGTTTTTTATAAAAGCCTAATAAAATTAAATGGCTATTATCTTTTTCATTATAGCCACAGATCGCAGTACATTTTTGCAATGCGTCAGCTTCGCGTTGGGTCATTTGTTTAAGAGTTTGTAAGCTCTTAATTGAAAAAGTACCGGGGGAAACTGTTTCACCCGCTAAAATTTTAGCCCAAAGTTTTTGCATTGATTCATTAGACGTACCTTCACACAATGCAATAAAGCGCTCTACCCAGTCGCTGTCGGGTTGCCCGTTACTTGTAACATCAGGACAAAAGCTCAGTGCCATAGCCATTATTGCTTCAATGTTTTGTTGTTGGTTTATTAATAAGAGCTGTTGACGATTTTGGGCACGGGTAAGTAAGGAAGTGTCACTTTTAATACTGTAGGGGAGTTGATTCTGACCTTGAACACTATAACTATCATCACTATCGGTGGTTATGCGAACAGAGCTGCTTTTTACCATTGCATAGCCAAGTTTAGACTCAATAATATGGGCAAGATTAATTTTTGCCTGAGCTACTTTGACTGTCATTTTTATTTCCTTTGTCTGTGACGCGTAATTGCACGGTAGTTTTTAAATTATTAAGGCCAAGCTCAACGGTATTTGTCAAAATATGTTGATTTAAAATGGCTAAGTAACCCCCAGTAAGTGGGGTGGTTATTTCTCCTTTTATCTCACAAGATACATAAGTATGAGTTTGCTGAGGTGAGAAACGAATTATTCCACTAGCAATATGTTCATCGTTAAATAAAATATTAAAATTAATTATAGACTCACTGATACTTGTGATTGTTATTTCACCGGCTCCCCAGCGACCCTGCCAAAACTGATGAGCACCCACGCCTGAGCTCGGTTTAGCGACAGAGAATTTAATACTTGGGTCAAGCTTTTCCCATGGGGACCAAGTTTGCCATTTGGTAAAGTCACTGACATACGGTGCAATTTCGCTTGTTTTAGCATTTATCTTGACACTTTTACTCACTTGGTACTGCTGTGGTAGAAGTAGGCCAATAACAATAATTGCAATACTGATAAAAAAAGCAAATTGCAGAAATTTACGTAAAATCTTAATATTCTTTCCTTAAAACATAATTGATTTCAAATATAAGGTGTTAAACATGAACTATAATAGCTAATGTGTTATTTACTTATATTATTATGTTTGGTGCCAGTGTAAATAGCTAATATCGCTTTGATGATTAATTTGGGTATACTTTACGGCCTTTTTAAAGTAATTGCTTACTTTACTATGAGCGCATTTAAAGCCAAGCGATCGTTATTCTCATACCCTTAATATTGGGCAGAGTGTTAGCACCGCACCATTTTACCAACTACACGTAAATAGATGGATGCCCTTGGCTGGGATATCATCATTATCAGTGATGATGATTTGAGTTGTATAAAAAGCCAATATAAAGCTAAGAGTAGGCGGTAACCCCAATGAGTTAGGTAAGTTTTTATATCGTAATAAAACGCCCAGCAATTGCTGGGCGTTTTTGTTTATAGCTGCTTGTTTTTCAGCTTACTCTTCAATGAAAGCTTCACCTTCAGTCATCCACTTTGCAGCGGGTTTGCCTTTTAAGTAATGATCAAAATACTGCATCATACGAATAGAGAAATCTACTTGGTTCGGGAATTTCTTTAAGTGATGCGGTTCACCTTCATATTGTAAAAACGTCGCATCTTTACCTGCACGGCGCAGCGCTAAGTAATACTGCACACCTTCATGCCATGGCACTGCATCGTCTTTATCACCAAACATAATTAGAATCGGCGTATTTACTTTATCAGCGAAGAACACGGGTGAATTTTCGATGTAAAGCTCTGGCGCTTCAAACAAGGTTTTACCGATACGGCTTTGCCCAGTTTCATATTGGAACTGACGCGCTAATCCTGATTTTAAGCGGATCCCGCTGTAAGCACTGGTCATGTTAGACACTGGCGCACCCGATACAACAGCTTTGAACATATCAGTTTGGGTGATCATAAAGGCACTTTGATAGCCCGCCCACGAATGCCCTTGTAAGCCAATTTTATCAGGGTCGGCAATACCTAAATCAATCAGCTTTTGGGTGGCGTTGATCATGGTCTGCGTTGATGATTTACCTGGATGACCTATTTCAAAGCGAATATCAGGTAAGAAAATCGCATAGCCGTTTGAGGTAAACATAGGAAAGTTAGGGCGGTGGTTTAACTCCATTTTAGGGAAGTCATACATGCGCTGGCTCATATAACGGTAAAAGTACACCACCACTGGCACTTTATCGCCCTTCTTATAACCCGCAGGTTTAATTAATACGCCTTGTAGGTCTTCACCATCAAAACCTTTATAGCTAATTAACTCCGGTTTTTGTCCCCATGCAAAGTCGTTAACTTGTGGGTTTAAGTTGGTAACCCGTTGTGGTTTGTTAAAACTAAAATCAGTTTGATAAAAATCAGGGAACTGCTGGTAAGTTTGCTCAGTGAATAGGTATTTATCGGCATTTTTAGCTTTTTTTACTACATCAAAGCGTTTCTTACCGTTTAATACTTTGCTAACAGAGTTATCGGCAAGGTTAAGTTTTGCTATCTCTGTTTGTTTTTTCTGTAAGTTTGTAGCGCTAAGTAATAAAATTTCATCTTGCTTGAAGCCAACTTGGTCTTTATCAAGTTTGATGACTCGATATTGCGTGTTATTTTCTTTACCTTGTGTAAGGCGTGTGGCTTTGAGGGTTTTAACATCAAATGCCCAGATATCGTATTTGCTATATACCAGCACTTGGCTGCTATCAGCTAACCAACCAGCGAAACCATAACCCGGTTGAGTTGATGGGTAATCGTGCTGATCATCAGCAAATGTTGCTTGAATCGCTTTTGTTAAGGTGCTGACTTTATTGTTGCCTAAGTCTTTCAGTTGCACTTGGCTATTTTCAAAGTAAGCAGCAAATTGCCCACTGGGTGATAGGCTGGGTCTAAATGGGTAGTCATTGATAATAGCGCTGCGCTTACCCGTTTTGACATCAACCGCATAGTAATCTGCAAAAAAGCCGCCGTACATTACACGCTCTAAATAAGGTAAATCGGAGGAACCAAGTAATGTTGTCGTTCGATTGGTATTTAGTGCCACGCTCGGCATATCAACCGTACTTAGTTGAGCAACTTGTTTGCCATTAAGGTGGTAAACGGCTTGGTAGTGACGATTTTTATTGTTCTCGTTCCATTGTTGTTTTTCGCGAGGTTTAATTTCGGCATCGTTGTTATGCCAAACATTAAGACCTTTTTGGCCGCGTATCGTATCGTAGTCAAATAGCGAGGCTTGATCGGTGTATTTTTTTTCTTTAATTTTTGTTGCTAACTTAGGGTGATTTTCAAAGTATAAGCGTTCGCCATCTTCAGACCATTCTAGAGATGCCGTTTTGCCGATAGTCCAGCTTTTTTCTGGGGAAGCAATATCAGTAAGTTGCTCGTTTTGCCACAGTTTTAATTGGTGATCGCGACGGCGCATATCGTCATTTACATAGTTGCCAAGTGTGAATGCGGCAATGTTTTTAGTAGGGTGCCAAGCTATTTTATTTGCCACAACCCCAGGTTCGTCAATTAAAACACTGGTATTAAAGCCATTGTTGAGTGAAATCAATGCCACTTGGTTATCGCTGCCATCAGGGTAGCTTTGGCTAACAAGCAGCTCGTTACCTATGGTATTAATAGCGTAACTAAACACGCTATTTATTGTATGCGTGGTTTTATCTTTTAAATTTACGACCACTAAGTCAAATACTTTGTCTTTTTTATCTGGTTTGATTTCGCTGGATTTATCTGTGCTCTTAGCGTCATCGCTATCTGTACTTGCATCGTCTTTATCTACTTTTTCATCAAAGCGATACGCTAACCAGTGACCATCATCAGAGAGCTGGTAGTCTGTTACGTTCTCAAAAATTTGTTGTTCACCCGTTATTGTATTAACAAGCACTAGATTATTTTTTAAGGTGTCTTTGTTTTTTGTAGTCTCTTTTTCAAGCAAAGCAGGGACTTGAGTGAATGCTACCCAGTTAGCTGCTTTATTGATGGTAGGTTTAGTGCCGCGCTCAATTTCTGCAAGTAACTTATTATTGTTTAAGGTATAGATTTGGCCTGTTGCATCGCCGCGGTATGGGGTTGCACTAAAGCTGAATACTTCACCATTTTCAGATAATTGCGTCGTTTTAGCTGCTTTGAAATCAAATATATCTTTAAATTGTAGCGGCTCTTTTGCGTTTGCTGCGGCACTACCAAGGTTTGCAACCAGTACTACGCTGAGTAGGGAAAGTTGTGCTTTCATTATTATTTCTCGTTTTGTTTCATCCGCATCATCATAACGAGTTTGTTCAACAATTCGAGTAGAAACGATAAGCGGTCGAAAATAAAGGTTGAAAGTAACATTTATAAAAAAACCTTGTAGGAAAACCGACAAGGTTGATGATTTTAGGAGCTAGGAGTTAAAGCCATATTTTTTGTAATTCTAACCACTGTTTTTCAAATTGCGCGCTAGGTTTTGCTTTAAAGTCACTGCGCACAAATTGGTTCATCTTGCCTTCAATGTAGGCAAGTAAAAAGTTGGCGATGGTTAACTCATCACTTTGAAAGGTTTTACCTTCTCGAAGTTTGCGCTCGCGTAATACTTGTTTTAGTTGTGTTTCAAGCTTTTCAAACAAGCTTTGTACACGCTCACGTAATCGTTCTTGCTCACCTTGCAGTGCATCGCCAGTTAAAATACGGGTGATACCTGGGTTTTTTTCAGCAAATGCCAATAGTAGTAATAAAATATTATAGATACGGCTCTGCGTTTCTTTTTCGTTTTCAAGAATGAGATTTATACGCGACAACAAAGTGTCTTCAATAAACTCTATTAAGCCTTCAAACATCCGTGCTTTACTCGGGAAGTGACGATAAAGCGCAGCTTCAGAAACACCTACCTCAGCAGCTAATTTTGCTGTGGTGATACGTTGACCTGGGCTGGTTTCTAACATCTGTGCGAGTGCTTGTAGTATTTGCTCTTTGCGATTACTTCTTTTTGTCGCAGGCATGAACATTCCTTTCTTTTATAATAATTTACTTAGCTTTTGTGGTTGAAGCCCACTCACTTTTTAAACAAGCGATTAAGGCTATGTTAATGTTTTATTCAGCTTCTTGCCAGCCTTTTTACAACCGTTTCGCAAGCTCAGTCATTACACTCAGTGCTAGTGCGCTTTTGGTATCGATTGTTAATTCTTTTTGCTGATTGTGCCAGAATAATGTTAAAGCATTATGATCTGAATTAAAGCCAAGGCCATTTTGTGATACGTCATTAGCGCAGATCATATCTAAGTTTTTATTTACCAGTTTACCTTTGGCATAGTTTGCGACATCTTGAGTTTCTGCGGCAAAACCAACAGTATATGGACGACGCTCTGTAAGATTGGCAACGGCAGCGATTACATCAGGATTTTTAACTAAAGTGAGCGTCAGTTCATTGTCTTGTTTTTTCATTTTTTGCTCAGCAACGGCGGCAGCGCGATAATCGGCAACAGCTGCACAACCAATAAAAGCATCCGATTTGGGAGCAAAAATAAGCGCTTGTTCAAGTAGTTGAACAGCGGTCTCAATGTTAATTAGGTTAACACCTGGTGGTGGCGCAATTGTTACCGGACCTGAAATCAGGTTAACCGTTGCCCCTAAACGAACTGCCGCATGTGCAAGCTCAAAGCCCATTTTACCAGAGCTGTGATTCGATATAAAACGCACTGGGTCGAGCGCTTCACGAGTTGGCCCTGCGGTAATTGTAATGGTTTTACCAGCTAGTAGTTGCGGTTGCGAAGGTTGCGTGCATAGTACCACTAATTCATGCGGTTCAAGCATTCGCCCTGCACCTATATCACCACATGCTTGTTCACCCTTACCTGGCCCCCAAATTGCAATGCCACGCTGTTTTAACGTTGCTAGATTAGCTTGAGTTGCTGGGTGGGTATACATTTGTTGATTCATCGCAGGCGCCACAGCTACTTTTGCGGGTGTTGCCAGCAATAAAGTGGTGAGTAAATCATCTGCAATGCCGGCTGCCATTTTTGCGATGATATTAGATGTAGCAGGCGCAACTAAAATTAAATCAGCCCATTTGGCAAATTCAATATGACCCATAGCGGCTTCAGCAGAAGGATCGAGCAAAGAGTCTGAGACCATTTCACCACTGACCGCTTGCATGGTAAGTGGTGTGATAAAGTGTTTTGCTGACTCAGTCATTACCACTTTGACATCACAATCATGATCTTTTAAACGTCTAACAAGTTCGGCGCATTTGTAGGCGGCAATACCACCGCTGATCCCAAGTACAATTTTTTTATTTACTAATTCTGTCGCTAAATTGGTCATAACTTTGTCATACCCTGATAAAACTCTTTGTCGATATGCGCTAACGATAGCAAATCTTTGTCTTATGGACGAAGTTTTAATAGGGAATTTATTCGCACTTTTTACAGGCGAAATTTTATTTTTGCATTACAGTTAAATTATAAATCATTTTTCAGGGACGAAATAATGCAGCTCACCTCTTTACCAAGCAGCCAGCGACCACGTGAAAAGTTACTGGCGAAAGGAGCTAAGTCGTTAAGTGATGCCGAGTTATTAGCGATATTTTTGCGAACGGGTTTGCCGGGTATGAATGTAGTTGAGTTAGCACAACATTTAATGACACAAAATCAAACACTGCATAACTTATTTAATGCATCAATCGATGATTTTTGTGCACAAAAAGGGTTGGGCACAGCAAAATTTGTGCAACTTCAAGCGGTGCTGGAATTGAGTCGTCGCTATATGATGGAACAATGCCAGCGCGAAGCGGTCTTTAATTCACCGCAATCAGTATATGACTATTTAACGATTGAGCTGCGAGGTTTGCAGCAAGAAGTGTTTATGGTGTTGTATTTAGATAGCCAGAATCGCTTAATTAAAGAAGAAACACTTTTTTATGGCACTATTAATGCGGCATCTGTTTACCCAAGAGAAGTCGTCAAAGCGGCTTTAAAAAATAACGCTGCGGCACTTATTTTGGCTCATAATCATCCATCCGGTATTGCTGAACCAAGCCAAGCTGATAAATTAATTACCACTAAATTGCAGCAAGCTTTGCAATTAGTCGATATAAATATTTTAGATCACATCGTTGTTGGGGGAGATAATTGTGTTTCGTTTGCAGAACGAGGCTTGATTTAAGCGTATTCAAATCACTAAGCGTGTTAAAAATGAGCGGTTTAGTGCTTATTTGCAAATTAGTTTAATTTAAATGCAGTTTTTACTTTCCCTAAGGGCATTCGATCTTTATAATTAGCCGCTATCAAATTTACACATGAGCTGGTTGGATTAGATCAATCACTTGATCTTTGCCTGTATAAGCTGTATAAAGAGCGCCCTTCGATTTATCCCTGGGGCACAAAATACATAGCCTAGGGGACAAATTAAGCTCGAGCGAAGTTATTGGAGATATATAGACATGTCTAAAGTATGTCAAGTTACAGGTAAGCGTCCTGCGGTTGGTAATCACCGTTCACACGCGAGAAACGCGACTAGACGTCGTTTCCTACCTAACCTACAAACACACCGTTTTTGGGTTGAAAGTGAAAAACGTTTTGTAACATTACGCACTACTACTAAAGGTATGCGTATTATCGATAAAAAAGGCATCGACACGGTTCTTACTGAAATCCGTGCTCGCGGCGTAAAAGTTTAAGGACCTGAGTCATGCGTGATAAGATCCGTTTAGTTTCTACAGCTGGTACTGGTTTTTTCTACACTACCGACAAGAACAAGCGTAACATGCCGGAAAAAATGGAAATCAAAAAGTTTGATCCAAAAATCCGTAAACATGTTCTTTTCAAAGAAGCTAAAATCAAGTAATTTTAGTTTTCTATGAATATCAAAAACCCAGCCTAAGCTGGGTTTTTTGTTTTAAACTGGCCGTCAGCCGTCATATTTCGAGCTTCAGGCATAAAAAACCTTGCAGGAAAAACCCACAAGGTTAATATTTTTAGCACCTAGCACCTAGCACCTAGCACCTAGCACCTAGCACCTAGCACTTAAAGCTTTGCAAAAGCGTCTTGTAGTGGTGGTACTACTTGCTTTTTGCGACTTAGTACGCCGTCTAGCCATACTTTTCCGTCTTTAGGTGTTTCGCCATAAGCAGTTTCAACGAGTGTTGCATCGTCAGAGACGATTAGCATTTGTGACCCTTCTTTCATGATGTCAGTAAGCAGTAAAAATACTGAGTGGCGTCCACCTTCTTCTTTTAGCTTGGCAATATCAGCTTCAAGGTCTGCTTTAATATCATCAAATACCGCTAGGTCAATAACTTCTAGTTGGCCAATACCCACTAGTTTACCGTTCATATTAAAGTCTTTAAAATCACGCATTACTAAATCACGCGCTGGAGTATTCTCAACCGCTGACTTAACGCGGAACATGTCCATGCCTAATTCTTTAAAGTCTTCGATGCCGGCAATTTCAGCAAGCGCTTCAACACACTTGATATCAGCGGTCGTACAGGTTGGTGATTTGAAAATAACCGTATCACTTAAAATTGCACACATCATGATGCCTGCAATGTCTTTTGGAATTTCAACATTGTAGAAATCATACATCATTTTAATAATGGTGTTTGAGCAGCCAACAGGGCGGATCCAACACTCAAGCGGTGTAGAGCTGGTTAAATCACCTAGTTTATGGTGATCAACAACACCCACTACACGAGCTTGATCGATATCATCGGGTGCTTGGGTTTTTTCGGTATGGTCAACGATGTAAACATCTTCACCGGCATAACTTAATTTTAGTTCTGGCGCTTCAAAGCCGAACTTATCCAGAATAAACTGCGTTTCAGGTGATATTTCACCAAGGCGCG
Source organism: Pseudoalteromonas arctica (assembly GCF_012927645.1). GTDB lineage: Bacteria > Pseudomonadota > Gammaproteobacteria > Enterobacterales > Alteromonadaceae > Pseudoalteromonas > Pseudoalteromonas arctica_A. Next base: position 59,024 of record NZ_JABBMT010000018.1, on the reverse strand, counting down.
TTGGGATTGCGGGCTCTTCGATTTGGTTTTTCAAATAAGCCAGTGCGATGGCACCACAAATAGAATCTGAATCTGGGATTTTATGACCCACTACATACATTGACATGACGGAACTCCTTAAATTTTGCCGTATTTTAGCAAAGTAATCTAACTTTGACACATTCCCACTGGTGAATTTTTGTAATATTAACTTCTCAGCTAGGTAAAAAATTCAACTGCCATTTTTACATGTTTTTGGTTACACTTTAACTAATTGAATCTTTTAGGAAGAACTCAAATGCAGTTAGGCCGCAAAGGCTGGAATAATGTGGTTATTTTTTCAATGCTGTTGATGATTTTCTTTTTCAATGGATTACATACCAAACTCAACAGTGGTTCAGAACAATCTAGTGTGCAAAGTGTATTGCCAGCGCAAAACTTTATTTTAGCACTTGAATTCCCTGATCAAAAAATAGAGCGAATAGGCACTTCTTGGCGCGCCACTGCATTAATCAATAATGCACCTGCTAGTTTTTGGCAAGCAACAACAGCCAACCTTGTGGCATTAGTAAATGAATGGCAGAGCATGCAATTATCGGTCGCTGATGATCAGCGGGCATTTCATAATACGCCTGCGTTAACGGTTGCCACAGTGTGGCTGGCCGGTGAGCAACTCCCTTGGTTGTATCTGTTATACAGTGCACCGCAAGGCTATTATTTATTAGATAAAAGCAACCAGCGCGTGTTATCACTTGATAAAGCAACTGCGCAGCGTTTATTCCCGAGTTTTAATTTTTCACAAAGTGAGCCTAAATAGTATGCCTGAATTACCAGAGGTTGAAGTTAGCCGAATGGGGATCACCCCACACATTTTGCAGCAAACAGTTACAAAGGTGAATATTCATAATCCGAATATGCGCTGGCCTGTGCCTGATGATGTGTACAAAATAGTTAACTTAGCTGTGTTAGCTGTTAAGCGTAGGGCAAAGTATTTGCTACTTGAGTGTGAACTGGGCAGTATTATTTTGCATTTAGGTATGTCAGGTAATTTACGAGTTGTTGAACAAAATGAGCCATTAAAAAAGCATGATCATATCGAGTTTATATTTGCCAACGGTAAAGCACTGAGACTAAATGACCCACGCCGATTCGGTTGTTGTTTATGGCAAGCGCCCGGCGAATGTCATAGCTTACTGAGTAAACTGGGTCCTGAGCCACTCACTGATGAATTTACTGCTAAGCGCGTATATGAGCAGTCGCGCAATAAAAAAGTACCAATCAAACAATTTATTATGGATAACGCTGTGGTGGTTGGTGTGGGTAATATTTACGCTAACGAGTCTCTTTTTAAAGCCGGTATTCACCCAAAACGTGAAGCAGGAAAAGTAGCACTCGCGCGTTATCAGCAATTAATCCCTATTATTAAAGATACTTTGGCTGCAGCTATCACTCAAGGCGGTACTACACTAAAAGATTTTGCGCAAAGTGATGGTAAACCAGGTTACTTTGCCCAACAACTTTTAGTGTATGGCCGTAAAGGTGAGGCGTGTATGGTGTGTAAAAAAACCTTAACTGAGATCCGTTTAGGGCAACGTAGTACTGTGTATTGTAGTCAATGCCAACGTTAATTCAGCGTGTTTGCAGTATAGGTTAGAGGTTGAGTTGATCAATAAAAGGTTAAAGGTGAAAGTCTTTAACCTTTTATAATTTATAGTTCGAATGGTGCGACGCCGACGGCTGTCATTTTATAGCCTACTTGGGCTATTTCGCCACTCCAGCTTTCGGTGCTGATGATGCCGGTAACGACTATGGCATCGTACAAGCTTTCAATTGGCACGCCGCCTTTAATTGTTACATGAACAATTTGATTCGGTGGTGGTGGTGGCACGTGGATGCAAGCACCAAAGTAAGGCACTAATAAAAACTCAGTAATCATTTCGCTGTCACCTTCAAGAGGTACTACAAACCCAGGTAAGCTGACTGATTGGCCATTGAGTTCCTTAACAATTGGTGCATCTAGATCCGGTTGCACCCAATTTTGCTCTGTACCTTCATGGCTAGCTTGATCTTGAGTATCTATTTGTACATGTCCCTTAGGAATTAAGTCTTCCCAAAAAATTTCTTTTGGTTCATTGGCATAACTACTCAAATTATAACCAAAGCTAAAAATAACTAAGCAAAGTAAAGTGAACTTTTGAAAGTACTGCATGATGTTCCTCTTAAATTTTAATGCTCATGCCATCAGACAATGAGTAAAAATAGGCGCGGGTGGAAGGTATTAAACCAACGATAAAGCCAGCCGTCATAATAGCGCCGATCAATACCAGTTCATAGCTCGATAGCATAGCAATGGTGATTGTGATGCCAGCATTACTTTGTAAGTAACCTGTGGCAAGAGACATTAATAAATAAAATAACCCACAGCCTACTAGGCAGCCCAAAAAGGTTATCAGTAGTGATTCAATGCTGATCAATGTGAATAAATGCCAAGGACGCGCACCGACCGAGCGTAAAATGGCCAATTCGCGGCGGCGTTGGTTAAGGTTGGCTAATAGAGTCGTTAGCATGCCTAGTAGGCTCACGAGTACCACTACAATAGAAAACAGTAACAAGATTTTTTCAACAATTGTCAGCATTTCCCATAGCTCACGTAAAGTTACACCTGGCATGATGGCAAGCAACGCTTCAGGTTTGTATTGATTAATATTGCGCCTTACTTGTAACGTATAAAGAGGAGAATCAAAACCCACTAAAAACGCGGTGATTTGCTTAGGTTCGCCTGTTAGATCGTCATGCTGTTCATGGCTGGTGTGGCTACCGCTGTGGATCAGTTCAATAGCCGCTAATGGAATATGTAGGGTTTTATCAACGGGGGTGCCCGTCGCGTCTAAAATGCCCACCACAGTGAAAGGGTTATCATCATGATGATGAAAGCTGGTATTACCCATACCGTGTGAAATAACGATATTATCGCCTAGCGAATAGCCTAGCTTGGCAGCGACCTGCGCACCCAGTACTACTTCATCTAAATGGGCGAAGGTGCGGCCTTGGCTAAAACTAAGCGGTTGCTTTTTAGCAAATTTATAATGTTGAAAATAATCCACTGAGGTGCCTAGTACCGCTTGGCCTTTATGGCTATCTCCTAGTGACAGCGGAATGGTCCAGTTGACACCGCGTTGCTGTTTTATATATTCATAGCTTTGCCAGCTAACACCATTGTTAGCATGGCCAATGCGAAAAACCGAAGATAATAACAGCTGTATATCGCCGGTACGAGCGCCAACAATGAGATCAGTGCCAGAAATAGTATTACTAAAACTACTTTTAGCATCAACGCGTACACGCTCAATACTCAATAGCAACATGACGCTAATGGCAATAGTAAACAAGGTTAAAAATGCGCTGCCGCGGCGATTGAGTAGGCTTTTATAAGCAAGTTTTATTAAAATCATATTACTTGCTCCATAATATCAACAAGACTAATTGAGCGGTTAAAAAGTGCTTGTAGGTTTTCATCATGACTTACAAATACCAACGTACTACCTACTAAGTTAGCTTGTGCAAATAACAGTTCGATAAATGCTGTTCGATTCGCTGCATCTAAGGCTGATGTGGGTTCGTCAGCAATAATAAGTTCAGGGCTACCAATAAAAGCACGTGCAGCGGCAACGCGTTGTTGTTGTCCAATACTTAAATCAGCCACGCTACGGTGGTGGTGTTCGCTCGACAGGCCAAGTGCCCCCAATAACCTTTGCGCTTCCAGTGCCAATGTATCACTTTGTTGCAATGCGTTTTGTTGGCGGGGTTTAGAAAATTGGCAACCTAGCATCACATTTTCCAGCGGTGACAAATAAGGGAGCAAATTAAAGTTTTGAAAAATATACCCTATGTGATCAGAGCGAAATGCATCTCGCTTGCGGTGGCTCAACTGCGCCAAGTTTATATCAAGCACACTAAGTGTGCCTGAATTTGGCTTGTTTATACCAGCAAGCAATGACAGTAGGGTTGATTTTCCAGAGCCACTCGGGCCGTGTAAAAATACATGCTCGCCATGCTCAATGACTAAAGAGGGTATAGTCAATGTAGGGATAGTTTGTTGCGAGTGCCATTTAAAACTAAGTCTTTGAATATTGATCATATGCAGCGAGTTGTGGTTTATTTGGTGTTATACTATAACGCAGTAAGAAAAATGAAAACAAAACACGTTAAACAACAAAGTCCTTTAATTGTGATTTAACGCCGTCTCGATTATTATTAACACCTCATAACCCTAATACCATACTTATGCTCATTATGAGCATGCCATACATTCGGAGATAGCATGACTAGCTATAAAGTTTTAGACGTAAACGATGACTTACCAATACGCACAAAGAGCCCCGTTCACAGTGGTAAAGTACGTTCAGTTTATTGGTTAACCGACGAAGACAGCGCGCGTTTGATCAGCGATAAGGGTTACCAAGTTCCTAAAGGTACAGAACTGGCTATTATGGTTATTTCTGATCGTATCTCAGCGTTTGATTGTATTTGGCAAGGTGAAAATGGTTTAAATGGTGTGCCAGGTAAAGGTATTGCGTTAAATACTGTTGCATCACATTGGTTTAAGTTATTTGATCAGGCAGGCCTTGCGGGAAATCATATTGTTGATATTCCACATCCGTATGTGTGGATTGTGCGTAAAGCCAGTACTGTGAAAGTTGAGGCAATTGCTCGTCAATATATTACAGGCAGCATGTGGCGTGATTATAATAAAGGTATTCGCAACTTTTGTGGTTTAGAACTCCCCGATGGCTTAACTGCGAACCAAAAATTAGACGAAGTACTTATTACGCCATCAACAAAAGGAATTATTACCGATGTTGCTGATATTCCGGCGGTGGATGATGTCAATATTACTCGCGATAATATTCTAAATAACTTAGCCGTATTTAACTTTAAATCAGCAGAAGATGTTACTAAATATGAGCAATTACTGGTTGAAGGATTTACTCTGATAAGTGAAGAGTTGGCTAAGTTAGGTCAAATATTCGTTGATACTAAATTTGAGTTTGGTTATGTGGAAGACTTAAATGGTACTAATAAACTAATTTATATTGATGAGGTAGGCACGCCAGACTCATCACGTATTTGGGATGAATTAGCTTATCAAGATGGCAAAATTGTTGAGAACTCTAAAGAAGGGTTTCGTCAGTTATTAATTAATAATGTGCCTGATAGTGATGTATTGCTGAATAAAGATCGTATGCCTGAACGTGAGCAACTAGCAAAAGATTACATTTTACCTGAGTCGGTTATGTTAACTGTTTCTGATACTTATGTTGGTATCGCTAGCAAAATTGTGGGCCGTGATATTACAATTCCAGCAGATCCGCGTAGTGAAGTAATTGCTATTTTAGACGAGCAATATGGTTTGATTTCTAACTCTTAGTTGTTAGTAATTAACTTGCTGCAATTTAAAAGTTTAGAGTTTTACTATTATTTATAGTTACTGGGCTTTTATTCTTTGCATTTATATACCCAAGCCACCTCAAGATGCAGAATTCAGCGTTTCACAGGGGGCTTAATGCCAATACGTTATTTTGCAACAATGGCAAGATATGCTTGTTGCTTGGGTGCCAAATAAATACTCGCAAAAATGGCACCGCTGAGTTCTGAAATTATTAAGATTTAGTGATTCAGTAACTTTAAAGCCGCCTCACTGATGTGCTGTGGCTTTATGTCGTTAATAATATCTTTTTCAAGTAGCTGATTGCCATTTGCAATTAACGTAATGGCATTGGTTACTTTGGGTGCCACAACACTCCATGGTGAAGTTCCCATACCCACTACAGCAACAAAAGGAATATTGAATGCAGCTGCAATATGCATGGGACCAGAGTCGATTGTCAGTAATAAATCAAGCTCACCAATAGCGTCTATCATAGTTATAATCGAGGTTTTTCCTGCAAGGACAACAGAGTCAACTTGTTGCTGATTTAGCTGCTGATGTAATTGCTGGGCATCTTTAAGCTCGGCGTTATCACCAAAAATATAAAAGGTGCAACCAATCTTTTTAGCTATATCCGCCATTGCAATAAATGAAAGCTCGTTAGGGTAATGACGAAAACCTTTATTTTTCCCGCCAAAATAAACTCCAATAGATTTTTTGTTCTGTTTAGGGATTAACAGACTGGGCTCTTTTACCAGCACGGTCTTTGGTATAGAGTTAAACGGATTATCATGGGGTTCATTCACAAGTCGGCAGTAGCGAAATATATAATGGTGATTTTCGTTTAACTTTAACTTATGCGTTAATAATAGCGAACGTCCATTTTTTGCATAACCTACTCGGTATTTGATACTTGCTAAAAAGCAAAGTATTGCTTCAGACAATGAGTTGCGCATTATTATTGCAACTTGAATATTTGTGGCTTTAAGTGTTTTAGCGAACGCCCAAATAGACACAGGTTGAGTTTTATTAAAGCGTTCATCGACTATAATTGAATAGTCGGTTTCACGCTTAAACATCTCAACTAAATGAGGTCTAATTAGTAATATAATATTTTTATTTGGATAAAGGTTTTTAAGTAGCTGCAATGAAGGTGTGCAATTGACCGCGTCGCCAATGAACTTTGGTAGCACAACTAGAATATTGCCAGTTACTTGGCTAGCAGTTATCGTATTATGATTTTCTTTCATTATGCTTAACTCTGAACAACCATCGTTTTTTGAACTGATAATATTAGTAATATTTACTATTACTGCATTAGGTTGTAAGTATATACGAGTTCTAAGATTAATAACTCCTAAAATATACTTCTATTAGCGTTAAACCGTAATGTTAAGCTCATTTTCATATTCCAAATTTATTTTTCCTATTTATATCAACGATGCATATTTAAGGGTGCGTCTAGCATTAGGTGGCAAAAAGTTGATTTCACCCATACAGCCTTTAAGTGTATTTACAGTGTAAATATTAGCTGGCAAGATTATGATGTAAGAGTAATTCATAGCTTAGTTGAATGGAAATAAGCTGATTTTTCATCAGGTTAATTATAAGGAACACAATGAAAAACATAGTAACTTGCCAATGGTTGAACGAGCACATAAACGACCCCAGGCTGATTATTTTTGATGCCGGCATGGTGCGCCCAGGTAAGCTCGGTGAGTATCAACCCGAGGCCAAGTTGCCAAATGCACAGCGTTTTGACTTTAAAAAGCAATTAGCCGATCAAGACAATCCACTACCACATAGCATGTGTAGTGCAGAGCAATTTACTGAGCAGATGCAGTTAATGGGGGTTGATAAAGATTCTTTAGTAATTATTTATGAAGACCAAGGTTTATTTAGTGCCGCACGAGGCTGGTGGATGTTTAAAGCCATGGGCTTTGATAATGTCAAAGTACTCAGTGGTGGCCTAGCAAAATGGCAATCTCTCGGGTATCTCACTCAAGTTGAATACAGCCGTCATCATCATAAAGGAAACTTCATTGCTAACCCAAGAACGGATTACTTTATAGATGCCGCTGCGGTTTTTAATGGTATCGATGATGAACAAACGGTATTACTTGATGCGCGCGGTTATCAGCGTTATTTAGGTAAAATGGTAGAGCCTAGAGCGGGCATGCGCAGCGGCCATATTCCAAATAGTCGTGCTTTACCTTTTGTTGAGTTATTAGATGATGGCGAAGCAAAACCATTAACTGACATTAAAGCAGCATTCGACGCGGTATTAGGTGAGCAGGCGACTCCTGAAACGACCTTGCAGTTTAGTTGTGGCTCCGGCGTTACGGCATGCATCTTGGCGTTATTTGCTGATGAGTGTGGGTATGAAAATCTGCATGTTTATGACGGCTCATGGAGTGAGTGGGGCGGCCGTGATGAGTTACCTATCGACACAGACCCTTGCCCAGCGCGTTAAAATGCAAACCCATAGTGTTGCCAGTAATCAATGGTTTTTTTATTGAGCGGCTGGCGCACTTGCACTTTGCTTGCTGTTGCCGACGGGCTATGTTGCTTATGAAAATCCAGACACTCAATTTGCCAAGGTAAATTACAAAACCCATACAGCTGTTGCGTGCTTAGCTGCGGCTCTGAAACAAGCGTTTCGTATTGCATTATCATCACATTACCAGGGTGTTTTGCTGCAAAATGATTGATCAAACCGCTGTAATCTTGATAAAAACTATCGATGTCTTGCAGGTTGTAACTGTAGTGATGAAATGCACTGGCTGGGCTGTATAGTTGACGGTAATTAGCGATACAGCTAGCTTTTCGCCCTCGTTGCATGCAAATGATTTTAGCCTTAGGAAAAGCCGCTAAAATTAAATCGATATAGTAAAAATTAAATGGCTGTTTGTCGCAACTACGCAGCCCACGTGCCACCAGCTGATTAATACGTTGCTGATATTGGCTAAGCTGGGCTGTTAACTCAGTATTTGAATATGCCAGTTTAAGTACATTGCTATTTAATACCTGAACATTAGCACCTTGGCAAAGCTGAGCAATATCATTAAGTTCACCCACACCTTGCACTAGCGCTGACTGATTAATTATTTTTTCTAGCAAAGTAGTGCCAGAGCGCGGCATACCAACCACAAATAGCGGCTCAAAATCGCTGTTGCTTGTGCGCGGTTTATAATCATTACTGAGTGCTATCAGCTGCTCACAAAATTTACGATGGGTTTGCGCAGCATATTTTACATGCCCAGAGATTGCTTGCTTACTTGTAGTAAAATGCGCAAAGGCTTGCTGATAATCAGTGCAGTGTTCGTAATTAAGTGCAATCGCATGGTACAAAAATTGTTGCTGCATCGGCGTTTTAGCGTGTTCGGTTAAAGTTAACAGCTGTTGTAAATGTTGCTTAGCCTGTTGGCTATCGTTAAGTTCAGCTAGCGAATAATGAGCTTGAAAATACTGTGGCTGCTGTTGTGTTAATTGATGTAATAGTTGTTTAGCATCATTAAATTGCGCCATGATTTTATAGGCCACAGCTAGGTTATAACTTATTTGCGGGTTGTTAGGGGCTTGTTGGTAGGCCCGTAATTGCCATTCTAGTGCAAGTTGGTAGTGACCTAAACGAGTTAATACATTGGCAATTAAATCGCATTCAATAGCTGCAAACTGTGGATGTTTTATTGCTTCATTAATAGCTAATTGCGCATCTAATAGTTGTCCACTGAGCACCGCAAGCTTAGCCGAGTGAGCAAAGTATAATGGCAAAGGCGCAATACTAATCGCTTTGGCGAGTAGTTTTTTGGCTTTGCTTATATCCTGTGCTGCAACATTTACTTGCGCCAGTAAAAAGTAGCTAAAATGATCACTTGGGTTCTGTTTTATATAATTGAGCAGTAATAAGTGCGCGTCATTAAGCTTGCCATGGTTAATAGCCTGCTCAATTTGTTGTTGTAGGTGTTTTTGAATTGATGTTAATTGCATAGTAAGAAGCATAAAAGCCTTAGTGTAAAACACCAAGGCTTTTTTAGTTTATAAAGAACCGTTATTACAGCTCAAAGTTATACGTAAATTTCATGCCGATAGTACGCGGTGTAGTGGTGTAGTGACCATACACACGTTGTAGTTCAGGGAGGTCTTTATTTAGCGCTTCATATTTAGCCATGCCTGCCCATGATTTATCGCGGCGTACCGAGGTAAATGCGTACTTATCGAATAAGTTGTCAACGTAGATAGTTGCAGACCACATATCACCTGTTAGCTTGGCAGATAAATTACTCAGCGCATAACCTGCAAGTGTTTCACCATCGGCTTTTAAACCAACTTTAGTGATCACATCACTTTGTGCTGTTATACCATAATTAATACTTAACAACTTATCGTCTAGCACATCTTGCTCGTAGCGCAGGCCGAATGAGAACTGATGCTCAGGGGCACCAGGTAAACGATCGCCATCGGCGCCATCATAGTATGCTTGATACTGGGTATACTTTTCATCTAATTCACCAAATAAAAGAGGCACATTTTCAGTTAGCTCTGCTTTTGCATAGGCGTAGGTTGCGTAAGCAGTCCAGTTATCAGCTATTATCGCGCGAGATGAAATTTCCACACCTTTTGAATTGGCAGCACCGGCATTTGAGGTGATCAGCTCTTGACCATTAACTGTCGAAGAGCCAACTTGTGGATCTTTCCAATCAACGTTAAACAGCGCGGCATTAAAGTGTAAGCGGTTTTTAAACCAACTTGATTTAAAACCAAGCTCATAGTTTACCGTGGTATCTGGTTTATAATCTTCTTCATTTGGTAGCGTACAAATAATTTGTTGTTCTGGTAATACATCCGGACAAAGGGAGATACCATTGTCACCGCCAATCCGAAAGCCTTCACTTACGGTAAAATAAGCAAGTACCCCAGAATCAAAAGTATAGTTGGCATTAAACTTAAATAGGCTACCACTATCATTAGTTTTTATATTCGAGAACTTAATTTTATCGAGGGACGAAATGTAGTTTTCGTCCTCTATAAATAGTGGTGTAGCTGAACCAACATCAGATGAAATGTCATATTTATAAACCCGGGCACCAAGAGTTACATGCAACTTTTCAGTAAAGCTATAACTGATCTCACCAAATAATGCTTTTTCTGTAGTTTCTGAGTTAGTTAATAAAATATATTCAAGGTCAGTTTCTATATTTGGGATCTCATCACCCGAAAATTCAGTAAGCCCTGGCGTGTATTCACGATCATTAACGTGGCTTTCAAGCTTGTTGTAGTAACCACCAACAATCCAGTTAAATGCACCCTCCGAGTTAGATACTAAGCGAATTTCTTGAGTGAAATTATCACGTTTTGAGGTATCCCGAGCTTGTGCAACAAACGCTGGAAATTCAGCATAACCGGAATATATATCGTAAAGTAAATCAGTTTGGTCGCGTTGTCCAGATTGCTCGTAGCTTGACCAACCTGAGGCAGATACCAGCTCAGCAAAACCTAAGTCAGCCTTGAGCTCTAAGCTTAGTAAGTCGTTTTCTGCTTCACCAGGTTCAAGTATCCGCGCTGCATTTTCATATTGACCAACCATCTCTTGTAGGCCGCTGCTGTCACTTAATGAGTTATATTGTGATGTTGAGTTGCCGCCACTTTCTTGTTTTTGATAAAAATAGTTAAGCGTTGCTTCAACTGCTTCGTTAGCTTGCCAACGCAGTGACACACGGCCTGTAGTAATTTGTTCATCGTTTACGTCACTAACACGGCGTAAGTTAGCACTGACATCTTGTGGGTTGGTAAAATCAGGATTTGGGTTTGATACACCAAGGTTTTGCACCACGTAGTTGTAATCGATATAACCTGGGTTGGTGTAATAATTAACACTGGCACGAATTGCCAATACATCGTCAATTAATGGCGTGTTAAAGACTAAACCAAATTCACCACCGGTGCCGTTGCTTTCATTTAAGCTAAATACATCACCAGTTACTTGGCCTTCGGTAATATCAAGTTCTGGTTGTTTTAATAGATAGCGAATCGCACCACCTAATGTGCCAGCGCCATATAAAGTACCTTGTGGGCCAATAAGTACTTCAACGCGGTCAACGTCAGTTAAACGTAAATCAATATTAAGAGGAATTTCACCCACGTAAGTGGCCACAGTACCGCCATCAGAAATACGATCTGAAGTATTGGTATTCAAACCACGCACGATTATAGGGGAGCCTTCACGACCACCTTGATCAGAAATCGTTAATCCAGGCACCCAGCGTGCTACATCTTCAAGATCACTAATATTCTGATCTTTGATCACATCGCCATCAAGGGCGGTAATATTAAGTGGTGCCTCTTGCACTGAGCCCGCGCGACGAGTAGCGGTAATTTGAATTGTTTCAATTGCTTTGTCTGCTTGGGTTGTTGACTGCGCAGCAGCAAGGTGGTGGCTATTAAATAAAATAGTAGAAACAGCTGATGCAAGAAGTGCTGGCCTAAAGGTATTCATGTTCATTTTCCGAATAAGTTACAGTAATTTTATGCTTAAAAATCAAGCTAAGTTGATTTTTTAAACAAAATACATTGGATATTTAGTGAATTTATATCTAATTATAATGTATTTTTATTCTTTTCGTCATGCGTTATTTGCAACTTTATGCCATTTTTTTGAATAAATACTTAAATATTTAGTAAGGGCAGTGTTTACAGATGTTTTTACAGCACTTTCCACGTTTTAAGAAAAACCAACGACTGAATATCATATAGCCGTTTTGCATTTCATAATCGAGGTGTTCGATTAAATTGGCGTTAGTGTGAAAGAGCTTTGCAAAAGCAAACTGCTCTTTGAGGGGGCGTTGATAAAGGGTATTTAGAAATTGATTAATTTTCGCTAAGGTACACTCTCGACATAAACAGCTGGTGGTTGTGCTATCAAACGGTAAAATAGCTGGTAGTTCATTGCACCAACAAGCATTAATATCATCAACATTACACGTAAGCGTTGTTTGGCATTGTGAGCAAGCTAAAATAGTCATTTGAGATACGTTTAATTTTTCAATAATCCATAGAATAACAGATAAGCAGCTATGAACAGAGCACAAGCGTTAGCAGAATTTGCCCGTTTTGGTAAACAAAAAGACGAGGCCATCAGTATTATTGTTTCAACAACAAGTGATGAGCAAAGCCCTGCTTACACATTAACGCTTGCAACCTTACTCGATGTACTCACTCGCTGCTTGACAGGCGAGATAGCTTTAGACGACCTTGAGCTGTGGGCCAATGTTATAGAATCAAGAACCGACATCGATCACAGCGCCGTGGAAGGTGCAATTTATGCTCTCAGCAACAGCGAACAAATGGGCGAGCTTGATAAGAGTAAAGTTGCGAAGCTGATTGAATTATTAGCAAGTTAGTAGGGGCTAGGTTCTAGGGATATTGCGGTTGATATAGCTGAAAATAAAAAACGCGGCATAAAGCCGCGCCTACGATGTGATTGTTATCTGAGAAAATCACTTTCCTAGAGCCTTTTACCTAGCTCCTCTATCTTAAAGTCTATTACTTATGATATCCCAAACAGGTTTCTACTTCGTTTTTAGAACCTAAAATAACAGCAACGCGCTGGTGGATTGCATCTGGCTGAATGTCCATGATGCGCTCAGTGCCGGTAGATGCGATGCCGCCGGCTTGTTCGATTAACATAGCCATTGGGTTTGCTTCATAAAGTAAGCGTAGTTTATTTGGTTTGTTTGGATCTTTAGTGTCAGTTGGGTAAGTAAAAATACCACCGCGACATAATACGCGATGAACATCACCGACCATGGCGGCAATCCAACGCATGTTAAAGTTACGCGCTCGTGGACCTGTTTCGCCAGCCATTAAGTCATTAATGTAGTTTTGCATCGCTGGCTGCCAATGACGTTGATTTGATGCATTGATAGCGTATTCACTTGTCTCTTCTGGTATTTGGGCAAAATCTTGAGTTAATAAGAAGCTGCCGTGTGTTTTATCTAGCGTGAAGAAACGTGTACCTTTGCCGGTCGTTAATGCAAGTACTGTAGATGGGCCATATAATACATATCCCGCAGCGACTTGGCTTTTACCCGGTTGCATAAAGATACTTTGATCGGCAGGATCTGAGCCCTCAGGCGCTTTCATAACTGAAAAAATAGTACCAACCAGTGAATTGATATCGGTATTTGATGAGCCATCAAGTGGATCAAACGCGACGATATATTCTGCATTCGGGTTGCCAGCTACTGTGTAGTCTTCTTCTTCTGAGGCTATCGCTTTTACGTAGCCTGACTCCAGTAAAATATCTTTAAGTAGTTGGTTGGTCAGAACATCGAGTTTCTTTTGTGTTTCGCCTTGAATGTTTTCATCAAGCGTTGAACCTAGTACACCGGACAGGGCACCTTGGCCGACGCGGAATGAAATTTCTTTACAGGCCGCTAAAATCGTTCTGATCAATGAGATTAACTCTCTAGGGCAACCGTCTTCAAGTAATACCGGAGGTAGTCTACGCATTCTATTTTCCTGATAACGTTATGGGCCATGATAATCATAGGGTGAGAGGGATCATCACAGCAAGCGCTGAATTTCGTCTTAAATAACTGTATTTTAGGTGCAACATCCTATACTGGGCACACCTTAACCGTATTTAAAACGCGAATAACAAAGATAAGATTATGCAAAAAATACCATTGATACGTTACATACTCTTTACTGTGTTGCTAACTATGATAACCCAAGCGCACGCAGCAATTAAGTCTATTAATGATTTTACTGAACAAATGAATCATTTTCCGGGCTACTTCTCTTTTTATTACGACACTCAAAACGGTAAAATTTATTTAAAAGTTGATAAACTCAAGCAGCAATTTTTATTACAGCAAAGCTTGCCTTATGGTGTCGGCTCTAACGATATTGGCCTTGATCGCGGCCAGTTAGGCAATACACATCTTGTACAGTTTGAGCGCTTTGGTGATAAAGTGATGTTACGGGCTATTAATACCTACTACCGTGCAAATACCAGCAATAAAGCCGAACAAAAAAGTATTCAAGAAGCCTTTGCATCAAGTATTTTAGCGGGTTTTAAAGTGGTTGCACAAAGCCCGCAAGCTGTACTGATTGATTACACGCCGTATTTACTGAGTGATGTACATGGTGTGGGTCGAACGCTTGCAGCCCGTAAACAAGGTAATTTTAGCCTTGATGAAAGCCGCAGTGCGGTAAATATGGAACGCTCAAAAGCGTTTATGAAAAATACTGAACTTGAAGCTGTGCTGACATTTAATGGTGCTCAACCGGGTGAGTACATTCGTCAGGTCAGTGCTGACCCTTACGCATTAACCGTGCATATGCATCACTCTTTAATACAGTTACCTGATGATAATTACACGCCACGTGCGTTTCATCCGCAATCAGGATATTGGAGTATTGAACATAAAGATTATGCCGCGCCATTAAGTAAATCAATGTTGCTACGCACTATCCCGCGTCATCGTCTTGCGAAAAAAGACCCAAGCTTACCTATTAGCGAACCTGTTGAGCCAATTATTTATTATTTAGATCCAGGTGTACCAGAGCCGGTAAAAACAGCGTTACTCGATGGCGCAAAATGGTGGGATGATGCCTTTACTGAGGCGGGTTATAAAAATGCCTTTATTGTCAAAGTATTACCATATAACGCAGATCCTATGGATGTACGTTATAACGTGATCCAATGGGTGCATCGTGCAACCCGTGGTTGGTCTTATGGCAGCTCGGTGATCGATCCGCGTACAGGTGAGATTTTAAAAGGTCACGTTACATTAGGCTCACTGCGTGTGCGCCAAGATATTTTAATTGCTGAAGCACTTGCAGCGCCTTATTTAGAAGGTAATGAAGTGGCAAAAACGTTACAAGCAATGGCACTTGATCGTATTCGCCAGCTCAGTGCTCACGAAATTGGTCACACACTTGGTATTGCTCATAATTTCTCTGCGTCAGTGGCTGATCGTGCGTCGGTGATGGATTATCCGCACCCACTAGTGGGCTTTAATGACCATGGTGAACTCGATGTGAGCCGAGGCTATGCGCAAGGTATGGGACAGTGGGATACGCAAGTTATAAAGTACGGTTACAGTGATTTTACAGGCCTTGATGAAGGTGCCGAGCTGGCTGCAATTTTAGCAGACAATCAAGCTAAAGGACTGGAGTTTATTTCTGATAGTGATGCACGAGCGCAAGGTGGTGCGCACCCAACAGCACATTTATGGGATAACGGCAGTTCGCCAAGTGAAGAGCTATTAAGAGTACTTGAAATAAGACAGCAAGCACTCGCTAAATTTGGTATTAACAATATCAAAGAAGGGACGTCACTGTCTCAGCTTGAAGAGATGCTGGTGCCGCTGTATTTATTCCATCGTTATCAGGTCGAGTCTGCTGTAAAACTGATTGCAGGTGTTGATTATGATTATGAAGTACGTGGTCAAGGTATGGTAAAAGGTGCACAAGTTGTTGCAAAGGCAACTCAACAGCTCGCTTTAAAGGCCATTTTAGCTACCCTAAATGCTGACAATTTAGTATTACCAGAATCAGTGTTAGCGCTTATTCCACCCAAGGCCTATGGCGAATCTAAAAGCCGAGAAAGTATTGTTGGCCGAACTGGCTTAACTTTAGATGCAATGGCACTTCCTGAAGTGGCTGCACAACATAGTTTAGGGTTATTGCTAAATAGCCAGCGATTAAATCGTTTAGCGCAGCAGCAAGCACGCAGTGATGCATTTTTTAGCTTAGATGAACTGCTTGCAAAAGTTTATCAGCAGGTGTTTTTAATTCAGAGTAAAAAAGGCATGGCAGGTAAAATAACTCAGCGGGTGCAGTTATTAACAGCAAAGCAGTTTGCTGATTTAGTCGCCAGTGATAAAGTTGCTCCAGAGGTGCAAGCCCAGTTGCGTTATTACTTAGTAAAACTGAATAAGGCGTATCAGCAAGAGTCTTTACTTAGCAGTGCTGATGTTGGTGAAAGTGCCTTTAAGCAATACTTAGCCGATCAACTTAAACAGTTTCTGACTACCGGCAATTGGCCGACAAATTTTACCGCCTTACCAATTCCACCAGGATCACCAATTTAAATGTAGGCGCGGGTTTATCCCGCGCAGAAGCCTATTCATGCGCGATGTAAAATCGCGCCTACCATTTTTCTTGCATAAAACTGGTTTTTTGTTAACCTAGCCGCCTTCCATTTTTAGTCTTTTTGAGGTGTTTATGGCGTTTTTATCTCGTTCGATATTGGCGATGTCCATAGCACTATCAAGCCTTAATGTCAGTGCTAAAGCCATTTGTGAAGTAGAGCTAGGGCATGGTTTGATCATCACTGATGATGTGATCCGTATTGTTGATAAAGGCCAAACCCGCGTACAAATAAATAATGATAATCAACTATTTATCCGTGGTTATTGGATTGATCTAACGGCTGAGGAAACCCTAGTGTTAAAGCAGTTTAGCGCGGGTATTCGCGATACGGTGCCTGAGTTGGTGGAGTTGGCAACTGACGGTGTTAATCTTGGCTTGAGTGCGATAGAGCAAGTTGTTGAAGGCATGTCAGACAAAGAGTCGGAAGTGCTCAAAACGCAACTGCAATATGTCGAGCGGGCTTTAATGGATAAGTTTAAACGCGGTGATGATTTCTTTTTTATTGCGCCACAATCACTATCTAAAATTGATGATTTTTTTACCGAAGAGATCAGTCAAAAAATTCACTCAGCCGTTCATGGCTCTCTCGGCGCTATTTTAATTTCTTTAGGTGATGCATTTAAGTCCCGCGAAGGTAATATTGAAGATCGTATTAATGACATGGGGCAGCGCATGGATATTATTTCAAAAGAAATAGATAAGTCACTACAGAAAAAAGCTCAACAGTTAGAGTTAAAAGCTTCAGAATACTGTGAATGTTTAAACTCGCTTGATGTCACCGAATCACGATTACAAATGATAGTACCAAGTATGGCTGATTTTGATTTGGTACAAATTAAATCTTAACTTAATCAATTCAAATAAAAAGCCCGCGTAATTAATGCGGGCTTTTTAATGTGTATATCATTCAGAGCTAAACTTGTCTGTTTCGGCCTCTAAATCGCTAGTCAGCCCTTTGATTAAGTCCGTTGCAGCATGGGCTTGATGTGATAGGTCTGCGGTCTGTGAGGCCGTGTCTGATATGGTCACAATGCGTCTTGCTGTGTCTTCCCCTGCATTGAGCTGCTCTTTAGCTGCAATGGCTATTTGATGGCTCATTTGTGCGATGGCACTCAAAGATGCAGCAACACGCTGCAACTCTTCACTGGCATCTTTAGATTTCGCTACGGTTTGCTCACTGGTGGCAATACTTAAATTAACTGAAGTTTTTGCATCTTTAGTGGCGGATTGTAATTTACCGATCATAGTACGAATTTCTTCTGTGCTGGTTTGCGTGCGCTGCGCTAGTTGACGTACTTCATCCGCAACGACCGCAAAGCCTCTTCCTTGTTCACCAGCACGGGCTGCTTCAATGGCTGCATTGAGTGCTAACAGGTTAGTTTGCTCGGCAATACTTTGAATAACAGTAAGCACATTTGCAATATTATTTACTTCATCATCAAGGAGTTGGATGTTATTACCAGCGCTGTCAATTTGTTGCTCTAAAAGAGCAATGGTATTTGCTGCCTCTGCAGTTAAATGGCTAGCATTTTGCCCTTGGCTTTCTGCTTTTTGTACTGAAAAAGCGGCTTGCTCGGCATGCTCAACCACTGTTTGCGCAGAGGCTGTTAACTCAGTGATCGCTGATGCGACCATGTGAGTTTCTTCATTTAGGCTACGCGTCAGTTTATCAAGCTCAGTTGAGCGGGATTCGTTATCTAAACTCTGATTTTTTAGACTATCAGTAACACCTTTAATGCTGCCAACTACACCCCGCAGCCCTTGTTGCATATAGTGCATGGCAGCAATTATGCTTTCAGGTTGGGCGTCAGTGCGAATATGTGAATTTAATTTACCACGAGAAACTTGCTTAACAATACCAATTACCTCAGTGACTTCACCGCCTAATGCGTTACTGAGTGAAATGCCAAAACGCGCAATTGCAGCAGTTAAAGCAAGGGCAATAAGTAGTGACAAACCTACTAACCACTTAGCGGTATTCCAGTAACGTTCATCGACTTCTTTTTCGCTGATCCCAGTGCCAACATACCAACCAAAGTAAGGAGTTTTTTGTACCACAGAGGTTAGGTCAACGGTTTCACCATCGCGGACCGAATCCCAATGATAAGTAATAATTTTATTGGTTTGATTTCCGACTAATTGTTCAACCATACGACCAATACTGTTACCGCTGGCATCTTTGAAATCATTAAAGCTGGTGTTGTGTAACTGCGGATCGTGCGGTGTAGCAATAAAGTTGAGTTTATCATTCACTACGTAGACATATTCACTGTCGTGGTATTTGTTTTCACGCAATATTTGCGTGGCAAATTCACGCGCTTGTTGCTCGGTTAGTTGCCCATTTTTAGCAAGTAACTCAAATTGCTCGACAATATTTGTCGTGCTTTTCATGAGTTGATTAATACGGGCAATATTATCGTTTTCACTAGCGTGATGAAGAGATTGTAAGCCCAGTAATGCTATAGCATTGAGTGCTATAAACATCGCTCCAGCGAACAAGATTATTTTAGTTCTTAATGCTAAACCTGACAGCACATTGAGCCCCTTATTATTGTTATGACTACGATTTCTACCATGTTTGTCGGCTAGATGTTAGTTTTAATTAACAGTAATAACGGAATTAGACGTGACTTTTACTCAAGTTTCTATTGTAGGTAATTTAAAGTGAGATTTCTGCTGCGCTTAAAAGTCGATATTCTCCGCTGGCAAGGGTCTCATCAAGCTCGATATTTGCTACTTTTTCTCTATGTAATTCAACTACCTTATTACCGACTGCGGCGAGCATACGTTTAACTTGATGGTATTTACCTTCACAAATTGATAAACGTAAACAATATGTGGCAAGTTGCTCTGCAATTGCTGGTCTGGTTAGCTCTTTTTCGTTACGTAATTGCACCCCTTGGCGAAGTTTTTCCAGCGCATCATCCGTTAGAGGTTCTTGCGTTTCAATCAGGTAAGTCTTGAATTTGTTATGTTTTGGGGAGGTAATTTTATGTGACCAATCGCCATCATTGGTAATGAGCACAAGTCCAGTCGTATCGAGATCAAGCCGACCTGCAACATGAAAATCACTCATGTTAGGTTCATCGAGTAAATCAAATACCGTTGGGTGTAACTCGTCACTGTTGGCGCATACATAACCGACCGGTTTATTCAGCATATAATAGCGTTTACCTAGAAAAACTAGCGGCTTACCTTGCCACAATACGTCATCTGTTGCTGTGATTGGATGATCATAAGCGCTGATCACCTCGCCATTTACGCTGGCATCTTTACGCTTTATTCCTGCCCTCGCTTTGGTGCGTGGCGTTTCTGCTAGATGGCTAATAAATTTATCTAGGCGGCAAGGGAATTTCATTGGGTTCACACTGCTAGTCGACTACAATGGCGGCGAGTATAACGGATCGTGATAACGCATGACAGTACATAGCGGACAAATATTAGCATATTATCAACAGCAAATAGCCATCGGTAAATTGCAATTTGATGATGCCCAATTAGCAGCGGTGAATGCACTAGACAATCTCGCAATCGCTATTGATAAACCGTATCATTGGTGGCAAAAATCGGTATCTTTGCAGGGCATTTATTTGTATGGGCCTGTTGGACGGGGTAAATCGATGCTAATGGATTTGTTTTTTGAGACTGTAGCTATTAAACAAAAAACACGTTTACACTTCCATCATTTTATTGCTCAAGTACATACTCGCTTAGGGCAGTTGCAAGGGGTTAAAAATCCGCTAGATAAAATAGCCAGTGAGTGGTCAGAAACGCTTAAATTAATTTGCTTTGATGAGTTTTTTGTCTCTGATATTGGCGATGCTATGATCATGGCAGGGTTATTTAAAGCCTTGTTTGCCAAAGGCATCGTTTTGGTTGCTACGTCAAATTGTCAACCTGAGCAGCTTTATTATAACGGCTTGCAGCGAGCGCGCTTTTTACCCACCATAGCGTTAATTAAAGCGCATTGTCATATTATTAATGTCACAGGCTCTGTTGACCACCGATTTCGTTTTGGAAAGCACGCGACTCATTATTTTAACAGCTCGGCTAACTCTGAACTGGATGCTGATTTTTTGGCTTTTGCAGATAACTTACAAACAGCAACTGATATTACTATTTACGGGCGTAAACTAGCGTGTTTAAGGCTCAGCAATAATGCCATTATGTTTGATTTTATGGCATTGTGCTCAGGCCCGCGTAGCACCGCTGATTATATTCATTTAGCAAAGTACTATCAGCGTGTATATATCTGTAATGTGCCAGTAATGGGCGCTGCGGCAACAGGTAAGCAAATAGTGCATGGTATTGAAGATAGTTATCAGCGTGAAAACAAGATTTACAAGAACATACACTAGACGATGAAGCGCGACGCTTTATTGCCTTAGTGGATGAATTTTACGACCGTGGCAAGTTATTGATATTGAGTGGCGAGGTTGGCATTGCTGATTTATATCAAGGTAAAAAGCTGGCATTTGAATACGCACGCACCGAGTCAAGATTAATAGAAATGCAAAACTGGTTTTAGGTTTAAATAAAAAGGTACGTTCTTGCGATACGTACCTTTGACAACAACCTAGTAGTTATAAAGCTAGTGAAGCACTAATGCTTCGTTAGCAATAAATTTTAGACGCTATCATTTAAAAACTATATTGTGCACCTAAGTACATATAACGACCAGTACCACCGCCATATCCACTGTAATAATTACCGTTGCCACTTGGGTAGAATGCGCCTTTATTATCAAATATATTATTAATTCCAGCAAACACGCGTAAGTCGCTGTTTGAAGTTAAGGCCATAGTGTAAGAAGCTGATAAACTATGCTTTATATATGATCCGTAGTCTTGATAAGCCAGAGGCTCTGGATTGGTAATACAGTCTGCACTTGCAGTGGCACAGTTTTCATTGTTTTCTAACACGGCCTTCAGGTAATCTTTTTCATCTTGTTGATCGGCTTTAAAAGAGCCCAAGAAGTTGGTACGCCAACGAATACGCAAGTCATCCAAACTCCATGCAATTGACATCGCGGCTTTGTCTTTACTGCGACCATATCCAGCATAATGAGTAACTACGTTATTGCCATCTAAACCTTCATAGGTTTGTGAGTTTTCAATAACGTGATTGTAGTCAAGCTTTAAAGATACATCGCCATAACTACCAATATCAAAATCATAAGTCGCGACTACATCATAACCACGGGCTGTCAGCTCATCTAAATTATATTCACGTTGGAGAATTTTGATGATGTTACCTTCGTTATTTCGGGTGATATCATTACAGAACTCATTATTGCTACCCCAAGCTGCTTCAGAATCGTAACATTCATTCATAATATTTTCGTTACTGATCTCATCAATCGCATCAATAATGGCAATATCGTAGTAATCGATGGCGAGATTAAAACCACGGAAAAACTCCGGGGATAGTGTTACACCAAAGGTATAGGTATCGGCCGTTTCTTCTTTAAGGTTAGGGTTACCTGTACCTGGAGAGTAATTGTTATCTTCGCTGTCGAATTTAAAGTTAGGATCCTCAGCTAGCTGCTTAGCAAGAGTTGGCTCTAAACGACAATTATCATGACCTGGCTTAGTTGAGGTCGCCGTTAAGCCATCACAAATATCATCATATGAGTCGAAATCGCCACGCGGTGGAGACATCAATTCGGTAATCGTTGGAGCACGCTGTGCGCGAGCATAATTTGCGCGTACCATGTAGCCATCAACTGGCTGCCATAGTAAACCTAGTTTATAGCTGGCTACAGTATTGACGTTTTCCATGCTGTAATTAGCTAAGCGTAACGAGGTTTCAGCGGATAAGCCTTTTGCAAGTGGGGCATCTTTTAGTAGTGGGATCGCCAATTCTGCAAAGGCTTCATAGACTTCAACTTCACCATAAAATGAAGGAACAACGTTAAACGTAATACCGCCAACTTTCATGTCTTCACTGGTATCTAAGCTTTGGCTATCTTTACGATATTCGCCACCAAATACCGCAGAAACACTCCCTGCTGGTAATTCAAATAAATCACCAGTGATATAACCCATCACTGTATATTGCTGAATTTTTGTATCAATAATCGGGTTGCTACGGATCCAATCGGCCATATCTGGCGTAATTGAGCCTTCACCAAATAGGTTGATTGGTACACAGCCTGCTGCACGGGCTGCTTCATCTATACATTGAATAGTGCCATCAGCAAGTTTCTCTGCTTGTAATGCTTGATTTAACTTTATTACATTCAGTTCATTATTACGGATTTGATGCTGTTTAAATTGCCCATAGCCGGCTGATACATCCCAATCCCATTGATGATTAAACATAGTACCTTGTAGGCCTGCCCATGTCCGGATAGTGGTACGGTCATTATCAGTACTGATATTACCGACTTCGCCAAAACGACGATCCCAATAAATACGGTCTTTGTATGGGTTTGCGTCTAAGATTTGTTGTGGCACATACGGGTTATTAATTGGAATGTAGCCTGGTGCGATATCTGCGATTGGATCGCCTGTTACAGCATCATAACGCGGTACGAATGCACCCTCATATTCATCTTCAGGTGACTTACTGTTGAATGAGCCACTTTTACTATATTGCAGTTGGAAGTAACTCATGATGTCGTCGCTGATATCAAAATCGATTTTTACGGCTGTTGACAGGTTATCACTTGGTACATCCAGCATTACGTACTGATTTGAGTTAATACCGTATATTTCTTCATTGCCTTTCCAGTCATCACGCAGTGTTTGACCGTCATACCAAAATTGCGTGTCGTTGTTATTGTTTTCTAGAAAAACCCCGCCTAAGGTGCCATCACTTTTACTTACCCAATCAGCTTGAGTAATGTCACGCATACATTTAGAGCCACTTGCGGTCATCATTTGATTGCACATAAGAGTGTTATTATAGCTATGTGCGGCTTCTATTTTTGCCCGATCGCGATCATAGTAACTAATGCCAAAATCGCGGTCCCAGTTGGCACTAAAAAACACATACCCTTTATTATTAGCAAATGAATCGCCGTAGTTTAAATCAAGCGTAAACTCTTTGCCGCCACCGTCGGTGGTTTGGCCACCACGAGCCTGAAAATCAAAGCCTTCTTTTTTTGATTGGGTAATTATATTGACGACCCCAGCGACTGCATCGGCTCCATACGTTGCAGATGCGCCACCACTGATGATTTCAACGCGTTCAACCATGCCGCTTGGAATGGTATTTAAGCTTACATAGTTACCGCCGTAGCTATTTGACACTACGCGGCGACCATCAATAAGAGTAAGGGTACGATTAGCGCCTAAATCACGTAATTGAACGGTTGAAAGGCCAGTGCCAGAAATGCTCGATTGACTAGTATTGTTACCTATACTTTGGCTAAGTGCAGGCATGTTATCAACAAGAACGTCAGATAAGTTACCTAAACCAGTGTCTTGAATCGCTGTGCGATCCATGGTCACTAGTGGTGTGGCAACAGAAAAACTATCACGCTTTAAGCGAGAGCCAGTCACCACTATTTTTTCAGGGGCTTCTTGTTTTCCTTCTTTTATCGTTGTTTTATTTGGTGTTAATTGACGTTCAATTTGTTTATCATTTGCAATTAATTGGCCTGAAAAGCTTGCTGTGATCGCCAGTGTTAATGCGCATTTTTTTGTTAATATACTGCTCACAGATTTCCCTTACATATTGAATCTTGATAAAGCTAATGTATTAGTAATCTTTGAAGGGCAGTTCAAAGTACAACAACTAATGCATTAACGAATGGGGTATATTCGTGATTTGTTTTAAATAATCGTGAACAAAAACACAATGAAAGGTATCTCGTTTATATCCCTATTTTACATCTATTTTATATCTATTCCTTTACTATCATATGGTTGAATTTATTTTGTCGAATGCTTGGTAAATTGTAATTATGTTGTCTATCGCGTTATTTTGCTTTTTGAGGCAATAAAAGGTTAACCTTCTAGACTTCTAAATATAAGGTGTAAATACGTTTTTTATGAAAACTAACCAGTCATTTTCCTTAGGGCAGTGCGAAGTTAATACAATTGAAAATAAGCTGTTATGTGGTGAGAGTGAATGTGTATTGCAACCTAAATTTATCGAGTTGCTGTGTTTTCTTGTTATGCGTTATCCAGAACTTGTTACTCGTGAAGATCTAATCGATGGTGTCTGGGATGGTAATCAATTTGTCGGTGAAAAAGCACTGACCAATGCAATCTGGCATTTGCGTAAAACCTTTAAAGAACTAGACCCTGCTCATGCCTATATTGCTACAGTTCGTAAAACAGGCTATCGCTTGGCACAGCAACCAGTATTTTTAGATACTCAAAAGCCAAAATCAGAAGTAAAGCCACAGTTAACGCCAATAAAAAAGAGTAAACAAGTACTTTTTAGTAGAGTTAAAATTGCAGTAATGATAACTATCGTTATGGTATGTATTGCGTTTTTTAATTTTAAGCGGCAAATTCAGAGCCCTGAGCCGTTCAAGTTCACACCTTTATCTGAACATGTTGAAACCATTACCACGAGCCCTGGTCGGGAGTTATATCCGGCAATTTCAAACGACAGTCATTTTATTGTTTACTCCTGGCGTCGCCCTGGACAGCAAGCAAACCTTTATATTCGAGATTTATTTTCACCTGAACAAGCTGCTATAGCCTTAACTGAGAGCTCATTTCTTGAGGGACGTGCTGTATTTAGTCCTGATTTAAATAATATATTTTATTATCGGCGAGATGAGCAAAGGCAGTGTGTAATAGTTAAACAAAATATAACGACAGCAGCAACAAGGGTGTTGGCAACATGCGGTCAAGGCCGAAGTACCGATCTTGATATTAACGCCGCAGGTAATCAGCTGGTATTTATCAGTGATGACAAAAATGATCACACGCAAACACAGCTAAATATTGTTGATCTTAAATCAAGAGAGTTAGCAATAACACGAGTGCCTTGCTCTGGGAACTGTGATTTTAATGATGAATCAGTGGTATTTTCGCCGGATGGTAAACAGCTCGTGGTATCGCGAAATTTAGCCTCCGGCTATGAAGAGCTATTTTTAGTTGAAATTGCTACTGGCAGTGCTAAGCAATTGACCTCGGGATTTGTTGATATTCGTGGTGTGGATTGGCACCCAAGTAAAAATTTGTTGGTTTTTTCTGGGGTTGATCAAGGTAAGCGGCATGGTTATTTTTATGAATTAGCAACTGGGCGTTTAGTTGATGCGCACATTGACGGATTAAGTTATCCAGAATATAGCCAAGACGGCAGTTTGTATTTTCACCAATGGGATATCGACTCTACGCTGATGCGAGTTGAAACAAATAATGTGCTGGCGAGCTCTCCATTTCCTGTTTTATCTACACATTTTAATACGCGTTTTCCTGACTACAGTGCTACTAAAAATAAATTGGTATTTGTGTCAAATGAATCAGGCTCGATGGAGTTGTGGATTGCTAATAAGGATGGCACGCAACGCAAGAAACTAACTCAGTTAAATGCCACTATTTATAGTCCTGTTTGGTCACCTGATGGACGTTATATAGCGTTTGTCGTATCTAAAAATGAAGTTAATAGTCTTCGAATTTATGATTTTAACTCACAAACTAGCAGCCAATTAAATACAGGCCTTAATTATCATGGCAAACCAAGCTGGGCGCCGGATAGTAAGACTATATTGATCTCAAATAATAATGAGTTATACCGGTTTAATCTCAATGGCGATAATTTAGGTAAAGCGATTGAGCAATCAACAATGTATGCGTATGAGGATAAGCATGGAGCGTTAATTTTTGCAGATATTGCAGCCAAACAATTATGGATAAAACGCCCTGATAGTGGCCATGCGCAATTACTTGTTGAATCTATTAATTTGTCTAATCATTCATCTTGGTACTATGTCGAGGGAGCAACTCAGACGTTATCAAGAGTATATTACTTCAATGTAGAACGGGACGATTACCGTTTGAGTTATTATGATTTTTCTACGCAAAGTCAGCATGATTTGATGCGTTTACCTGAGCGTGCATTTAGCCGCAGCTCAGGTTTGACCTATATCGAAAATATAGGCTGGTTAGTGTATACCTCGTATAAATCACCACAAATTGATATTAAGCGTATTAAAGCTGAATATCTACCCTAGAGGCTGTTTAACACTTTCGGTAAATTTCGTGTTCCATATCGTGAACGTTAACACTTAATCTGTCTGATTCTCGGCATTATATTTTTAAACAGTCGAACAACTGATCGCTAAGTTGTTGCTTTTGTTTAATCGTACGCCCTTGCATAATGTGTGCGCCAATATGGATAAAACCTTCTTTACTATCCATCAAAATGCCATAGCATTGCTTGTTTTCGTTTGTTGGTGATGTATATGAAACGTTACTGGCATTATTAACGATTGTTGCAAGCCAGTATAAAGACTCAGTGAATAATCAGCTAACGCGCTCTGACTTACTAACAGTAGGCACAGTAAAATAAATACTTTTTCATGGTGTCGGTGCTCGTTGTTGTGATTAATTTAAGTTAGTATTGAAACATAGCTGAATATTAAATGTAAGCCACGAATCGTTTACCTCTACATGGAGCAAGTAATATATGAAACCTATAATGATAGGCGTATTGGCAGGTTTATTAATCACCTTAGCGGGCTGCTCTGACGATGTTGCATCAGTTAGCTTGGGATTATTTACCACTAAAGATATTAAAGTTAACTCGCAACAAGATCCACTCGTCAAAGGCGTAACCTGTCATATTAGCCATATCGAAGCGAATTTAGATTTTGCTGATCCGTCTGATATGTCTATTTCGTGTCGCCAAACAGGGCCAATTACTGGCGACCAATTACAAGCGATTGATCGTAGTAAGTCGGGTGAGGTGGTATTTAAATCATCAAAAAGTATTTTATTTAAATCATTAAAAGTGCGTCGAATTTATGATGCGCAAACGCGAACTCTGTTATATCTGTCGTACTCAACTAAAGAGTCAACAGGCAGTCATCATCATGCGTTATCTACTGTGCCATTGTATAACACCCAAGCATGGGCATGGGCACAAGAGCAAGAATAAGAGCAAACTATGTTAGCGTTATTTAAAAGCAAACCTTTATTAGATGAACAAGAGCAGCAATGGCTGATTGATACTTTTGTATGGGCGGTGGAAAATTTTGACAGCGACTATTTTATTAATAACTCGCAATTAGTTTTGCCAAACCACCAATGCTTTCCCGATGCAGTTTCAAGCATTGAAGAAATGGCCAGTAAAGTGTTTGAGCGAGTGGTTGGCTATGCGGGGCTGCAAGCTTGGCCAATTACGCTGGTGGCTCCACAGCAATTGCAGCCGCAAGTATTTCCTCATTTTGCTTTTAGTAATCAGTTACGTGGTGATAACAGCCAATTAATTGTGCCGCCAAGCCATACGGTTAATGTGTCATTTAATCCAAATCAAATTAATCAGCCACAAGATTTAGTGGCCAGCTTTGCCGGTACTTTAGCGACAATTATGATCCATCATGTGGGCGTGTTACCACCAGGCGGTGAAGAGTTTTTACCACAGGCCGCCGATGCTGTGGCATGTTTTTTAGGTTTTGGGGTAATGATGAGCAATACGGTGTATCAGTTTAAAGGGGGCTGTGGCTCGTGTTACAACCCCTATGCGAATAGGCAAGCTGCACTTAGTGAACCGCAAACCTTATTTATGCATGCCCTTATTTGCCACTTTAAAGGCGATAAAGATTCTAAAAAGCATTTAAAGCCGCACTTACGCAGTCAATTTAAAAAGGCGCAAAAAGAAATTAAAGCTTTAGTTAATAGTGCTGCTAATCCGTTGTTGTTAGCGCTTGATGATAAAAAAGTGGGGTAATGCGTGGCTTATTTAGATGAGTTTTTATTGATTGCACTGGCGCATTTTTTTGCTGTAGCAAGCCCCGGCCCAGATTTTACCATTGTGCTTAAACAAAGTGTTCAGCAGGGGCGTCGTAATGCATTGTGGACCAGCTTTGGGGTAGGCTTGGCTATTTTATTACATGTTAGTTACTGCTTGCTTGGGGTTGCAGTTTTATTAACGCAATCACCAAACGTATTTATGGTATTAAAATATTTAGCGGGTGCATACTTGGCCTACATTGGTGTGCAAGCGCTTAGAAGTGCTAAACCGGCGCCAGCGCAGCAAGAAATTGTTCTTCAATCTCAAGGTGTTGAATCCAGTTGGATTGCATTTCGTCGCGGCTTTTTAACCAATGCGTTAAACCCAAAAGCTACGTTATTTTTTATGTCGTTGTTTACTTTAGTGATCAGCCAATCAACGCCATTAATTGTGCAAGCAGGCTATGGGCTGTATATGGCATTGGCAACGTGGGCGTGGTTTTCGTTTCTATCCTTGGTGTTATCAAAGCCAAGTGTTCGCGGTTTTTTTCAAAAAAGTGGCTATTGGTTTGACCGTGGTATTGGCGTGATTTTGATCGCTCTAGCAATAAGAATTGTAGTGTAAGTGTTGTTTTAACAAAAATCTGTAGTAGGTGAATATGGCTGTATATAATTTTTCGTTTGGTTCAAATATGTCGTCGAGTCGTTTGTTGGCGCGTTTACCAAACGCTACTCGTATTGGTACGGCAATACTAGCCGGTTACGAGTTAACCTTTGATATGGTAAGTACTGATGGCTCAGGAAAAGGCAATGTACGCCCATCAAATGATAAGAACGCGCAAGTATATGGCGTGGTATATCAACTCAATGACGCAGAAAAAACGATTTTAGACGCCATCGAAGGGCCCCGTTATGACTGCGTGGATATTCAAGTAACATTACTTGATGGACAACAAGTAGCGGCGCATTGTTATATTGCCAACACCACTGATGCGCAGATACTGCCTTACGATTGGTATATGCAGCACGTTCATCGCGGTGCGCTTGAAGCTGCTGTGCCAAATGCGTACAGTGATGCCATAAAGTCTTGGCCAACCTGCCAAGATAGCGATACAGTACGTGCAGCTACTGAGTTTGCTGTACATCAAAAATAAAAACTAAAACCCAAGGATTGTTATGAAATTAACGAAACTCGCGATAGCCGCCACTTTTTTAGCTGGTTGTGCATTTAATAGCTACGCCGACATTGATACCAAGCACATTAATCAAGTGATTGAAAATTCAATGGCGCGCTTTGATGTGCCGGGGATGGCCGTGGCGATTGTTGAAAACGATAAGGTTATTTTTGCTAAAGGCTTTGGTGTTAGTAACTTAAATACAGGTAGTAAGGTGAATAAAGATACCTTATTTGGTATTGCATCAAATACTAAAGCATTTACGGTTGCTGCATTGGCAAAATTAGTTGATGAAGAAAAGCTTAGTTGGGATGACAAGGTAATTGATCATCTTCCTGAATTTCGTTTATACGACCCTTATGTAACCCGCGAACTGACGATCCGTGATTTATTAAGTCACCGCAGTGGTTTAGGGCTAGGCCAAGGGGATTTAATGATTTGGCCTGACACCGATAAATCAATCGAAGAAATTCTCGCAGGCCTTAAATATTTAAAACCAGCTAGTAGCTTTCGCAGCACATACGCTTATAACAACTTGATGTTTGTGACCGCTGGCGAGGTGGTTGCGCGGGTCTCAGGTATGAGCTGGAATGATTATATCGAAAAAAACATTCTTCAGCCTTTGCACATGGATAACTCACGCGCCGGTTTTTCGCGTATTCCAAAAAGTAATAAAAACTGGGCAACGGGTCATATTCCAATGGATGGTCAATTACACCCGTTTTTCGTTAATTACCTAGAGGATTTTCGTGGTGCCGGCGCGATTGCATCTAGTGTGAATGATATGAGCCAATGGCTACGTACACAATTAGCCCATGGTAAAATGCCAAATGGCGAGCAGCTCTTTAGTGAAAAACAACAAGAGCAAATGTGGCATCCACATATTACCTCATTGGCGTCAAAAAGCGCTTATGAGGCTTACCATCAGCAATTTAGAGGTTATGGTTTAGGTTGGAGCATTGAAGACTACCATGGGATTAAAAAATTAGGCCATGGTGGTGGTATTTTAGGTATGGTATCGCAGGTGACGCTATTGCCTGAGAAAAACCTCGGGATTGTTATTTTATCTAATCAGCAAGCATTTGGTGCGCTCTCTGCGATTACTCATGAAGTGCTTGAAGACGCCCTTGAACTTGAAGATAAAGATTGGGTAGCAGAGTTGGCTAAAAAGCACTTTGAAGGCAAGCAAAAAGCGTATGCTAATGCTAAGCCGGACGCTCCTGCAGACTATCAACCACAGCTACCAAATATTAGCTACACCGGTACTTTGCATGATGATTGGTATGGTGATGTTATTATTGAGGAGCTAGACGGTAAGCTACGTATTGATTTCACGCATACCAAACGTTTAAAAGGGCAGCTTGAGCATTACACTGGCAACACATTTATTGTCAAGTGGGATGAAAAGTTACTCGAAGCCGATGCGTATATTAGCTTTGATATGAGCCCTAAAAATCGTGTTAATGAAGCGACAATGCGTGCAGTATCAACTGCTGTGACCGATTTTAGTTTTGATTTTAGAAATCTTCATTTGCAAGCTAAATAGTAAACCAAAGTCGCAAAGTCACCTAAGGGTGGCTTTGTTATAGTTACAGTCGTTAACTCATTTGGAGCATTTATGCGTACTGCGATTATTTCTCATCCTTTTTGCCGTAAACACAAAATGATAGCGGACCATCCTGAATGTCCTGAACGCTTAGATGCTATTACCGATCGTCTATTGGCCAGTGGCTTGGATATTGCCGTGCAGCAAAAACAGGCGCCTAAAGCATTGCGTGAGCATTACTTATTAGCCCATGATGAGGCCCTTGTATCGCTGGTGGAAAACACCCTCCCTGAACAAGGTTTAGTATCACTTGATGGCGACACTTGGTTATGCCCGGAGTCATTTTTGGCAATTGAGCGGGCGGTAGGTGCAGGGTTATTAGCCGTCGATGAAATACTGGCTGATAATTTAGATACCGCATTTTGCTCGGTACGCCCTCCTGGGCATCATGCAAGCCCTACAACCTCTGCTGGCTTTTGTGTGTTTAATAACTTAGCAATTGCGGTGAAGTACGCGCAAAGTAAAGGCGTAAAGCGCATTGCGATTGTCGATTTTGATGTTCATCACGGTAATGGCACGCAAGACATTTTTATCGATGATGACAATGTGTTGTTTTGCTCGCTATTTCAGCATCCTTTTTATCCAAATACCGCTGTTGAAAATAACGATACATTGGTTAATTCACCCTTGCCAATAGCAAGTGATGGTAATGATTTAAAAGAGGTTTACTTGCAGCAGTGGTTACCAAAGCTTAGTGAATTTAAACCTGATTTATTATTTATCAGTGCTGGGTTTGATGCACACCTTGAAGATGATATGGCAAGCTTAAAGTTCGTTGAAGCTGATTATGCCTGGTTGACACAACAGCTGTGTAACATGGTAAAAAGTACTGGTTGTAAAGGGATTATCTCTTTTTTAGAAGGAGGATATAATTTATCTGCACTAGGGCGAAGCGCCATAGAACATATTAGAGTGTTTGCAGAAACAAAATAGTAGCTTTATTTCACACAACAACCAGACCATTAATTCAACAAGGAAGGATAATGTTATTAATAATTAATAGCTTAGCCAGTTGACACTGACTTTTGGGAAAGCGTAATGATGAGCCGATTTCAATATGTGCTCTAAAATGATGAATTTGAACTGTATGTTCAGCCGAAACAGTGTTTAAGAAGTAAAGCTATCAAAGGTGTTGAAGCACTCTTTCGTTGGCATAATCTCGGCTGCACAGTTTATTCCATTGGCGGAAGAACTCGGTCTAATTGTAAAGTACCCGACGAAAACGGCAATAGTTTGAACTTGATCAACTTTAAAATCAACTTACTGTGATATCGTAAGAAGTAAATTTACGAATGTTGATAACGCCAGTATCAAAGATCAAGTATTGACCTTTAATGCCGTTTAAAATACCGCTTACAACGGGCTCTTTATCAAAGTTGAAAGAACTGATTTTGGTTGGATAGGCAGCAACTGGAAACTCTAATTCAACCACTTCTTCATCAAGTTGTTCTATCGCTGTAGCACCAAAGAGCTCTGCAAGTTCATTTAGTTTATCGGCAATTTGTGGGATAAGTTCTGCCGCAGCAGCTTTTAAATCAAGGACATCGCTTTGTCCTTTGAGCATATTACGCCAATTGGTTTTATCGGCAATAAATTGTGCTAAGGCAACCTCAACTAGCCCTGATTGTAAGCGCGTTTGGACTTTGAATATTGGTAGTGCTTGCGTCGCGCCTTGGTCAATCCAGCGGGTTGGAATTTGTGTGTGACGAGTGATCCCCACTTTCAGCCCTGACGTGTTCGCAAGATAGACATAATGTGGGATCATACAGTTTTCTTCGCCCCACTGTGGTTCACGACAAGTACCTTGATCAAAGTGGCATGTTTCAGGTTTCATAATACACATATCGCAGCTAGCAAGCTTACGCATACATACAAAACAGTGGCCTTGCGAGTAGCTTTTTTTGGTCTTTTTACCACAGCTAGAGCATACAATGGCACCATTAAAAGTCAGTGTAAGTTGTTTGCCAATATAGGCATTAAGATCGACCAACTCATTACCCACAGGCAAATGATACTGAATCGGTTGTGTTAGCGATGATTTTAATTTTTTGATTGTGCCTTGCATCTTTACGCCCCTAAAGATGTGAAAAAGAGGATTCTATCAGTAATCCTTAAACATGTGGCAATTTTACTTACTTAATTAGCTTGTTTATAGCAAAATACACTCTCACTATATAAGTTAATCGGGGGTTTACTGATCCCTGTAGTGTCTATTGTCTAACTTCATCAGTAGCCAATAGCTTTGTGATTTTAGCTCCCATGGAATGGTGTCAAAGGGCTCTGAAGTACGTAAATTAGGTTTGTCTAAAAATGCTGTAAGTGTTAATGATTTTGATGGAGCTATGTGGTAGCTTTGCGCTAAATAAAGCGCAGATAAACTGCGCTTTATTTAAATAGTAACAGTTATACCAATAAGCTATTTTTCCCGAGCAATAGCGCGATAAGCAATATCTGTACGGTATTCCATGCCTTGCCAACTAATTTCATCAACTAGCTTATAGGCACGTTGTTGCGCTTCGGTCACTGTGTTACCTAGGGCCGTTGCACATAATACTCGGCCACCGGCAGTCACTACGTTGTCGCCATTTTGCTTAGTACCCGCGTGGAAGACTTTTTCGCCTTCTGAGTAGTTTACTTTCAGGCCACTAATTGCATCACCTTTTGGGTAATTATCAGGGTAGCCTTTCGCTGCCAAAACCACACCGACTGCTGCGCGTGAGTCAAACTCAATGGTGGTTTTATCAAGCTCAACACGGTTCGCAGCTTCAATCAACTCAACGAGATCTGACTGTAAGCGTAACATCATTGGTTGTGTTTCAGGGTCGCCAAAACGACAGTTATATTCAATTACTTTAGGTGTACCGTCGCTGTCGATCATCAAACCCGCATAGAGGAAGCCAGTATAAGGATGGCCTTCACTTGCCATGCCTTCTACCGTTGGAGTGATCACTTCGTTCATAATGCGTTGGTGGATTTCGTCAGTCACGACAGGTGCAGGTGAGTATGCACCCATGCCGCCTGTGTTAGGACCTTTATCGCCATTGTAAGCACGTTTATGATCTTGGCTAGTAGCAAACGGGAGTACGTTCTTACCATCAACCATCACGATAAATGATGCTTCTTCGCCTTCTAAAAACTCTTCAATGACTACGCGGCTGCCCGCTTCACCAAAAGCGTTACCAGCTAGCATATCGCGAATAGCAGCTTCAGCTTCGCGCTCGTCCATGGCAACAATAACGCCTTTACCTGCCGCTAAACCGTCTGCTTTTATAACAATCGGTGCACCTTTTTCTTTTAAATAGGCAAGGGCAGGGTCGATTTGCTCAAATGTTTGATAATCCGCAGTTGGAATATTATGGCGTGCTAAAAAGTCTTTAGTAAACGATTTAGAGCCCTCTAACTGTGCGGCACCAGCGGTTGGGCCAAAAATAGCTAAGCCGTGTTCACGGAACTTATCTACCACACCAAGTACTAATGGTACTTCAGGGCCAACAATAGTGAGCTCAACATTGTTGTTTTGCGCAAAGTTAAGTAGCCCATCGAGGTCTTCAACGTTAATGGTAATATTCTCAAGCTTTGGCTCAAGTGCAGTACCTGCATTACCTGGGGCTACAAATACAGTGTTAACTTTGGTGTTTTGAGCGGCTTTGAACGCAAGTGCGTGTTCGCGGCCGCCGCTGCCAATGACTAATACATTCATGGCGATTATCCTATTTAAAGCGGTTTTGTAAATTTCAGCGTCATGCGGTCACTTTCACCAATAGCTTTATATTTGGCGGCATCTTGCTCGCCAAGTTTAAGGCTTGGTGGAAGGGTCCATACACCCTGTGGGTGATCGGCTGTATCAAGTGGATTTGTATTTATGTCACTGCTTGCTGTAAGTTCAAAGCCTGCTTGTTTAGCAAGTTCGATTACCACGCTTTGCTTCATATAACCTGATGACTTTTGCATTTCATCAGCTTGTGTTTCAGGTAGGCGATGCTCAACCACACCTAAAGTGCCACCTGGTTTAAGTGCTTTGTAAAAAGACTTAAAGGCATTAGCTGCGGCGTCTTTATCTTTGCTCATATACCAGTTATGAACGTTACGAAAGGTTAACACCATATCCGCACTGCCAGCTGGTGCAATGTCTAAATGTGTTGAAGGGGCAAACTCAGTAATTTTTACTTTACTGAATCGTTCATCTTCGACGACTTTCTTTTTAAAGCCTGCTAATGAACGTTGATAGTAACCAACCGATGAATCAGCAGGGAAGTGCGCAGCATAATAGGTGCCGTGATCTTTCAATGCTGGTGCTAAAATTTCACTGTACCAGCCACCGCCAGGGGCAATTTCAACCACTGTCATGCTTGGTTTAAAACCAAAAAATTCCAGTGTTTGTACTGGGTGGCGGTATTGATCGCGTTCAGTGCTACGTTCGGTTGCTTTAACTGCATGTGTTAATGCTGAATCATGGCCGTGATTATGAGCAACGGCGGTAGTCGCACTGACTGCTAAAGTGGCAACCAGTAACGTTTTTAGTGCAAATTTCATCGTCTGTTCCTTCACATTATATTTTAGAATAGGTTATAGAGTAAGCAGAATACGTGAATTTGGTGCAAACAAAAAGAGCTAACTGATGTGTTAGCTCTTTGTGTGATTAGTGGCGGAAGTGACGCATGCCAGTAAACACCATTGCCATACCAGCTTCGTCAGCAGCAGCGATAACTTCTTCATCGCGCATTGAACCACCCGGTTGGATCACAGCAGTAATACCAGCCTCTGCAGCTGCATCAATACCATCACGGAATGGGAAGAATGCATCAGATGCCATAACAGAACCTTTTACTTCAAGGTTTTCATCGGCAGCTTTAATTCCGGCAATTTTAGCTGAGTAAACGCGGCTCATTTGGCCTGCGCCTACACCAATGGTCATACCGTCACGGGCATATACAATGGCGTTTGATTTAACAAATTTAGCCACTTTCCAGCAAAATAACAAGTCTTTAAGTTCTTGCTCAGTAGGCTGGCGTTTAGAGACAACTTTTAAGTCGCCTTGCGTAACCATACCTAAATCACGGTCTTGAACTAGTACGCCG
Organism: Pseudoalteromonas arctica; assembly: GCF_012927645.1. Taxonomy (GTDB): domain Bacteria; phylum Pseudomonadota; class Gammaproteobacteria; order Enterobacterales; family Alteromonadaceae; genus Pseudoalteromonas; species Pseudoalteromonas arctica_A. The sequence goes on along the minus strand of NZ_JABBMT010000018.1, from coordinate 22,734 downwards.
CCGTTTACACGTTTAATGTCGTGGCCTGTGCCTTTAGCTGAGAACTCACCACACTCAAGTAAGCGTACATTTTGCTTCGCTGAAATAATTTGCGCTGCGGCTTCAGATACTTTAGGTGCAATGATCACCTCAACAAATTGACGTGCAACAATCGCTTCAGCAGTATCTGCATCAAGTTCTTGGTTAAACGCAATGATGCCACCAAATGCAGATGTAGGATCAGTTTTAAATGCGCGGTCGTAGGCTTCAAGAATGTTTCCACCGATTGATACACCACATGGGTTTGCATGTTTTACGATAACACAGGCTGGAACGTCAAACTCTTTAACACATTCAAGAGCCGCGTCAGTGTCTGCAATGTTGTTGAACGATAAGGCTTTACCTTGAAGCTGTACGGCGGTTGCAACAGACGCTTCTTGTACGTCGTTCTCAACATAGAAAGCGGCGTCTTGATGTGAGTTTTCACCGTAGCGCATATCTTGCTTTTTAGTGAACTGCATATTAATGGTGCGTGGAAATTTAGTTTCCTCAGCCGCTTCATCAGTGTAGTCAGCAACCATTTTACCGAAGTAGTTAGCAATCATGCCATCGTACTGTGCAGTATGCTCGTATGCTGCAATGGCTAAATCAAAACGTGTTTTGTACGTTGTTGAGCCATTGCTGCTTTGCATTTCGCTGATCACGCGGTCGTAATCTTTCGCGTTTACTACAATCGTCACGTCTTTGTGGTTCTTAGCCGCGGCACGCACCATAGTTGGGCCGCCAATATCAATATTTTCAATGGCATCTTCAAGGCTGCAGTTTTCTTGAGCGACTGTATTCGCAAAGGGGTATAAGTTAACTACAACGATGTCGATAGCTGAGATATTGTTCTCAGTCATTACGCTTTCATCTTGACCTCGACGCGCTAAGATGCCGCCATGAATTTTTGGATGAAGAGTTTTTACGCGACCATCCATGATCTCAGGGTGACCTGTGTGGTCAGATACTTCAGTGACTTTAATGCCATTATCAGCAAGTAATTTACACGTACCGCCTGTTGATAAGATATCTACGCCTTGTGATTCAAGAGCGCGAGCAAATTCAACAATACCGGTTTTATCTGACACACTTAGTAGTGCGCGACGAATTGGACGATGTGTATCCATTGTAGTTTGATTACCTCAGTGTTTGAGCTAGCTTAGAAAGGCGCTATTTTAACTGAATATCGCTTAAAAAACGATATTTAAAGGGTGAGGATTTTTAAAGACATAAAAAAAGCACCCTAAGGTGCTTTTTACTCAAAATACTTTATACCAGCTGTATTGGATTAGTAAGCAATTATAACGACAGAGAAATAAGTCAATAACAAGGCAAAAATTTTGCTGTGTAGTTATTCTACATAAAAAATTTTTAACGCAGTTAGGGGCTTATTTAGCTCGTTAGAATGATTACGGTTTCAATATAGCTGGTATCAGTTCATGCCGTATTTCTTTAGTTTCTTACGTAAAGTACCGCGGTTGATACCTAGTAAGATTGCCGCACGTGTTTGGTTGCCACGTGTGTAAGTCATTACTTCTTCAAGTAATGGTGCTTCTAGCTCTGAAAGAACAAGGTCGTAAACATCTTGCACATCTTGACCGTTAAGCTGTTTTAAATAATGATGTACAGCTTTTTTCACTGCATCGCGTAATGGCTGCGGTTTCTCGTGTGACTGAACATGAGGGTTAGTAATAAATGGAGAAGTCACGTTTTGTTCGAACATTGTTTATATCTCTTTCTTTCTTAGTTAGCTGCTAGTGTTTTAAAGTATTGCTCTAATGTCTCGATTTGTGCCTGTGGATTATCGAGAGCATTAAATACTCGCCTAAACTGACCGTCACTGTCATGGGTTTGCAAATACCAAGATACATGTTTTCGAGCGATACGCGCTCCCATTGGTTCCCCGTAAAACGCATGAAGGTTCACTAAGTGTTCCATCAAAATACCACGTACTTCCGCAATTGGAGGTACAGGTAAATGTTCACCGGTTCGCAAATAGTGGTCTATCTCCCTAAATATCCAAGGGCGACCTTGGGCGGCTCGACCAATCATAATGGCATCTGCACCCGTATAGTCCAAAACCTGTTTTGCTTTTTCAGGAGATGTAATATCACCATTAGCAACCACAGGTATCGACACTGAACGTTTAATATCCCTAATCGTGGCGTATTCAGCTTCACCTTTGTACATACATGCGCGTGTACGCCCATGTACGGCCAATGAAGCTATGCCGTAACGTTCAGCTATTCTCGCAATCTCAACGCCGTTACGGTTATCCTGATCCCATCCAGTACGGATTTTTAATGTCACAGGTACATCAACAGCGCTAACCACCGCATCAATAATCTCTTCCACTAAATCAGGAAACTGTAATAGCGCTGAGCCTGCGAGTTTCTTGTTCACTTTCTTAGCTGGGCACCCCATATTAATATCTATGATTTGTGCGCCATTGCTGACATTGAATTGTGCAGCCTGAGCCATAAGCTCAGGATCAGCTCCTGCTATTTGCACTGCGCGTATTCCTGATTCACCGCTGTGATCCATACGGTTCATCGATTTCTCAGTTTTCCACACACTTGGGTTCGACGACAGCATTTCAGACACGGCCAGCCCCGCACCTAAGCGTCGGCAAAGCTGTCTAAATGGTCTGTCTGTAATGCCTGCCATTGGCGCGACAATTACATTGTTCTCAAGTTGGTATGAACCGATACGCACTGTATTCAATAGGCCTCTTTTCAAGGGGCGCTAAGTTTACGGTGTTTTCGCTAAAAAACAAAGGCTATAAATTGAACAAAAGTGACTTTTTTTTGACTTTTTCGTATTGACTTTTGATAACAGTTTGAAGGGTAGGTTGATTTGTTTGTTATTTGAACAGAATAAAAATAAAGGGCTTATTTTGTTTTATTAATAGGTGTGTAAATAACAGGTAAAGCCTGTTAATTACAGGCTTTACAAACGTATTAAGGGTTAATAATTACTTAATAGCGGCGCTCTTAATTAATGTTTTTTGCCACTTACACGCGTCCATTCACCTTCAACTGCGATATCATCAAGTGCTAAAAAAGGTGCATAAATATCAGCTACCGACTGCGCTTGTTCTTCTAAGATCCCCGACATGGCAATTTTACCGCCTGGTTTTAATAAGCCTAATATCACGCTGTATAATTCTCGTAGCGGCGCAGCTAAAATATTGGCTACTACAATGTCAGCAGTAAATTCTGGCTGATTTTCTGGCAGGTATACTTCAAGTTTGTCTGCTACACCATTACGCTGTGCGTTATCAAGACTAGCTTCAATGGCTTGTGGATCGATATCTATGCCGATCATACGCTCAGCGCCAAGTTTGATTGCCGCAATACCTAAAATGCCTGAGCCACAACCAAAATCCACTACGGTTTTACCGGTTAAATCTTGGCTTTCAAGCCATTTTAAACACAGTGCAGTGGTAGCATGGGTGCCAGTACCAAAAGCAAGACCAGGGTCAAGCAGTACATTTACGGCATCAGGATCAGGTATGTCACGCCAGCTTGGACAGATCCATAGCTTTTCACCAAACTGAATTGGGTGGAAGTTATCCATCCATTCGCGTTCCCAGTCTTTATCTTCAAGTTGCTCTATTTTGTACACTAAAGTGTCTTTTAACTCATCGTGGCGCTGTAATAGAGCAATTACCGTATGCATATCGTGGTTAGCTTCGAACAAACCAATCACAGTCGTATCAGCCCAAAACACCACAGTGCCGATTTTTGGTTCGTAAATAGGGGTGTCTTTGGCATCAATAAAGGTAACTGACGCACTGCCTGCCTCCATTAATAAGTCACTTATTGCATCAGCGGTTGCTGCGTTGGCATTGATACGGATTTGGATCCAAGCCATGATTATTTCCTTGAAATAGAAAAAAGGCCGCTACAGCGGCCTTTTGATTATGTTTGTTAGCAGCTAATTATTTAGCATCTAAGAAGCTTTTTAATAAGTCAGAGCGTGAAGGGTGGCGTAATTTACGCAGTGCCTTCGCTTCGATTTGACGAATACGCTCACGCGTTACGTCAAATTGCTTACCTACCTCTTCTAGAGTATGGTCGGTATTCATATCGATACCAAAACGCATACGTAATACTTTTGCTTCACGGGCTGTTAAGCCTGCAAGAACATCGTTAGTCGCGCCACGAAGAGATTCCATTGTTGCCGAGTCGATTGGCGAATCAATAGTCGTATCTTCAATGAAGTCACCTAAGTGCGAATCTTCATCATCACCAATTGGTGTTTCCATTGAAATTGGCTCTTTAGCAATTTTAAGTACCTTACGGATTTTATCCTCAGGCATCATCATGCGTTCTGCTAACTCTTCTGGATTTGGCTCACGCCCCATTTCTTGCAGCATTTGACGAGAAATACGATTAAGTTTATTAATCGTTTCAATCATATGCACCGGAATACGGATTGTACGCGCTTGGTCAGCAATAGAGCGGGTGATTGCTTGGCGGATCCACCACGTAGCATAAGTTGAAAACTTATAACCACGGCGATATTCAAATTTATCAACGGCTTTCATCAAACCAATGTTACCTTCTTGGATTAAGTCCAAGAATTGTAAACCACGGTTGGTGTATTTTTTAGCAATCGAGATAACAAGACGTAAGTTAGCTTCAACCATTTCTTTTTTCGCACGGCGCGCTTTTGCTTCACCAATACTCATACGACGGTTGATGTCTTTAATACGCTCAATGCTTAAACCTGTGCTTTCTTCAATAACGCGTAGTTTATTGATGCAACGAATGATCTCAGGTTTGATTTCTTCTAATTTTGCTGAGTATTTTTCATTCGCAGCAATTTCAAAGTCAATCCATGCAGTGTCTGTTTCGTTGTTAGCAAAATGCTTAACAAAGGTTTTCTTTGGTAACTTGGCGATTTGTACAGCTTGTTTCATGACGATACGTTCTTGAACACGAACTCTATCCATCATTTCGCGCATGTTATTAACCATGCGATCAAACTGTTTTGGCACTAATTTAAAGGTTCTGAACAGTTCACCAATTTCAAAAATTGCAGCTTGCGATTCTGGATGTGAACGGCCTTTACTTTCAAATGTATCACGTGCTTTATTATAAAGATCACGAAGATTTTCAAAGTGCACACGAGCCTCTTCAGGATCTGGCCCAGTATCTACTTCTTCTTCGTCTTCATCATCGCTATCTGCATCATCTTCATCTTCATCTTCAAGCTCTTTTTCGCTTAATTCAGAACCGATATGGGTAGCAGAGATTGGCGCAGCATCTTCATTAGGATCGAAAAAGCCAGAGATAATATCGCTTAAGCGCATCTCTTCGGCTTCAAACTTATCCCATTGCTCAAGTAGGTATGTAATTGCTTCAGGGTATTCTGCAACCGAGATTTGTACTTGGTTAATCCCTTCTTCAATACGCTTAGCGATAACAATTTCGCCTTCACGGGTAAGCAATTCAACAGTACCCATTTCACGCATGTACATACGAACCGGGTCCGTTGTTCGGCCGATTTCTTTATCTACAGTAGCAAGCGCAGCGGCTGCAGCTTCCGCTGCGTCTTCATCTGTTGTTGTTTCTTGCATCATCAATTCATCGGCATCAGGCGCATTTTCGCTAACTTTGATACCCATATCATTGATCATACTAATGATATCTTCTACTTGATCTGAATCGATAATATCTTGTGGAAGGTGATCATTAACTTCTGCAAAAGTTAAGTAACCTTGCTCTTTACCTTTTTGAATCAGAAGTTTTAATTGTGACTGAGGAGTTGGATCCATAGAGATTGTTTCTTCCACTCTGATAAGTTGATACAACAGGCGCCAGCTTGCTTACTTTATTAAGCCAAGCTAAGTATTATTTGACGCAGTGAATAGCACAGTATAACAGCATAATTCATTTTTGACTAGTTGTTAGTGCCTTTTAAAGCTTGTGTTAATAGGTGACATTCGAGTCGTTCTTCACTATTTAACCCTTGAGTCTTGTCTTTTATTAATAGGGTCTCTAGTCGATAATTTAAACACTGATCTTCAATAAATTTGAAAGTATTTTTAAATTCTGCTTCTAAACGGTCGTCGCCAATCTCATGTTGCCAAGTTGCCAGTTTGAGCAACGCTTCATATTCGGGCGTTTCACGAAATGATTCAAGCAATTGCGCAGTGGTTATTGGCGATTTTTGCAGTGCGTAATGCTGTAAACGAATGAGTAGCTCAATCCCTGCAATATTCATTTGTGCTAAATCAGGCAAATAGGGCACGGCATGTGCTAAATTTGGGTGCTGGATCAGTAAGCCGATAGCGCGACGCATTGGTGTAATTTTAAATTTTCGCTCAATCGCATGCTGCTGCTTAGGTGTTTTTAAGCGATTGTTTAACTGCTCTTTAGTGCGGCCTATTAATCGACCTAAGTGCTCTAATAAGTTTTCTTGATAAAATTGACTAGGAATTTTTTCAACTAATGGAAGCACAGCACTAAGAAGCTTAGCTTTACCTGCATCGGTAGTTAAATCAATATCTTGACTGAGTTTATTAAACAGCACTTTAGTAAAATCATCGGCTTGAGATAAACGTAGTTCAAACGCTTCTTTACCTTCTTTTTGCACTAATGAATCGGGATCTTCACCGTCTGGTAAAAATACAAACAGCAGCGCTTTACCATCATTTAAATAGGGCAGGGCATTTTCGAGTGCACGCCAAGCGGCATCTCGGCCAGCGCGGTCACCATCATAGCAACAAATTACTCGCTCTGTGGTTCTAAACAATGTATGCATGTGTTCAGCGGTGGTGGCAGTACCAAGCGCAGCTACCGCATATTCAATACCTTGCTCGCTCAGTGCCACAACATCCATATAGCCTTCAACTATGAGTACATGGTCGAGCTGTTTATGCGCTTGTTTTGCTTCATATAATCCATATAGTTCAAAGCCTTTATGAAAGATACGCGTTTCTGGCGAGTTTAAATATTTAGGCCCCTGATCCGCTTGCATCACACGGCCACCAAAAGCAATAACACGGCCACGTTTATCGCGAATTGGGAACATTAAGCGATCACGGAAAAAATCGAACTGGCGGCCAGGGGTTTTCTCTGAGGCCAGCTTTAGCTCAACGAGTTGCTCTTTTTGTTCTTTATTGCGGCCAAGTTGTTGGCAAAGGCCTTCCCATTCACTGGGGGCATAACCAATCATAAATTTTTTAACAGTTTCGCCACTTAGACCTCGGCCTTTTACATAGTCTATTACGGCTGCTGAATTAGTATGATGTTTTAACTGGTGTTGATAAAAACGCGCACTATGGAGCATTAAATCGTAATCTGAGCGTTTTTGTTCAGCCGTACGCTCTGGACCATTACTGGTGCCTTGCTCGCGGGGAACATCGAGATTTAGGATGCTTGCAAGTTCTTCAATGGCATCAACAAATTCAAGCTTGTCGTACTCCATAACAAATGAAATAGCGTTGCCATTCGCACCACAACCAAAGCAATGATAAAACTGTTTGTCTTGAGATACGGTAAATGATGGCGATTTTTCGTTATGAAAAGGGCAACAGGCTTGGTAATCTTTACCTGCTTTTTTTAAGCCAACTTTGGAGTCAATTAGCTCAACAATATCGGTTCTGGCAAGTAAATCATCTATAAAATTACGTGGGATCTTTCCAGCCATTAGTAAAGTGTAGTCCTGAGATAAATAGAAAATAAGGTGAACGAAATATCAGATAATTTAGTTCTACAATTTAGATTTGAACACAAATGCTATTTTTATTAAAGCGAAAAACGAAGAAACCGAGCACATGGCTCGGTTTGCTTAAATCATACATCTGTATGTGGGAGTATTAAGCTGTTAATCGTTGCTTAATTAAACCGGAGATCTTACCTAAATCGGCGCGACCTTCAGCTTTGCTTTTGATTATACCCATTACTTTACCCATATCTTGCATACCTGCTGCGTTAGTATCAGCAATAGCCGCATCAATAAGAGCTATTATTTCATCTTCACTCAATTGTTGAGGTAAGAATTCTTCAAGAGCTGTGATCTCATTGGCTTCAATTTCGGCTAAATCTTCACGGCCAGCATCAGTATACTGAGTGTAAGAATCACGGCGTTGTTTAACAAGCTTCACTAATACTGCGGTAATACCATCATCATCAAGTGTTATTTGCTCGTCAATTTCACGCTGCTTGATTGCAGCAAGCACCATACGAATTGGGTTAAGACGAGATTTGTCTTTCGCTCGCATCGCATCTTTTTGCGCATCTTTTAGCTTTATTAAAAGGCTCATTTATACAAGACCAATACTGATCAATATAATTTAACGCGACGTGCGTTATCGCGAGAAAGCTTCTTCATGTGACGCTTAACCGCTGCAGCTTTTTTACGCTTACGCTCAGCTGTTGGCTTTTCATAGTGCTCGCGACGACGAACTTCTGAAAGGATACCTGCTTTTTCACATGAACGCTTGAAGCGACGAAGTGCTACGTCAAACGGTTCGTTCTCTCTTACTTTAATTACTGGCATTAAAAATTCACCTACCTAAATAATGAGCGTTGCTCAAGTTGATCAAACAATGATCAAGTGGTTCAAAAATGGTGCAGTATTGTAATCCGAAGCCGCACCACATGTAAAGGATAAATATTGTCTGCTCCAAGTGGAAACAAAAAATATTTCTATGTTACTAATTTTACTGTACTTCATAGAGGCGGCAAAATACTTGTCCCGCCGCTTTTTCTTTTAATAACAGCCAATTGCTAGGTGTTTGTAACGCGCTCATCTCGCTTTCTACTTCAACATAAATGAGGGCATTTTTACTGAGCCAGTCATTTTCGGTAAGTAAGTCACAGCATTGTTGCGCTAAACCTTGGCGAAAAGGTGGATCAATAAACACTAAGTTAAACTGCTGTTGCTGCGTATTGTTGCTTAAATAAAGTAAACTGTCGGTACAGACTACTTCTGCGTTAGTGAGCTTTAACGTGTCAATATTAGTTTTTAACTGGTTGGCGGCGAGTTTATCCATCTCTAAAAAGCGTGTGCTGAGAGCAAAACGAGAGAGTGCTTCAAAACCTAATCCACCGGAACCTGCAAAACAATCGAGTACTTTAGCATCGCGGGTATCTTGCATTAACCAGTTAAACACTGTTTCCTTGATACGATCTGTGGTTGGACGAAGACCTTGCACATCTTTTACTGGTAATTTACGGCCACGAAATTGCCCGCTGATGATCCTAATAACGCCATCGCTGGCTTTATTACTCACTTGTTTTTGTGGTGATTTATTTCTCATTTAGCTCACTAAAAAATGGTATCTAGAATCTAGCTCAGATAATATTGCAATCATATAGTAGCGTGTCATTTTTCAACTGCGCTAAAAGTGTTACTATGAGCGTCTTAGACAATATGTTGTGGTTATTAGCGGCTGTGCTTTTAAAGCAATGCAGCGAATACACAAAGTATTACCGTTAGTTTATCAGATTTTTATAAGTGGTTATTAGCAAGTATGGCAAAAAAAAATAAATTCCTGTCTTGGTTTGGTTTTGGTAAGTCAGATAAAGACCAACAAGTAGAGCAGACCGCCCAAGAGGCCGATAACCAACAAGCGGAAGTTGAGCGCTTAGAACAACAGCGTATTGCCGCAGAGCAAGCTGAGGCACGTGATGCTGAACGCCAAGCTATCACAGATGCTGAATTAGCAGTAACAGAACAAGCAGAACAACAACGTCGCGATGAAGCCACTCGTTTAGTACAGCAAGAAGAAGCAATGCTTTTAGAGCAACAACGTATTGCAGCAGAACAGGCGGAAGCTGAACGTGTAGAACAAGTTCGTATCGCAGCAGAGCAAGCCGAAGCTGAGCGTGTAGAGCAACAACGTATTGCTGCAGGACAGGCGGAAGCTGAACGTGTAGAACAAGTTCGTATCGCAGCAGAGCAAGCCGAAGCAGAGCGTTTAGAGCAACAACGTATTGCAGCAGAACAGGCGGAAGCTGAGCGTTTAGAGCAACAACGCATTGCCGCAGAGCAGGCTGAGGCTGAGCGTTTAGAGCAAGAGCGATTAACAGCCGAGCTTGCCATCGAGGAAGCAAAAATAGCTGAAAAACCTAAGAAAGAAGGGTTCTTTGCTCGTCTTAAAAAAGGCTTATTAAAAACCAAAGTAAACTTAGGTTCTGGCTTTGCATCGATTTTCACAGGTAAGAAAATTGATGATGAATTATTTGAAGATCTTGAAACCCAGTTATTAACAGCCGACTTAGGTGTTGACACCACCATGAAGCTGATCGACAGCCTTACTGATGCGGCTAACCGTAAACAGTTAAAAGATGGCGATGCACTGTATGAATTAATGAAGCAAGAAATGGCTGCTATGCTTAAAACGGCAGAGCAGCCATTAGAAATTCCTACAGATAAAAAACCATTTGTTATTTTAATGGTGGGTGTTAATGGAGTAGGTAAAACAACGACCATTGGTAAACTTGCTAAGCAATTTCAGGATCAAGGTAAATCAGTGATGTTAGCTGCAGGTGATACTTTCCGTGCAGCAGCCGTTGAGCAATTACAAGTATGGGGTGAGCGTAATAAAATTCCAGTAATTGCACAGCACACCGGTGCTGATAGTGCCTCAGTAATATTTGATGCATTTCAAGCTGCCAAAGCGCGTAACGTTGATGTGTTAATTGCTGATACAGCAGGGCGCTTGCAAAATAAAGATAACTTAATGCAAGAGCTTGAAAAAATAGCCCGAGTGATGAAGAAAATTGATCCTGATGCGCCACACGAAGTGATGCTTACCATCGATGCAGGCACAGGGCAAAACGCTATTAGCCAAGTGAACTTATTTAACCAGTGTGTTGGCCTTACCGGTATTACCTTGTCTAAGTTAGATGGTACAGCCAAAGGTGGGGTTATTTTCGCGGTGGCCGATAAGTTTAATATTCCAATTCGCTATATTGGTGTTGGTGAAGGCATTGATGATTTACGTGCATTTAATAGTAATGACTTCATTGATGCGCTATTTAGCCAAGATGAGGACGAAGTTTAAATTTCAAAAGGGAGCTTGCTCCCTTTTCAGCTGTGGATGATTGATAACTAAAATGATAAATTTTCAGCAAGTCAGCAAAACATATCCCGGTGGTCATCGAGCGCTGGAAAAAGTTAATTTCCATGTTAAACCGGGTGAATTGGCTTTTTTAACTGGCCACAGTGGTGCCGGTAAAAGTACCTTACTTAAACTCATTAGTTTAATGGAACGCCCATCGGCGGGTCATGTTTTTATTAATGGCGTTGATTTAAATGCAGTAAAATCGCGACAAATACCGTACGTTCGTCGTGATATTGGGATTATCTTCCAGAACCACCGTTTATTAGAACGCCACACTATTTTTGATAATGTTGCTTTACCACTCATTATTGAAGGTACGCATCATAAGCAAATTGAAAAGCGTGTACATGGTGCCTTAGATAAAGTTGGCTTGTTAGACAAAGTAAAATGTCACCCTTCAACACTTTCAGGTGGTGAGCAACAACGTGTGGGCATTGCTCGCGCAATTGTAAACTCTCCGCCGTTGCTACTTGCCGACGAACCTACGGGTAATTTAGATCCAGAACTTTCGATGGATATTTTACGGTTGTTTGAAGAATTTAATAATCACGGAACAACAGTCCTTATAGCGACCCATGATTTAGGGCTGATCTCACGTATGAGATACCGCAGCTTAACCTTAAAAGACGGCCGAATGAGCCAAGATCCATTGGCAGAGGCAACACTATGAGTTTGTTATTCAAAGGCCGAAAAAGCCAAAATGAACGAGTAAAAAAGTCAGTTTTTGCAGCCAGCTATTTTTTTGTGCTGAATATTTTCCGCCAAGGCGTACATAGTTTAGGCGAAATGTGGCGCACACCGATGGCGTCAATGATGACCATTGCAGTACTGGGCCTGAGTTTAACCTTACCAGCGACGTTATATTTAGTGGTAAAAAACGTACAGCAGGTCAGCAGTGGCTTTGAAGAAGCAGCTGAAATTTCATTATTTGTTAAAGAATCCATGAGTGAACAAGAAACACAAACGCTTGTTAAACGCTTAGCACTCTACCCAGAAATTGATAATGTCACTTTTATTCCTAAACAAAATGCGCTTATTGAATTTAAAGAAGTATCAGGGTTTGGCCAAGCACTCGAGTATTTAGATAGTAATCCTCTGCCAGATGTTGTTATTGTCACGCCTACTTCACGCCATCGCCAACCAAACGCCGCGCAAGCATTATTAAAAAAGCTTGAAGCAGAACGTGAAGTCGATTTTGGTAAATTAGATATTGCCTGGCTTGAGCGTTTAAATGCGTTATTAAGTTTGCTAAAAGAAAGCGTAATAACAATCGCGCTTTTATTGCTCACATCAGTAACTTTGATCATCGGCAATACTATTCGTTTATCAATTATGGATAAGAAAGAAGAGATCCAAGTGATGAAGCTAGTTGGTGCAACCAATACCTTTATTCATGCGCCATTTTTATGGACTGGCATTTGGTATGGCATTGTTGGAGGTTTGTTTGCTTTTATATGTGTGGCTCTCATGATGTGGTGGCTTGGCTCTGCAGTTACACAAGTCGCTGGAGTGTATCAAACTAACTTTAATCTAATCGGCTTAAGCTTAGGCGAGTTTGGTGCGTTAGTGCTGCTTGCAACCAGCTTAGGGTTTGTTGGCTCCTACTTATCTGTTAATCGATATATAAAAGAAATCGAACCCGATAAAGTGTAACAATTATTGTTTATAATCATTAATTAAGTTGCTTGTGGTGAATTACTTTAGCATAACCAACTGACCGCAAAGCTAGAATTCATCGCTTATTCAGGCGTTTAAAGTAGAATAAAAAACACTAAAAAACCACTTGCTTCAATCGAAAAAAAGTTTTAAATTGCAGTTAGCACTCTAAGTGAAAGAGTGCTAAGATGGTTTCAAATGTTTATCACTGAGGTGAAAAAATGAGTAAAGATTTATACGCAATGGCACTCACAGTTGGACAGCAAAGCGCAAGTATGGACGGCTACCTTCAAGCGGTAAGCACTATACCTATGCTAGGTGCTGAGCAAGAAAAAGAGTTAGCGACTCGCTTACAGGAAGATGGCGATCTTAACGCTGCAAAGCAACTCATCATGTCTCACCTTCGTTTTGTTGCACATATAGCTAAAGGTTATTCAGGTTATGGTCTACCGCAAGCTGACTTGATCCAAGAAGGTAATATCGGCCTGATGAAAGCAGTAAAACGTTTTGACCCATCAGTGGGCGTACGTTTGGTTTCATTTGCAGTGCATTGGATAAAAGCTGAAATACACGAATTCGTGCTGAAAAACTGGCGTATCGTAAAAGTTGCGACCACTAAAGCGCAACGTAAATTATTCTTCAATCTTCGTAAGAACAAAAAACGTTTAGGTTGGTTTAACCAAGCTGAAGTTGCCACTGTAGCGAATGAGCTAGGTGTAAGTGAAAAAGAAGTACGTGAAATGGAATCGCGCATGAGCGGCCAAGATATGGGCTTTGATTTAACCGGTGACGACAGCGATGATGCACCAACAAGCACTTATTCACCTGTGCAATACTTAACTGATGGCAGCAATGATTTAGCTGAAGAAGTTGAGCAACAGCAATGGCAAGAGCAGTCGCATACACGCTTATTTAGCGCATTAAAAACGCTAGATGAACGTTCACAAGACATTGTTAGTGCACGTTGGTTATCAGACGATAAAGCAACACTGCAAGAACTGGCTGAAAAATACAGCGTATCTGCAGAACGAGTTCGTCAACTTGAAAAAACAGCGATGAAAAAGCTACAAACAGCAATGAGCTAATACTCAGTTACTGTTTAACATCAGCCCCGCATGAAAATGCGGGGCTTTTTGCGTTTAAGGGGGTTGCAAATAAGTTTTAAGCGGTAAGCTTTAAGTTAATTAGTGGCAAATGTGGCCACGATTATTTGCCCTCTTGCAAGCAATATAGAAAAAGAGCTTTAAGTTAATTATTCACAAAGAGGTTTTGAGGCGCTGCGCTTCAAAATTATTAAGGCAGGTTGGTTTGAGCGCAGCGAGATCCAACGAAAAAATACCCAATCAGTCAACACTTGTATTTTGCATTATCGGTTGTCTTGAATGTGCCAATAGCGGTCACTGGACTATTAGCTTTACTAGGTAGCAAAGACAAAAGAAAAATGCTTTTTTCATGTCCCCATTTTTCTCACGTCGCGGACTTTACTGAGTTTAGGGTGGTTAGGCTAGTGTGAAGCATGTCAAACATTCTTGAGATACAAAATTAAAAAACTTCTCCTTATATGTCGAGTCCGTTGAAGTATCAGTTTTCAACAAACTCATGCTTTCTCTGTCTCATTGCTCAAATCTCGGCAGAGTCACTTTATCAAAAACATTGAAATAGGAAAGTTTTGTCTGTTTAGATTGTTTAGCTAATCGCTCAAGCTCTTTAATTACCTTATCAGTTTTAACAAAAATGTTTGGGCCCGAAACCAATCGTTCGTCGAGTGATCTGTATAAATTATCCCAATGAATAGGTACAACCAAGCTAGCATTCACTTTTCCTATTGTCTGATTCCAATAGTGTTCCACATTTTTGGGTTTGAGTAAGCCAATCCCCAAAAACACGATGTCTGCGTTTATTCCATCCAAGTCATCTTCAGAAATGTTCGCGCTTGGAATGATCAATATTTTTGGCGGTGTTGTTCTATCATCTGGCGTTTGACGTTGAGTATCAGTTTTTAAGGTAATGAGAAAACTGTAATTAGGGAAATCTTTAATTAAGTTTTTATCTCTCTTAAAACAAGTGAATATTTTTTCGAACACATTAACTGGAAACTTTTTTTCGACGTGTGGGGTTTCGATTGCTGTCACTACAAAGTTTCCAACATCATAAGTTCCGCCATCTTCTAATTTTGAGAAGCAAGGTTGAGATTGGTTCTTTTCACAGTCTGAAAACTGGCCTTTCCAATTTTCACTTATATAGTCTTTGCTCGCCTGCGTCCCAAACATTTTAGTTGGAGTTTTTCTTTCAATCAACGTGCGTTTGTGGAAATAATCAAGAACAATTGGCGTGTCCAAAATATGATCAAAGTGAGCGTGGCTTGTAAATAATGCGTCTAAGTGTGGGAGTTTCAATTTTTCCAGCTGTGGCCGCACTTTTGATTTTTGCGTTTCCATGTCGTTTTTACAGTAGCCCAACGGTGATTGTCGCGAAAAAAATCCATCTATCATAATATGCGAGTGCCCGTCGGTGATGGTAAGCGTAGACACTCCCATGAATCGAACACCGATATTACTGTTGATGTTACCATATTTACCGTGGTAATAAGCGCCCTCGACAGGAGACCATGTTGAACATCCACTTATAAGCGCTAGTAAAAAAGCAATAATCAATGTGAGGTTGATTTTTTTCAAGCCTAAGCTCCAATCTCTATTTGAAGTCTATGAGCACTTATAATTCCACATGAGCCAGTGATTGCTGGCTGTGAGACAGCGAAGTGCGTGAACCACTCAGCAAATTTCTACAATGATAAAGCGTTTATAGGTTGGCGACCGCAATCATCCTGTAGAGAAGCTCTTTTACATTATCATTCCAAATATCATTGTGCCCACCAATAACATCCCCGTTTGTCCATATATTTAGTATAGGGTTGTTAAGCGTAGTTATTTCCCTAGACGTTAAAACCGTTCTGCCAAAAATTACTGGCGCAACCTTAGTTCGGTCAACTCTATTACCTTCACAATCTAAGCTCGACTGTTCATATTTACCATTATTATATAAGTGCAAGTCGTGGGTAATATATTTGCAATTGTGCCCTACGGCATACCGATCCGTTTGAGAAGTTTTCAAAGGAATGTCAATACGCCCATTGGAAGTGCAATGCGTAGCTGATGTCTTGCCATGCGTTTCAAAAAATGCATTTACCCTTCTACCAGTAGGAAATGCCCAGCGAACGGCTAAGTCAGCACTTGAACTTACTATTACTAACCTAGGCTTTTGAGTTGTGGGATAACTATTACACTTAGACTGTGCTAATTCAAACAAAGACGAATGCTTTATTCCTTCAAATGCGGGATTTAGCAATACAACCAAGTCTCCAAATCCATCCGCTTCTTCGTGCGCCCCTAGTGCTCTAGACGAAATCAATCGTTCTTGTAAGATGTGGCTAATTCCAGAATATAAAGCGGCAGCTCCAAAGCTGTGACCCACGGTCATTAGGTGGTGATTATATTTATCATTTGGTGCGACAGCCGCTTCCAATTCAAGCAGTAAGCTTGTCATTCCTTGACCGCCTATTTCATGTGCTGTCTTCTTTCTTTCCCAAAACGTGAAAGTGTTTATTAAATTTTTTTCATCAAGTAAAGGTACTCTGACAGAGTCACCTCTCCACCCTATGTAAACCCCAATGACTTTTTTACTTTCTCCAAAAGTATCCGCAGCGGTGGAAAGCACCTCTCTAAAACTCCGAATATTACCGTCTTCTGGGTTACCATCAGTATTGTGATGCCAGCCATGTACAAAAATTAGAAGAAAAACGTTTTGTTTATTTGCTTCATTTTTTATGTCGTCAATGATTTTGTCTTTAGTTTTTCGTTGTCCCAACTTTTCTGAATTATGCAGGTATCCTTGGTCGTCGAACTCAAAAAAATTTAAATCATAAGTGTTATTTGATGAGGTTTTTGCCGTTGTAATAGCGCTATCTGAACAATCGTTTGAGTTTACGTACTCGCATTTGGAACTGGCGTCTATTCGATAAGGATCTATAGTCATACAAGAGCAAAGAAAAAACATTGACGTGGTTAAAGTTAATAGAGCCTTCACGATTTCGTATGACATTTTGAATTGATATCCATTCATAACATTAATCCCTTAGAGAAACTGACAGAAAAGCTTTTGTATCTAATACGATCATTTTAAGCTATTTGTTTTTTATACACCCGTTAAATAGTAATGTAAACTTATAGTGTTATTCCATGAATTTTTGCTCCGCTATAAGACGTGATTGATATACTTAGGAATGACCACTTTTTTATTTTGCGAAGACTACAATCTATCAATCGAAATCATTAAGGTTGTAGAAGAAAAACACCAAAGCAATAGTTTATAATCAAAATCTATAAGCGTCCGCTAATCGCTCTTTGCCGAAGTACGCCTGAGTGCCAAAAGGAGCTATTCCGGTATAACTCGTTTCTGCCCCTAAACGAGTCTAGACAAAAAGTTACCCTACCTTGTGCAATCAAAGTTCACCATAAAAAAATAACGGATAAAGTAAAAAACACAAAAGACCACCCGTGGGTGGTTTGACTTTTGCTACGCACTGTATCGTTTGTAATCATACACACAGAGCAATCTGCGATAGCCCGTTCCCTTTTTATCTGGCATTGTTTTCAAAAAGCTCTCAACTTCATCAAGTGAAATTTTGTCATTCCAAGTTGACCACATAATCGCATTCAACTCATTTGGCCTTGTTACACCTTCATCATCAAAAATTTCTTGTAACGTAGTGTGCTTTGTTTCAACAGTTGCTGGTTGAGAAGCAAGGTAATCATTTATTTTGCGAGCCTGTTGCTCTTTTAAAGTTGCCGCCTTTCTTAAATCTCGGTAAATAGTGTCAAAAGCATAAATTGGAAACCACTGCTGTACTGATATGTTAATATTATCAATGAGCTTAATTAGGTTGTGGTTAGACTCTTCGACAATATCAAAGTACTCAGAGTTGAAACTTGATGAGTTCTTATGCTCATAGGAGATGGATTTCGCTGAACCGATTACTAAAATTTTGTCACTATTACTTAGGGCATTGATATCTTCAGTGATGTTAACTTTGATGCTTGTCCCGTCATCACTTGCACCTGAATAGATGTCCTTAACAATGCTCTGAACCTTTCTGATATCCATTGCTGATACAGGTAAGCTAAGGTTAGAAAGTGATTTGTAGATTTCCTTGAAATCATCCGTTTTCAACTTATTTATCCTAATGGTTGAAAACCCTTGTAAATCAATATCATGAGCAGATATTGCGTGTGACATTGATCCATTTTCATATTCAACTAATAGAAAGTTATTGCGAATTCGTTCCGCATCTTCAGAGTTCGGTTCCACATAAGTAAAAATGGTTTTTAATAAGCTCTTGATGTTTTCATCGCCAATACCATAGCCAAGGAAAATAATTGGGTTATGGATGAAAATAGAGAGTAATTGTGCTCGAATAAGCTCATACTTTTCATCAAACTGATTATAATCTTCTTCTGTAATAATGATTTTAGAGGGATCAACGCAACAACCATGAATCTTATAGACTGAGCCATAAGGGTTACTCAGTAGAATGTCATTGCCTACAAGCTCTTCAAATCCAAACAAGTCTTCAATTAAACTATCGTAGTTAGTCGTAATCACTGAGCCTATATTCTTACGAATTTTCTTTAATTCACTCAGCTCATCGAACATATCTTCTTTGTAGTTCAGTTGCTTAACTAACTGAGATATGTAGATTTTGAAACGACTAAGATAATTTTCAGTCTCCATCTCGTGATAGAAAACATCGTTGATGTCTTTAAACTTGCCGTATCTATCTTGACCCAAGACTTTATTGAATTCCTGTTCCAACTTGGTTGCAACTTTTGTGTAATCGTACTTTCCGTTTTCTCGACTTTCAGCCTTAATATCAAGATAGAACTCATTGTTACCTTTGGGTTCAAACGCAATGTGTTTTAATAAGCCATCCCACGTAAATGCATTATTGAGGTAGCGAAGGCTGATACCTGCTCCAACGAATAAAACAGGGTGGTTGCGGTATTGCCCAATGAATTCTTCTATATTCATCTTTAACCCAGTCAACTAATGTTATAGACACTTTAGCACTTTCAAACGGTTACACAAAATCGTAATCACTAAATAGTCACTCAGAGTTGGAGCCTTTCCTAAACAATCTCGTGTGTCTTTTGATTGGTTTTGAGCAACCTCAACTTATCCGAGGTCAGCAGTTTAGAACTAAAAATCTAACGCGTTTCTGTCCATAGACGGGTTTTAAATATAACTCGTCTCGCACCATTCCAAGCCAGAACCCTTTGCTTACATCATTAGACTACTTAATTATTTTCGGATAAAATACGCACTCGCGGCTGCACATGAATTTCAGTCAACTTTAGAGAGAATACGGTGATTGTAGAAAATGTGCTTCCTGAAGATTACGCAAAAATGCTGAATGTTTGGGAAAACTCAGTCCGAGCAACTCATGACTTCATAACAGAAGAAGATATTGAGTTTTTTAAACCAATTATCATTGAGCAGGCTTTTCCTGCTGTCACGTTAAGATGTATTAAAAGTAATGATGGCTCAATTCTAGGCTTCGTGGGTATCCATGATTCTAAGGTTGAAATGCTGTTCATTTTAAACGAGGCAAGAGGGCATGGTATTGGTAAGGTGCTACTGCAATACGCAATAGAGCAGTTAGGTGCAACCAAAGTCGATGTAAACGAACAAAACCCGCAAGCAGTAGGCTTCTACGAGCATATGGGTTTTAAAGTAGTTTCTCGTTCACCACTTGATGATATGGGAAAACCTTTTCCAATTCTGCATATGACACTTTAAAGCTCGGTTTGTCGTAACCAAGTTTGTTAGAAGAAACGCCCAAAGCTAATAACTTTGGGCGTTTCCGTATACGCGAGCGTTGTTCTAACTTGACTAACCCTTGCCCCAAAATGAGTTACAACTAGCTTCAAAGAAAATTATTTACAGGGTCACTAAATATCACACTTTTTTTGAGTCTGACTTCTATAAGAGTCTATTAGAGTTTGTGGACAGATACATTCTAGTTATGAGTAACAAATCCTAGTTCACCTATGGAATCCCTAACCGCAGCCATATCTTCTTTAGCGAGTAAATCATGATCTAAAGCCAACACCAGTCTCTTCTTGGCACGAGTTAGAGCTACATAGACTTTTTTCCATTCTTTATTAAATTGGTTTGCTTTGCTAATACCATTTTGGGTTAAGTATTTCAGGGTGTTAGAGCTGAGTATGATTACACACACATCAGCATCCAATCCCTTGATAGATTCGATACTTTGTATCTTGAATTGAGCGTCATTTTTCGTGCAAGAATTACACAGCTCAAGTAATTGGGCGAAGTGTTGTTTATTAAGTGTCAATCTGTGACTGGCCTTTAGCCTATTAATAGCAATTCTTGCACCGACTTCTACGACATCGTCCATAAAGTCAGAAAAAGCTGCTTTAACAAACAAAGCTTTGTCTTTCTTGTGGTTAGAATCACGAATCATTTCCTCGATCTCTCGTGGGAATGCGTGTTTGTGTTTAGACGACGTTGTATACCGACCATTTTTTTTGTCGATACAAACAAGTTGTTTTGTATCGATGTAGTTCGTTAGTAGCTCGTCGTATCTGCCATCGGTCGATTCTATGTACATAAGTTCACCGATCTCTTCTGATAATGAGTCTTGTTGCTGATCTTCATAACAGAAACTATTTGATACCGCTAAGATTTCTGTAGGTACTCGTCTGGTTTGATTGTTGATTGGTAGTATGGTCGCGTATTCTTTTGGAGCTACCTTTTTAACAAAAGCATCAAGGTCTTGGGGGAACTTGATTGCTTGTTTTGGATCTCCAATCATGTAAACGTCAATATTGTTGCTGCCTAGAATCTCGAAAAAGCTGAGAGCATCGTCATCGAGGTCTTGGACTTCGTCGATGAAGATCTTGTCAAAGCAACTCCCGAAAATAGTTAACAGTCTGCGAACTTTTGCTTTCTTAGCTTTGTTGCTGTGCTTTTTGTTGGTTTCATCAACTATTTGTTTAGAAATGCTGTAGACACTCTCTGCATGAATGATCTTCTTATCTTTTAAACGTTTTATGTGCCAGTTTTTGAACCTAAAATCACTAGGTAACATCATTACGGATGTATCGTTATACACATCCCCTAGAGTGAATGACGAGAATGGATAGATGATTTCGTTCAACAAGAAGCTATGTACTGTTTGTATGCAGAGATTAGGCGGTATAAAGCCATGTTGTTTGATTATTTCTTGCTCTATCTTCGCTGTTGCAGTGTTGGTGTATGTCAGTGCAAATGTCTTTTTGTGGCTAGTACAAGCTTCGATGTGTTCTATCAAAGTCTTTGCTAAGCCATAAGTTTTCCCAGCACCTGCACCAGCAATCTGTACTTCTATCATGATACCGCCTCAATGACCTCAGCGATGTGAGCCGGTAACTTGATATCCAGTGGGTTCTCTTCATCAACCATCGCATCACATACATCAAGCATTCTTGCTGTTTTACCATTAATCATGTGATTGGAAACAGCTTCGAGATCGCCATCCATTTCGAATAAACCATTCAGCAAAGCTAGGTTGTCTTCTGCTTCTACTAAATCAATTTCAAGTGTGTAGTTTGTTGTTGTTCTTACAGTGACATTCGCACACGTTGTGTCATAAGCATCATGTTTTGCTTTAGCTGCCTCTAAATTGTCATAGTCACGGACAACACCAATTTTCTTGTTCTGGTTATCTTTGTTCAGAGCGAGCCATATATCTAAGAAAGTGGTGTAACCACGTTGACCAATTGGAATAATATCAATGTCGTTAAGGGCTGGTTGTTTAGACAAATAAGTGCTGATTAGCATTTCTTCAGTTGGCCCCTCTACGAGAATGACTTTGTTTGCGAACAGCAGTTTTAGGATGTCGAAATTAGGTCTCTTTCTTAGATAGCCAACTAGCTTGGTTGGTGTATCAGACAGACTAATTGCTTTCTCGCCAGTAAACGCCAACACATTAGAAATCTTCAGCTTGTTGATGATCGATGGGTTATGGGTCGAAATGATAGTCTGTACAAGCGAGCCACTGTTGCTTGAGCTTTTCTCAATAAAGTCTCTTACTAAACGAAGGTTATTAACGCTCAAGTGTGCTTCTGGTTCTTCTATACAGCACAAGTTAAATGTATCAACACATGACTTGTAGTAAGCAAACAGGATGAGGATGTAGATAAGATTTCGTTGTCCTAAGCCTTTTTGGTACAGAAATTCATTTCCGTATTTCAGAGTGATGTTCGATAAGATGTTCTTCAAGTTAGGCAGGTTAGGGGTGCACTCAAGCTGCTTGATAATACTGTCGTAATTCTCAAAATCGTCATTAGTTCCAATGACTTTGTCGAATGTTTCAGTCTTTTCAATAGCACTAAAGAACTCAGAGTAGGCTGTGTTAATCTGACCTTTGTCGTCATCGTTGAGAGTGTTCATAAGCAGTTTGGTGAAAATGCTATTGGACTTCATTGAACTGCTTTCTGAGAAGTCATCTCGCTCGGCATTGATACTATGGACACTGACATGTTTTAAATCACTGTATGCGATAGGCTTTTCATTGTTCACAGATACGACTTGGTAGTCGTATAGCTCAACGGGTAGAGTAAACCAGTTAATATCATCTAAAGTCCTGCCAGCGAGCGATTTCTTCACAACCTCAAGCAAGTCTTTGTCGTCTTTAGGCTTAAAGTCATATCTGATCTTGTATGTTTCTTCATCTCCATCAGCAACAATCCACTTAGCCAACAGTACAGTTTCATAAGCATCTTTATGACCTGGTCAACTAAATTCAGTCACCCTAGTTAAGCTACTTTTTCTAACTCATTAATTTTAAATTCAAAATCATTTGGGCTTTGATACCCTAAGTAGGAATGCAATCGGTTACTGTTGTACCACAT
>NZ_JABBMT010000078.1 GCF_012927645.1 Pseudoalteromonas arctica | reverse complement strand
GCTATGTTTATTCATGTTAGCCTCTGCTGTTTAGTTAATTGACAAACTAATTATGGCTCTGGCTTTGAATTAAGCTAACCCACGAAAAGCGGAGGCTAACACCGTGTGGGAGTCATTATGTCTAACTACCTAAATCATTTCACGGAACATAGGAGATAGAAATGAGTGTTTGTAACCAAGAACATAGACATTGGCCTTTTTTAGAATCTTTACCTCATGATCAAGGAGGTTTTGGGGCCATAAGTGTGCAGGATGTGCATACGAAGCTGGCTATCAATCAGGGCAAAGAAGAGATGAACAATTAAATATTAATTTAGATTCTTTGCCTGAAAGCCAAGCAGGTACAGTTCGCCATAAAAGCCCTCATGCTGCGTTTGCTCAAGGCTATTATGACGGTGTGCATTCATCATACAACGGTAGCTAACAAGTTGCTTAAACGGAAAAATAACAGTTGGCCATCGCTCCGCGATTATAGCCAACCATTATTTTCCGCTTAGCAAGGCGTTAGTGTTTAAGGAGAATAAATGAAATCTGCGTGGTTGCTTTTTAGTCTTTTTGTTCCAGTGGTTGTTTTTGCCAAGTCTAGTTTCATCACGGTAAACGGCTATGATGTCGAATACGAGATGGCTGGTAATGGCAAACATACCTTATTCTTAGAGGCTGGAGGTTCAGCAGGTTTATCTGATTGGGACCCTATTTTCGAAAGTCTTGCCAAGAACACTCGTGTTATTCGTTACTCTCGGATTGGAAACGGGGGATCTGAGCACGTTGTGAAGAATTATAGCTCTGAGGAGTATGCTGAAGAGGCTCGTTTAGTTCTTGAAGCTCTTAACATTAAAAAACCAGTAGTTTATGTGGCCCATTCATATGGCGCTTACATCGCTAGACGCTTTGCTGCTATCTATCCTGAATGGGTTTCCGGGTTAATGCTAATTGAGCCAGCGTCAGAACATGATGTTGATATTATGAGAAGAATTGATCTTACTAAAGCAGAAAAAGAAATTGCTCAGGTGAAACTGGACGATATGAAAAACGGAATGTCTAACCAATACCTAGATTTCTGGGCTAAACGACCATTGCCCGGTTATCCTGAGATACCGGATATTCCTGTAACAGTCATTGCATCAATAAAAAAATATGAAAACCCTCCGTTACTCTTTTTCACAGATGAAGCCCGAGAAATGTGGGGAGAATTACACTCTGAATGGGCAAACGCGTTTCCACAAGGAAAGGCTGTATTAACAAACAAGAGTTACCATTTCCCACAGGAAGATGAACCAGATATGGTCGTTCAGGAAGTTATCGACTTGTTGGGGAGAATTAAACACTAACAAGTGCAGTCAGCGGATTCGCTTCGCTCACCGCTGCTGCAAGCGTTAGCATTTTCTCAAGCATTAGTTGCCATCAATAAAAGGATGACATGGTTTAATGGATTCGACTACCCCAGTTAAGACATAATAAGCTTAACTGGAGAACAGAAATGACAAAACGTAAAAAATATACCAAAGAATTTAAACTTGATGCAATTTCTTTAGTCAGAGATCAAAA
>NZ_JABBMT010000017.1 GCF_012927645.1 Pseudoalteromonas arctica | reverse complement strand
ATAAGCTAAAAATTGAATTCTTTACTTTGTACCAATAATTTAATGGGCTGAATTTGTTTAGCCTGTGCCTTTGTACCATTTTACATCGTTGCTGGCGGCTTGTTGCTTTAACCGTTGTTTGCTACCAAAGAATAAAAAGGGACAGGCACATATTTCCTTGAGAAAGATTACGCTATTTTCCCGTTGTAGGTAACCTTACCATTATTTTTTCACTCAGCTTGCTATAGAGTGTAGAGTTGAGTCGCTTGGGAGGGATTTTAGGTTATAAAGATAAGCTAAAAATTGAATTCTTTACTTTGTACCAATAATTTAATGGGCTGAATTTGTTTAGCCTGTGCCTTTGTACCATTTTACATCGTTGCTGGCGGCTTGTTGCTTTAACCGTTGTTTGCTACCAGCAAAATTTGAGTACTGCTGCCTAAATCGCTTTATTGATTCAAGCCATTGTGTTTCTTCTATATTTAAAGTAAGCAGCACTTTTGGCATAGTTTTATTGATATGCCCTTTTTTCTTTGGATCTAGGTGGCGGCCACTCCAGTCGACTAATTCAAAATAATCCAGTAAGGCAAAGGGGATCGTGTGTGTAATGTGATTACCACCAAATGGTTTTAGCTGTGCTGGTTGACTTTCATGCTGAATATTGTCTTTTTGTTTGAGAAGCTTGTTCGCTTTAACCGTGTCTGTAGTAAAAGCTTTGAAATGCGCTATACGTTCTTGAATTGAGGTGAAATCACTGTCTTCAAGCGTATCAGCTATGTTTGCTCTGATAGGGTTCAAATCAACATAAGCCATGCAACTGAGTACTGCGGTTTCATCTAATAATGCTTGTGATTTATAGCGTCCTTCCCAGTATTTTCCTGTGCAGTTATCTTCTTTATTCGCCTCGCGGGCAATGTACTCATTGAGGTTTTTCATATACCAGCTGATGTCATACAATCTTTCTCGCCACTTATCGATGATCTCATTGAAATAGAGCAAACTTGGCTTATCTAACCGCTCACCTTTTAAGTGACGATCGACTAAAACATGGCCGTTATAAAGCTGATACCAACGGTTAATTACTTCATCATCAGACCAATCAAGTGCTTGACGCCTATTGACGTTCACAACAAGGTGGTAGTGATTGCTCATAACTGCATAAGCAGCAATTTCTATGGCAAATACACTACTTAACAACTTTATTCGATCGACTAGCCACTCCCGTCGATGATCAAAGTTTTTACCTGTATATTTATCATCTCCGCACAAAAACGCTCGTCTAACACATCGTGAGATTAAGTGATAATAAGATGTCGATGCTAAATCAATCAGATTTTTTCTTGCGCGAGTCATAAAATATCAACTTTATTTTAACTGTATATAACAACAGTAGTTGATGCTGTGATTTTTGCAAACGATTTTATGCCTGTCCTATTTTGTTTCACTCTATTTTGTTTCACTATTTTGTTTTCTTTTTGTGCCTGTCCTATTTTGTTTCTTTTTTGTGCCTGTCCTATTTTGTTTCTATTTTGTTTCTTCTATTTTGTTTCTTGAAACAACATATTCTTCTTCATTTGCCTCATTATTTGAATCTATGATTCTTTTATAAAACGCCTTTGGTCCATTTTTACCCACTAAAGGTGATGCTATAATTAGCTTCCAATTTTTTTCCTCTGGAAAATAAAGCCACAAAGCAGTCTTTACCTCTGAGTTAGAGTTATCCAATCTTCGAATTAACTCTGCTCCAGATTTTGTCATGTTTTCAGACAAAATTTCTGTTACCAATATGTCTTTAGCCATGCCAATATTCCTGATTCGTTATCTGTAACTGCATTAAATAGATCTACAGCTCTTGTTTGTTCGATAGTACAATCGTACCTTGAAGTTTCTGTCCAATCTTTTGCTACAGCCCAGTTTAAACTAAACTCTTGATCTTCTTTTTCTTTTTGAGTTAATTTTTGCTTTAAACCTGCCGTCCCTAACAACTCAGGCAGTTTGTGTGTATGACTGGCATTTGCCAGTTGCTTATTTGGGAAATCAAACTCTTTTACTTGTTTCGCTATACAAGCTTTGAAAGCGCATTCTAAAGCATACCCTGCCAAGTATAATACGCACCGTGGAAATTATTAGAATCTAGTAGTGCCTTAGATTCAGCAACTCTAATTTCTACTAATTTTTCTAAATCAAATTTATTCATAAAATATACACTTGAAGATGGCAACAAAAACTCGTCACTCCCATAGCGAGAATTTTAGTTGCAATATCGCTGCAACGAATTATAACGGTGTAAATTACAGCGTGCATTTATTGTCACCGCCCTACTGCTATTATTTATGGCTGAAACAATATAGCGGTAGCGCAATCGAGGCTTGCGCTACGCATAGTTAATTATTTTATATCCTGCTCAAATGCACCTACGTCACCGGGAAATACCACGGGGGATTCAATGCCGTCTTTATTAACGGCGGCTACACCAAAGTAATAGTTGTCGATCACTACATTTGTTAATGTCGCTTCGTTTACATCGCCAACATAGCGGCTAAACTGCCATTGTGGTTCACTGGTATAACGCCAGTAAATTCTGTAGCCAACGGTGGTTTTATCGGTGTTCTTTTGCCATTTTAATGTTGTACTTGGTTTTACCGCACCAGATATTTCCACGCCTTTTGGTGGTGCGGGTGCCCACGCCATAGAGGCAAGACTTACAGCATTAAGTGAGGTGAGTTTTGCAGTGTAATCAAAATCTACACCGTCGATCGTGTCACCATAAACAATACCATTTTCTGTACGTAGGTCTTGATGTTGATGATTGTAATTTTCGTTGGTTTCCATCACCCTCACAGCGGCATAGCCCATGTCGTTAAATGGGCGGTGATGCCCACCGCGCCCAAAACGGTCGAGTCTATAAACCAACATGGTATCTAAATTTGGAATATATCGGTCTGCAATGGTATCAATATAACGCGCTAAGTTTCGGCTTGCAGAATCGACCTCGCCACCGGTAAAGCGGCGTTTATGGGCTTGCTCTTTGGTTTCAATAACCCGTGTACCTTCAGAGAAAATACGCGCAGTGGTGTTATCAGTTACACCATTGATGCCAGTGATATTACCAATCATGTCATTATTAAGTACGCCATGCACTTGCCAGTTTTTTTGTTGGGCATATTCAGCGAGTATTTTACCGCCAAATAGTCCCTGCTCTTCTCCAGAGAGTGCTGCATAAACAATTGAGCCATTAAATTTATGTTTAGACAATACCCGCGCTGATTCAATCACACCTGCAACACCTGATGCATTATCATTTGCACCTGGGGAGTCACTGGTAAAATCCATTACATCACTAACGCGCGAGTCAATATCACCCGACATTATCACCATGCGGTTTGGTTCATCACTGCCGCGTTGAATAGCAATGATATTAACCACTTCAACAGAGTTAGGAATACGCTTTTCACCAGAGATGGTATCTTTAACTTCTAAAACCTCTAAACAGCCGCCGCATTGGGCTGATATTTTTTCAAACTCGGCTTTTATCCAACGTCTTGCGGCACCAATACCACGACGGCTTGAGTTAGTCTCTGATAATGTATGACGAGTACCAAAATCAACCAATGTTTGAATGTCATTAGCAATCCGTTTTGCGGATACATCAGCAGCAATTTGATGGAGTTTTTCTTGATCTTGATAATTCAATTGCGTCGCAAAGACAGCGCTAGATACTAATAAAGTGCTACATAACATAGCCGCATTTAAAGATGATAATGAGGTTTTAATTTGCCTAGACATGATTGCTACTCTTTTTATTAGATACACTCACATTACGTGAGTAAATTCATAGTTCAAAGAGTTTTGAGACAAGCATCCATATTATTCGTTTAATAATAATAAAGGGGGATATTTTGAGGGTATGCCCAACAGCACTGTATTGGGCACATTTATTAACGGTATACCGAAGGCAGCGTAAAATATCATTATTAGCCAAAGTAAATTCCAGAGTAAGATAAGCCAACCAACTGACGCACCTAATTCATCAAACCAGTAGTCTATCACTTTTGGATAACTGTACATAAAAACGCTTTAATAAAACGTGATCAATTACCAAGCACTTTAGCAGGATCAACACGCGTTGCCTGCCATGCGGGGTAAATGGTTGCCAGTACCGCGAGCACAAAAGTCACAATTACCGTTATAACAATATCTTGCCACACTAATTTACTCGGTAAAAATTCAATGAAATAGACCCCTTCCAACGGGTTTGAGCCTAACAACTGACTCAGTAGAGTAAAAAGCTCACTGATGTTCAGCGCCACTATCACACCTATAAATGAGCCCAGTACCACGCCAATAAATGCTTGGCTAAGTCCTTGTAAAATAAAGGTCGCTAATATCGTACTGTCTTTAGCGCCCATGGTTTTTAATATCGCTATGTTGGCCTGTTTTTCACGTACTTCCATCACTAATGACGAAACAATATTAAAACTTGCCACCGCAATGATTAAAAACACCACAATATAAACAATGGTTCTGACCATTTGTATATCTTGGTATAAGCTACCTTGGGTTCTAAACCAGCTAGAGATATAAACATAATCATCAATTGTTTGGCCAACCCGTAGCGCAATTTGGTGCGCTTGAAAAACATCGGTTACTGCTAAGCGAAGCCCTGTTACTTGCAGTGGCTCATAACCAAGTACTGATTGCGCCTTACTGAGATGGATGAAGGCAGCAGAACTATCAATAGGGCCACCCATTTCAATAATACCCGCAAGGCTTAAAGTGACCCTTTTAGGTGCTAAAATCTCAGTACTTATCTCGTTAACTTGTGGGATCAATAAGGTAATTAACTCCCCTTGCTTAACACCTAATTGTTTAACAATTTGTTGGCCTAAAATAATTTCGTCTTCGCTTATTTGGCTGACCAACTTGCCATGGGTAAACTGATTAACCGCCGATACGTCACTTTCTAGAGCAGGCTCAACCCCTCGCACTTCAACCGCTTTTAGTTCACTTTTGTATTGCGCCATGCCATTGACACTAATAAAAGGTGCTGCACCGGTTACGCCACGTTGCTCTGACAGCTTTTGGACTTTATCCGGCCAGTTATCAATAGGACGATTAGGCGCAACATATTCAACTTGTGGCACAACGCTTAATAAGCGATGTACTAGTTGTTGTTCAAAGCCATTGATCACCGACAAAGCAACAATTAACACTGCAACGCCGAGTAAAATACCAATGGTTGACGCTTTGGCAATAAAACTAACAAAGCCATTTTTTTCATCGTTGCTGCCGGAGCTTGCTCTAAAACGTTTACTTAAATAGGCACTAAGCAACATGGCTCGCCTCTTTAATTGCCAATTTCCCATCATCAAGATAAGCAATTTTGCCAAGTTTGTTGGCTAATTCTAAATCATGAGTCACTACCACAAAGCTGGTATTCAAACTGCGATTTAGTTCTTTGATCAAATCGTAAATTTTAATCGCATTTTGTTTATCTAAGTTACCTGTTGGCTCATCGGCCAATACTAAATCAGGTTCGCTCACCAATGCCCGCGCAATTGCCACCCGCTGGCGTTCACCACCAGATAACATAGAAGGTTTATGGCTACTACGGTGCGATAACCCTACTTTATCGAGCATTACGAGGGCTTTAGCATTGGCTTTTTTAGCGCTGAGACCTTTGATCAACAACGGCATCGCAACATTTTCTAACGCGTTAAACTCCATTAATAAATGATGGAACTGATAAATAAACCCTAAATGCTCATTACGAAATTTTGCTTGCTCAGCACGTGATAGCTTAGCAACTTGTTGACCTTTAATTTTTGCCACACCGGCACTTTGTGAATCCAAAGTCCCCAAAATGTGCAGTAACGTACTTTTACCAGAACCAGAGCTGCCAACAATAGCCAGCATCTCACCTTGTTGTAAGGTTAAATCAACCCCTTTTAAAACTTCAACGTGATTTTCACCATCTTGATACACTTTGCTTAACTGTTCACATTGGATAACTAAATCATTCATAGCGCAATACCTCTGCTGGGCTAACATTGGCAGCTTTACGCGCCGGATATAAAGTGGCTAAAAAGCTCATGGTAATACTGCCTACGGCGATGAGTGATAAGCTCATTACGTCAAATTTAACTGGTAAGGCAATCCCTGTTAACAGATTTAAGCCAATGCCTGCCAACACTTCATTAATGTAAGCGCTGAGTAATAAACCAAGCGCAGCCCCTATACTGGTGCCAATTAAACCATTGTACAAACCTTGGATCATAAATACTTGCTGCACTTGAGCCGGCGTTAAGCCAAGCGTTTGTAAAATAGCCACTTCACTTTGTTTTTCGCTCACCATCATGGTCAACGCAGAAACAATATTAAATACCGCCACTAACACAATCAGCGCCAGCAGCATCGACATAATGCGTTTTTCCATTGCAACTGCTGCAAACAAAGTGCCTTGTGACTGGCGCCAATCGGTGACGGTATATTGACTTAAAATTGCACTAGCGGAAGCGCTAAAGGCGTCTAGTTGAAAAGGATCGTTCAGTGAGATACTCAAATTTGGAGCACTACTTTGTGGTAACTTTAGTACCCGTTGTAGCGATTCGCCACTAGTAAAAGCAAGTCCCATATCAATTTCAGAACCTGTTTCATAAATGGCAGCAACGGTGAACAAACGTTGGCTTGGTACGCGACCTAAAGGTGTATAGGTTGACGCATTAGGCATGATCACCCGCACTTTATCACCTAAACCAATTCCCAGTTTACGTGTTAAATAACGACTAACCGCAATGTGATAGCGCGATGTCATTACTGTTTGCCAATTACCTTGAATAACTTTATCACTGATTTTATAAAGCGATGCGTTATCGTCGTACAAACCTTGCAATAGCACGCCATGTAAATCGCGATTGGTTTGTAAAATGGCTTCACCATGGCGGTATAAACTCGCTCGTTTAACAAATTTGGAAGTAATAACCGTATCTTGCAGCTGGATCATTTGTGCTTTAGTTTGTCCATCAGACGCAATTTCAACATGAGGAATGAGGCCCAACATATTGGTTTTAAGGTTATTTTCAAAACCATTCATCACTGAGCTGACAGTAAATAATGCCATTAAACCAATGGCGATACCGGCAATGGAGAAAAACGAAATAAAAGAGATAAATGCGTTCCCTTTCGAGGAGCGACTGTATCTCAGCCCGATAAACAGGCTAACAGGTTGAAACATAATTATTTATGGTCACATTTAATGCCAATTCAGCGCTCATACTAGCATAAATAAAGCGCCATTGGGTATGCGCAAAAGTGTAAAAATTCATGACAAATCAACTGCTGTATCAAAATTAAGCCGCTTTATTTAGACTTTAGTTTAGAGATTCAATAAGGTGATCGAGTAATGCTCTTACATTGGTCGCTACAAATTGTCGCGGAGGGTACACTCCCCAGACACCTTCTGGTTTTGGCTGATTATTGGTTAATATTGGCACTAAGTTACCCGCGGCTAAATCACTTTCAATGTAATAATTAGGTAGTTGAATAATTCCTAACCCTTTTTTTGCCGCATCAACTAACGCCCAGCCACTATTACACTGTAACCGCCCAGCAATTTTGATATGTTTATCATGCCCTTGCTCGCACACCCGCCAATAACTGCTGTTGCCGACTAAGCATTGATGGTGCTGTAATTCAGCTAATGTGTGAGGTTCGCCAAAACGGGCTAAATAGGTTTTTGAGCAACAAATCACAAAGTGACGTGCACTTAATCGTCGCGCTTTTAAGCTAGAGTCTTTTAAATGACCAAGGCGAATAGCTAAATCAAAGCCACCCTCAAGTAAATTTTCTTGCTCATTACTCAACGCCATCACTACTTCTACATCGGGGTGCTGCTGCATAAAGGTATGTACCGCGGGCATGACAAATGTTTCACCATACATAACGGGCGCTGTGAGTTTAATTTTACCTTTCGGTGTGTTTTGCTGCTGCGCAAGTAACGCTGTGGCATCATCCATCGCATACTGTAAATGCTTTATTTGATGTAAAAATGCTTCACCTTCTTTGGTCAAGAGCACTTTACGGGTAGTCCGCGTTAATAATTGAGTATTTAAACGCTGCTCTAATTGTGTTATGTGGCGGCTTATATGTGCAACGGATACCTCTAATGCGGTTGCAGCGCGGGTAAAACTGCCCTCTTCACCGACTGCGATAAATTCATCTATGCCTAACCAGCGACTCATTATTACTATACTGTAAAAGTGTTTTATTAAAATGAAGATTAACATTATTTGAGAAACAAATAAAATAGCGCTATTGTTTTTCAAGTCATTTTCATATTTAACCAGCAAGAGAGTTACTATGTCTGAATTTATAAAATCAAAAGCCGCAATTGCTTGGGGGCCAAACCAATCACTATCAGTAGAAGAAGTGGATGTAATGATGCCTAAAAAAGGCGAAGTAATGGTAAAAATCACTGCTACTGGTGTATGCCACACCGATGCATTTACATTATCGGGTGCCGATCCTGAAGGTATTTTCCCCGCCATTTTAGGCCATGAAGGCGCTGGAGTGGTTTACGCTGTAGGCGACGGCGTTACTAGTGTAGAAGTTGGCGATCACGTTATTCCTTTATACACCGCAGAATGTGGTGAATGTAAAATGTGTACTTCAGGTAAAACCAACCTGTGCTCTGCTGTACGCGAAACGCAAGGCAAGGGTTTAATGCCAGATGGCACCACTCGCTTTTTCAAAGACGGACAACCAATTTATCACTACATGGGGACGTCTACCTTTTCTGAATACACAGTACTGCCAGAAATCTCATTAGCAAAAGTAAACAAAGCAGCATCACTTGAAGAAATTTGCTTATTGGGGTGTGGTGTTACAACTGGTATGGGGGCGGTCACAAACACTGCAAAAGTCCAAGTCGGTGATACCGTTGCTATCTTTGGTTTAGGTGGTATTGGTCTATCGGCAATTATCGGCGCGAAAATGGCTGGGGCTAGCCGTATTATTGGTATTGATATTAATACCTCTAAGTTTGATCTTGCAACCAAACTTGGTGCTACCGACTTAGTTAATCCAAAAGATTTCGACAAGCCAATCCAAGCAGTGATTGTCGAGATGACCGATGGCGGTGTTGACTACTCATTTGAATGTATTGGTAACGTTGATGTGATGCGCTCTGCCCTTGAATGTTGTCATAAAGGTTGGGGGGAATCGGTGATCATTGGTGTTGCCGGTGCAGGGCAAGAAATTTCAACTCGCCCGTTTCAACTAGTCACAGGCCGCGTCTGGCGTGGTAGCGCATTTGGTGGTGTTAAAGGTCGTTCACAGCTACCTGAGATTGTTGAACGTTACATGGCTGGCGAATTTGCGTTAAATGACTTTATCACCCACACCATGGGCCTTGAAGACATAAACGACGCGTTTGATTTAATGCATGAAGGCAAAAGTATTCGTACTGTCATTCATTACTAATATAAGGTACACATGCCACGTAGCGTTTTAGCTAGGTGGCATGTAAGCGAGGATCACATGTTAGATAATTTAAGCGCCACGAAAGTCAGCGGTGGCTGGCACAAGCAATACAGCCATACATCTACAAGCACTCATTGCCCAATGCGGTTTGCTATTTTCTTGCCACCCGGTGCCAGCCAAACGAATAAAGTACCGGTGTTGTATTGGTTATCAGGCTTAACCTGTACGGATGAAAATTTTATGCAAAAAGCCGGTGCCTTCAAAATGGCTGCTGAGTTAGGCATTGCCATTGTAGCCCCTGATACTAGTCCTCGTGGCGACACTGTGCCAGACGAAGACAGTTATGACTTTGGTCAAGGCGCAGGTTTTTATGTTAATGCCACGCAAGCACCCTACAACACTCACTACAATATGTATGAGTATGTGGTAAATGAACTACCCGCTTTAATTGATCAACACTTTCCAGTGACCGACAAAAAAGCAATTAGTGGTCACTCTATGGGGGGTCATGGCGCGTTGATGATTGCACTGCGGAATCCACAAAATTACACCAGTACATCTGCGTTCAGCCCAATTGTTAACCCAATTAACTGTCCGTGGGGACAAAAAGCGTTTAGTCACTATTTAGGCAGTGATAAATCGACATGGACACAATATGATACCTGCGAGTTAATGGATCAGGCCAATGCAACTGATCACCTGCCAATGCGTATTGATCAAGGTGAAGCTGATAACTTTTTAGTTGAACAACTAAAAACTGAAAACTTATTTAAGAAAGTGAATGAGCAAGGCTACCCCGCAGAAATTAATATGCATGCAGGTTATGATCATAGTTACTTTTTTATCAGTAGCTTTATTGACGAACACCTATTATTTCATCAATCGTATTTGCAGGCGTAATAGTTTGTTTCTGTGTGAGGTTGTCAACGGTTACTTCCTCACACTCTTTTAGTGTTTTAGTCACTCTTTTACAGATCACTTGCAGCTCTGCTTGCTGCTGCACTAAGCCAACCAAAAACCTATCTACCTCAATACCCACATGAGTAAACGATAAAGCCTGTTGTTCACCAATTAGCACTACTTTTTGTGGTGCAACATGTGCCGGAGAAAGCGCTAAATCCGTATGGTAATTATCACCTGCTTTTGTATAAATAGCGTTGTCGGCAAGCACCCCCGCAACCGTGCATGCGGTGAGTAACTGGCTTGCAAATAACATCAAAATAGTTCGCTTATACATAATTAAAAAACTCCGTTCGGTTGTTTATATATTTCCTAATGCTTACTATAACTAACAAAATAAAAAAAACTGTAAAAAACTGTCATATCATAGTAATAAATTGAACAAACAAAACTAACATAAAAGCAAGTAACGCTAGGCTTACTCTTGTAGCTCAGCCATAAATTCTTTCACAAAACCAATTAGCTGCAAAATAAAAATAAACAAAAAAGGCACTGCACCAATTATTGCAATGCTACGGTTAAGTAATTCATTATTTTGTAATAACAATACCCAACTACTTAAAGCTAAAGTAAAAGACCACACATACAAACTAGAACGATGACTACTTTTTGTCCCTGCTAAATTACGGATCACTAAAATTGCAGAGTCAGCCGAAGTAGCAACAAATATCAGTAATAATAATAAGCTCGACCAAATAAGCACGGCCCCTTGCCAACCTAGCTGCTTAAAAAACACAAATAAACCTTGTGTATAATCAGTTTTAATAGCGGCCATAATGCCGCTACTATGGCCGCTATCCCAAGCAATAGCAGATCCCGAAAAAACACTAAACCAAATTAAAGTAACTAAAGTAGGCACGACCACTACACCAACAATGTATTGCCAAACTGGCCGACCTTGACTTATTTTAGCTAAAAACACACCAACAAATGGCCCCCACGCTAACCACCAAAAATAATAATTATAGGTCCAGCTATTTCCCCATGCAGGCTCGTTTAATTGACTAGCAAACTGCCAAGTTCCAGTTACTAATAAATGGATATAATACTTACTGCCACTGACCGCCACATCTATAATCGGTTGTAGTGGTACCATCATGATGAGCCAAAGAAGTACTCCAAACGCTAAAAAAACATTAAATTGGCTGAGTGTTTGAATGCCCTTTTTTAATCCTAAGCGCGCAGACAAGCTATACAGCAGCGCTAATAACATAATAATAGTCAGACCAACTAACCAAGGCGAGTTAATACCAAGCTCAAGTTCAATCCCTTTGCGTAGTAATAACGTTGAATTTGCAATAGTGCCAACAACACCAAAAAAAATAGCTAAAATGGCCACTAACTGGATCACATATTTACACTTTAGTTGCCCTACACGACTTAAAAATAAAGTTGTTACACTCAAGACAGGAGCACTTATATCTCCCGGTTTGCCACTGTTATGGCTCAAACCACCTAAAACTAAACCAAATACTGCATAGAGAGCCCACGCATGCGCGCCCCAGTTTACTAATGTAATAGCCAATGCAGCACCTTGTCTATCAGGATAAAGACTTTGCTTTAATGGCGGTTGCAATACGTGCATTGCGGGCTCAGCTACGCCCCAAAAAATTAAACCCGATCCCATCCCAGCAGCAAATAACATTGACAACCAACCAAAAGTTGAAAACTCAACGGATGCATGCTCTCCACCTACTTTACGTTGCCCGAGTGGGCTTATGGCCAGCACAATAACGCTTATCAATAAAAAATTAACTAACAGAAAAAACGGTCCCCCCAACACTGATAATGCATTAATGATCAGTGGTTGAATATGCGCGGTGAGCATATCTGGAAATAATAGAGCTGCGCCAACAAATAGCACGCACAAGGTGAGCGCTAGTTTTTCAAGATTAGCGGTAAGTTTAAAAAAATGAGGTCGAATTGCCACACTGATACCTTAAAAATAATCAATGCTAAGAATACGGCGCTTTTAGACTGATATCAAATTAGCATTTATGGCTAGCTAATCTCATGAAAAACGAGATCATTTTCACAAGTTAAACAATTAAAATTATTTAATACAATATGTACGCTGACATTCTGTTGAGGATAAGGTAGGTACAAAAAAACCGACCTAAGTCGGTTTTTAAAGCGTACTACGTTACTTTGCAGCCAACAGCTTCGCTTGCTCTTGTTGGCTTGCCATAAACTCGTTAAAGGTGCCGTGGAAATTAACCACTTCTTTGTCACGAATATCAATAATACGGGTTGCCAATGATGAAACAAACTCACGGTCATGGCTGACAAAAATCAGCGTACCTTCAAAGCCTTTTAATGCATTATTAAGCGCCTCAATAGCTTCGATATCCATGTGGTTTGTCGGCTCATCCATCACCAACACATTTACGTCTTGCATCATTAATTTACCAAACAATAGGCGATTTTTCTCACCACCTGAGCAGTTTTTAGCTTTTTTATTCGCATCATCCGCAGTAAACAATAACCGACCTAACATGCCACGCACCATTAAATCATTGTGCTTGGCTGTTCGCCACTGTGACATCCAATCAAATAAGGTTAAATCGTTATCAAAGTCTTTACTACTATCTTGCGGACAATAGCCAATTGATGCATTTTCTGACCATTTTACTACACCGTGATTAGCTTCAAGTTCGCCCACTAAACAGCGAATAAAAGTTGATTTACCAACACCATTCTCACCAATGATCGCTAATTTAGAACCGGCTTCTAAAATTAATTCGCCACCTGCAAATAATACTTCGCCATCAAAACCATGGCCAAAGTCTTCTAAGATCAATGCTTGGCGGTGCATCTTTTTACCTTCATCAAAATACAATGACGGAGCCATACGGCTTGATGATTTAACTTCATCTAAACTAATTTTATCCATACGCTTTGCACGTGAACTCGCTTGTTTTGCTTTTGATGCATTAGCACCAAAGCGGTTAACGAAATCTTGTAACTCTTCAATTTCAGATTGCTTTTTAGCATTACCAGCAAGTAATTGTTCACGAATAAGTGTTGATGCTTCAATGTATTTTTCGTAGTTACCTGGGTAAATACGCAGTTCACCATAGTCAATATCAGCCATATGAGTACATACTGCATTAAGAAAATAGCGGTCATGAGAAATAATGATCATGGTACATTTACGCTGGTTGAGTTCATGCTCTAACCAGCTAATGGTATGAATATCTAAGTTATTGGTTGGTTCATCCAGTAATAAAATATCTGGATTAGCAAACAAGGCTTGCGCAAGTAATACGCGCAGCTTCCAACCAGGGGCTACTTGTGACATTAGACCAAAATGAAATTCTTCTTCGATACCCGCTTTTAATAAAATATCACCCGCGCGGCTTTCTGCACTGTAACCATCCATTTCAGCAAAAACGCTTTCCAGTTCAGCGACTTTCATACCATCTTCTTCACTCATTTCTGGCAGTGAATAAATACGTTCACGTTCTTGTTTTATTTGCCATAATGCAACGTCACCCATGATCACAGTATCAACCACTGAGTATTGCTCAAAGGCAAATTGATCTTGGCTCAAGTTACCCACTTTTAAGCCAGGCCCGATTGATACGTTACCTGATGTTGGCGCAAGCGAGCCATTGAGAATTTTCATGAAGGTTGACTTACCGCATCCATTGGCACCAATTAAGCCATAACGATTACCGTTACTAAATTTAGCGGAGATATTTTCGAACAAGGGTTCGGCACCAAACTGCATGGTGATATTAGCGGTAGAGATCAAAATGAATTTCCTAAGCAAATACTGACAAGTACACTGTTCGCTGAATAAGGAAAAGTTAATACAGGCAATAAGACGGTATAAAGAGGCCGCGAATTATACAGACAGCTCGACGACTAGTCGAGCTTTGTCGTATTTTACTGATAACTAAAGGGGGGGCCATTCAACCAAGCACCTTGGGTTTCACCATGATTAATTTGTGGGACTCTTCAATGGTAGGTTCAGCCATCAGAACTGATGAATATATAAGAGGAAGCAAAACTATACACTTCAAAATACAACTCCCTTTACATTTAAAACTAAAATCTATTTGCCTTACTTGATCAGACTTAACCTGCTTTCATTAAAAATAGCAAAAAGCGACGGCAGTGCCTTCGCTTTTTATCAAACGTCTCGTTTAAGCAAGCTTGTCTGAAGCAACTTTATAAGTTGGATCTTCTATTACATTCACTTCGACTAAGTCGCGCGCTTTATGTAATAACTGTGTACAGTCTGGGCTTAAATGGCGTAAATGCAACTGCTTACCTGCCTTGGTGTATTTATCAGCTAAAGTATCAATTGCTTCAATAGCGCTGTGATCTGCCACTCGGCTGTATTTAAATTCGATGATAACATCTTTAGGGTCATTTTTAACATCAAACAACTCCGCGAACTTTTTTACTGAGCCAAAAAATAATGGGCCGTGAAGTTCGTAGACTTTAGAACCTTGTTCATCAATATAGTTTGTAGTAAAAATATGTTTAGCATGTTGCCACGCAAATACCAAGGCCGACACAATCACACCCACACATACTGCAATTGCTAAGTCCGTAATCACCGTTACACCCGACACTAATACAATGACAAATGCATCTGATTTTGGTACGCGTTTCATCATTTTGAAACTCGCCCATTCAAAGGTGCCTAATACCACCATAAACATCACGCCAACCAATGCTGCCAGCGGCACCATCTCAATCAAACCTGCGGCAAAAATAATGAATGCTAAGAGCATTAATGCTGCTGTAATACCTGATAAACGCGAACGACCACCCGAGTTAATGTTGATCATTGATTGACCAATCATCGCGCAGCCCCCCATCGCACCAAAGAAACCACAGGTAACGTTTGCAGCGCCTTGACCTATACATTCTTTATTACTGTGACCACGGGTTTCTGTGATTTCATCAATCAAGCTAAGAGTTAATAATGACTCAATTAAACCAATTGCCGCTAAAATAAGTGCATAAGGTAAAATAATTTTCAGTGTTTCAAAGGTAAATGGCACCATTGGAATGTGAAATTGTGGTAAACCACCAGCAATCGTTGCCGCGCTGTCACCGGTCATATCTTTTAAGAAATCAAGTACTGTACGCGCTTCTAAATCAAACTCGAACACAATGGCGGTTACAGTAACAATAGCCACTAATGTTGATGGTACAGCTGTAGTCAACTTAGGCAAAAAGTGAATAATAGCCATCGTTAAGGCAACTAACCCTAGCATGATCATCATCGGCGTGCCGGTCATCCACTGCATGCCACCTTGGCCATCAGACACTTTAAATTGTCCTAGTTGCGCTAAGAAGATAACAATCGCTAAACCATTTACAAACCCGAGCATCACCGGATGCGGAACCATACGAATAAACTTACCGAGCTTAAACACCCCCGCCAGAATCTGCAGTATCCCCATCAATAATACAGTCGCGAAGAGATACTCAACCCCATGATCTAGCACTAAACTTACCATAACAACGGCAAGTGCACCGGTTGCACCGGAGATCATACCTGGGCGGCCGCCAAAAATAGCGGTGATCAAGCCAACAATAAATGCTGCATATAAACCAACCAAAGGCTCAACATTTGCTACAAACGCAAATGCAACAGCTTCAGGAACGAGCGCTAGGGCAACCGTTATACCTGATAAGATATCGTTTTTAGCAGAGCTTGGTGCCTTGCTTAATAAGTTAAACATTAAATTCCTCTTAGGGGTATGGGATAAAAAAGCGCTGAATTCTAACAAATTAAGCTAAGGTTAACAATTGCAGTAAGAGAAACAAGCTAACGCCTTTATAGCGCTAGCTTAATTAGATACGATTAAAGTGGCAGCGATGTACTGCGTTTGACACAAGTCATAGTAACGTTTGAGTGAACTTCTTGTACAAATTCAAGATTCAATAAATTATCACGAACAAACTGTTCATAGCCTTCAATCCCTTTAGAAATGATCCGCAACATAAAGTCCATAGTACCCGCCATACTATAACATTCGGTTACTTCATCATAACTTAGGATGAGTCGTTCAAACTCAGCTAAATTTGTACGGCCATGATTTGATAAACGAACATGAGCGTACACTAGCATATCAAAACCGAGCTTTTTCTCATCCAATAAGGCAACTTTGCCTTTAATGTAACCATCTTGCTCAAGCTTAGCAATACGACGCCAACAAGGTGATTGAGATAAACCGACTTTATCAGCAATATCAGCGGTCGAAAGACTTGCATCTTGCTGTAATAGTGCCAAAATTTGGCGATCAACATGATTTAGAGGCATTTTATTTCTTATTTATTTTACTAAATTGGTTAAATTATACATTGGTTTGTAGCTTGAGTCTTGTATTTTTAAGCATTTATTATGCGCAACTAAGCAAATTCACCACTTGTAAATGGATTCGATATGCGCTCAGTCAGCTCTTTAGTGTCAGATCCATGCCCAGATAGAATTTGCGTTTCATCAGGCAGTGTCAAAATTTGATTTTTAATCGAGTCAAGTAACTGCTGCTTAGCAAGCTCAGTAATAATTTTATCAGCGTCGCCACTAGAATCGATAACCGCTGCGTGGTTATTTCCATATGTTAATTCTTTATTTGCGGTTTAGTGTCAAATGTCATCAGCACAGGATACTTTAAATACGCTTGATCATAAAATGGCGTATGCTCATAAAGCCAGTTTAAGCGTGCTTGTGCGTCTTTAGCAAAAGCGGCATCCTCACGAATTTTTTTATCAAACTCAAGTGCAAGTGCCGGTTTATCTTTGAGCATATGGCGAGCATACGGCGCTAATGCATAGTTTTCCATGTACTCAGTACGTTGAAAAATCGTATTAAACTCACCCCACGCAAAAAATGAATCCGGTGCTTTGGGGTGTAAAAGGTGAGTTGCTAACTCACCGAAAGGTTGAGCAGTTTCAACTTTAGACCAACCGGTCAACGACTTTTCTGGTACATCTACAAAATCAAAATCTGCGTTTACTCGAAAGCGTCCTTCAAACGGCGCTTTATCAAATTCATGCTTTGTTACTACCGCGACTTTTAAATTAGTTACCAGCTCATCACTGCTCACGCTTTCTACTGTAATACCATGTAATTTGAGTTTTTCGACAATGTGTGGATACGCAGGTGGAATATAAAATGTACTTGGTACGGTGATCACGGTTTTTGCGTCCTTCTGCCAGTAAATGGGCAACGCATCATAGTGCTGTTTTTCACCTAAATACTTTACTTCCATCTGGCCACTCAAGGCGCTTTTACTGCGCGAATATTTGATCCCTGCAAATGCGATAGTGTTTGGCTGTTTTGTATAACCGCGTTCAACAATAAGCTGGCTTGGCACAAAAGCATGTTCTTTTTCAACCGCTTCAGTTAATTGTTGATGATGTTGCGCCAATGCTGAAATAGCCCCATCTAAAAATACATAGGTGCCAAGTACACGTTGTTTATACGGTTTTAATGAATGATTTTCGACAAGAATTGTGGGTAACGATCTTAAATCCCCCCAACCATTCGAATAACGAGGCGTGGCAACCCAGCCCGCTAAGCCTTTTTTAAACTCGCGCTTATCCATTACAAATACCAGCGACCCAGGTATATGGCCTTGCGCTTGTAATTTTGTGTCGATGATAGGTTTAAAATAATTATTGAGCGCATCTGACACACTTGGCGATTCACTGGCAAATACGGGGTTATACCCGTAAGTTACATCGTATTGATAATCTGCGCCGTCAGTCACGTGTACATCGATATATAAATCGGGGTTAAACTGCTTGATCACCTTTAATACACCTCGCACTTCCGGCGTATCTAGTTTGGTGAAATCACGATTTAAATTTAAATTATTAGCATTGGTTCTAAAACCCATTTCAACTGGGCCACGCTGGTTTATGCGATTAAACTGGCTACTACGCTCATGACCATCAACATTTAAAATAGGAATAAATAAGATGTTCACTTGGCTTAAAATATCGCGACGTTTACCGGTTGCAATATCGCGTAGCAACATAAACATCGCATCTTTACCGTCAATTTCGCCGGCATGAATTCCCGCTTGAATAAAAATGGTTGGCTTAGCGTTTTGCATTAACTGCGAAGGCGTAAATGCACCGTCTTCACTGGCTACCATCATATTGATCGCACGGCCACTGGCACTATGTGCAATCGTTTGCACTTGAAATTGGGTTGGGTTTGCTGCAACAAGACGATCAACAAAGGCCATAGTTTGCTGATAATTTGGTGATTTTAGCCCTTTGCTTAGTTCGAAATCAGTGGTTAATGGGCCTTTTTGTTGTATCAGTGCCAAACTTTGACCTTGCCATGGCAACAAAGGCGGTAAATGGCTATTTAATGTAACACTGGCACTTAACAATAATAAACTGGCGATCATAGGACTCTCAAACGTTGGCCTCTTTAATAACTTGAAATTATAACAAGGATAAATGACAGATCGCGTAAACTGCGGTGATTCAACAAAAAAATGCAGCCAATGACAATTTGAAAACTTTATAGGGCTAATATTCACGCATTAAAAAAGGCGCTATAAAAGCGCCTTGCCACTCAAGAATAATGTGCTTAAAACATATCTTGATAAGGATTCGTTTTACTCAATGCAATGGCTTTATCAAATCCGGGAATATGCATGTCGGTATCAGAAATGACGATTTCATCTTCATCAATCATACCATCACCAAAGCG
The DNA here is from genome assembly GCF_012927645.1 of Pseudoalteromonas arctica. Lineage (GTDB taxonomy): Bacteria > Pseudomonadota > Gammaproteobacteria > Enterobacterales > Alteromonadaceae > Pseudoalteromonas > Pseudoalteromonas arctica_A. Next base: position 55,939 of record NZ_JABBMT010000017.1, on the reverse strand, counting down.
ATAAATTAGCTCATATTGTCCTAAATCAGCTTGTTGCTGATAATTAGCCTGAGCGGCTGTAACGGTTTGATTGCTCAATGTATATGCATCCATCACCGCACTACCATGGCGTTTTGCTAACATTTTCATGGTCACCATCGGTGATAAAACAGTGGCGGTGGCATTATTACCGCCAAAGCCTTTTGAATTAATAAAGGCAATATCCATGTCTTCACACTGATAATGCTCAGTACGAATGTCTAAATATTGGTTATGCACATCGTCAGCCACTTTATCTATGGTGGTAATACCCGGCATAATATTATGTGCAAATACACCCAGCGCCATCGCTAATTGATCGCCACTAGCAGGCGCAATAGTATGCCCTACATACGCTTTCGGTGCTGCTACTTTCCAACTATCAATAGCAAATGTGTGTGCCACCTTATGATAAATTAATGACTCTGTTACGCGGTTTTGTGGTGTGCTTGAACCATGCGCTAAAATAAAGCTACGTTGTTGTAATGCTTCTTTACCTAATAAGCTCGTGGCTAATGCCGCCGACTTCGCCATGGTTATATAATTACCCGGTCCCGGTGATGTAATTGATTTTTTAACACCATCAGCATTTACAAATACATCAGGCACGCAGCCTAGAATGTCTGCGCCCAACTCCAGTGCTAACGCATCATCCATTAAAATAGCCACTTGTGCACCTTCACCTATTGTAAAGCCACAATTTTCACCAAATGGACGGCTACTTTTACGATAATCAGGCTCGTCATTATTGTTTAAGTTATCCAAGCGGCGTAAACCTTCAATATTCGCCAGCGCACTCATATTACCAAAGCCTTCAACAACTTCAGGAGTTATTGCGCATTCAACACTTGCCACAATAGCAACACGAGTACGCCCTGCTTGTATGTCATTTACTGCAGCGCGTAAGTTATATAAGAATGTTGCACACGCGCCTGAAGTTGAAAAGGTAGTGCCTACATTGCCCGTCACATAGGCATTAATAAAATCGGTCGACATTGTATTTAAGCCAAGCGCTAACTGCTTAGTGCTGACGCGATCACCTTGCTGGCGGGCTTTTACTAAACCACCTAAGCCCTTATCATCCATTTGACCAATAACCGACGCTGAATAAGTGCCAATTTTATCAGGCTCAACACTATTCATAATGTGTTGCCAATCAAGTCCGGTTGATTTAATCGCGTCAGTCGCAGCAAAAATAGTGGCTTGTAAACCGCGTGGCTGGTAGCGGCTGTTGTACATAATTGATGGATCAAACCCTGTTGGTAGTTGCCCAGCCGATTTAATCGGATTATCGCGAGTAGAATCATGTTTAATATCAAACTGAGCCGCAATGGTTACTTTTACTTTTTTATTTTCAAGCTCTTCTACGTGCCAACTTGCAGGGATCGGCGAGGGTAAATCTCGACGACGTGTCTCAAACACAATGGCGCTGTCATCTGACGCGGTTAATGTCATTTTTTGCTGCCACGGTGTTGCATCGACATCAAAATGCTCTTGTTCAATTTTACGAATTAACGTACCAGCAATAATTTGCTCACCAAAGCGTGCTTCTATGTCGCTTTGCTCAACAGTATTGCCTTGTAAATCTTGCAATTGCCCATTCACAAGACTCACTAAGTTCATTAACGTGGCGAGGCCTAAAAATGTTTCTTGGCGAGCTTGAGTATCTAAGCTGTTTAACACGATACGACGATAACCTTGATGAAAAGAAGTACGGCCTGCGGCGTTAATTCCACCCATGCCGATAATAACGGGTAATGCTGTCATAATTTACCTTGAGAAAACGTGTTATAGGAGATACTTGCAGTTTAGATGGATTTAATCACCAACATTGTGCTTAAATAGCCAAATAACAAGACTAATAGGCCAATCGTAACTGGTCGGAGCAATTAAATGGACAACAATCTCAAAGATAGCCCGTTACAGATCAGTATTTTGGTCTACCAGCATTTACTGATCACTAGTTTAACGCTGCCCATCGAAATGCTCAGAGCCGGTGAAGCCTATGCACAGGGTCATGCAAAAACGACACAATTTCGACCATTACTAATAAATTTGATTGCAAAAGATAAAAAGCCCATTCAAAACCGCAACGGTTTAGCAATTTTACCCGAGTACAGCTATGACAACGCTCCAAATAGTGATTTGATCATCGTTCCTGGTATTTGGCGCAACCCTCGCCCTGTTGTCAGAGCAAACTCAGGGTTAGTTCAGTGGCTTGCCAGTAGCTGGCAAACGGGTAGCTCCATCATTGGCGTGGGTACTGGCAACTGCTTAATCGCTGAAGCTAAGTTACTGAATGGTCACCCCGCTACCACCCATTGGCATTATGCAGAGCAATTTAAACGCGACTACCCACAAGTACTGCTCAAGCCTGATTTTTTTATCACTCAATCTGAGCGTTTATACAGTGTGGCAAGTCTAAATGCGTTAGCAGATGTGATCGTGCATATTATTAGCCAATACTACGGACAGGCCGCCGCTCAACATGTTGAGCGCAACTTTTCTCACGAAATTCGTAAACCTTACGAAGATCAGCGCTACCTTGAAGGCGCCGTTGATCGGCATCCAGACGAACTAATTGCGCAAATTCAATTCTGGTTAAAAAACAACTTAACCACAGAGCAAAGTTTAACAGAGGTCGCGCAACTATTTAGTTTGAGTTACCGCTCTTTTACCCGCCGCTTTCGCATTGCGACCAACCAAAGCCCCATTGAATATTGGCAGCAATTGCGCGTACAAACAGCCAAGGAGCTACTTGCATCATCTAACTTATCAATTCAGGAGGTTGCTTTAGAGGTAGGTTACAATGATCAAGGCCATTTAACCCGCGTGTTTAAAAAAGTGCTCTCGCAAACCCCTAGTGAGTATCGAAAAGTGGTTAGAAGAAAGTTATTTGGGAGTTAATCGACGCGAATAGCTCACGAATGAGCTTGGTCATCATTTTATTCAATAACTGTTTGCGCAGATACAAGTCATGTGTTCTCTACTTTGTATCTGCGCAGGATTTGCAGCGTAGATTAACGCTTTTTGTAGTACAATTTAGAATAGCGTTTAACCTGAGCATGAACACCGCGCCCTAGGCTTTTAAACTTAGCTTCAAGGACATCTACACCATATAAAATACCCACCACTAAAATAGATAGTTTAATAGCTGCTAATAAATTATCGGTTGCAATCACTACACCAATAGATGCCAAAACCCAGATAGTTGCCGCCGATGTTACTCCAACCACAGCACCATCTTTAGCGAGCATCACTCCAGCACCTAAAAAACCGATGCCAGTAATAATTTGACCAACCACGCGCGAGTGGTCAATCACATCACCATGGAGCATAAACGCCGTAGCTAAAAACAAATAAGTACCTAATATAATCAGTACTGAGGTTCTTATTCCTACTGGTTTGCCCCGTAACTGGCGTTCCATACCAATCAAAGCGCCACAAAATGCAGCACTGCCTATTGCCGACCACGAATAGGGGGCGATATCTACTAATTCAAAAAAAGTCACTCAAGATCCTAAAATTACTGCATGTGTATAGCCAGTGCCGTACTCAAACGAGAACTACCGAAACTGGCCATTTTTAAAAAGTCACTCTTAGCGATGGGGACATGTTGACAATCAATCGCCAGCTGTTTATCGCTTTCACAAAAAGGGTCATGGACATATAGACAATGCTCATCTAAATGCGTTACACACACCCAATGCGGTGACTTTTTACCATCAAAGCGATACGTACTCTTCAAGCTGGGTGATGGTTTCATCACTTTGATCGGCTACCACTACGGTTTTTAAGCTCGGTACTTTTTGATAATTAAACGCATCATGCACAAAGTCATGATGCTGCTGAGCATTAAGCGACGCCAATGAACCTTGCTGTAACAGTCCAGCTTCATCAACAAATAAAATAGGCGCTGGGTAAAATAAGTCAAAATACAAATATAAGAGTGAATGTAAATAGAAACACCCATACTGCTAAGTCATTGTTGTGCAACTGGTGTACTTAACAGGATGGGTGCTTTAGATTCAGCTACTGCTTAATCTACAGGTGATTTATAAAGGGTTTTTATTCGTCTTACCAACGAGTAATTTTTAGCGTTAAGATAAGTAAATTTAATCAATGACGTGATGCTAAATTTAACCCCTAAAGATCAGCTAAGAAAGCTTTTTTGTTGGTATACCCAATGGCGCATGTGGCGTTAACACTTGAACATGAAATTGCTAATGCTCTATAAAGTGGGTTTTATTGATCATGTTCTCTATTCGTCATCAGAGATAAGGTGATTTTACCTTGCTTTTCGATTTATGTAACCCATTTGCCTTAATCTAAGTTTGAATATCAATAGCTTAATTGACATAACACGCTGGGGATTTATACTCAAACTGACTTTTAATGAATGGGCTTTTTACTGGTGAAATTGCGTCTTACATGCTTGTTGTTATTGGCTGCCTGTTTTAATTTAGAAGCTAATGAACAAACGCAGCAGTTCCCTTGTAGCCATGTTAGCGAGCGTCCATGTGTTGCCTTAGTACTTGGCGGTGGCGGTGCCCGTGGTGGCGCGCATATTGGTGTATTAAAAGCAATTGAACAACAGGGCATAAAAATAGATGTCATTGTTGGAACCAGTATAGGCTCGTTTGTTGGAGGCCTCTACGCCAGTGGATTATCTGCGACGGAAATTGAACAACTGTTCTCTCAAGCAGATTGGAACACAGGTTACAAAGACGATCTCAACCGCAGTGAGCTACCCAATCGGCGTAAACAACATATTGATAACTTTCCTATCCAGCTTGATTTAGGTTTTGATGGCAAACAATTAAAATTACCTCGCGGTATTATCCAAGGCCAAGGGATGAAAAAGCTGCTTGATGAAATGCTCGGTATTTACCCTATTTTTGGTTCATTTGATGATTTAACAATTCCCTTTCGCGCCATTGCTGCAGACGCACAAAGTGGTGAACAAGTAATACTGAGCCAAGGGGATTTAAGCAAAGCAATTCAAAGTTCAATGTCTATTCCAGGGCTATTGCGCCCTATTGAGCTTAACAACCAACTCTTGGTAGATGGCGGAATTGCTAACAACCTGCCTATCAGTGTGGCAAAAGAATTAGGCGCCGATATTGTTATTGCTGTAGATATTGGCTCTGCGACTTTGAATAAAGATGAGCTCAATTCAAGTTTAAGCATTATCATGCAGTTGACTGGCTTTTTGGTCACTAAAAATGTAAATCAACAAAAAAAACTACTGACCAGTAATGATATTTATATCAAGCCTACACTCAATGATGTTGAAATACTCGATTTTGAAAAAGTAACCTCAACCATTTCACAAGGCTACCAATCTGCCGTTACGGCACTTACTGACAGCACTGTTAGTAAACAGCTGGCTAATACCGCAGAGCCTGTTAAGCGCAAAAGTGTTACCTTATTTCAACAACCAGTTAACAGTATTAAAATCACCAATAATAGTCGCTTAAATGATGACTATATTGCTGATCGTTTTGGTGTTAAGCCCGGTAAAAAAACCAATCTTAACGCTATTCAACAAGGTATTGATCGCCTATATGGGCAAGGGACATTAGTCCGAGTAAATACCGTTATAGAACAGCAAGAAGACAAACTTGATATAGACCTTGAAGTTGAAGAAAAAGAATGGGGCCCAGGTTACTTAGATTTTAAATTATCGTTTGAAGATACCTTTGAAACCTTCAGCGAATATCAAATCGGCGCTGCTTATCGCTATACTAATTTATCGCCTTACGGTGCCCAGTGGTACACCAAGGCAATAATCGGCACTGAAAAAGAGCTGAGCACAGAGCTATATTGGCCAATCAACACCAGTGGTTTTTATTGGCAGGTTGGCGGTAGCTTTCAAAGAGAAATTTTTTCGTACTATATAAACAACATTATCTTAGGTGAGCTTACTGATAGCCATACAGATTTTAGTGCAGGTATTGGCTGGGACAAGTACGACAAACTGAATATTTTGTTTGGACCTATGTATTCTGAAGGCACTCTCAAACTACCTGGCGTTTTTGATAACCAAACAGATAAAAATAGGTTGGATTACCGTCAATATGGTGCAGTTTTTGAACTTAACTACGATAGTTTTGATCATGCCAGCTTCCCACGTTCAGGCAATAGACTGGATGCGAAAATAGAATATTTAAATTTCGATATTCTTGATAAATCAAACTTTAGCACCAATTTAGGCATAGAATACAATACCGTTTATTCAATAGGTTACCATAGTCTCAGAGGTCTTTTTCGGTATCAAAGTATTTTAGATACCGACCCAACTGCGTTGATTGGTTTATCCTCTTTGGGCGGCTTTTTAAACTTATCAGGTAATCCTTTAGATACAATTTCAGGGCAACATGTACGCTTTATGAGTGTTATTTATACCTATGAATTAGTGTCGAATAATTTTGGCGCTATTAACCTGCCCCTTTATTTAGGAACATCGCTTGAAGCAGGTAATGCTTGGCAAACTAAAAGTGATATTGATTATTCTGATTTGATTTACAGCAGTAGTGTATTTTTAGGCTGGGATAGCCCAGTGGGGCCTGCTTATTTGGCGTATGGTCAATCAACCACTGGAGATGAAAGTTTTTATCTGTTTTTAGGTATTCCCTTTTAAAATAGCGCCATAAATAGCGCCATAAATAGCGCCATAAATGGCGCTATTAGTCGTTATTCATCACATCGTGATTATTTTGCAATCCAAGGCGTGACTTTTACCAATGGCGTAGCGATTGCAAATGCGGTTTTATCATCTTGCCATTGCTCATTAATAGTTACATGACAAACCAATTCTTGGCAGTCAAAAGCAGGATCGGCAATAGTGACTGGCTCTGCAAAAGTCAGCACTACACCTTGTTGTTCAGGCAATAAAAAGCTCATCAATTTGCTAACAAAAAATCCCGACAGATCCGATAATAATTCATCAAACTCATTATTAAGCTGATACAACTGGTGTTTATTCAAATTACTATTATTAAACTCACGCGCTTCAATTTGCAGTTTTAACTGGCAATCATGGTTTTCGTTTTGAGGCTCGATAACCACCACAGCTTTATTTGTATCAAGTTGTTTATCAAAAGGAAGTAAAAGCTGAGCATACTCAGTATAATTAAGTGGAAACTCCTCTCGCTCAGTAATAATGCGCCCAGTTTTAATTAAACATTCATCATTACTAGCAATGTCAGTGATGTAAAAATTAACCTGAGCAAATTGAAAATCACCTTTATTGACGACTTTTAAACGGTCATAAAAGCCATCATAGGAGACAACAAACTCTTTTGCTTGCACAGTAAACGTTGCTATTAGTGCAACGGCAGCGGCCATAATATAACTGAAACGAAATCTTGGGTTATTCATCAAAGTAAGCTCTATTTTGGTTGATCATTTGGTTTAATTCTTCGATATACGCTTCGCCACGTTCAGAATATGAGGTTAATCCATAGCTTAGTTTAGTCGCTGAAATTGGCTTTTCTTGTAAACGTAAATCGGCGCGGATACTACGTAAGTGTTTATAGGCAGCGTGAGTGTTAATATTTTTAAAATAAGAAGTCACGGCTGCGCGCACAGATTTAAATGCCGCTACCTCATGATCTGCACCGCTATTACGACGATTAGGCACCATACCGCAGCCTTTGCTATAACACCACTGACCAAAAAAGTTTAAGCCTATTCGAGCAAACCGAGACGTCCCCCATGCTGATTCGTTGGCCGCTTGCATCAGCGCTAATTCTTTTGGGATAATATCAACTCGGCGTAATGCCTGACGCAAAGACAAACTATCTATCGTTGCTGGTAATTTATAGCTATTTAAAATCGTTTTAACTTGCTTGGTTTGCGTGCGACTTAATGGCTCATCGTATTGCACCATCATCAATGCAATCTCCAGCGTTGCCCGCTGCTGCAGAATTTTTTTATTTTCAGCCTCAACATGTGGGCGGATAAAGCTGAAAAACGCATGTTTTTTTTCTTTTACATCACTAAAACCATCAAAATCAGGAAGTTGAATATTATGTAAAGGCTTTTCTTTCTTTTTGACTGGTGACTTGATTGAGGTTGTTTCGTCCTCAATAGTTGGATCCGGCTGTTCTATAAATGGGTAACTCAATGCCCAAATAAAAAATAGGCTAACAATTAAACGAAAAAGATACTTAAGCATGTATTCTCTCAAAGAAACTAACATTTATGCATGGTATATCCACACGCATCTGACCATTCATTATACCTAAGCCCTTCAATAAAGGCGAATATACCCATTTGAAGGATTTATAATCTTAAAAAATCAGCTACAATTAAGCGCATAGAAACGCTAAGAAAGTTACCGGATACTCATTAATGGAATTAGACTGGCAAAGCCGCATAATAAATCAAAACAAGTTTCGCCCTAATGACAATCGCTCAGCGTGGCAAGTAGACCGCTCCCGGATAATCCATGCAGCAGCATTTAGACGTTTGCAAGCTAAAACTCAGATAATGGGAATTGGCCTAAATGATTTTCATCGTACACGATTAACGCATTCTTTAGAGGTATCGCAAATTGGCAGTGGTTTACTTCGCCATTTAGAGAAACAACACCCAGACTTCACACACTTTCCTGATCCAAGTCTACTTGAGACGCTTTGTTTGGCCCATGATATAGGCCACCCGCCTTATGGGCATGGCGGTGAAATCGCGCTTAACTACATGATGCGTGAGCATGGTGGTTTTGAAGGCAATGCACAAACACTGCGCATTGTTTCAAGACTCGAACCATACAGTGATGGTCATGGTATGAATTTAACGCGCCGTACTTTGCTTGGTTTTATAAAATACCCGGCCTTTATTAATGACTTATGGCACACCATCCCACGTCATGATCCACAACGTGCATTTATAAAAGCTGACGACTGGCGCCCAGCAAAAGGCTTATACAAGGATGATAAAGCAACCTTTGACTGGATTTTAGCGCCTTTATCTGACGCTGACAAACAGCGTTTAGGCGATTTTAAGGCCGTCGATGAGTTTAGATCTAAAACCCGTTTTAAGTCCCTTGACGCGGCCATTATGGAACTTGCCGATGATATCGCTTATGCCGTACATGACCTTGAAGACGCAATTGCAACAGAGCAAATCACCCTAAAAGAGTGGCAAAATCATGCTTTACCCGCACTTGAATTTGTGCAATGTGAGTGGCTTGACGACAGTAACTTAACCGAGCGGCTATTTTTAGGTAGCGAAGCACAACGGAAAGATGTCATTGGTGAATTAGTAAACTTATTTATTACTCAATCATCCATTGCACACACAGAACTTGAGTTTGAAAATCCAATTTTAAATTATACCGTTGAACTACCGCACAGTTATCAGCATTTACTTGAGACTTTAAAGTCATTTATTTATCAACGACTCATTCGTGCTTCACATATGCAGCAAATTGAGTTTAAAGGACAAAAGTTAATTATTGAATTATTTGAAGCGTTTGCCTGTGAACCATTACGACTTTTACCTGAAACCACAGCAAATGTGTTTCGCCAAGCACAACAACGAAATGGTAATACACACAGAGTAATTTGTGATTATTTAAGTGGGATGACTGACGAGTATGCGTTTAAAACACACCAACGCCTTTTTTCAAGTAATAGCTAATATTACTCTTGCGTTGCAAAGTCCCACTGTGCAACGTTAAAAACACCGAAACAATCGCTTCGGTGTTTTATTTATATTATACAATTACAGTGACTTGATACCCATGTTATAAAGGGTGAAACCGTAAATATCTGCATATTGATCAATAATTTTACTGGTTGGTGTACCTGCACCATGACCCGCATTAGTTTCAATACGGATAAGGTATGGGTTGTTCCCTGCACCTTTGGTTTGTAGCTCCGCTGCAAACTTATAAGAGTGAGCTGGCACCACACGGTCATCATGATCGCCCGTAGTGATCAAGGTTGCTGGGTATTTAACTCCAGCTTTTACATTATGAACTGGCGAGTAGCCTTTTAAGTAATCAAACATTTCTTTACTTTGCTCACTCGTACCATAGTCATATGCCCAGCCAGCTCCGGCGGTAAAGGTGTGATAACGTAACATATCAAGTACGCCTACTGCAGGTAGTGCGACTTTAAATAACTCAGGGCGCTGAGTCATGACCGCGCCAACTAATAAACCGCCGTTTGACCCCCCACGAACGGCTAGGTAATCACTTGATGTGTATTTCTCAGCGTTTAAATACTCAGCGGCAGCTATAAAGTCATCAAATACATTTTGCTTTTTAAGTTGTGTGCCCGCATCGTGCCACTGTTTACCATATTCACCGCCACCACGAATATTAGCCACCGCATAGACCCCGCCTTGCTCAAGCCACGCTGCAATAGTTGAACTAAAGCTTGGCGTCATACTGGCATTAAAACCGCCATAACCATATAAAATAGTTGGGTTAGTACCATCACGCTTTAAATCTTTTCTATACGAGACGATCATCGGTACTTTAGTGCCATCTTTTGAGCTATAAAATACTTGTTCGGAAGTATATTCTGCAGAATCAAACTGCGCCCCAGATTTACGGTAAACGTCTGATTTACCAGTATTTACATCAAACGAATAGGTGTTACCCGGTGTGGTGTAATTGGCAAATGAATAATACAGTGTGGTGCTTTCTTTTTTACCACTGAAGCCACGCGCAGTGCCCACTCCTGGTAGGCTAATTTCACGAACTAACTTGCCAGCTTTGTCATATTGTTGCACGTTAGAAATGGCATCAACCATGTATTTTGCAAAAAAGAAATCCCCCCCTTTAGACATACTCAATACATTATCTGTTTCTGGGATCAAGTCTTGCCAATGTTCAACAGTTGGGTTTGCGGCGTCTACCGTCACTACTTTCTTATTCGGCGCATTTAAGTTTGTTACTAAAAATAGTTTGCTGGCGTCGTTATCTAAAACGTAAGTGTCTGAGTCTGTATTATCAAGCACTGTAACAAGTTTGCTATCTGGCTTAGTTAAATCTTTAATAAACAGTTTATTACCAGATGTTGAAACACTAGCATAAATCAATAAGTAGCGATTATCACGCGTTACTGATGCACCAATATAGCGATGTTTTTGTTCCTCTGTGCCACCATAAATAAGTTCATCGGTTGTTTGTGCAGTGCCTAATTTATGGTAATACACTTTGTGTTGATCAGTTTTTGCCGAGAGTTCACTGCCTTTAGGTTTGTCGTAGCTTGAGTAATAAAAACCATCGTTGCCAACCCAAGCAATACCACTGAACTTTATATCGATTAATGCACTTTCAATTTGGTCTTTACTTTGCGTATCAATAATAATGACTTTACGCCAATCACTGCCACCTTCTGAGATCTGATAAGCTGCTAGTGAACCATCTTCAGAAAATGTAAGCCCAGACATTGAAGTTGTACCATCTTCGCTAAACTTATTGGGATCGAGGAAAACCTCTGCTTCGCCCTCGCCTTTACTACGATAAAGTACATATTGGTTCTGTAGGCCATCATTTTTATAAAAGTAGGTGTATTCACCCTCAGTAAATGGAGCCGTTACTTTTTCGTAATTCATTAGCTTTTCAAGGCTGGCTTTTAATTTGTCGCGATAAGGAATGTTTTCAAGGTATGAAAAAGTCAGTTCATTTTGTGTTTTAACCCACTTAGCAGTATCACTGCTCATATCATCTTCTAACCAACGGTATGGATCCGCCACTTTCTCGTCAAAGTACTGATCAACCACAGTCCCTTTTTTTGTTTCCGGGTAAGTGATAGATTGGCTAGCAGTCATTGGGGCTGCTGCATTATTTGGATTGGTTGTTGATATTGATGTCGATTCAGAACATCCCCAAAGCGCAACTAACACCGCGCAAGTAATCGTTTTTTTTAACATGATTATGGTCTTTTAGTTATTAGTTAGACTCATTACGGTATAAATTTGCCGTAAGTATGTCCACTAGTATGAGAGCAAAGCGCCTAATATCTGTAAAGAAATGTAAAACTAAATATTTAAAACCTGTCAATAGCATAAAAATATCAGCTGTAGGCGGTTACATTTTTTGGTAGTCAATTGGTGCTTATAATCGTTTTGCATGTACTGTTGTGGTTGCTATCCTTTATTGGTTATGCTTTTGCGTGGGTGATGTTTAAAGATATGCTGATTGGCAAAATAAAATGGGAGTCACTATTATTTAGTAATAACCGACCAACAAGCAAAAGATCATTATGCAAACCTGTTTTTGTCGCTTTTCAGTGATATAGTTAACGCCATTTTTGCTATTCAAGATATTAAAATGTATCGATTATTTGAGCGGATGATCAAACCGTTTCCCGAACAAAAGCCAACCCAGCCTCCGGCGACGCTATTTGCATTTTGTCGTCACTACACCAAAGGTATGGAAGTCTCGTTATTTTTTATGTCGCTAAGCGCGGCATTGCTCGCGATTTTAGAAGTATCACTGTTTAGCTATATGGGTCAGCTTGTTGATTGGCTAAGTATCTACACCCCTGAAACATTATTTGTTGAGCAAAAATCTGAGCTCATAAAAATGGCGGTAGTGCTACTTATTGTCCTACCTATCGTGGTGTTCTTTCATTCTGCGATATTGCATCAAGCCTTGTTAGGTAATTACCCGATGTCAATTCGCTGGTTAGCCCATCGTTATTTGCTACGTCAAAGTGTCAGCTTTTACCAAAACGAATTTGCAGGGCGCATCGCCACCAAAGTAATGCAAACATCCCTCGCGGTGCGTGAAACCGTGATGAAACTACTCGATGTACTTATGTATATTGTGGTGTATTTTGGTGCTATGGTGTTTTTAGTAGCCGAAGCCGATTGGCGCTTAATGCTTCCTTTACTTATATGGTTAGCTCTGTATATTTTGATCCAAATGTACTATGTACCTAAGCTCAAAAAAGTGGCTAGCTCACAAGCAGACGCACGCTCTGAAATGACTGGCCGAATAGTTGACAGTTACACTAATATTTCGACTATTAAATTGTTTTCATACACCCAACGTGAAGAGCAGTACGCAAAAGACAGTATGGATGTATTTTTACAACCTGTGTATAAACAAATGCGCTTAGTTACCAGTTTGAACTTTGCCATTCAAACGCTTAACTACTTCTTAGTATTCAGTGTTGCGGCATTATCTTTGTATTTATGGACGCTGAGTGCCATTAGTGCCGGCGCAATTGCAATTGCGGTAAGCTTAGCACTGCGTTTAAATGGCATGGCACAGTGGATCATGTGGGAAATTAGTGGCTTGTTTGAAAACATCGGCACTGTCGCTGATGGTATGAAAACCTTATCAAACCCAATTGAAGTCGATGATCTGCCTGATGCCAGCACATTAAGTGTAACCACAGGTGCAATTGACTTTAATAATGTGCATTTTAACTACGGTAAAGCCGCAAACGAAACGCATCGCGGCGCTGTTATCAATGGCTTAAATCTCAACATCAAAGCCGGAGAGAAAATAGGTCTTGTTGGTCGCTCTGGTGCCGGTAAGTCAACACTCGTTAATTTGTTGCTACGTTTTTATGATGTGGATAGCGGCGGTATCAATATCGACGGCCAAGATATCTCAACAGTGAGCCAAGAAAGCCTGCGTAAATACATTGCGATGGTTACCCAAGATACCTCTTTACTGCATCGGACAGTCAAAGAAAATATCCTTTATGGTCGCCCAGATGCCAGCGATGAAGAAATGATGAAAGCAGCTAAACAAGCCAAAGCACTTGAATTTATTGATGATCTTGAAGATAGTAAAGGCAACAAAGGTTTTGCAGCCCAAGTGGGTGAGCGCGGCGTAAAACTCTCTGGAGGTCAACGCCAACGTATCGCCATTGCTCGGGTGCTGCTGAAAAACGCCCCGATATTAATTTTAGATGAAGCTACCAGTGCACTCGACTCTGAAGTTGAAGCGGCTATTCAAGCGAGTCTTGATGATTTAATGACAGGTAAAACTGTGATCGCAATTGCTCATCGACTATCCACTATTGCACAAATGGACCGGCTCATCGTGCTCGATGACGGCGGTATTGTAGAGCAAGGTAGCCATGAAGAGCTGTTGGCAAAAAATGGGATTTATGCCGCGTTGTGGTCACACCAAACCGGTGGGTTTATTGGTGTAGAGTAGCGATTAATTGCAGCCAACTATATATTTAAGCTTCAAGACACAGTTTTGGTGTCTGAAGCTTATACCTCTATCATTTAGCGACCTCTTATTTAACTCCACTAAAATGACCCTGTTTTTAATTAAATAGCCCCTTTATTGTGTAATTTAGCAATCTCGTTGTTCATTACAAAAGTCATATTTTCGGTGGCTTGGGCGCATATTTACATGCTATAATCGCGGCCTTTCATAGCCTGCGTACTTTGTCAGAGTGTCTTTTCTTTAACCCTGTAATACGTGTAAATGCTAGTAGTTTAAATGACAGCAACCTGTATAAGCGAAATTATCCATGAGCGAAAATAGTCACATTAAAGTCATCGTTGGCATGTCCGGCGGTGTTGATTCTTCTGTATCAGCTTATCTATTAAAACAACAAGGCTATCAAGTTGAAGGCCTGTTTATGAAGAACTGGGAAGAAGACGATAATGATGAATATTGCGCAGCTGCTGACGATTTAAAAGACGCACAAGCCGTGTGTGATAAGCTAGATATTGAGCTTCATACCGTTAATTTTGCTGCTGAATATTGGGATAACGTATTTGAGTATTTCCTTGCAGAGTACAAAGCAGGTCGTACACCCAACCCTGACATCATGTGTAATAAAGAAATCAAATTCAAAGCTTTTTTAGAATTTGCAACAACCGCGCTTGGCGCTGACTTTATTGCCACTGGCCATTATGTACGCCGTGAATTACGCGATGATAAATACGTTATGTGTCGTGGTCTTGATGACAACAAAGATCAAAGCTACTTCTTATACACATTAAGTCATGACCATATTGCACAAACGTTATTCCCTGTGGGTGATATTGCCAAACCTGAAGTGCGCCGCATTGCTGAAGAACAAGACTTAATTACCCACGATAAAAAAGACAGTACCGGTATTTGCTTTATCGGTGAGCGAAAATTTAAAGACTTCCTACAAAAATTCTTACCGGCACAACCGGGGGTTATTGAAGACACAGACGGTAACAACGTTGGTGAGCACGAAGGCTTGATGTATCACACTCTTGGTCAACGTAAAGGTTTGTTAATTGGCGGCATGAAAGAAGGCTCTGGCGAACCATGGTATGTGGTAGATAAAAACCTAGAACGCAACGTATTGATTGTTGGTCAAGGTAAAGACCATCCGCGTCTTTACAGCAATGGTTTAAATGCCAATCAATTACACTGGGTTGATCGTGTTGGGCCAAAAGGCACCACCCGCTGCACGGTAAAAACTCGCTATCGTCAAGAAGACCTAAACTGTACGTTGCTCGTTGGCGATGACGGTTTTGCCCGAGTATTATTTGATGAACCACAAAAAGCAGTGACCCCAGGACAATCTGCGGTATTTTATGCCAACGAAATTTGTTTAGGTGGTGGTATTATTGATTCGGTGATCAAATAATGAATGAACACCAAGTTATGGCATTAGCAGCCATGTGCCAAGTTGCTAAACAAGTTCAAAAAATAGCGCAGTACGGCAGTAGCAACGATTATGAATTAGAAAAACTATTAGCCAGTATTGTACAAACCTCCCCTGATTCACCCAGTGATGTATATCAAGGCACTGAGAATCTAAAAGGTGGCTATAAAATCTTACTAAATCAACTCAGTGCAGGTGAAAAGAAAGATGTTGAAATCGTCAAATACGTTGGCGGTTTAATGCAACTTGAGCGTGCACTGAGCGCAAAAGCAAGTAGCTTAGCAGAGCTTGGTAAAAGCATTGATGATATCAAGCGACGTCTTGATCACTTTGCCATTACTGATGATACTGTTATTACGGCACTTGCCGATATTTACTCAAAGGTGCTTAGCCCCCTTGGGCACCGAATTCAGGTTTATGGCAAACCTGATTTATTAAAACAGCAATTAGTACAACACAAAATACGTGCATTATTATTAGCAGGTATTCGCAGTGCAGTATTATGGCGACAAATGGGCGGTAAACGCCGTCATTTTTTCTTTGCAAAAAGAAAAATCATTGCCATTGCTAAAAACCATATTTAATTATCGTTCAAAACTAAAATTTAGGAGTTATTATGGAGCTTTCAGCGTTAACAGCTATCTCTCCGGTGGATGGTCGCTACGGCAGCAAAACCACTGAACTACGCAGTATTTTTAGCGAATTTGGCTTGATCAAATACCGTGTAACAGTCGAAGTTCGTTGGTTACAAGCCCTTGCATCAGCTGATGCGATCCAAGAAGTACCGGCATTTAGCGATGAAGCCAATGCTTTACTTAACGCGATTGTTGATAACTTCAGCGAAGCCGATGCGCAACGTGTAAAAGATATCGAACGTACTACAAACCACGATGTAAAAGCGGTTGAATACTTACTAAAAGAAAAAGTAGCAGACAACGCCGAGCTACATGCGATCAATGAATTTATTCACTTTGCATGTACATCAGAAGACATCAATAACCTGTCACATGGTTTAATGCTTACAGAAGCACGTAATGACGTATTACTTCCTTACTGTGATCAACTACTTAATGCAATTAAAGAAAAAGCCATTGAGTACAAAGCAGTACCCATGATGACACGTACACACGGTCAACCTGCAACACCTTCAACTATGGGCAAAGAATTTGCCAACGTATATATGCGTTTAAAGCGTCAACGTGACCAAATTGCACACGTTGAAATGCTGGGTAAAATCAATGGTGCCGTTGGTAACTACAACGCTCACCTAAGCGCTTACCCTGATTACGATTGGCACAATCATGCTGAGCAATTTGTAACGAGCCTAGGGTTAACATTCAACCCATTTACAACGCAAATTGAACCGCATGACTACATTGCCGAGTTATTTGATGCGATTGCTCGCTTTAACACTATCTTATTAGATTTTGACCGTGATGCATGGGGCTATATAGCGCTAAACCACTTTAAACAAAAAACCATTGCAGGTGAAATTGGTTCATCAACTATGCCACATAAAGTTAACCCGATTGATTTTGAAAACTCAGAAGGTAACTTAGGCCTAGCAAATGCCATCTTTAGCCACCTAGCACAAAAACTACCTGTATCTCGCTGGCAACGTGACCTGACAGACTCAACTGTACTGCGTAACTTAGGTGTGGGTATGGGCTATGCGTTAATTGCATACCAATCAACGCTTAAAGGTGTCAGCAAGTTAGAAGTAAACGAGCAACGTTTACTTGACGAACTAGATCAAAACTGGGAACTGCTAGCAGAGCCAATTCAAACGGTAATGCGTAAATATGGCATCGAAAAACCATACGAAAAGCTAAAAGATTTAACCCGTGGTAAACGTGTAAATCAAGAGATCATGGCTGACTTCATTGATGGTTTAGATTTACCGGAAGAAGCAAAAGTAGAAATGAAAAAACTAACACCGGCTAACTATATTGGTCGTGCTGTCGAGTTTATCGACAACCTAGTTTAAGCTTTCTGCGACAGCTTATTTTAAATATACCCAAGCCCCTCAAGATGCAGAATTCGCATCTTGAGGGGCTTGGGTATAGACTATAAAGCGAAATGCTCTTGCCTTTCGCTTTTTTCATTTTAATGGACGCAGTATGTATCAATTAACGATTAACGACTTATCCGAGCAAGATTTTCTAACCCTGTATTGGCAAAAAAAACCGCTCTTGATCAAACAAGGTTTTACAGACTTTGTAGACCCACTTGATGCTAATGAGCTTGCAGGTCTTGCCATGGAAGAGAGCATTGAATCGCGTATTATCACTAATCATAATAATGACTGGCAGGCGCATCATGGCCCATTTGAAGATTTTGAATTACTAACCGAGCAACATTCGACCCTACTCGTGCAAGCAGTCGATCATTGGCATCCTAATGCAGCTCAGCTGCTAGAACCATTTCGGTTTATTCCTAATTGGCGTATTGATGATCTAATGATCAGCTTTTCAACGCCTGAGGGTGGAGTCGGTCCGCATTTAGATCAATACGATGTATTTATTATTCAAGGTGAAGGCAAGCGTCATTGGCGTGTCGGTATGCCAGATAATAAACTAAAACAATTTGCACAAAATAAAAGTTTATTACAAGTTGAGCAATTTCCTGCCATGATTGACTGCATCCTTGAACCTGGCGATATTTTATATATCCCACCGGGCTGCCCACATGAAGGTTATGCTGTAGAAAACGCATTAAACTACTCGATCGGATTTCGTGCACCAAATCAACGCGATCTATTATCAAACTTTGCTGATCACATTATTGATAAAGAAGCGGGAAATAGCCGTTATCAAGATCCTGCAATAACACTGCGCGATTCTATAGGAGAGATCCAAGCTTGTGAAGTCGAAAACATTAAACTATTGATGCAAGCAGCCCTAAATGACGACGCATTATTTAAATCATGGTTAGGTAATACACTGAGTCAACCTAAGCATGAAATGGATTTAATGCCACCAGAAGATTTATTTGATAGTGAGCAAATAGCTGGGCTATTGAATGATAATGAGGTGATTTTTGAGCGCCTCGGTGGCACCCGTGCATTGTATCAAGTTTTTGAAAATGAAATACTTCTCAGCGTAAATGGTGAAAACTACCCACTCCCTATTAGTGACTTAACGGCGGTTAAATTACTCACTGATCACACGATGGTGACAGCAGAGCAACTAAATAGTTCAAAGAATAGTTTAGTTTTTATACAAACCTTTACTACACTAATTAATGAGGGTATTTGGTTTTGTTAGGAGTGTGTTTGTATGGGCTATCATATCAACAAGGTAGAGTGGGATATAGGTAAGGAGTTACTACAACAGATCAGAGAGCGGGTATTTGTTTGTGAGCTACATATTCCCAAACATATCGAGTTTGATAATCTTGATCGGTATGCTCATCATATTCTCGTAACTGACGATAGCCAAGTGGCTATTGCCACTGGCAGGCTATGTAGCGACGGCCTAATTGGGCGCATTGCAGTGTTGCCAGAGCATCGTAATCGGTCTGTTTATCGCTCTCTCCTTACATATATTGTTGAGCTTGCACAGCAACAAGGTTGTGATTGTGTCAGCATTAATTGTATTTTAAATGAGGTAGAGCGATTTAAACGCAATGGCTTCGAACAACAAGGCCAGGTGTTTATGGAAGCTGGTATTCCACGGCTTCGTATGCAATGCCCCATTAATAAATTCAACACAAAACCATTTACGTTGATGCATTGATAAAGATGCGATCGGATTAATTAAGATCGTTTACCCAAAGCTCTTCTTTTTCATACATTTCATAAATACCATGCGCACGATTAATTAGTAGGTTTGCAAAATCAACGTGAGTTTTGTCATTTCCACCGCTTTGCATAATTTGATCTGCTTTTAATTGCCATTGCAAAGAAAAATATCGCAGTGCATCACGGGCATTTTCCGCAACCGATGCTAACGCATGATCAGTTGGTAAGCGACCGGTGATCACCCAATAACTTTTACCATCCTGAGCTTTAAACTTCCATAGGGCACATAATGGAGCGATAAAACGGCTTTCTTTTTCTAGTAAAGTTTTTGGCATGACGCCCTTTTCTGCTAAATGTTTTTGTGCATTTTGAAAACATTCACGTTGCCAGGCAATACTTTGCTGCTTTGCTTGTTCTTGTTCTTCTGGTGTTAATTCTTTAAGTTGTTTTTGTTCCACAGTATTGATCTCTCGTTTACATCATTTTAGCTACTTTAAGGGCATATAATGATCGGTGCAAGTATAAAAGACTAATTCCAGCGAGATCAGCAAGTACTGCAATTAGGCGTTAATGCTATGGCTCAATTAGTTGTGGATTACTTTGCAATGAAAAAATAACCAGCATAGCAACGTAAATGCAAAATCATAATCGGTTGGCATGAAGTAAATATACCCACAATCGGTGGGTATATTTAAAAGTATTGATAAAACTAAGCGAATTTATTTTATCGTGCGGTTAGTAACTGCGATAAATAATCAGGCTTTCCTTCAATACGCTCAAGATGAGGATATTTAAGGCCATCATGATAATCAATCTGGATTTCACTGTACTGATCAAAGTTTTTCACCAGTAGCTTGATTGGCGCTGTTGAGCCTTTAGCATCCGTTACTGCATCTTTGAGTACTTCAGCACTAAACTGGGTATTATTAACGGCAACAATTTGCATACTTGGCGCAAGACCCGCATTAAATGCAGGGCTATCCCATAATACATCACGCATTTTGCCATCTTTATTTACTGAAAAGCCAAGAGAATAAAGTAAATCAGTTGATTTATAGCGGCTTTCAATTGCTTTAATACCATCAGAGGCTTTATCGTTATAAATCAACTTCCAACCTTGGTCTTCCAACGATTTAGATAAGTTAACATGGCCTTTTAAACGCGAATTAATAAAGTCATCCCATTGATACTGTTCAATACCATTAAGCGTGTTTATCACATCATCAAATTTATAGGTCAATACATTCCAATCACCCGGATTTATGCCAAAAAAGTTATGGGCAAAATCATCTAATGAATGACGGTTGTTACTCAACTCACGTAATTTTGCATCAACTGCAAACCAAATTAACTCTCCTCCAGAGTAATAGTCTTCGCTCATTTGATAACTGCGATAAGGCAAAGATGAACGCTGAGCAATGGTTGGATCGTTGGTGGTATCTAAAATATTACGCCATGTCATGCCAGGGCGCCCCTGATCATAGGTTGCACCTAAACGGGCTAGCATATCCATCGCATTTTCTTGGCTCCAAAGTCCTGAACGAGCTGCAATAACTTGGCCCCAAAACTGTGTTTGTCCTTCATATACCCATAAGCCACTAGCTTCTTTCACCTGATTATAGGTCGGTGTCCATAATGCTTCAGGGCGACGATATTTACCATTCCATGAATGATTAAATTCGTGTGCTAATAAATCGCGACCGATCCATGACTTATCCCAGTCAGTAAAATAATTTTCTTTCGCGCTATTTTCACTTGAGCGTTGATGCTCCATACCGATACCGCCTAACTTATCTGTCAGAGCAAGTAAAAAGTCATAATGATCAAAGTGATGTGCCCCATAAAGCGCATACATTTGTTGAATAAGTTCGCGGTGTGCTGTTAAACCTTCTTCACTGATCGCAAGATCTTTTTCTTTATCCGCAAAGACATTTAAGAACACCGGAGTATCTGCATTTGGGTTTAAATCAATACGCTTATAGTGGCTACCTGCAAACATTGGCGAGTCTACAAGGTTTTCAAAATCAATTCCCTCAAAGGTAACTGTGTTGCCTTTTTGCGAAATCTTTTCAAGTGCAGTAGCAAACTGCCACCCTTTCGGTAACGTTACACTCGGTTGAAATTTAATTTTACGACTATAGTGTCCTGCAGGATAGAGCGCTACTGTGTCCCATTGTAAATTGAGCATTTCTGGCGTCATCATAACGCGCCCTTGCTCTGAGCTTTGTGGTGACAAGAATTGATATTCAACATGCAGCTCACGCACACCTTTAGGAACCTTTAGGTTAAATGCATATACGTTAGCAGCATCTCGTTGCCATTCAATCACTTTACCTTTTGCTGAAATTTTCAATCCAGCCAACTGACTTATTGGTCCAACTGGTGAGTGATGTCCAGGTATCCACTGCGGATAAAGTAAAGTCATCTCACCCGCGTTAACTGGTATCGTTTCGTTTATTTGAAAAATACGATGAGCAAGATCTGTAGCATCAACGTTGATTTTAATTGTACCGGGAAATGCTTTATCAACCGGATTTTGAACGCCAGCCAAAGCTGGAAGTGCAAGGCCCATAAAAGAACTGAGGGCAACAGCGATAACATAGTTTTTCAATGGCTTCTCCAATTACTCAGGCGCAAAAATGCGTTTTAGATTAGTATCGTCCTGTTTATTGAGCACATTACACACATCAACATCCTTTTGTTTCAGACAATTCTGAAATAACCATAGTTTTATAACGCCAAGTAAGATTAATAGCAATAACTTATGGACTAATGACCATTAAACGCGTTAAAAAATCACCATAACATTTAATCACAATCATTATATTCAAGCGCAATAAACTCAAACCAGTTACCCTAATTAACAATTGTTTTTTAATGGAATGACTACCAACGTGACCGCAGACTATTTTCACTTGTTAAATATCATTGGTGAAGATGTATTGAACTGGATCATACGTCCCTGTGTCCATTTTTCATACCACGTTGTTTCATACAATTGCTCGTTGCTCAAACTCGAAACGAGGGCGATGAGTTCGTTTATCGTAGAGTCTAATTCATTAAGTAGTATCTATTATAAGGTAATTAACACTGAACCAATACTATTTGCGAAACCACCCACCTTTACTCTGCTTATTATTGAATTGTTAGACTCAACAGATGCTGTGATTATTGAATGGCAATTCATAGCCCGACCTTGTTCAAAAACATATTCACTACCTAACTCAGCAAGATGCTCGGTAAGGTAACATGCTAAAGCACCACAAGAGCTCCCTGTTGCTGACTCTTCAGGAATACCAAACAAGGGAGCAAAATTTCGGCAGCTGGCTGTATGTTTACTTGGCACTTCACAAAGCTCAAAAACATGAAAGCCAACAAGGTTGTGCTTTTTACAAAAATCAGCGATACGTTCATCGTTTGGCTCTATTGCATCTAAATAGCCATGAGGAACAGCAACAATGACATCGGCCAGTGCTGTGGAAATAGCTTCAATCGGTAAGTGTGTGCTTTCAAGTATATTATTTTCAATACCTATCACATGGGCAATTTCTTGAGATGAAAAACTAGCTATTTTTTCAGGTAATTGTTGCTCCATAATCACCTTACCATTTGGTTCAATACTCACTGATAACATGCCAGCTTTGGTGCGCTGAACATACGTTCCCGCAGTAAGCATGCCTTCTTGGAACATCGTAGAAAAAGTAGCTAACGTAGCATGGCCACAAAAATCAACTTCTGCTGTTGTAGTAAAAAAAGACACCTCAAAATCAGCTTCATCATCACTAGCAACAAAAGCCGTTTCTGAATACCCGACAACTTGAGCAATTTTTAATTTTTGAGCATCTGTGAGCCTGTCAGCATTAAAAACAACGCCAGCAGGATTGCCACCTGTGCCATTTACTGTAAACGCGCTGACCAAAACAACCTTAATATCCACCAGCTTCCTACTCCCTTTATAACGAGTACTAAGAGTTACTCTTTATCTATGAAAGACCTTAACATTAGCTTTATCAACGAGACTGCGATATATAAACTTTAAAATGGAGTTGCATTTTTATCAAAGCATCTGTGACAACAAAGAAAGCTAACAACTTATTCAATATCTGTAGGTCGGAATTTAACGCCGAACTTAAACTTACAACTTACCGCTTAAAGCTTTGCCTTTCAAAGCTGCGCCAACAACCTGCCATACAACCCAGACGCCCTGCTGACTGATTTATTCATTGCCATTAACAACACTTTTTTATCAGCCACCAGCTCGAAGGTGTTTTTAGCGCGGGTAATGCCAGTGTAGACTAACTGGCGGTTGATGCCGGCAGTTGCTTGGTTTTGTGGTGGCAGTACCATAGCCGTATAGGCAAACTCGGAGCCTTGTGATTTATGAATAGTCATTACATACACTTTGTCATGGGCTGGTAGTCTGGCTGGTGAAAATGCCCGTTGATTGCCCTGCTCATCTATAAATACCGCTTTTAATTGACCGTTTTCATCAAGCATTAAAATACCAATATCTCCATTAAATAGTTTTAGCTGATAATCGTTTTGCGCAATCATAATCGGCATGCCCAAATAATGCCGCTGATTTGGGTTTACATTAATCAATCCTTGCTGGCTTAATTGCGTTTCAATGCGTTTATTTAAACTATGAACGCCGTAATCACCTTCGCGTACTGCGGCTAACAACTGGTAGCTGGCAAAAGCTTTATGTATGGCTTGTACGCTCGCGTGTTGTTTAATTAAATTAAGGTACTGAGTGTATTTACTAGCAGCGCTTTGTACTAGTTTATCAATCGGTTTACTTACAATGTCATAGTCTAAAATAACGTCTTTAAATTGGCCGCTGCTCAGCTCTTGCTCTACATAATTGAGCTTGCCGCTGTTATTGGTATTAACCGCTAATGCTAATTGCCCTATGCCGCTGTCGGCTGTGAAACGGTAGCTGTGCTGTAAAAACGCAATACAGTCGGCCAGTTTGAATTGACTATTACCGGCGACTAATTTGCGCTGGTTATTAAAGCACAAGTTGTTTAGCTCTGCACAGCGCGACTCTGAATAACTTGGTGTTTGGCCAAGTACTAAACCTTGACATAAATCGCTCATTACACTGCCGGTATCAACCGAGGCAAGTTGGTCTTTGTCACCGAGTAATATAAGTCGCGCATGCTCTGGTAAGGCCTCAATTAGTTTAGCCATCAGCGATAAATCAACCATCGACGCTTCATCAATGATCAATACATCTAAATGCAATGGATTACTGCGATTATGCCTAAACTTATTAGTAAACGGTTTTACCCCCAGTAACCGGTGAATTGTTTGCGCGTCTTGTGGGATCAGCGGCGTAATAGCAGCGCTTATTTTATCTTTTAACTGTTGTTTTGCCCCAAGGATTGATTCACTTAATCGCGCAGCGGCTTTGCCTGTCGGTGCCACCAACTTAATACTCAGCGGGGCATTTTGATAAAGCGATTGTAAAATTGCCAGTAGCTTAGTCACGGTCGTGGTTTTACCTGTTCCTGGGCCACCGGTAATAACGCTAAAGCCTTTGGTTGCGGCCATCGCACAGGCGACCTTTTGCCAATCGAGCCCTTGCTCTGGTGCATCTTGTTCGGGGAAATAGTCACAAAGTAACTGAGTTAACTTATCGCTATCAATATCGAGCTTACGCTCACTCATTAACAACAAGCGTGATGCCAGTGTTTGCTCATAACCGCTTAGACGTGCAAAATAAAGCCGTTGTTCAAGTAACTGTAACGGTTTAGCCTCCCCGACACTAGGATGGTTTTGCAAGCAATTAATTGCCTCTGCGGTGGTAAATGTGTCGCTAAACGGGCTGAGTGTGTCAGGAATGATACCCGCTAGTTTGGTAAAATCACTTTGGCGTAAATTAAACGGATTACGCCAATCTACCTGCGCTAAATCTAAACAGCTGTGCTGACTTTGCTGCGATAAACAGAGTAATAAAAGCAGTGAATAAACGTCGTTTGGTTGTTGAGTTTGCTCACTGCTACACAGTAATTCGGCCAGTTTTATATCAACCATTCGTAGCCGGTTTTCGCTAAGTAGGTAATCAAATAGTGGCACTATTTGTACGTCGTTCGTCGCTGCTGTTGCAATGGCTGTATTGGTATCTAACACGCTCATAGCATTGCCCCTTGGCTGTTTTCAGTTGCCTTATCTATGCTTTGAGCAACCCCACCTTGACTAAAAAGCCCATCTAAAATAATAACTTGCTCTGCGGTCAACTTTTTAAAGTACACACCTTTTCCATCTGCCATACCACGTAAAAAGGTGTAATATACGCCACCTAAATGCTGCTCAATGCGGTAATTGTTGATCCGTTGTTTTAATAACCGATGCAAAGCCACGGTGTAAATTAGATACTGTAAATGGTACTGGTGGCTGCTCATAGCTTGCTCTAGATGCTCTTGCTCATAATCAGTTGGCTGGTTGCCTAAAAAGTTAGACTTATAATCCAAAATAAAATACTGCTGGTTATGACAAAATATTAAATCGACAAACCCTTTTAATAAGCCTTTTACATCATAAAAATCGAGCCTACTTTGATTAAAACCAAAGTGCTTGATCAATGTTTCATTCAAACCTTTTGCCGTTAAGCTGGTAATTGGTAAATTAAACTCCATTTCGACCAAACAATCCCGTGGCGTTAATTTACTTAAACTTAAACCGTTTTCATTCAATGGGCAGTTTAACGCGGCAAGCACCCATTGCTCAGTTGTCTCTTGCCATTGTTCACTAATATGGTATTTGTTCAAGCTGCGTTCAACTACCACGCTTAGGTTTTGCTCATGGCTTGTGGGGTGCTGCTCTGGGCTGGTGAAATCCAGTTGCTCAAAAATCTCGTGTAAACAACTACCCGGTTTTGCCCCCTTGGGAAAACTATAAGGTGAGCGAATATCGTCTTGTTGTATGGCAAACTCATCTTTTTGATGATCTTCGTCGCTGCGCCCAGGTTCTAAATGCTCGCTATGACTTTTAAAACTCAGCGCACTAAAACTGGTGGTGCGCCAATCACGTTCAATTTTAACTTTAACCTTATTAACACTCACACTGTGGCTGTGTGTTTGGCTTGATTGCAGTGTTAATGTACCCTGCTGAAATAACTCTTCGCTAGTAAACTGGTGATAGCCCATGGCTGGTTTGTCTGCACAAAACTCTTGTAAATGCGTGCGCCACACTAAACTACTGGTGATATCAAGTCCTGCAAATAATACATGCCCTAAGGAACTACTTTGAATTGCCAACCGACTACTTTGCCCTTGGCCTAGGTTATACATACCAATTGCGCAGTAATGAACGGCGCGAGTGAGTGCAACATACAATAACCGTAAATCTTCAGCTAGGCGTTCTTGCTCCGCTTTTTGTAACGCATCATCGTTTTTACCGAGATCGTAAATCAGCTGGCCATCTTGATGATACAACGCATCATTCGTTTCACGATACCCGCTGGCAAATGGCATAAATACCAGCGGGTATTCAAGCCCTTTGGAAGCATGCATAGTGACTATTTTTACCAAATTGGCATCACTCTCAAGGCGTACTTGCACGGTTTCGCCATCTTGTTGACTTACTTGCTGCGCAAACCAACGTAATAACCGTAAAGTACCCTCTAGCTCGATTTGTTTTTGCTGTAGGATCTCGCCTAAATGACGAAAATCGGTCAGCCAACGCTCAATGTTGTAACCCAACCCTTGCCATTTCGCGCTTAATTGATTGTGACTGAGTAAGTGCTCAAGCATTGCCATAGCACCTTGCTTGTACCAAATAGAGCTCAAGTAAGCAAAAAAGTTAAGATGCTCTTGCCACTGTGCTTCATTATCAGCCAAGGCATAAATGTCATTATAAGTTAAGCAAAATAATGGCCCAGCTAGCACGCCGCGCAACAGTGATTCGTTGTATTGGCCATGTAAAGCCGATAAAAAATTAAGTAAATGATGGCTCAGCTCTTGGCTAAATACACTCTCACGGGATAAGTACACGCTCGCAATTTTGGCATCACTGAGGGCTTTTTTCATAATTTGCGCTTCAACCCGATCACGCACCAAAATACAAATATCTGCCGCCGTGACTGGCTTATTCGCAATACACGCACGCCCTTGCTGTGCTTGCTCAAGTAAGGTCACTATTTTATTGGCAAAATAGCTAGCTAAATGTTGCTGGCCAATGCCTTTATTAGTTGGTTTATTTTTTTCATCTGCGGCGCTATCTGCAAACACACAAAACTCAAAGGCGGTGGCAGGTTGGCCATCAATTAAAAACGATTTATCGGCTTTTTTACCTTGTGCCGCAACACGATTAAACGGGATCGCATCGTTATAAATAAAGCTGTTATCGTGTTTACTAAACAGTGCATTGACGCTTGCAACCACATCACTACTGGAACGAAAGTTAGTACCAAGGGTAAATTGCTGCTCCTTTGCCACTTCGTGTTTAGCACCAATGTACGTAAAAATATCCGCGCCCCTAAAACCGTAAATAGCTTGTTTAGGGTCGCCTATCATGGCAAGCGTGGTGTTTTCTTGGCTATAAATTTTACTAAAAATACCGTACTGAATGGGATCAGTATCTTGAAACTCATCAATCATCGCTACTGGGAACAACTGCGCTATTTTTTCTGCCAGTGCTACACCTTGCTCTGTATTGAGTGCACTGTGCAAATTAGTTAATAAGTCATCAGGAGTTATAACGCTTTGCTCTTGCTTGCGTTTTACAATAGCTTGTTTAACCCAACTTGCCGCATGTTGCACAATAGCGATTGCTAAGCCTTGATTAACGGTGTTCATAAGCTTAGCCATTTCATCAAACTGGCTAAGCATTACATGACTAAACAAAGGCTGATTTTTTTTATAATTAGCTTCGTCACTGAGGTTTTCAGTACTCCATACTTCATACGAATATTTGTTTGTACCAAATTCAAAAAACAGCTCATCACCTATACAAAATGCCTCAAGCGCTGTAAGGCTGCCTTTACGTGCAGGTGTTTTGGCACCACTTAATCCAGAGCTTTTTACAGCTGCAATAAATTCGCTATCAAGGCAGGCTTTTTTAAAGCTCGCGACTTTACCAAGATATAGTTCGCGTGCTTGCCACACATCATCTAGTTTTATTTGCGGAGTAACCAGTGCATTGCCTTTATTAAGTATGTTCGCCACTTTACTAAATAACGCTTCAGGGGCAGCAAATACCTCTAAAATTGCATCGGTTTTTTCTTTATTGAGTGGATATACAAACACTCGCCAAAAATCTTTAATGGTTTCAAGCAAGATCTCCCGTTGATCTAAAATAAACTCCAAATTAAACGCCACACCAGACTCAAACGCATGCTGTTTTAACATTCGTTGGCAAAAACCATGAATGGTGAATATTGCAGCTTCATCCATCGATTTAGCGGCGGCATCGAGTAAATCAAATGCACGGTGTTTATCATCGATTGTGGCGATCACAGCATTGATCAGCTCATCCTCTGTTGCTTGGCCAAGCAGTGCATCACGTGCGGCTATAATGCGAGTGCGCACACGGTCTTTAATTTCTTGGGTGGCGGCATCGGTAAACGTAACTACCAATATTTGTTCAACACTCAGCGGAGTATTTACGGGCGATGAGTGTTGCTGTGCGATTTGCATGCCGAGTAAATAACGTAAATATAAACCTGTGATAGTATACGTTTTACCGGTGCCTGCACTGGCTTCAATGAGACTTTGCCCAATAAGCGGCATCGTAAGTGGATCAAGCGCTTGCATGGTCACTCTCCTTTGCATGTGCAAATAACGGCGTAAGTAGCATATCGCTCCAGCGTATGAATTCCTCTTGGCACTCATTCAACGATTGCGTTGTTAAGCGAATATAGGGGTTCTCGCCCTCGCCTCGGCCAATATATTGTGGGCTAAATTTGCTCATTGCTTTGCCAATATCGCCACCACTTTTTACGTACTCATAGCCACTCACAGGAAAAAACGCCACGGGTTCTTTAAGTAGCGCGTTATATAAAGTAAACCAATCTTGCAACAGTGCTTGGGCATCTGCTTTATCCAAAGCTGCAAAAGTGATTTGTTTATCAAGCCCAAGAAATACCGTTTCTACATGTTGATCCACGCACTGCGCAACAAGGTGATATATAAAGCCCTTGATGAGATCTTTTGCCTTGATACTGGCACTGCGATAAAACACTTGTTTGTGCTGATAAAGATGATTTAACCAGCCTTCAAGCTCAGTACTGTTGTTATCACTGTGAAGTGTTAGCGCAACTTCAATCGGTTCATTTTTGCCGCCCTTGATGTGTTCTTTAACTTGCCCTGCCAGTGCATCAACCCGGTGCTGCATTTTCTCAAAGATCAAATCTCCAACATGCGCCTGCGGTAACTCGCCGCGTTGCAGTATTTGCTCACGACTAAGGGGCTGCTCAAAAATAGCCGCTTCGAGTATTTCGTCGAGATAAAAATAACGCTGCAGTGCGTCTAAACTAAATGGCTCTTCATCTTTAGCTACATCGTCAAATTGTGCTAAACGCAACCCTAAACTTTGCTGATAAAAACTCTCTTGTGCATTGCATACGCTGCGGATAAACATATCCAGCTCAAGATGTTCAGGTGCGCTGACCTCAAGCGCCGTCAGTGGCTCTGGGATTATCGCCTGAGCGGGTAACCAAATTGGATTATAACTGTGATTGGATTGCAGCGTGTTAGTGGTATCTGCCTGATAATTTAAGCTATTAAAAGGCTGTAAATGCTGTTTATTGATCAAACACTCAGGCAAGGTTTGCTCACTTGGCTCAGCAAATTTGAAACTGCGGCCAATGTATTCGAGTAATTCACTCACTAAGGTTGATGGCATACGCGGTTGATTGTCAAAACATGAACGGCCAATATAACTCATGTATAAGTTATCACGGGCGCTGAGCAGCGCTTCTAAAAATAAGTAACGGTCATCTAATTTGCGCGATCGGTCACCTTTTTGCTTTTTCGAATAAGGTACTAAATCAAAACCAATCGGCTGCACAGTGCGTGGATAATCGGCATCGTTAAGCCCTAACATACACACCACTTTAAATGGCACAGCACGCATTGGCATTAGCGTACAAAAGTTTACTTGGCCAACTAAAAAGCGTTGCCCTACGCCTTTTTCTTGAATGCCTTGTTTAATTAAATAACTCACAATACGCTGCGACACTACTTGCGTGTAATCGCCATTATCATGGTGCTTTTGCAGCTCTTCGAGTATCTTTTGCAGTACCAGTAAATCCCAGCTATCGTCGCTTTCGCTCTCGTAAATAGCCGTTAATAGTTCACTCAGGATAAGGGTTTTATTAATTAGCGTGTCGTCTGGGGTGAGCCTGTGTTTAAAGTGTTGCAATACATCAATAAAATGCACTAATTTATTGAGTGTATCAAGTGCTATCCCTTCCACTTCATCAGCGCTATATATGCCATTAAACGGGCATTGTTCATCACGTTGGGCAATACCTAACAATAAGCGGTTTAAGCCATGTTGCCAAGTATTTAATGCTATCGCGGGTAAATCAAAGCTGTGTTTATGCTCTGCGTTTATTCCCCACTTGACGCCAACACGCTCAAGCCAATATTGAATTTGCTCATATTCGTGCGCTTCAACACTAAACTTTTCGGCTATTTGCGTCACTTGCAGTAAATCAAGGATATCTGACACCCCAAAGCGCGAAAACGGCAGGTTCGCTAAACTTGCAAACGAGCTCAGTACCGGTTTTTCTTGTTCAATGGCTAGATCGGCTAACGCATAGGGAATAAAACGGTTACCCTGCGCACCACCAAATACCGCTTCGATATAAGGGCTATAAGTGCCAACATCCGGCATCATTACTATAATATCTTTTGGGGTGAGTGCGGGGTTTTGATTAAATAAATTAAGTAAGTAATCGTGCAAACGCTCAACTTCTCTAAGTGGAGTATGGCAATCACTTAGGGCAATGCTGGTATCGGTAGTGCTTATTGCAAGCTTACCTTCATCGTTTATAAACCATTCTTTATTGTCAGTAAGGGATTCACCTTTAAACGCTAACTGGTAAATTTCACTTTGAATTTGACCAAGTAAACTGTCGTCAAACACATCAATAAAGCCATCAATCCAGCTTGCGTCACGCTGTACCAGTTGTTCAAAGTAATCACGGCCTAATTTACCCCACGATGATAACAACGGATTACCAATAAAATAGTAGTCTTGCTCTGGCTCACTTTGCTTTTTTTGCTGCGCTTCCAGCAATGGCATTTTGGCGTATTTAGCGGTTATTTTAGCTGCCGTTTTTTCATCAATTAAATCCCCCCAATAATGTTCGCTGGGATTAAAAAAGAATAAAAAAACCTCGGTTTTTTTACTCAATGCATCAAACACATCAAGTTGCGAACTGGCAATGGCTGAAATACCAAATAAACTGATCCGCTTTGGTAATAAGCTACTGTCCATTTTATCAAGCGCGGCTAATAACTGCCCTTGCATATTGGCGCGATGAAACTGACTTTGCCCAAGCACTTGACTATGCGCTACTATTTTTCGCCACAGATCAGGCTGCCACGGCGCGATACTAATATCTACATCATCTAATTTATCAGTGCCGCTGTCCCATGTGGCTATCCAGTGCGGACGGTACATTAAATATTGGTCATATACATCGGCTATTTTTTCACATAAAGCAAAGGTTTTTTGACCGTCAGTGTCTCCTGCTAAGTAGGTTTTAAGGGGTAAATATAACGGTTCATCAATGCAGTTTGGTAAAATAGCAAACAACTTCCAAGCAAGATTAGCTTTATTAAACGCCGACTCTTTGGGTACATTCGGCAATAGCTGCTGGTATAACTGCCAAATGAAACTCGACGGCAGTGGAAAATCTACCTGTGCTGCCACCCCCAAACTTTCACTTAAACCAATTTTTAGCCACTGCGACATACCCGGAGATTGCACCAACACCACTTCTTTATCAAACGGGCTGCTTAATGGGTTTACTTTTAAAAGCTGATGAAACTGCGCTTGCAGGGCTTCCATGCGGTTAGATTGAATAATATTGAGCATTGCGACACTGTTCTTGCTTGAGATAAAAACAGTGTAAGATATTTTCAATTATAGGGGTAGCCATTGTCGCTAATTGACATTAATAAATCAG
Organism: Pseudoalteromonas arctica; assembly: GCF_012927645.1. Lineage (GTDB taxonomy): Bacteria > Pseudomonadota > Gammaproteobacteria > Enterobacterales > Alteromonadaceae > Pseudoalteromonas > Pseudoalteromonas arctica_A. The sequence continues at coordinate 23,448 of NZ_JABBMT010000017.1, read as the reverse complement.
CGAGTTAGCACAATAATTAACTCACTTTTTATACGTACAGTATAGCTACTGTGCGTTTTATTTTCTGAGGGAGTCATTATTTATATGGGCTAATACTTGATAAGCTAAATTGGCTTTGCATACTTGATGCCCACATGAGCCAAATAGTATTTTTTGCGGCGTTAGTTTTTGCGGTGTACTTAATACTGAAAAACTCGCAACAATGCTTACCAATGCGGCCGCTTTAATTAAATGCTTCATTTTAAAATCTCATCAATTGCATCCGCCATAGCGGGATTAAGCTGCTTAGGATTTTCGCCAAGTACGGTTAAAATCGTTGCCGCCACTTGTGCTTGTTTGAGCTCTGTTGTTGTTTTTAATAAACCTTGCGGTTTAATATCTGGGCCAATTGCAGCTAACCAAATATGCTCAGAGCCAATAATTCCCTCAGGAAAAGCGTTACGACCTTGCTCCGATCTTGCCATTGCTTGTTTTGAACTATGATGCTGCCAATCATTAGCGTTACTGCCACGGCCATGATCCGTGGTGATAATAAGCGTTGTGTTATTTTTATAGCCAGGTGTAGTCTGAATGGTTTGCCATAAGTCTTTGATAAAAGCGTCACTTTGTTTAGCCGACTGCAAATAGTGATCGTAATGACCTTCATGGGCAAAATCATCGGTTTCACCTAAGCTGATCACTAATAACTTAGGCTTTTTTGCCAGCATATAAGCTTTGGCAAAACGATATGTAAAACTGTCTAAACGCACATTATGCCAAGGACTTGGGATCTCCTGTTGTAAAGCATTTAATAGTGGCGCATCGGCAAATAAGTCAGCCTCAATTGGCATAAAACCCGCATTTACATATACGTCGCTGCGTTTGGTATTAACAATAAACGGAAATACATCCCAACTGCCAAATAAGGCGGTTTTATTTTTATAGTCAGCGCGTTGCTCTAATCGCTCTAAAATAGTTTTATTTGGATTTGGCGTTTTATCATTGCTGTTAATTGCCTCATCAACACTGCCAGTTAAGATCTCACTATAGCCTGGGTATGAAAAATACCACAGGTTACTCACCGACATTGTTGAACCATTCTCTCTATCGCCAATTAACACACCGTGTTGGCCAATCGTATTGCTAATAAATGGCATTAACTGAGCTTGTCGGGCGTGTTTGTCATCGCGCCAAAACTGTTGTTTCAATTGCTCTGGCTGTTTAACAAAACCGGGATTTGCTAACAATTTTTGATCGGCGCCGTTAAATACCTCTTGCCAGCGCATACCATCAAGCGTCACAAGCACAACATTATCACTGGCTTTGACACTATGACTTACCATTAATGTACAGCCTATTACGGCCAGTTTAGCTATTGCTTTCATAGTATTCCTATCAATAAAAACCCATCAACAAGGATGGGTTTTGGTTATTATTTTTATAATTAGGGCTTAAAAATTAGCAGTAAATGTCAGTGCTGCAGTGCGTGGTGCACCAATAAAATAAGTGCTGCCATTACCTGTCCCACCCGCTAAATACTGCTTATCTGTTACGTTAGTGACCGCAAAAGCAATATCAATTGATTTAAATGGGCCGGCATTGACGTCTGCGGTATAACCAGCATTGATATCAAACACAGTATAGCCAGCAACTTTATTACGTGTACGGGTTTGCTCATCTAAAAATGCACCTAAACGCTCACCCGTATATTTTGCTGAAATACCAAAGCGGAAACCTCCGCTGTAATAATCCGTTGAAAGCACAAACATGTCACTTGGGGAGTCAATTACATCATCGCCTGCTCTGAAGCTTGGACCTGCACCAGCAGTCAGTTCGCCATTAGCGTATGAACTTGGGTCGTCAGATGCGTATTCAGAGCTGTTATTAGTATATGAGGTATAAATATTCCATTCATTTGTAAGCATATAACTTGCTGATAGTTCAATACCTTGCGAGTCAATACCACCTACATTGATGTAAGAGCCATTTGTACCAATCGTGTAATCAATCCCGCCGGTATCACTGCCAGGTGCGATAAAAGTGATGCGGTTATCAAAGGCAATAGAGTAAGCGGTTGCCGTTAGGCTCAAGCGGTCTGCTTTATAACGTACACCAAAGTCGATATTTTCAGCTGTTTCTGGTTCAATTTCTGTGAGTGTAGAGCTATCACGCTCCAGCACACCATCTTTAATTGCTGAGAAATTTTCACTGAAACTGGCAAATAACTCTGTGTTACTAGTAAGCTGGTACACAGCACCTGCACTAAATAACACATCTGAATCACTGTTTATTTTATCAGAGCGTAGATCTGCAAAATGATCGTATTTTTGTAATTCAACTAAATACTGTTTAGCACCAAGATTAACAGTAAAATCGCCTAGGCTGATTGAATCTTGTACGTACCATTTAAAGGTATCTGTTTCAAAAGTATTTTTATATTGCGTCCAGTATGGGGTGCTATCAAAGTGATGATATACGCGAGCGTCAATAACTTTATGCCAATCACGAGATTCGTCGCGATCAGTTTGCTCAAGCCAAATACCCGCTTCAATATCGTGTATCCCTAAGGTTAATTTATAATCGGCAGTCAAACCTAAACGCTCTTTGTCGTAGTGTGTATGGCGATATGACATTACTGGTATTGCCGAATCAGGGTAACACGCCGGATTCAACCCAGTGCCTGAATCCCACGGCCAACTAAGTGTATCTGTACAATCTGCATTAGGCGTTAATGGCTTTCCTTGGCTATCTACAAAACCATATGAACCAGCGTTTGTGCCGCCTTCAGTTGTTGGAACACCGTCTTTATCGACAGGTGATGTTAAATAAGGTGGGATCCAATCACCACGTCCTGAGTTTTTATGGTAATAAGGACTGATTGTTAATAATGACGACGGTGAGATTGCGTATTCAAACTTTACGTAACCTAACGCATTTTCACGCAATGTACCCCAACCTTCTGCAAACATTTGGTCAAAGTGTGGCACGCCGGTCCAGTTCCAAGTTAGTTGCTCCCAATCGGGTGTTTGCGCAAATTGCTGCAAGCTCACACTGTTATAGTTGGTCTCACTGACATCATCATACGATAAACGCCCTGTGACAGTCAGCGCATTAAAGTTAGATACAAATTTAGCCTCTGCATGTTGATTATCTTTACCGCCATTACTGCCATTACCTATCCAGCGGCTAGTATTGGTTTGTGAATAGCTCACATAAGCTTGCGTGTTATCAAAGAGAGTGCCAGTTTCATGCTTAAAATAATAACGGGTCGCATCGTGGTCACCATTGGTGTAAGCAAATGTAGTTCCTCGCTCAAGACTAGGATCTTTACTAACAAAATTAAACGTACCGCCGAGCGCTTCAAGTGATGCTGAAGCAATGTCTGAAGTCCCTTGACCAACCTCTACAGTGGCTAAGTTTTCGCTGTCTAGGTAACGGTTCGCTTTTGCACCACCGCCATAATTAGAGCCGCCGTTAGGAATACCATCAACCGTCATACCTAACTGCTGCTGGTTACTATCGATACTAAAACCACGCATGGTAATAGTGGTAGACCAATCATCACCACCAAATGCATCACCTTGGTTAATACTAATTCCCGGTAGATTATCCATCACCGATAATACACTTGAAACCGAACTCTGCTGCTCAATCATTGATTGCTCAATCACACTATTTGCATAGCTCGTTGGTTTTGCCACTACTGTGACTTCTTCTATTTCGTTACTATTTGCAAAGCTATTAGTTGAAAACACTAAAGCGATTGCTAAGCTTAAAGTCGATTTTTTAGTAAAAGTACGCATTATTGTCCCATTTGCAATTATTGTTTTGTATTCGGGCACAGTATGGAGGGAATATATGACAAAAAAGCTCGAAAAAATTGACGTAACAGTGACAAAAACATTGATTATTTATGGCAACAATGTAGCCCAACCAATTAACATATAAAGATATTATAATTTAAATAATAGTCGCTTATGGTAATATTTGTAAGAAATAGAAAGGAGTTAAGTCAAGACGAAAGAGTATTTTCACAGTATCAGTAACAATTAAAAAGCAACAATGCTAATCGCAAATGGCTACGAAAACACCCTCGCCGACGATTTTTTATACCACGTAATGTACAATTAATTTTTAACTAATCGACATTTTGTCATATTAGTCAATATACTATACCTAAGCCATTCTAGAGAGAGTCTATTAATGAGTAATGCAACCGCAACCGCATCTGAAAAATTCGAGACAATATTAAATTTAGGAGCCAAAAAAAGATTGGCTTTTATGTTTGAGAGCGTCCAAGTGTTCAAACAAGTGTGGATATTAAATGACGACGATGGCTGTGTTATGCTCGCCAACGAAGATGATGATTGTGTACCGGTATGGCCTGAACGTATTTATGCCGAGGCATGGGCTACCGGTGAGTGGGAAAACTGCACAGCAAAAGCGATCCCATTAAAGGACTGGCAAAGCCGTTGGACCCCAGGCCTTGAGCAAGACGACTTACTTATTGCCGTATTCCCCACTGAAGACGACGACGGCACAATTTTATTTCCTGATGAATTTGATAGCCAACTTAAAGCACCTAAAAAGCGCTATTAACACCTATAAAAGCGGCTAACTTAGCCGCTTTCCTCATAAGATCACCTTTATTAACCTTATTAAAATCAAAGCATACCCGCACCACAATTATATTTGCAACTACAAAGAAGTAGATTTTATAATGTTTTATCAGTATGTTATTAAGATTAATAGATAAATGGATTTAAAATATTATGCAATACACGCAATTAAAACATAAGCAACGAGAACTACGGGAGACCTTCCCTGAGGGGCTAACACTACGTGTACACAGAGCGTTAAGCTGGTTAAATAAGTCGGAGCAATGTGATGATCTTGATTCGCAATTTATATTTCTCTGGGTGTCATTTAATGCGGCTTATGCTCAAGACACAGAATGTTTGAACCTGAATGAAACACAATCATTTACCCAGTTTTTAGAAAAGCTCAATTCACTCGATCAGCTAAAGCGTATCTATAACTTGCTATGGAATGAATTTCCAAGCAGCATTCGCGTGTTACTAAACAATAAATTTGTTTTCCAGCCTTTTTGGCAATTTCAAAATGGCAACATCACTGAACAAGAATTTAAACACAAATTGAGTGAAGCCAAAAAATTTGCAAACTTTGCATTAGCTAACAACGAAACAGCCAAACTCACCTCCATCGTATTACAACGCTTATACACACTGCGCAACCAACTTATGCATGGCGGCGCAACATGGAACAGCAGCGCAAATAGAGAACAACTAAAAGACGCCGTGCAATTTTTATCGCAACTTGTACCATTTATTATCGATATTATGATGAATAACCCCAAAGAGCTTTGGGGCGATGCGCATTACCCGCTTATTGATGAGTAAGGTTGTTTTATAGGCATTATCTATGTTTTTTAAAACACGATAATGCCGACATATGGAAACGAATGACAATAGTCATAATTTTACTGGTTGTCTTACTTTCTGGTCGTTGACGTATTTGCATAACATATTCGAGTAATTGCTTTCCCCATTGAGGTATAAATACTTATAAAAATCAACGAAATAACAAAACAACTCAACTAATTTAATCATGCCTGTTCCTTGTGTTTCCAATCGTTCGTGGTCGAAAGTTCGGAGCTTGGAACAGGCATTTAGTTCAATTTCTTAAACGAAACTCAGGTTAACTAAATACTTTATCAGTCAGTATAATGACAAATATTATTCTTAATCAAAACAACTTAGACGATCTTTTAGGCCTTTAACCAACCTCTTCGCTTTATGAGCCGAAATAGAACAGCTAGTGGTATAAGGGTGGTGTATTTCAAACTGTGATTTAACTTCACTTGGAGGAATCCCCCCACTAAAGTCATCCGCAGATGTATAAAGCCATTTAACTTTTAGGCGATGTAAGTGGTATTGTGAAACGGGATCGTTTGGTTGCGACTCAGAAAGTAAAGTATAACCACTCCCTGATAATTGACTAATTTCTGCAACACCTATAGCACCATAGCCATTAGCATAAGCTATTAATATATCCCCAGGTATAAAGCTATTAAGTAACCTATCTCCTTTGTCGTGTTCAGAGCCATCAAAACCAGCGGAAATGATAGACTTCTCTTTCAAGCAAGCCCAATTTTTGGTCTCTGTAGTGCCAATATTATACCAAAAATACTTAGGCTCACGTTGCATAGCGCTAAAGCTTAAAGGAAATGTTGATTCTGGGCTTCTATCAAATACAACCGAAAAGTCTATATACTGCGTACCGTCTTCATGATTAGATACACTATATTGTATACATTTAAACCCTACACCTTTATCTGATAGCCATTCACCCATAGAAAATAGTGTTCGGTCAAATTTATTGGCTATTAAAATGATACGATTCTTGGTGTTAATTTTAGCTCTATCAATTTCGGCTGAATCTATAAACGACTCGACAGCCTCTACATACCCCTTATTTACTAATTTTTTGTTTTTTATTAAATCATCACCATGAAATCTTGAAATATCAGCCAAATACTGCAGAGCTTGCGTATCCACCCCTAAACAAACAAGGTCTTTTTTCAGCTCAATAACAACACCATTCCCATTTTTATCAAGTGCTAAAACATCAAGCCTTTTACCATTAGCAACCTTGACTTGGTTTTTCAGTAGAATAAGTTCTTCCCCAAAAATACCTTCATTCAGTAATTGAGTTGTGATGTTATTATTTTCATCTCTTTGATTTTCAATTATAAGTTGCTCAAGTTGAAGCTCCCCCATACTTTGCGAGTTCACAGCTTCTAACACTTGCTTATTATCTTTTGAAATTATTTTGAATAACATAATTACTCCTAACTCTATTCATGAAACTTTAGGTATATAGACTATTTTTTTGATGAAAATTTGACTTAGCTTTTACAATTAACCATATAAAATTCAAAGTTTTGTTGCTGCTCGCTTAAATCGGCGCAAACAGCCGCTGAAACGTATAAGTACCTGTTACCCACTAAAAGTTTATCAAATGTAGACTCTTCCATTATTTTTATAAAGGTAGTGATCAACTCATCTGAGTAAACATCACCAAAATTATTTTTGATTTCGTCTATAATTTCGCTCTTTATCTCAGCTGAAAATGGTTGGTAATCTTTCAAAATAAAGTTCCTTTTATTAATAGCTTTAAAGAATTAACCCGTTTTTATTTTTTATGGTAATCACTAAAATTAATGATATTACTGGTATCAATTATTTCGTTTGATGGGCCATCAGCACGTTGTTGATCAGTGATAAGCGATTGGCAATAACCTAATAAATGCTCTATGGGTATAAACTTCTCTTTGCGGCGCGTTGTTTTATTCGTTATACGTTTCGGCTGAGTGTTTAAATATAATGCTAATTCAATCGCGAGAGCTCTTGGTAACTCATATAACCCCTCTTCTTTTAGTGTTTGAGTAACCCAAAGTGCAGCATCACTAATATGGCCGCTGATGCTTAAATCAGTGTTCTTAATCCATTGTGGGCTAAAGTCAATATGTGAAAGGTCACTTAGCAGCGTAGCGATATCGCTGCGAGGGATAAGTCGATATACCTCAAGCGTTTCAGCCATCATTAACTGCCATTCGTACTGCAAGCGCTGAGTTAACTCTTCTTGCGATAGCTTTAAACTAACCGGTATAAAAAACGTAAAACGGCTATTCGCCTCACAAACAATGATTGTTTTTTCACGAGATTTATAGCTGTTATCAATTATCTGCAATTGCCAGTTAAAACAATTACTATCGCTAATGAGGGTATTTACCCCAGCTTGTTTTCCTGGCTTATGTGGCAAGCGAGGTAAATCAGCTTTGAGGTATTTATTGAGTGCGTTTGAGGCACTTAGACAAAACAACATTTTATTATTCCCCACACCAATGGCGGCTATAAATACCTGATGAAACCGCTTTGTGAAAACTTGAATAAGGCCAATCACTCACTCTTTTTACTAAGCTATGTTTAAGAGGGTTAAAGTGTACATAATTTACATGATGCCAATAATTTTGCTCATCACGAATGGTATGCTCCCAAAAGCGACGTTGCCATATGCCTCGTTCATTTCTATTCATGCGTGCCTCAGATAGGTATTCTCTTTTAGGTAACCCTTTAGAAAAGCGCTTTTTTATTTCACGCCATCGGCCAGAGTAGTCAAAATCCTCTTAGGGTAAGGTTAGCACCGCATGAAGATGATCGGGTAACACAACCCACGCATCAATATGGAAAGGTTTATGTCTTTTAACCCAACGTACCGACTCACGTAGTAAATCAATGTGAATATTACTGTGTTAAATCTATTTTTATATCATGTGTAATTGCATTTAACCAATAATGCGTAGCAAGGGTTTGTTTGAGTTCAATGGACTATATTGATGCTTTGGCGGAGATATTTAAACCAGGCATAAAAAAGGACGTCATGAGACGTCCTGATATTGAATAATGGCGGTGACGGAGAGATTCGAACTCTCGAAAGGTTGCCCTTTACACACTTTCCAGGCGTGCTCCTTCAGCCACTCGGACACGTCACCGCAAGCATTACCATTTGGTAACGCGGCGTAATAGTATGAAATAGCGCCCTGTGGTGCAAGGTGTTTTTCCCTTTTGCCTGTTAACTGCCTAGTAAACAAACAAAAAAGGCCGCTAATAGTGCTATCAGCGGCCTTTTTTATAAAACTGAGTTTATCGTTGCAGTGAGGCTGAGAAGTCGAGCATACGATTAAGCGACTTGAGTGCGCCCTCACGTAGCTGCATATCTACAAACACTTCTTTGCCTGTTGCATCTAATAACGCTTCCTCAATCGCTTTGAGGCCGTTCATGGCCATCCACGGGCAATGTGCACAACTTTTACAGGTTGCGCCTTCACCAGCCGTTGGGGCGGCAACAAATTCTTTATCAGGGCATAACTGCTGCATTTTATAAAAAATACCGCGATCAGTGGCCACTATAAACTTTTGGTTATCCATTGTTTGCGCCGCTTTGATCAATTGACTGGTTGAGCCAACGGCATCAGCTAAAGCAACTATTTCAGCGGGTGACTCTGGGTGTACCAATACGCCTGCATCAGGATACAGCGCTTTCATATCTTTTAGCGCTTTGGTTTTAAACTCATCATGTACAATACACGCGCCATCCCACATGATCATATCAGCGCCAGTGTTCTTCTTAATGTAAGCCCCAAGGTGCTTATCAGGGCCCCAGATGATCTTTTCGCCCATTTCATCAAGGTGTTCAACAATTTCAAGCGCACACGATGAAGTAACAATCCAATCAGCACGTGCTTTAACGGCTGTTGAAGTATTTGCATATACAACCACTTTACGATCAGGGTGCTGATCACAAAATGCTGAGAACTCATCAATTGGACAACCAATATCAAGCGAGCATGTTGCTTCAAGCGTTGGCATAACGACGGTTTTATTTGGCGTTAAAATTTTTGCTGTCTCCCCCATAAAACGAACACCCGCAACGATAATCATGTCAGCATCGTGCTTGGCACCAAAACGAGCCATTTCTAATGAATCGGCCACACAGCCACCGGTTTCTTCAGCAAGCGCTTGAATTTCAGGATCAGTATAATAATGGGCAACCAATACGGCATTTTTATCAATCAATAATTGTTTGATACGTGCTTTGTATTGCGCCTGCTCATCATTATTCAATGGAGCTGGTTTTGGAGGAAAGATATAACCTTCAGGCATAATAGTTTGAGCTAAACTCATTTCTCGACCACTTAATCTACAGTGCATTTATGGGGCGAATTATACGAGAATATAAAACTAAATAACAGTGGTGCTCATAAATACCAATCTACTTAAATATTTAACCATTCTAGTAGGCTAAATAAAGCGTTAACTGCGTTAGTAATTTTTTGTTTTTTGATGTAAGCGATATGAATTTAGTAACTAATAGTCAGCTAAACTGAAATTGAATAACCAGAATGGTGGGTCATGATGGACTTGAACCATCGACCAATGGATTAAAAGTCCACTGCTCTACCAACTGAGCTAATGACCCGCTCTGATGTGCCTAAGCACGCTGCGTAGATCCGCCGATTGTAGCCACTCTACTATTCTACGAATAAAGAATGGTGGGTCATGATGGACTTGAACCATCGACCAATGGATTAAAAGTCCACTGCTCTACCAACTGAGCTAATGACCCGCTCTGATGTGCCTAAGCACGTTGCGTAGTTCCGCCGATTATAACCACTCTGCTATTCAACGAATAAAGAATGGTGGGTCATGATGGACTTGAACCATCGACCAATGGATTAAAAGTCCACTGCTCTACCAACTGAGCTAATGACCCGCTCTGATGTGCCTAAGCACGCTGCGTAGATCCGCCGATTATAACCACTCACTATTCAACGAATAAAGAATGGTGGGTCATGATGGACTTGAACCATCGACCAATGGATTAAAAGTCCACTGCTCTACCAACTGAGCTAATGACCCGCTCTAATGTGCCTAAGCACGCTGCGTAGATCCGCCGATTATAACCACTCTACTATTCAACGAACAAAGAATGGTGGGTCATGATGGACTTGAACCATCGACCAATGGATTAAAAGTCCACTGCTCTACCAACTGAGCTAATGACCCGCTCTTTTTATCGCAATTTGAGTGGTTGAACCATTCGCTTGCTGCGGGCGCTTATAATACTTATTTAAAAAATGAGTGCAACAGAAAATGTCTCTTTTTTTAAGTTTTTATGTCTAGTTGACCAATTTTAGACCGCTTATGACAAAAAGCAGTCTAATCAAGCTGATTCTACATTTTTGAAAGGCGATCAGTGGCCAATTTTGCAGCAGTTGTACTTGGGTATTGATTAAGTAAATCGTTAAAGGTTTTTGACGCTTGTTCAGCTAAACCTTGCTCGTGTAATAAAGTACCAAGCTTTAACATTGCATCTGGACGCTTATTTGAATTTGGAAATTCATTTACCACCACTTTGAAATGTTCCGATGCTTTTACTGGGTCATTTTTAATTGTCAATAATTGCCCTAACCAATAATGAGCGTTAGATGCATAAACAGAATTTGGATACGTCGTTAAAAACGTTTGAAACTCTGGAATTGCCTGATCGTAGCGCTTGTCTTTCATGATTAATGCCACTGCACGCTCATATGCCTCATTCTCAGACAGATCAGAACTAATAGCTTGCGATGCAACAGGCTCAGCATACTGTTCAGCACTTGATGCACTCGGTTGCGAATAAGCTTGGCTTACGCGATTTTCAATTTCTTGATACAGCTCACGTTGACGTTGTAGTACTTTTTCAAGCTTATAGCTTTGTTCTTCAGTGATCCCGCGAACTTGGCTCACTTCATCTTGCAGTCTATTTAACTGTTGCTGTAACTCAACTTGTAATAAATTTCTCGACTGCATCATACTTTCAAGGGCAGCAAGGCGTTTTTCTATACTCGATTGTGAACTCGCAGCTTCTGAAACAGGAGCGGGAGCAGCCCAAATTTGGGTGCTCCCGCTCAATATCATGGCTGCCAAAATAATTTTCGGCTTCATAATGTCTCTAATCTTAGTAAACTAGTACCGCACGGCGGTTTTTAGCGAAAGCAGATTCAGTGCGTGATTTAACCATTGGCTTTTCTTCACCATAGCTCACTACTGACATTTGGCTTGCAGAAACACCTAAGCTTTGTAGGTATTTTTCAACTGCTTGACCACGGTGCTCACCTAATGCAATATTATACTCAGGTGTACCACGCTCATCGGCATGACCTTCAATTAATACTTTAACTGATGGGTTTTTAACTAAAAACTCAGCATGTGCACGAAGCAATTCGCCGTACTGTCCTTGAATAGTCGCAGTATCAAAACCAAAGTATATAACTTGCTCTTGACGCAATTCGTCATACTTCTGACGAAGCTCTTCTTGTGCTTGCTGCTCTGGTGTTAATGTAGCAACTTCAACGGTATCATTATCTGTTGTTTGCTCAACAGTCGCTTGATTTGATTGATTTGCTGCACCTTCATCGATATCCGAAGATGAGCTACAAGCTGCTAGTGTCATAACTGGCACAGCAATTAGCAGGCCTTTAAGTATTTTATTAAGTTGCATTGAGTAGATTCCTATATTGAGTAAACCAGCAAAAATCACTGTAAATAAGGCGACCACGCGGGTGCCTTTACTTGTCCATTTAGCACAGGTAACCGTGCTTTAAAGCGACCGTCCATTGATACTAGCGCTAGTACCTGCTTATTATTATGTAGCGTGCTATAGATGATCATCGAACCATTTGGTGCCACGCTCGGTGATTCATCCAGGCGCGTTCTTGTTAAAACTTGAAATGCGCCTGTAGCCAGCTCTTTCTTAGCAAGATGGTACTGCCCGTTGGTACGGTTGACCATCACTAATTCTTTGCCGTCAGGGGTAATCGAACCAGCTAGGTTCATATCACCATCAAAGGTCATCCGTTGTGACCTACCTGTTTTTAAATTTAACTTATAAATCTGAGCATTACCACCCCTTTCAGAGGTAAACACGATATCTTGACCATTCGGATGCCAAGACGGTTCAGTATCTATACTACGGTGGTTAGTCAAACGGGTTTCTTTACGTGTTGCTAAGTCTAGCATATACACTTCTGTAGCACCGTTTCTATCTTTTGACAAGACTAACAATAATTTTTTACCGTCTGGCGAAAATTGTGGCGCGCCATTAATACCTTGGTGACTTGTTATGAGTTCACGCTTGCCAGTGTATAAATCTTGGATATAAATTTGGCTTTGACGATTTTCAAAAGTTACATAAGCAAGCTTAGTACCATCTGATGACCATGCCGGAGACATTAGCGGCTCTTGCGAGCGTAATAAAACCTGCTCGTTAAAACCATCATAATCTGCCACGACTAACTGGTAAGGTTTTGGTTCATCATCTCGTACAATCACATAAGCAATTTTAGTTAAAAATGCGCCGCGCTCACCGGTGAGTCTCTCATAAATAACATCACTGATGCGGTGTGCATAACGTCTAAAACCGGTATCACTAATCACACTTTCACGTGCTTCTTGAATATGATCTTGGTTTTTAATTAGTTTACCGTTGCTCATCATTTGCGTTTCACCGCCAGTGATTTGCCCGCGAATAACATCAACCAGCTCATAGCGTACTAAGTAACGGCCATCAGTTTGCTGTTCAACCTCACCAACTAAAATAGCTTCAACGCCTTTATTAACCCATGCAGCGTAATCTACGTCAGCATCTTTGCTGGGTAACTGGGGCATGGCATTAACATCGATTGGTTTGAATTTACCACTACGCATTAAATCCGCAGCAATCACATCGCTAAGCTTTTGTGGGATTGGCCCCACACCTTTATATTTAAATGGCACGATCGCAATGGGTCGCGCACCATCAATGCCTTCGGTTATGACTATTTCTAGTGCCGCGTGGGCAACACTGGCAAAGCCTAAAACGAAAATTAAACAAACTGTTTTCAACTTGTTGAACATACCATTCCTTTAAAATTGTGGCTTAATTGTTAAGTTAATATTTTTTAATTGCTCAAAAACATCTTTATCTTTAGAAACCGGCAACGTATCAGCCATACGAACCGCTCTAAGTGCCGCTTCACATACTAACTTATCTCCGCCTAAAGATTTAACTTGCGTTACTAAGCCATTAAAACCTAAGCGAATATTCACACGGCATTGTTGATTCTTCATTTTTTCATCAATTAATAAATTTTGCTGAATTCGCGCCATTATTAATGCTTTATATTTATCAACCTCAGTGCCGACCTGTTGCTGACGTATCTTATTACGTGCAGCTTGCTCTGTGGCTAATTGCTCTTGCAACATTTGTTCTTGTAATGCTTTTTGACGCGCTTCTTCCGCAGCTTCTGCACGTTTTTTAGCGGCTAACTCTTCACGCTTGCGATCGTCTTCAGCTTTCTTTAATGCCTCTTCTTCTGCTTTACGTTTTTCAGCCGCTGCTTTAGCAGCAAGTTCAGCTTGTTCTTTTTGCTTTTCAGCCTGCTGTGCTTTTTCACGTTCTTTTTGTTCAATTGCACGTGCTTTTTTAGCTTGAGCTTGAGCTTGTGCAGTTTCTTTCTCTTTCGCGCGACGCTCTCGCTCTAGCTTTTTGATCCGACGATCTTCAGCTTCACGCTGTTTACGTGCATCAGATGCTCGGCGCTCTAAATCACGAATACGCTTGTCTTCAGCACGTTTTTTATCATCTTCTTTGCGCTTCAACTCAGCAATTTTTTGTTCAACCATTTTTTGGTCAACAGTCACCGCTGAAACAGCATTTTCAGCCTCAGGCATAGCCTTGTTCAAGGTGACTTCCATTACGGTAGGCGGTGAAGTATGAAAACTCGCTGTTCCGACTAAAACACCTATTATAGCGAGGTGCAATAACACTGATTTTAATACTGAAGCACCCATCTTAATTTTTTTTCCCTTCAAACGACTCAGTCATTAATCCAACTGAAGGCACACCAGCACTTCTCAAGAAGTCCATCAGTAACAATACTTCTTGGTACGATACTTTACCTGAACCTTTGATCATCACTGGGGTTTCTGGGTTTTTCATCAGTTGCAGCTTGATAACAGCAGCAACATCTAATGCCTCCATCGGCTCTTCAGGATCAGTACCGATACTGACAAAGTACTTACCTTGTGCGTCAATTGAAGCAATGATAGGTGGCGTATCTTTAGTATCAACTAAATCGGACTCTTCCATTTTTGGCAAATCAACTTTTACACCATGCGTGATCAATGGCGCAGTAGCCATAAAAATAATCAGTAGCACCAGCATTACATCAATGTAAGGAACTACGTTTATCTCTGCAACAGGACGACGCTTCTTACGCTGATACATTCGCTTTTGCCTCTATTTGGGTAGCTGCTTGACGATGTAAAATATTTGCAAACTCTTCCATAAAGTTAATGTAGTTAGATTCTAGCTTTTCAACTCTATTTGCAAAGCGGTTGTATGCAATAACCGCTGGAATAGCAGCGAATAAACCCATCGCAGTTGCAATAAGAGCTTCGGCTATACCTGGGGCAACCATTTGTAGAGTTGCTTGCTTAACTTCACCTAACGCGATAAAAGCATTCATAATACCCCATACAGTACCAAACAAACCAATGTAAGGACTGATAGACCCTACCGTTGCTAAAAACGATAAACTTGATTCTAATTTTTCGATTTCACGCGATAACGCAACTCGCATTGAACGATGTGTCCCCTCCATTACAATGCTAGCACTTTGAAAAGAGTTTTTCTTATGGCGAGCAAACTCTTTAAAGCCTGCTATAAATAATGCTTCAACGCCAGTTGAGCTACCGCTGCGCGATGAGATCTCATTGTAGAGTTTACTTAAATCAATGCCTGACCAAAACTTTTGCTCAAATCGCTTAGTATCGGCTAATGCATCTGAAATTGCTTTTTTACGCTGAAAAATAATTGCCCACGACATCACTGACATAGCGACTAACGCCAGCATAACTAATTGCACAAGAAAACTTGCTTCTAGAATTAAATCTAAAAAATTAAGCCCTGAACCCACATTAAACTCCTAATAAGATTTCTTGTATAAATAACATTTCATTATACGCTAGGTATATGACCGAAAAGATGGCCAAAAGTTGCACCTAGTGTATCTATTCAGCTCAGTACTGACAACGCTATTGCTGTGAATTAGCAACAAAAAACGTTAAAGAGCAGGCTGACACCATTCTTATTACCATGTTCGACAATATCAACACAACTATTTAAGGCTACACTCGAGTTAAATACATGGTTTGATGCTTATTTATAAGCAAAAAATCGTGTAAAACACCCTGTTTATTCACTCTTAATGAATAAACAGGCATAATTGATTATAAGCATAGTCATTGCAACAGTTTAACTAATCTATAAAAAAATCACTCAAACAAATAAAATATTACAATTTCAATAGATTAATATATAACCGTGAACTTTATGAACAAAAATAAAGCACTCATAAAAATATTGCTATTAGTTTTTTTTATCTGAAAATTAAATTTTTCTAGTTTGAACAAAAACTAACTATTGCGTATTATTCTCCTATACCGAGCTAGCGCAGCAATGAATACTTCATTCAGCCCAGTTCTTTGCAATATGATTCTGATTTTTCATATTGCTATGCTTAAAGTTTTTCATGATAAAACTTGATGAATTTAAGCAGTGTTACTTAGATTACTTCCTTCAACTTGTTGTTTGCCCGCATTTTATGCGGGCTTTTTTTTGCCTGAAAATCACGCACAGCACGGCCTCGCTATGGCGCATACAATATCGTTTACAAACTTAACAGCATGTGAATTGTATTAGCCCAAATAACTAGATAATCTAAACTTCGAATAATATGCTAATCACACTATTAACTTAAACACAGCGAAATACACACTTGAATAGCAGCCATACGCACCGTACAGCTACAATAAATGTACTTTATTCTTGTTTGGGTAATAAGCCAAAGTGATGATAGGCGTTATCAGACACAATACGCCCTCTTGGCGTACGTTGGATAAATCCTTGTTGGATGAGGTAAGGTTCGATCACATCTTCAATAGTTTCTTTTTCTTCACCGATAGCGGCAGCTAAGTTGTCTAAACCAACAGGGCCACCCATAAACTTTTCTATGATGGCGAGCAAGTATTTACGATCCATATAATCAAAACCGCTTTTATCTACATCAATCATGTTAAGTGCCAGCTCTGCCACTTCAGCATTTACAGTCCCGTCTGATTTAACTTGCGTGTAATCACGTACCCGACGTAATAAACGATTGGCAATACGTGGTGTACCACGAGAGCGTTTTGCTATTTCAATGGCACCTTCATCACACATTTGTAAATTTAAATAATGAGCCGAGCGCCCCACTATAGTCGATAAATCTGCCACTGAATAAAACTCTAAACGCTGCACAATACCAAAACGGTCTCTAAGCGGTGAGGTTAACGAGCCTGCGCGAGTGGTTGCCCCGACTAAAGTAAAAGCAGGTAAATCGAGCTTAATGGAACGAGCAGCGGGTCCTTCACCAATCATTAAATCGAGTTGATAATCTTCCATTGCCGGATAAAGTATTTCTTCAACTTGCGGGCTTAATCTATGTATTTCATCAATAAAAAGTACATCGCCTTCTTCAAGGTTGGTAAGTAGTGCGGCTAAGTCACCGGCTTTTTCAAGCACTGGACCCGAGGTTGTTTTAATACTGACATTCAGCTCATTGGCAACAATGTTTGCTAGTGTGGTTTTACCCAAACCCGGCGGACCAAATATTAATAAATGATCCAGCGCTTCACCCCGACTCCGTGCAGCTTCTATAAATATTTCCATTTGCTGTTTAACATGGGGCTGCCCGGTATAATCGGCTAATAGTTTTGGTCTAATCGCGCGATCGACTACATCTTCATTACTTTGTTCAGTCGCATCTATCAAACGATCCGCTTCAATCATGGTTTACTCACAACATTGATTTTAGAGATTCTTTAATAAGAACCTCTGTAGACATATCAGGCTTGGCTACCGATTTTACTGTTTTTTGTGCTTGCGCCAATTTATAACCCAACGACACTAGCGCAGAAATTGCATCATCTGCGGCATTATTAGCTATAAGTGCATCAGAGGCAGGCTCTATAACTGCATTATCACTAAATGGCGTGAATAAGTCATTACCCCAATCTTTTAAACGATCTTTCATTTCAAGTACCAGCCGCTCTGCGGTTTTTTTACCGACTCCCGGCAACTTTACTAAACTGGTGGCATCTTCATTATTGACGCAGCTAACAAATTGCTGAGCCGACATCCCTGAAAGTATTGCTAATCCGAGCTTTGGCCCAACGCCATTGGCTTTTAATAGCTCTCTAAATAATGCTCGCTCTATTTTATTATTAAAGCCAAATAATAACTGGGCGTCTTCTCTTACTACAAAATGAGTATACACAATGGCATTTTCGCCAATGTTTGGTAAATCATAAAAGCAGGTCATTGGCATATTTACTTCATAGCCAACCCCACTTACTTCAAGCAAAATTTCTGGCGGTTGTTTTTCTACTAAGATGCCATTTAAGCGACCTATCATGTTATTTCCTTAATCGTCCTCTAACGGTTTTACTGGCACTGCCCGCTAGTTTTATTAAATTTTGATCTGAATGCGCATGGCATATCGCAATGGCTAATGCATCAGCGGCGTCCGCTTGCGGTGTGCCTGGTAATTTTAAAATATTTTTAACCATATGCTGCACTTGCGATTTATCGGCACCACCGTTGCCAACGACGGCTTGTTTTATTTGCCGCGCCGAGTATTCAAACACCTGAACATCAGCCATCGCAGCACCAACAATTGCAGCCCCTCGGGCTTGGCCTAATTTAAGAGCTGAATCAGGATTGTGCGCCATAAACACTTTTTCAATGGCAAAATGATCGGGGGAAAATTGTTCAATCAGTTGGCTGATCCCTTGATAAATCATTTTTAATCGAATAGGAAACTCGTGATCGGCCAGTTTTATACAACCGCTGCCTAAATAAGTAAATTTAGCACCTTGATGGGCAATCACCCCATAACCGGTTAATCGTGAGCCAGGATCAATCCCTAAAATAATAGCCAATACTTGCCCAATCAGTGTAAATAGTTAAGTACGCTAATAATGCCAGAGCACTGTATAAATTACCAGTGTATTATTGGCATAAAAAATGCCCGTAAAAACGGGCTTGTTTAATCGCTAACCTTTTAGGCTAAAGAGCGCAGTAACCCTTGGGTATTTTTACGCATGGTTCTGGCTATCATAAAGTAGCCAAGTGATGCCACAAACACACCCCCCACTAATGGCCCAATCAGCCAAATATGCGGGTGCAGCTTACCTGCTAAGTCAAACATCTCTCGTTGTACTATTAATAACGCAACATCACTGACCAGCGCAGCGACAAAACCGGCTGCGCCACCAAGTAATAAAAACTCGTACAAGGTCGCGTTTTTTATTAATCTCGCTTTTGCACCTAAGGTACGCAGTATCACAATTTCTTGCATTCGCTCACCCAAGCTTGCTTGTACTTGAGAAACCAATACTAAACCACCGCATAGCACTACAATGGCCAGTACAAATCCAATTGCTAAAGACACTTGTGCAATAGTAGAACGTATTTGTTTTACAAAGCTCTCAACATCGATGGCATTGATGGTTGGGTAACTGCGTAATAACTGGCTAAAGTCACGTTTTTGATCGGCTTCTATACGTACCGATGAAATATAGGTCGCCGGAAAGTCAGCTAAAACATCAGGGCTTAAAATAATAAAGAAATTAGGTTTTAAGGTTGCCCAATTAACTTTACGGACACTGGTAATTTTTGCATCAAACGATTGCGCACCAATTAAAAAAGTCAATGTATCACCAAGTTTTACATCTAAACGCTCGAGCATTGACTCTTCAACTGACGCCTCAGCGGCCGCATTATCGCCAAACCACTGCCCATCTATGATCTCATTTTGCACAGGCGCTTGCTCAAGCCATGTAAGGTTTAGCTCACGGCCAATACCTGCGCGAGCTTCTTCATCTTTCTTTTCGTTATCTTGTAATGACACATCACGGGCAACTAGCTCGCCGTTAACCGCGTTGACACGACCACGAACTGTAGGGTAGAAGTCAGATACTTGGATGTTTTTTTGTTCTAAAAATGCATTCACATCAGGCAGCTCGCTTTCTGTAATATTCACCAAAAAGGCATTCGGTGCATCACTAGGTAATTGCGACTGCCAATCAGCGATCATATCGTTTTTAAGTACCACTAAAAATAACAACAGCTTTATAGCAAGTGAAAAGCTGATCAACTGCACTGCATTGGCATTCGCCCGTTTTTGAATAGAAGCAATCGCAAGCGACCAACTATTACCTGGGCGCAGCCCTAGCTTACGCCCACCACCGAAGATTAACCGTGATAGCAAAAATAAGAGGACGATTAAAACCAAGGTTGAAACAAATAAAATAGCAGTGATTTTTAAATTATTACTAAATAACCACATCAGTAAAAATACCGTCACAGCCGACATGCCCAAATGCACTTTACTCACCAATAGCTTATCACCCAAGCTGCGGCGCAATACTCTCAGTGGTGGAATATCAAATAAATCCAGTAATGGTTTGATTGAAAACATAACCGCACAAATCACACCGGTGCTAATTGCTACAAACCAAGGTTTAAAACCCGCCGCAGGTAAAGTGTTATTCATTGATTTTTCTAAATAGTTAGTGGCAATTTCTTGTAAGCCATAACCAATCGCTAAGCCAAGGATCACAGATAAACCACATACCAGTGATAAATGCAGTAAATAGATTTTACGGATCATTGCGCGGCTGCCGCCTAAGGTTTTCATCATCGCAACAGGATCATATTGGCGTTCACAATAGCGTTTAGCAGACACTGCAATTGCCACTGCGGCTAAAATAATCCCCAATAAGCCTGCTAATAATAAAAAGCTTTCAGCGCGGTTTAAGCTATTAGCAATAGGCGATTGTCGGTCTTTTACGCCATACCATTGCTGATTTTCTTTCATTTGTGGTTTTAGCCACGCATAAAAGTCAGTAAGGTTACTCTCATCACCTGCATACAACTGGCGGTAAAAAACCCGGCTGCCCGGCTGGATCACTTCAGTTTTTTCTACATCTTGGTTATTTAACAACACACGACGACTACTTGAAAAAATATTAAATGGCGCATCAGGCTCTTCCACCAATACTTTTTCAATATTAAATTGCGCAGCACCTAGCTCAACCGTATCACCCACTTTTACATTTAATGCGTAAAATACCGATTCACTAAACCACACATTACCAACCGTTGGCCCCTGTTTGGCTACTTCAACCTCACCGGTTAAACTCGATTTAACTTTCAGCTCACCTTTGAGTGGATACTGTTCTGACACCGCTTTAACTGAGCTTAATTGCATTTCGTCATTAGCAAACAACATAGTATCAAAGTAAGTAAGTTGTGCCGTTTGTAAGTTATATTCGCCCGCTTTAGTTAAATACTCATCAGGTAACTCGTGATTACTTGCCAGCACGCGATCCGCAGCAATAAAGGCACTGCTTTTTTGTGCGATACTTTGCCCTATTCTGTCGGTTACCATTGAAAGCGTTAAAACCGTTAATACCGCAAGCGATATCGCCGCACAGATCACCGTAAGTTCACCACGGCGAAACTCACGGCTAAATAATCTTAGTGCTAATTTAGCCCACATTCGCCACAGCCTCATTGGTATTTTTAACTAATTGCCCCGCTTCAATTTGCAAAACGTACTGACATTTCGCAGCTAGTGCTTCGTCATGCGTCACTAACACTAACGTCGTGCCATGGAGCTGATTTAGCTCGAATAACAGTGACTCAATTAATTTACCATTTTTGCTATCAAGGTTAGCGGATGGTTCATCAGCAAATAAAATTTTAGGCGTGCCAATAAATGCGCGAGCAATAGCAACACGTTGTTGTTCACCGCCAGAAAGCTGAGACGGATAATGCGCAACACGATGGCTCAACCCCACCTTTTCAAGTAACTCAAGTGCCTGCTGTTTGGCGTTAGACTTACCAGCAAGCTCGGCAGGTAGCATCACATTTTCAAGTGCGGTTAAACTTTGCACCAACATAAAAGATTGAAATACAAAACCCACTTTGGCAGCTCTAAGTGCTGCTCGCGCTTCTTCACCAAGTTCATGCAGTGGCTCACCATCCAAATAGATTGAGCCATGGGTTGATTGATCCAGCCCTGCCAGTAAGCTTAGTAAAGTAGATTTACCTGAACCAGATGCACCAACTACAGCCACCGAATCCCCATACTTGACATTAAAGGTGATGTCGCTGAGGATGGGCAAATCCCCTTCAAGGGTATTAACCGTTTTAGAAAGACCTTTAACCTGAATGATATTTAATTGAGATAGCGCTGACATATGATGTATTCAATCCTACGTTTTATTTTCGTTTTACTATTAGTAATCAAACCACTTAGTGCGGCAGCTGACAACACAATTTTAATTTTAGGTGATAGTTTAAGCGCCGCCTACGGCTTAAAACAAGAGCAAGGCTGGGTTAAACTGTTACAAGATAAGTACGACAACGAGCAAGCGCCAATCCAACTTATCAATGCCAGTATCAGTGGCGAAACCACCGGTGGCGCATTGCGTCGTTTAGACGCCCTACTTAATGAATTTCAACCGAGCCATGTACTTATAGAGCTTGGTGGTAACGACGGCCTGCGTGGCTTTCCAATTAAACGCCTAAAAAAAAACCTAGCCAGTTTAGTGAGCAAGAGCAAACACGCTGATGCCAAAGTAGCAATTATGGAAGTACACATTCCGCCTAACTATGGGCCACGTTATACCGGATTATTTACCGCCAGTTTCTCCGCCATTGCTGATGAAACCGACAGCCATTTAATGCCGTTTTTTGTGCTTGATATCGCATCAGATAAAAGCTTGATGCAAAACGACAACATACACCCTAACAAAACTGCACAACCTATACTACGAGATGTGATGTATAAATCGATCAGTGAGTGGATAAATAACTAAAAATCTTCATAAAATGATTTATTTCACTTAGTACGTTTAATAAATGTTCAAACAAACAAAAGCTTATTGATTTTTGAAAAAATATACGTACTATTGCTTGCAACGTCGGTATGTAGCGCAGCTTGGTAGCGCACTGTCATGGGGTGGCAGGGGTCGAGAGTTCGAATCTCTCCATACCGACCAATTAATTTATTTAAATATTAAGTACTTACAATTTAAATAAAATACAAATTGCTACACACACTAAATATTATTAATACATGTAGCATATATGTAGCTTCACTACTTACAGCTAATTCATATGTAGTTATTAGATAATAACTTTAATATGTAACATCATGCCCTATCTTATTTCCTAATACCCTGATGTGCAGCATAATTAACATATTTCTAGTAGATGTTTATATTTAGCAACAGCTTGTCGAGTCATTCCTATTTCGTTGGCTATAAGTACCTGTGAAGGCTTTTTCCCTTCACTTTGTATCTTCGTTATTGCTCTAGTAATTTTTTCCTCTGTGTTTGTTCTACGTGCTTTGTGTGTAAACTTAGCCCCCTGCTGTTGAGCAAGTTTTTTAGTTACGATCTTAATTTGCAGTAAAAAAAGTCCAGCTCTACCACGGTTATTTGACGAGCTATATTTGAACCAAGTGAAATTAGCCACACTCTTAACAATCCCTTTCAATTCGGAGTGGTTTAATGGGTGGGTTTTAGGAAGGTCTGACGAACTGAACTCATTACAAGACTGAGTGACCTGGTCAACTAAATTCAGTCACCCTAGTTAAGCTACTTTTTCTAACTCATTAATTTTAAATTCAAAATCATTTGGGCTTTGATACCCTAAGTAGGAATGCAATCGGTTACTGTTGTACCACAT
>NZ_JABBMT010000105.1 GCF_012927645.1 Pseudoalteromonas arctica | reverse complement strand
GCGACTGTTATGGTAATCAAACAGGACAATATTAGTGCCTTTACCCGGTTTATCATCGCCGCAACAGTACAGCCACATATAGCTGGTTGCTTTATCTGCATTAATGACGTTTAACGGGGTTTCATCGTCGTGAATAACCGCTTGAGATAGCAAGATTTCTTTTAAACGCTGATAGAGCGGTGACAATAATTCAGCGCTGCGTAGCATCCAGCTCGACATGGTTTGCCTGCTCAACTCAATACCGATATCAGCAAATAACGTTTCTTGGCGATAAAGTGGTAAGCCAAACTGGTATTTACACATGATTATTTGGCTCAACAAACTAGGCGTGGCGATACTTTTTGGAATAGGTGCTGCGGGCATCTTGGCGGTTTTTACCACACTTTCAATGCCTTCACGCTCACAGTGACGGCACGTATATTTTGGCCGAATGGTTTTGATGACTTTGATATGCGCGGGAACAAATTCGAGTGTTTCACTGCTGCTTTCACCCATTTTGTGAAGTGGGCTTTGACAGCAATCACACTCTTTATCACCCTCATCAAGGTCAACAACCACCTCAACTCGCGGTAACTGAGCTGGCAGTG
>NZ_JABBMT010000016.1 GCF_012927645.1 Pseudoalteromonas arctica | reverse complement strand
AATGATCTTGTAGTGCATGACTACATCTCAACGTGCTTGCAACATA
Source organism: Pseudoalteromonas arctica (assembly GCF_012927645.1). GTDB lineage: Bacteria > Pseudomonadota > Gammaproteobacteria > Enterobacterales > Alteromonadaceae > Pseudoalteromonas > Pseudoalteromonas arctica_A. The sequence goes on along the minus strand of NZ_JABBMT010000016.1, from coordinate 84,330 downwards.
TTGCAGAGCAGCCAAGTAACCTTGAGCCACTGCTACCTTGGAATATTAAGCAAGGCTAGGTGTCGTTAGCTATACGCTTACGGTAAACGACGCAGCTAAATTGAATAACCCAAGTCGTTGGTCAGGAAAATCACGAGATTGGTCAATGATAAAGGAAGTAAATTTAAATCCTGAGAAAAAAGAAGAAATGCGGGCGGCATAAAATTTAACTTGAGGCGACAACTAACTTGAAAAACTCCGGGTTAAAAGCAGAGCATTGGAATCAAGTTTTTGTTTATTATGTAATAAATTTCACGTATTAACCACTCGGATACGTCTTACGCTAATTAGTTTTGTTGGCTTTATCAGGGAAGTTTATACGCTTTTTGTATTCTTGAAATAATGCATTGGGTTCAATATAAACGCCTTGCTTCCCATCTTCTATACCTTGGTTGTATGCATATTTGAAAATAATGTTAGATAATTGTTCTATTATTTTTCTATCCATGAAATTTTTTCCGTTATAAAGACGATTGCAAAAGTACACTTTTTATATTGTTTTTCATAGGGATGTTTTTGTGGTCATACCAGTCACAGTGTTCTATCTGGTTATAGTTGGTTATGTAGTGACTAACTAATAATGGCCACACATTGAAACGCGCTGACCTTTCCTTTGAATTAGTACAACTGTTGTTTGTTAATTATGACTTGAGTTAAATTATTTCGATGGTCTTAGATGAGCGAAAATGAGGCGGTCATAATAAGCCTAGTATACTTGGTTAACTCTACAAAATAGGCGTTAAGCTAAATCATTTTTTTTACTAATCATCGGAATAAACACAGAGTAGCTCAAATGTAGTAAGATCCTGATTTAGAATGGTTAACGTAGAGCAAAGGATTCTAGTTTTTATGACTGCTACATCTTATTTATTATTTTTCTTTTCAACTTTAGGTGTGTTCAATGGTGTGGTTTTAGCTTCATGGATGCTAATCTGGGGGAATAAAAATACAGGAGATACTTGGTTTGCCATACTGTTGTTGTTGATAAGTGTGCGAATAGGAAAGTCAGTCGCGTTTTATTTTGCACCAGATCTAGATAAAAACATTTTACAGCTTGGTCTTACTGCCTGCTTTCTGATTGGGCCATGTTTGGTAGCATATATTTCCAAACAGGTTAAAGCTCACGCAGTGTATTTTTCGGTTAAATGGATTTTCATTACGCTTATTTCAACCATTGTTATTGTAGGGATTGTATTTCCTTATAGCTCTTATGTAGATTTATGGCAGTATTGGATATACCGTGGTTCCAGTTATTTGTGGCTAGTGTGTTTGCTGTTAGCCTTTTATTTTTACAGAGCTCAAATACGTGACTTAAAAGGCCAATGGCAAAAGCTTTTTGCTGATAAAGCTTTTGCAACTTTAGTAGGTAGTACTTTAATTTGGGTTGCTTATTTTACAGCTTCATATACTTCATACATTATCGGGGCATTAAGCTTCTCCCTGATTCTCTATTTGTCATTACTCGTAATGCTTAAGTTTAAACAAAATAAAACAGAAGAAGTAGACAAGTATGCCAATAATAAACTTACCGAATCACAAATACGGCAATATTCATTAATGCTTGAAAAACTTATGGATAAAGAGCAGGTTTTCATTGATCCACAGCTTACTCTACCTCGTTTAGCAAAGCGTTTGAGTACATCACACACGGTGTTATCACAGCTATTAAATGAACACTATCAAATGAACTTTAAACAATACATCAATAGGCAAAGAGTAGGGCTTGCTCAAAAACTTTTGCTTGAGCAACCTAACGCAAGTATTGACGATATTGCTGAACAAAGTGGCTTTGGCGCTTCATCAACATTTTACAATGCGTTTAAACAGCAAACAGGATTAACACCAAATCGATTTCGCACTATGAATTTATAATTTCAGACTACTGAAATATAACTTAGCTTATTGTTTTTATTTTATTTAAGTTAAATTAATTCCAATCTACATACAGAGAGTTTAATTTAATGAAAATAATGTATAAAGCCTTAGCGTTACTGCTTTTAGTAGTACAATTTTCATCATTTGCGAATGATAAGACACAAGATCAGCTCGAGGTTGAAGCGGTAGTTCAACAATATATTGATGGCACTAGTAAAGGTAACCCCAGCCTAATTGAAGATGCATTTCATTCAGAAGCTTCCTTGATCCTTAGCCACCCCAAAAAGCCTTTTTGGCAGGTTTCAGTAAAAGAATTTGCACGTTGGTTTGAATCTTCCAAAACTACCCGTTCAGGCTATATTCTATCGGTTACTCTTGATGGTGATATAGCGACTGCTCGCGCATTAATTACCGTCGCAAAGCCTGTTAAAAAATATGTTGATCAGTTTTTACTTAAACGATTTGCAAAAGGCTGGCAGATTATTAGTAAATCAGCGACACAAATAGATACACAACAAAAGCAAGCTCAGCTAGAAAGTGCGATGAATAAAAGAGTGCTATTTATTGCTTCAAGTGCCGATCAACACGGTAAGTCAACACTGCCTACGGGTACTAGTTTTTCAGAGTTGGTTGAAGCCTATGAAGTTTTCATAGATTCGGGCTATCAGGTAGATGTAGTTAGTACACAAGGTGGTAAATTACCTCTTGCTTATATCAACACTTCTGATTTAAAACACAAACAATACATCTATAACCAAGATTTTATGTATTTATTAGCAAACACGCTATCACCCGAACAAGTTGATGCCAGCCAGTATCTAGCGGTGCATTATGTCGGAGGTGGCAATGCTATGTATCAAGTAGCAGAAAATAAAACTCTTCAAGCTATTGCCATGCAGGTATATGAGAAAAATCATGGTATTGTATCTTCTGTATGTCATGGCACCGCTGGCATCGTTAATTTAAAGCTTAGTAATGGCAAATATTTAGTTTCAGGACGAAAAATAAGTGGTTACCCGACGGAATTTGAAAAGACCGACGCCAACTATTATCAGCAATTTCCATTCGACATTGAAGAAACGATTAAACAACGTGGTGGTAAGTTCTTTTACGGTGAACGTAACCAGCCTTATGTGCAAATCGACGGCAGACTAATCACGGGAACAAACTATCAATCGTCGAAGGGGGTTGCTTTGGCAATGGTAGCCGAAATGAACAAAATGAAACGTTTAGGTACGTTGTAAAATGTATATGTTAGGTGAATTTTTCTGACGTTATTTCAGGCTTTTAAAGGGCTATAAGAGTTAGAATCGAATGGTCTGTAATTACACAAAGTCCTTGCTCAAGAGGTGATGTTGTCTAGGCTGCTCAATAGGATTCAGCTATGGAGATTACGGTGGCTGCTTGATTAGCGTCACTTTATCAAATGACTGGACGGTATCGAAAGCGTGCCACCAAGCACTGTCGATAATCACAACAGCGTGCCTCCCCAGCGCAGTAGCTTTAGATATTTGTTCCATATGTAATGTCTGGCTTCTTTGTTAACGAATGGTGTTATTAAGGCTTTTGTTTCGGATACAGTAATTCACAAGAGAGTACTTTGCTTTAAGTGGTTCAGAGTTGTGTTTATCTTTAAGAATAGTGATTACAGCTATTAGGTTCTTTAAAGCCTACCAACGAATGCCTAGGGTATGTGTTAAAACTCCTGACGCTTTTTTTGAAAAGCATGGTATGCAAACCAATCCTTTAAAAAGAGAGAAACCAAAGGAGCGCATATAGCCCTCAGACATAGAATTACTGAGTGTATGCATTAGTTAAGTTCATAATACAGAAGAAACTTACAAAAACTAAAATAATGGTATAGAAAACAAGTAACTACCTTAGATAAACTTCAGTAATTTCAGCCCTGAAATGGCCTAGCTCTTGCGATACTGTCTCGAGAGCTATTGCCCTACTTAAACCGAAACTCCTTAGTTCTGCCATTCTCTCTTGTGCATAGCTGTGTCTAAGGCCATGACCGCCATTAGAAAAAAAGAGTGTGCGACTAGATGCTTTAGAGAATGAGCACGACCATTTATGGCCACCGCCAAGATCGTAGCGTTGCAAATAGTTAATTTCCCTGTCACGAACGGTTATAGGCTGCGCTAAGCGCCTTTGTTCTAGTTGTGTAGCCAGTGCATTAGGTATTAGTACATCACGGATTAGGCCGCCTTTGCCTTTCACTGTATAAATACTACCTTCTCGACCAAGCCATTTGCTGTTTAGTGCTGGACGGCTATCAGCTCTACGCTCTGATACTCTGGCAATTGTTAAAAGCTCATGGGCTCTTAACCCTGCTGTGTAGGCTATTTGTGTAAGATCCCCAAAATATCTGCCACTATCTCTGGTGTTTCATACCAAGAATGGCCATTCCTTCACTACTATTTGAGTAAACCAATGAGGCCAGATGAGATGCTTTCTTGGTACGCGGTTTCTTTGGCGTGCCAAAGGCTAAATAAGATCACCAAGATGCCGAGTTAACTCAGTATTATAGCAAACGTAACAACCAGCTAAATTGACTTAGCTTTATTTTATTGGCTGAATTTTGGTTATGACCATTTAGTGCTTGATAGCCTACACCTGCCGTAAAGGCACTGGCAATACCGACATTCGATACTGCAAAGCGTTTTAGTCGGTAATTAAAAGCTTGATGATGTTGCTGTTTTAACGCATTAATACTATTCATTTTTTGACTTAAATGGCTAACTTTGCGTGTTGGTTTTTGAATAAAGTAATCAATTAGCATTATTTACCCCTATTTATATTGAGTAATTGTTTAATGCTGTGCGCGGTTTTATCAAAGCCAACTTTGCTGCTGATATAACCAATATTTTTCCACAGCCACATTAAACAAAGCAATTGTAAGCCAGTTAGACATATAGCACGGAACCATATTGATTGACTAAAGGTAAAAATGACAAAGCCAAGAGTGATTAGCAAACCGGCCCATAATAATACTAAACCACCGGCAAAACTTACCAGCAAAATAATAGTCAATGCCAAAGAGCGGGTTGATAGTCGCCACTCGGCACTCGCTAGTTCTTTGCAAATACCAGTTTGTTGGCGGTAGTCCTGATAAAGTTGCTCACCATATTGAGATAATTTAGCAAGATGATCTTGCCACTGATCGGCACTGTGCGGTGCAGGATCAGCGGCTTGATGCTGTTTATCTTTAGGATCGGTATGTGGTTGCATAACCGCTTACTTACTACTGCGAAATAGTGCAGTCACTAGCATACCGGCAGCAAACGCAATACCAGCTGTTGCGAGCGGGTTTTCAGCGGCTAATTGGCGAGTTTTACCAGTGTATTCAGACAGTTTTCCACGGGCAATTTTTTGTTTTTCAGTGAGTGATTCAGCTGAACTTGAAGCGCTATGACGAATACTTTGCTCTGCTGTTGCAGCCTTTGAAGATAGTGAATCAACAGCAATATGAGCCGCTGAGGTTGCTTTATCTGTTAATGGTGATTCAGTGTGAGCAGCGATATCATCAATTTTTTTACTGGTTTTCGCGGCTGAATTAGAGCTTGATGTTGACGTAGTCATAGTAATGGTTCCTTAAATATTAAAACTAAATTGTGTAATGCTTGTTGCAGCCTTCATACCATGTTGATGATTGTAATTTAATTACTTGTAAATCAATGCTTTATTTGAGTTTGTTGAGTTTTAATAGCCAAAATAACAGCGCTTTAAGTAACTATTGCAAAAAGATCGCGTAAATTTTACAGGATCTAGCAAACAGCAATAGGCTGCTAATATTTTGTAACTGTTCATTGATTATTCATTAATCATTTAAGTCTGTTTATTTTGTTTTATCTCAGAATAAAATATTTTTTAATGTAACCCACTTTTTTTCACGTAATTCAGTAGCTTTGCGCTAGGCCTTATTTTTTCTGGCTTTAACACGCCATTATAGGTTTTTGCTGACTTGACAAAACTGCTTGTCAAGCCCTAAACTGGAACACTGTGGTAAAAAGTGGTATTAAGTGGATCAAATTGGATCAAATTAATTTAAACAGATTAATTACAAACTTTTAAAGTAGGCTTTTTATGTTTCGTGGTGCGAGTTCACTGAGTTTGGATGACAAGGGGCGATTTGCGGTACCGACTAAGTACCGAGACTCCTTGTTGTCTGAAGATCTGGGTACGGTGATCTGTACCGTCGCACTGAACGAGCCTTGCTTATGGTTGTATCCACTGGCGCAATGGCAGGATATAGAAGATCGCTTAGCTAAAATTTCTAATATGAACCCACGCGCTCGACGCATGCAACGGATGTTGTTGGGTAATGCAACAGAATACCAATTAGATAAAAATGGCCGGATATTGCTGGCACCGTCGTTACGGTCTCATGCTGATTTAGGCAAAAAAATCATGTTGGTCGGTTTGATGAATAAGTTTGAGATCTGGGATGAAGAACGTTGGCATGAACAAATGCGCCAAGATACCGAAATTGAACGACTCGGTGAGTTTGAATCAACCCCAGACTTAGATAATTTTTCGCTCTGATCACACAATAAAAAGGCAAACAATAGCTAATGACAGCGCAATTTGAACATATTTCCGTATTAATGGACGAAACCATCGAAGGTCTAGCAATTAAGCCAGACGGTATTTATATGGATGGTACATTTGGCCGTGGCGGACATTCTGGACAAATCTTAGCGCACCTTGGTGAACATGGCCGGTTACAAGCCATAGATCAAGATCCGCAAGCGATCAAGTCTGCCGAAAAGTTTGCCGATGATAGCCGTTTTGCGATTGCCCATACCCGCTTTTCTAATCTATACGAAGTGGCAGAGCAAAACGATTTATTAGGTAAAGTGGATGGTATTTTATTAGATATCGGTGTGTCATCACCACAACTAGACGATGCTGAGCGTGGTTTTAGTTTTATGAACGATGGCCCACTTGATATGCGTATGGATCCTACCAGTGGCCGTAGTGCTGCGCAGTGGTTAGCCGAAGCTGAATTGGAAGACATTGTTCATGTGATCAAAACTTATGGCGAAGAAAAGTTTGGCCGTCGTATTGCACATAAAGTACTTGAAGTGCGTGCTCATACGCCGATAGCAACAACTAAGCAACTTGCTGATTTAGTTGATGAAGCTGTGCCAGTAAAAGATAAATTCAAACATCCTGCGACGCGTACTTTCCAAGCTATTCGTATTTATATCAACAGTGAATTGGAAGAGATTCAAACGGCATTACAAGCTGCGTTGGGGGTATTAAAGCCTGGTGGCCGATTAGTGGTGATTTCGTTTCATTCACTAGAAGACCGTATTGTTAAACAGTTTATTAAAAAACAGAGTAAGGGAGCGGCGTTACCCAGAGGTCTGCCTTTAACTGATGCACAAATAAATCAAAATCTGACGTTAAAAGCAGTGGGTAAAGCTATTAAGCCAAGCCAAGCTGAAATTGACCGTAATCCACGTTCACGCAGTTCAGTACTTAGGGTGGCGCAGAGATTGGGATGAAGCTAACAGCGAATCATCGACAACCCAATTTATTTTTAGAAATAATCAAAGGCCTAGGAGCAAATAAGTTAACCTCGGCCTTGTTGGTTGTGATATTCGTATCTAGCTTGAGTGTGGTACAGGTCACTCACTTTGCTCGCCAAGAGCTGATTGAACAAGATCAGTTGTTACAAGAGCGAGATGAACTCGATTTAGAGTGGCGTTATCTATTAGTTGAAGAAGAGTTTTATTCGCAACATGCGCGCATTGAAGAAATTGCTATTGAGCAACTGCAAATGAAACGATCCACAAGCCAAGATGAACAGGTGATAGTACTGCCATGAGAAGTAGAGGAAAAAAGCCAGTAAATAGTTTGATCACATGGCGTTTTATGCTGGTGTGCTCTGTGGTGCTGCTGGTTTTTGTGACTTTAGTGTCTCGTGCTGCTTATTTGCAAGTTATCGAGCCTGATAAAGCACGTTCAGAAAGTAATAAACGTACCGTGCGCGTTGAGAAGTTGCATGTGCAACGCGGGATGATTTTTGACCGTCACGGTAAAGAGCTTGCTGTAAGTGTGCCCGTTGTAAGTGTATATGCGGATCCTAAAGCATTACACAAATCACTGCGTACTAAAGTGCTCAAACAGGCGCGCAAAAATGGCGAAGATGAGAATGCCCTAGCAGAAAACACCGCGCTACTTGAACAACGTATTGCGCTGTACTACAAAAATGATTTACGTTGGCGTGAGCTTGCTGATGTACTGCGTATTGAACCGAAAAAAATTAATGCTCGCTTGCGGGATGATGCCAGTCGTCGCTTTGTTTATCTAAAACGCCAAATAACTCCTGCTGTTGCCAATTACATTGGCGATTTACGTTTGCCTGGTATTCATTTATTGGATGAATCAAAACGCTATTATCCTGCTGGCGAGGTCACTGCACATGTGCTTGGCTTTACCAATATTGATGGTAAAGGTATCGAAGGCATCGAAAAACTCTACGAAAATGCACTGACTGGTGTTGAAGGTCGTCGTACTATCCGTAAAGATGCACAGGGGCGAGAAGTTGAAGTGCTTGATGAACGTGAACGTATTGAACCCGAAAACATCCAACTTAGTATTGATCAGCGTATTCAAGCAATAGCCTATAAAGCAGTTAAATCAGCAGTCCTAACCTACAAAGCAACCTCCGGCTCTGCGATGGTTGTTGATGTGAGGACTGGTGAAGTGCTCGCCATGGTTAACAGCCCGTCTTTTAATCCAAATAATTTAAATGATGCCGCGCCGCATAAACGCCGTAACCGAGCGATCACAGATTTGTTCGAACCAGGTTCAACCGTTAAGCCTCTAGCCATTTTAGCTGGGTTAGACTACGGCTCAATCCAACCGGATGATAAAATTGATACTTACCCTGGCTGGATGCGCATCGGTGGCACGTTAGTTACAGATACGCGTAACCACGGTGAAATGACCTTACGTGAGATTTTAAAATACTCCAGTAATATGGGGGTGACCAAAATAACGCAAGATGTGCCGAAGGATTACTTTGTTGGCTTGTTCCAAAAAGTTGGCTTTGGTTCAGATACTGGCACCGGCATGGTTGGTGAAAGTAGCGGCTTGTTTTATCCGAATCGACGTTGGTCTGACCATGAAATTGCAGCACTTTCTTTTGGTTATAACGTAGCTGTAAGCACCGCACAAATGGCGCGTTTTTATGCCATGTTAGGTGCTGGCGGGATCAACAGACCATTGACCATCCTCAAGCAAGATTCAATCCCTGAAGGCGAGCGTGTTTTTCAACAACAAGATGTTGAAGCGGTTGTGCATATGATGGAAAGCGTTTTTGAAGAAGGTGGTACAGCGAGCCGCGTAAAAGTTGATGGTTATCGTGCTGCGGGAAAAACGGGTACTTCTAAAAAAGCCGCCGCAGGTGGTTATGGTGATGAGTATGTTGGTTACTTTACAGGTATAGCACCAGCGAGTAACCCACGTTTAGCTGTTGTTGTAATGATCAATGAGCCCGGTGGAGATGTTTATTATGGCGGTGCAACTGCAGGCCCTGTGTTTGCAGAAATCATCTCCAATGCGTTAAGAATTTTAAACGTGGCACCAGACAAAGGCTCGGTTGCCTACGTGAAGGGCATAGATGATGATGCGTGATTTAAAAATAATTTTACAACAAATAGAAGTAGCAGCAACAAGCTTACTAGTAAAGCAGTTGCGTTTGGATAGTCGAGATGTCACCCCTGGGGATGTCTTTGTAGCGATTAAAGGTCATCAACTAGATGGCGGACAATTTATTGATAAAGCGATTGCAAATGGTGCGGTCGCAGTGATTGCTGATCGTTTATGTGAGTTTGAATGTGATTTTGAGCCGCTTTATTTAATTTCCGATTTGAATAAGAAATTACCCGCATTAGCGAGTCATTTTTATCAGCAACCAAGTAAACAATTAGATGTGGTAGGCGTTACTGGCACCAATGGTAAATCAACCACTACTGCGATGATTGCTCATTTAGCTAAGTTTTGCGACACCCAGTCAGCGATTATCGGTACGCTTGGGTATGGGCAACCAGAAAGTTTAACTGAGTTAATTAATACCACACCGTCTTGTGTTGATTTACAAAGAATATTAGCGCAACTGGCTACTGACAATAATAAACTGGTGGCGATGGAAGTATCATCACATGGCTTGGTGCAGCAGCGTGTTGCGAAAACGCACTTTAGAGCCGCTGTGTTTACTAATTTATCGCGCGATCATTTAGATTACCACGGTGATATGGCCAGTTATGCCGATGCAAAGTTAATGCTAATGCGAGATTTTGACGCGCAGCTGGTGGTACTCAATCAAGATGATAATCAAGTAGAGCAATGGTTAGAACAATACGATTTTAATAACTTAGTGTGTTATGGCCATAAAAACTTGCAGCCAAAAGGTGCTAAGTTTGTGTACTTTACTGATGTTTCTTACCATAAAGCCGGTATATCGGCACAGTTGACTACAAGTTGGGGTGATATTGCGATTACCTGTCCGCTGTTTGGCGAATTTAATTTATATAATTTAGCAGCTGCAATCGCAACTTTACTTGGTTTAGGTTACCCATTAGATCAACTGGCAGCGGGTTGTGCAAGCTTGCAATCAGTCGCGGGACGCATGCAAGCATTTAGCGCGCCAAATCAACCAACTTGTATTGTTGATTATGCTCACACGCCAGATGCGTTAGCGTTAGCACTACAAGCATTGCAACAACATGTGCCTGGTGGCGTAAGTTGTGTATTTGGTTGCGGCGGAGACCGTGATAAAGGTAAGCGACCCATGATGGCCCAAGCTGCTGAGCAAAATGCTGATAAAGTAATTATTACCAGTGATAACCCGCGTAGCGAAGAACCATGGCAGATCATTAAAGATGTTTCTGCTGGTTTAAGCCAGCCTGAACGTGCGCATTTAGAAGCTGACCGTGCTGGGGCTATTGCTTTTGCAATAGATAACGCAAATGCTAATGACGTAGTGCTGATTGCAGGTAAAGGTCATGAAGATTATCAAATAATTGGTACACAACGGATAAATTTTTGCGATCGTAAATTTGTCCAGCAGCACTTACAACAAAAGCAAAAGCTAGACCCACAAGAACAACAAAGAAGAGGATCGCAGTTATGATCCCTATGGATTTTGATTGGCTAGCAAATGTGTTAGCAACTGATTATCAAGGTGATAATCAAACAGTAAAAAATATTAATACCGATACTCGCAGCGTATGCGAAGGAGAAGTGTTTTTAGCGCTACAAGGCCCTAATTTTGATGGCCATCAGTTTTTACAACAAGCGAAAGACAAAGGCGCCATAGCCGCCATTGTTAGTCAAAAAGTTGCCGTTGATATTCCACAATTTTTAGTCACTGATACGCGTATTGCGCTAGGTGAAATCGGTGCCGCGGTAATGGCCAGTGTGGCACCAAAAACTATCGCAATTACAGGCAGTGTCGGTAAAACCACAGTAAAAGAAATGTGTGCCGCTATTTTAGCCGCTGATGGTGATGTCCTGGCAACCAATGGCAATTTTAATAACGATATTGGCGTGCCATTGACTTTGTTACGCCTTGAGCCACAGCACAAGTATGCGGTCATTGAACTTGGCGCTAACCATATTGGTGAAATTGCCTATACCACGGCGATGACTAAGCCTGATATTGCTGTGGTCTGTAATGTGGCAGCTGCGCATATTGAGGGTTTTGGCTCTCTTGCGGGTGTGGCAACGGCTAAAAGTGAAATTTACGCTGGTTTGAAAGAGCATGGCATTGCGCTGGTTAACTGTGACAGCGAATTTAGTGATGGTTGGCTTACTAAGTTACAAGGGCGTAATGTAAAACGTTTTTCTAGCACTGAACAACTAGATATTTGGGCAGAAGAAGTCAGCCTCGATGAGCAAGCTCATGCATCTTTTTATATTTGTACCAAGCAGCAGCGAGTACCCGTTAAGCTTGCGTTGCCAGGTCGTCACAATGTTACAAATGCCCTTATAGCAGCTGCATTAACCTGTGAACTTGGTATTAGTCTTGAGGCGGTGGCAACGGCACTTGCAACCATGGCTGAAGTAAAAGGCCGAGTAAATATAATACCTGTTAATGACACCCTAACCGTGATTGACGATACCTATAATGCCAATGTGCAATCAGTTAAGGCTGCGATTGATCTATTACGAGACCTACAAGGTAAGCGTATTTTGGCCTTAGGTGATATGGGCGAACTTGGCGATGAAGCCGCGCTTTATCATCAACAAGTTGGTGTATATGCCAAACAACAAGGTATTGATGAGCTGTATAGCTTAGGTGTATTGAGTCAATACGCCAGTGATGAATTTGCTAAACCACAGCGGCATTTTTCAAGCCGTGAGGCACTATTACAACAATTGCAAACACAGTTAACTGACTCAGCACAAAAAACCACCATAGTCGTGAAGGGATCGCGCAGTTCTCGCATGGAATTATTAGTACAAGATTTAGTTAACAGCCAGCAAACTGGCCGCAATGGAGTATCTCAATGTTAGTTTGGCTGGCCGAGTATTTAACACAATATTACAGTGCATTTAATGTGTTCTCGTATTTAACTGTTCGCGCTGTATTTGGTATTTTAACGGCATTATTAATTTCATTATATTTTGGCCCTAAATTGATCCGTGCTTTGCAAAGAATGCAAATTGGTCAAGTGGTTCGTAATGATGGTCCTGAGTCGCATTTATCGAAAAAAGGCACTCCAACGATGGGGGGGATATTAATTTTAGCGTCTATTTTTACTAGTACTTTGCTGTGGGCTGATTTAGCGAATAAATATGTATGGGCTACCTTGTTCGTGATTGGCTCATTGGGAATTGTGGGCTTTGTTGATGATTATCGTAAAGTGATCCGCAAAGATCCAAAAGGGTTAATTGCTAAATGGAAGTATTTTTGGCAGTCAGTGATTGCCTTAGTGGTTGCCTGCGCATTATTTTTTACTGCTAATCATGCCCACGAAACATCATTAGTGGTGCCATTTTTTAAAGATGTATTACCGCAGCTAGGTTTGTTCTACATAGTTATGACTTACTTTGTAATTGTGGGTACATCGAATGCGGTTAACTTAACTGATGGTCTTGATGGCTTAGCCATAGTACCCACTATTTTAGTCGCTGCAGCACTGGCTATTATTGCTTATTTAACGGGTAACGTGAATTTCTCAGCGTATTTACATATACCACATTTACCGCTAGCCAGTGAGTTAGTAGTGGTGTGTACCGCCATTGTTGGTGCTGGTTTAGGCTTTTTATGGTTTAACACGTATCCGGCACAAGTATTTATGGGTGATGTTGGCTCATTAGCACTTGGTGGCGCACTGGGTATTATTGCTGTATTAGTTCGCCAAGAGTTAATTTTAATCATTATGGGTGGTGTATTTGTGATGGAAGCACTGTCAGTTATCTTGCAAGTTGGCTCTTATAAATTACGTGGCCAACGGATTTTTAGAATGGCACCAATCCATCATCATTACGAATTAAAAGGCTGGCCTGAACCACGAGTGATTGTGCGTTTTTGGATAATTTCTATCGTGCTAGTGTTAGCTGGCCTAGTAACATTAAAGATCAGGTGAATGACGTATTTAAACGAGATGAAAAACAAACATATTACAGTGCTCGGACTCGGTGTAACCGGTCTGGGCATTGTGCGTTTTTTATTGTCTCATAATATTACGCCAACCATTGCTGATAGTCGTCTGTCTCCACCGGGTATAGATTGGTTAAACCTGCATGCCCCACAGCTTAGTACTCAGTTTGGTGATTTAAATAATGCTGAACTAAACACTCAAGATATTATTATTATCAGCCCTGGGCTTAGCTTATCTACACCGGCTGTAGCAGAGGCGATTGCTGCAGGTGTTGAAGTGATAGGTGATATTGAATTATTTGCCCGCCTGAATGATAAACCAGTGATTGCGGTTACCGGTTCAAATGGTAAATCAACCGTGGTGACGCTTGCTTTTGATGTGCTCAAAACGGCTGGGTATAAAGTGGGCTTAGGTGGCAATATTGGCACCGCGGTGCTGGATTTACTTGTCGGTGATTTTGATGTGTTTGTGCTGGAGCTTTCGAGCTTTCAATTAGATACTACAAAAAGCTTAAAACCTATTAGCGCTACGGTATTGAACGTATCAGAAGATCATCTTGACCGTTATGTTAATTACCAAGCTTACATAGACTCAAAACAAACAATTTATAGCCATGCTGCTTTAGCTGTGGTTAACAAAAATGATGTAGCAACGCATTGTGATATTAATCCGCAAGTGAGCTTTGCCTTATCTAACGCAGATTATTGTTTGTCAACATATTATGGCGAGCTTTACTTTTGCGCTCACGGCAAAGCCGTTTTACCTGTTAGTAGCCTAGGTGTTGTAGGTAGTCATAATCAACTTAATGCGTTATCAGTTATGGCGTTATTACAACCTCTTGAGGTGCCTGTCGATCAATTTGCTAAAGCGTTTTCTGCATTTAGAGGGCTTGCTCATCGTTGTCAGTTTGTTGCTGAGCAAGATGGAGTTAAATACTTTAATGACTCTAAAGCAACAAATGTAGGGGCAACAATTGCCGCGATTGATAGTCTTGCAGAGCAAGCCAAGCAACTTATAGTGATTGCAGGTGGAGATGCCAAAGGTGCGGATTTAGGTGCGCTGAAACCTTATTTGCAAGATAAAGTGAAAGCACTGATTTGTTTTGGTAAAGACGCGAATGTACTTGTAGCACTGACTGACAAAGGCCGTTTAACTGAAAATATGCCACAGGCAGTAAGCCTTGCTAAAACACTTGCCGAAACAGGTGATTATGTATTACTAGCGCCAGCATGTGCCAGTATCGATATGTATAGCAATTACATGCAACGTGGTGATCATTTTAGCGAATGCGTAAAGGCGGGTGAACAATGATGGCATTGACTGACATTCGAGAAGCGCTAACGCCTAAGCAATCTGCCCAGCTTTATGATGTGCCTTTGCTTTACTGTGTGATCATGCTAATTGGCTTGGGATTTGTGATGGTGACGAGTGCGTCGATGCCGACTGCTGATCGCTTATTTAACAATCCATATCATATTATTATCCGCCACAGCATGTTTTTAGCGATGGGCTTTGTGTTGTTTTGGATCGCCTGCTGTGTGCCTATGACGTGGTGGAAGCGCTCTAATCCTTACTTATTATTACTGGGAATGGTGCTGTTAGTTATTGTGTTAATTGTTGGCCGCGAAGTGAATGGCGCAAAGCGTTGGATCCCAGTCGGTCCGGTTGGCTTTCAAGTTGCTGAAGCGGCTAAGTTGTTTTTTTTCAGTTATATCGCTGGTTATTTGGTGCGTAAACGCGAAGAAGTACAAGAAAATATTAAAGGCTTTGCCAAACCAATTGCGGTATTTGCTGTGTACGCGGCATTAATTTTATTGCAGCCCGATTTAGGGACTGTAGTCGTGATGTTTGTAACTACCGTGGGCTTATTGTTCTTAGCAGGGGCTAAATTATGGCAGTTTTTTGCTTTGATATTAACGGGTGTTGGCTTAGTGGTATTGCTTATTATTGTTGAGCCATATCGGATGGCGCGGGTGGTCGGTTTTCTAGAGCCATGGGATGACCCATTTGGTAAAGGCTACCAGTTAGTACAATCGCTGATGGCTTATAGCCAAGGTGGCTGGTTTGGTCAAGGCTTAGGTAACAGCGTACAAAAATTACAATATTTACCAGAAGCCCATAATGACTTTATTTTTGCGGTGATTGGCGAAGAGCTTGGCTTTATCGGCATCGTGAGCATTTTGATGGTATTTGGCACCTTTGTATTTAGAGCCTTATTAATTGGTCAACAAGCATTAAAGTGCGGCAAAGAATATGAAGGCTATTTTGCATTCGCGATTGGTATTTGGTTTGCGTTTCAAACCATGGTTAATGTGGGTGCAAGTGCCGGTATTTTACCAACCAAAGGCCTAACCTTACCGTTTGTGTCTTATGGTGGCTCTAGTTTACTGATCATGATTATCGCGGCAGCTATTTTATTACGTGTGGATTTTGAAACCAAAATGGCCACTAAACAAGCAACATCACGTGGAGGCAAGCGATGAATAAAAAATTAGTCGTTGTTGCTGGTGGTACTGGCGGGCATATTTTTCCAGGGATTGCGGTTGCAGATCACTTAAAGCAACAAGGTTGGCAAGTGAGTTGGATCGGCACGGCTGATCGAATGGAAGCGCAGGTTGTACCAAAGCATAATATTGAGATTGATTTTATCAATGTTAAAGGTGTACGTGGCAATGGCCTTGCACGTTTAGTTAAAGCCCCTTTTATGGTGATTAATGCCATATTACAAGCACGTAAAGTATTGAAAAAACAACAGCCTGATGTTGTATTAGCAATGGGCGGCTATGTTACTGGGCCAACCGGTATAGCAGCAAAAAGCTTAGGTATACCATTGGTGATCCATGAACAAAATGCGGTTGCGGGTATGAGTAATAAGTACCTAGCCAAGTTTGCCAATAAAGTGTTGGCTGCATTTCCGCAAGTATTTGCGTCTGGCTACAGTGAGGTGGTTGGTAACCCCGTACGAGCCAGCGTAGCAAATGTGGCAACGCGTACAGCAACTACGCCAGTGAATATATTAGTCGTTGGTGGCTCGTTAGGTGCGCAGGTGCTAAACCAAACTTTACCAGCAGCATTTAAACAACTTAGTGAAGAGTTTCAGCTCAATACATGGCATCAAACCGGTAAAGGTCATTTAGGCTCAGTAACACAGGCATATCAGCAGCAAGGTTTTAGTGCTGAACAAGCTCAGGTGGCTGAGTTTATTGATGATATGGATACGGCTTATGGCTGGGCAGACATTGTAATTTGTCGCGCGGGAGCGTTAACCGTAAGTGAAATTGCTGCGGCAGGAAAAATGGCCGTATTTGTGCCGTTTCCGCATGCGGTGGACGATCATCAAACTGCGAATGCAAAATTTTTAGTTGATGGCAATGCGGCATTATTAATGCCGCAGGGGCAGTTTAATCAACGCAGTATTGTTGAACTATTACGCCCGTATTTAGCCAAACCAGCATTAATCAGTGAACTTGCAAGCAATGCTAAACAATTGGCGACACTAGAAGCGACTGCCAATGTCGCATGGCATTGTATGGATGCCGCAGGTGTCCCCTTGTCAGCGCTGCAAGTAACAGAAAAAAGAGATAATTAAGTGAAACAAATGTCAACACACAAGAGCACTCGCCCGGCAATGCGCCGAATTAGCACGATCCACTTTATTGGTATTGGTGGCGCAGGAATGGGCGGTATTGCCGAAGTACTCGCATTTGAAGGATATCGTATTACTGGCTCAGATATTGCCCACAGTGCAATGACCGAACGTTTGATCCAAGCTGGCGCTGAAGTGTTTATTGGCCATCATCAAAGTAATGTTAAAGATGCTAATGTAGTGGTGGTTTCAAGTGCAATTGATGAAACTAACCCTGAGATTATTGCTGCTAAGGCGGCACGTATACCGGTTGTGCGCCGCGCAGAAATGTTAGCTGAGCTAATGCGCTTTCGCCACGGTATTGCTATCGCGGGCACTCATGGTAAAACCACCACCACTAGTTTGATCGCGAGTATTTATGCTCAAGCTGGGCTGGATCCAACCTTTATCATTGGTGGTTTACTTAATAGTGCGGGTAGTAACGCAAAAGTCGGTAAAAGTGATTTTTTAATTGCTGAAGCTGATGAGAGTGATGCGTCATTCTTACATTTACAACCTATGGTATCGGTGATCACTAATATTGAAGAAGATCACATGGATACCTACGGCGGTAGCTTAGAAAAAATGAAAGACACTTATGTGGATTTTATTCATAACTTGCCTTTTTATGGCCTTGCAGTGGTATGTATCGATTCAGAAGTGGCAGCTGAGCTTATTCCGCGATTTGGCCGTCCTGTGATCACATATGGTGAATCGAGCGACGCCGATTACCGGATGACTGATTTTAACCAAACGGCAAATACCAGTCAGTTTAAAGTGCGCACTAAGCAAGGTGATGAATTAACTGTGCATTTAAATATGCCAGGTAAACATAATGCATTGAACGCCACTGCAGCGATTGCTGTTGCAAAAGATCAACAAATAGCTGAGCACGCGATTTTAGAAGCATTACAACAGTTTGAAGGTATCGGACGTCGTTTTCAGCATTATGGTGATTTTGAAAACGAACGTGGCAAAGTAATGCTGGTGGATGATTATGGTCATCACCCTTCAGAAGTTTCAGCGACTATAGCGGCAATTCGCCAAGGCTGGCCTGATAAGCGCTTAGTAATGATTTATCAACCACATCGCTTTACTCGTACTCGTGACTTATATGAAGACTTTGTAAAAGTGTTAGCCGATGTTGATCAGTTACTATTGCTTGATGTATACGGCGCTGGTGAAGAGCCAATTATTGGCGCAGACAGTAAAAGTTTATGTCGTAGCCTACGTCAACGCGGTAAAGAACCACTGCATGTTGCAAGTAGCTCTGAGCTGGCTGGAGTATTAGCTGATACGTTACAAGATAATGATTTAGTTATAACCCAAGGTGCTGGTAATATTGGTCAATTGGTAAAAACACTCGCGGCGACATCGCTATCGATTGAGCAACTTAAGCAGGTAAAGGTATGACGCAACTAAACACACAGTTTGGCAAAGTGGCGGTGTTGTTGGGTGGACACTCAGCTGAGCGCGAAGTATCACTAAAATCAGGCCAAGCCGTATTGAACGCATTACAAAATGCGGGCGTTGATGCCATTGGCTTTGATCCAAAAGAACAACCGTTATGGCAATTAAAAGAACTTGGCATTGAGCGAGTATTTATCGCCCTGCATGGCCGTGGTGGTGAAGACGGTACTATTCAAGGCGCACTTGAGTTTATGGGGTTGCCATACACTGGCAGTAACGTATTAGGCTCAGCACTTGCGATGGATAAAATACGGTGTAAGCATTTATTTAAATCTGCGGGCTTGAGTACTGCCCCTTATGCAGTTGTGGATAGCAAGCGTGGTTTTGATGCTACAGTGATAATGAATGAACTGAAAAAGGTGATGGTTAAACCATCGCACGAAGGTTCGAGCATTGGTATGGCGCAAGCAAATAATGCACAAGAGCTTGAAGCTGCTTTAGCAGAAGCGTTTAAGTTTGACAGCCAAGTACTGGTTGAGCAATGGATAACAGGGCGTGAATTTACAGTTACTGTACTAGGCAATGAGGTACAGCCAGTAATTGAAATGACCACACCAAATGGTTTTTATGATTACCAAGCAAAGTATCAGTCAAATACCACGCAATATCATTGCCCAGCAACCTTATCAGCTAGCGATACCACGCATTTACAAGCAATGGCTTTAGCGGCATTTGATCTAGTGGGTGCCAGTGGTTGGGGTCGTGTTGATGCCATGCAAGACGCAGGCGGTAACTTTTATTTGTTAGAAGTAAACACAGTACCAGGAATGACTGAAAAATCGTTAGTGCCAATGGCTGCTAAAGCAAATGGTGCAAGCTTTGAGCAATTAGTTGTTCGCATTTTGGAGCAAACGCTTTAAAATGCATCCCTTTTTGGAGAAAGCACAACAATTAAAACAGCAACTAAATTGGTCGCTAATTTTAGGTGTGAGCTTTTTTTTAATCGTGGTTTTCAGTTTGGTACAAATCACCAGCGGCGTTAGACAGTGGCTGGTAGAAAATAAAGATGCGCAAATAAAGCATTTGGCAGTATTGGGGAAACCTCACTACACAGATGAAAAAGCGATTATTGGCGCGATAAAAAAAGCCGACTTATCGAGTTTTTTTGATTTAGACGTCAAAAACATACAAAGTTTAGTGCAAGATTTGCCTTGGGTGGCTACTGCATCGGTACGTAAGCAGTGGCCAGATACATTACAAGTGTACGTGGTAGAGCATCAGGCTGTCGCAGTGTGGAACAGTGATTTATTACTGAACCAAAGCGGTGAAGTATTTCAAGCTAGCAGTGCAAAACTCAGTGACCAGTTACCACAACTTTATGGTCCTGAGGGCAGTGAATTTGAAGCATGGGTCGCCTTTAAGCAGTTTGATGACATGCTTAAAGTTAATAATTTAAAGTTAACCAGCCTGGCATTGTCAGAGCGATTTTCATGGCAGTTATGGCTCGATAACGGTATTCGCCTTAAATTAGGGCGTAAAGAAAAAGCTAAACGGGTACAACGGTTTATAGATGTTTACCCGCGGATGGAAAAACGTGCAGATGCACAAGTAGATGTAGTGGATTTACGGTATGATACCGGCCTTGCAGTGAGCTGGAAGCTCCTGGAAGAAGCGCAATTACAAAATAAGAGTAAGGCATGACTAAGTCAGCAGAAAGAAACCTAGTGATTGGATTAGACGTTGGCACCTCAAAAGTGGTGGCCACGGTTGGTGAAATCACCGCAGATAACAAACTCAGCATTGTTGGGGTTGGCAGCCAGGTGTCCCATGGTATGGATAAAGGCGGCGTAAACGACCTTAATTTGGTGTCGGAGTCTATTCGTCGTGCAATCGATGAAGCTGAACTTATGGCTGATTGCCGTATTAGCTCCGTGTATTTGGGGATCTCAGGTAAACATATTCAGTGCCAAAACGAAAGTGGTGTTGTGGCAATTAATAACACTGAAGTAACTGATGAAGACATTGAAAATGTTATTCATATTGCGCGTTCTGTGCCTATTTCAGCCGAACGTAAAATGCTGCATGCACTGCCGCAAGAATACAGTATCGATATGCAAGAAGGGATTAAAAACCCACGAGGCATGAGTGGTGTACGAATGGAAGCCCGCGCTCACATTATAACTTGCTCAAACGATATGGCGAAAAATATTGAAAAATGTGTTGAGCGTTGTGGTCTTGAAGTTGACCAACTGATTTTCACCGCATTAGCGTCGTGTTATTCGGTATTAACCGATGACGAAAAAGAGCTCGGTGTTGCGGTACTTGATATCGGAGGCGGTACGATGGATATCACTATTTATATCAATGGTGCGTTGCGCCACTCTGCAGTTATTCCTGTAGCGGGCAACCAAGTTACTGGCGATATAGCAAAAATATTTCGTACACCGATATCCCATGCTGAATCACTCAAGGTGCAATATGCCTGTGCAAGTAGCCAAATGGCCAGCAGTGAAGAAACTATTGAAGTACCTAGTGTAGGCGGGCGACCAGCGCGGTTAATGTCGCGTCATACCTTATCTGAGGTGGTTGAGCCACGTTTTAGAGAATTATTTGAATTAGCGATGGAAGAAATTCATCGTTCAGGATTAGCAGACCAAATAGCAGCAGGACTCGTCATTACTGGCGGTAGTGCTAAAATGGCTGGCGCGATGGAAGTGGCTGAAGACATTTTCCAGATGCCAGTGAGAATAGGCAAACCTATAGGGATAGTTGGTTTGACAGATTATGTAGATGACCCTTCATATGCAACGGCGGTTGGCTTATTACAATATGGCCGCACAATGCAATCGATGAATGCACAAAAATCGAAACCTGAAGGCGATAATAATTGGTGGAACCGCATAACAAAGTGGTTTCAAGGCGAGTTTTAATACTCAAGTCGGAGAGTAAACATGTTTGATATAATGGAACAACACAGCGAAGAAGCTGTTATAAAAGTAATAGGCGTGGGCGGCGGCGGCGGTAACGCTGTTGAACACATGGTTAAGCAACAAATAGAAGGCGTGCGTTTTATTGCCGCTAATACGGATGCTCAGGCATTACGTAACTCATCAGCAGATATTACTGTGCAACTAGGTACTCAGATCACCACTGGGCTAGGTGCGGGGGCAAACCCTGATGTAGGTCGTAAATCAGCAGAAGAAGATGCCGATACTATTCGTAACAGCCTTGAAGGTGCGGATATGGTATTTATCGCCGCTGGTATGGGCGGCGGTACTGGCACTGGTGCTGCGCCAGTAGTTGCCAAAATAGCCAAAGAGTTAGGTATTCTAACCGTTGCTGTTGTTACACGCCCTTTTGATTTTGAAGGTAAAAAGCGTGCGGCAGCGGCTGAGCAAGGTATTAACGAATTGTCAGAAATTGTCGATTCACTTATTACAATTCCTAACAATAAATTGCTTAAAGTTTTAGGTAAAGGGACTACACTGCTAGACGCGTTCGCTAAAGCAAATGATGTATTATTTGGTGCCGTGCAAGGTATTGCTGAATTAATTACTCGTTCTGGTTTGATTAACGTAGATTTCGCCGACGTACGTACAGTAATGTCAGCCATGGGGACTGCAATGATGGGCACTGCATCTGCATCGGGTCCTGATCGTGCGCAAGAAGCAGCAGAAGCAGCAATCTCAAGCCCACTACTTGAAGACGTTGATTTAACTGGCGCGAAAGGCATCCTAGTGAACATCACCGCAGGTATGGATATCGCGATTGAAGAGTTCGAAATTGTTGGTAATCACGTTAAAGCATTAGCATCTGAAAATGCGACTGTGGTGGTTGGTGCGGTTATTGACCCTGAAATGACTGATGAGCTACGTGTAACTGTAGTCGCTACAGGTTTAGGTGGCGATCGTCGTCCACAGTTTGGTATTGTCGATAACGGCTTTAAAAAAGCGTCAGGTTCTGATGTGGGCAGCTCAACAAACCAAACGAGCAGTATGTATGTACCAAGCTTTGCAAGCCAAGGTAGTAGCGACGAAATGACCGCAGCTCCAGCAATTGAAAAGCATGAAGCGAGCAAGACAACGCAAAGCAATAGTGGTTTATCTAAAACTAATGATAGCGGTAAAAAATCTGATAAATCAGAAGGTGGCGATTATTTCGACATCCCAGCATTTTTAAGAAAACAAGCTGATTAAACAAAAAAGGTAATTATTTTTGTTTGAAAAGTGAACGAATTTGGCAGCTGGTCGTATATGTGATATAATCGGCGGTCTAACTGTAACTATAAGTGAGCGAAGCTATGATTAAACAGCGTACTATTGCAGAAATAGTCAAAGCCATAGGTATTGGACTTCACAAAGGTGAGAAGGTCACTATTACTCTCCGACCTGCGAGCGCAAATACTGGGATAGTATTTCGTCGTGTCGACCTTGATCCGGTTGTTGATTTTGAAACAACACCTGAAGCCGTTGGCGATACGCAACTATGTACCTGTTTAACCAATAAAGATGGCGTTCGCTTATCTACGACTGAGCACCTTATTGCTGCGGTAGCGGCAATGGGTATCGATAATTTGATCGTTGAATTAGATAGCTCAGAAGTACCAATAATGGATGGGAGTGCATTACCATTCATTTATTTGTTACAAAAAGGCGGCATTGCAGAGCAGAATGCGGCTAAGCGCTTTATTCGTATTAAAGAAAAAGTACGTATTGAAGAAGGTGATAAATGGGCCGAGATCGAACCATACGATGGTTTTCATATCGACTTTGAAATCGCTTTTGACCACCCGGCAATCAATGAAAGCCGCCAGCGTATCGGTTTAGATATTACGGCGCAAAGCTTCACAGAAGAAATTAGCCGTGCACGTACTTTTGGCTTTATGAAAGACATTGAATACATGCATGCTAATAACCTAGCATTAGGTGGCAGCATGGATAACGCGGTAGTATTGGATGAGTTTAAAGTACTAAATCCAAACGGTCTGCGTTACAGCGATGAGTTTGTTAAGCATAAGATTTTAGACTGTGTTGGTGACATGTTTATGACAGGTCATAACATTTTAGGTAAAATTACAGCTTATAAATCAGGCCATGACCTGAACAATAAGTTACTTCGTAAAATTATGGCGACTGAGTCAGCGTGGGAATGGGCAACATTTGATACCCCAGTATATATGCCAGCACCAGGTTTAGAAGTAGCTAGAGCTTAATCGTAAACGCTTACAACAGTTATAAAAAATGACGCTATTTAGCGTCATTTTTTTGCTTAAATATTGCTGTTTAGTTTTTATTTTAAACCTTTTTATAATTCTAACAGCTGTTGTAACTGTCCCAGCTCAGTCACTTGGTATGTTGGTTCAATACCTGCGGGCAGAACTGTGTTGGGATGCTGTAGCCAGCAGGTATCAATCCCCGCATTTTGGCCACCTAAGATATCGCTGCTTGCGGTATCACCGACCATCAAGATCTGTTCTTTTGGTGGATTACCTAACAGTTCAAAAGTGTGATAAAAAATTTCTGCGGCTGGTTTTGCAATTCCCACTTGCTCAGAGATAACTAAACAATCAAACATTTCTTTTAATCCGCTATGCTCTAAGCGACGTGCTTGTAGCTGGGTAAAACCATTAGTGATAATGCCTAATTTAGCATGCGGTTTTAGTTTATTTAGTAGTTCAATAGCGCCAGGTAGTGGTTCACAGATCTTAGCCATGGCAGTTAAAAAATCATCATTAAGCTGTTGAGCTGGAACATTCAGCTTATTTGCCCACTCGCTAAATCGAGTGACTTGTAGGTGAGTAGCGGAAATAGTATTGTTTTGATACTCAAGCCACAACGGTTTATTTGTTGCTTGATAATGACTGTAATCTGCATCAGTAAAATCTACGCCATACATTGCAAACATTCTTTTTAAGCCTGCATAGGCATTAAAGCTAAATAAGGTTTCGTCGGCATCAAATAAAACATGGGTATACTTCATTAAACTTCCTTAGAGTAAAGCGCGGGATGAAGAAAAGGCGCCATAGCGAGAGTTAGCGCTTGCGTATAGGTACTTTCTCGGGTGGCATGATGATTAGTTAATAAACCAATAGCACCGCCTTGCTGTTTGATATTGGTAGTATTAAATGCGGTATCCATTACATCGCCAAGTTCTTTGCCTTGTAATAACGCATTATACAGGCTTGGGGGTAAAGGAAGGTTACTACTACGACCGATAGCACGTTGTTGGTTATCAGCAATGACTACAAATGCAAAGGTAGCAGGGCCGTAGCTAAATTGCTCAGCACCACCTTCCATTGCAACATAAAAATCAGCTTGGTAATGCTGCTGGCAATACAACACGCGATTTTGTGCGCCTATTCGTGTTTCATCTTCACCTATTGGCTGATCAGGTACTTGTGAAGGTGCATCAACTCCTTGACAATCAATCGTCATATCAGGGTAATAGAGAGAGAAAATACTGCGGGCAGCATTTATTTTTACCGGATTTTTGGAACCGACGAGAATGCGTAATGGCTCTGTCATGCTGACACCTTCTTTTATGATGAAGTCAGCAGTTTACATAAGCTATATATTTCAGCAAGCGTATTTCTTAAATGGGCAAATCAACGGGGGCTAATTCGGCAAGCGCACGCTTTTTAAGGATAATATCTTTGATAAGAGGAGTTAATACTAACTCCATGGCGAGTCCCATTTTTCCACCAGGGACCACCAGTGTATTGATACGCGACATAAAACTGCCTTCAATCATGCGTAAATAATACGGAAAATCGACGTCATCTATGCCTCTAAAACGAATAACTACAAAGCTTTCATCAAGGGACGGAATATCTTTTGCGCTAAATGGGTTTGAAGTGTCAACGGTTGGCACGCGCTGAAAGTTTATGTGAGTACGTGAGAACTGTGGCGTAATGTGATTAATGTAATCATCCATACTGCGGACAATTGAGCCCATAACAGCTTCGCGAGAATGACCACGCTCAGAGGTGTCGCGGATTAACTTTTGGATCCACTCAAGATTAATGATAGGCACCATACCAATTAGTAAATCAACATGTTTAGCTACATCATGATCTTCATCGACAACACCGCCATGCAGCCCTTCGTAGAATAAAATATCGGTGCTGCTTTCTAGTTCTTGCCACGGCGTAAAGGTACCGGGTAGTTGATTGTATGGCACGGCTTCATCAAAGGTATGTAAATAACGACGTAATTTACCTGCACCGGTATCGCCATAGGTACTGAATAAGTTTTCTAGAGCGCCAAAGTCATTCGCTTCACGACCAAAGTAACTTATATGTTTACCTTCTTGCTGCGCTTCGCGAACTTTTTTATCCATCTCAGGACGAGTATAGCGATGAAAACTGTCGCCCTCTATAAATGCGGCCTCAATATTGAGACTACGAAATATATGCTTAATAGCACTTGTCGTGGTGGTAGTACCGGCACCAGATGAACCAGTGATCGCAATAATAGGATGTTTAGCTGACATAACTTTTCTCGTTTTAAGTAGCTCTGTAGTTATAAGGCGTAGTAAGGGGGTAGGTCAAGTGACATATCAATAACAGACTTGGGAATAACTATAAAATAGCGCTATTATAAGGGCGATAAAAATAATTAGAGAATGATATGAAATTGACTTTACCTTGGCTAAGTTTTGTTGCCACCCTTGTAGTTACCCCTAATAGCGTTTTAGCTGCGATGCCAAAAAGCGAAATTTTACTTGCTAAACTTAACACAGAATATGGCTTACAAGTAAGCCGTATCACTAATAATGATGTTTATAATAATCAGCCTTTACTTACCAAAGACGGTATTTATTTTACCCAAGAAGTGCAAAGTGAAGGGCAAAGTCAAACAGAACTGGCTTTTTATGATTTTACTAATAAGCAAGTAACTAATTTCACAAATACTGCTGTGAGTGAATACTCGCCGACTTTAACACCTAATGGTAAGGGACTGTCAGCTATTGTAGTAGAGGCGGATGGTAAGCAGAAGTTATGGCAATATCCGTTTGACGATAATGTTAAACCAAGTCGTATTTTTGAGTGGATAGAACCAGTTGGTTATCATGTCTGGGGCGCCAAAGATGATATGGTGATGTTTATTTTAGGCGAACCACATACCCTACAATATACTCAGGTTGCTGCAGCGAAGCCAATAGTGGTTGCTGAAAATATAGGGCGTACGCTGACGTTTAACCCCGCATTAGCGGTTTATACCTTCAGTTATAGCAAAGCACAGCAGCACTGGTTAGCAAGTTATGATCCGCAAGAAAATACCGTCACGGACCTCTTTCGTTTACCGCAGACGGTACAAGATTACGCATTTAAAGATACTAATACGGTCATTTATGCGGTCGATAATCGTGTTTACCAACGCCAGCTAAATAACCCTGAGCAGGTTTCACTATGGCTTGATTTAACGCCTTTCTGTGATAGCCATATTACCCGTATGAGCTACTTAAATGAGCAACTCGCTTTTGTATGTGTTAAATAACTATAATATAAAACTTTGCAGCTGCTTGGCTGTACTGTAGTTTACAGCTAAGAGCTTAATGAAAATCAAGGATATCCATGTCAGCTAGTCCAGAGCAAATCAACGAGCAACTTATAGCATTAGAGTGCCGTAGTAATTTTAGAATTAAGAATATCACTGAATACATGTTACCTAAGTCCAAAGAAGCAATTTATCTGCATATAGAAGGTGGTCAAGCTAAGCTTGTACTTCGTCCTGCACTGGAAGTCTTTAGTGATGATTTTAATAAAATAGCAGGCGTTAACCGCATTAGCGGTTTTTTTCATAGTAGTGAAATGACACGGTTTCCAGCGCGTATTTTTAAAAGCACGAATCCAATACATTATGGAATTGGTTTTAAAATGACCAGCGTTGAAGGCGCTAAAGGCTTTATTACTTCACTTATCAAAATTATTAACGGCTAGCTTGAGCTTATTGATAGTTAAGCTAAGCTAAGCAATAGATACAAAACGGCAAGCCACTGGCTTGCCGTTTTTGTAGATATATACCCAAGCCACCTCAAGATGCTGAATTCTGCATCTTGAGATGGTTAGGGTATAAATTAACGTTTTAAGAAGCTATTAACAGAATCTAATTCACGCTCTTTAAGTGAGATACAATTGTTCACGCTTTCTTCAAGTTTACTTAAAGTACGCGCATAACCTGGTTCGTCAGCAATTTTACTCATAAAGAAGCTTTGCGTTTTCGCTAAACTGCTTGCACTACAACCTGAAGTTGTAAAGTAAGGCAGGTTAGGCACAAAGAAAGGTGGCAAATTAGCCGCTACTTTATCGTAATTTTCATATACCCAACTAATAAACAAAGCCTCACGTGCTTTTGTATACATTTGGCCAGACATAATAGTACGCATATCAGATGCAGTAACATCGTCAGTTAAACTGTAGTTTAATACCTTAGTTTGTAGCTCCGGTGTGGCAAAGTAACTCATAGCCGCTAGCATTTTTGTACGTACTTGCGGATCTTTGGTGGTTTTAAAGGTATTTATATACGCATTGAGTAGGTTTTTATCACCATGGAATGCGGCTAAGTTTAAGTAAGTTGATGCTAAGTATGGATCGACTTTCTCTGGATTATTTAAGTAAACACGTGCTTGTGCTTTGGCGGTGTTTATAACGCTCTTATCTTCCCCGTCAAAGCCTAAGCGCGTCACTACCTGCGTACGCAATTGTGCAATGGCTGCATCTTCATCGACTTTCGCAGTTAAACCATACTGTTTAGCTGCGGGCATGATGCTTTTACGAATAAACTCAGGCCACAGGTCTTGGTTGCTTTCATCTTCAAAGGTACGCTTTTGTGCGGCTAAATAACCCAAAGCGGTATTTGCAACGCGTGGGTGTTTGTCGCTTACAAAAGCTTCTAGTGTTTGCATTAAATGGGCTGCTGAAATAACACCTGCATCTAGTAATGCATCAGCGGCAGAGAGTAACGCTAAACGTTCACGTACTGTCAATGACTGTGCGGCGTTATCAATCAAAGCAGCAAATTGTTGGTCATCCATTACCCAGCGGTAATAACCTAAAGCGCCTTGATCTGGATAAATCCACTCAGCTTCAAATTCAAGTTCAACAGTTTGATTGGCTTTAGTGAGTAATACATTGGCAGTTTTAACTTTATCGCCAGCACCGTATTTTATTGCAACTGGCACATTCCAAAGCTGTGCAGGAGCATCAACGCCCGCGTTAGTAAAGCGGCTTTGATTAATGCTAATCGTTTTACCTTGCTGAGTTACTTTGATCAGTGGGAATGAAGATTGTTCGATAAACGATTTTAAAACCGCTGCCACATCTTTATTTGATGCTTTACCAAGGGCTTGCCATAAATCGGCTGCTTCGGCGTTTTTATACGAGAACTCTTTTAAATAAGCGCGAATACCCTGCTGGAAAGCCTTTTCGCCAATCCAGTTTTCAACCATTGCAAGCACAGAGCTGCCTTTACTGTAGGCGAGTCCTAACCCATCCATTATATCGGCTTCGGTTTTAATTGGTTTACGAATTGGCTTAGTACTTAAACGAGCGTCTAACGCCATAACGTTATTTTGCGGTAGGTCTAAATGTGATTCAAATTCAGGGTTAAGTTGGGCTGTGATTTTAGCGGCCATCCAGCTTGCAAACGCTTCATTTAGCCATAAATCATTCCACCATTTCATGGTTACTAAGTTACCGTACCACTGGTGAGCAAGTTCATGAGCGATGATAGATACATTACGTTGTTTTTTATTGCGAGTAGCGGTGGCTAAATCAAGCAGCAAAATATCTTCACGGTAGGTAACTAACCCGGCATTTTCCATAGCCCCAAAAGGAAATTCTGGCACGGCAACAGAATCAAGCTTTTTATAAACGTAAGGAATACCAAAGTAGCTTTCAAGCGCGGCCAATACTTTTGGTATTGCTTGCTCGGCATATTCACCTAAGTGAATTTTACCTTGTGGCGTGATCACACGGCCTGGAATTGGCATACCTTTGACTTCACGCTCCTCAAATGGACCGACAGCCATCGCCACTAAGTATGAAGGAATTGGCGGTGTTTTATCAAAAAAGTGAGTGGTCATATCGCCATTAATGGTCGTTTTTAACTCAGGTGTATTGGCATACACTTTTTGCGAGCTAGGTGCTGTAATCGTTAATTGGAATGGAATTTTATAACTTGGTTCATCAAATACTGGAAATGCGCGGCGGGCATCGCTCATTTCAAACTGGGTAAATAAATACGGCACACCCTGATCTAAGGTTTTATATAGGCCAACACTTTGGCGGTTATAGGGGGCTGTGAAGTCGACTTTAAGCGTGTATTTACCTGGTTGAATTTGCTCATCGCAGCTAAATTTTACTTTACCTGTTTTTAGCATTTCAGTACTCAAGTCACAGTTTTCTGCGCCAAGTAGTTTGGCCATTTGCGTTGCGTAAGCAACACCATTTAGCTCGATATAGTTAGTTGGCCTAAGTACTTCAAGGGTAATTTTGGTCATGCCGTTAAACGATTCTTGAGCTGGGTCAAGCGTTAAAGAAACCTGTTGAGAGCTTGGTTTTGCAAGCTTTTCAAGTACAAATTCATTAGCATGAGCTGAAGTTACGGCAACGGCCACACTGAGTGTGAGTAGGCTTTTAATAAACATAGAGGATCCTGATATTTTCTTGTTAGAGTTTGTCTTAGTTATCCTAACAGTTTTTAAGCAGTGAGTAATGAGCTAGTTGGTAACAAAATTTGTTAAATGGTATGGCGTTGATTAAAGCGGTGCCAATCAATGTGCTGGTTGATCACGCGTATTTGTTGGCAGATCTGATCAAGGGTGGTTACATCGCTAAATTCAGTCAATTCATATTCATTAAAGCCAAGTAGATAATTAAAAGCATCTTTATTGCCTGCTTGAATTGCATAAATGCGGATTTGCTGCTCAAAATTGAGCCTGAGACTGCTGACAGCGGTTTTCATACCAAGTTGATCGATATTGGGAATGTCACACTTTTGTAAGTAGCCGGCACGCTCTCCTTCACCAGAGAACCAAATGCGAACTTTTTCGCTATAGCGACCTGATTTAGATGGCAGGTCAAACAATAGGCGACTGTGTCCCCGTTGTTTAACGGTTGTTATATACTCGTTTAAGCCAGCATCAAAAAGTGCTTGATGGATAGGCACAATACGGGCTTTTATTTTGCCGTGGGTATGGAAATGAAAACAAAGGATCTGTTGATGTTCAACAATATCGCACAGCTGTAACTGGCCAATTTCATCACTGTAAGCGCCACTATAATAAGCGATTAAAGGGAGCCAGAAATGCCAATGTTTCGGTTGTTCGCGAGGTAAGCGTTGATCACCATATATATAGCCATGGTAAAGCGTATGTAATTCCATAGCGGAAAAAGGGCGGCGACCAAGATGGGATTTCAACGTAATACCCTGAAAGTAAAGATTTGCGCTAGTTTATAGCAAATAAACTAGCGCAGTAAAGCAATGTTAAATAATGCTTACTCGCTTAGTGCGCGTGCTAATCCAACCGGCTCGATTTCAACACATACTTGGTCGTCATTCCAGTTTAGGCCAACCAGAGCATCATCTTCTTTTAGATCTTCAACCCAGTCATCTAAAAATTCATCCAAGGTGATTTGCAGTGGATTGTAATCGGCCCACTCTTCTTTACACTGGGCTTTTGCTGTTGCTTCACTTTCCCACAATAGTAGTACATCGGTGTTTTCAAATTGGTTAGAGTCACAAACCACAAAACCGCCATCTTCCGTACCTAGCGCCCAGATTTGTTCACTTTGACGTACTTTTTCAACAAAACTTACCAGTTCTGATTCAATTTCGATATCACTCATGTGTTTACCCTTAAATGTTAATTACGTGGATCGGTTTGCTGCACTGCCTGTTGCTGAGCAAATGAGTGATAGAACTTCATTAACTCGGTATGTGCCGTTAGATCCGTTAGCTCGCGAAAGCAAATCCAATCAAGTAAGCAGTATAAACTGATGCACAGGTATTCACAGCTTTTAAATTCTGCATCTGCAAAATGGTTATTTAAATAGCTTAATGTTTCAGCAATGCGTTCATTTTGTAGATTAAAAAATAATTTATCATCCTGCGTATCGAATCCTGAGCGCTGACAAAGTAATAGCTCAACCAGTGAATCACTGCATGCATTAATGATTGTTAGCAGATGCTCTTGCTGCCAATTCAGACTAGTTTGACTGTGCTGTTCGAGTAAAAAGCGGATGATGTTATTTGAATCCGCCAACGTTTGCTGCTTAGTGATTAGCACTGGAATTTTTCGGGCTGGGTTATTTTGTATCATCAGCTGACGATCAGTGTCGGAAAAAATATCTAAGTTGATAAACTCAAGACTGCATTGATTTAACAGTGCCCAAATACGAATGCGGCGTACAAATGGCGAGGTTGTTGAGCCTAATAGTTGCATGTGCTTTCCTTAGGATAAAAAGAAAGCCGCAGAGGCGGCTGTCTTTTAAATTAGTGATAAAACAAAGGTTATTCTGTACGGCTGGTCACTTCAAGTAAGTGGTAGCCAAATTGAGTTTGTACAGGGCCTTGTACTTGATTAATGGGTGCTGAAAATACCACTTTATCAAATTCAGGAACCATCATACCAGGACCAAACTCTCCTAATGCACCGCCATCCTGACCTGAAGGGCAGTTTGAATGTGTCTTAGCTAACTCAGCAAAATCCTCGCCTTGCTCAATCTTGGTTTTTAAATCTAAGCACTGCGCTTCGCTGTCTACTAATATGTGTCTTGCACTTGCCACTGTCATAAAATCTCCCGTTTCAAAGTGGTGTTTTTTTAATCAAACCTTACGTTATTCTAGTCCAATAATAACTACTTGTACCAGTAGAAAATTAAATATCTGAAATTGCTTGTTCTATCGCTTTAACTAATTTGCCTGAATCTGGCTTGGTTTTGCTATTAAAACGTTCGACCTGCTTTCGATCTGCAGATACGAGGTATTTATAAAAGTTCCAATTTGGCGAGCTCGTTTGGGCATTTAAATGTTTAAATATAGCATTGGCATCACGGCCTCTGACTTCGCTGGTGGCAAACATCGGGAAGGTCACACCGTAATTTACAAAACAGACTTTAGCAGTGGCTTTTTCGTCATCTTCTTCTTGGAAAAAATCATCAGAAGGAAATCCCAGTATCACTAAGCCTTGGTCTTGGTATTTTTGATATAACGCTTCAAGCCCTTCAAATTGTGGCGTAAAACCGCAGTTGCTTGCTGTATTGACTATCAATAAGGGTTTATTCTTGAATTGACATAAATTAATACTCTCTTTAGAGCGAAGCTTACGCATAGTAACATTAGTAAAATCATCACATGATGTAGCCTCAACTTGCCGCTGGTTGGTTTGCTCTGGCTGCGCATAAACACTGCAACTGAGTATTGCGCAGTATAATAATAACTTTTTAAACATACCGACTCCTTAACTTGTTGTGGCTGATCACCCTGGATGGCAGTCTACCGTTTATTTTGCAGTGGTGTGACCTTAACTCATACGTTACTATGCAATGAAGTGATCAACAACCGCTAAAAACAAAATGACAATACGATTAGCAAATAGTAATGATTTAGCCGCCATAGTTGCAATTTATAATGAAACAATAGCAAGTAGAATGGTTACAGCCGACACCGAACAAGTAAGCATAGCAGACAAGCAAAGTTGGTTTAATAGCCATACTAAGCAGCGGCCTATTTACGTTTATGAGCAAGACTCTAAGGTGATAGCTTGGCTTAGTTATAAATCTTTTTATGGTCGTCCAGCCTATGATGCAACGGTAGAAATCAGTATCTATATTACCGCATTTGCACAAGGTCAAGGGCTTGGTAAGCACTTACTTGCTTTTGCCCAGGAGCAAGCTAAGCCATTAAATATTAAAGTGCTACTAGCATTTATATTTAGTCATAATATACCGAGTATTAAATTGTTCGAGCGCTTTGGTTATCAACAATGGGGAAACTTACCGAATGTGGCTATTTTGGATGACAACCATTACAGCTTAACTATCTTAGGTAAGCATTTAGGGTAGATATACGACTAAAAATAATCCTTTAGATGATGTTAATGCAGAAAACTTAGACTACGCTTTTATCATGTTAAGTTGATGAAAAGCGGGGTCAAAGCTGTGCGGAAAATATTGATCGTTGATAGCAATAGTATTTTAGCGATGCGAATAAAAGTATTGCTTGAATTGATTGGCTGTGAAGTTGAATTGATCCATTTTTCAATGCTACCGGAATGCATAGCGTTTAATAATTATGATTTAGTGACTATTGCCCACGGTGTTCCAGTGGCTACCGCAAGTTTTTTAGTGACACAGGTCAGTCAAGAGCGCTTTTTACTGCTGGCACCTAAAGTTGAAAACAATGAACAACTTTCTTCATTTAGTGATCTTAATCGGCTGATGCCAAATGCTCTGGTGATTTATCCATTTTTTGCGAATAAAGAGATCAGCACCTTATTGGAGAATGTTTTAGAGCTTGGCTCTGATAGTGTTTTAGTATTACCAACGGTATTGCTGGTCGACCATATTCCACAGCGGCTTGAAAAAATAGCAAATAGTCTATTAGGTGCTCATATTAAAACCATTACAGCTAATAGCATTAGCTCTGCGGTTAGCAAAACACAAGGGCATGAAATTGATCTGCTATTGAGCGATTTTAGCTTGCCAGATGGCTCTGGTTTAGAAGTATTTGCCGCCCTCAAAGTATTATACCCGCAATGTCGTTGCCTACTATTCACTTCAAAACCAAATCAAGTGTCGATGATTGAAGCTATCCGTCAAGGGGTGGAAGATGTACTCGTTAAACCGATCAATGAAAATATGATACTGCAATCGGTGCATAAACTTTGGCAAACTGAGTTGTTA
Source organism: Pseudoalteromonas arctica (assembly GCF_012927645.1). Classification (GTDB taxonomy): domain Bacteria; phylum Pseudomonadota; class Gammaproteobacteria; order Enterobacterales; family Alteromonadaceae; genus Pseudoalteromonas; species Pseudoalteromonas arctica_A. The sequence goes on along the minus strand of NZ_JABBMT010000016.1, from coordinate 49,847 downwards.
AGACGACATAACACAGAGTTGGTTGAACGCCTACAAGATACCGTTGATGCACTTATTGAAAAAGATAGTTTGTTACGCGTTATTTATAAGCATACACCTGATGCGATTATGTTATTTGAGCGCAATGGTGAAGTGATTGAAGCAAACGATGCTTGCTCTAAACTATTTCGCCTGTCTGCAAAGGCACTTAAAAGCAGCTCAATATTTACTTTATTGGATGCAACATCTGCTGAGCAAATCAAAGAAAAAATAGCGACGTTAAATAAAAATCGTCAATTTAGTTGTGACGTGTATCTGCCAATGGAAGACGAAGATACCATTCCATTAGTTGGCTCATTTAATGAAATAGACCATCATGATGATATTGCACTCGCAGTTATTTTTAAAAATGTTACTCACCTTAAACTTAAAGAGGAGCTATTACTCGAAGCAAAAGATATGCTTGAAGAACAAGTATGTGCCCGAACATCCCAGCTTGAAGACGCTAAAAATGTCGCTGAGGCAGCAAATCACAGCAAATCAGAGTTTCTTGCTAACATGTCCCATGAATTACGTACTCCTATGCATTCAATATTAAGTTTTGCTCGTTTTGGTTTAGATAAACTCGGCAGAGGTGATATTTCGGTTGAAAAGTTGCAGAAATATTTATCTCGCATTGAATGTAGTGGCGAGCGGCTGCTTTCATTACTTAATAATTTACTCGACTTATCTAAACTCGATGTTGGTAAGTTTCCTTTTAACCCTCGGCCCCATAACCTTAATAATATCATTAAAACCAGTATTGACGATGTGTTAGGTACTGCTTTGGAAAAAGAGGTTGAGGTGAAGTACTTACCACAAAAATCGCCTTTTATAATTGACTGCGATGAAGAGCAAATAAATCAATTATTGCGCAATATTCTCGGTAATGCGTTGAAGTTTAGTGAGCCGCAGAGTTGTATTGAAGTCGTTTTAATTAAGCAGCACGAGCAGGCAATTATTGAAGTGATTGATAGTGGTATAGGGATCCCCGATGATGAGCTTGAACATGTGTTCTCAAAATTTGTACAAAGTAGCAAAACCAATAATGGTGCTGGCGGGACTGGGCTTGGCTTAGCTTTGTGTCGTGAATTTGTATCATTACATAAAGGTCTTATTTCTGCTCATAACAACAGCTCAGGAGGTACGACAATTCGTATAACTCTACCTTTAGAAATCAAAACTGCTGCTACGCAAGAGGAAATTACTTAGCATTACTGGTAAGAGTTTTTTTTACGACTAAACTATTAATATGAATTATGAAATGGATGATAATTATGCCTTTAACGAGAATACTAGCTGTTGATGATGAGCCTTTTAATTTAGAAATTATAGAAGAGATATTGCTGGATCTTGATTTTGAATTAAAGATGGTTAGCAGTGGTCCAGAGTGCCTTAGCATAGTCGAAGAATTTGCGCCGCAAGTAATCTTACTTGACGTGAGTATGCCACAAATGAATGGTTATGAGGTATGTAGAAAACTAAAAGCAAACCCTAGTACGGCAAATATTATCGTAATGTTCGTGTCAGCCAGAGGTACTGTCGAGGAGCGGATGGAAGGTTATGCAGTCGGTGCAGAAGATTATATAGTTAAGCCATTTGGGCAGGACGAACTTAAATCAAAACTGCAAATTCTTAACCAAGTACTCATTGAAAAAAAATCGTTAGAACAGCAAGTTGAAGAGGCCACGTCAACCGCATTTAACGCCATGGCAAACAGTAGTGAAATGGGGCAAATAGTTAATTATATTGAGAGTATTGGTATGATTAACAACACTAAAGCGTTGGGTGAAGCCTTAGTTCATTGTTTAAGATTGTTTGACTTACAAGGTAATGTTGAGTTTAGAGCGCGTATGGATGCTCCTGAACACTTTGCCCTAAATGGTACGTGTTCGCCAATTGTAATTGAATTGTTTGATATGCTAAAAAGTAAGGGCCGCATACATGAGTTTTCCCATCGTATCTTAGTTAATTATGAATTAATTAGTTTATTGATTTTAAATATGCCAGATCACGACCCTGATAAGCATGGCCGGATCCGTGATCATGTGTGCTTTATTGTCAGTGTCACAGAGCAACAGCTACGAGCAATCATGACTCGTGAAGCTTTACAGTCGCAGCAAGCAAAGCTAAATGATGCAATTACTATGGTTAATAGCAAGTTTCATAGCTTAATTGAGCTGTTAAATGAAAACCATAAAAGTAACGAAGCTGTATTTAAGTGTTTACAAGAAGAGTTAGAGCAGCGGATCCCGTCAATGGGGTTAGATGAAGATCAAGAAGTGTTTATTTATCAGAAGGTAGATCAAGCTATTCAAAAATCAGTTGCCCGTGTAGAGTCTGTGCAGGGGGTGAAAGCCGCTTTTCATGAAATTGAACAAGACTTGTCTATCTTATTGAAAAAGTAATGATAATAATCAATGGGGGGAAGCTACGCATCTCTTGGTAAACCCTTTTCTACGATACGTATCAAACGGGCGGTTTTTCTTAGTAGCTTATCTTGCTTTGAGCGTTGTTGCTTAATCGCCCACTCTATGTGTTCTTTTACCAACTCGGTTGATTGATCATAACTGGCGCTGAGCGCGTCAACGATCGATTGGCTAAATTGCGCATTACCTAAACCTACAGCAATATTTCGGAGCCAGCGCTGATGGCCAATTCGACGGATTGGACTGCCTTCGGTATTTTTTAAAAAGGTGGCTTCATCCCAACTAAATAAATCAAGTAAATCTTTATCTTTTAATTGTGTTCGTGGGTGAAAGTCGGCTTCATCGGTAATTTGCCCGTAGCGGTTCCATGGGCAAACTAATTGGCAATCATCACAGCCGTAAACGCGATTACCTAATAGTGAGCGATATTGCTCTGGGATTGGCCCTTGTAGCTCAATAGTAAGATAAGAAATACACTTGCGCGCATCAACTACGTAAGGCTCTACAATTGCGCCGGTTGGGCATAAAGTTATGCAGGCTACACACTTCCCACATCCCTCAAACTCATTGGGCTTATCAATTGGTAAAGGGATATCAACAAATAACTCACCCAAAAAGAACCAAGAACCGGCTTCTTTATTGATTAGCAAGCTGTGTTTTCCACGCCAACCTAAACCTGCTTTTTCAGCGAGTTGGCGTTCTAATACTGGCGCTGAATCAACGAATGGCCGATAACCTAATTGACCGATTTGCAGCTCAATTTTTTGACCTAATTTCTTTAATCGATTGCGCATCAGTTTATGATAATCACGGCCTAACGCATAACGACTAATATACGCTTTATCGGTATTTTTGAGGGTTTTAGCAAAGCTTGCATCGGGGGGCAGATAATTCATTTTTACTGATATAACCCGCACAGTGCCTGGGACTAGTTCCGCAGGGCGAGCGCGTTTCATACCATGTGCCGCCATATAATCCATTGACCCGTGATAACCCGCATCAAGCCAGCGCTGTAATTGTGCCTCGTGCTTAGATAAGTCAATGTCAGTGATGCCAACTTCAGCAAAGCCAAGTTCTTTACCCCACTGTTTTATATCAAGGGCTAACTGCGTGTGATCGGATATTGAGCTACTCACATGGGTACATCATTAAGAAAGAATAACGGCGCAATTTAACATATTTACAGCGCAGTTAAAACGCTTGTACTTAGACAAAACGCTGTAACTGCTGCTGAGTTTGCTCACTTAGCTGTTGTGATAATTGACAATCACCTAGCGCTACATCAATTTGTGCTTTTGCTTGGCTGCCTAATGCAACGATTTGTTCAACTGATTGATGGGTTTGATTTTGTGTCTGTTCGAGTAAGTGCACAGCGCTGACAATTTGCTGTAATTGTTGTTGATTGTGTTCAAATTCAACAAGCCGATCAGTAAATCCATGGGATGTACTACTGATGGTTGTTTCTGCATTATGTGAATAACTGACAAGTTGCTCAGATTCTTTATTTGTCTGATTTACTAAAGAATCCATTTGGTTGATGAAATCGCTGATCTGGCGAGTTGCATCGCTTACTTTAACCGATAAAGTTCTCACTTCATCTGCCACAACCGCAAAGCCACGACCTGCTTCACCTGCACGGGCGGCTTCTATTGCAGCATTGAGGGCTAACAAATTCGTTTGATCTGAAAACTCTTCAACCATTTTCAGGATGCTACGAATATTCTCGCTGTTTTGTTTTAAATCATAGATCGTTTCTGAAAAACGACTTAACACATGACTAATCGATTTAACTTGAGTGACTAGTTTTGTAAGTTCTTGTGCAGAGTGTGTAACAAAGTTTAGGTGCTCTGCGTTAACTTGATGTACATTGTCGGTATTGGTAACAATACTTTGCAGACTATCAGTTATTTGATTACTGGCTGCGGTTATTGTTTGGCTAAAATCAATTTGTTGTTCGCTTAGCTGCGCTGTATGTTGCATTGACTCGGTCACTTGATTATTACTTTGTGCACTGGCCTGCGCACTTTGGTAAGTGGTAGCGAGTAATTGGCTTAGATGATCAGTAAAGGTGTTGTACTGCTGGCTGATCTCACGAAATTCATCATAGGTAAAGTGGGGGAGTTTAGCTGCTAAGTTTGCATCTTGGCGATTAATTTTCACTAAAGTATCGCGCATTGCCGTAACTGGGCGCACGATCAGAAAGCGCATGTAAAAGAGCGTAAAAGCAAAGCCGGCAATAATAATCACCGTGAGTAACCAAAATAGGCTGGTGTCTGCGTTTTGCGTAGTTAGATTTTTATATAACCAAACCAGAGTAATAGCTTGAAAAATAAATACAAAGCTAAGGTTGCCAACAATCTTTCGGGTTAAAGTAAAAAAGAAGCCTTGTTCTATAAAGTTATAAATACGCATATACCCACTCATCAATTGCCCGCTCGGCTGTTGCATTGTTTTACTCAGTATCGTTCAAATTCACTTTAATTCAAGAATATAGGATGAACGGCAGCTATTTTTGATAACTACAGTGAGTTTAAAATCATTTTAGTGTTGCAGGGATAATTAGTAAAAATTCCGTCCACATCAAAACTCAGCATTAATTCAATATCTTCTTTTTTATCAACCGTGTACGCATAAACTTGTAAGTCGCGTTGTTTGGCATCTGCGACAAACTCATGGTTAATAAAGTTTTTATCAACATGAATACTAAACGCCTGTAAGCGCTGGGCAAATTCGGCATAGTTGATCGGAATAGAGGCTGTTAAGGCGCCAATTTTCACCCATGGTAACTGTTGTTTTAGCCACATGAGTTGATGGTGATCAAACGAAGAGACTAAAAGGTTGTCGCGTGACAGTTTTTTAGCTGCAACGTTTGCTTCAATCAGCTTAACAAACTTATCCAATGCAAAAGTGTGTTTTAACTCTAGGTTTAATAATGTTTTATTGTTAACCCAATCTATGGTTTGTTGTAAGGTGGGAACACACTCATTATTACCTGCATCAAAACATTGAATTTGCTCTCGGGTGAGTTTATTTATTTTTCCGCGGCCGTTGGTGGTGCGATCTAGCCAAGTGTCATGAATGATCATGTAATCATCCAAACAACTTTGGACATCGACCTCAATACCATCGATTTCAATTTCGACTGCTGCGGTTATTGCACTCTGGGTATTTTCTGGATAAGTGCCACTGGCGCCACGATGAGCAAAAATTTTTATCATAATGTGTGTTTCCGAGTAACTGACCATGTTTCGTAAAATGCTGCACTGATCACCAAAGCACCGCCAAGCAGGGTCTGTAGTGAAGGTTGTTCATGTAACAGCAAAAAAGCTAAAAATGTGCCATACAAAGGCTGTAAACAAGAAATAAGCCCCGCTGTTGATGCTGATAAATATTGTAAACTTGCCGCAAATAAAGAGTGCGGAGTTGCAGTAAAAATTACACCAGCGACGACCAATAACCCCAAATCTTGGTTTGCTATATTTATCACTGGTACTTCAATAAAAGCACATAATAATAAGCTAGCCACGAATGTTTGATAAAACATAGTTTGTGGCCCACCGTAGTGGCTAAAGTATCGCTTATGAACAATATTTCTAAAAGCGAAAAAAAATGCCGAAATAATCCCTGTTACCACCCCTAAGGTCACATTATTACCCATATCTGCATTTGGGATCAGTAAATAGATCCCAGTTATTACTACGCCTGCACTGAGCAAATCGTTTACTTTGGGTTTACTACTATTAAAGAATGGTTCAATAAATACGGTGATCACTGGGTAAGTAAAAAATGCAATCATACCAATGGCAATCCCCGCCATTTGCATACCCGCAAAATAAGTAACCCAATGTATACCTACAGCAGCCCCTAACAACAAAGCAATCAAGTAATCTTTAGCACAGCTGAGTTTAATTGCTTTTTTTTGCCATAATAGCAATATCATAATAGCCAGACCCGCTATGGCTGCGCGGTACACGGTGATATCTAATGCGTTGAGATTTATTAATTTGGCAAATAGTGCTGTGCCACCAAAAAGTAATACCGCAATATGTAAATAAATTAAACTTTGTTGTTGGGGTTGCATGTAAATTCGCTCTGCTATTTTTTACTATCTTATCACTGCTCATAATAAGGTGAAATTTTTAAAACATGACAAATGTCAGCAAAGTTGATGACATTTTACACTCTTATTTTTTTAGCGGCTGGCATAGTTATCACATTCAACTGGAGGTAATTATGAATGCTTTAATTTTAATGCCATAAACCGAGTAGATGCAGCGCGTATAGCCAAACAAAAAGGCTGGCTATAACGCCATTATAAGCAGTTTAAAGCAGGTAAAAGCGTTTTCTTAAAAGTTTCATAGCTTTTGCCTGTCTCATTGATCGGTTATGGGTTAAAATAACATCATAACCAATTAACAAGATAGTGAATGTCAAACCAAGATCCTAATCTCAGTCGAGAACAAGAAAAGTACGAAAACCCTGTCCCAAGCCGTGAGTTTATACTTACTCATATAAAAGACCGTGCCAAGCCTGCTAATTTTCATCAATTATGTGAAGAGTTAGCGGTAAGCGATGATGAGCGTCAAATTGCTTTTAAGCGTCGTTTACGTGCCATGGAGCGTGATGGTCAACTGTTCTTTAATAAATTTAAATGCTACGCCTTAATTGATGAAGCTGGGCTTGTTAAAGGCAAAGTAATTGGTCACCGTGACGGGTTTGGCTTTTTAGAAATCGAAGGCGAAAGTAAAGATTGGTTTATTGCCAAGCATCAAATGAGTTCGGTACTGCATGGCGACATAGTGCTGGCTAAAGGTACTAAGCGTGGCTCTGGCGGTAAGTGTGACGCACGAATTATTAAAGTGCTGACCAATGAACGTGCGCCAATTGTTGGCCGCTATTTTGTTGAACACGGTATTGCTGTAGTTGTAGCCGAAGACCCCCGAATTACGCAAGATATCATTATTTTGCCAGGCAGTGAAAACGGCGCACGCCACAACCAAATGGTGCAAGTGCAAATTACCCAAAGCCCTAACCGTAATATGAATGCGCTAGGGAAAATCATTGATGTACTGGGTGAGCATTTAGCGCCGGGTATGGAAATTGAAGTTGCTCTGCGTAATCACGATATCCCGCATGTATGGCCTGAAGCGGTTGAAAAACAGGTGGAGCATTTAGGTGAATTTGTCGAAGAAGCCGATAAACAAAACCGTGTAGATTTACGTGATTTACCATTAGTAACAATTGATGGTGAAGACGCGCGTGACTTTGATGATGCGGTTTATTGTGAACGCAAAAAATCGGGTGGTTGGCGGTTATGGGTGGCGATTGCTGATGTATCCCATTATGTCGGAATGAATACCCCACTTAATGCCGAGGCAATCGAACGGGGTAATTCAGTGTACTTTCCTGAACAAGTTATTCCTATGCTGCCAAAAGTGCTTTCTAATGGGTTGTGTTCATTAAACCCTGAAGTTGACCGCTTATGTATGGTTGCTGAAATGATGGTATCAGAAGCAGGTAAGCTGTCTGGTTATCGTTTTTATGAAGCCGTAATGAACTCGCATGCGCGTTTAACTTACACCAAAACCAATGCCATTTTGCAAGGTGATGAAAAGTTACGTAAAGAATACGCAGCAGTCGTGCCACATTTAACTGATTTACAGCAAATGTATATGGCACTTAAATCGGCGCGCCAACAGCGTGGAGCGATTGAGTTTGAAACCCTCGAAACACGCTTTGTATTTAATGCCCAACGTAAAATTGAATCAATAGTACCAGTGGTTCGTAATGATGCGCACAAGTTAATTGAAGAGTGTATGATTTTAGCCAATGTCTCTGCGGCTAAAATGCTTGAAAAACACGAAGCCAGCGCGCTTTATCGTGTTCATGCTGAACCAGATGGTGAAAAACTGGCTAACTTTAGACAGTTTTTATCAGAGTTGGGTATTGAAGCAACGCTCAGTGATGAGCCAACACCAAAAGAAATTACCCATGTGTTAGCCAAGCTTGGCAACCGCCCTGATGCTGAACTCATCCAAACTATGCTACTGCGTTCGATGAAGCAGGCAGTATATCAAGCTGAAAACATCGGTCACTTTGGTTTGTCATTGGGCGAATATGCACATTTCACCTCGCCAATTCGTCGTTACCCAGATTTAGTCGTACATCGTGCGATTAAAGGAATTTTAAAAGCGCAAGGTATGGTTACGTCGGGGGCGTATGTTTATAGTGACGAAGAAGTCGCGCAATTGGGCGAGCAGTGTTCGAATACGGAGCGTCGTGCAGATGATGCAACCCGTGAAGTAGCTGATTGGCTAAAATGCGAATACATGCAAGATCATGTGGGCGACGAATTTGAAGGGGTGATCTCATCGGTTACTAACTTTGGCTTGTTTATTCGCTTAGCTGATTTACAAATTGATGGCCTTATCCATGTCACTAATTTAGGCGATGAGTATTTTCAATATGATGGCGCTAAACATTGCTTGATTGGTGAGCATTCTCGTAAAGTTTATCGTTTAGGTGATAAAGTCACGGTTCAGGTGGCATCGGTAAGCTTAGATGAGCGCCGTATTAACTTAACGTTAGATGGCAATGCGGCACAAGACAGATACGCGCGCCGTCGTGGTGATGCGAAAGGGCACCAGCCTGCAAGTGTTCGTTCACAGCTAAAACGTGGCAAAATACCAGGTAAAAAAGCTGACGCAAAAGAGTCAGGTGAACATAGCGGTCGTTCTGAACAGAGAAAAGCAAAGCCAAAAAAAAACAGTGCCAGTAGAGGTAAAAAGAAACCTACAGGAAAATCAGCGGATGCTGGCACTACAACGACTGCAAAAAAACCAAAGAGAAAGGCTGTGAAAAAACCGAAAAGATCAGGCAAAAATGCCCGTAAAAGTAAGAGTTCAGGAGCAAGTGATACGTGAGTAATGAATTGATTTTTGGCTTTCACTCTGTTGAAGCAATTTTCGCAAGTGAGCCTGAGCGCTTTATTGAGATTTATGCCCTAAAAGGACGTGATGATAAACGCTTATCTCCAATTATTGAAGAAGCGCGTAAATTTGGTATATCAGTGCAGTTTATGCAGCGTAAAGCCCTTGATAACAAATCAAAAGGTGAGCAGCATCAAGGTATTATTGCAAACGTTATAGCGGCACCGACTTTTAACGAAAAAGACTTGGATACAATCATTGCTCGTGAAGAAACGCCATTTTTACTGGTTCTCGATGGCATAACTGATCCGCATAACTTAGGTGCTTGCTTACGTAGTGCTGATGCCGCTGGCGTACACGCGATTATCGTGCCAAAAGATAAGTCAGCCAAATTAAATGGCACAGCGCGTAAAGTTGCCTGTGGCGCAGCTGAAACCGTACCGCTGATCCAAGTCACCAATCTTGCCCGTACTTTACGTGAAATAAAAGATGCTGGTGTTTGGGTCGTGGGCACTGCTGGCGAAACAGACACTCATGTATTTGATGCAAACTTAACTGGCCCAATGGCCATTGTTATGGGCGCTGAAGGCGAGGGGATGCGTCGTTTAACGCGTGAGCATTGTGATGCACTGGTTAAAATCCCGATGGCAGGGAGTGTTTCAAGCTTAAACGTTTCAGTTGCAACTGGCATATGTTTGTTTGAAGTACTGCGCCAGAGAAATACGACACAGCCATAAAAGAAAAGCTTTAAGCTTGTAGCCGTCAGTTTAGAGATAAAATTTGAAACCATGCTTGACTTAACAAGCATGGTTTTTCTTTTTGAGCTGATAGCTGATAGCTGATAGCTGATAGCTGATAGCTGATAGCTGATAGCTGATAGCTGATAGCTGATAGCTGATTTTTCAACTTACCACTTAAAGCTAAAAAACCTACTTGCTTAATTTTCCAACTAAGCGTAAAATACGCGCTCATTTCGGCCTATTTAATATTAATTCCTTGCCTTAAACCGACCGGCTGAAACGGTAGAAGGCTCTATTAACCGTAAGGAATATCCATGCGTCATTACGAAATCGTATTCATGGTTCACCCAGATCAGAGTGAGCAAGTTGCTGGTATGATCGAACGTTATACTGGTTCTATCACTGAAGCGGGTGGTACTATCCACCGTCTTGAAGATTGGGGTCGCCGTCAATTGGCATACCCAATCAACAAGCTTCATAAAGCTCATTATGTTCTTATGAACGTTGAAGCACCTACTGAAGTAATCAGCGAGCTAGAAACTACTTTCCGCTACAACGATGCAGTGCTTCGTAACTTAGTTATGCGTACTAAAGACGCTGTAACTGAAGCATCTCCTCTTGTAAGAGAAGAGAAGAAAGAAGCACCAGCTGCTTAATTGTTTTGAGTCCAAGCATGGTGTTTGATCAGCGATAATTTAAGGTAAACCATATGGTCAGTCCTTTTATGAATCAGCTGGTTATTTCTGGGGTTGTTTGCAAAACACCCAAGTTTAGCCAAAGCCCTGCTGGTATCCCGCATTGTATTTTTGTTGTAGAACATAAATCAATGCAAGTTGAAGCAGACCTTAACCGTAATAGTTATGTCAGGCTTCAAGTGGTTGCCAGTGGTAAGCAAATGCAACAACAGACTCAACATTTGCACGTTGGGCAGGCATTGCAAGTGAGTGGTTTTTTAAATCGCCACGAAGGTCGTAACGGCCTTAGCCAATTGGTTTTGCATGCTCAGCATATAGAAAGAATTATTTGAGGAATTTATCTCATGGCACGTTATTTCAGACGTCGTAAGTTCTGCCGCTTTAAAGCGGAAGGCGTACAACAAATCGATTATAAAGATCTAGCTACTCTTAGAAACTATGTTACAGAAAGTGGCAAAATCGTACCTAGCCGTATCACAGGTACTAGCGCTAAATACCAGCGCCAGCTAGCAACTGCTATTAAGCGTGCTCGCTACTTAGCCCTTCTTCCATACACTGACTTACATAAGTAAGCAGCGGATTAACACGTTTTTAAAAGGTGTAGAAACATGCAAGTTATTCTACTAGATAAGATCGCTAACCTAGGTGGCCTAGGTGACCAGGTTGTAGTTAAATCTGGCTTCGCACGTAACTTCCTTTTCCCACAAGGTAAGGCAGTTCCTGCAACTAAAGCTAACATTGAAACTTTTGACGCACGTCGTGCTGAGCTTGAAGCGAAAATCGCTGACCAGCTTGTTGCTGCACAAGCACGCGCTGATAAACTTGAAGCATTAGCTGAAGTTACATTAGTATCTAAAGCTGGTGACGAAGGTAAGTTATTCGGTTCTATCGGTACTCGCGACATCGCTGACGCTATCTCAGCTGTTGGTGTTGAAGTTACTAAGTCAGAAGTTCGTTTACCTCTAGGTACTATCCGTGAGACTGGCGAATTTGACGTATCAATCGCAGTTCATTCAGAAGTAACGGCTACTATCAAAGTAATCGTAATCGCTGAAGCTTAATTTTTAATTAAGCGAAAAAGCCGTGCTGAAAAGCACGGCTTTTTTTGTTTATCATAATCCACGTCACTAGCTAACATATCATTTTCCACATAAATATTGATTAAAGTCCCTGCTTTAGGTTTTTATCTGGTATTGTTGGATCTAAAATAAAAACTAATCTTTTAAATCAATCCCTTGGGCGTTTCACAGGTATTTACTCTCATCGTTGTTACTTCTTAAAAGGGAGTGCCATTCTTGCAAAGTAACACTTTGATATTAAGCCCCTGTGAAACGCTGAATTCTGCATCTTGAGGTGACTTGGTATATACCTAATTAAAGTGTAGCGACATTGTAATTAGGTTACAGATTCTTGACAATGACAGCGTTGTCATTGTATATTGTTTGTGCAATTGGCATAGTGTTAAGGATGTAAAAATTGAAAGAGCAGATGATGAAAAGTACGAAGCTTTCTTTTGGTTTCACATTAATCGAGTTATTAATAGTCGTGGCTATTTTAGGTGTTTTATACAGTGTAGCTATGCCTTCATATATCGAGCATATGGAGCGTAGCCGCCGTGCTGATATTCAGCACGTTATGTTACAACATGGAGTGTCTTTGGAGCGTATATATTCACGTAATGGTGGTTATCCAAATGCTTTTGATGCGGCGCTAAATACAGAATTTTACATGTTCACTTATACAGCGTTAAACCGTGTTACAGGTGCTGCTACGGACGCTAATTTTAAAAGTCGTGCATTTATGTTAACAGCAACCCCAAAAGTCGGCTCTGCCCAAGCGGGAGATCGCTGTGGTGCATTAGTGATCAAGCATGATGGCACACAATCAGCTGATGCTAATAGTTGCTGGGAGTAACAATGACTAGAACAGCCGGTTTTACATTAGTGGAGTTGATGATTGTGGTTGCAATCGTTGCGATTATGGCGGTCTTGGCGTTTCCCTCTTTTAGTCAGCAGATCATGCAAGATAGGGTTGTTACCACCGCAAATCATCTCAACAGTGTCTATAAATATGCCCGTAGTGAGGCGGTCAAACGTGATCGTGAAATTAAGCTCGTGGTAAGTGGCAGTAAATGGCAGGTAAAAGCAGCTGTTGATGGTGTTGATACGGTACTAAAAGAATTTGTCATCCACCATCATGGTGTAAGGGTTCGTTTAGTTGATCGTACCGTGTGGTCAAGTGGCGAAATCTCTGCGGCGAGCGAAATTTTAATTAAAGATGACAATGAGAAAACGGTAGATTATTACTTGTGCATTTTAAAAAGTGGCCAAAACTGGTTGGCAGAAAAGTCTATAGGTTGTGCATAAGTGTTAAAACAGCGAGGGTTTTCATTATTAGAAGTGATGTTATCGGTTGTTATCGCCGGTATTGCTTTATTAGGCTTGGCAGCAGCACAACTCAAATCACTACAATATGCTACTAATAGCTTTAATTACACTGTATCGCTGGTACAAGGGCAAAATACTTTAGAACGTATTTGGCCTCGCTTGTGTGAGTTACAAACGACGGATCCGGCTTTATTCACGGATGCTAACTTTCGTGCCTCTTTAGATCCGCAAATCGATGATTATCAGCTGAGCCTACCTGCGGTGTATGCAGATGATATGCAAATCACAGTTTCATGGGCTGATGATCGGATCAAGCAACAAGATCCTGCACAATTAGAAAATCAAATTACCTTAAATGCTAGTTATCCTGAGTTACCCGTTGGGTGTGTTTGATGATGGCAATTTATCGTCCGCGAGGCTACACCCTTGTAGAACTCATGGTGGCTCTAGCTGCTGGTTCATTTCTACTCGCTGGAGTTAGCCTTTCATACTCTGCTATTAAAGGCACTATTTTAGTTAGTAAAGAGCTTGAAAATGCGCAAGAAGTGATCCGTTATAGCAGTAAAGTCTTTATCCGTAGTATTAAGCAAACGCTTACTCTCCCTGTGGTTTCTGCCGATGGCTCGACTATTACTATTGAGCAGCCAGCAGGTGTTATTACCTGTAACGGTAGTGTATCAACTGTTGATATAAATGAAGTTTATAGCCTAGAAGGCAATAATTTAATGTGTACATTAGGAGCTGCTCCTGCAGAGCGATTATTAATGGGAGTCAGCCAGTTGAGTTTTTCGACTGATAACAACATTGTCACTATTAATGTTGGTCCAGAGAACTTACCAGCGCAATTTGGTGACACTATTGCCATTGATATTGCGGTCTCTAATGTTATTTTAAGCAATGCTTTTGGTGGTGCGTAATGATTAATAAACAACATGGATTTACACTCATTACAGTACTTATACTTACAAGTATGGCAAGTATTGTGGTGCTTAATTCATTACGTGAAAATATTGTTCAAGAGCGCATGAGTGGTAATTTTCAAAAGAAAATAAATAGCCGTTTACTGGCTGAAAAAGGTATTTTTGAAGAATTTAAGTTGCTACAGCAAGCTTTTGAAAATGATCAAACCCTAGATATAGATGGCTTAATTGCCGCTACAGGTAATGCTACCGGAACAGGATTGATTGGCGATGATGCAACTTACAACGCAAGTATTAGTAAAAATACCGCAGGCGAGCTGGAAATAGCCAGTATCGGCGAGCGCTATGAAGGTGATGCGCAGAGCAACTTAGTGGCACGGTTTGGTTTTATACCAGGTAATAATTTAACACCTTACTCAGATTCGATAATAGGTTGTCGAGGGGTATCGCTAGGTGGCTCAGGTAAAATTACCAGCTATGATTCAACCGATGCGAGCTATGCTGGAAATGACGCTGATGTAAGAACCACAGTCCATAATGCAAATGTGACATTAAGTGGAACAGGGACAATAAAAGGCAGTGTTGCGTCGACTGGCTCAATTATTGTCAGCTCTTCTCAGTCTGTTGAGGGTGATTTATGGGCTAATAAGGATATTCTATTTCCATCAGGCACTAGCACTTGGAGTACAAAAATTAATGGCAATATTTTAGCTAATGGTAATGTTCAGCTTAAAGATGTGATGGTGAATGGCTATGTTCGTAGTGAAAAGAATTTAACATTAAATAATGGTGTTCATGTAAATTATAGTCCCGTCGATATTCCTGACATTCTTTATGGTGGAGCTGTATTAAGTTCTAGTAGTTATATAAATAATTCAATTGTAAAGACTTTACCTAGTACTGCTTATGTAGAAGGTTTGACAGTGCCAAATGTTGCAGGGCTAGACCCTGATGATCCTACAAGTTCACCTACATACATAAAAGATCAATGTGATCCTTTAAATATTAGTACATTGAGCGAGTTAGATTCATTAGGGCCATTTCCTGATCTACAACTGACGAATAATACTAAGAAAATAACATTAAATGAAAACAAAGCTGTATTTATAGATAATAGGACTGTAACAGAGTACTTACCTCAAGATATCACAGTCTTAGGCCGGGTTCAGGAAAATATGTATTTTTTTAATGATCTCACTATAAATGGTGGCAGTTTAGATGCACTTTTAGCTGGGGGCGATAATAAGAAAGTAGCTGTTTATGTTGCAGGTGACTTTACAATTACAGCCAGTGGTGAATCACACTTTAAAATACATAAAGGTGTTAGTTTAACACTTTATGTTATGGGGAAAATTCATATCCGCACTAGCCCAATAGTAGAAGAAACGATCGTTAAACTCACGTCATCTGATGCCTATGCACTAAATATTTACTCTGGATATAAATCAGGTGATGGATCTTTATCATGTAAGGATAAAGGTGGTGTCAGTGATAAGTTTGGTATTTACATTGCATCGAATACCGAAATGTATGCAACAATTTATGCACCTGATACTGATGTGCGGGTTGATGCTGGGGCTCAGTTCACTGGCTCAATTCGAGGAGGGAGTGTATCAAACTGCGGTAATGGGGAAACACGCTATGATGTGGCATTAAAGAATATTACATTAGGCGGAAGCTCCAGTAGCAGCGCTAAAATTGCTTTTCTTGGCTGGTCATATAAAACACCTGTTCAGACACCTGAAGAACCCGTAGAACCGACATTTTAATTATCATTTAAAGGATTAACTTTTAAGTTAGCTGTTTTTGAATTAATTTTTTAAAAACTTGCAATCTACTTTAAACCTTTTCACTCTTTCCCTGCGTCTAACTCCTCAAGAAACATAAAATATCTGAAAGATCGTATTTCCATCGCAGTAGGGTATACACTAAATTCAAAATAATAATCATAAAGGGACAACATCAACGATGTTGATAGATGCAAAACATGCTTTTACACAGCTAAGCGAAGATGCACTTATTGCCCGTGTAAAAAGCGGTGATCAAAATGCTTATGCCGCACTTTATGAATTACACGTAAAGCGGGTATATGGATTGTGCTTACGGTTACTCGCAGATCGCGAACACGCTGAAGATGCAACTCAAGAAGTGTTTGTGCAGCTGTGGCATAAAATCGCCAGTTTTGAAGGGCAGTCGCAGTTTTCTACTTGGCTGCATAGTGTTACTAGCAATATTGCGATTAGCTATTTACGTAAACATAAGAATTGGCTGCAAAAAGTAGTGAGCCTTGAGCAAAGCGGTATGGACGAGCAAAGTGCACTAGATTGCCAAGGACTTAATGGCCTGGATAAGTTAGTTTTACGGTTGCCAGAGCGAGCGCGAATGGTGTTTGTTTTACACGCCATTGAAGGTTATCGCCATGAAGAGATTGCCACTATGTTAGAAATGGCAGTGGGTTCTAGTAAGTCGCAGTTTCATCGCGCCCGTCAGTTATTAAAAGAGTGGTATGAAAATGAGTAAGCCAGATTTTGACACCTTTTTAGCTGAGTCGATTAACAACACAGACTCAGACATTACGCCACAAAAAGATTTATGGCCAGGTATCGAAAAAGCGTTAGCACAAGTGCCAAAACCACAGACTAAGAGCGTTACATGGCCTAAGCTCGCAGGCGTAGCTGCATGTTCAGTGGTAGCTTTATTAAGTGTGCAGTTGCTGTTTTCAGGCTCTGAGCCTGCGACAAGTGTGGTGATGAGTGACTATTTTACCCAGCAAAAACAAACCTTGTTGGTGCAATATCAAAATCAGCCTGCATTGACAGATAACTGGCAACAGCAATTAACAGAGTTAGAAAATGCTGAGGAGGCAATAAAGCAAGCCCTCAACAATGAGCCTGAAAATCCTGCATTATTAAAAATGCTCGCTCAGGTTTATCAGCAGCAATTAGATTTAATTAATAAGGTGCATGCACCAAAGTGGCAACAAATTTAGGAGTATCAACCATGAAAATATTACTATTAGCACTAACTCTATTGCCGTTTTTCGCCTCTGCTGGTGAAAAAATCAATGAACAAATTGTGGTGCCCGCTAATAAGCGCATTTTTATAGATAACCAACGTGGTAGTGTACGTATTGAAGGCTGGGATAAATCACAATTACAGATCACTGGTGAGCTTGATGACAAAGCACAAGGGTATCGTTTAGAAGTAGAAGGGGACCGTATCGAATTTATCGTTAAAATGCCGCGTAACAATAATAACGGCTGGAATAGTGGTGATGGTTCTCAGTTAGTTATTTATATGCCAAATAGCAGCGAACTTGAATTTACCGGTGTTAACGCTACTATCAGTGCTAAAAATTTGAACGCTGGGGCTGATATTGATGTCGTTAATGGTGATATTAACTTACAAAGCATCAGCGGTAATATTAGTGTTGATACCGTCAATGGGGATGTGAGCGCAATTGGCTTAAAAGGTGATATACGTTATGAAACTGTCAATGGTGAAATTAACGACAAAGATTCACAAGGCACTTTGCGCTTTAATGCAGTTAATGGTGATATCAAATCGAAAACGGCGGCGCAAGAAGTTCGCTTAGAAAACGTGAATGGCGATATCGACTTTGTTTTTGAATCATTAAAAAGTTTACGTATTAGCACGGTAAATGGGGAAAGTGATATTCACATCAATGAGTTATTAAAAGGCGCGCAAATTAGCTATGAATCAGTCAGTGGCGATGCCGATTTTTACTTCCCTGCTAACGTCTCTGCGCGGTTTGAAATTGAAGCTCATGCCAATGGTAAAATAGTTAATCAGCTGAGTAATGACAAGGTGAAGAAAGCCAAGTACGGCCCATCAAGTGAATTAGCGTTTGCGGTTAATGGTGGTGATGCTGATATTGAAATAGATACTATCAGTGGGCGCATAGAATTACGTAAGCAAAACTAATCTCCCGTAGCAAAGTAGGAAAAGAAATCCTGCTTTGCTCTTTGCACGGCTAAGCCAAGTCGATAGAATAGAGACCATTCATTGTTAGTATTGCGAAGTTATGGCTAAATATGGCTAAACCAGATAAACAAGTCGACACTCTTAAAGTTCCTCCTCATTCCATCGAAGCAGAGCAATCTGTTTTAGGTGGCTTAATGCTTGATAATCAAGCCTTTGACCGTGTTGCCGAGTTGGTTGTTTCGCAAGATTTTTATACACGTACTCATAAGCTTATTTTTGAAGCCATGATCGAGCTTGCTGAAATAGGCGACCCAATCGATTTGATCACCATATCTGAGAGTTTAGAGAAAAAAAACTTACTCAGTGGTATCGGCGGTTTTGCTTATTTAGCTGAAATTGCTAAAAATACGCCAAGTGCGGCGAATATCGACGCCTATGCGAATATCGTGCGTGAACGTGCTGTAGTACGTGAAATGATTGGCGTTGCCAATGAAATAGCCGAAGCAGGATTTAACCCTGAAGGGCGCACCAGTCATGATTTACTCGACTTTGCTGAGAGTAAAGTATTTAAAATTGCTGAGCAGCGCACTAAAAGTAATGATGGTCCGCAAAGTATTCATAGCATCTTAGAAAAAACAGTCGATAAAATCGAAGAGTTGTACCAGTCACCACAAGATGGTGTGACGGGGGTGAGTACCGGTTACGCTGATCTGGATAAAATGACCACAGGTTTGCAGCCATCAGATTTAATCATTGTGGCCGCTCGTCCGTCGATGGGTAAAACCACATTTGCGATGAACTTAGCTGAACATGCCGCCATGACACAAGATAAGCCCGTGCTTATTTACTCATTAGAAATGCCCTCGGAGCAAATCATGATGAGGATGTTGGCATCCCTTGGTCGAATTAATCAGACCAAAGTGCGAACCGGTCAATTGGATGATGACGATTGGGCGCGTCTTTCATCAACTATGGGGCTACTGATGGAAAAAGGTAAGATGTATGTTGATGATGCATCAGGCCTAACTCCTACCGATGTGCGCTCTCGTGCGCGTCGTATTGCTCGGGATCACGGTGGTATCAGTATGATCATGGTCGATTACTTACAGCTTATGCGTGTACCTAGCTTATCAGACAACCGTACCTTAGAGATTGCAGAAATATCACGCTCACTCAAGTCGTTAGCAAAAGAGCTGCAATGCCCTGTGGTTGCTCTATCGCAGTTAAACCGTACCCTAGAGCAACGTGCTGACAAACGGCCAATTAACTCCGACTTACGTGAATCAGGCTCTATCGAGCAGGATGCCGATTTGATCATGTTTATCTACCGTGATGAAGTGTATAACGAAGATAGTACCGATAAAGGCGTCGCTGAAATCATTATTGGTAAACAACGTAATGGTCCAATTGGTAAAGTACGTTTAACCTTCCAAGGTCAGTTCTCGCGTTTTGATAATTACGCCGGACCTGCGGTAGACGACGATTACTGATGCGTTTAGCTATAGCCGAAATTAACTTACAAGCACTTGCTCATAACTTAGCGCAAGTGCGACAGTTTGCGCCTAACAGTAAAGTTATGGCGGTATTAAAAGCCAATGCTTATGGTCATGGTTTAGTGAAAATAGCGCAGCACCTTAATGATGCCGATGCATTTGCTGTGGCACGAATAGATGAAGCTTTAGCACTGCGAGCGGGCGGGCTGACCAAGCCTATTGTGTTGCTGGAAGGTTTTTTCCATCAAGATGACTTACCTATATTATTGGCAAATAATTTTCAGGCAATTATCCACGACGAAAATCAACTTATCGCGCTTGAGCAAGCTCAGCTAGACGCGCCTATTAGTTGTTGGTTGAAAATCAATACAGGTATGCATCGTCTAGGGATCGCAGCGACTCAGTTTGAAGACTTTTATCAGCGGTTATTAGCGACAGAAAATGTAAAAAATAATATTAACTTAATGACCCACTTTTCCTGTGCCGACGATATCAGTGACAGTAAAACTGCGCAACAAATAGTGCTATTTGACTCTCTTGTGATAGGTAAACAACAAGCTCACTGCTTAGCTAATTCAGCTGGCATAATAGCGTGGCCTGCAGGACATGGTGATTGGGTACGGCCAGGATTAATGCTGTATGGTGTGTCACCTATGCTTAATTGCACCGGGGAGCAGCATAATTTAAAACCGGTGATGCGCTTAACTACCAAGGTGATAGCAATTCGTGATGTAGAAGCTGGACAATGCGTTGGCTATGGTGGTCGCTGGCAAAGTACTAAGGCAACTAAGCTAGCTGTTGTAGCTATGGGCTATGGCGATGGTTATCCGCGCCATGCTAAACACGGTACACCGGTGGTAATAGGTAATAAGCGCTACGGCATTGCTGGTAACGTCTCAATGGATATGATCAGTGTTGATATTGGCGATAACAGCGACAATATCAAAGTGGGTGATGACGTGGTAATGTGGGGGTCAGAACTTCCTGTTGAAGAAATAGCCCAATGTGCTACAACAATTCCTTACGAGTTGCTGTGTAATATAACCCCACGGGTAAGCTACGAATATTTAGAGTAATGCTAAGCGTTACTCTTTGATAAAATATACATCACTAAAACCCATACGGGAAAATTCTTCATCACGAAAATTACGCACTGCCGCAGAGCCTTTTGAAGTCATAGCAATTTGCTGTTCCATCTTTAAATAATTTTTTAAATCAATCCCTTCAGCCGCAGCAATAGCCTGATACATATCGTGGTACTTATCTTTAGCAAAATTAATTTCACGTGGTTGGTTTTTAAACTTGTACGTTATGCGTCGCGCCATGAGGAACTCGTAAATTGAATTAAATTCCCCTGATTTTACACCTTCTTCAGCATCTGCTCTACCTTTGAATGACTTGTAGCTTAGCTCAAGTTACAATAACGGTCATATTTTTGAATAAACCAAGGAATTGTCATGAAATTATCTGTCGAGATCAGTAAGTACCCACTTCATCAAGATTATATCCCATTTATTAAGGGGTTTATTGATCGCTTAAATGAATATGACGATTTAAAAGTCATAACAAATACCTTGTCGACGCAAATTTTTGGGGATTACGATTTAGTAATGTCGGTGCTTAGTACAGAAATAAAGCGTTCATACGACGAGTTTGGCAAAGCTATTTTTGTTTGTAAATTCCTCAATGGTGATCTCTCTCCTCAATAGCAGCTAAAGCCTTAGTGGATCAATTATGGAATTTATTACAGAAACTCTCGCAGGGTTTACTGCAATGTCGCACTGGGAATATATCGCAGTGGCGCTCTCTATGGCATATTTGCTATTAGCAATAAAAGAAAACCTGTGGTGTTGGCCTGCAGCATTTTTTAGCACCCTTATTTATACCATAATGTATTGGAATGGTGCTTTATTAATGGAATCGCTATTGCATTTTTACTATATGTATATGGCGGTTTATGGGTGGGTAATATGGCGAAAAGGCGACGCTAATAAACATCAATTAGTGATCACCTCATGGCGCTTATATCAACACTTATTCATCATTATTTCGACTTCGATTGTGGCATTAATATTTGGTTATGTGATGAACAATCACACCCATGCAGACTTTGCTTATTTAGATAGTTTTACAACCTGTTTTGCTGTTGTTACAACCTATTTAGTTGCGAAAAAAGTACTGGAAAATTGGCTGTATTGGATTGTTATTGATGCGGCTTCGATGTATTTGTATTACGAGAAAGGCTACTACCCAACATTAGCGCTGTTTATTTTCTATACCATAATGGCAGCATGGGGGTTTAAAACCTGGTATGAAGAGTACGAGCAAAATCAAGCTAAGCCTTTGGCGCAATTATAAGAAGCAGTATGACAGGTAAAGAAATTAGCGGCATTTTTGCCGCTTTTGATCCACAACTAAAGGTATTGAGCAATGAGCGGCTATTTAGCGGTTTAAGTAACGATAACTTTTTAGTGCGTACTGCACAGCAGGCTTTTTTATTAAAGTGTTATCGCGAGCATTGGCCAGTGCAGGGCTTGGCAGCACAAACTGTATTTGCGCAGCAGCAGGTGTGCCCCAAACCACTGTGGACTGATGAAGTTAACAAGCTTGCGATTTTTGAATACCTAGAGGGGGATATTGCACAAGGGGATTACACTTTAGAATTGCTGCAAAAGTTAATTGCTTTTCATCACCATAATGCTGTTACTGAGCCAATGGATATAAAGTACGAGCTGGATTTTTATCAAAAAACTCACTTATATCAGCAATACCAAGCAGATGTTGAGGATGCATTAAAGCAAATCGCATTATTACCTCGTGACGAAGGTTTTTGTCATAATGATTTAGTAAAAGAAAACATTATTGTGAATAGCAAAGGTATGTTTTTAATTGATTTTGAGTACGCTAAAAGCAATGACGTATACTTCGATTTAGCTGCACTTACTGTTAGCTTTACGTTAGGTAATAAACAAAAAATTAGCCTACTTTCAAACTACCAGCAGCAATTGCCTGCTTTTCAAAAGTTTTACTATTCAGTAAGAAAACTTGAATGCTATCAGCTGGTGTTTTTAGTATTGTGTATTTGTTGGTATAGCGCACGTTCAGTCGATAATAAAGTGACAGAGTTACGTACGCAATTAGATTGTTTGATAAGCTCAATGAGCCATCGCTAGAGACCACCAAAACGCGCTGCAAGTGCTTTGTATTTTGCGACCTCATCAGCATCAAATTGTGGTTCGCCGTTTTCATCAGCAGATTTCGATATTAATAAACTTTCCCGGGCAAGGCGTTTCACACGCTCAACTTTAACCCCTAAAAACTCCGCTACTTGCTCGGTTGACATTAAACTCATAGATACTTCCTCATGTTAAACCTTTTACAAGCGCCTTAAAAGTCGTTAAACGGGCATTTATATGTTGCAAAATGGTTAGTGATTTTTATTAAGTATAATTTAATAGCTGTTTTTTGCTTGCTTGTGAAGTAATTTATTATAATTTGCTGAATTAATAAGCATCTAAGCGATAGAAGCTAGCATTTAATTGCATATGCCTTTATTATTGCTCGGCCTAAGCACTGATATCGCGAGTTGGTGTGGTGGCACAAATGTGCTCTCGTGGTGAAATGGATATCACGTGGCCCTCCGGAGGCTGAGTTGTAGGTTCGATCCCTACCGAGAGCGCCATTTGCTGCAATAGCTCAATATTAAAACTAACAGCGAGCGGGTATGAGTTATCAACCAATAAAATGCGCCGACTATGATCAATATGAGTTGTTTTGTATACAATCTGCAGTTGTGAAAATCTCGACGATTGATGGTCTGACATTGATCGGTAAAGCTAAAAATTTGCTAAACCTTAAAGGGGAAGGGGAGTTTTTACTTATTGAGCAGCTTGAAAAAGGCGAGCATAAAGTTCGCCTTGATGAAATTAAAGCCATTTCTTATTTTTAAAATACACACCAATACCACCAGTTAGCACGATTAAAAATATCACAAACGCACTAAAGGCGTAGGGGCTTTCAGTACCAGGAATCCCCCCCACATTGACACCTAACAAACCCGTTAAAAAACCTAGCGGTAAAAATAAGGCTGCCACTACCGACATTACATACATACGCTGATTTAATTGTTCAGAAACCTGATTAGTAATGGTTTGTTGAATAATTTGTGCGCGTTCAATTGAGTTATCTAACTCTTCAATAAAGCGAATTAGTAGGTTTGTGGTTTCGTTTAATTTAGCTTTATCGTTTTCATCAAGCCAATTGTATTTGTTTACCATTAAAGTGCTAAGCGCCTCTTTTTGCGGGCGTAGATAACGTTTTAAACCAATAGTTTGGCGGCGTAATTGTGATAGCCCTTGGTTATCAAAGGGCTTAGTGGGTTCGTCAATTTCATCTTCAAAGCCATCAAGCGTATCGTCTAAGCTATCAATAACCCCTTGCATACGTGATGTTAGGTTTTGCGTGAGTTGACAAACCAATTCAGAAATACTGCTCGGACCGGTTTTCTCTTCAAGTGATACTAAAATATCTTGCACTGATAGTAGGTGACGTTTGCGGGTGGTGATCACGATGTTTTCGTTGATGAATAAACGAATCGACACCATGTCTTCAGGACTTTGCGCGGGGTTTAAATTTACGCCACGTAAAAATAGCATACAGCCATTCGTCACTTTTGTAATGCGAGGACGGGTTTCATCGGCCGTTAATGAGGCAAGTTCATAATCAGTCAATAAATTACTGTTTTTAAGCCAAGTAATAGCTTCAGTTTGGCTATAATCAATATGAACCCAGAGTTTTCCATGCTCAGGTTGCCAGTTATGTAGCTCTGCACTGTTATCAATTGCATGTGCGCCGCCTTGTTCATCAAGTATAAGTGCGTGTAGTAAACCATTGAACATAGTAAATTCTCATTGTTACTGTATGGTTATTATAGTTATTGATAAGACGACTTAGGTCAATCAATTCGGCTCATCGAGTTGATAAATTTATTTCACTGGTGTTTTTATCCGTGTAGCGTATAAGACAGTTTTTTATTAAAGGGCACATTTATGACGGCAAGGATAATTGTTGGTTGGCGTGAGTGGTTAAGCTTACCGGAGCTTGGCATTAATCAAATTAAGGCTAAGATTGATACGGGTGCCCGTACGTCATGTATTCATGCTCTTAATATTGAAGAATATGAGCGAGAAGGCGAAAAGTGGGTTAAATTTATTGCTCAGCCTTTGCAAGAAGATGAACACACTCAAATTGAGTGCGATGCTAAAGTAAAAAAGATGAAATATGTAACCAGCTCAAGTGGGCAGCGTGAGTTGCGGTATTTTATTGAGACTAAGCTCTGTGCTGGAGATAAAAGTTGGTCTATAGAAGTTACTTTGACCAGTCGAGCGAGTATGAAGTTTAGAATGTTATTAGGGCGCACAGCCATGGAAAATCGTATAGTCGTTGATCCGGCTTTATCTCATTTATTAGATAGTTAAGGTTTTAACTATGAAAATTGGTATTTTATCTCGTAACAAAAATTTATATTCAACGCGTCGCTTAATCGAGGCCGCACAAGCGCGTGGTCATGAAGTAAAAGTTATTGATGCGCTGCGCTGTTACATGAACATTAACTCTGAGCAACCAGAGATCCATTATCGCGGTGAAAATTTAAAAGATTTTGATACCATCATCCCGCGTATTGGTGCTTCAGTTACTTTTTATGGTTGTGCAGTACTGCGTCAGTTTGAAATGATGAATGTATTTCCTGTTAATGAATCTGTCGCAATTTCACGTTCGCGAGATAAATTACGGTCGTTACAGTTGTTATCACGTAAAGGTGTTGGTATGCCAGTTACAGGTTTTGCCAGCAAGCCCGATGACGTTAAAGACTTACTAGAAATGGTCGGCGGCGCACCTGTGGTAATTAAGTTGTTAGAAGGCACGCAAGGTATTGGCGTAGTATTAGCTGAAACACGTAAAGCGGCAGAAAGTGTTATTGAAGCCTTTATGGGCTTAAAAGCCAATATCATGGTACAAGAGTATATTAAAGAAGCTGGCGGTGCTGATATCCGCTGTTTCGTACTGGGTGACAAAGTGATTGCTGCGATGAAGCGTCAAGCACAAGATGGTGAGTTCCGCTCTAACCTGCATCGCGGTGGCAGTGCAACATTAGTACGTATTACGCCTGAAGAGCGTAAAACAGCAGTCGCTGCGGCTAAAGCAATGGGCTTGAATGTAGCTGGGGTTGACTTACTTCGTTCATCTCGTGGGCCTTTGGTAATGGAAGTGAATTCATCACCAGGTCTTGAAGGTATAGAAGTAGCAACAGGAAAAGATATTGCAGGCATGGTGATCGAATTTATCGAAAAAACCGCTGCAACTAAAAGGACCGCAACGCGTGGCAAAGGTTAAAATCAATAGTGCGTTTACTTTATTAGGTGAAACGGTGGGTGTAGGCGAGCGTAAAACGCTAGCCTTAGAAGCAGCTAAACTGTATACCCATTCACCGTTAAATATTCCGATTGAAGTAGTAAATGGAGTCCAAGCTGGACCGGTATTAATGGTCTGCGCGGCTATCCATGGTGATGAACTTAATGGCGTTGAAGTTGTGCGCCAGTTATTGTCTAAAATAGATGCAAGCCAATTACGTGGTACGCTGATAGCAGTGCCGATTGTAAACGTATTTGGTTTTATACATAAATCACGTTATTTACCTGATCGCCGTGATATGAATCGTAGCTTTCCAGGTTCTATTCGTGGCTCGCTTGCTGGGCGTATGGCGCATATGTTCTTTTCACAAGTGGCCATTCATTGTACGCATATTATTGATTTACATACTGGGGCAATACATCGCACCAATTTACCGCAAATTCGCGCAGATTTGAGTAATGAAGCAACGGCACAAATGGCGAATGCATTTGGTACGCCAGCGGTTATTGATGCGTCATTACGTAATGGCTCACTGCGAAGTGAGGCCGCGAACTTAGGTATTCCGGTGATCACATACGAAGCTGGAGAAGCGCTGCGGTTTGATCCCATTGCAATTGCGGCAGGTGTGCAGGGCGTAGATTACGTGATGCGGCATTTAAAAATGATCCGTGGCAAGCGCGCAAAAAAATTACCAGAGCCAATTATTGCCAGCTCTACCAGTTGGGTACGTGCTGAAGTCGATGGCATTGTGCGTGCGCAAGTATCATTGGGTGAGCGAGTAATAAAAGGGCAAATTTTAGCTTATATCAGTAGCCCGTTAGGTGATTCGGAGCTGGAATTATTAGCACCAAGAAGTGGTATAGTGATTGGTCAGCAAACTATGCCACTGGTTAATGAAGGTGATGCAGTGTTTCATTTAGCCTATTTTGCTCATGCAAACAGCTTAGTAGAACAACAGCTTGAGACCTTTATTGATGAAATCAGTGATATTGAGGATGAACTAAAAACGGCTGATTTAAATAATTAAGTGCGGATTGTAACTGATCAAAAAAGCCGTTTGAGGATATCCTTAAACGGCTTTTTGTTATGTGCTTTTCGTTTATTGCAGCTTTTTAGGACCAATAGCGCGTTTAACCGCAATTGCTTTAGTAGGTTTCGGCTCTTTATTTAAAACCATCACCGGGCGAGTAACAAACAGGTTATTAGGGTAAATAACTCGGTGCCCATCAATATGTTCTAATACCACATTCATCAAGCCCATCTCGACAATACGCCCCTCAACAAAGTTTGCACCGTCAATAACTCTCACCCAATAACCAACACGACAGTCATTTTGAATAAACATTAGTAAAAATGAGGTTAGATTGCTTAATAGCGACCAAGCTGCAAATAGTGCAACACCTAGCATGGCAAACAAGGATGAGCCAAGTACCAGTAAACCCCGTAATTCAATACCCCAAAAAACTAACACTAAGCACAGCATGACCAATGCGAGAATAATTTTTAGTAATAGTTCAGCGCGATATTTACGGTGAATATCGATTTTGCCCTTAATGGTTTTTTCGAGTAACTTTTTAGTCAGTTTTAATAGTACAGGAAAAAGTAATAGAGCGACCAAAGTAACAACAAGCTTATACTGGGTGTCAAGAATATCTAACAGTTCCACAATCAATCCAAATGGGGTTCAGGAGCAACTAGTTTAGCGTTTTTAGCACACTTTAAAAGGAATTTTTTACAGTGACTAGCCACTGAATTGAATCAACATCATCAGTTTTATCAAGTGGTGTGGCGATATCTAAATGGATCACAGTTCCCGCATTTGCTCTGCTTGGGGCGAGCCGTAACCCGATACCTATATTTTTTAATACTTGGCCATTTTTACCGTTATTTTGGTCATTAAACCATGCACGACCGATATCAAAAAATGCAGCTCCACCAACTTTAAAAAGCTGAAGTAGGTCGTATTCCCAATAATAGCGTTTTTCAAGATTAACTAAAAAACTACGATCGCCTTGTTGGTAGTCTAGTGGGTAGCCACGTAGGCCATTTTCGCCGCCTAAGATAAGTTGTTTATCCGGGGTTAGGTTTTTAGCATAGTCTAAGCGTATTTTAGCGTACCACGATTGTTTAAAACTGGTGTTTAAGTAGTACTGTACTTGAGTACTGGCGAGTAAGTTTTCTACTTTGCTGTGTTGTTCGTTCCAATTACCATCTAGGCTGGCATGAAAACGCCACAGGGTATTATCGCCACTAAAATGAGCTTTTTTTGCATCAAAGGAGTAAATAGCGCGGCTATCGTCATTGCTTAATTTTTCACTTGCGTAGCCTAATAAACCTTGCACATTCCAACCAAGATTTAAATCTTCAGTACGATATATACTGTCGAAATTATGCACTTTTATGTAGTGATCCTCAAACCAATGACCACTAATATATGGATAGCTTAGCTCCCGTTTTTCAGCCAATGGTGTGACGGTATTTACAGTGCTTTCAAAAGCTTGTTGTTCATGGGTATACCCGACGCTAATGCGTTGAGTCCAATTATTAGCAAGCTGTTTAGAGTGGCCAAAGTGAATGCGGTTATAATCTGTTTTCTGGATAAATTGACTGAATACTTCACCGCGTTTATAGAGCGATTCAATTCGTTGATCGGAATAGCTTAATAAGCCATAGCTGTACGGCGTATCAATAGAGTAAAAAGGGTAGCTAAGATCGAGTAAATGGCGTTTACCATCGTCGTTATCTGAGTATTCTATACGACCACGATAGCGGCTAGAAAGTATATTAGGATCATCATAAACAAACAGGTAACCATTACGTTCTGCATCGGTAGTGCGAGCAAGTGACAAGCGTTTACCCCAGCCAAATAAATTGGATTCGCGAAAACCCATGCTCGATTTATTTTCGCCACCACTGCGGCTGAAGCTAATTTCTGGTAGTAACGTCCATAAGTCGCGGGTGATCACTTTTACATTAATGTCACCGTCGCAGTTAGTTTCTGCTTTTACTCTGGCATCGTATAGATAACCTTGACGACGTAATAAACGCTCTGATTCGGCGAGTTTTTTCGGCTCATAGTGATCTCCAGATTCGAACAATAAAATGTTCTTTATGACGTCTGGCTCAGTGGTCATATGAACACGATTGGCAAAGCTAAATAATGCGTTATTTTCAGCTTCTAAATTGGTATTGAAGACATTGAGTTGCTCAAGTTCAATATGGGCAATTTTGGCATTGTTGGTTTTTTCTGGCAGTGGCTCATCGACATCAAGTTGGCGACGGAGGTTTTTTTCAGTGGGTGTAATTGTACGATGATTACTGCAACTTTGCTGCTTGTCATCAAACGATTGCGCTAAACTATAAGGTAAATAGAGCAAGGTGCTGCAACAGCTAAATAATAAAATTGCATAAGCGTTATTTACAACCATTGAAATCCTTAATTATGGGTTTTTAGCGTTTACCCACTACACACTAAGTTAATGTATAAGTCTACCTCATTGTTGCAATAGTGTAAGAAAATAGTGTGCTAAAGCTGCTAATAAATGCTCAGCTTCAATGCCTTCGCCATTAATCCAAACGCTGTTACTGTAGTGTTCAAAGTTTAAATTAAAGCTTTGCTGTGCATACGTAAAGCGGCATTGGTGGCGATCCGCTCCGGTTGCAAATTCACCCATTACTATTTCTGAGCCGTGTAAAAATAACTGTGCCCAAAGTTCAAAATCATCATCGTTGGGCATTTCGCTTGGGATAATAATAATGGCGTTATGTTGATTATCTAGTTGCAACTGAGTCATCAATTTCTCTTTATTTAAGACTGGGCTAAGTAGTTGCGTATGGCGTGTAAAAAAGGACTGCCGTACTTATTGAGTTTAGTAAAGCCAACCCCTGACACTTTAAGAAATTCACTATCATTGGTTGGCATCAGTTGCGCCATTTCTGCGAGCGTTTTATCGTTAAATACCACATATGGTGGCACATCATCGGCATCGGCAAGCTCTTTACGTAAGGCACGTAGTTTGGCAAATAGCTTTTTATCGTAATTAAACTGAGCGAGCTTGTCTTGGTATACGTGCTTAGCTTGCAGACGTGGCTCTGCCATTTGCAGCGCGTATTGACCTTTCAAAATAACGCGTGCACCTTCGGTTAAGCGCAGTGCTGATCCCTGAGTGATATCTTGACTCAGTAAGCCTTGGTGGATCAGTTGGCGTACAATACTGAGCCAGAACTCACTACTGTGCTCTTTACCAATTCCATAAGTGCTAAGCTGGTGGTGGTTGTTATCCCTAATGCGGCTTGTATTTGCTCCGCGCAGCAGCTCAACAATGTAGCCTAAACCAAACCGTTGTTCGGCGCGATACACACACGAAAGGGCTTGTTGTGCCACTAAAGTGCCATCAAAACTTTTTGGTGGATTTAGACAAATATCGCAGTTGCCGCATGGTTCGCGTTGATATTCGCTAAAGTAGTTAAGAAGTATTTGTCGGCGACATGTTTGTGCTTCTGCGAAGCTGGCCATGGCGTTAAAACGTTGCTCTTCAACACGGCGGCGTTGTTCATCTTCAATGTCTTCAAAAAATCGTCTAACACGGCCAATATCGGCCGGATCAAAATACATAATAGCTTCAGCTGCCAAGCCATCACGGCCAGCACGGCCAGTTTCTTGATAGTAAGACTCGATACTTTTGGGTATATCATAATGCAATACAAAACGGACATTGGGTTTATTAATGCCCATGCCAAAGGCAACAGTAGCCACCACAATTTGAATATCGTCACGGGCGAAACCAGTTTGCACAAATTGGCGTTGCTCGTTACTCATACCTGCATGGTAAGCCGCTGCGTTCATTCCAGCGTCAGCGATCTTTTCAGCTATTTCATCAACTCGTTTTCGGCTGGTGCAATAAATAATACCACTTTGATTTTGTTGTTCTTTTAAGTAGCGGAGTAATTGCGCCAGCGGTTTGAATTTTTCTTCAATGGTGTAACGAATATTTGGTCGATCGAAACTACCAGTGTGTATATAGGGGGCATTTAAACCAAGCTGCTGGACAATATCAAATCGCGTGGCTTTATCAGCTGTCGCTGTAAGCGCCATCATAGGCACATCTGCAAAGCGTTGTTTTAGTTCGCTCAAACGGCAGTAGTGAGGACGAAAATCATGCCCCCAATGTGAGACACAGTGAGCTTCGTCAATCGCAAATAAACTAATATTAAGGTGACTTAATCGCTCTTTAAATTCATGTTGTAGCACTTTTTCAGGCGCAACATACAGTAGCTTGAGCAAACCATTGTGTAGTTGTTGATATATTTGCTGCTGCTCGTCGCGGTTTAAACTGTTATTGATATACGCCGCTTTCACCCCAAGCGCTTGCAATTGCGAGACTTGATCTTGCATAAGGGAAATTAATGGCGAAATAACGACTGTCAGACCGTTTAAGGCAAGCGCGGGCACTTGATAGCATACTGATTTTCCACCGCCAGTTGGCAGTAATACTAGCGAATCTTGACCGTTAAGGGCTGCATTGATCACTGTTTCTTGGCCATCACGAAATTCGCTATAACCAAACACTTGTTTGAGTATAGCTGCGGGACTGCGCACTACGGTGCTTACTGTGGGATTTGGTGTATTCATCGCGGACATTTTAGAGCTTTTAGGCGACCTTGCATAGGTGCTTTTTATCGCATTTTCTTTTTAGTTGTGCTTTACTCATCTTACCAGTCATATACCCAAGCCACCTAAAGATACAGAATTCAGCGTTTCACAGGGGCTTAATATCAAGGCGTTACTTTGCAAGAATGGCCGTTCCTTTTAAGAAGTAACAACGCTGAGAGTAGGGTATAAATAGCGGATAATAATAATGAATAAAACCCAATTAATTGACCAAGTTGCTAAAGTTTTTGTAGAGCAAATGCCGTTTAACCAGTTTTTACAAATAAAAGTTAAATCACTTGATGCTGAGCAGGCGCAAATAAGCTTTCCTTGGCAGGATGTCTTTATTGGTAACCCCACTCAAAAAATTCTCCATGGTGGGGTGATCTCTGCGGTGCTTGATAATGTGGGGGGGATGCTCGCGGCGGCGGCGATGATAGATAAGCTCACAGAGCTTAATATAGTTAGTATTCAAACCAAACTAGCGACACTTGGTACTATAGATTTACGCACAGATTACTTGCGTCCTGGCAAAGGGCTAGAATTTACCGCTAGTGCTAAACTAATTCGCTCTGGTAACAAGGTATGCGTATGTCGGATGGAGCTCCATAACGAACAAGGCATTCAAATAGCTTTTGGTACGGCAACTTATTTAGTTGGCTAAAACGCAGCTGACAGGTAAACTAGTTACCTTTCATCTACATCAGAAACAATATATGCCAACTAATCCTGAACAGCGTAAAGGTGTTATCTTAGCCTGTATGGCTTTTTTTATGTGGGGCTTAGCGCCTATTTATTTTAAATTACTACAGCATATATCAGCTTTTGAAATACTGATGCATCGTGTGGTTTGGTCGGTATTATTCATCGTCATTATTGTTGCAATAATGAAGCAATGGCATAAAGTACAGCATGTACTTAAACACCCTAAACTCATTGCTATGCTGGTGATTACGGCCACCTTACTTGGTTTTAACTGGGGGCTGTTTATTTGGGCGGTTAATAATGACCATATGCTTGATGCAAGTCTTGGTTATTATATCAATCCGTTATTAAACGTATTACTAGGTATGCTGTTTTTAAGTGAAAAACTACGCAAATGGCAAGCGGTAGCGGTTGCTCTGGCGTTATGTGGTGTAGTGATCCAAGTTATTAGTTTTGGCTCATTTCCGGTGGTAGCACTTTCATTAGCAGGGTCATTTGCTGTGTATGGCTTACTTCGTAAAAAGTTACCTATCGAATCATTGCCGGGGTTACTACTAGAGGCATTAATATTATTGCCAGTTGCTTTAATGTATTGGTGGTTAATGACGCCATCAAACAGCTCTGATTTCGTAGCGAATGATTGGCATACTAATGTATTGTTGATCAGTGCAGGCGTTATTACCACACTGCCACTACTGTGCTTTACAGGTGCAGCCAAGCGATTGCAATATACTACCTTAGGGTTTTTCCAATATATTGGGCCAAGTTTAATGTTTGTATTGGCGGTGGTATTTTATGGTGAAGTATTTAGTGCTGAACGAGTCGTGACGTTTGCCTGTATTTGGGGCGCGTTGGCTATCTTCAGTTGGGATTCTTATCGACAATCGCAAAAGCGTAAGCAGATAAATGTCGCTATGCCAACAAAACCACTTTAACTCATTACACAATTACGGCCATTTTGTTTGGCATCGTACAGTTTAATATCGGCCTGTTTTAATAATTGATCAATTTGATAAACAGGCCCGTGTGCATAACCAATAGAGAGCGTAAATTGAATTTTTTCTTTGCTAAATTCAGGGCTGTTGAGTTCCACAAAGTGACGAAAATTATCCAGACGTTTCAATACTTCATCTTTATTTGTGTCATTGAAATACACAGCAAACTCTTCACCGCCTAAACGAGCTGCCAAGTCTTTTGTAAAGTATTTTGCAAAAGAAATTGCAAGCCCTCTCAGTACTTCATCACCAGCATCGTGGCCATAGGTATCATTGATTGCTTTGAAATGGTCAATATCGAGCATCGCCAAAGAGGGAGTTAACTCTTTTTTCTGCATTTTTTTTAACGATTTTTCAGCTTCTTCAAAGAAGTAGCGACGATTAGGTAGTTTAGTTAAATAGTCAGTGTTCGCTTGCAAGCGAATGGTGGCTATTTGTTCCAGCATATCAACGTTCTGACTCAAACGGCAATAAAATTCTTCGTTATTAAATGGCTTGCGTAAATAGTCGTTTGCGCCACTTTTTAAAAAACGCGCCGAAAGATGCACTGCATTAGAGCCAGAAATACCGATTATTGCTTTTTCATCATTGCTGTATAAACGACGAATTTCACCACATAATTCATCCCCATTCATGTTAGGCATTTCGTTATCTGCAATTATAACGGCTATATCGGGGGTTTGTTCAAGCACTGCAAGTGCTTCAATGCCATCACTGGCTTGTAATATTTGATATTTATGACGTTTAAGTAAGCTGCATATATGCAGTCGTGCTGATGCTGAGTCATCGACGACTAATACTTTAACGTTTTCGTTGCGCGGTAAGCGCTGTAGTTGCTTTTCTAAATAATGGTAGGCTTGCTTATTCTCTTTGGTGATATAATCAATGATCGGGTATTTTTCGACGATATCGCGGGTCTTTGCATCTATATTACCAGTCATTACTATGGTCGGAATTTGAGCTTCAATAGTGCAGGGAACGGCCTCGCCTTGTGGTGCATCAGGTAGAATAAAGTCTACTACAGCGCAAAAATAGTTATTTTTACTAATTAATTCTTTTGCTTGCGCTAATGAACCTGCTATATCAACATCATAGCCAACTGTAGTAGCAATGTGTTTTTGCACTCGCGCTATAGTTGGCGTATCTTCAA
Organism: Pseudoalteromonas arctica; assembly: GCF_012927645.1. Classification (GTDB taxonomy): domain Bacteria; phylum Pseudomonadota; class Gammaproteobacteria; order Enterobacterales; family Alteromonadaceae; genus Pseudoalteromonas; species Pseudoalteromonas arctica_A. The sequence continues at coordinate 15,380 of NZ_JABBMT010000016.1, read as the reverse complement.
TGATGAGTATTTTTCGTGTCACGTAACACCTTGTTTTTGGCACTGGCAAATTTATTTAGTCATACAAGTTGTAACCGTTAAAACACGAAAAAGCAAATAACATTATTAGTTTTATAAGCTATCAGACCCCGAATAGTAGTCTGGATTTTGTAGCCCAGGACTTGAAATTTTAGAACGCCCAAACAGCGTATGAAACTTTGCTTTACAGGTCGTTAGCTTTAGATATTTAATCCACGCACGCTCAATTGCGTTGGTTGGCTCTTGGTTGCCAGAGACAACAGCAAAAAATTGTTCTTGAATTTCATTTTGTGGTTCAAGGGTTTTATTATATAACCCTTTTAGAACAACACCGTGTTGTTCAAGGATACTGGCTTCTAGTAAAGTAAAATTACCGCTGCGGCCGAATCCGCGCGGAAAGTTTTGATCATCATAAAACTGACGTTGACTTACAAATGCTTGGCGAAGTAGTGAAATATCATTGCTCATGGCTGTTTCCTCATACCCTATTTTCAAGCTGGAGTATGGATCAAGTTGGGTAATTTATTAAACAAAAAATTTTTATCGTGAGGATAAATAATTGGATATAGATTTATTGAAAACCTTTGTTGAAGTGGTACGTACTCGTCACTTTGGTAAAGCGGCTGAAAACCTTTATATTACGCAGTCTGCGGTGAGTTTTCGAATTCGCCAATTAGAACAAGGACTAGGGGTTAATTTATTTATCCGCCAACGTAATAACATCCAATTGACTGCACCAGGCGAGCGCTTATTACCGCATGCGCAAATGATTATTACTGGTATGCAACGAGCTAAAGTCGATGTTGCTCTTGCTGATAATATGCATAAGCAAGTGAGCTTAGCAGGGACTCCCAATATTTGGGATGCTTTTTTACAGTTTGGTATCACTAATATTGTTTCTGCAATGCCAGGGGTATCGCTGGTGGCTGAAGTAAAAGCACAGCAAGAAAGTACACGATTATTATTGGAACGCACCTTAGATCTTGCGATTTTATTTGACCCACCAAAAGTAGATGAATTAGTCGTTGAGCGTATTTGCACCTTACCAATTATACCTATCAGCGCATTTGCAGGAACTGCGAATGAAAATTTTTTTGATAATCAATATGTCTATGTTGACTGGGGAACTACCTTCTCACTTTGGCATGCACGGCAATTTACTGGCCACACGCCACCATATTTTCGCACCAGCACAGGACGCATTGCACTAGATTTAATACTACAATGTGGAGGTAGTGCATTTATTCCTGAAGTTTTAGCGAAAAGCCATCTAGATAAAGGGGAGCTACATCGAGTGTCTGATGTGGAACATACTTCTCGGGATATTTTTGTCGCTTATCACCGAGATAATGAACAACAACCTTTGCTTGAGAGGTTGGTTAATTTATTACTGGAATTAACACCAACAATAAGCAGTGAATTTAGTGCTAAGTAAGCTTCATATTACAGTTTTATGTTGATTTGATATCTTTTGTTGTTCATTTTCATGAATGCTATGAGTCATAAATGTTTCCATTGTAATATTTGTGTCACTTAATGCAGGCAAAATGCAGCGAATTAAAAATTAGTCTGTTGCGTTTATTGAGGAAATAATATGAAATTTGCAAAGTCGAGCCTATTACTAGCTGTGTTAAGTGGTTTATCTTTTTCTACATTTGCTGAGGTTGATGTGTATGGTAAAGCAAATGTCTCTGTGCAATCTTCGGATGACGGTGAAGGGTCATTCAGTGAAATTAAAAGTAATGCATCACGAATCGGTTTTAAAGGCTCTGAAAACATCAGTGATGGCTTAGAAGCTATTTATAAATTCGAATTTCAAGTTAATGTTTCGGATGATTCTAAAGATACGGTTACGTCACGTAATCAATACGTTGGTTTAAAAGGTGGGTTTGGTCAACTCGTGATTGGCCGTAATGATACTGCTTTCAAACAATCACAAGGAAAGTTGGATTTATTTGATAACCTTGAAGGTGATATCAAAAATTTATTTAAAGGTGAAAACCGTCTTAGTGATACGCTAACTTATTCATCAAAGGATTTAAGTGGTTTTAAAGTGCTTGCAACTTACGTTGCTGAAAAAGAGAGTGAAGGCGATAATGGTTATTCTTTAGCACTTACTTATGGCGATGCTGGACTGAAGAAAAGCAACGTTTATGCCTCAATTGCTGCCGATAGTGAGGTTAATGGTTATGATATTGTGCGTGCTACAGTGCAAGGTAAAGTAGCTGATTTTAAATTAGGTGCAATGTACCAAAGCCAAGAAAAAGTGGATGGTAGCGATGATGCCGATGGCTATTTAGTTAATGCGGCTTACACCCTTGATAGCAATACATTTAAAGTTCAATACCAAGTAATGGATTTTGATGCGGGTGACAAAAAGTCTGCTATCTCTGCTGGTGTTGATCACTCATTGAGCAAAAACACCACGCTATTTGCCTTCTATACTAATTTTGATATGGACAGTAATGTTGATCAAGATTACTTAGGTGTTGGCATGGAATACAAGTTTTAGTCTTTAGACTGTTGAAAAAGCCTTACTTATTACAGTAAGGCTTTTTACTATCAAGCTTGTGCATACACTGATTTACCCGCAAGCCAGCGATTGATTAGTTGCTCTACTTGTTCAGGATACTGGCGGAGCATTTGTAGTGCGATAGGTCTGACTAAGTTGAGTGTGTGCTTATCTCTGGTTAAGTCAGCAATTTTAAATTCCGCTAAACCTGTTTGTTTAGTGCCGAGCACTTCACCTGGACCACGAATTTCCAAATCACGTTCAGCAATTACAAAACCGTCATTGCTATCTCTTAGAACAGCCAAGCGTTTTTGTGCAGTATGAGATAGCGGTGCGTGGTATAAAAGCACACAATGGGATGCGATTGCACCACGACCAACTCGACCACGCAACTGATGTAATTGTGCAAGGCCAAGTCGTTCAGGATTCTCAATGATGATCAAACTGGCATTTGGCACATCCACACCGACTTCAATGACCGTTGTCGCCACTAATATATGGATGTTTCCAGCTTTGAACTCGCTCATAATAGCTTGCTTTTCTGCTGCTTTCATACGGCCATGAACTAACCCTATCGTTAACTCGGGCAGTGCATGAGTTAATTGCAGTGCGCTATCTTCTGCTGCTTGGCATTGCAATGCTTCCGATTCATCAATTAAGGTGCACACCCAATATACTTGGCGGCCTTGCTCGGTACAGGCTGTTTTTACCCGAGCAATAATTTCATCACGACGTGTATCTGGCAGTGCGATGGTTTTAATTGGGGTACGTCCTGGCGGCAACTCATCAATTACGGAGGTTTCTAAATCGGCATAAGCTGTCATCGCCAGTGTACGTGGGATCGGTGTTGCTGTCATAACCAGTTGATGGGGGTAGCAATCACCAAAGCGGCCTTTTTCTCGTAGCGATAAGCGCTGGTGGACGCCAAAGCGGTGTTGTTCGTCAATAATAATAAGCACTAGGTTATTAAATGTTACTTGTTCTTGAAATAACGCATGAGTTCCAACAATCATTTGCGCTTCACCTGACGCTATTTTTTCAAGCGTTGCGCTGCGTTCTTTTCCTTTGGTTTTACCACCGAGCCATGCTGTAGTTATATCTAAAGCCGTAAACCAATTTTCGAAAGTGATGCCATGTTGTTCTGACAGAATTTCGGTGGGTGCCATTAATGCTACCTGATAGCCCTGTGCAATAGCTGTTAAGGCACTCAGTGCCGCAACCAGGGTTTTACCTGAGCCAACATCGCCTTGTACTAAGCGCATCATTGGATAAGGAGATTGCAAATCGTTTTTTATTTCAGCGACGACTTTGTTTTGCGCGTTGGTGGGAGCAAAGGGGAGCTGCGCTAAAAAATCATGCTCCAGATGATTAATAGGGTTCAGAGCAACCGCTTTTACTTGTTGTCCTTGTTGGCGTAATTTTAATAAACTCAGGTTTTGCGCCAGTAACTCTTCAAACACCAAACGTTGTTGCGCTGGGTGCAGGCCTTGCTCTAATGCGGTGATATCTACATCATTAGCGGGGCGATGTAAAAGTAGCAGTGCCTGAGTTAAGTCCATACCTGCGTGTTGGAATTGCACTGGCAATAACTCTTTTACCTGATATTTTTCAAGTAATGTAATCGCCTGATCACTTAATGCACGGATCGACAGTTGTTTTAACCCCTCCGTTGTCGAGTAAACTGGCGTTAGTGTGGTTGCGGTTGGTTGTTCGCTTGGTGTATCGCTGAGGCTGTATTCAGGGTGAGTCATTTCATAGCCGACGCGGCCACGGCGTACCTCGCCAAAACAGCGGATCACCTTGCCGCTACTTAAAGTATTCTTTTGTGCTGCAGTAAAATTAAAAAATCGCAGGGTAAGTCGTCCAGTGCCATCGCTTACTTGGCAAACGAGCATTTTACGTTTACCAAAGGTAATTTGGCTGGTATCTATGGTGGCTTCTATGCTGACATGACTATGTACAGCTAAATCACTGATAGCATAAATACGGGTGCGGTCTTCATATCGAAGCGGTAGATGAAAGAGCATATCTTGCACTGTGCTAATACCGAGTTTTTTTAGCCGCTCGGCCATCTTTGGACCAACGCCTTTGAGGTCAGTGATTGGGTAGCGACTTAAAGTTGGCTTTGACACAATACGCTCAAATCTTTCATTTTTAGATACTTTTTAGTTTACGTGCGAACAGGCTTGTCATCAAGCATGTTTTAATTTGTGCCAAAATTCATCATCAGCGATGATTTCACCAGTTTCATCGAGGGCTGGATAGGGTTGCGATTTTTCTTTGCATTTTTGTGCAATGATAGGATGGCAACCTTCAAATAGCATCTTATGCTTTATGCTCTCATCCAGCATAGTGCGATCGTATAAGCCGGCTTGCAGGCGTTGATTTTGTGCCTCAAATAAGATCAGTGCAGCAGCTACAGACACATTCAGAGACTGCGCCATGCCTTGCATTGGAATAATTATGTTTTTATCTGCGTGGGCAAGTGCTTGTGGAGAGATCCCCGTTTTTTCTTGGCCGACAATAATGGCTGTTGGTAGGGTGTAATCAATCTCACGGTAGTCAACTGCATCAGGGCATAAGTTAGTGGCGAGTATTTGTACTTGCGGATTATGCTGACGCATCATAGCCACAGCGCTGTCGATATCTTTATGTAAGTGAGTTGCGATCCAATTTTTACTACCCCCAGAGGTGTTATTGGTGAGCCATTTTTGGTTTTGTGGCCATACTGCATGAACATTATGGCAACCCACTGCATCAGCGCTGCGAACAATTGCAGACAAGTTATGGTGTTTATGCACATCTTCTAAGCACACGGTTAAATCGGTTTGACGACGATCTAGTACGTGTTTAATGCGATGATAGCGAGTGTTTTCCATTTTTAGCCTTGTCTGAACTCATAAAATTGCCACTATTATACGGGAATTACCGTTTTAAGGCATTACTGAGCGGCTAATTGGGTTTTGTAATGAAATTAAGGTTTCGGTTGACTGTATTGCTTCGATAGCTTGAATTTTATTGATCAATACATCTTGTAAATGATCAATTGAACGTGTCATTACCTTAATAAAAATACTGTAGTTACCGGTTGTGTAATAAGCCTCAACTACTTCTTCAAGCTCTTTTAAATGCAATAAGGTTTGTGGGTAGTCTCGGGCATTATTGAGGTTGATGCCAATAAAACAACATACATCGTAGCCTAACTGTTTAGCATTGACGCTAACTTGGGTGCCGGTAATGATCCCCGCTTGCTTCATTTTTTCAATCCGTACATGAATTGTACCTGCGCTAACGGCAAACCGTTTGGCTAATTCTGCATAGGCTGTGCGGGCATTATCCATTAATGCGTGGAGGATCTGTTTATCAAGATTATCGATTTGATAATTTTCCATATAAATATCATCTTTAAATTATTGAACCATCATTTTTTATACCACTAAATTAATCAAATTAATATATCAAAGGTGTTTTTGTTATTGGTTATTGAATTAAAGTGCAAAATGATTGAGGATTGCTTTAACGATATGGTTGCTTACAGTGCAATCATGCATTTATGCAAGTAACAATAACTGGGAATGAGGCCAATTATTATGAGTTCACACTTTATTCAGCAACAGCTGCAAATTAGTAAAGTTAAACAGTATTTTTCACACCAACTGGAACAACAGCTAGGGTTAATTGAAGTACAAGCGCCTATTTTGGCAAGAGTAGGCGATGGTATCCAAGATAACCTAAGTGGCACTGAAAATGCGGTTGCGGTAACAGTTAAAACTATTCCAGCGAGTCAATTTGAAGTGGTACATTCGCTTGCTAAGTGGAAGCGCAAAACGTTAGCTGAGCATGGTTTTGCAGTCGGCGAGGGGTTATACACGCATATGAAAGCATTGCGCCCAGATGAAGCGTCATTAAGTCCCATACATTCTGTTTATGTTGATCAGTGGGATTGGGAGAAAGTAATTTGTGCCAGTTCTGAGCGCTCTCTTGATAAGTTAAAAGAAACAGTACAAGCCTTGTATAAAGGCTTAAAAGCAACCGAGCAATTTGTTGCTGATGAATTTGGTATATCACCATTTCTACCTGCTGATATTACTTTTGTACACAGTGAGCAGTTACGTCAAATGTACCCTGATTTTACCGCCAAGCAGCGCGAAAAAGCGATTACACAAGAATATGGTGCGGTATTTTTGATAGGCATTGGTGGCGCATTAGCCGATGGTAAAATTCATGATGTACGCGCACCTGACTACGATGATTGGTCGACTCAGACCTGCGAGCAATACAGTGGCTTAAATGGTGATATTTTACTGTGGAACCCTGTGCTTGAAGATGCGTTGGAAATTTCATCAATGGGTATTCGCGTATCACCAGAAGCATTAGTTGCGCAGCTTGCAATTACCGGGGATGAAGCACGTTTAGAATTTGATTGGCATAAGCAACTTTTAGCTAAAAAATTACCACAAACAATCGGTGGTGGCATTGGTCAATCTCGATTAGCGATGTTGTTATTACAAAAACCTCACATCGGCCAAGTGCAAGTAAGTGTATGGCCTGAAGAGTTAAAACAGCAGGTGGTTGGTATTTTATAACGTAGACAAGAATAGAGACTATCAGCTGTTAGTCTCTATTTGCTTGTGATTAACTGGTTTTAAATTCAATCTCTATTTTTCCTTCTTGCAGTTTTACGTTACAAGGAGGGTAACTGCGATTAGTTCTTAATACTTTATCGAAAATATGAATTTCGACCCCAGAATGCAATTTTTTATTGACCGCTAAATTAGCATTATCAAGTAGTTCATATAGATTTTGTTCTAGCGTTGTGAAGCGTTTTTCTAGCTGCTCTGCTTGTTGGCAATAATGTTGCTGAGTTGCCCCAATTTTAGCGAGTAATAGTTTTTTCTTATCTAAATCTTTTACTAAATCGGCCTTTTCTAGCGTTGCTTGCAGTGTATCTAATTGTTCATCGGTTTTAGCTAATTCTTTAAGGCATTCATCGGTTTCAGTAGTAACAGATTTTCCTGAAGCAACCATGTTGATGAGCATTTTAGCGCCAGATTCATTACCAATTTCACCAGCGATAATCATTCCGGCATCCAGGATCTCGCCACCAAATAACTTCCCTTGTGGATTGTCTGTTTGGCCAATCTGTAAAAGCTGAGTCGCCTTCATTGCACAGTGGCTAGCTTGGCGCTCAATAAAAATATTATTACCTTCAAGGTAGCTATATTGAGCATGAGATAAATGAATATCACCGTTACAAATAATTTTACACGAAAGCGTTTTATCACCTAGTTGGTGGCCAATTACACCTTGTTTTATGGTGATATTACCTTGCGCTGTCAGTTCTCCGGATTCAACTGTCCCCATCACAGTTATATCGCCTTTTGCGGTTACTTTCATGCCAGGCTCTATATTGTGAGTGACAATAATGCTGCCATCAAAGTTTATATGGCCGCTTTTAACTGTGACATCCCCAATAGTAAAAATATCATCAACGCGCATGCCATTTTGAATTTCGACTGGCACGCCCGCAATGGTTGAGATTAATTCAAGAGGATTGGTTTTTGATATTTCGCTGCCCTCACCAGCAACTAACGGGCTACTTTCTCCTGCTTTGGCCGGAAGGATATCACCTTTTACAGTAAAACCTTCTTTTCCAGAGGTTGCTGGTTGCTGTCGAACTAATAGTGTACCGGGTTCAACGCTGGCTAATTTGCCAAAATCGCGCATATCAACAGTGCCATCTTCACGCAGTTTAGGGGTATGCAAACGCTCTTTTAAAGTCTTTACTTGAGGGAGTAATTTTGAGGATTTACCGTCTTCTGGTAAGCGACCTTTAGCGAGGATACCTTTAACGGTAGTGCCTGCGGGTAACTCAAATTGTTTTTGTAGCAGCTGCTCTAAAAAAGCTTGTTTGTAGCCCCGAGCAACTCCAGCTTTGATCAGCTGTTGTTTAGCTTGTGCAAGTGCTAAAACTTTACCACCTTGTGCGAGTGTAAGTTCGCCTGTGGCTAACATTTTATCATCACTGAGTGTAACAGTTAGGGTGGCGTCATGCTTACTGGCAACAACTAAACTACGTTCGCTACTAGTCTCTTTAAAAAAAGCATTGATAGCATCATAGTCTATGCGACATTCACAGAATGTTGATTTTTCTAGAGCCTCAATAACAAAAGCGGCACTAGGCGGCGAATGTTCTATAACATCGAGTAGTACATTACCGTTATGAGCAAGCTTAAACACGGATCATCCTTTTACAACACTTAAGTTAAAGGTTTTTATATAATTATATAAGGATAGAGTGCTAGATATTTGAATAACTGTCAAGAAGATCGAGGAAAAGGGAACTGATGAGTTAATACACCTAAGCATAAATGATTAGGTGTATTGCTGCAAGCTTAATTTGTTGAAGGTAATTCCATAATACCGTCAATTTCAACTTGCACGTTTTTTGGTAATGCGCGTACGCCAATCGCTGCTCGAGCAGGATAAGGAGCTTTGAAGTATTGGCTCATAACTTCATTTACCGTTGCAAAGTTAGATAGATCAGTTAAATAGATGTTAACTTTTACCAAGTCTTGGATGTTGCCGCCGGCTTCTTCACATACCGCACTAATATTTTTAAATACTTGATGTGTTTGTTCTGCGAAATCTTCAGAGATCACTTCCATCGTTGCGGGAACTAATGGAATTTGACCCGATAAGTAAACTGCTGTACCAACTTTTACTGCTTGGCTATAAGTGCCGATGGCAGCAGGTGCTTGATCCGTAGAAATAAATGCTTTATTCATGATTATCCTATGTTATTTTTTACGATAGACTTTTTGCACATCAGGCATTACGCGAATGCGGCGCATGATATTAGCAACATGGACACGGTTTTTCACGGTGATCCCTAAATCTATCACGTATAAATTACTCTCTTTTTCATCTGTGGCAATTTCCACTATGTTTGCTTGGGTTGTAGCTACTACATTGGTTAGTTTTGCGAGTGCGCCTTGGTGGTTTATGATCTCCACACGCAGTGCTGCAATATATTCTTTTTCAGGATTATCATCCCATTTTACAACCAAGTACTTGGAGCGTTCAGTTTCCCAGCCGCGAATATTTTTACATTCTTGGCGGTGTACCGTGATGCCTTTACCTTGGCTTATATGTGCGGTGATAGCATCCCCAGGTACTGGTCGACAGCATTTAGAATAGTTAACTAGCATGCCTTCAGTACCAATAATGGTCGCTTTAGCATTTTTAGCCATATCGCCTAAATCATCAGTGTCATTTTGTAATAAGCGGCGTGCGATCAACATGCTCATTAAATTACCGCAGCCAATCTCAACTAATAGCTCTAATACAGTATTGAGTTCATGTTCTGCTAATACGCGACTAATATTTTCGTCAGGCAGATCATCAAACTTAGTTTCACCTAAAGCTGAGTCGAGTAAGCGACGGCCAAGTAATAAAGCTTCTTCATGATGTTGGCTCTTCAGGTAATTGCGAATACCTAAACGTGCTTTACCGGTAACAATAAAGTTTAACCACGTTGCATTAGGGTGTGCACCTGAGCTGGTAATCACTTCAACTGTTTGGCCTGTGTCTAATGCTTTACTTAATGGGTGAGGTTTACGGTTAACGCGTGCACCCACGCAGGTATTACCAACATCGGTATGGACCGCGTATGCAAAATCAACGGCGGTTGCACCCATAGGTAGCTCAACTATACGGCCATCAGGAGTAAACACGTAAATTTCTTCTGGGAATAGCTCTGTTTTAACGTTTTCAACAAATTCAAATGATGATCCTGCACTTTGTTGTAATTCCAACAAACTTTGCATCCACTGACGTGCACGTTGTTGTGCAGTATGGCCTGCGCTATCCCCCGATTTTTTATACATCCAATGCGCAGCAACCCCTTTATCTGCCATATGGTCCATATCGTGAGTACGAATTTGGATCTCAACAGGGATGCCATGTGGACCAACTAATGAGGAATGCAATGATTGATAACCATTAGTTTTAGGTACTGCTATATAATCTTTAAAGCGCGTTTCGATTGGCTTATATAAATTATGGGCAACGCCAAGTACGCGATAGCAGGTATCCATTGAATCAACTGCAATTCTAAATGCGTAAATATCCATGACTTCATTAAATAGTAACTCTTTATTGAGCATTTTTTTATAAATACTATATAAGTGTTTTTCGCGCCCAGAAACAGTAGCTGTAATGCCAGCTTCTTCAAGACGTGATGTTAGCTCGGTTTGGATATTTGAAATGACTTCTTTACGGTTGCCACGGGCTTTGGCAACCTCTGACTTTAAAGCGCGGTGACGCATCGGGTAGAGGGCTTGAAAACCTAAATCCTCTAACTCATTTTTAATATCGTGAATGCCTAAACGATTAGCGATCGGCGCATAGATCTCTAACGTTTCGCGGGCAATACGCCTGCGTTTGTCAGGACGTAATGCCCCAAGAGTACGCATATTATGAGTACGATCAGCAAGTTTGATTAAAATAACACGAATATCTTGTGTCATTGCCATAATCATTTTTCGGTAGTTTTCAGCTTGAAATTCTTTTTTATCTTTAAAGCTGAGCTTATCAAGTTTACTTACGCCTTCAACTAATTCAGCGACTGTCTCGCCAAAAATTTCGGCTAAATCTTGTTGGCTAAAGTCGGTGTCTTCAATCACATCATGCATTAATGCAGCCATTAACGTTTCGTGATCTAAATGCATACCAGCCAGAATTTGGCTTACTTCAACAGGGTGGGTAATGTAAGGTTCGCCACTTGAGCGAGTTTGACCCTCATGGGCCTCTCGGGCTACCACATAGGCTTTTTGTACCAGCTCTACATCAGCAGCAGGTAAGTATTCTGATATTTTCTTTTTTAGACCTTCAAAAAGATACATTCACACTCCAATGTTCTCGTGAAGCAAATAGGTAACGGTATGTTAAGAATATACGATGAAAAGAAGGGATTGCCAACGGCTAGAGTAGAAATACTACGCCGTTGGCTAAATCAGACAAGGATGTCAGATTATTGATTGCCGCCTACAATTGCTGCAACTGCAGCCATTTCAGCTGCTTCTTGGTGTTGTTGCTCTTCACGATCAATAAGATCCATTGATGAGCTATCTACTAAACCAAGTTCAATTTCACGTAAAGCAACAACTGTTGGTTTATCGTTTTCAGGATCAACGAATGGTTTTTTACCACCAACTGCGATTTGACGGGCACGACGAGCCGCAACTAAAATTAAGTCAAAACGATTACCAATTGCATCTACTGCATCTTCAACAGTTACGCGAGCCATCTTAGCACTCCAAATAAATTTTTAAGCAAAGACGTAGTTTACTGCACCGAGTCAGATTCGCCAATAGCTTGTGGTTAATTTAAACAAATAAAATACTTACTGAACCCAAATTAGGATTTAACGCAGTAAGTCTACGAGTAAATCTTGATGGCGAATAGCTTGGCTATGTAACGATAAGCGTTTTGCCAATACGATCGTCTCAATTTCCTTCAACGCAGTTGCAAAATCATCGTTAACCACGAGATAGTCATATTCATTGTAATGAGATGTTTCAGATTGTGCTTTTGCCATACGACCAGCAATGATTTCTTGTGAATCTTGACCGCGATTATTTAAGCGTGCTTCAAGCTCAACTTTTGACGGTGGGAGGATAAAAATGGTTTCAACATCAGCGACCAAGTCACGAACTTGACGTGCGCCTTGCCAATCAATATCTAAAAATACATCAATACCGGCTGCAAGCTGCTCTTCAATAGCTTGCTTTGATGTACCGTAGTAATTATCGAATACTTGCGCCCATTCAAAAAAATCATTTTTTTCAATTAATGATTTGAATTCATCAACATTTACAAAATGGTAATGTACGCCATTTGCTTCACCCGGACGAGGCGAGCGAGTAGTGTGCGAAACAGATACTTTCATATCACTGTGCTTTGCTAGCAATGCATTGATTAAGCTTGATTTACCTGCACCAGATGGTGCCGATAATATAAATAAGTTTCCGCGAATTTGCGTCATGGTTTTGTTCTCTACTAAAAATAAATAGGCTTGAGTTACGAGTAACTCAAGCCTTAGATAACACCATTATACTTTAATAACTAAACACTGCTCAAGTTGAGCAAAGAAACACTTATTCTATATTCTGGATCTGCTCACGCATTTGTTCAATCAATACTTTAAGCTCTACCGCTGCATTGGTAATGTCGCTATTGATTGATTTAGAGGCGAGGGTATTTGCTTCGCGGTTAAATTCTTGCATCATAAAGTCTAAACGACGGCCACATGCGCCGCCTTTTTTAAGGATTTTTTTAGTTTCTTTAATGTGTGATTTTAAGCGGTCTAGTTCTTCAGCTACATCTTGTTTTTGCGCAAGGTAGATAAGCTCTTGCTCAAGGCGTGATTCGTCAATATTAGTAGTTAAATCTGCTAATTTTTGAGCGAGTTTTTCACGTTGCCATTTAGCTATTTCCGGCATGTGAGTTTCAACAATCGCTACTTGTTCTAAAATAGCATCAAGACGAGTGGCTATCATTTCTTCAAGATTAGCGCCTTCATCACCACGTGCAGATTTAAAATCTTCAATCACTTGATCAAAACCAGCAATGAGTGTGGTGTTAACTCTGTCCATATCTAGTTCTTCAGCTTCCATAACACCAGGCCAGCGTAAGATATCAACAGGGTTAATATCACCATTACTTTGTTGTTGCACCCATTTAGCACTATTAATAAGTTGCGCTGCTAATGCTTCATTGATCGAAAGCTCACCAACATGGGCAGGATTTGCAACAAACTTTAAAAATACTTCGACCTTACCGCGTTGTAAGTGTTTCCGTAAGCGTTCACGAATAACCGGCTCCATGCCACGAAATTGCTCAGGTGCGCGGATAAAGGTTTCAAGGTAACGTTGGTTTACTGAACGAACTTCCCAGGTGCCAGTGCCCCAATCGCCTTTTATTTCGCGACGCGCGTAAGCAGTCATACTGTGGATCATGGATGGTTTCCTAGTTTTATTAAACAATTTTAAAAGTGATTATACCGTAACACTGGTTAAGCTCTAGCGGAAATTTTTGTTGCTGCGAATTTTACAATTTGCTTTTGTTTAAATCAGCATGGCATCTACAGCTATATATACATATAATGTGGGAAATTCTGAATTAAGGGGATCGTGAATGCGTCCAAGTGAAAGAACACCTAACCAAATTAGACCGGTTACATTTACACGTAATTACACTTTGCATGCTGAAGGCTCAGTGTTGGTTGAATTTGGAAACACTAAAGTACTTTGTACAGCCACTGTTGAATCAGGTGTACCGCGTTTTATGAAAGGCCAAGGTAAAGGCTGGATCACAGCTGAGTACGGTATGCTACCGCGCTCTACCCATACCCGAAATGGCCGTGAAGCGGCGCGAGGCAAGCAAAGCGGTCGTACTATGGAAATTCAACGTTTAATTGCACGCGCACTACGTGCCGCAGTTGATTTAAAAGCGCTAGGTGAGAACACGATTACAATCGATTGTGATGTGATTCAAGCTGATGGCGGAACTCGTACTGCATCAATCAGTGGTGCTTGTGTTGCTCTAGTCGATGCGCTTACCCATATGCGTAGTAAAGGTATGATTAACTCAAACCCACTTAAATTTATGATCGCTGCAATCTCGGTTGGTATCTATAAAGGTCAAGCTATTAGCGATTTAGAATACTTAGAAGATTCTGACGCTGAAACAGATATGAACGTAATATTGACCGAAACAGGTAAAATTATTGAAGTGCAAGGGACTGCCGAGGGCGAACCGTTTTCGTTTGATGAGCTTGATGAGCTGCTAACTTTAGCTAAACATTCAATTCGCGAAATCATTGACGTTCAGAAGCAAGCACTCGCTTAATAAAGTAATAGGTTTAATAGTAATGAAAGATTATCAAATAGAGTTTATTGAATTTGCCCTTGAAAAGCAGGTGCTTAAATTTGGCGAGTTTACTTTAAAATCAGGCCGTACTAGCCCTTACTTTTTTAATGCGGGTTTATTTAACACCGGGCGTGACCTTGCTCGTCTTGGTCGTTTTTATGCTGCGGCCCTTGAAGACGCGGGTATTGACTACGATGTTTTATTTGGTCCTGCTTATAAAGGTATTCCAATTGCAACAACGACTGCTGTTGCACTTGCAGATCATCACAATAAAGATGTGCCTTACTGCTTTAACCGTAAAGAGAAGAAAGCACATGGTGAAGGCGGCACATTAGTAGGCTCTGAGCTAAAAGGCAAAATCATGTTGGTAGATGACGTGATCACTGCTGGCACAGCAATTCGTGAGTCTATGGAAATTATTGCAGAAAATGGTGCGGATCTAAGTGGTGTATTGATAGCTCTTGATCGTCAAGAAAAAGGCAAAGCCGAACTGTCTGCAATTCAAGAAGTAGAACGTGACTTTGGAACTAAAGTAATTTCAATAGTAAAACTTGCCGATCTTATTCGTTACCTTGAAAGCAAAGGTACAATGGGTGAACATTTAGAGGCAGTTAAAGCTTATCGTGAGCAATACGGCATAACTTAATTAAACTTTGTTCAATCGTTATTTAATAAAAGCCCAGTGATTTTCACTGGGTTTTTTAGATTAAATTACTTAATAAAGTTATTAAAACGTAAAATAAGTATGTATTTTGTAGTGTTTGGCATGAATAGTGAACGAACAGCATGTTATTTCAAGTTTTCTTAAAAAAACGCTTGCGTTAAAATCTGTTCTCCCTATAATGCGACCCCACTGAGACGGCAGAGCGCAACGCATAGCGAGGCACGAGCTACTCAGTGAGTCGAGTAAAACTTA
>NZ_JABBMT010000104.1 GCF_012927645.1 Pseudoalteromonas arctica | reverse complement strand
AACTCAGTAATAGTTAAATCGCTGGCTTGTTGTTCTTCGATAATGTTACGCCATTGTTCAAGGCTGCGTGTTTTTCTCATGGCTATCTCCTCATTGAAATTCGGAAATAGCTTAATCGGTTTGACGAATTACTGGCAGGTGCACTTTGCTAGACGCTTACATAACCCTAATTTTCTAACCAATTTAAAAAGTGTAAATGAAGAAGAAAAAAACCGAAAAAACAATGGGGCAGTAGGAGCTGTTGTATTTGCAACACTCTTGTCTCCCATTTTAGTACCAGCTGCAATACTGTCTTCTCCGATTTTAGTATACGATTATAAGTCCTCTGAGAATCAGAAAGAAAAATTTCATTTAAGACTCAGCTCAAATAAGGGACTAGAGAACTATTTATCTAACCTCAGTTCTGCTTAAGCGATAACTAATGCATTGAGCTCTACGTCAGTTAAATTAAGGTGTGGCTTATTTTCTTTCAAGCAATAAGCCACCAACCCAGCCACTAAATTCAACATAAAACCGTTCATACTCCGATGCCTCGAATGTTCAATGAAGGATATGTTCTTGAGTTGGTCATTAATTGTCTCGATTATAAAGCGCTTTGAAAGCATCGCTCTATCCC
>NZ_JABBMT010000015.1 GCF_012927645.1 Pseudoalteromonas arctica | reverse complement strand
CACGCGTTTGTGGCATAGGGCCATCAGTCGCAGCAACAACAAGGATAGCGCCGTCCATTTGAGCAGCACCAGTGATCATGTTTTTAACATAATCGGCGTGTCCAGGACAATCTACGTGTGCGTAGTGGCGAGTCGGCGTATCGTATTCAACGTGTGAAGTTGAGATTGTGATACCGCGCTCGCGCTCTTCTGGAGCGTTATCGATTGATGCGAAATCTTTAGCAACACCGCCGTATACTTTTGCAAGTACATTAGTGATTGCTGCAGTTAGGGTAGTTTTACCGTGGTCAACGTGGCCGATTGTACCTACGTTTACATGCGGTTTTACGCGTTCAAACTTTGCTTTTGCCATCTTAAAAAATTCCTATAAAGAAATTAAAGGTTCAGTCCACTGTGGACCAAACCGAGCTAAAAATTACTTAACAGCGCGAGCTGTAATTATTGTATCCGCAACATGTTTCGAGGCTTCAGCGTACTTCAAAAACTCCATAGAGTATGAGGCACGACCCTGTGTTGCAGATCGTAGATCAGTAGCATAACCAAACATTTCAGAAAGCGGAACCTGGGCGTTAATTAATTTAAGTCCGCCTAGCGCATCTTCCATGCCTTCGATCATGCCGCGACGACGGTTTAGGTCGCCAACTACATCACCCATGTTTGCTTCAGGAGTGAGTACTTCAACCTTCATCATTGGCTCTAATAGTACAGGGTCTGCTTGTAGCGCACCTTGTTTCATTGCCAGTGAACCTGCTATTTTAAATGCCATTTCATTCGAGTCTACATCATGGAATGAACCATCATATAAAGTCGCTTTCACGCCAAGTAATGGGTAGCCTGCTAGCACACCTTGAGACATTTGCTCTTGGATGCCTTTGTCTACCGCAGGGATGTATTCTTTTGGAACTGAGCCACCTACGGTTTCGTTAACGAACTCATAAATTGGGGCTTCATCATCCGAAATATCCATCGGTTCAAGTTTAAGCCAGACATGACCATATTGACCACGCCCACCTGATTGACGTATGAATTTACCTTCAACTTTAACAGTTGAACGAATAGCTTCACGGTAAGAAACCTGCGGCTTACCAACGTTACATTCAACACTGAATTCACGTTTCATACGGTCGACAATGATATCAAGGTGAAGTTCACCCATGCCAGAAATAATAGTCTGGCCTGATTCTTCGTCAGTTTGTACGCGAAAAGACGGATCTTCTGCCGCTAGTTTACCTAGCGCGATACCCATCTTATCTTGGTCAGCGATTGTGCGAGGCTCAACCGCAACAGAGATAACTGGTTCAGGGAATTCCATACGCTCAAGCGTAATAATAGAATTCGGATCACACAGTGTTTCACCTGTTGTTACGTCTTTAAGACCAATAGCCGCCGCAATATCACCTGCGTAGACTTCTTTGATCTCTTCACGTGAGTTTGAATGCATCTGAACGATACGGCCAAGACGCTCACGCTTACATTTTACTGGGTTGTATACCGCGTCCCCCTGTTTAACAGTACCAGAGTAAACACGGAAGAAAGTTAAAGTACCAACGAACGGGTCTGTTGCAATCTTAAAAGCAAGTGCAGCAAACGGTGCGTTGTCATCAGCTGGACGTTCTTCCTCAGTACCATCTTCAAGGATACCTTGAATTTGTTTCACTTGTGTTGGTGCAGGCATATATTCAATAACGCCATCAAGCACAGCTTGAACGCCTTTATTTTTAAATGCACTACCACATGTGACTGGGACGATTTCGTTAGCCAATGTACGCTGACGCAAAGCATTTTTAATTTCTGCTTCGCTCAGGTCTTCACCTTCCAAATACTTATCCATTAGTTCTTCAGATGCTTCAGCGGCGCTTTCAACTAAGTTTGAGCGCCATTCTTCAGCTAAATCTTGAAGTTCTGCCGGTATTGCCTCATAGGTGAAAGTCATACCCTGGTCTTTATCATTCCAGTTAATCATTTTCATTTTTATGAGGTCAATAACACCTTTAAAGTCGTCTTCAGCGCCAACAGGTAGCTGAATTGGAACAGGCGTTGCTCCAAGACGAGATTTCACCTGACCAACAACCGTTAAGAAGTCAGCGCCCGTGCGATCCATTTTATTTACGAAGATCATTCTCGGAACTTCATATTTGTTCGCTTGACGCCAAACTGTCTCAGTTTGCGGCTGTACACCAGATGAAGCACAAAGCACAACTACCGCACCATCAAGTACACGTAAAGAACGTTCTACTTCAATAGTGAAATCCACGTGTCCTGGAGTATCAATAATATTGATACGATGAGCGTCAAATTGCGCGTCCATCCCTTTCCAGAAACACGTTGTTGCAGCAGAAGTGATTGTGATACCACGCTCTTGTTCCTGCTCCATCCAATCCATAGTTGCGGCGCCATCATGTACTTCACCGATCTTATGAGAAAGACCTGTGTAGAACAGAACACGTTCTGTTGTGGTGGTTTTGCCTGCATCTACGTGAGCGACTATGCCGATATTACGGTAGCGCTCAAGTGGAGTTGTACGTGCCATAAAATCCTCTTAAAGGTTAAGGACAGATTACCAACGGTAATGTGCGAATGCTTTATTCGCTTCAGCCATACGGTGAACGTCTTCACGTTTCTTAACCGCAGTGCCTTTGTTATCAGCAGCGTCAACAAGTTCTTGAGCTAAACGTAAGCCCATAGATTTCTCGCCACGCTTACGTGCAGCGTCTACTAACCAACGCATACCTAATGCGTTGCGACGTACTGGACGTACTTCTACTGGTACTTGATACGTTGAACCACCAACACGGCGAGATTTAACCTCAACCTGTGGACGGATGTTTTCAAGTGCAGTTTCAAAGATTTCAAGGTGCGATTTGCCTGATTTCTCAGCAGCCACATCTAGCGCACCGTAAACGATTTTTTCAGCAGTAGATTTCTTGCCGTCTAACATTACGATGTTAACGAATTTTGCAAGAAGTTCCGATCCGAACTTAGGATCTGGAAGAATTTTACGTTGACCTATTACGCGTCTTCTAGGCATTTTGTATCTCCGGTTTATTCAGGTTTGCTCTTTCGAGTCAATCACCCAAAACAATAATTAAAAATATTTAGTGCTTGGCCTTACTAACGGAATACAATTAGCCTTTAGGGCGTTTTGCACCGTATTTAGAACGAGCTTGACGACGGTCGCTAACGCCTGCACAGTCAAGTGCACCACGAACAGTGTGAAAACGCACACCTGGTAAATCTTTAACACGACCACCACGGATTAGGATTACACTGTGCTCTTGAAGGTTATGACCTTCACCACCGATGTATGATGTTACTTCGAAACCGTTAGTTAAACGTACACGGGCTACTTTACGTAACGCCGAGTTTGGTTTCTTAGGTGTAGTTGTATATACGCGAGTACATACACCGCGCTTTTGCGGACACGCTTTAAGCGCAGCTGAGTTACTTTTCGTAACCTTGCTACGACGTGGCTTACGCACTAGCTGGTTAATAGTTGCCATTTAAATAGCTCCTGAAATTAAAATTACTACTGAAAAAATAAAAAATCCGCCCTTTATTTACAAGCTCGTACCAAACGCGCAGGTAAATGGGTGGCGGAATTTTAATGAGCAAAGATTGAGCTGTCAACCTAAACCGTAAGCAAGGCAGTAGATAACTGCCTTGCAAAAACCTAATCCATTGATTAAGTTGGGTTTATTGATTTCCAGATAAATCTGCGTTTAAAGCATCTGTGAGTGCTTGAGTTGCCTCTTCTGCACTTACTGTCTGCTCTTCAACTACTTTACTCTGCTTACGACGAGCCATACGATCTTGATGATACGCAAAACCGGTACCGGCTGGGATCAAACGACCCACAATTACGTTTTCTTTCAGACCGCGAAGTTCATCGCTCTTACCATTTACAGCGGCTTCAGTTAGGACACGTGTAGTCTCCTGGAATGATGCTGCCGAGATGAAAGATTCTGTGGCTAGTGATGCTTTAGTGATACCCATTAATTGGATTTCATATTTAGCTGGTAACTTGCCTTGAGCTTCTAAATCGCGGTTTGCGATATTAACGCGCGCCACTTCAATTTGCTCACCGGCTAAGAATTCACTATGGCCGCCGTCAAGGATCGTACACTTACGGATCATTTGACGGATAATTGTTTCAATGTGCTTGTCATTGATCTTAACGCCTTGCAAACGGTAAACCTCTTGCACTTCGTTAACGATGTAGTTAGCAACATGAGTCACACCACGTAGGCGTAAGATATCATGCGGTGATTCAGGACCATCGGCGATAACTTCACCTTTAGACACTTGCTCACCCTCAAACACGTTAAGTTGACGCCATTTCGGGATCATTTCTTCGTAATGATCGCCCTCAGCTGGAGTAATTACTAAACGCTTCTTACCTTTAGTCTCTTTACCAAAGCTAATCGTACCGGTGATTTCAGCTAAGATAGCTGGCTCTTTCGGTTTACGCGCTTCGAATAAGTCGGCTACGCGTGGCAGACCACCCGTGATATCACGAGTTTTCGAACCTTCCTGCGGAATACGTGCTAACACGTCACCTGGGCTTGCCGTTACACCGTCTGTTACTTCAATCGTAGTGTATGAAGGAAGACGAGTTTCTTGCAGACCACGCTCTTCACTTTCGATGATAAGCTTAGGTTCTTTCGCATTTATCTTAGCAAGATCTTTGACAACTACACGGGTTAAACCCGTTAGTTCATCAGTCTGTGCTTCAGTGTTTGAGTCATCGATGTCGCTGAACGATACTTTTGACTTATGCTCAAGAACGATTGGGTGACTATGCGGATCCCAAGTAGCAACGATGTCGTTACCTTGAACTTCCGTATTGTCTTGTACTGTTAATACCGCACCGTAAGGTACTTTATAACGTTCTTTCTCACGACCATGGCTATCGATGATAGTGATTTCTGTAGAACGAGAGGTAATAACAATCTTACCGTCAGTGTTTAATACATATTTTGCGTTATGAAGCTTCAATGTACCGTTAGTTTTAACTTGTACATTGTTCTCAGCAGATGCTCTTGATGCCGCACCACCGATGTGGAAAGTACGCATCGTAAGCTGTGTACCCGGCTCACCGATTGATTGAGCTGCGATAACACCGACTGATTCACCCGCATTGATGATATGACCACGTGCTAGGTCACGACCATAACACTTAGCACATACACCAAAGTCGTTATCACACGTGATAACTGAACGTACGCGAACTTCATCTACTGAGTGCTCTTCTAGAAGATCACACAGTTTTTCGTCAAGCATGATATTACGCTCTACTAGCACCGTGTTAGTACCAGGGATCACAATATCTTCAGCAACAACACGACCAAGTACACGTTCGCGAAGTGCTTCTACAACGTCACCACCTTCAATAAGCGGTTTCATTGTTAAGCCATCTTCTGTGCCACAATCGTCTTCGTTGATCACCAAATCTTGTGCAACGTCTACGAGACGACGCGTTAGGTAACCCGAGTTCGCTGTTTTCAGTGCTGTATCGGCAAGACCTTTACGCGCACCATGCGTTGAGATGAAGTACTGAAGTACGTTTAGACCTTCACGGAAGTTAGCGGTGATTGGCGTCTCGATGATTGAACCATCTGGACGTGCCATTAGACCACGCATACCTGCTAGCTGACGGATCTGAGCGGCGCTACCACGAGCACCTGAGTCGGCCATCATAAACACTGAGTTAAATGACGGTTGCTCTTCTTCTTCACCTTGGGCATTGATAACCGTGTCTTTTGACAAGTTGGCCATCATTTCACGTGATAAGTTTTCATTTACACGTGACCAAATATCGATAACTTTATTGTACTTCTCACCAGCCGTTACAAGACCTGATTGGAATTGTTGGTTGATTTCAGTTACTTCAGCTTCTGCTGCTTCAATAATTGATGCTTTCACTGGTGGGATAACTAAGTCATCGATACCAATTGAAACACCTGACTTCATTGCGTAGTGGAAACCGGTGTACATGATTTGGTCAGCAAACACAACCGTGTCTTTTAGACCTAAGCGACGGTAACACTCATTCAATAAGCTAGAAATCTGCTTTTTACCTAATGCTTGGTTGATTGAATCAAACGGCATACCTTTAGGTAAAATTAGCGACAAAATTGCACGACCTACAGTGGTATCGATGATAGTGATAGTGTCTTCCACTACACCATTTTCGTTCTTCACTGACTGGCTGATACGAACTTTAACGCGGGCGTGAAGTTCTGCATTGCCACTACGGTATGCTTTTTCTGCTTCTTTAGGATCTTTAAATACAATGCCTTCGCCTTTCGCATTAATGCGATCACGCGTCATGTAGTAAAGACCCAATACAACGTCCTGTGATGGAACGATGATAGGCTCGCCATTGGCAGGCGATAAGATGTTGTTTGTTGACATCATTAACGCACGCGCTTCAAGCTGCGCTTCAATCGTTAGCGGTACGTGTACCGCCATTTGGTCACCATCGAAGTCGGCGTTGTAGGCCGCACACACTAATGGATGCAAATGGATTGCTTTACCTTCGATAAGCACAGGTTCAAACGCTTGGATACCCAAACGGTGAAGTGTTGGTGCACGGTTAAGTAATACTGGATGTTCACGAATTACTTCGTCTAATACATCCCATACTTCCGGAACTTCACGCTCTACCATTTTCTTAGCTGCTTTGATTGTCGTAGCCATGCCGCGACGCTCTAATTTGCCATAGATGAACGGTTTGAATAGCTCAAGTGCCATCTTCTTAGGAAGACCACATTGGTGAAGCTTAAGTGTAGGACCAACCGTAATTACAGAACGACCTGAATAATCTACACGCTTACCAAGTAAGTTCTGACGGAAACGACCTTGCTTACCCTTGATCATATCAGCAAGAGATTTAAGCGGGCGCTTGTTAGAACCTGTAATTGCACGACCACGACGACCGTTATCAAGTAGCGCATCAACCGCTTCTTGTAACATACGTTTTTCGTTGCGTACGATAATATCCGGTGCAGCTAAATCTAGTAGACGTTTAAGACGGTTATTACGGTTAATAACACGACGGTAAAGGTCATTGAGATCAGACGTCGCAAAACGGCCACCATCAAGTGGTACTAATGGACGTAGATCTGGTGGTAATACTGGAAGTACTGTCATGATCATCCACTCAGGGTTATTACCTGATTGGTGGAACGATTCCATTAATTTAAGACGTTTTGTGATCTTCTTACGCTTAGTTTCAGAGTTAATTGTTGGTAACTCTTCACGCATTTCTGCAATTAATTGCGCAAGATCGAGTTCACGAAGCAAGTCTAATACTGCTTCTGCACCCATTTTTGCTTCAAACTCGTCACCGTGCTCTTCTAGTGCATCTAGGTATTCTTCTTCACCTAATAGCTGACTACGCTCAAGCGTTGTCATACCAGGCTCAGTTACTACGAATGATTCAAAGTAAAGAACACGTTCAATATCACGAAGCGTCATATCAAGCATTAAGCCGATACGTGACGGTAGTGATTTTAAAAACCATATATGCGCAACTGGGCTCGCAAGGTCGATGTGACCCATACGATCGCGACGCACTTTAGTGAGTGTTACTTCAACGCCACACTTTTCACAGATCACACCACGGTGTTTAAGACGCTTATATTTACCACATAAGCATTCATAATCTTTCACTGGTCCGAAAATACGGGCACAGAATAAGCCATCGCGCTCAGGCTTGAAAGTACGGTAGTTAATAGTCTCAGGTTTCTTTACTTCACCGTATGACCATGAACGAACCATGTCTGGTGAAGCAAGACCAATGCGAATTGCATCGAATTCTTCGGTCTTATTTTGTTGCTTCAGAAACTTAAGTAAGTCTTTCACCTTAGCTCTCCTGTCGGAGTTAATCTTGAGGACGGATGATTTCGTCCCTACATTCTATTCGGCCGTAACAGATGCTGCAGGCTAGCTGCAGCATCTAATTGGCTTAATTTTCTTCCAACTCGATGTTGATACCCAGTGAGCGGATTTCTTTCAACAATACGTTGAACGATTCTGGCATACCTGGTTCCATTTTATGGTTACCATCAACGATGTTTTTATACATCTTAGTACGACCGTTCACGTCATCCGATTTCACTGTTAACATTTCTTGTAGAGTGTAAGCGGCACCGTATGCTTCTAGTGCCCATACTTCCATCTCACCGAAACGCTGGCCACCGAACTGTGCTTTACCACCCAGCGGCTGCTGAGTAACAAGGCTATAAGAACCAGTAGAACGTGCATGCATTTTGTCATCAACTAAGTGATTCAATTTCAGCATGTACATGTAACCTACGGTTACTTGACGTTCAAACTGATCGCCAGTACGGCCATCATAAAGTGTAACCTGACCACTACGAGGGTAGCCGCCTAGCTCTAGCATATCTTTGATTTCGCTTTCTTTCGCGCCATCAAATGCAGGAGTGGCGATTGGTAAACCACCTTTTAAGTTTTCAGCCAAACGACGAATTTCGTCATCTGTGAAGCTAGCAATGTCTACGAACTGACGAGATTCACCAATTTCGTATGCTTGCTTGATGAAGTTACGCAGCTCATGAAGCTCACGTTGTTCTTTCATCATTTCTTCAATACGCTCACCAATACCACGAGCAGCTAGACCCATATGTGTTTCAAGGATCTGACCGATGTTCATACGTGATGGTACACCCAGCGGGTTAAGTACGATATCAACAGTACGACCTTTGTCGTCGTATGGCATATCTTCTACTGGTACGATAGTCGAGATAACACCTTTGTTACCGTGACGACCCGCCATTTTATCACCTGGTTGGATACGACGTTTAACAGCTAGGTATACTTTAACAATCTTCAGTACACCTGGTGCTAGGTCATCACCTTGGGTAATTTTACGACGTTTGTTTTCAAACTTTTTATCGTATTCAGCTTTTAGTTCATCGTACTGGGCTGCTAGTTGCTCAAGTTCAGCTTGCTTATCTTCTTCTGCAAGACTTTGAGTTAGTAGCTTCTCAGCATTCAATGACGCTAATCTATCTTCATCTTGACCGGCTGCGATAAGTAACTTACGAGCACGATCTAACACGCCTGCTTCAAGAATACGAAATTCTTCGTTAAAGTCTTTTTTCGCGTCACGAAGTTGCATCTCTTCAACTTCTAGCGCGCGCTTGTCTTTTTCAACACCATCACGGGTGAAAACTTGCACGTCGATTACAGTACCAGTTACAGAGTTTGGTACACGTAATGAACTGTCTTTAACGTCAGACGCTTTCTCACCAAAGATAGCTCGTAGTAGCTTCTCTTCAGGAGTTAATTGCGTTTCGCCTTTCGGAGTCACTTTACCTACTAGGATATCGCCGCCTTTAACTTCAGCACCGATATAAACAACACCTGATTCATCAAGCTTGCCTAGTGCAGATTCACCCACATTCGGGATATCTGCAGTGATTTCTTCAGGACCTAACTTAGTATCACGGGCAACACACTGTAGTTCTTGAATATGGATAGTCGTGAGACGATCTTCTTCAACTACGCGCTCTGATAGTAGGATTGAATCCTCGAAGTTATAACCGTTCCATGGCATGAATGCCACGCGCAAGTTTTGACCAAGGGCTAAGTCACCTAAGTCAGTCGACGGACCATCTGCTAACACGTCACCACGAGTAACCGGTTCGCCAACCATACAAGTTGGTTTTTGGTTAATACATGTGTTTTGGTTAGAACGTGTGTATTTGGTTAAGTTGTAGATGTCGATGCCCGCTTCACCAGGAATGCGCTCTTCTTCATGTACATTAACAACGATGCGACTTGCGTCAGCATACATTACTTCACCACCACGTTTTGCAACAATCGTTACACCAGAATCTTTCGCTAGTGTTAACTCAATACCAGTACCTACTAACGGCTTGTCCGCTTTCAATGTTGGTACAGCTTGACGTTGCATGTTTGAACCCATCAATGCACGGTTAGCATCATCGTGTTCTAGGAACGGGATAAGTGCTGCCGCTACAGAGATCACCTGTTGTGGTGATACATCCATATATTGCTGATCTATGCGACCCATAAAGGTTGATTCACCTTTGTGGCGACATGGGATTAATTCATCAACAAACTCATTGCTTTCAGTTAAGTTTGAGTTCGCCTGTGCGATAACAAACTGACCTTCTTCAATAGCTGATAAGTAATCAACTTCATCAGTTACCACACCGTCTACCACTTTGCGGTAAGGTGTTTCTAAGAAACCATAGTCATTGGTACGTGCGTACGTAGACAGTGAGTTAATTAGACCGATGTTTGGACCCTCAGGAGTCTCGATTGGACATACGCGACCATAGTGAGTTACGTGAACATCACGTACTTCAAAGCCAGCGCGTTCACGCGTTAGACCGCCCGGACCTAATGCAGAAATACGACGTTTGTGCGTCACTTCTGATAGCGGGTTATTTTGGTCCATAAACTGTGATAACTGAGACGAGCCGAAGAACTCTTTAACTGCTGCCGAAATAGGTTTAGCGTTAATAAGATCTTGTGGCATGATCGCGTCTAGGTCACCTAAGCTTAAACGCTCACGTACAGCACGCTCTACACGTACTAAACCTACACGGAACTGATTCTCAGCCATTTCGCCAACACTACGAATACGACGGTTGCCTAAGTGGTCGATATCATCAACATCGCCTTGACCGTTACGAATAGCAATTAATACTTTCATAACAGACACGATGTCTTCTTTGCTTAATGTGCCTGGGCCTGTGTCAGTGTCATAACCAACACGGCTATTGAACTTCATACGACCTACAGTAGATAAGTCATAACGTTCTTCAGAGAAGAACAAGTTCTCAAATAAGGCTTCAGCCGCGTCTTTCGTCGGTGGCTCGCCAGGGCGCATCATGCGATAAATTTCTACTAGTGCTTCTAAGCGGTTAGTGCTTGAATCGATACGCAAGGTATCAGAAATGTATGCACCGCTGTCCACTTCATTGATATATAGAGTATCAATTTTAGTGTGACCTGCTTTAACCAATTCAGCCATTAACTCTAGAGTTAATTCATCATTCGCGTTGGCAATTACTTCACCTGTTGACTCATCAACATAGTTTTTAGCAATTACACGGCCAATGATATACTCATGGGGTACTTCTAAATGGCTAATGCCTTTTTTCTCAATGCTCTTGATATGACGCGCTGTTACACGACGGCCAGACTCAACGAACACTTCACCGTCTTCACTTTTTATATCAAAGGCAGCGGTTTCACCACGTAAACGTGATGGCACAAGTTCCATAAGAACTTTACCGTCAGTTACTTCAAACGCAGTGGTTTCGAAGAAGATGTTTAAGATCTCTTCTGTCGTGTACTCAAGTGCACGTAACATGATTGACGCCGGTAATTTACGACGACGGTCAATACGTACATATAAGTTATCTTTTGCATCAAACTCAAAATCTAACCATGAACCACGGTATGGGATAACACGTGCGTTATAAAGCACTTTACCTGATGAGTGAGTTTTACCGCGGTCGTTATCAAAGAATACACCAGGGCTACGGTGTAGCTGAGAAACGATAACACGCTCTGTACCATTGATTACAAAAGTACCGGTATCGGTCATGAGCGGAATTTCGCCCATGTAAACTTCTTGCTCTTTAATGTCTTTAACTGTGCCTGGCGCTTCTTTATCCATCACCACAAGGCGTAGTTTTACGCGAAGTGGAGCAGAATAAGTCACACCGCGAATTTGACATTCTTTTACATCGAAAACTGGCTCACCAATACGATAACTTACGTATTGAAGCTCAGAATTTCCCGAGTAGCTTTTAATAGGGAACACAGAACGGAAGGCAGCTTCCAAACCATGATCGCCATCAGCGTCCGGCACTAAGAATTTTTTAAACGATTCTAACTGGGTTGACAGTAAGAAAGGTATATCCAAAACTTGTGGACGTTTACCAAAATCCTTACGGATACGTTTCTTTTCAGAATAAGAGTAAGCCATGGGGTTCCTCAGCTTGCTGATCTTTGACCCGACCTGTTCTTGTAAGAACAGACTTAACTGGCATCTAAGCCAAGATTGTACAACATTTAATTGTTGTTCCAATTAACTCCCACTTTAACACTAGCAAACTATAAAGCGTTGAAAGTAAAGAGAAAATTAGATTTTATTTGCGCGATAGGAATACATCGCTCTATAGCGCAAAAAGGCCGGTGATTAAATAATCACCAGCCCTTGCCTGATTTCTCAGACAGCGAACTTAGCAAAAGCTAAATTACTTAACCTCAACTTCAGCACCAGCTTCAGTAAGGTCTTTAGCAAGCGCTTCAGCTTCTTCTTTAGATACACCTTCTTTAACAGGTGTAGGAGCAGCTTCAACAAGAGCTTTCGCTTCTTTAAGGCCTAAGCCAGTTGCGCTACGAACAGCTTTGATTGCCGCAACTTTATTAGCGCCAGCGCCAGTAAGGATTACGTCAAATTCTGTTTTCTCTTCAGCAGCTTCAGCAGCAGGACCTGCTACCATAGCAGCTGCAGCTGTTACGCCGAATTTTTCTTCCATTGCTTCAACAAGAGCAACAACGTCCATTACTGACATTTCAGCAATTGCGTCAAGGATTTGGTCTTTAGTTACAGACATTACAAATTTCCTAATAATTAACGGACTTTAAGTCCAAAAAAATTTTACACCGAAAGGGATTAAACAGCTTAAAATTAAGCAGCTTGCTCTTCTTTCTGTACACGTACTGCTTCAATTGTTTTACACAATTTGCCAGCAGACGCTTCTTTCATAGCGCTCATTAAGCGTGCAACAGCTTCATCGTATGTAGGTAATGTAGCAAGCATTGCTGCATCAACAACATTTCCTTCAAAAGCGGCCGTTTTAAGCTCAAATTTCTCGTTCTTTTTTGCAAAATCAGAAAAGATACGCGCAGCAGCACCTGGGTGCTCTGATGAGAAAGCGATTAAGCTTGGACCAACAAATGAATCAGAAAGGCATTCAAAATCTGTTCCTTCAAGAGCACGTTTAGCTAGCGTGTTACGGACAACTTTCATCCATACACCATTTGCACGAGCTTCTTTACGAAGGGCAGTAATTGCGCCAACTGTTACACCACGAGAATCTGCAACTACTGCAGATAGAGCACCATTGGCTGCTTCGTTGACTTCAGCAACAATTGCTTTTTTGCCTTGAAGATTTAAAGCCATGGGTGTTACTCCTGGTTTAATGGGGTCACCGACATTCGGCTTCCCTGTTCTACTCTTCCCTATCAAACAAGATAAGGATGCTTTTTACGGCGAGAGCCAGAAGATTAGGAAAAATCTATCTGGGGATTCACACCGTCTACGTAGGTGAATATTAAGGCTGAAGCCACCTACGGTCTTGGACGGAAGCCCAATTTATCGGTTTGCCCTAAAGCGCACCGAAATTATGGACTTCAACCCGAATTCTTTACTTTGCCAAGTAATTAAATTAATCAGCAAAATGGCGCGAAATTATAGTATAAATTTCACGCCATGTAAACACTCAATTAAACAACAGCAGTTGTTAAAGTGCTTTGGTCAACAGAAACACCTGCGCCCATTGTTGTAGAGATGGTTACTTTCTTAACGTAAACACCTTTTGCTTGTGAAGGCTTGGCCTTTTTAAGCGCAACAATTAGCGACTCAAGGTTTTGTTGAAGTTGCTCAGCTGTGAAATCAACCTTACCAATAGTAGTATGGATGATACCATTTTTGTCATTGCGATAACGCACTTGACCAGCTTTAGCATTTTTAACTGCTTCTGCAACGTTAGGTGTTACAGTACCAGTTTTAGGGTTTGGCATTAGACCACGCGGGCCTAAGATTTGACCTAGTTGACCAACAACACGCATAGCGTCTGGTGATGCAACAACAACGTCAAAGTTCATCTCGCCTTTTTTAACTAGCTCAGCAAGATCTTCCATACCTACTAGTTCAGCACCAGCTTCTTTCGCAGCTTCTGCGTTAGCGCCTTGTGTGAACACTGCTACGCGAACGTCACGACCAGTACCGTGAGGTAGTACAGTTGCACCACGAACGTTTTGGTCAGATTTACGAGCATCGATACCAAGGTTAACAGCAACGTCAACACTTTCTAGGAATTTAGCTGTCGCTAACTCTTTTAAAAGAGCAACTGCTTCGGTGATTTCGTAATCTTTAGTTACTTCCACTTTTTCGCGGATAGTACGCATACGTTTAGTTAATTTAGCCATTATCTTAGTCCTCTACGTTCAAGCCCATCGCACGCGCAGAACCTGCGATAGTGCGAACCGCAGCTTCTAAATCAGAAGCTGTAAGGTCAGGTTTTTTAGTCTCAACGATTTCTTCAAGTTGAGCACGAGTTACTGTGCCTACTTTTTCAGTGTTAGGACGGCCTGAACCAGATTTGATACCTGCAGCTTTCTTAAGTAAGTAAGCAGCCGGTGGCGTTTTCATGTCGAACGTAAATGAACGGTCGCCGTAAACAGAGATCACTACAGGAACTGGAGCGCCTTTTTCGATAGATTCTGTACGTGCGTTGAACGCTTTACAGAATTCCATGATGTTTACACCGTGTTGACCTAGTGCTGGACCTACTGGAGGACTAGGGTTAGCCATACCAGCAGCAACTTGTAGCTTGATTAGAGCTTCAACTTTCTTAGCCATTATAAATACCTCATTAGGTGGGTCTTAGCCTTGTGCGCGCGAGGACGCGTACTCTAGCGGCTTCCCAGTTTAAAAATTGGTTTCTCACTTTTCTGTATACAAACCAATAAATGCTTACTTTGAATACAAAAAGGCCGCTGATTATAAGTTAATCAGCGGCCTTTTTCAAGCTTTATACCAAACAATATATTTTTTGGTATAAATCAGTTAATTTTTTTATCTATCTTGCTCAACTTGACCGAATTCAAGATCAACCGGTGTTGAACGACCAAAGATAAGTACCGATACTTTTACGCGGCTCTTTTCATAGTCCACAGCTTCAACCACACCACTGAAATCAGCAAATGGGCCGTCAACAACACGAACCACTTCACCTGGTTCAAATAACGTTGCTGGCTTCGGCGCTTCAGCGTTTTCTTGTAAACGGTTAAGAATACGGTCAGCTTCTTTTGAACTAATTGGTGCAGGACGATCAGACGTTCCACCAATAAAGCCCATTACACGTGCAGTGCTGTTCACTAAGTGCCAGCTTGCATCATTCATATCCATTTGAATAAGTACATAACCTGGGAAGAACTTACGCTCAGATTTACGCTTTTGACCAGCGCGCATCTCAACCACTTCTTCAGTAGGTACTAATACTTCACCAAAGCTATCTTCCAAACCTTCGATCTTGATATGCTCAAGAATAGTTTGTGCAACACGCTTCTCATAACCTGAGAAAGCCTGTACTACGTACCAACGTAGCTTCTTTTCGTTGTTCTCATCCGACATGGGATCAGATCTCCAATCCAGTTAAAAAGCCTACTGCGCGGAATAAAATGCCATCTAATCCCCAAAGGATAAGTGCCATAATCGCAGTTGCAACCATTACAATAAATGTCGTATGGGTAGTTTCTTGGCGAGTAGGCCACACTACTTTACGTACTTCTATGCGTGCTTCTTTTGCAAAAGCAAGAAAGGTACGCCCTTTTTCAGTTTGTGATGCAATGCCCAAACCTGCGGCAACGGCAACAACAACACCAATAGCACGTAATAACACAGACTGATCTGCGTACATATAGTTACCAACTACTGCGCCTGCAAGTAGCGCAATTGCCACAAGCCACTTTACTGAATCCATCGCACTTGATGGAGTTTCTACATTCGTGCTCATAATATTATTACCTTAACTACAGACACAACAACCCTACACTATGGCAGGGTTAATCCATTAAAATCCAAACTTAAAAACAGACTTATTTAAACCGATTTTTAACCTCAGACTTTACCCACAAACAGGATAAAATGGCAGGGGCGGAGAGACTCGAACTCCCAACCATCGGTTTTGGAGACCGCTGTTCTACCAATTGGAACTACGCCCCTGCAAAGTGGATGCCTATTATACTTACGCAATTCATTAACACAAGTGTAAAAGATACCCATCTGACAAAATATTAAGGGCTAATTAACCTGTTAGTTATGAAATAACCAAATCAACTTCTTTCGTACGTTAGTTAATATGATCACCTTTCACAATAAAATAACGGAGTTACACTAATTGTAATATTTCACCTTGATAAAAATCACACTGCAACTAGGTAAGTACCGCATATACATCGGCTAACAGGCTTGATGCACCAAATCTAAATGTTAACGGATTCAAATAACCTTCACCCATAATATCAGTGGCTAGCTGTAAGTAACTACTTGCATCCATAACCGTTTTCACACCACCTGCTGCTTTAAAACCGACTACATGCGGCGACTTTTTAATCGTACTTAACATCACTTCGGTTGCTTCAAGAGTGGCATTTATAGCTACTTTACCAGTGCTGGTTTTAACAAAGTCAGCGCCACCGGCAATTGCTATTTCTGTCGCCAGTGTTATCAATTGCGCTGTTTTTAGTTCGCCGGATTCTATAATTACTTTTAATTGTACGTGTTCAGGACAGCACTCTTTACTGGCGCGCACATATTCTAGCGCTGTGCCTTCGTCTCCCGCGATTAAGGCCTGATACGGTAACACCAAATCAATTTCATCTGCACCACGCTCTATTGCAACTAATGTTTCATTAATTACCTCGCTTAGCTCATTATTGCCGGAGGGAAAGTTAGTTACTGTGGCAACTTTTACATAACTAAGCTCGCGCTCCGCTAATGCAAGCTTAGCGCCATCAACAAACTCACTATAAACACACACTGCAGCCGGAATACCTAGATTGGGCTTAATACTAGCCACCAAGGCCTGTATTGTTGCCGCACTATCATTACTATTTAAACTGGTTAAATCCATTAATTGCACGGCCAATGCCGCATCAGTTAGTTGCGTTGTCATAAATCCACCAAGTAAGTTCATGTATTAGCAATAGTACCAAATTTCCATAATCTCGCTATAGCTCGTAACCAAACACTTATAAGTAGTTCAGCTCACGACTATACCACTTGTAACTCGACCACTTGTAACTCGGCGCAATCCCCGATTAACTAAGCCTCAAGCCAAAGCGGACAATCCTATATAACTTTTAGTTATATTAACTGGGTTTTAATTATTTTTTACTTAACTTACACCGCTATATTCTGAGTTTCCGAAAAGCATCTTTGCTGTAATTTTTCCAAGGGTCTACACATGCAATATTTACCTATCTTTACCAAGCTCGACAATAAACCGGTATTGGTTGTTGGCGGTGGAGATGTAGCGCTTAGAAAGTACCGTGCATTTTTGAAAGCTCGCGCTGATGTCACTTTAGTAGCACCTTGGTTTTGTGATGAATTAAAAGAGCATGCACAAAACAATGAAGTAACGCTCATTGACGCTTACTTCGAGGAATCACACCTTGAAGGTAAAATGCTGGTTATCGCAGCCACAGATAATGACGCTGTTAACAACACCGTATTTAAACTTGCCAACGCAAAAAATGTATTTGTAAATGTGGTGGATGATCAACCTAAGTGCACGTTTATCTTTCCTTCTATTGTTGATCGTGACCCTATTACTATTGCGATTTCAAGCGCTGGCACAGCGCCTGTTTTAGCAAGGCGACTACGCGAAAAACTCGAAACACTGATCCCACAACATATTGGCCCGCTTGCAACGTTAGTGAGCAGCTTTCGCGACAAAGTTAAGCAACGCTTTAAACACTTTGCCGATCGCCGCCAGTTTTGGGAAACGGTATTTGATTCATCAGTGGTCAGTAAAGTGCAAAGTGGTGATACTCAATCAGCGAGCGAGCAACTCGAACAGCTACTAGATGCTAAACCTGAGCCCGAAGGCGAAGTGTACGTTATTGGTGCAGGCCCTGGTGATCCAGAATTATTAACCTTAAAAGCACTGCAATTAATGCAGCAAGCTGATGTAGTTGTATACGACTACTTAGTATCTGATGAAATTATGGATCTAGTCCGTCGTGATGCTGATTTAATTTGTGTAGGTAAACGTTTGGGCGATCACAGTGTAGCCCAAAAAGATACAAACCAAATGCTGGTTGATTTTGCCAAACAAGGTAAAAAAGTTTGCCGCATTAAAGGTGGCGACCCGTTTATTTATGGCCGCGGTGGTGAAGAAGTTCAAGTACTGGCAGCCAATAAGGTAAATTACCAAATCGTCCCAGGCATTACTGCCGCCGCAGGTTGTAGTGCCTATGCGGGTATTCCGCTAACGCACCGTGACCATGCGCAAGCAATACAATTTGTAACTGGTCACTGTAAAAAAGACGGTCAAGAACTCGACTGGCAATCACTGGCAAAACCAAACCAAACTCTGGCTATTTATATGGGTGTAATTAAGTCTCCCCATATTCAAGCGCAGCTACTTAAACATGGTCGCAGTGCAGATGCACCGGTGGCCATTATTGAAAACGGTACTCGCAAAAATCAACGCGTAGTAACCGGTAAACTAGGTGAACTGGCCGACTTAATTGAACGCCACAGCATTATTTCACCGGCATTATTAATTATTGGTGAAGTTGTTTCATTACATGACCAACTTCATTGGTTTGGCGCAAAAGCCCAAACCAGCAGCTTTGCACAGCCGCTAACTAGCGTAGCATAAGCATTAAACGATTTAGATTTTAACTTTAATCATTTTAGTAGGACGACTAACAATGGCTTTAACTCACCTTCAGCAATTAGAAGCTGAAAGTATCAAAATCATGCGCGAAGTCGCCGCTGAGTTTGAGAACCCAGTTATGCTTTACTCTATCGGTAAAGATTCATCGGTACTTTTACATTTAGCGCGTAAAGCGTTTTACCCTGGGAAAATTCCATTTCCACTGCTTCACGTTGATACCAACTGGAAATTTAAAGAAATGATTGAGTTTCGTGATCGCCTTGCTAAAGAGTATGGTTTTGACTTACTCGTCCACAAAAACCCTGAAGGAATGGCGATTGATATTAGCCCTTTCGAACATGGCTCTGGTAAGCATACCGATATAATGAAAACTCAAGGCTTAAAGCAGGCGCTTGATAAGTATGGTTTTGATGCAGCCTTTGGTGGCGCGCGCCGCGACGAAGAAAAATCACGTGCAAAAGAGCGTGTGTACTCGTTCCGTGACAAACACCACAGATGGGATCCAAAAAATCAGCGTCCTGAGCTTTGGAATACCTATAACAGTCAAGTTAACCCTGGCGAAAGCATTCGTGTATTCCCATTGTCTAACTGGACTGAACTTGATATTTGGCAATATATCTATCAAGAAAACATCGATATGGTTCCGCTTTACTTAGCCAAAGAGCGTCCTGTTGTAGAGCGTGATGGTACTTTGATCATGGTTGATGATGAGCGCATGCCACTTGCTGATGGCGAAGTACCACAAATGAAGTCAGTACGTTTTCGTACCCTTGGCTGCTACCCACTTACCGGTGCAGTGGAATCAACAGCCAGTACACTGACTGAGATTATCGAAGAAATGCTGCTATCTACGTCATCAGAACGTGAAGGTCGGGTAATTGACCACGATTCAGCAGGTTCAATGGAGAAGAAAAAACGTGAGGGCTATTTCTAATGTCTATTAATACTAGCGATACAATTAACGAAGTAAAAGCTATTGGCATCGACGCCTATCTTGCTCGCCAACAAGACAAAAGCCTATTACGTATGCTGACCTGTGGTAGTGTGGATGACGGTAAATCAACCCTGATTGGTCGCCTACTGCACGACAGCCACCAAATTTATGAAGATCAGTTAGCAGCACTGCATAAAGATAACGAAAAAGTAGGCAATGCAGGCGAAGAGCTTGATTTAGCCCTACTGGTTGATGGCTTACAAGCTGAGCGTGAGCAAGGCATTACCATTGACGTAGCGTACCGTTATTTTTCAACGGCTAAACGTAAATTCATTATTGCTGATACTCCAGGGCATGAGCAATACACCCGCAACATGGTAACGGGCGCATCAACCAGTGATGTAGCCATTATCCTTGTTGATGCGCGTTATGGTGTGCAAGTACAAACTAAGCGTCATAGCTTTATTTGTGACTCACTGGGTATTAAGCAATTTGTGGTTGCTATCAATAAAATGGATATCGTTGATTTTGACGAAACCGTTTATGAACGCATTAAAGCTGAATACCTAAAATTTGCTGAGCAACTTAACGTATCTAACATTAAGTTTGTGCCTATGTCGGCGCTTAAAGGTGATAACGTAGTAACTCGCTCTGCACACACACCTTATTACACTGACAAACCATTACTTGAGTTACTAGAAGACTCGCCAGCGGCCGAAACCGACACCGGCTTTGAAGCGCGTTTCCCAGTGCAATATGTGGTACGCCCTAACCTAAACTTCCGTGGTTTCCAAGGCACTTTGACCTCAGGAAAATTACGCGTGGGTGATGCTATTAAAGTATTGCCATCAGGTAAAACCTCAAGCATTAAAGAGCTGGTAACGTTTGATGGTAACTTAGATACCGCACAAGCTGGTCAAGCCATTACTATCACGCTTAACACTGAAATTGATATTAGCCGAGGGGACGTAATTGTTCCTGCTGATTCTACAGTTGCTGTCACTAACCAAGTGCAAGCTAAGCTTGTATGGATGCACGAAGCACCACTGGTTTTAGGTAAAAGCTATAACTTTAAGCTAGACAGTAAGAATACCTCAGCCATTGTTAAGAAGATTGATCATACTATTGATGTGAATACGCTTGAACACGGCAACGCAGACAGCTTACAACTTAATGAAATCGCCATTGTAACGCTTGAGCTGACAGAAACGATTTTAGCTGATGAGTATCACAACAATCACGAAACCGGCTCGTTTATTTTAATCGACCGTTTATCTAACTTAACCGTTGCAGCAGGCATGGTAGAGCAAGCACTTGCAAGCCAAGAGCAAAGCGGTGACTTTAGTGATTTTGAAGTTGAATTTAACGCATTAGTACGTAAACATTTTCCACATTGGCAAGCGCTTGATATATCAAAGCTTAAATAACCAACTTTGCCTGTTAAGGACATTTAAAACATGTATCAACAGCTAGTATTAACAGGCATTATGCTCACTTTAGTCGGATGCCTTTTTGGCACCCGACTAAAGCCGGCATGGCTTTTTGTCGGTGCGATTGGCACCGCCTATTTAGCTGGCCTGATAGAGCTTGAAGACATGTTGGCAAACTACGCCAACCCCTCCCTTATTACGCTGGTTTTATTAGTTTTGGTTTCTATCGCGGTTGAAAAAACCACGCTA
This sequence comes from Pseudoalteromonas arctica, assembly GCF_012927645.1. Taxonomy (GTDB): domain Bacteria; phylum Pseudomonadota; class Gammaproteobacteria; order Enterobacterales; family Alteromonadaceae; genus Pseudoalteromonas; species Pseudoalteromonas arctica_A. The sequence goes on along the minus strand of NZ_JABBMT010000015.1, from coordinate 74,805 downwards.
GTACAAAAGTTGGCCCAATCACTGTCTAAAGGAAGCTTAACCAGTTCAGTAACAAAGCTTGGCCTATCGACCGCCTTTTTATCATCATTTACTAATAATACAGCGGTGGTTGCGTCATTAATTACCGCAATTAAAGACAGCCCCACTCATTCACCATCAAAGCTGTTATTGCCTTTATCGTACACCGCTATTTTAGGTGGCACGATTACCTTAATTGGTACTTCAACAAATTTAATCGTCAATGGTTTTGCCGTTGATGCTGGTATGGCACCACTGGGCTTTTTCGACTTTACCTTAGTCGGCTTAGGCGCATTAAGTGTTGGCCTTATTACTATTTTAGTAATGCTTAAATACTTACCCGACAACGGTAAAAACGACCAAGAAGTGGTGCCCTTTTACCTCGAAGGTAAAGTAGAAACAGGCTCAAAACTGATTGGTAAAAGCGTAGAAGAAAATGGCCTTCGGGAATTAAAAGACTTATTCCTAGCAGAAATTATTCGTGGCGATAAACGCATTTGTGCAGTAACCCCACAACAAGTAATAAAATCGGGCGACGTATTACTATTTGTCGGTGACATCAAATCAGTGCCACTACTAACACGCTTTGACGGGCTAAAAATAGTTCATGATAAACATCAAAAAGACGTAGAACACTTAGTAGAAGTGGTGGTGAGTCAATCGTCTAAATTTATTGGCAAAACAGTCAAAGAAATCCGTTTTCGTGAACAGTTTCATGCCGCTGTTATCGCTATTCGTCGCGGCCATGACCGCTTACAAGGTGGTTTAGGTAAAGTGCAGTTACAGGCTGGAGATTCGTTAATTCTTGCACCAGGTAAAGACTTTTACACCTTGCCAAACTTAAAGCGCGAGTTTGTGTATATTTCAGGGCTTGATTTACAAACCCACTTAGCGCCTAAGCAATCTAACTTAGTGCTAGCCAGTTTTGCTGCGGTACTGGGTTTAAGCATTATCGGCTTAGTACCACTGGTAAAAGGCTTGTTAGTGCTACTTATAGGCTTAATGCTCACGGGAACGATAAAGCTGAGCGAAGTAAAACGCCGTTTTCCTATTGAGTTACTCGCTGTAGTAGGTAGTGCCATTGGCCTTGCAAAACTGATGATAGGCACAGGTTTAGCAGGGCAAATATCTGCAGTATTGTTTTATGTGCTCGGTGACTTTGGCCCTTATGGCGCTTTTATCGCCATATTTGTAATGACGGTGATGTTCACCGAACTCATCACCAACAATGCAGCGGCGGCACTATCATTCCCTGTCGCCTACGCATTAGCGATTGGCTTTAACGTTAACCCGCTGCCGTTTATTATGGCGGTGGCATTTGGTGCATCAGCGAGTTTTATATCACCGTTTGGTTATCAAACTAACCTAATGGTGTACAGCGCTGGCAACTATCGCTTAAAAGATTATGTATTAATGGGCTTACCGCTTTCTATTATTTATTCAATAACGGTATTAACCCTTATTCCGCTGGTATTTCCTTTTTAAGCCAGCGCATTAGCAAATAAAAAGTAAGAGATTATTACAATGGATGAGAACATTGTTTGGCATAACTATGCCATTACTAAAACACAGCGTAGTGAGCATAAAAGCCATAAACCCGCTATTTTATGGTTTACTGGTTTTTCTGGCTCAGGTAAAAGCACCGTAGCAAACGCCCTTGAAAGCGCACTTAATCAGCAAGGTATTCATACTTACCTGCTTGATGGCGACAACGTACGCCATGGCTTATGTAAAGACTTAGGCTTTAGTGACGAAGACCGTATCGAGAATATTCGCCGCGTAGGCGAAACTGCCAAACTGATGGTTGATGCGGGGCTTTTGGTGCTCACCGCATTTATTTCACCGTTTCGCGCCGAACGCGATATGGTAAGAGACTTAGTCGGCGAAGGTGAATTTATCGAAGTGTTTTTAGACACCCCGCTGGACGTATGCGAGAGCCGCGATCCAAAAGGCTTATACAAAAAAGCCCGCGCAGGTGAAATAAAACACTTCACAGGTATTGATTCTGATTATCAAATTCCTAACTCACCAGAAATAATCTTAGATACCAGTAAAAACACCCTAGACCAATCGGTGCAAGAGCTGATAACGTATCTAAAACAACAGCAAATTATTAAAGGTTAAGTCATGAACCAAACGGAACTGCTAGAAGAAGTATTGATCCTCGCCCGCCAAGCTGGCAGCGCCATTATGGGGATTTACGAAAAAGATTTTAACGTTGAATACAAAGCCGACGAAAGCCCAGTAACCGACGCCGATCTAGCAGCTCATAAAGTGATTGCCAACGGCCTAGCTCATTTAACGCCCGATATCCCAGTACTCAGCGAAGAAAGCGCCGATATTAGCTGGGATGTGCGCCAAACTTGGGATCGCTATTGGTTAGTTGATCCTATCGACGGCACCAAAGAATTTATTAAAAAGAACGGTGAATTCACCGTCAATATCGCCTTAATCGAAAACGGCAAACCCACGTTAGCCGTGGTTGATGCCCCTGCACTTGGGGTTTCTTACCTCGCCGCTGAGGCAATCGGCGCCTTTAAAGATAAAGGCGATGAACGTATTGAGCTTAAAGTCACCACTAAAGTAAATAAAGGGCTTATTCGCGTAGTCGGCAGCCGCTCTCATCCCTCCCCCGATCTAGCTGAATTTGTAAAACGCTTTGATGAGGTGGAAATGGTCTCAAAAGGTAGTTCACTAAAACTGTGCTTAGTCGCCGAAGGCAGCGCTGATATTTACCCACGCCTCGGCCCAACCTGCGAATGGGACACCGGCGCAGGCCACGCAATCGCCGAAATAGCCGGTGCAAAAGTCACTAAACTCGACGGCAGCCCGCTTGTTTACAATACTAAGGGTGAATATTTAAATCCGTATTTTGTAGTGAGTGTGATAGAAGAATAAGCGCTTTCAGCTGTAAGCTATCAGCCGTCAGTTTAAGAGCTGATCGGCGTTAAATTTATCATCGTAGGCTAGGTTAAATGCCGCGACGTAGGCTGGGTAGAGCGAAGCGAAACCCAGCATGCTGAATCATAAGCTGTAGAGCTTTAAGCGGTAAGTTATAAGCGCCTCAAAACCCAACCCGTAGGAGATGGCTTTAGCCACGAAAAATCCTACACCGAACTCTATTAAAAAAACAAATTTCACCACAGAGACCACCGAGGCACTTCGCGCTACACAGAGAATTTTAGCCATAAGCTGTATAGTTTTAAGCGATAAGTTGTAACCCTAGCACTTCACTCGTAGGAGTTGGCTTCAGCCACGAAAAACCTCGATCAGTGTTTAATTTAAATACAATTTCACCACAGAGCTCACCGAGGCGCTTCGCGCTACACAGAGAGTTTTAGCCATAAGCGGTAGAGCTTTAAGCGCTAAGTTGTAAGCCTAGCACTTCACTCGTAGGAGATGGCTTCAGCCACGAAAAACCTCACTCGGTTTTAATTTAAAGACAATTTCACCACCGAGGCGCTGCGCGCTACACAGAGGTTTCTAGATATTGACTTCAAGTATTAAACTATCTACTTAATGCTTCTTTCTGCTTTTCAATCTCTTCATTTAGGTTCTTAGCATTTTTATAACTCATTTCAGGGATTGAAATATCATGTCTTATATTCAATTTACTTTTAACTACATCATACGCAGCTCTTGTAAAAGCATATAAATCTCTAGGGAGCTCACTTTCAAAGGTTTTACCCTGAATTTCAGAATACTCCCTGTCATAGTTATCAGTTAAAACTTCAATTAATGCTACTTTTAAAGCTCTTTTTGCGCTTTTGATCAACGATTCATCATTACCATTTATTAATAGCAACTGCTCTATAGCAACAAACGATTCTATAGTTAATCTACTCGCAATATAAAAAGCAACTCTGCGAGTTAAGCTATCCTTCAAAACTCCAACCCTGTTCTTATACTGCTGAAATAAATCCAAGTTCAATTTACCTGTTTGAAAATCACAGAATATAAACTGTGCGATCCTATTTTTCTCTTGAAATGGATCTGTTTCCAACCAATATTTTACAAAACTTAATAAATCTTTAGATTGTGTTACATCTTTCAATGTTTCAATAAAATTTTGATCAGAATCTATTTTGTCTACATTTTGCTTTAAAGCTCTATGCAGATACTTAGGGGAGTGAATACCCTGTAAGTAGTCTTTTAACCTGTCAAAGTCATACTTATCGCCTATTTCAATTAAATTTAACAACACTACGATGAAATGATGAATGTTCTTATCATTCTGCGCTATTTCCTCTAAAGAGCCTTTAAGATCTTGCCCCTGTACTCGGATATAATTTGGTTCATTTAAGAAATGTAAAACTCTATTAAAGGCCTTAACTTCTTTTTCTCGCAATGTGTAAAGCATTAGCAGAGCATATATATTCACTTCCCCCATTAATCCAGCATCGGATGTCCACGCTTCATAAGTTCTTCTCAACACTTTTTTCAATATTCTAAATGTAGTTAAATAATTACTGATCAGCTCCAACTCAAGTGATTTATTCGCTATAAATGCTAACGGTTCATCTTGAGAGTTTCTAAATTCATTCATATCGTCATTAAAAACTACAACGCCTTTTTTTTCAGCTTCATTTATCATTATTAAAATAAAACTTTCTAGTTTTTTAACCGAAAAATTACTGAAAACAACATCTTCCCTATAGTCAGTTGCTCTTGATAGCACTTCAAGGCTCTTCAGTTTGTCATTCCCCATCGCGACGATGAAATTGATATGACTCAAATTTCTATTTTTCAATCTATCAAGCAACGCAGCTATATCATTTAGGCGTTTTTCGTTTTCATCACCGGTGCCACGATCTACATCTTGTAGGGTGATCAGTAATTTGTGGTTGGTTGCTTCAAGAACATCATTAAGTTTTTGAAAACGTGCCTCAATATCAACGGGGCCTGCGAGTAATGTAGATGCAAATTGAAAAAAGCTGCCGCCTGCTTTCATCGCTTCTGTATAGTGCTTTGGTAACGCACGAAAGGCGCACATATCTAAGTGCTGGCTGATATCATCGATAATATGGCTGAGTATCACATGCGCAACACTGCCACTTGCTGCACCCCACGTTGATATATCACTCTGTATCCAGATCCCATCTTGCTTAGGGCTTTTTGCTAACTCACTTGCAATACTGTCAACTATGCTGCTTTTCCCACAGCCAAATGGACCACATAATGCTATGTGTTGCGCTCCCTTTCTCTCATACCCTTCTTTATCGCCGCCTGTTAATAGTCGCTCAGTGATGCGCTGTGCATAAACCTGTAAGTCCGGTTCTAGTTCCGTGGTGCTTTGAACAGGTAAATCGTCTTTAAACCATTTCTGGAAATGCTCTAAACTCTCAAACTTAAACTCTACTTTTTGTTTTGATTCGGCTATCAATTCTTTGTTGGATACTCTTAGCTGCTCTGATATCAAATAAATAGACATGCCTAAGTAAGCCGCTGCGATACAGAAAAACACGCAGAATGCATGTGCTATCTCAACTAAGTTTATGGCTGAAAATAAATAAAATGCTGATACCGCACACAGTACAACCGAAAATATGGGATTTTTTGTATACAATTTAGTTTGATAGATAATAGTCACTGCAACAGCTAAAAAACTCAGTGACAGAAACTTAAAGCTTAAAAAGGCATGAGCAGTCAGTTGTTCTACTATCTCATTGGAATACGTGAAGTACACATAACCCACAATGAAAAGTAAGCCAAACAATACACTTATCGTCACCGGTGGATATCGCCAGCTAAACCCAATACTACGTTTGCCGTGGGAGATATAAAACTTATCCAGCATTAGCTTGATGCCAATGCCTGCTAAAAACGCGAAACTATAATGTAGCGCGAGGCTTGTATTTAAAATACTGCCCCAGCTTGCATAGGCTTGCTGTACAAAACTGATGTTACTTACAAATACCGTAATCGCAGCTGCGGTAATTGCGCACAATAACAGTGATAGCCAACGCTGGACTGGAATAGGAAGAGACTGCGACAATGTAATTTCCTTATAAGTAAACAAGTTAAAGCAACTAGCCCAGTCTATACTTAATTACTTGAAATTAGAAACAACTAGCAACTATACAGAGGTTTACTCCTCTGTGTAGCGCGTAGCGCCTCCAAACCTCGGTGGTTCCAAACAATTACTTTGGCTTGTCGTTTTCAGTCTTAGCCTTCGTCTATAAGTGACTTTAAGCATGAAATATCTGACACCGAAGTACTTGGTATTGGTGTTCTTTTGTAAGTCGGGATTCATCCCGTCACATTGTCAGACTAAAGCCAGACCTTGATAAAATGAGCAAATAATTACATTGTTCATCGTAGGTTGAGTTGAGTATTACAACATTCAACCTATTTAAACCAAAGAAAGCAGTACAGCTTTAAGCGATAAGTTGTAAGCTTGAACCATTCGATTACTAAGTTATTTTATTCGCTTGTGCTGCTTTTTCTGCATAAAAATAAGTTGATTGCATACTCAAAGGCTTACTCAACAGCCCAGTTTCTATATTATTCAATACAGCTAGGTTTTTCTTTGCAGGTTCATAGTCTGGATCAAGCGCTAACGCTTGCTCAAAGTAATCTCGCGCTTGTGTATAATCCTGTAACATTAAATAACAAATCCCTAAGTTCCCTTTAGCCTGCACATGCTTAGGCTGATTTGATGCAATCACTTTAAACAAGGGAATAGCTTTTTCGTACTGCTCTGTTTGGAGTAATTCAAAGCCCTTATCGAAACGTTCTGAATCTTCAAGGTACTGTTCAATAGTAAAACCTGTCGGCAAGTCTTTTTCAACTAACTCAACAATTTCTTTAGACGCAGTAATAACGTCTGCATCTTCTGGTGACGCATGCTTCAATGCTGCAACATAGTGCTTAATAGATAAATCAACCTTTCCAGTTTTTTGATAACTAATCGCCAGGTTATAGTGAGCTAAAGCATATTCACCATTAACTGCTATGGATTTCAGCAAGTTTTGTATAGCTAAGTTATAATCACCTTTGAGTACAGCCATTATACCGACCCCATAATAGGTCAAGTAATGACGTGGGTACTTTTTAGCTGCTTTTTTCAGCAAGTACTTACCCTGTTTCGCATCGCCATTCTGCAAAAAATAAAATGCATCCTCTAAGATATCTTCGAGGTATAAGGTTGCTTTATCGACCACTTTGATCTCCATTACTACTTTGGTTAAATAGACCTAACTGTTGTAAACCATCAATTTTAAGTTGTAAGTTAGAACTCTTCAACTAATGAATAATCACCAAGGCACTTCACGCTCCATAGAGGCTTTAGTCATGAAACATTCCTCTATCTAAAAAGCCTCTCGTAAAATCAGCTATTGTGTTTTAACATTCTCAGTTCAATTAATTGATTCTACAGGAAGAAGTAATGACAACAATTGAAAGTGCGATTGATTCAGCCTACCAAGCGCAAATTAAAAATCTCTATAATGCACTAAGCCAAGCTGTACTTGCAGCGAATGGCGATGCAGATGCGATTAGCGCTGCTGAAACAAGCTTTAAAAAAGGCCTAGCCTTTGCCGCTGATATTAGAGGTCGTGCCCTAGCTGCAATCGCGTAAACTAAAAAGCCTTGTAAGCTTGTCACCTACAGGGCTTTCATTTAATCTAACTAAAGTCTCTAAAGCTACTCGCTAAGCAACAAAGCCATAAATCAAAGCAGCTACCGCTAATATGCCTACCGCTAACACAAACAAAGTGCTAAAACGGCCACGGTATTTTTGTAATGCGGGGACTTTATACACAGCAATCATCGGCATGATAAATAGGATCATCGCAATAATTGGCCCTGATAGTTGATCCATCATATCTAAGATGCTTGGGTTTTTAACGGCACAAAACCAAATAGCAAAAAACATAATCGCAACGCCAATTTTATCGGCGCTTTTCATCGACAAACTTGTTTGTTTAGTAACAAGCCCATTAAAGCTTTCTCTCGCTCCTAAAAAGTGACCTAAAAAAGATGAAGTAATAGCAATAAACGCGACTAGTGGGCCAAAGGTGGCAATAAATGAATTGTCTGTCACATTAGCTAAGTAAGATAACACTGATACATTCTGTGCTTTAGCTTGCAGCATTTGCTCTGGCGTTAAAGATAAAACACAGGAGAATACAAATAACAACACAAATACAATTAGCAGCAAGCTAGTACGCTTTAAAATAGCTTCTGCCTTAGCTGTCGCTTGCTTACCATAATGGCCTCGTTGTACGTTTACAAAGCTTGATATCGCTGCTGCGTGGCTAAATGAGAACACTAGTATAGGAATCGACAGCCATAGTGTTTTACTAAAACCTACAAACTCAGGAAAGGCCATATCGGGTACTTGCCAACTAGGGATCAGATACAACGATAAAAACAGTAAAATCCCCACTAACGGATACACTAAAATAGCAAAAGCACGCAACATTAGCCTTTCACCACCGAGCATCAAGCTGATCATACCTGCAACTAAAACTCCTGAAAGCAATACTCTAGAAGGTGTTTCCATACCTAATTGGTTTACCATAAAACTATCAACAGTATTGGTGAGGCCAACACCGTAGATCAGTAGAATTGGAAATATTGATAAAAAATACAATAGAGAAATTAATCGGCCGGCATTAGCACCAAAGTGCTCTTCAACTACATCGGTAAAATCCGCATCTTTGTTGTTTGATGACAATACAAAACGCGCTAAGCCACGGTGGGCTAAAAATGTCATCGGTAATGCCATGCACGCTAAAATGATCAGCGGCCAAAAACCACCAATACCAATATTAATAGGTAAAAATAAAATACCTGCCCCAACAGCAGTACCAAAAAGACTCAACACCCATTGGGTATCATGAAAGTTCCATTTCGATTGACTTGTTGTCACTGCGTCAAACTGCGCAGCATCAGTGGAAGAGTTCATGCACTTCACCTATTAGTATAATAATTTGGCAAGAGCATATAGAAGTTAACCTTCTATTGCAGTTTTTGACGGTGTATTTAAGTAAAAAACCCTGATTAATTTGTAAGGACTGAGTTACTCACTGTCATGAATTTGAAACAGTCATAAAATCAAACTTCATTAGCTGATAGAGGAAATAGGTTCGCAAGTTTTCAAGGTGATACCAATGCTACTTATTTAGTGATCAGATTTGTCCATGCTCTAAAGCACATATCCGTAATATGCCAGCTTGCGCAGTCAACAATAACCACTGCATGCTGCCCATATGGCGTCGCATCTGAAAATGAGTTGTAAGTGTTGGCTCATTATATCCTTACTCAAATAAGGCGCTATAATTGCCTCCGTTTGGCCTGTTGCTGGGCAAACTTTGAACGAGATGTTATCCACAATAAATTAAGTTTATGCAATCAGCTGTACACATTATTAAGCTTATACTGAACATAAAATGTCTCGCGAATATACTCTCGAATATCTTCACTGATTAAGCGTCACCCTTCATCTATCTCGGGTGTAGGGAAAGTCTGGAGTGTTGGACAATTTAAGTTTTTTCTGTTGTAGAAGAGCAATTCTTGGAAGTGTTAAGTCGATTAAAAATGCATAAAAAAAATGAGCTTAAAGCTAAGTTGAAGAAAATGGAATTTTCAAAAGAGCAGTCTCTTTTGCAAAAAGTCTACTCTGGAGCTATTGATTGTCTAGATAGTGAAAGTATCCAGATGTTATTAAATGTCTGTCGATATATAACCATATGGAGATTTGGTGATCTAGGTCTATATTGCCACATTCTTTCATTAGACTCTGAGGTTTACAAATTTATTCCTCAAGGGCGCAGGGTTGAAGAATTATCTGAATGGTAAAGTATTTTAGAAGAAGGAACAGGCATAAAATTAGGCTCTCAAAAGAGAGTAATAGATCAAATCTAGGGATCTTCGATAACATTTAATTTACAAAAGTAAATAGAGTGGCTATTTAATGAGCGAGTTTAATTTAAATTAGGGGTGCGGAACAACGGATATAAGATCTTTAAAATGGTTTAAACTCAATGATCACTATTGAAGATCAACAACGCTATCAATGTGCAATGGTTAAGTAGTGGTAATAGATATTTTGAAAAGAAAGCGGCGCTTATTGGAGCGTACTGAAGTAGCTTGTTTATTTATAGGAGTTTTAGGCATTAAAAAGCCGAGCATTAAGCTCGGCTTTTTGGTGTCTTTAAGACTTACTCAGCAGACTGCGCGTCTTCTTGAACTTCTTCGTTCGCAGATGTGCGACCTACTAGTTCAATATAAGCCATTGGTGCATTGTCACCAGCACGGAAGCCACACTTGATAATACGAGTGTAACCACCTGGACGGTCTGTGTTGCGAGGACCGATTTCACTGAACAATTTACCAACTACTTCTTTATCACGCGTGCGAGCAAACGCTAAACGGCGATTTGCTACACTGTCAGTCTTAGCCAGTGTGATTAAAGGTTCAATTACACGACGTAACTCTTTCGCTTTTGGCAAAGTAGTTTTGATGATTTCATGTTTCACCAAAGAACCTGCCATATTGCTGAACATCGCTTTACGATGGCTGCTGTTACGGTTTAATTGACGACCACTCTTACGATGGCGCATGACCCTATCCTTCTAACTAAACTAATATAGTGATTTAGATTATTCAGCTAGGCTTGCAGGTGGCCAATTTTCTAGGCGCATACCTAGAGATAGACCACGTGAAGCTAGCACGTCTTTAATTTCAGTCAGAGACTTCTTGCCTAAGTTAGGCGTTTTAAGAAGCTCGACTTCTGTGCGCTGAACTAAATCACCGATATATTGAATTTGCTCGGCTTTCAAACAGTTTGCTGAACGCACTGTTAGTTCAAGATCATCAACTGGACGAAGTAGAATAGGATCGAATTCTGGCTTCTCTTCTTTCTCTTCTGGCTCAGTAACATCACGTAAGTCTACGAATGCTTCTAGCTGCTCAGCTAAGATAGTCGACGCACGGCGGATCGCTTCTTCTGGATCTATAGTGCCGTTTGTTTCCATATCAATGATTAACTTGTCTAAGTCTGTACGTTGTTCAACACGTGCTGATTCAACCGAGTACGCAATACGTTCAACTGGGCTAAATGATGCATCAAGCAACAATCTACCAATTGGACGCTCATCGTCATCAGAGGATAAACGGCTAGATGCCGGCACATACCCACGACCACGTTCAACACGAATTCGCATGCTGATCGTGCTATTATCTGCCGTTAAATGACAAATAATATGCTCTGGGTTAGCAATGGTTACATCGCCGTCGTGCTGAATATCAGCCGCAGTCACAGGGCCTACACCAGACTTAGTCAGGGTAAGAAAAACTTCATCTTTACCTTCCAAAGTAACTGCTAGACCTTTAAGATTTAACAGAATTTCAATGATGTCTTCTTGTACGCCTTCTTTCGCGCTGTACTCGTGCAACACACCGTCGATTTCAACTTCGGTTACTGCACATCCAGGCATTGACGAAAGAAGTATACGGCGTAAGGCATTCCCAAGAGTATGGCCAAAGCCACGCTCTAATGGCTCTAAAACTACTTTAGAACGAGTTGGGTTAATAGCGTCGATATCGACTAACCTTGGTTTTAGAAATTCTGTAACAGAACCCTGCATTTTATCCTCTCTTAACTCTTAACTTTACTTAGAGTAAAGTTCGACGATTAGTTGTTCATTGATGTCCGCAGACAGGTCTGAACGCTCTGGTAGGCGTTTGAAATTACCTTCCATTTTCTTACCGTCAACTTCAACCCAAGTCGGTTTTTCACGTTGCTCGGCTAGTTCTAGAGCAGCGATGATACGAGCTTGTGTCTTAGACTTTTCACGGATAACTACTACATCTTCTGGAGTAATTACGAATGAAGGAATGTTCACTACACGACCATTAACTAAAACCGCTTTGTGGCTTACTAACTGACGTGCTTCAGCACGTGTGCTTGCAAAACCCATGCGGTATACAACATTGTCTAAACGTTGCTCTAAAAGCTGTAACAAGTTTTCACCCGTGTTACCCTTAAGGCGAGCAGCTTCTTTGTAGTAGTTACGGAATTGCTTTTCTAATACACCGTAGATACGACGTACTTTTTGCTTTTCACGTAATTGTAAACCGTAATCAGATAAGCGACCTTTACGAGCGCCGTGCTGACCAGGTGCAGTCTCAAGTTTACACTTAGAGTCGATAGCTCTTACGCCGCTCTTAAGGAACAGGTCAGTACCTTCACGACGACTCAGCTTGAGCTTAGGGCCCAAATATCTTGCCATGTTATTTCTCCTAACCTATTGTTAAACGCGACGTTTCTTCGGTGGACGACAACCATTGTGTGGTATTGGCGTCACATCAGTGATGTTGGTGATACGGTAACCAGCAGCATTCAAAGCACGTACAGCAGATTCACGACCTGGACCTGGACCTTTGATGAACACTTCTAGATTTTTTAAACCGTATTCTTGAGCAGCAGTACCTGCACGCTCTGCAGCAACCTGAGCAGCGAATGGTGTAGATTTACGTGAACCACGGAAACCTGAACCACCGGCAGTAGCCCATGATAGTGCATTACCTTGACGGTCGGTAATTGTAACAATAGTGTTGTTGAAAGAAGCATGAACATGAGCCATACCATCAGCAACTTGCTTTTTAACCTTTTTACGACGAATTGGTGTCTTAGCCATAATACTATCCCCTTATCGCTTAATAGGCTTACGAGGACCCTTACGGGTACGCGCGTTAGTCTTTGTTCTTTGACCACGTAGTGGTAAAGAGCGACGGTGACGTAGGCCACGGTAACAACCAAGATCCATAAGGCGCTTGATATTCAAAGTAACTTCACGACGAAGATCACCTTCTACAGTGTACTTGCCAACTGCTTCACGCAATACGTCAAGTGTTTCGTCTGAAAGTTCACCGATTTTTGTGGTTTCGGCGATACCAGTCGCTACTAAGATAGCCTTAGAGCGAGTCTTACCTATGCCATAAATAGCTGTTAAACCAATAACTGCATGTTTATGATCAGGGACGTTAATGCCAGCGATACGGGCCACTAACACATCTCCTATATTTGAATTTGGTTATCATCTGTTTGAAGAGCCCGTAAGGATACTCAAACGAAGACCAAATCACAATTGAAAACACAGGCCGAGAAACCTCAGCCTGCACGACTTATTAATTAACCTTGCCTTTGCTTATGCTTAGGCTCACTGCAAATTACACGTACAACACCGGCACGTTTAATAACTTTACAGTTACGGCATATTTTCTTAACGGAAGCACGTACTTTCATTGCTCAACTCCGTAAACTGACCTTATCGACCGTAGCCTTTAAGGTTCGCTTTTTTCAGCACAGAATCATATTGATGAGACATCATATGAGTCTGTACTTGTGCCATAAAGTCCATGATCACAACAACGATAATCAAAATTGATGTACCGCCGAAGTAGAATGGCGTTTGCCATGCCATGGTCATGAATTCGGGCACCAGACAGATAAAGGTTATATACAAAGCACCTGCCAATGTCAGGCGTGTCATCACTTTATCAATGTATTTCGATGTCTGCTCGCCTGGACGAATACCTGGGATAAATGCGCCAGATTTTTTCAGGTTATCTGCTGTTTCACGTGGGTTAAAAACCAACGCTGTGTAGAAAAAGCAGAAGAAGATAATAGCCGCGGCTAAAACTAGTGCATACAAAGGCTGACCTGGAGTCAACGTTGTAGCAATCGCTTGTAGCACATCAGCGACCGGACCTTCACCCTGGCCGAACCAGCTGGCAATAGTACCAGGGAACAGAATTATACTGCTAGCAAAGATTGGTGGAATAACACCCGCCATGTTTACTTTTAGTGGTAAATGCGTGCTTTGGGCAGCAAATACTTGACGACCTTGTTGACGCTTTGCGTAGTTAACGACGATACGACGTTGACCACGTTCAAAGAACACTACAAGATAAGTAACAGCGAATACGATTACCGCAATCAATAACAGTGCTAAAACATGTAAATCACCTTGGCGCGCCATTTCGGCTGTCGAACCAATAGCAGACGGCAGGTTAGCTACAATACCAACAAATATTAGAACTGAGATACCGTTACCGATACCACGTTCAGTTATTTGCTCGCCCAACCACATCAGGAACATAGTACCAGTTACTAAACTCACCACTGCGGTGAAATAGAAACCGAGACCTGGGTTAACAACTAACCCGTCCATCATACCCGGTAAGCTTGTGGCAATACCGATTGATTGGATAGTAGCAAGCAAGAGCGTGCCGTAGCGTGTGTACTGGCTAATTTTCTTACGACCTTGTTCACCTTCTTTTTTAAGCTCTATAAACGGCGGATACATATGCGTTAATAGTTGCGTAATAATTGAAGCTGTGATGTAAGGCATTATACCCAGTGCTAGCACCGAAGCGCGCTCAAGCGCACCACCGCTGAACATGTTAAACATTTCAACAATGGTGCCCTTTTGTTGCTCGAAGAAATCGGCAAGTACAGCGGCGTCAATCCCAGGGATTGGCACAAATGAACCTAGACGGTAAATAATGATAGCGCCTAATACGAATAGTAATCGGCGTTTCAATTCCGAAAGCCCACTTTGTGCACTTTGTGTATCTTGACCTGGTTTAGCCATTAGTACTTCCTTAGTCTTCTACCTTGCCTCCGGCGGCTTCGATAGCTTCGCGTGCACCTTTAGAGGCTTTAAGGCCTTTAACGGTAACAGCGCGTGAAACTTCGCCAGATTTAACAACTTTAACGAACAGAACGTTCTTTTTAACTAGACCAGCTGCCTGTAACGTACCTAGGTCTACCACATCGCCTTCTACTTTAGCGATTTCGTATAGGTTAATTTCTGCAGATACTAAAGATTTGCGAGAAGTGAAACCAAACTTAGGTAGACGACGTTGCATAGGCATTTGACCGCCTTCAAAACCAACGCGTACTTTACCGCCAGAACGTGATTTTTGACCTTTGTGACCACGGCCACCAGTCTTACCAAGACCAGAACCGATACCACGACCAACACGTTTTGGAGCAGATTTAGAACCTGCAGCAGGAGAAAGTGTATTCAAATGCATTCGAATTACCCCTCAACCTTAACCATGTATGAAACTTGGTTGATCATACCACGTACACATGCTGTGTCTTCTAACTCAACAGTGTGATTGATACGACGTAAACCAAGACCGCGTAATGTAGCTTTATGTTTCGGTAAACGACCGATAGAGCTCTTTACTTGTGTTACTTTTACAGTTTTATTAGCCATGGTTTACCCCAGAATCTCGTCTACTCGAAGACCACGTTTTGCAGCGATCGACTGAGGAGAATTCATATTCTCAAGAGCTGAGATCGTTGCACGTACAACGTTGATCGGGTTAGTAGAACCGTAACATTTAGAAAGTACGTTCTGCACACCAGTCACTTCAAGTACTGCACGCATAGCACCACCTGCGATGATACCAGTACCTTCAGATGCTGGTTTCATAAACACAAGAGAGCCAGCATGACGTCCTTTAACAGGATGCTGTAATGTGTTGCCATTTAGGTCTACGTTGATCATGTTACGACGTGCTTTTTCCATTGCTTTTTGAATAGCAGCTGGAACTTCACGTGCTTTACCATAACCGAAACCTACTTTACCTGCGCCGTCACCAACTACAGTTAGTGCAGTGAAGCTAAAGATACGACCACCTTTAACTACTTTAGACACACGGTTCACCGCGATTAGCTTTTCAGCTAGATCAGGCTGTTGTTGCTTTGCTTCTACGTTAGCCATTGTCTACTCCTAGAATTGCAAACCGGCTTCACGCGCAGCATCTGCTAGCGCCTTCACACGGCCGTGATATTTAAAGCCACTGCGATCAAAAGCAATCTTTTCGATGCCTTTGTCAGCCGCACGTTCAGCAACCGCTTTACCAACTGCTTGTGCAGCTGCAACGTTGCCTGTGCCTTTAACTGTTTCGCTAATAGCTTTCTCAACAGTAGAAGCAGCAGCCAGTACATTACCCTCAGCGTTTACAACTTGAGCGTAAATGTGACGTGGCGTGCGGTGGATAACAAGACGCGTTGTGCCTTGTTCAATATAATTTCTACGAGTGCGTTTAGCACGACGTAGACGAGCTGTTTTTTTATCCATCGTCTTACCTTACTTCTTCTTAGCCTCTTTACGGCGTACATTCTCATCTGAATAACGAACACCTTTACCTTTATAAGGCTCAGGTTTACGGTATGCACGAATGTTAGCAGCTGTTTGACCAACTAACTGCTTATCTACGCCCTTAACTAGAACTTCTGTTTGGCTTGGAGTTTCAATCGTAATTCCTTCAGGAACTGCGAAATTAACGGGGTGTGAGAAACCAAGAGTTAAATCTAATGTTTTACCCTTAGCTGCAGCACGGTAACCCACGCCTACTAACTGAAGTTTCTTCTCGTAACCTTCATGCGTACCAACAACCATGTTGTTGATTAGAGCGCGAGCAGTACCTGCTTGTGCCCATGCATTGGCTACGCCTTCACGAGGTAAAGTTGTAATAACGTTGTCGTTAAGTTGTACTTCAACTGCTGAGTTGATTGTACGCGTTAATTCGCCGTTTTTGCCTTTAACTGTGATGTCCTGGCCTTTTAATGTAACTTCTACACCGGCAGGAACATTAATTGGTGCCTTTGCTATGCGAGACATAGTTCCCCTCCGATTAAGCTACAAAACCAATGATTTCACCACCAACACCAGCACTACGTGCGGCGCGGTCTGTCATTAGGCCTTTAGAAGTTGATACGATAGCGATACCTAGACCACCCATTACCTTAGGTAATTCGTCACGTCTCTTATAGATACGTAAACCAGGGCGGCTAACACGCTGGATATTTTCAATAACAGCTTTGCCTTCGAAGTATTTCAACTCGATAGAAAGCTCAGGTTTAACATCGCCGTTTACTGCGAAATCAGTGATGTAACCTTCATCTTTTAATACTTTAGCTAATGCTACTTTCAGTTTTGAATTAGGCATCGTTACAGATACTTTCTTCGCTGACTGACCGTTACGGATACGTGTGAACAAATCCGCGATAGGATCTTGCAAGCTCATAGTCTTACTCCCGTGATTCTATTACCAGCTAGCCTTTTTAAGGCCAGGAATTTCACCGCGCATAGCTGCTTCGCGAACTTTAATACGGCTCATGCCGAATTTGCGAAGGTAACCATGTGGGCGGCCCGTAATGTTACAACGATTACGTTGACGTGCAGGGCTAGAATCACGTGGTAAAGCTTGAAGCTTTAATACCGCGTCCCAACGATCATCGTCAGATGTTTTCACATCACTGATGATAGCTTTTAGTGCTGCGCGCTTTTCAGCGAACTGAGCAACTAGTTTCGTGCGCTTTGCTTCGCGCGCTTTCATAGAATTCTTTGCCATAACCCTACCCTTATTTCTTGAATGGGAAGTTAAACGCTTCTAACAACGCACGGCCTTCCTCATCTGATTTCGCAGATGTAGTGATTGTGATATCCATACCGCGCACGCGGTCTACTTTATCATAATCAATTTCTGGGAAGATGATTTGTTCACGTACGCCCATGCTGTAATTACCACGTCCATCAAAAGACTTAGCACTCACACCACGGAAGTCACGGATACGTGGGATAGCGATTGAAACCAAACGCTCAAAAAAGTCCCACATACGCTCGCCGCGTAGGGTTACTTTACAACCAATTGGGTAGCCTTCACGTACTTTAAAGCCAGCAACAGATTTGCGCGCTTTAGTAATGAGTGGCTTCTGACCAGCGATTGCTTCTAGATCCGCAACAGCGTTGTCTAGAATTTTCTTGTCAGCTAGGGCTTCGCCCACGCCCATATTCAATGTGATCTTTTCGATCTGAGGGACTTGCATGACAGAGCTGAAACCAAACTTCTCTTGAAGTTCAGCAACTACTTTGTCTTTATATACTTCATGCAGTTTCGCCATCATTCTACTCCAACTATTAGATAGTTTTACCAGTAGATTTAAAGATACGTAATTTCTTACCATCTTCAATCTTGAAACCTACACGATCTGCTTTACTCGTTTCCGAGTTGAAGATCGCAACGTTTGATACGTCAATAGACGCTTCTTTCTCAACAATACCACCTGGCTGGTTCAATTGTGGAACCGGCTTTTGGTGCTTCTTGATTAAGTTAATGCCTTCGACAAATACTCGACCAGACTCGGTAACAACTGAAAGCACTTTGCCGCGCTTACCTTTGTCTTTACCTGCTAGAACGATTACTTCGTCATCACGACGGATTTTTGCTGCCATGATTGACTCCTTACAGTACTTCTGGGGCTAGTGAAACGATTTTCATGAACTTATCATTACGAAGTTCGCGAGTCACAGGGCCGAAAATACGTGTACCAATTGGCTGCAAGTTATCATTTAAGATAACAGCCGCATTGCTGTCAAAACGGATCAAAGAACCATCTGGACGACGAACGCCTTTCTTAGTACGCACAACTACCGCGTTTTTAACATCACCTTTCTTCACTTTACCGCGAGGAATTGCTTCTTTTACAGAAACTTTAATGATGTCACCAATCGCTGCATAACGACGGTGCGAACCGCCTAAGACTTTAATACACTGCACTTTGCGAGCGCCGCTGTTATCAGCAACTTCCAGCTGAGTTTGCATTTGGATCATGTTAATGACCTCCGGTGTAGTTATTACAACTGCTTTAAATTTGTTTAAAATCAAAGCATTTAGGTTAAAAACCACTCAAAAAACAATCTAGTTGTCTCATAAGGGCGGGCAATTGTATCAGCATTGCGGGGGGAGTGGTAGGTTATTTTTTAATTAATTTAGAATAACGAGGATGGTTGTTTTGTCGATGCAATCTATTTTGCTATTTTAGCATTGATTATAAAACAATCAGGGTAATTTTATGCCCTGATTGTTTTATCACCGAATAAAGTCGGCATTAATTGCCAAACAAACCTTTTAACTTATCTTTAATTTTATCTTTCGCTTTTTCTTTTACTTCATCTTCTGCCGCTTTGCTTACATCTAAGCTAATGCCAACATCATGAAATGGCCCTTTAATGCGCACCGGTATTTTAAACCCCGTACTGTCATCTGTCGTGTCCTGCCCCTCAAGTGAATCTACAATTCCTGTTACTAAGCGGTAGTTAACAGTCGTAGCAGGAAGGTTTATATCTCCTTCACCACTGATGCGCACTAACGGGCTTAACAAACTCAGATCTGTGTTTTTACCTACGCCATTGGTAAAGTTAAAGCTGCCAGTTAGTGCTGAGAAGTCAGTTTGCTGGGAATTATCAAAGCCAGTATCTAGCCCTTGTGATATTGCACCAAAGTTACCCTTAATTAGCTCTTTGCCTTTGCGAACCATTTCAGCAATGTTGGCACCTTTTACGGCACCATCAGCAAACTTAAATGCTAGTTTACCCTGTAGGGCGTCCATAAAATCTTTTTGGCTCTGACCTGATGTCACTAAGTCCCAATTGAGTGAACCTTTGCCCATTAGCTTATCAAAGCCTGCAGCATCTGTTAGCAATGGTTGTGCATCTATTTTATCTAACGAGAAGTTAGTGTTAATTTTATAAGGAGCTTGTTTCGCATTAACCGTTATTGTGCCTTTACCATTACCTTCATAGGCAGCAAACTTATCGAGGCTGATTTTTGCTACGCTTTTGTTTAGGTTTACAGTGAATTGATTAGCACCAAGTTTGATTTCATTTGCTTTTAAGCCACTTGAACGGATCACGATATTAGCATCAAGGGCATTTAAGCCACTTAAATCTATTTTTGTGTCATCCCATACAATTGGTTGCGCTGGCTCATCACTTGCAGGTTCAGGTGTATCTGTTTGCGCTACCGTTTCTGGTAGGTATGGGTTTAAATCAAGCATGCCTAAATCTATATCAGCAGTCACAGCTAGGCGCTTACCAAGATTTAACTCACTTTTACCTTTGATTTCTAACGCATCTAATGTCGCAACCAATTCAGCTAAGTTAAATTTATCACCTTGCATACGCATTTTGCCGCTAACACTAAATGCATTAAAGGCGCTTTCTTTAGCGTTCAGCTCGACTCCCTGCCATTTAGCAATGTCTTTGACTGAATCACCACTGAGCGCTAATTGACCTTGAATATCTTTACCTTGACCGGCTATTAAGCCTTTAAACTCAACATCAACTAACTTTGAAGTGACATCAGTTGTCACATTAAATGTATCACCTTCTATTGCTTTAGCTGGGTTATCAACCGTTACATCAAGCTCAAAGCGCTCTTGCATATAAGTGATCCCACCTTTGACTTCGAGTGATTTATGTAGTGAAGGCAGTAAGATAGCTAATTCTAAATCGCTAATTTGCTGTTTAGCTCCCGTTTGACCATCTAAATAAGTAAACGACCCACCATATATAGCTACTTCACCTAATTGAATATCAAAGTTTTCAGGTAGTTTGACTGCCTCACCTGATTGAGTTTGCTGCTCAGGTTTCTTAGCTACTGCATCAAATAACTGCCAGTTAGCTTTACCATTTTTATCTGTTTCAAGCAGAATATTTGGTTCATTAATCACAAACTTTTCTAGTTTAAGTTCACCACCAAATAGCGAAAGCCAAGGAATATGAACTGCAAGTTGCTGCATGCTTGCCATATCTGCACGTGAGCCTGTTTTCATATTGGCAAAGTGCACATCTTCAAGTTCAAGTTTTAATGATGGAAAAACAGATAAGGTTTTATCACCTTTAATGGTCAGAGCTCGACCTGTAGTTTGCTCTACCTGTTGCGAAACTTTATTAAAGATTGCATCGGTAGGGATTAAAAACGGCGCGGCAACAATTAAAGCAACAAGCAATAACAGTATAACGCCAATAACTTTAAATAAGGTTTTCATGATGATCCTTTCAAATGTGCAAATAATACTCTTATCATAGCGGGAGTTAATACTAAAATCATTGCTAGAGCTATAAAAAAACCATTTTCTAGCAGTAACACCTGCAATATAAATTCTTACTGAAACATTTTGATACCTTTAAACGCAAACCACATAGCAGAATTTCTGCAAAGCAGCTAGCCTGTCGCAGCAAGAACTAGCCGATGCGATTAATGTTTCACGTAAAACCATTTGCACAGTCGAAACATCACACTTTACTCCGTCGGTGATCATTGCATTGAAGATAGCACAACACTTTAGTACCTCGGTTGAGCGGCTATTTATACTCGATGAGCACGATTAATACAGTAAGGTCGCAATCTTGAGATTTCATAACTATCTTGATTGCATCCCTTCTATTCTTAGGTATGATGCACAGCCCTGTTGTTTTGAGGCGTTTTGCGCTAAAATTAAACAACATGAAAAATGTATCTAATCGGAGTACCATCAGGCATGAAAAAACTGCTCATTTCACCTTCACAAATGGCATTAGGCGAACAAGAAGGCCAGATTTATCAAAATATTTTAAAACAGGCTTCTGAGATCAGCTTAAATCTAATGGCGGTGAAAATAGAAAATCATCCTGAAGACTTCTTAGGTTGGTGTTACGAACTACTAAATGCTAGTCGTGACCGTATCAATCTTGATTTGCTAGAAACCAACCAGTTACCTATTTTAAAGAAACTTCATGACTTATTAATTTCAGCAATTAGCTTTTTGCAATTAAAAACACTACGTGTAGCCCCTTGGCCAGTCGTCAGTGTATTTGTTGAGCAGCACAAAGACGTTTTAGCGCTTGATGAGCAATTACGTCTGACTCAGTATATTACTGGTATTCGTGAACAGTCTTTAAAAGACATGATCCCTGAAGACTTATTAACCTTTACTGGTAAACATACTTCAGCACTTGATCCAAGTAGCTATAACTTTGATGTTGAATGGTTCAGCTCAACCAAGAGCGCCAAAGCATTTCATCAAATGCTTGCTGACCTTCCCGCTCTATTTGATGAAGCGTTAGCGCATATTCCTCTTGAAGGCGAAGTAACAGAAGCTGATTACCAAGAGTTTGTACTCAAATACGTACACGCTTTTACTGACAACAATGAAAAGCCAACCTTAGCACCTGCAACTCGTTTATTGGCAATGCGTCGCCCTGATGTATTTACACCATTAAGCAACTCACGTTTAGACGCCTTATGTTCTGCGTTAGCAATCACCAAACTAAACAATCGTGATTTTGCACGCTACTGGCAAGATATTGTACAAGCGATTCATGCGATGTCTTGGTTTAAAATGGCCAATGGTGACAGCGAGCTGGATCAACAACTTGTTGCTATCAAAGCGTTAATCCCGTGCTTTTTCTATTATGCAGATAGCAACAGTGCTGAAAACTCAAATTACATTAAGTTATTGAGTAAACCAAAACGTACTACCAGTACCACTACTAAAAAAGTGCGTCGTGGTAAAGAATCAGCTGAAATATTAGTTGACCGCGCCCTAGCTGTCGATGATATACCTGAGCATATTCGTGATAAACGTGACTCTATTATTAGTGAAGTACAAAAAGGCCGTGGCGTTGCTGAGACCATCAGCCTAATGCGTACTATTTTTGGTTAAACCACAGTAAAAAATACAAAAGCCCGCAGCAACCAAGTTGTGCACGCGGGCTTTTTACGCACCAATAAAGTGCGCAAGCTTCGTACAAAACAATACTCTCCTTTCACTATGAATATTTATATCTTTGTTTATAAAGCCGATCTTCCGCACCCACTTTAAGAATAAATTTTCTGATACTGTTCACCTAAACAATCAATGATGGTTTGCCTGACCCGCCAACCCCAAGCTTGGAAATGCGGGCTTAATATCACACTTGGTAATAATTTTAATATCATCACGAATGCTTGGCTTTAATAACAACGCCTTACCAAACTGCGCTTCACAGCCATATCCACCGTAAATGTCAGCGTGATCGGTGTGCCTTACGCCAGCCTCTATACGAATGGACTATATTCTACTAACTTAATATACTTTTAATAGAGAGAAGAAGATAATATATCCAGCATATAAAAAGCACCCATTAAAAAGTGAGTGCTATGCTAACTATATGATTGAGTTAAAATAAGGTTAAGATACTTAACTAGTACAACTTTAACATGAACTTTGATTATTAAAAATTACTGCACTTTATACGGTACCTGTGCACAGCTCACCTCAACTGTTTTTGGGGACCAAATAGGCCCAACTTCGTTAACAACAATCAATTCTGCTAAGCCATTAGTAAATGATTTATAAGTGTGCACACTTTGCCATTGCTGATCAGGGCAAATCTCAGATAAATCAACCGCATTCGAGCCCTCATAAAGAGCGGCGGCAAAGTTGTGATGCCATTGCTCACTTTTATGGTTTTCAGCTAAGTCATCATATTCACCGTTATCAAAATGAATATTAGTACACCCCGCTAACACGACAATAAATACAATAGTGAACAACCCCGTTAACTTTTTCATATTCCAACTCCTTCGCTACCTTGCTCCTGACACCAGACTTTAATTGTGTGTGGTGCATAAATACCTAACGTGACTAACCCTAGCGCACCATCGGTAAATGTTTGTTGTGATTGCATTTGCAACACAGTTTGATCGCCACATAGCTTTTTTACATCAACACGCTGCTCACCAACCAGTCCCCACATAAAAAATGGACGGCTATCTTGATAAGTTGGTTTTGAGCTAAGTTTAGCCATTTTTTGTGGTTGGATTGTTACAGCTGAACATCCCCCAAGCACAATAAATAACAAACTAATTAAAAAAATTCGCATAACTTGATCCTGATTAATTTAGTGGGGTAGAGTGTAAAATAAATGCGTACTAACAAAAGTAAGAAACTGTATTGAAAATGTAGAAATAAACTGTATTCATTAGCTTGGCAAGCTTTTGTAGGAACTTTATCTTATTTAGAGCGCCTAAAATGCAGTAACATTCTTTTTTTAGTCAAATTGCTTTAAGGTTATAGATGAAACACTTACCCCATAATATATACATTTTAGAGCAATAGAAAAGCCGCAATAAATGCGGCTTTTCACCTTGTGAAAGTGGATATAAACCAAGTCTCAGCTAACGAACTTTAAAACTTAGCCAAGTTATCAATACTATCTTTATCAATTAACTTAACAAAAGGATCAACCCCTGCGAAAAGCGGCTTTTCTTTCACTTTTAATTCAATGGTGTTAGTGCCGGTTACTAACCGGTGCTTTTGTGAATAAATCACAAAATCTTCAGCTAGTAGGTTTTCAGGATCATCGTTAAATAATGCAATATCAATCATTTCATCAAGTGCTTGGTCGGTTTCTTCACCTTGACCATCAGCACGCTTTTTAGCGGCCTCGACAGTTAGAGTGACAGTGTACAAGCCATCACTATCCGCCTCGTCAGATACTTTTGCCTTTTTCATGGTCAGCTCATATAAAGTGATATACATAAACTGATCATCAATAAACGCTTGCTCTGCAGCACTTGCATCACGCTTTAAATAGCTAAGTAAATCAAGCGTGGTAGGATAAGGATTATTTTGATATTTAAAATCACTAACAAACTCTTTTAAGATACGATTTAAACGCTCCTCACCAAACAGGTCATGCATAGCCATCATCACCACAGAACCTTTTTGGTAATAAATATGTGCTTGAGTTTCTACTTTATACAACGGCATTTCTTGATATGCTTCAACCGAGCGTCCTTGCAAATACTTATCAAGTTCATACTTTAAGAATTTACGTAGCTTTTGCTCACCGTATTTTTTCTTAAGTACCATAATTGCGCTGTATTGCGATAGGCTTTCTGACAATACCGCAGCACCTTGCACATTAGCTCCGATAATCTGATGCCCCCACCATTGGTGCGCTACTTCATGAGCTGTAACATAATACGGCACATCAATCTTACTACTATCTCGGTTATCAGTGATAAAACCTATTTTCTCTGAGTAAGGTACAGTATTAGCAAAACTTTGCGCAAAAGACTCATAACCAGGAAACTCAATAATACGCATTTGCTTATGTTGGTAAGGACCAAATTCAGCAGAAAGGTAATCAATTGAATCAGTAACCGACTCAATCATACGATCGACGTTCCATGCATGATCTTGATGGTAATAGACTTCAACATTTACTCCGTTATGCGTTATTTTTTTAGACTCTAAACGAGCAGATAAAATGGCATAAAAGTTTATTATTGGTGAATCCATTTCATAACGGAACGTGCGTCGTCCATCAGTCACTGTTTCACTTTTTAAATAACCTGGTGCAATTGCAAATTGCGACTCATCAGTAGTAATGGTTGCAGCAAAATTGATAAAACCACCATTCGCGCCAAACATGCTTTGTTTGTAATACTGAGTGTTTTCAAGCTTATTAGCACGCTGTAGCTCAGGTAAGCCTCGTTTACGACGCTCATGTTTATCCGTTAATTGATAATTGTCGTTATAACCAAAGCGCGGAAATAAGTGCCAATTATCAATAAAAGTGCCATTAGCAACAAGCTTCGTATCGGTGTTACTATCGGCAAAACCTTGGTGGCTGCGCTCGACTGAAATCTCACCTTGGCGCACTTCACCTGGCATTAATGGTTGCGTAAATTCAAACCATGCTGAATTATAGTCAGGTAATTGTTCAGCAATTTCGCCACCGACAATTTTTACATTCCACTGCGGACTGTGACCAGGTTTACTCACTAAAAAGCGCTTGATTGGTTGGTCACTAGTATTAGTGATGAGCACATTGGCAGTGGCAAGCATTTTGCGCTGTTGTGGATATATCTCAACATTAAGATCTACATCAGTGATTATCGGCAGCAGATCATCTTTATATTGTACAAACTTCTGCTCATATTCAACTTGCAAGTCTTCTAACTGGTCATGCGTATAAAAATCATTTAGCACTCGGGTATTGTAATATATCTGTGCACCCACAGCGATAAATACCACTAAGCCAAGTACCGCTGCCATTTGCCCTTTTCGACCTAAGTTATATTTTAACTGCGCGAAGCGATTACGTAAGCTTTGTGACGGACCGCGGTGCCACAATGCAAGCCCAACAACAGCTAACATCACACTTAAACCACTCCAATAAAGTGTGTACCACGCCACGCCAGTTAAGTAATGGCCATAACCATTAATATCCGAGTAAGGAGCTGGGCTTGACTGGGCAAAGTGGAACATATTATGGCTAAAACCATAATTACTCAGCACGATTGAAACTAAGTAATACAGTCCAAATAATCCCATCCCAATGTATTTATTTGCACTGACTATTTGTAGAAAAAAGGCCAAAATAGCGAGCATCACAAAAGGCAAGAAAGAGAAATAACCCAATCTAAATAGGTATTGCCCAAACTCTAAATTAAACTGTCCTTTAACTAACTGCACAACAATTGTCAGTATCATGCTAAAAGTATAAAGCAAACCAATCACACTGACTAAAGCTAATAACTTAGAAACCCAAAACACACTGTTGTGTACCGGGAAGCTATCGACAATATCGCCCATCCCACTGCTGCGTTCACGCCACACTAATTCAGCACTGTAGTACACAATGACAATGGTGATTAATAATCCAATGGCGTTTTGAATGATGCCTACCATATTTTGGGTAACAGGCCAGTTAACAGTGCCATACCAACCAATTGGGGCGAATAAAGGCACCATTAGTACAGCTAAAGTAATAAGGCCTAAAATCAAAAATGGCGCACTGATCACAACATGCTTAAATTCAAACACACAGCGTAATAATAATTGTTGCTTGATCGAGCTTGCGCTTGTTTTGTGATTTACCGAATAGGCAATCAATGCGGCCTCTTTCTGTTTAGTGAAATTAGACGCAGCTAGTTTTTTCTTTTCCCGTTTAATGACAATTCGTGACGACAGTTTTCCAGATGCAAAAAATATAACAATGGCGAGCGTAATCCACAATAAACGGTTAAATAGCAGTACACCTGTCAATTCTAACGTTTGACTATTTTTATCACTTGCGGTCCAATAACGTGTCACATCAAGTAATGAGCCACTGGCAAAAGGATCGGCATAGCTCACAATCCAACGAAATGCTAAATCATCAAAGTAAACTGATATTGTTGAATAAGCGATTAAAAAGGCCACAGCGGTAAGGTATACCGCCATCATTGAACGAAAATACGTGGCCACACCATTGAAAATAGCTGCTAAAACAAACAGGCTCGGCACTGCGATATAGAAATAAGCAGTTAAGTAATAATGTAGCTTATTAGCACCCACCAGCTCAGGGTCTAGCCAACCAACCAGTAAACCAAAACTTGAACCCAAATATATTCCCAGCGGTACAGACGCAAAAATAATTGCCACAACACTATAGGCACCTAAGAATCGCCCTAGTTGATACATGAATGGTTTAAATGGCTTACTAAATATTAGCTCCGCCATATTCGTTTCATCATTGCGAATCGCAGAGCCGGCAACAAAATTTACCACCAGAAAAATTGCAAACTGAAGTAAGCCACTCATTAACATCAAAATACTAAATGGCGAGTTTACATTGACATTACTGCCGCCGAGTAAGAAGTTATCACTGCTACTTGCAAAGAAAGCCGCTAAAAAGAAAATTAGCGTAGTCACATAAAACGAAGGCTGACGTATAAAATAACGCAGCTCAAAGGTAAGCATATTTAAAAACATGATATTCCCCTACACTGCACTGGTGTTACGATGCTGATGCAAAGTAGAAAAATACACATCTTCTAAGTTGGCATTGCTTGCGCTAAACCCTTCTGGCGCTTGCTCGCTATAGACATTTAAAATTGTCTGCCCAGCAAACAAGCGCTTTGAAATTACAGGCAGGTGCTGCTCTAACTCTTGCGCCTCTGTTTGGCTCATTGTTTTGTGCCAAATTTTACCTTGGAGCTTATCGGTCAGCGCGATAGGGTTGCCTTCAAGTAATATTTTACCACCAGCGAGTACCGCCATATTTGGGCAAAGTTCTGCTACATCTTCAACGATATGAGTTGATAAAATAACGACTTTCTTCTCACCTAAACTTACTAGTAGGTTATGAAAGCGATTACGCTCTTCAGGATCAAGGCCTGCGGTTGGCTCATCCACAATCAATAAATCAGGGTCGCCCAATAATGCTTGTGCTATACCAAAACGCTGACGCATACCACCAGAAAAACCACTTACCGCTTTATTACGGTGTTGGTACAAATTAGTATGCGCTAATAAACCCTCAACGGA
This sequence comes from Pseudoalteromonas arctica, assembly GCF_012927645.1. Classification (GTDB taxonomy): domain Bacteria; phylum Pseudomonadota; class Gammaproteobacteria; order Enterobacterales; family Alteromonadaceae; genus Pseudoalteromonas; species Pseudoalteromonas arctica_A. The sequence continues at coordinate 46,628 of NZ_JABBMT010000015.1, read as the reverse complement.
CTCCTTACGTTGCGCTTTATTATCAAGTCCTTTTAATACCGCCATGTGATCCAATAAATCATAAGCAGTAACACGCGGGTATACACCAAAGTCTTGCGGCAAATAACCTAAGCGCTCACGTAGCTTTTGTGGATCTTTAAATACATCAATGCTATCAAATTCGATACTTCCTGCATCTGCTGTTTGCAAAGTTGCAATTGTGCGCATAAGTGATGATTTACCCGCACCATTTGGCCCGAGCAGCCCAAACATACCTTTTCCAACTTTTAAATCAACGCCTTGCAGTGCTTGTACACCATTATCGTAGGTTTTTGATAGCCCGTTTATTGATAGCATTATTACTTCCTAGTATTTGATTTCTGTAATTATTTATACAAGCAAGTTACATTATTGCTAGATTAGGAACAAGAGTTGTGAGTTATAAATTTGTAACAGAATGAAAACAGAAAAGCTAAACTGTAAAGTAGATACTACTTGCACCGAGTTCCAGTAATCGGTATAAAAATAGTTACCAACATTTAATAAGAAACAAAAAGCCATGCAGCAACATGATCATCAACCACTTACAGACTTCATTGAATACTCACATGAGCAGATGATAGAACGCGCTAGCGAATTTTTAACGACGAGTCAGCGTCGTCATACTATTCGTAGTTTTAGCGACCGATCGGTGCCAAAAGAAATTATTCAAACCTGCATTAAAGCCGCAGCCACAGCGCCAAGCGGTGCAAACCACCAACCGTGGCACTTTGTGGCAATTAATAGCAGCGATATTAAAAAGCAAATTCGTGAAGCGGCTGAAAAGTTAGAGCGTTCATTTTATCAAGGCCGCGCAGGAGAAGAGTGGCTAGATGCGTTAAAACCACTAGGCACTGATGCCAGCAAACCTTATTTAGAGCATGCGCCTTGGCTAATTGCCATATTCAGTCAAAAAAAAGGAGGTATAAACACAGATGATAAAAACACCAACTACTATGTGCATGAGTCAGTCGGAATTGCCACCGGCTTTTTAATTCAAGCATTACATCGCGCGGGGCTTGCAACACTGACTCATACACCTAAACCAATGAGCTTTTTAACCGATATTTGTGGCCGCGATAAAGATAACGAACGCCCTTACATGCTGCTTATTGCAGGTTACCCAAGTGATGATGCTACTGTGCCTAATCATGCCTTGGTGAAAAAATCACTGGATGAAGTCGCTACGTTTATTTAGCGTCTTCCGCTTTGCAAACCATTGATATAGTATTGTTATGATCGACTCAACTTTTGAGTCGGTCAAATAATAATAGATTGTTTGCCCATCACGGCGTGTAGCCACTATACTCGCTTTACGTAAACTCACTAAATGGTGCCCACTTATAAATTTTTTACGCAAGCGAGGATTTACAGACTAATGCTTATTTCAATCCCAGATTTAATGAAAATAATTACTCCAAATCAACGCCGTATCGAGGCTGCACAGGCCAAGCAAGAAATTGCTGACAACAAAGGACTATTAATTGACGTACGTGAACCCGCCGAACATGTAGCAAAAGCAGCTATCGGCGCAATTAATATTCCCCGAGGTTTACTAGAAATGAAGTTAATGGAAATCGAGAAAGACCCAGCTCGGCCAATTTACTTACACTGTGCTAGTGGCGCACGCGCAACATTAAGCGCTGAAGCACTTACCCGCGTTGGTTATGAAAACATCACCGTTATTACCTGTAATGCAGAACAGGTTTGCCAAGTATTTTAATGTAATTGGCATAACAGCTTCACATAAAAGTCATACTGGTCGGATAAGCTCTTACTTTTAAATTTAGCGGTACAGAGTAATGACGTTTACACGAAGAAATTTTTTAAAAGCCTCGGCGGCAGGGTTTGGTGTCGCCGTTTTATCATTAGGATTAACAGCTTGTCGGTTTGACGATGAAGATGACGACATTCTTGACGTGAGCTTTGCTCATGGTGTTGCCAGTGGTGATCCATTAGCTGACAGCCTAATTCTGTGGACTCGTGTAACCCCTCTAGATCCAACAACCACCAGCATTAAAGTACAATGGCGAGTAGCAACCGATCCTGACTTTGCTAATATCAGCCACAATGGTGAAACACATATAAGTGCAGCCACAGACTTCACCTTAAAAGTCGACTTACAAGGCTTAAACGCCAACACCACTTACTATTATCGCTTTAAATCGAATGGCAAAACCTCGCCTATTGGTACAGGTAAAACACTACCAACAGGCAATATTGATAAAGTGAAATTTGCTGTTATATCGTGTGCCAACTACCCCGCAGGCTTTTTTCATGTGTATGGTGAAATAGCCAAACAAACAGACTTAGACGCTGTATTGCATTTAGGTGATTACATTTATGAATACGGCAATGGTGGCTATGCCAGTGAAGACGCAGCTTTACTTGGTCGCCTTTTACCTGAAGACAATAGTGACGAAATAATTAGCTTAGCTGATTACCGCAACCGCTATGCTCACTATCGCACTGATTCAAACTTACAAGCTGCGCATAGTAACTGTGCATTTATTACCGTGTGGGATGACCACGAAATTACCAATAACACATGGCGAAATGGCGCAGAAAACCACAATGAAGGCGAAGGTGAATTTAGCGAACGTAAGCTACATGCCCTACAAGCTTATTTTGAATGGATGCCAATCCGTAACGTTGCTGATAAAGAACGAATTTACCGTCGCTTTGAGTTTGGTGATTTAGTCTCTTTATACATGCTAGACACACGTGTACTCGCCCGTGATGAGCAGCTAAGCTATGCTGATTTTGACCTAACCAGTGCACAAGGGCAAAACGATTTTGTTAGTGCTGTTAGCTCGCCAACACGCGCATTGCTGGGAAATGAGCAGCTAACGTGGTTAACCGATGGCATGACAACCTCAAGTTCAAAATGGCAAGTACTTGGCCAACAAGTGTTGATGACCAAGATGCACCTACCACTTGAGGTACTACAGCTTTTAGTGAGCCTGCAAGTAAGTCAAGCAAATGGCACAGACACTGGCGCTCTACTTGCTCAAGCATTGGTATTATTTGCTGAACTTGCACAAATTAAAGGCCGTATTCTAGCCGGTGATCCAACGGTAACTGATGCGGAGCGCGCACGTGTTGATACTACTGCACCATACAATTTAGATGCATGGGACGGTTATGCTTATGAACGTGAAGTATTACTAGGCACTGCGATAGCGACGCAAAAAAACCTAGTTGTATTAGCTGGCGATACTCATAATGCGTGGGCGGGACAATTAACCACCGACGCCAGCAACCCAATTGCCGCATCACAAAATGCCGGTGTTGAATTTGCAACATCGTCAGTGTCTTCGCCAGGTCTTGAAGAGTACTTAGCACTGAACACCCAAGGGCCTGAAGTTACAGCACAAATGGAGCAAGTAATCGCGTTATTGGTTAATGATTTAGTTTATAACAACCTCGTCGATCGTGGTTATTTAACCGTTACCTTTACACCAGAGCAAGCCGAAGCCAAATGGAATTACATCAGCAGCATTAAAACCGCCTCTTATGAAATGCTAACCAAGCGCAGTAAAGAACTACGTATACTAGCAGGTCAGCCAGTAATTCAAGGGTAAAGTATTTAGGTGCAAGGGAAAAGGTTCTAGGTAAAAGATTAAAACAGCCCGGCGATCAGTTGATCGCCGGAACTTTTGCGTTACGGCTTTAATCATTTGTAATTCCTTTCATATTCTTAGTGTCGCTACTCCTCTCAAAGTGCATGAATAAAACATGAGCGATACTTGATAACACGATCAATACAATGCCTGCGATACCCAATAAAGTTTGAGTTTGTTGAAGAAAAATATAGCCCAAAATACTAGAAAATAGAATTTGTGCATATTCAAGCGGCATTAGCTTAGATAAGTCACTTTTATTAAACGCTAAAAAACGTGCTGCAAGTTTAGTAATAAGGAGCCCACCATATAGCATAATTAGTAGAGCACTATTTGTATCTAAAGGTTTCCACACAAAAATAGCAACAGGTAATAAGATAATCGCCGAATAGAGGGGAGCAAAAACCATTTGAGGCACAACTTTCTCTGCATTGCCTATTTTTTTTAAGTTAATATTGTAAATGACTAGAATAGCTACTGCTGACAGTGCAAAAATCAATCCTAGGTAGAGGTTTTGCTGCGCTACTTGACTCGCCATTAGGTTTGGTGAAAGTAACATCATTACTCCAACTAAATTCAAAATAATAGCGATATAGACGTAGGCTTTTGGTTTTTCTCTAAAGATAAACACCGATAAAATGGACGTTATAAGTGGCACAAAAAAGTTAATCGCGGTTACTTCCGCTAAACTTAAATATTGCAGCGCATAAAACAAGCAGATTGTTGAACTAACCCCAAGCAGTCCTCTGAAAATATGCAACTTCATTTTTTGAGGTTTGATGTTTTCCCATTTACCTTTCGAGAATAATATAATGGCCGCAAAAGCAGCAATTACATTAACCAAAAAGACAACTTGGAATGGGCTGATTGCTTTACCTAGAAAGCCACCAATTAGTAGCATCACACTTAAAATGAGTGAATCTGACAACATCCAAATTACTGCTGTTGCCTCTTTGCTAGCCATTTAACTTCTCTCCCTGTGTTTGTGTAGCACAAATATATGCTACAAAATTAGCGCCTCATTAGAAATCAAACACTTTGAACCCTAATGAAACTGTATCCTTTTCAGATAGACTCGCTTTAAAATACACCCGTAAAAGGTACGAAGCAAGGGGTTTAGAGATAATTTGAGTTGATCACATAGGACGTACTATATTAATTTCACGATCCTACATCGGTTATTTTTAATGGCAACCTGTAGCTCATCAGCGCTTGGTTTTGCTAATAAGGTTTAAGATCCACATATACTAAATGCGCAGCTCCTAAGCAAACTAACACTTGATACACAGTGGGGAGACTGTAACATCAGTGCGCCAAGACCAAGCAAGGATGCCACGCATAAAAGCCAACGCCTACTCCATCACTAACAGCGACCAGCATACCATTTTTCATACTGCCAGGAATTTATGATTCAATACCACAGTGAAAGCGTCATCTAAATCTGATATTCAAAATCATAAAAATGTATACCAGCCTCAATACGAATTGCCATTTTACCACTAAGACCCGTAAGTTCATGACTACCAGAATCTGGCACCACATTTAAAATTAATGAATCTTGGCCTTTATCCATAGTGCCAAAATGCTGCAATACAAAGCTGCCTTGCTTACCTGCAAGTGTGCCAACCACTTGCTCAATAGCAACATAGCCTGCACTGCCTTGGGTGGTAGTCATAGCGCTGAGCATTTCGCCAGTGCTGGTCGCATCAAGCTCGCCTGTAAAGGTTTTATCAATCGACATGCGACCTAAATTTACACCATCAATGCCTTTTGCATAGCCTTCAATGGGGTTGAGTTTAACGTTAAATTCACCGGTTACTTTATGAGTTGCCATGTTAGTCCCTTAGTTGTTATTAAGTTAGTTATTGAAATTACAATTTAAGTAACCATATCTATACCCTATTGCACAAAAAGAATCCAGCATGAGCACCAGTAAAGCCGAGCCAAAAGACAAAGCTGCTTTTAGTAGTTTAATTCCGATTTTTCAGTTTATTAAACCCTATAAATGGGTGGTATTTTCGGCGCTTGTGGCGCTACTTGTCACCGCTGGAGTTAATTTATCGCTAGGCCAAGGGGTTAAGTTTGTCATCGATCATGGCTTTATTGCCGGATCCCAAGCGCAATTAAAACAAGCGGTGCTAGTCCTGATAGGGCTGATCAGTTTATTAGCGGTAGGAACATTCAGCCGTTTTTATTTAATGTCGTGGATTGGTGAGCGAGTCAGTAATGATATTCGTAAAGCGGTATTTGATCGCATAGTCACCCTGCACCCGAGTTACTTTGAAGAAAACCGCAGCGGCGAGCTCATGTCGCGCTTAACCACTGATACCACCTTGCTGCAATCAATTATTGGTTCGTCATTTTCAATGGCACTGCGCAGCGCACTGATGTTGATTGGTGGTTTAGCTATGTTATTGTTCACAAATTTAAAACTCACATTAGTGGTGGTTGCTTGTGTACCTTTGGTGCTCGTGCCAATGATGGTTTTTGGTAAAAAAGTACGCAAGCTTGCCAGTTCCAGCCAAGACGCGATTGCCGATATCAGCACTTATGCAGGAGAGATCATTCAAAATATTAAAGTGGTACAAAGTTATAGCCATGAACACCGTGAGCAACAGGCCTTTGCACTTGAGACAGAAAAAGCCTTTAAGGTTGCTAAAAGTCGTATAAAGCAACGCTCATTTTTAATTGCCGCAGTGATATTTTTAACCTTTAGTGCCATTAGCGTGATGCTGTGGGTTGGTGGTAGTGATGTACTCGCAGGGACTATGAGTGGTGGTGAACTCGGAGCCTTTGTGTTTTACGCTATTATGGTGGCAATGTCAGTGGCAACTGTTGCCGAAGTGTATGGCGAGCTGCAACGCGCGGCGGGTGCGGCTGCAAGACTACTAGAGTTATTAGCCGTTAAAAGCGAAATAGTTAACCCTGCCCAGCCGCTTGATGAAAAGTTACAAAGCAACACTGATGCTGCTGCTATTGAACTCAGTAATATTACCTTTAATTACCCGTCTCGCCCTGATGTAAGTGCGCTTAAAGATGTATCACTAACCATTAAGCAAGGGCAAACAGTGGCAATTGTAGGCCCCTCTGGTGCAGGTAAAACCACCTTATTTGAATTACTACAGCGCTTTTATGACCCAGCCACCGGCGATATTAAGTTTCATAGTATTAACATCAAAGATCTATCACTTAATAAATTACGTAATAGTATGGGTATGGTGGCACAAAACCCAATCCTGTTTAGCTCTGATGTAATGCACAACATTCGCTACGGCAACCCCGATGCCAGCGATGAACAAGTATTTGCAGCCGCTAAGCATGCTCACGCGGATGAATTTATTGCACAATTACCTAACGGCTACGAGAGCTTTTTAGGTGAGCAAGGGGTGCGCTTATCAGGCGGCCAAAAACAACGAATTGTATTAGCAAGAGCGATATTAAAAGACCCTGAAATACTGTTACTCGATGAAGCAACCAGCGCTTTAGATGCGCAAAGTGAGCATCATGTACAAGCCGCGCTTGAACATTTAATGCAAAACCGTACTACGCTAATTATTGCCCATCGCCTCGCCACAGTAAAACATGCTGATATGATAGTGGTAATGGAGCACGGAGAGATAATCGCAACAGGTACTCATCAACAATTGCTAGCGAGTAATCCGCTTTATCAAAAATTATGTGAGCTGCAGTTTAATAAGGATTGAAGCGGTAAATAATCTCAATCATTTGCTTAGGTAGCAAATGATTGAGATAAAACATTAACCTTTAGTATTTGGTACAATTTGAATTTCCACGCGGCGGTTTTGCGCGCGACCGTTGGCGCTGTCATTGCTGGCAATTGGGCGATGTTCGCCATAACCACGCGTGCTAATACGCCCAGCTAGTATTTGCTGATTCACTAAGTAACCTTTCACGCTCTGCGCACGCTGCTGTGATAACGTCATGTTGTAGCTATCTTTACCGGTACTATCGGTATGGCCTTCAATACTTAAATACGTTTTTTCATATTTATTCATTACGGTAGCAATGGCATCAAGGGTATTATGAAAACCCGATGAGATGTATGATTGATCAGTCGCAAAAGTAATATTTGATGGTATCACTAAACGCAGGTTATCGCCTTCACGTACAACCTCAACACCTGAGCCTGCTAGCTCATCTCGAAAAGCGGCCTCTTGCTTATCCATGTAATCACCAACAGCTGCGCCAGCTAACGCACCAATAGCAGCACCAATGAAGATACGTTTATCATCATGATCTCCCGTAGCTTTACCAAGTACTGCTCCTGTAGCTGCACCAATGCCAGCGCCCATACCTGTATTGGTGGTTTCACAACCCATTAGTAATAGCCCAACAATTGTTGCCGTTAGTAATGGTTTGGTTAAAGTCATAATATCTCCTTGGTTATTATTGCTTTCATTAACATCTAGTATGCAAAAATCGCAATGAACAAAATATGAAGAAGATGTTAAAAGCTCAGCGTCTAATTCTAAAGAGTCATTATTTAGCCATGACTTTATTTGTGTTGAGATACAATCATGATAAACCATCTAAATGTAACGAAAATTTGTCATAATATGATAATCTCAATATTAAGAGCGATAAGTTTATGTTGTTTGTTATTTTTAAACAGTTTTTTCTGCTTGGTTGCATGAGCTTTGGCGGGCCTGCGGCACATCTAGGTTATTTTAAACGTCACTTTGTTGATAACTTGCAATGGCTCAATGCTCAGCGTTATGCGCAACTAATCAGTCTTAGTCAGGCTCTGCCTGGACCTGGGTCTAGCCAAGTGGGTTTTGCTATTGGTGTGGAGCGAGCGGGCGTATTAGGCGGTATTACAGCATTTGTTGGCTTTACATTGCCTTCGTTTTTAATCATGGCGTTACTCGCCATTAGCGCCCACCAATTTGATGCTATTTACTTTGCAATAGTTGCTGGTTTAAAGCTATTTGCCGTAGTAATTGTGGCCGATGCTACGCTGAGTATGGCAAAAAGCTTTTGCACTAGCTGGGTACTCAAAGCGCTCGCTGTGTTAAGTACCTTAGTGCTGATCTTACTACCGAGCCTGAGCAGTCAAATACTGGTTCTATTAGCAGCCGCTGCTATTGGTGCAATATGGCCATTGCTTAATCTCGCTCAAAGTAATCAAACAGCAACTAAACAGCGCACAGTTAACTGGCCTGCACTCATTCTATTTGCACTCTTATTGCTAGTGAGCTTTGTCCCACTAGGTTCTCAATTTGCAGGTTTTACACCCTTTTATCAAGCTGGGGCTATGGTTTTTGGCGGCGGTCATGTGGTATTGCCGATACTTCAAGCTGGCCTACCAAGTTTAAACACTGAGCAGTTTTTATCAGCTTACGCTAGCGCACAAGCGGTGCCTGGGCCAATGTTCACCATTGCTAGTTATTTAGGTGCCGAGCTTAATAGCGAGCAGCCGCTTGTTGGTGCGGTGATTGCAACCTTACTGATTTTTACTCCTGGTTTTTTATTGATGTTAGCATTTCAAAAAAGCTGGCTACAATTAGCTGAACGCCCTCGCTTTGCCAGCTGTATTGCCGCGCTTAATGCGGCTGTGGTGGGTTTTTTAGCGGCTGCATTGTATTCACCAATTTGGACATCCGCAGTTCACAACATTTGGCATATTGTAATTGTTGTTGCAGCTTTTGCATGGCTAAGATTAGCAAAACCACCGATTTGGTGGCTATTAATCGTATTTGTTAGTCTTGGCCTACTTCAGTATTATTTGCCACTTTAATGGTAGGCTTACTAGCGGTAGGGGTTATTGCTGCAGGACTAAATTGCCCCGAGACACTTTGATAAGCCCGTAGGTCAAAAATAGGTAATACCGCAAGCAGATGATCCATGATCTCTGCTTGCAGATGTTCATATGATATCCAGCGCTTATCTTCACTAAAACAATAAAACTCTATCGGTAAGCCATGATTTAGCGGTTGTAACTCCCGTACCATTAATGTCAGTGACGTGTTTATTTTACTATGCTGCTTTAAATACCCTTCAGCATAACGACGAAATAACCCTAAATTTGATACCGGATCAGGTAAAGTATTCATCTTAATATATTCTTTTAACGCGATAGTTTGAGAAATCGTTTTAGTCAACTCGTCATCAGCTAAACGAATGCTATTCATATCTATATTGAGTGAGCGCTTGATCCTACGACCTCCAGATTCTTGCATACCACGCCAGTTTTTAAATGAGCCAGCCACCAGCATATAAGTGGGGATAGTCGTGATAGTGTTATCCCAGTTTCGTACTTTTACGGTATTTAACCCAAGGTCAATTACCTCGCCATCAGCCCCATAGTTATCTACTTGGATCCAATCACCATAGGTTACTAAACGATTCGCTGCAATTTGGATACTGGCTACAAAGCCTAATATAGTGTCTTTGAATACTAACAAAGTCACCGCAGCGATTGCCCCAAAGCCTGAAAGAATATAGGTTGGCGATTTTTCCAGTACGATACTGACAATCAAAATCACACAAATCATAAAGGTAATAAGTTTTACTACTTGGATCAGCCCTTGGATCGGCACCTCGCGAGCAAACTCTAGTTGGTTATAAATGCCACCCGCAATACTTACTATGCTGCTGATGATAAAGCCAATATGAATTATTAATAAAGTTTGGCCAATCGTCTTCAGCACTTCGGCAACAAATTCAGTAACTGGATAAACACTATCAAATGTTGCTAGGAATAATACACAGCACAACATTCCGGCAAAACGACGGTTAAGTTTTGTCAGCATAGGCGCCAATAGCCCAATTCGCTCAGGGGATAGTTTAGTCACCACCTTTTGAATGCCCGGTAGCATTAAACGGCGGGTAAATAAATACACCACTAGCAGCGAGAACACACCAATTGCAGTGGCTGTAAGTGAACTGAATAATGCTGTGTCTGGCATGCCCTGAAACCAAGGCTGCACAAGCTGCTGTAAATGAGTTGGAGTCGTCATGGTAATTCTAATTCCTTGCTGCGAAAGGCTCAATAACAGTCATTTTAGCTATATTGATTATTGCTTAACACTGTAACAGACCCAAAACCTATACAAGCTTAACAGTACTGATTTGGGCTGCTACCTGTTGATAGCTGCGATTATGACTTAATTTTTTTGCTCAAACTCACTAAGCTGTTGTTCTTTCTCTTGCCATAAGCGGTTTAATTCTGATTGAAAGCGTACTCTAAATTCTGAATCCCCGGTGTAATCACCTATCAACTCTTGACTTACCGGCATCACTTCTACATGAATATTAATTTGTTTTACTCGCCCACAGGCAAAATCTATAAAAGTAGGAATGCCATCAGGATACTGAATAGTGACATTTACCACTTTAGAGATTTGCTCACCCATCGCTTGCATCACAAACGCCACTCCACCCGCTTTAGGTTTAAGTAAATGAGGAAACGAGCTATTTTGACGTGCATGTTTTTGCGGCGTAAAACGGGTGCCTTCAACAAAGTTAACAATGCTAACTGGCATTTCTTTAAACTTTTCACAGGCTTTACGGGTTGTTTCTAAATCTTTACCACGTAATTTAGGATTCTTTTTTAATTGGCTTTTACTGGTACGAGTCATAAAAGGGAAGTCGAGCGCCCACCAACACAAACCCAAAATAGGAATGTATATCAATTCTTTTTTCAAAAAAAAGTTTAAAAATGGAATTTTACGATTAAACACACGCTGTAAAACTAAAATGTCCACCCAACTCTGGTGATTGGCAATCACTAAGTACCAATCTTTTAGTTTGAGCTCTTCAAGGCCGGTTACACTTAGCTTGGTAGGTGTTAATAACTTTTGATTTAACGTATTAAACGTAACCCAAATAGAAGCGCATTGCTTAGCCGTCCAACTCATTAACTTTTGTAACGGTTTGATAGGGATAAGTTTAATTAGACCACAAATAAATATGGGAACAAACCAAATTAGTGTATTTATGGTGTAAAAGAAAATACTAAAAACACAACGGATCCAAGACATAACTACTTAATTCCTTTCATTAAAACTGTTTGGCAATCAATCTTCAAAATATGTATACCCTTCAAGACCCGCATTTAGCTCAGCTAAATACTGCTGCTTAATAGAGTCACTAATGTCGAGTTGTTGTACTGTGGTAGCAAAGTTATCCGAGAAAATATCGCCATCATAATCAACAAACTTTAATACATCCTTAACGCTATCACCCTTGATCGCATTGGTTAGTTGATAACCTTGTTCGGTGAGCTCTACATGAACTGAATCAGTATCACCAAATAAGTTATGTAGATCACCCAAAATCTCTTGGTAAGCTCCCACCATAAACATCGCGATGTGGTATTGTTGGCCAGGTATATATTGTGGAATAGGTAAGCTTGTTTCGATCCCTGCCCCCTCAACATATTCACGAATTTGCCCATCTGAATCACAGGTAATATCTTGAATGATAGCACGTTGTGTTAAGGGCTTAGCAAGATTTTCAATCGGCATTACCGGGAATAATTGCTGGATCCCCCAGACATCTGGCAATGACTGAAACAATGAAAAATTCACAAATAGTTTGTCGGCTAATTTTTCGTTTAAATCATCCAGTACTTCACGGTGAGCACGCGCATTGCTCAATGACGCGCGCACGCGGTGCAAAATAGTAAAATATAGCTGCTCTATTTTCGCCCACTCCAATATGCTGACCAAACCATGTACGTATTGATCATGCGCTTCACTAAATAAATGCATTGCATCATGGTAGATTTCTAATGCCATACGTGGGTTTAAACGCTGTAAACATTGCCACATTTCATCTAACACTAATGCACTATTTGGCTCAGGCGCACTTGGGTTGCTGTGATTTGGCGCCTGCTCAACATCAATCACATCGGTGATCAGCACTGCGTGGTGAGCAGTTAATGCACGGCCTGATTCAGTAATAATAGCCGGATGCGATAAGTCATGCTGTTCGCACACCTCTGCGAACGCATTCACCACATTACGGGCATACTCTTCGACTGTGTAGTTCATTGAACAGGCACTGCGCGAGCCAGAACCTTCGTAATCAACGCCTAAACCACCACCTACATCAACGGTACTTAATGGCACACCTAGCTGGCTTAACTCTGCAAAATGGCGTGAACACTCACGTAAAGCACGGTGAATATCGCGAATATTGGCAATTTGTGAGCCTATATGAAAATGCACCATTTGCATTAAATGCAGCTTATTGTGTTTTTTGAGTACATCGACGGCCGTTAATACTTGCCCAGCTGTTAAGCCAAATTTACCTTTTTCGCCACCGGTATTTTGCCACTTTCCTTTACCCACTGAGTTTAAGCGGATGCGAATACCAATGGCAGGCTCGATGCCTAAATCTTCAATTTCAGCTAATAAGGTTGTTAATTCAGTTAGCTTTTCAACTACAATTTTAACTTTGTGGCCCATCGCTTGGCCAATACATGCCAAACGTAAAAACTCACTGTCTTTATAGCCATTACAAACGATAGTGATAGGTTGTTCTGCCACACCTAAAATCGCCATTAACTCAGGTTTTGAACCGGCTTCTAAGCCGACTAAGCCGCTTGGGTGCGCCAATAATTTACTTACTACTGAACGTTGCTGGTTTACTTTGATCGGATATACGCAAGTATATTGACCTTGGTAGGCACGGGTATTGCGCGCGCTACTAAATGCGCTGGTCATAGTATCTACACGGTTTTGCAAGATATCGGTAAAGCGTACTAATACAGGTAACGTTAAACCCTGCTTTTTAAATTGTTCCGTTAACTCGGTTAATGAAATAGCGGCTTTAGTTTGATCGCCATCAGGAAAAGCAACCAGCTCACCTTGGCTATTGATATCAAAGTAACCATCACTCCAATGAGCAACGTTATATGTAGAGCGTGCTGTATCTAAACCCCAAGTCATGGCAAATTCTTCTATAGTTAACAAGTTTCGCGGAATCACGCATTTTAATACGTCATAACTCCCTACGCTAACAAAAAATGACCTTTAAACCAAAGCTGGGATAAAATATTCGCTATACTGGTTAAAATTTCATTGAGCAAAACGCCAAGCACTGGCAGAATTGCCCCTTTTTCATACTCAACTCAAAAGTGTAACTAGCAATATGGCAAATTTAGATCAAAGTAAGTGGTTTACCGAAATCAGTGAACGTGACGGCAGTGCGTTTTCTCTGCGCATCAACAAAAAGTTAGAAGAAAAGCAATCGCCTTTTCAAAAAGTCGAAATGTACGAAACAACAGACTTCGGTAATCTAATGATTATTGACGGTTGTACTATGGTAACTAGCCGTGAAAATTTTTTTTACCATGAAATGATCAGCCACCCTGCATTACTTGCGCACCCAAACCCAAAAAATGTAGTTATTATTGGTGGTGGTGACTGCGGTACTTTACGTGAGGTACTCAAGCACCCGAGCGTTGAGTCGGTTACACAAATAGATATAGATGAGGTAGTGACGCAAATGTCACTCAAGTACTTCCCTGAGTTATGTGCAGCAAACCAAGACCCTCGCGCTACAGTAATGTTTGACGACGGGATTAAATACATGCGTGAAGCAGCAGCAGAATCAATCGATATCGTGATTGTTGATGGCACTGATCCAATCGGTCCTGGTGAAGGTTTGTTTAACCATGCGTTTTACACTAGCTGTTTAAATGCACTACGCTCTGGTGGCATTATGGTACAACAAAGTGAATCACCGCTTATGCATATGCCATTACTAGTTAAAATGCGCGATGCGATGACAGATGTAGGCTTTAACGACTTACAAACACTACCATTCCCACAGCCTATTTATCCAAGTGGCTTATGGTCAGTAACACTTGCTCGTAAAGATGAAGTATTCGCCGGTTTTAGAGAAGACGTGGCAGCAGAGCTTGCGCAAACTACAGAGTATTACAATAATGGTATTCACCATGGTGCATTAGCAACACCGAACTTTATGAAACGCGCTTTCGAGAAAAAGTAAACGTTAGATACTAACAACGCAAAAAAGGGCTCTATCGAGCCCTTTTTATTGCCTACAGCAAATAATTAAACTTTAAAGCGCTGCACTAGTCGGTTTAATTCATCGGTTAATTGATTCATTCTTACCGCGACTTCTTCGGTTGAGTGTGCCAGCTCGCCACCTTGCATGGTTTGATCGTTCAATGATGATAAATTATGACTGATCTCTTCCGCTACTGCTGTTTGCTCATCGGTAGCTTGCGCTGTTTGCATAGCCATATCATTCACTTTTACTGATGACTCTTGCATTGCATTCAGTACATCATTAGTTTGCGTAAACGAGTCTACAGCTTCATCCGCAAAGCGTTTGCCACCATTAATTGCAGTTAAAGATTGCTCGACACTATTGGCAAATTGCTCAACCATTTTTTGAATATCGTTGGTACTTTCTTGAGTGCGCGTTGCCAAAGTGCGTACTTCATCGGCGACCACCGCAAACCCCCGTCCTTGTTCGCCAGCACGCGCAGCTTCGATAGCTGCATTAAGCGCGAGTAGATTAGTTTGCTCTGCAATCGCGCGGATCACTTCCAGTACTTTAGCTATATTATCAGAGCTTTGTTGCAGTTCGGTCGATTTGTTACTGGCATGTTCCATATTTTCAGATAACGCGACTATTTTATCACTCGAATTAGCCACAGCCGTTAAACCCTGCTTAGCCAGTTCCTTTGAGTTATCAGCTTCTTTTGAAGACTGCTGCGCCACATTAGCCACTTCGCGACTAGCAACACTCATTTGATGAACCGCACTGACAATTGATTCAGAGGCTTGGCTAAGTTTTTGAGTGATCTGATTATTTTGATTTGCGAACTGACTTAAATCAGTCCCTAAATGGTTAAGCTCATTAGCTTGGCCTAAAATATCACGGATCAGCTGCTGCAAATTATCTAAAAAACGATTAAATGCCGTTGCCAGCTCGGCAAATTCATCTTGGCTTTCTACCGCTATACGCCCTGTTAAATCACCATCTCCGGAGGCAATATCATTAATTCGCGTAGTCACGTAATACATTTGCTTCGTTAACTGAAGTGGGATCATATAACTAAACCAAGCTGAAATAGCTAACAGCACCACCACCATTGTCAGTAAAAACAATTTCGTTGTGGCGATCTTCTCAAGCAAGTTTTGCTTTTCTTGTATCGATGTCAATTCAGCTTGTTCACCCGCTTTATTTAAAATATCGCGCAGCGCTGCAAACTCAGTATCGGCCAACTGACTCTTTTGCTCGTTTTGCGGATCGTTGATAAATGCGTTTGATGCTGATAACCATTTATTAAAGGCACTATCAAAGCCAGTAAACTGCGCAGTCACTTGCGGGTAGGCTGATAAAAAATATAAATATTGATTAAAGCGATCGGTCACTTGCTCTGCGTTTTCTCGGTGATCTTGCAGCTCTTCGGCACTGCCGACCTTATTAGTTACTAGGTGTAGTTCGGCTACTTTGGCTTGATAGAGATCACGGTCACCGTTAATCACTACTGAAATAGCATTTAAAAACCGCTCCGATTGATCATCAAGTGCATCCTTCTGTAAATTAACCAGATGCGTATAGCCTGTTATCAATACTATTATCGCAATCCCAAGTAACATAATTGGTAGCGAGCTCTTGATTCGAATACTCTGTAAGTTCATTTTTCACCTTTACATACAACATCAACCACAACTTAATATAGTTCAAACGATCTAAATTACCATTAAAAGAGCCACTAAACATTTAAGCTAACTTGTTGCTGTAATAGGTTTTTGAGGTTATTCATTGCAGTGCGATTATCTGCTTGGTTATGCAATACTGAGCCCCCAACGGTGCGTACCTCTTCACCTACCCATGAATTTATTGCTGAGTTAGTGTAATTATACCCAGACCACCCCAAGATGCAGAATCACTGGTTGGGTTGGATGATATTTTAGATTGCATAGAGCAAACACAGTGCAACCACTAGGTACACCGTGTAATTGAGCTACTAGCAGTAAATTGTAAGCGGCAATTCATTGAAAAAGATAATGACATTTGCCGTTTTAAGTTGCATCAATCCTATAAATAGCAGGTGAAATACCGTGTAATAGTTTTATTTCCCTCACTACCCTACTTTTATTGATAAGTACTATTTAGCTCAATTAGCAACTGTAGGAACATTGTCATGGAACGTTTAAAATTTGTCACAACCGTCGCTTTAACATTTATCAGTTTAAGCTCTCTCACTACTTACTCAACAGAAAAATCAACAGAAAAATCAACAGCTCAATATGCATCACAAACTAATTGTCGTGCTCAAAGTGATTGGTTTAACTCTCCAGTTAAACCGCCTAAAGAAGGTAAAGATAGCCCGTTTGCATTTATAAAAGGTCAAGACTCATCAACTAACTGTGACTTTCATCAATGGTCTTGGCAAAAGTTTCTGTATTTAACGCAAATCGATAAAAACACCAATCAACTAGTGATGTTTGGCGATGATTACTTGCAGGTAAATAATGAAATGATGCCCTATTTCGAGCCTTGGAATGATTTACTCAACCCGACAGGCTTTAAATTAAGCTCTAACCTGATTTTAGAAGACACCACCCAAGCTGGCAGCCATGGTGAGTTATTTACAAAATACGGTAATCAGCCTGCTTACTATTCGATTCATATCAATCGTGAATTTATCAAGTCGGCAGCTAAAACCCCCATTACCAGTAGTGATCAGTTTGCTGTGGGCTCGGTTGAAATAAAAGCAGCTTGGCTGGCAACAGATCAACTGCGCACGTTATATTCTGAACAAGAAATAGACGCGCAGTTTTATACTCGTCAAGCACTGATCAAAGCGGATAATAAAACTATGCGTAGTAGTAAGGTCGCATTAATCGGTATGCATGTTGTTGGGGTAGTAGAAAATCACCCTGAATTTATTTGGGCCACTTTTGAACATCAAGCATCAACGCCTGATTATTACGGTTCAATGAGTACGTTTAAAAAAGTCACTACGGCTTACGATGTAAATAAAGTGGTAAGCGATAGCGATAACTTTATTTTTTATAGAAAAAATACCACTGCTGGCAACGCCAACCTAAGCTATCCACAAGGTGAAACAACCACTAATACATTTAGACTTTATCAATTTGGCGCACCCAATGGCGCACCTTATACAACAGTCGCCACAGCCACCCAGCAAAACCAAGATGCCGAAAATTTTAATAACATTCAACAACTAAATCACAGCGTACAACAAGCTTTAGCTGCACAAACATCTCCATGGCAACACTATTTCTACGCAGGTAGCGTTTGGTTAAGCACACTAGATTATCAATTTAGTAATGGCATTAGCGGCAATATTGTCCCGCCTAATGCTAACGATAAACTTCGTGGTTCGCTGGCTCTTGCCAATATAACGATGGAAACCTACACCCAAACCTATGGCGATCCTAATCAAACAGCTAATTATTCAATTAACAACTGCTTTGCGTGTCACGGCATAACGGCGGGCAAATCAACCATGGCTGTGAGCCATATATTTAATAATTTTGAAAAATTACGCAGCGCTAATAAACAACTCAATGTGCAGTCAGCTCAATAAAGGTGAACTTGCGTAAAAGGACTTTTAGAGCTAATACCTCTAGAGCCGCCTCAATACTATAAGGAATATAATAATGGCTAAGAAATCTAAAAAAAACAGTATCAAAACGCCAGCAACTGCTAACAATGTGCCGTGCTGGTCAAATGACAAAGATGTTGAATTAGCCTGCCAGCGGTTAACTGAAATGTTTGTTGGCCTTGGTCAAGTGCCGCGTATAGACAAAGGTCAGCAGCCAGCACAACGAGCGGTGTTTAGAAAGCAACATGGCATCGCTTACGGTCACTTTATTATCAACCCAGATATAGATCCACAATTTCAGGTTGGCATTTTTGCAGGTAAAGAATACGAATGTGCAGTGCGCTTTTCAAGTGATACGTTGCCATCCTCTCCAGATTTACACACTACGTTAGGTTTGGCGGTAAAGCTTTTTGGAGTCGATGGGCCAAAACTGATTGGAGAGGGCGAAACCGCAGATTTTATTTTTCAAAATATGGATCGGTTTTTTACCAAAGATGCACAGCAAATGTGCCAATTCACCACAGCTGGGGTGATCGATAAAAACTATGATGCCTATTTAAATAACCCAAAACACATACAAACAGCCAATATTTTACAAGCTATGCAAAAAGTTGAAGCAAGCTGTTTGAGCGCCAATTATTGGGCAATATTACCGTTCAAATTAGGCGAACAACAAATTGTGAAATATCGTTTAGTACCTGAAGACAGTGAACTTGGCGCACCAAGTGTCGATAATAATTACCTAGCTTTAGATTTGCAGCAACGTTTACGTCAAAGCAGTGCAACATTTCGCTTTGAAGTACAATTAAGAACAAACCCTAAAACAATGCCACTTGATGATGCGCAAGCCGTGTGGAGCTGTGAAGCTGCTCCAGAAGGAAGTCCATTTGTTTGTATTGCTCGACTACACTTAGCGCAACAAAATATTACTGCCATTGGCCAAGCTGAGCTTGGTGACAACTTAGCATTTAATATTTGGCGTACTTTAGCCGCCCATGAGCCTCTAGGCAGCATTGCACTAGCTCGAAAGTCAGCCTATGCGGCCAGTGCTCATGCCCGACATACAGCCAATGGCCAGCAACTACAAGAGCCTAAACAGTTAAGTGAATTTAAGCCACTGCAGGATCAAGATACTGACTCTGAATGTATTGTTTATGCCGGTATTTATCCACCCATTGGTGTAATGCGCGTGGGTAATAGTAAAAAAGACTACTTTATTGGCCCACAACAACCGCAGCCCATAGCTCATACTGATGAACACAGTTATCGAGATCAAACAGGAGCATTAAAGCGCCAAGCGGCTGAATTTAGAATTTACGGCTTTAATGCCGCTGGTAAAGCGATAAAAGAACTAACCCTCGATAATGCAGAGATTACTTGGCACGCTGAATTAGCCAATCAAAAAGCCTCTTGGTACGAATTTCAAATTGCGTTAGATATTCCAGAAGCCGCCGATGCGCCGCCATCGTTACTGCGCAATAACAATATTGCCGATCGTAGCAAGCTGTTAATCAAAGGAGGCAAACACAGTATAAGCCGCAAAAACGTAAAATCTAAGCATGAGTTTATTGGCCAATTTATGGATCAGGATGTGTACTTAGGCGAAATGCACAGCGATCAATACGGTCGCTTACTAATGCTCGGTGGTCATGGCGTGTCACGTAACATAAACGGCGATATAGCCATTACCTTTGCAAACAATGAAGGTTGGTATGATGACACCTCAGATGGCCCAATTACCGCTGAGGTTGTATATCAGGGAGTATCGCTAAGAGTAGAACCCGCTTGGGTTATTTGCGCGCCACCAGATTATGCACCAATGCAAAAATCAGTACGCACCATGTGGGATTTGATGCGCGATGTTGCTGTAGATGCCGGTATGCTGGCAAGACCACAGCGACCTTCATTTAGCAACGATATTCAACCCATATTTGCCCGAATGACGGACTTACAATGGGTTAATGACGGATTTGCTGGCGCATTTGGCTGGGGAGGTCAGTTTAATTACACCACGAATGAATGGCTAGAAAAGCTTAGCGATCCCTCTCCTGCCTATCAAGAATTACGCCGTACCCTGTCTAATAACTTTCGCCGTTTTGATGTTCCCGGTGCGCAAGCTCCACAACTGTGGCCTTGGCTGTATGGCGATGCGATTAGCATTCCTCCCACGGGCTCAGTACGCCAACATGCAACGCTATCAAATTTGCAGTTGAGCTTTTTAGAGCAATGGGTGAAAGGTGATTTTATTAATGATTACACCCCTCAGTCAGCGTGTCCAGCACATGCAAATGTAACCGCGTTAGATGATTACCCTATTGCTGAGCAGCCAGAACTGCTTACTCGCGGCGCAATGGAGTTTTGCCTTGCTGATGCATTTCATCCAGGCTGTGAAATGACTTGGCCAATGCGAACCGCAGGCATGTATATGTCGGCATTTCGACTCAAGCACGCCCAAGCGGACTTACCAAGCGACCGTTGCTATTACGGCCCAGTAATGAATAGCGACGTTTATACCCTAGCGCAAGGACCTTTGTTTGGTGGCCAAGTTGCAGGTGGAATAACACGCTGGATGGCTATTCCTTGGCAAACTGATACCGCAAGTTGTAGAGATGGTTACAGCTCTGAGTACGACCCATTTTTACCGACATTTTGGCCTGCTCGCGTGCCAAATCAAATAATGAATCAGTTGCGCTATCAACAAGTGCTTGATACCTCATTATCTGACAATACACGCCAGCAGGCTTTTGCTTATCGTACTGATTGGCTTGATGATTTACCTTTACATGGTAATCCTGCCACTTATACGAACCAAATCAATAGTATGATAGATAACTTTGCTAAACTTGCGATTGTACAACCTCATATCGGCGTAATAGACGATGCACAATTTCCTAGCGCAATGCAGGTTGGTATATTGCCTAACAATCCACAAGGTGAGGCACAAGTTAACTTAGTAAGTAAAGCGATGCAGCATACCAAAGCCACACTCTCCGCTGAGCACGCCTCACATCGCAGTCAAAGCAACTTAGGCGTTACTGAAAAAGCCAGCCGTTTTCACCGCAACAAAGGACGCTAAGCCAATGGCGATAGTTCAAAAGAGCGAATTACAAACGGATGTTGTGATCATTGGTGCAGGTGTGGCAGGTTGTATCGCCGCACTTGCTTTATGTGACTCATATCAAGTTACTTTGATTGATAAGTCTGAGATGCCCGAAGAGCGAATTGGTGAATGCTTAGCGCCTGCGGCACGACGTATTTTACAGCAGTTAGATTTATTAACTGAATTTGAACACCAACTAGCAGCCAACCTGACAACCCCACAACATTTACACAACATTTACACAACATTTACACAACGCAGGATTGCAGATCAGTTGGGGCCAAGCAACGCCCTATATTACTGATAACCTAAATAACCCTGATGGTTTTGGTTGGCGTTTGGATCGCCAAGTATTTGAGAGCTTTTTACGCGAAAAAGCACTACAACGGGGTGTGCGCTGTATTTGGCCTGGCAAATTAACACACAGTGAATACCGAGGACAACGCTGGCAAATAACACTAACGCAGTTGCAACACGAGCAAACAATCAACATTGCGAGTCAATTCGTAATTGATGCCACTGGCCGAGAGGCTCATTTTGCAAAAAACTACACCGCTCGCAAACAGCATGACCGTCTAATATCTTGCTGGGCAACTCTAGCTAATACGATAGAAAATCAACTAGGCAGCATCTGTGCCACGCAAAACGGCTGGTGGTACAGTGCACCATTACCAAACCAGCGTCGTGTTTTATCATTTCAAACGGATCCGGATTTACTCATCAAAGGCTTGCACCGTGATGCAACGTTATTTACTCAACACGCGCAATGTTATGCCAATCAAGCGAAGATTCTCGATGTATGCCAACAGTCAATAACACTGCATGGTATCGTCAGCGCGAATTCCACTCGCTTGGAGTGTTTTGCAGGCTAACAATGGGCTGCTTTAGGTGATGCTGCACTGAGCTTTGACCCAATCTCATCGCAAGGAATTTTTAATGCTATGGCAAGTGCGATGCAACTTGCCGATCTAATGCAAAAACTCGGTATAGTCAATAAAATAGAACACGATAGCCAGCTACAATTTAAAAAACTATACCAGCAACAAATAGAACAGATTTGGCACCGTTATTTAGATCACAAACGCTATTTTTATGCTCAAGAGCAACGCTGGTCAAACAATCCTTTTTGGCAGCGCAGACAGCAGCTAAATAGCATCTTTGACTGGTAAATAAACCTCAGCACTTAAACCACCTTCAGAGCGATTAACCAGTTTTACTTTACCGCCATGCATATCAACTATGCGCTTAATGATCGCAAGCCCTAACCCACTGCCTTCACTGCCTCGCGCTGCATCACCTTGTTTAAAAGGTTCAAATACCGTTTCAAGTTCACTTTCAGGAATACCTGGGCCATGATCTTTTACAATCACTATAGCGTATTTTCTATCACGACTTAGCGTAGTTTCAACAGCAATATCACCATCCGAATAACGAATAGCATTTTCTATCATGTTGGTAATAACTCGCTTGATTGCCACCATACTTAAAGGAATATTACTAATACTAGGATTTTCGCTAAAAGTGATAGTGCGTTGATGTTTTTGTGCTGAATGCACCACTTCTGACACTATCGCGTTGAGATCTTCAAGCGCTAATTCCTCGCGTTTGTGATGACGCAAATACTCAATAAATTGATCAATAATGGCATTCATATCTTCAATATCGTAGATGATCCCTTCACGCAGATAATCTTCTTCATCCGACATCATTTCGGTCGCTAAACGAATCCGCGTCAGCGGCGTACGTAAATCATGAGACACCCCAGCCATGAGTAAACGGCGGTCGTTCTCAAGCGCTGCAATCCCCCGTGACATTTGATTAAACGCGCGGGTTACCTCGATGACTTCAGTTGAGCCGTGCTCCTCCAGTTTTGTAGAAAAATCTCCGACCCCTACTTTTACCGCCGCTTGCTGTAGCGCTTTTAAAGGTCGATTCAAATGACGTGCGAACAACCAACCACCGAGTACACTTAAAAAGCCGATACTAGATAAATAGAAGGTTAGAAATTCGAGATTATTTTCTTGAAAACCAGTGAGCGGCACTTTAACCCAGTAACCTGGTGCTTGCGGTGCTTCTACCCAATATACAAGCGGATCAGTTTGGCTAATACGTACCCTGGCTGAACCATTTAGTTGCTCAGACATACTGCGCGATAACATCGAATATTCACGAGTTTGCGCCAAACCTTCGCTCATTGCTTGGCGCTGGGTCATCACTTCGATACCGGTTATTTCAAAAAAATTTTCAGACACACCACCGCTTATTTCAACGCCATCTTCCCAATCTATAAACACAGTTTTGATTTGTTTTGCGAGAATAAGGTTAACTTGCTCAATAGTAGGTTTAACGACGTAAAGGCTAACCGTGATATAGGATACAACTTGGTTGATCAACAACAGTGCCGCAACTAAAAACACCGTTTGTCCAAATGCACTTTTGGGAAACACACTCATTATGGCTACTTTTCACCATCTGGAACAAATACGTAACCTAAGCCCCATACAGTTTGAATATAACGTGGATTAGTAGCATCAACTTCGATCATGCGCCGCAAACGTGAAACTTGTACATCAATACTACGCTCTAATGCACTGTAATCACGACCTCGCGCTAAGTTCATTAACTTATCACGACTTAGCGGCTCTCGCGGATGGGTAACAAGCGCTTTTAATACCGCAAACTCACCACTGGTCAACGACATAATTTTATCACCTTGGTTCATTTCTCGGGTGGCTAAATTAAGTGAAAATTCCCCAAACGAAATTTTATTTTCTTCTGCTGATGGAGCACCTGGTACTTCTTTTGAACGACGACGCAAAATAGCTTTAATACGCGCTAATAATTCACGCGGGTTAAATGGTTTCGGGATGTAATCATCAGCACCCAGCTCCAAACCAATAATACGATCAACCTCATCACCTTTGGCGGTTAACATCACGATGGGGATTTCGTTTTCTTTTTGCCGTAACCGCTGACAAATAGATAAGCCATCTTCACCTGGCAACATTAAGTCGAGCACCATTAAGTGAAAGTTTTCACGCTCTAACAGCCGATCCATTTGTTCTGAATTAGCAGCTGTACGTACAATAAATCCTTGTTCTACTAGGTAGCGCTCTAACAAACTGCGTAAACGCATATCATCATCAACGACTAATACTTTTGTGGTTTCGTGTCCCATGATTTTAATTCTTATTGTTTTGTACTGTTACTGATTAATATAAATGAAACTTTACGAATAAAAAACTAATTGCTGAATTAGATTGTTACACAACATTTCAAACACGCTAACTGGCGTAAAATATCGCCCAACGAAATACATTATTGCGCAGAAATATGTTTATAAAACTCTACCAAGCCTTTTGACAGCCCAACAGGAAAGGTTGAGTAATGATCGGTTCCTTCTACCACTTCATCCGCTAGTTTTAATCCTTGGTAATTACGTGAGCGTAAACGATTAGCAAACTTTACATGACCTGCGACCATATCTTCTTTCATACCATTTTCTAAAGTTTCTAATGCGCCAGTTGCCATAAACACATTGGCCTTTAACGATTTGTTTTTCTCTGCATATTTATTTTCTAATTCAAATATCCAATTATTTTTAAACCAGAGTGAAGGGCTGGTTAAGATGTAAGTAGAAAACAACTCAGGCTTGGTTAATAGTACCCAAGCGGCAAAAGACCCCCCTAATGATTGCCCAGACAATATTCTTTGTTCAGTGTTAACTCGGTAATTGTGCTCAATGTACTGAAAGATTTCTTTTTCAATAAACGCTAAGTACTCAGCTGCTCCACCTGTGGTGTATTTTGTCCAGCTCTGATCAACGACAGGTGTTAAATCTCTAACTCGGCTAAATTGACCGTCTTCTCCGTGAGCAAATGAAATCCCAACAACAATGACGTTATCCATGTTTCGCATATGAGTGACACCAGCAGCCACTTTGAATGTATAAGGTCCATCATTTAAATAAAGCACAGGATATTTTTTAGATTTATTTTTTGCCAAGAAATAACTACGCGGTACTTTGATAAATAAATCGTACTTTTTACCTAGTACTGTGGATTCAATTGTAACTACTTTACTGTTAGCTATTTCAAAACTACGCTCTTCAGCCAGTACCACACTATTGCAGGCTATATTGAGCATAAAAATTAAAGCTAAGTATTTTACAAAAGATAGTTTCATGTAATTTCTCCAAGGTTTTTATAAGTCTAGCTCTTTAGCTTTTAGACGTTTGGCATTGATAAAATTATCAGTTCATTCGAGCGATGGAACACAGATGCGACAATCTGACAATATGTCGCTTTAATATTAACAAGCATGATTATGCCAAAGCACTGTTGCAATCATTAAAAAAACGTTCAATTTGATAACGCCAATCCAGTCGCTCAATTTAATTCTGGTGTGCTTTGCGCTGATGATTACAAATATTGTCTCTTCAATGATACTTGTTATTTTTAGCCTACATACATTTTTAAACGTTCCTGTAATGACGAGAAAGCTAACTTGGCAGCACCCACTTGCTAACCATACGATAAGCTCAACATTCCGAAGCGTAAACAAGGTCAGAGATTATAAGCCACACCGAGGTATAGACTATGTTGCCCAAAGAGGAAGCCCTGTGCTGTCTGCTGCTGATGGAATTATAGTCATTTCAGATAACAAAACATTGCATTCGAACTATGGGAACACTGTATTAATCCAACATAAAAGTGGCTACCAAACGTTATATGCGCATCTAGAATCGAGTGATGCCAAAGTAGGTTCTTGGGTTAAAGCTGGGCAGGTTATTGGCGTTATTGGTGATACTGGTAAAACGACAGGTGTTCATCTTCACTTTGAAGTAATTAAAGACAAGCAAAGAGTTGACCCTAGTTTAGTTAACGGCGCTAAAACCACAAGATAACGTATTTTATTTCAAATACTTATAGTGTTAAAAAGGCATGATATGTTGCAAAAAAACTCTTTATTATTTTTACTTTTCTTTTTAGTTCATCTAGCTATGGTGGTGAAATATTTGAGAGCTTCCCTGACAAAATAAATTCAGCTGATAAATATGTTTTCTATTCTCATGGACTCATTGTAGAGGGCACAGATCCTACACCTATTCATGGGCGCTGGGGGCAATATAACTTTCCAGCGATTAAACAGGAACTTGCCGGCTCAAGCTATCATTTAATTGCTACTCATCGGCCAGCGAAAACTCACCCTTTTAAGTACGCTCAACAGCTATATAAACAAGTAACTAAATTACTAAAAAATGGCGTACCTGCAAGCAATATATCGTTAGTTGGCTTTTCCCGTGGTGGGTTTATTACGGCAATTACATCGAGTCATTTAAAAAACATGGATATTGACGTTGTGATCTTAGCGGCTTGTACCAGCGGATTAGCTACAAAAGTAGAAATAGCTATTTATGGTCATTTATTTTCAGTGTATGAAACCTCTGACTCTGTTGGTTCGTGTGACAATGTAGTTGCCAGAAACATTAATACGGTTAGTTCTTACAAAGAAATTTCGATTTCAACGGGTAAAGAACATGGCGCTTTTTTCACTCCGAGAAAAGAATGGATAGTACCCGTTAAAGCGTGGCTCAAACGTAAAAAGCTTCAGTAGTATTTTATATTAGTTTTGTGTTTTATATGGCAACCCGCTACGAAAACGTAATTGATAGTTGGCAAAACAACACCACGGCTAGTAATGCCGTACTTAACGGCTCTAGTAACCAAGTCTTTGAGAATTGGGTCGTGACTATGTTGGTTAATTGGCATAACGAGGATCCTGTCAGTCAATTAGAGCTAGATAGAAATCAAGCCGCTTATGAACATCGAGGAAATCGCAACCCATATATCGATCACCCTGAGTTTGTAGAGATGATTTGGTAAAAAGGTCAGCAGTCAGCAGTCAGCAGTCAGCAGTCAGCAGTCAGCAGTCAGCAGTCAGCAGTCAGCAGTCAGCAGTCAGCAGTCAGCAGTCAGCGCAAAAAAACATCAATCTTTGCACTTGCAAAGGCTTTTCGTATACCTAACCGTTTGTTTACCTTTTGGGAATTAAAATGTACCATATTTGTACAAACCTAAAGGCTTGCTCTAAACTTTTATTGCACCTAAAATTATCAACAAGGAAGAAGTACTATGCAGCTATCTAACAATTTAATGGATGTATTTTTTGGTTATAATGGCAGAGTTGGTGATGTTAAGGGTGCTAAAGATGGTATAACAGAGTTTGAACAACGAGCTCAAAATGCATCTTCTCCTGAAGAAAGAGAGCGATATGCTCAAGCAGCAGAGCAACTTAGAACTGAAATCCTACCTAAAATACAAGAAGAGATGGAACAGCTAGGTAAACAATTAGGATTAAACTCTAGCAGGATAAGTCAAGCTATTGAAATAGATAAAAACAGCAGCCAAGTACCAAATCTAGCCATAAGAAAAAATGAAGATGGTATATTATCATTTATCACTTCTTATGAATCAGGAAGTTTTTATCACAACAAAATATAAGATGGTTGATTTGCAAGCATAGATACTCATCGATTCCTTTATGAACATGATTTTTTGTGGGTGTGAGCCACTCTTACGTATTTATAACGTTCTTTTCTCCTCGGGTATCCTAGACTCAACCCAAGCTACGGGGGTCAAATTTACTCCGCGCTGACGGCTTACCGCTTAAAACTGATAGCTCCAAACGCAAAAAGCCCCAGCTAATGCCGGGGCTTTTTATAAAACAGACTTAATTAAAAATTAAGCTTGTTTTGGACTAGAAATAACGTCTACTAATGTCCAAGACTTAGTCTTAGAGATTGGCGCGCATTCACGGATAGTAACTACGTCACCCGCTTTTGCTGTATTATTTTCGTCATGTACATGTAATTTAGTCGTACGTTTGATGAATTTCCCATAGATTGGGTGCTTCACGTAACGTGCGATAGCGATAGTGAAAGATTTTTCCATCTTGTCGCTGATTACAGTGCCTTGAAGAGTACGGATTTTATCGCTCATTATTGACCTGCCTTCTGGTTAATAATTGTTTTTACACGCGCGATATCGCGACGTACTGTTCTTAGCGTGTGAGTTTGAGCTAACTGACCAGTGCTTGCTTGCATGCGCAGGTTAAACTGCTCACGAAGAAGTCCTAGAAGTTCAGCATTAAGCTCTTCTACGCTTTTGTCTTTTAGTTCGCTTGCTTTCATCACATTACCGTCCGAGTTACGAAAGTTGTTTTGAATGGCAGTTTACGAGCAGCAAGGTCGAATGCTTCACGAGCAAGCTCTTCAGAAACACCTTCCATTTCGTAAAGTACTTTACCAGGCTGAATTTCAGCAACCCAATATTCAACAGAACCTTTACCTTTACCCATACGAACTTCAAGCGGTTTGTTCGTGATTGGCTTATCTGGGAACACACGGATCCAGATTTTACCTTGACGTTTCACGTGACGCGTCATGGCACGACGAGCTGCTTCGATTTGACGAGCAGTCATGCGGCCACGGCCAGTAGCTTTCAAACCGAAAGTACCGAAGCTTACTTTGTTACCGTTTTGCGCTAAACCGCGGTTGCGGCCTTTGTGCATTTTACGGAATTTTGTACGTTTTGGCTGTAACATTACTCGCTACCTCTACTTAGCACTTTTTTTGGCTTTCTTTGGTGCGCGTTTAGCTGGCTTCTCTTGCTCTTGTACTAGTGGTAAACCACCAATAACTTCGCCTTTGAAGATCCAAACTTTAACACCAATGATACCATAAGTGGTTAAGGCTTCAGAAGTTGCGTAGTCGATATCAGCACGAAGAGTATGTAGAGGTACACGACCTTCACGATACCATTCTGAACGTGCGATTTCTGCGCCGCCAAGACGACCGCTAACTTCAACTTTGATCCCTTTAGAACCGATGCGCATTGCATTTTGTACCGAACGCTTCATAGCGCGACGGAACATAACACGACGCTCTAGCTGAGAGGCAATGCCGTCTGCTACTAGTTGTGCATCAAGTTCTGGTTTACGTACTTCAGAAATATTGATCTGAGCAGGTACACCAGCAATCTTAGTTACCGCTTGACGTAATTTTTCTACGTCTTCGCCTTTTTTACCGATAACAACACCCGGACGAGCCGTGTGGATTGTTACGCGGATTGATTTTGCTGGACGCTCAATAACGATTTTAGACACAGAAGCCGCTTTCAATTCCTTAGTAAGGAATGTACGTACTTTGTGATCGCCAAAAAGCTGTGCAGAGAAATCTTTTGAACTCGCGTACCAGGTAGAAACCCAAGGTTTAGATATACCTAGGCGAATACCAGTAGGATGAACTTTTTGTCCCATTACTTATACTCCTAGCTATCTGAAACCACAACAGTGATGTGGCTTGTACGCTTAAGGATGCGGTCAGCGCGTCCTTTAGCACGTGGCATAATACGTTTCATTGTTGGACCATCGTCCACAAAGATCGTTGTTACACGTAGCTCATCAATGTCAGCACCTTCGTTATGCTCTGCGTTAGCAATAGCAGACTCAAGTACTTTCTTAACTAATACAGCCGCTTTCTTAGGGCTGTACGCCAGGATTTCTAGTGCGCGATCGACAGGTAACCCGCGGATCTGATCTGCAACTAGACGTGCTTTTTGCGCCGAACCAGAGGCGAATTTATGTTTAGCTAATGCTTGCATTTATCATTCCCCTCTTAACGTTTCTTCGCTTTCTTATCCGCAGCGTGGCCACGGTAAGTGCGAGTTGGTGCAAATTCACCTAGTTTGTGACCGATCATTTCGTCAGAAACGAAAACTGGTACATGCTGGCGACCATTATGGACAGCAATGGTCAATCCGATCATGTTAGGTATGATCATTGAACGACGGCTCCAAGTTTTAATTGGCTTCTTGTCACCGCTTTCCAAAGCTTTCTCTACCTTCTTCAGCAAGTGTAGGTCTATAAAAGGACCCTTCTTGAGAGAGCGTGGCATGGCTATTCCTCAATATTACTTAGTACGACGACGTACTATAAATTTATCCGTACGCTTGTTCTTACGCGTCTTAGCACCTTTAGTCGGCTTACCCCATGGAGACACAGGATGACGACCACCAGATGTACGACCTTCACCACCACCGTGTGGGTGATCTACCGGGTTCATGGCAACACCACGAACTGTCGGACGAATACCACGCCAGCGATTTGCACCTGCTTTACCAAGTGAACGAAGCATATGCTCAGCATTGCCTACTTCACCTAGCGTTGCACGACAATCAGATTCAACTTTACGAACTTCGCCTGAACGAAGACGTAATGTTACATATTGACCATCACGCGCAAGGATTTGAACGTATGCACCAGCAGAACGTGCGATTTGAGCACCTTTACCTGGTTTTAATTCTACGTTGTGAACAGTCGAACCTACAGGCATATTGCGCATAGGTAATGCATTACCAGGTTTGATTGGTGCATCAACACCAGACTGGATTGCATCACCAGCTTTTAAGCCTTTTGGTGCGATAATGTAACGACGCTCACCGTCTGCATATAATACAAGTGCGATGTTTGCGCTACGATTTGGATCATATTCTAAACGCTCAACAGTGGCTGGAATGCCATCTTTAGTACGTTTAAAATCGATTACACGGTAATGCTGCTTATGACCACCACCGATATGACGAACCGTAATACGACCATTGTTATTACGACCACCTGACTTAGAGTTTTTCTCTAATAGTGGTGCGTATGGCTTGCCCTTATGTAGATCTGGGTTTACCACTTTAACTAGGTGACGACGACCCGCAGAAGTTGGCTTACACTTTTGAAGTGCCATAATTCTAACTCCTCTTATTACTCGGCGCCGCCGACAAAGTCTAGTTCGCTGCCTTCTTTAAGAGTAACGTAAGCTTTTTTCCAGTCGCTACGACGACCGAAACGTGCGCCAGTACGTTTTGTTTTACCCTTAACGTTAAGTGTGCGAACACCAGTTACTTCCACTTCAAAAAGCTTCTCTACAGCTGCTTTAACTTCAGCTTTAGTTGCGTCATTTACTACTTTGAAAACGATAGTATTGTTTTCTTCAGCAGCAATTGTGCTTTTTTCAGAGATATGTGGAGCAAGGATCACTTTTAAAAGACGTTCTTCACGGATCATGCTAGCGCCTCCTCAAGTTGCTTAACAGCAGCTGCTGTAATAAGTACCTTATCGAAAGCGATTAAGCTTACAGGGTCGATACCAGCTACATCACGCGTGTCAACCTTGTACAGGTTACGTGCCGATAAAAATAGATTCTCATCTACTTCTTCAGTTACGATTAGAACATCTTTAAGCTCAAGCTCTTTAAGCTTAGCAACTAGTTCTTTAGTTTTTGGTGCTGCTAGAGCAAAACTTTCAACAACGATTAAACGCTCTTGACGAACTAATTCAGATAAGATGCTTTTGATCGCACCGCGGTACATTTTACGGTTTACTTTTTGGCTGTGGTCTTGTGGTTTAGCTGCGAAGCTAACGCCACCTGAACGCCAAATTGGACTACGGATTGTACCAGCACGTGCACGGCCAGTACCTTTTTGAGCCCATGGTTTTTTACCACCACCGCTTACTTCAGAACGTGTCTTCTGAGCACGAGTACCTTGACGAGCACCTGCTGCGTATGCAACAACTACTTGATGTACTAATGCTTCGTTAAACTCACGTCCAAAAGTAGCTTCAGAAACTTCAAGAGCGCCAGAAGCGTCTTTAATTGCTAATTCCATCACTAAATCTCCAGGACTTATGCTTTAACAGCAGGTTTAACGATAACGTCACCGCCGATAGCGCCAGGTACTGCACCTTTAACTAAAAGCAAGTTACGCTCAGCGTCAACGCGTACTAGTTCTAAGTTTTGAGTCGTTACACGCTCAGCACCCATATGACCGGCCATTTTCTTACCTTTAAACACCTTACCAGGTGATTGGTTTTGACCGATTGAACCAGGAGCACGGTGAGATAGAGAGTTACCATGTGTAGCGTCTTGCATGCTGAAATTCCAGCGCTTAACACCACCTTGGAAACCTTTACCTTTAGAAGTACCGGTTACGTCAACTTTGTTGATTTCGTTGAATAATTCAACAGTAAGCTCAGCGCCTACTTCAAAATCGCCTTCACCACCATTTAGGCGGAATTCCCACAGACCGCGACCCGCTTCAACACCAGCTTTAGCGAAGTGTCCCGCTGTTGCTTTGTTTACACGGCTTGCTTTTTTAGTGCCTGCGGTTACTTGAAGCGCGTTATAACCGTCTGTTGCGTCAGATTTGATCTGAGCAATGCGGTTAGGTGTCGCTTCAATAACTGTCACAGGGATAGATACACCATCTTCAGTGAAGATACGTGTCATACCCACTTTACGACCGACTAGACCTAATGCCATTTTCCTAAAACCTCTCTAATCTTTCGATTAACCCAGGCTGATTTGAACATCAACACCAGCAGCAAGATCTAAACGCATAAGTGCGTCAACAGTCTTGTCAGTTGGTTCTACGATGTCGATCAGACGTTTATGGGTGCGGATCTCATACTGATCACGCGCGTCTTTATTAACGTGCGGTGATGTAAGTACAGTAAAACGTTCAAAGCGTGTAGGTAGTGGAATTGGACCACGTACTTGTGCGCCAGTGCGTTTCGCAGTTTCCACGATTTCCGCCGTTGATTGGTCAATCAAACGGTGGTCAAAAGCTTTTAGGCGAATACGAATGCGTTGATTTGACATTCTTAAACCTCAATATAAAGAGCATTTAAAAGAGCATAAAAAAACGACCGAAACAATCTTATAAATATAAGATGCCGGTTGTTGATTTATATCTACGTTGAGTTCCAAATCGGAACTCCTGTTTTATTAGCTTGAAATCCAAGCTTAATGTTCCTTCCAAGTTCCCGGGGGAATTTTGAAAGCCTGCGTATTATAGTGATATTGGTGATAAATGCAACAACTATTTTAAACTACCAGAGTGGGGATTATTTGTACTGTCAAAAAGGGTTGTCACTATGTCGTCATTACTGGGGATTTATTATAGTTAGAAAGCCAAGCAATCGTACTTGGCACTAATGATAATGGTCAGTCTAGTTTTTAATTGTTATTATTCATCCTTATTTTGCTTTTATCTATTAACCCTTAACCTTGGTGAGTTGATGCGTATTTTTAATTATTGCTTGAATTTTGTGTCTATGATGATGAATCACCTATTTGTGAAAAGCAAAGTACTGCCCGAGAACCCAATTGAGCAATACAGTCTTAACCCCGCCTACCCTACTTTTTATATAGTTAAACTTAATGCTCGCTCAGATTTAGCTGCCCTTGACCGAGTTTGTAAGAAGTACAACCTGCCCCGACCAACTGAACAACAGCTGTTGGGTAATACAGAGTTAGACCGTTTTATTGGCCTACAAAATCCACCACCACTGTTTGGCGATACAGCCAAACCGACAGACGCGTTAAATCAAGGTAAGCAAATCATTGATCAGTTAATTGCCAGTGGTGAGAAAAACGTGCAAGTTATTCCGGTCACTATTTTATGGGGTCGTAATCCAGGCAAAGAAAAACCAGGGTTAGGCACGCTGGTTTCGCACTCACTTACACCTAGCTGGTTTCGTAAGTTTTTTGTATTACTGTTTTCAGGGCGTGATAACTTTATACGCTTTAGTCAGCCACTAGATTTATCGTTGTTAGTAAACGAAAAAGCCGATGTTGATGAATTACCGCACAAATTACTACGTGTTGCACGGGTGCATTTTCGTCGTCAAAAATTGGCGGCCACCGGGCCAAAAATGCCCTCTCGCGAGCAGCTATTTAATTCGCTATTAGCATCACCTACTATTAAAAAAGCAATTAATGATGAAGCGAAAAGTAAAAACATTAGCCAACAACAAGCACGTCAAAGTGCATTAAAGCTGCTTGATGAAATAGCAGCAAATTACAGCGATGCAACGATTCGGGTTGCAGAGCGCGCGCTCACTTGGCTATGGAATAAACTATATAACGGCATTGAAGTTAAATATACCGAACAGCTACATGACTTAACCAATAAAGGTCATGAGATCATCTATATGCCTTGCCATCGCTCGCATATGGATTATTTACTTCTTACCTACTCTATTTATCATTTAGGTTTAGTGCCACCACATATTGCGGCGGGTATTAACTTAAATTTTTTCCCTGCCGGTGGCATCTTCCGCCGCTCAGGGGCGTTTTTTATTCGCCGTTCATTCGCGGGCAATAAACTTTACTCAGCGGTATTTAAAGAATATTTAAGCCAGCTGTTTATTAAAGGTTATTCAGTAAAGTTTTACACCGAAGGTGGTCGCAGTCGTACCGGGCGTTTACTACCACCAAAAACTGGTATGTTAGCAATGACTCTACAAGCTATGCTGCGCGGCATTGATCGGCCAATTTCGATTGTGCCTGTGTATATTGGTTATGAGCACGTCATGGAAATCAATACATACCTGAAAGAACTTGCGGGCAACGATAAAAAAGGCGAGTCAATATTAGGTATTTTCAAAGCGATTAAAAATTTGAAAAATTATGGCCGTGGTTATTTAAACTTTGGCGATCCAATCTCGATCAACCAATATTTAAATGAGCAGCAGCCAGATTGGCGTGAATCTATTCACCCTACCGATGTACAGAAACCACAATGGCTTGGGCCTCAAGTGGCAACTCTTGCCGACAAAGTCATGGTTAATATTAACAGCGCTGCCGCCCTTAACTCCGTTAACTTACTAGCCATGATCTTACTAGTAAACGATAAACAAGCACTGAGTAAACCTAAGTTGCTAGCACAGCTAGATTTTTACTTACACCTACAACGCAATGCTAGTTACAGTGAAAAAATCACCATCCCAGATGAAGGCCCAGAGCAACTATTAGCGCATGCGTTAAAACTGAATAAGTTTGATGTGATCAGCGATGAGTTTGGCGAAATTATTGCTATTAGCGATAAAGAAAAAACCCTATTTAACTATTACCGCAATAATATTTTGCATGTATTTTCTGTACCAAGCTTACTCGCCCTGCATATATTTAAAAGCCATAAAACCACCATTGCACAATGCCAAGCATTAATTAACTGCTTTTACCCAATGTTCGCTAAAGAATGGTTTTTACATGAGCTTGATGAAAACTACATCACCCGTATTTTATCCAGCTTTGTAGATCAAGACTTAATAGAAATTGATGGCGATAACATAAAAATCACCAACAGTAATGATTGCTTAGCCAAGCTAGAAATTTTAGGTCGTGCGCTTAGTTTAACCCTACAACGCTATGCCATTGTAATTGGCTTTATTCAAACCAGTAAAGAGATTGAACGCGCAGAACTTGAACGCGAAAGTCAAGTATTAGCTCAGCGCTTAGGTACTTTGCATGGCATTAAAACCCCTGAGTTTTTTGACAAAAAAGTATTGGTAGGTTTTATTAGCAACTTGCGCGAGCAAGGCTTAATTAGCGAAACCGAGAATGGCTTACAGGGCAGTACTAAACTTTGTGAAGTGTATATTCATCTTAAAGCATTGCTGCCAGCACGAGTCTGGCAGTCGATTAGTGATATTGTACAAGGGCAATGTAACCAAAAATAGTTACATGTCGCCTATCAGCGCTGACGCATTACCCCTTCTTGGATCGTTGAGGCCACTAAATTGCCTTGACGGTCAAAGAACTGACCACGTACCAAACCACGTCCTGAGCTCGCACTTGGACTATCAATGGTATATAAAATCCAATCATCTATTCGAAACGGACGATGAAACCACATCGCATGGTCAATGGTCGCTACTTGCATATTAGGCTGCATAAACGAGACACCATGAGGCTGTAGTGCTGTTGGTAAAAACTCAAAGTCAGACGCATACGCCAATAAATAGTTATGAATACGTTGATCATCAGGCATCTCGCCATTGGCTTTGAACCAAATATGTTTTACTGGCTCTATGGCTTCAGGTTTAAAGGGGTTATGAAAGTTCACCGGTCGCATTTCAATCGGCATTTCACGAATAAACTTATTACGGATCACCTCAGGTATATGAGCTGCGTGCTCTTGATAAAACTCCAGTGATGAGCGCAGCTCCTCAGGAGCAGGTACATTAGGCATAGTTGCTTGATGTGACAAGCCTTCTTCAGCACCTTGGAATGATGCCGTCATATAAAAAATAGGTTTTCCATATTGAATCGCACTAACACGCCGAGTACTAAAGCTCTTACCATCACGGATCGTTTCCACATCATACACAATTGGCTTTGCAGCATCGCCAGGGCGTAAAAAATAAGAATGCAGTGAATGAGCAATTCGCCCTTCAGGTAAAGTTTCTTTGGCGGCAGACAGTGCTTGGCCCATTACTTGACCACCAAATACCGCACGAAAACCCAAATCTTGGCTTTGCCCGCGATACAAGCCCTGCTCTATTTCTTCTAACGTTAATAACGACAATAAATCATCTAAAACTTGGCTCATAGTTGCTCCTCAATCCCATTTAGATTTTAATGATACTATAGACAGTATGATGTAAATATTTCAAGGATCCTAGTTATGGCGTATTGGTTATTTAAAACTGAACCCGATGCATTTTCGATCGACGATTTAAAAAGCGCCCCCTCACAAACCACTGCATGGGAAGGTGTGCGCAACTACCAAGCCCGTAATTTTATGCGCGATGGCGTAAAGCTCGGCGATTTAGTGATGATTTACCATTCTAGCTGTAAACACGTCGGCGTTGCAGGTATCGCAATAGTGACTGCTGAAGCCTACCCAGATCCTTGCCAATTTGATTTAAGCAGTGAGTATTACGATCCTAAATCAACCTGTGATAAACCGAGATGGGTTGTCGTTGATGTGACCTATCAGCAGCATTTAAATAAACTAGTCAGCTTAAAAGCGATTAAAGAAAATGCCACAATTACTGAAATAGCCCTTAAAAAAGGCGGTCGATTATCGGTAATGCCAGTGACTAAATCGGATTGGCAAGCAATTATAAAAATGGCAGAGTAATAATAGTTTGCTGCTTATACATCACGTTTTCCTTCTTTTTCCAAGTTTGCTAAAATAGACAGCTTGTTTTAGTTAGGGGGTTAGATGAAGTTACTGTATTGGTTAGATGAGTGGTTAACTCTACCTCAAGATGAACAGCAAACCAGGTTGCCTATATCTGGGGGGGATTTACTTGGCGATGTTTTTGTTAAATATCACTTTATTGATATAAATAAACCTTTATTGTTCACCTTTTCTCCTGCCGGTACTAATTACCAAGAGCATGATCTCATTGATGATTTTAGCCCTTGGGGATTTCAACTAGCGCAAAAACAACATGTTAATGTTATTTCATTTCAGCACTTAGGAATAAGTAATTGGTTTAGACACCGTAACTTACTGTTTTTCCTCGAGCAGCTCGCTCCCTTGCTAACACCTTTTAGCGAACGGTTAGGCTACGGGTTAAGCCGAGGTGGCTTTGCTGTAGGTGCATTTGCTAATTTACTAAAGCTAGATAAGGTACTGTTATTTCATCCTGTTAGCACCAAAAATAAAGCAATTGCTCCTTGGGATGACCGCTCAAGTACCGAGATTGCCCAAAAGTTTGATTGGACAGGAGATTACCACGACTTAGATTTGGGGCATGCTAAAGG
The DNA here is from genome assembly GCF_012927645.1 of Pseudoalteromonas arctica. Classification (GTDB taxonomy): domain Bacteria; phylum Pseudomonadota; class Gammaproteobacteria; order Enterobacterales; family Alteromonadaceae; genus Pseudoalteromonas; species Pseudoalteromonas arctica_A. The sequence continues at coordinate 8,688 of NZ_JABBMT010000015.1, read as the reverse complement.
CTACATTATCTATGACCCTACTAATCGAATTGACCGCGCTCACGCTAAACGTTACGGTCAGTTAAACCACTTACGCGTATTTGGTATGGGTCACAGTACTCATGCCACATACTTAAATAAATTTGGCTTTTATAAACAAGTGGCTGTCGACTTTATTAGCCATCAGCACGTCGATATTGCGCAATTTCGCCTACAAACCAAAACCCTGCGCTTTAAAGAAGATTATTACAGAAGGCTCAACAAGGCGAATGCTAAATCGTCACACCGACAAGCATTATTAAGCAAGGCGCACAACATTCTTATTGATGAAAAAGCAGCACATGTGCAAGAACATCAAGCAAAAATTGATATTCAGCCATTGATTGATGTCGCTCTAAAGCACCAAGATGAGCACCCTAAAGATGCCATTCAGTTGCTCGAAGTGGCTCAGCAACTTGTCCCTGATGATCCTTTAGTAGAGCACAAGCTAAAACAATTAAAGTAGTGGAATAAGGCTCAAGGTTCATCTAAATATATTAAGGTGTATAAACTTAACTTTTAGTCTTGCCTTTTGATTCTTTCGACTTATTACTTTTAGCTTGCGGCTTCTTATTACGCCCATGCTTAGGAATAATGGCAAAGTACATAATCAGTGCCAGCCATGAGAAGAGGATAATACCAATTAACCAGCCATTTTTTTCATGCCCTTGCGTGCGTTTACTGTTAAGCACAATTACTACTGGTAAAATATAAGCACTCAAAAGTAAAATTAAAAACGTTACTTCATTCATTAATTAGCAAGCCCTTGCCAATCAACTTCGCTGCTTAAAACACGATCAACTGCAATGTAATGTAAAATATCACCACTGTTAACCGGATAATCTAACGGTGGATTTAAATCCATATTTTGCGCACTTAGGTTGTGAGCAACACCAAGTAAAATAGCATCATGATCGTGTTTAAAATGATGAAATAATTTACCAAATTCCATTACCGCTAAATCGTCAGGAATAGCTAAACTAAACTGGGTATCACCGTGTAAAGTCGATAGCAACTCTTCTTGCACCCGACTAGAGCCTGGGTCTTGCATTGAACGTACTAGAATTTCGGCTGATTTAGCCGTTGAACATTCAACGTTGTAACAATGTTCGAGCAGCATTTCGACTTTACTCTCATCGTTAAAGTGCGCACTTATATGGCAGTCATCTTTAACTAATTTACTAATGCGCAACGCAGTGGTAAAAGTTTGATCGTCATCTTGACCATCAATAATAATTTTATCGGCTTGCTTGATCGCCACACGCTCAAGCTCCTCACAGTCGGTAAAGCTCGATAAGCGCACAAAATCAACATGCGCATTCGTTAAAAATGGATGTTCCATTGGCTCGGTGACCGCAAGCAAAATTCGTCGATCCAAACGCTTTTGGTCAGCGAGAATATAATCAATCATTTTTTTTGTACGAACTTGATGCCAACCAAAAATAATAATGTGATTGTGAAAATGTGCAAAACTCTTATCACCTGTCATAGCGCGCCTAATTAAATAAGTAACTGTTTGCCCTGTTTTACCTAACAGAACACCAAATAAAGCCAAACCAAATGGAATTTGCAGTATCGCTACAATCCATCGGCCCAGATCTGTACTCGCACTAAAATCACCATATCCTACCGTTGAGGTAGTAACGATATAGTAATAAACAAAGGTGCTAACTGGTCTCAGTGTGACTTCTTCTGCGACGATTAACAATAACCAGATCAAGATCATATGTAATAAAGTGGCAATAGCCACAGCTTGCCAGCTAACCTGATCAATATGGTTTCTGACTAGTAAAAATAATCGTTTAAATATAAAAGGCATGCCCACACTTGGTTATTCAGCTATCAATTATCCGATAAGTTACTGTAATGCTGAAATGAAGGCAATGCTTGAAATCCCTTTCAGGCTCAAGATTATTATCTAGGCTGCTTTTTTAAAGTAGAACAGTGTAAGCTATACTTGCATTATTAATTATAAAGTCGAGCGTGTTATGTCAGGTGTATTAGCTTCTGTTGATCAACGAACTCAACTTGTTGGTGAAAATCGCTTAGAGTTATTATTGTTTTATTTGCACAGTCGCCACTTATTTGCTCTTAATGTCTTTAAAGTTAAAGAAGTAGTGAAATTGCCGCATCTTAGTATTATTCCACATGCCCATCCTAAAATATCAGGCGTGGCCAATATTCGTGGTGAATCGATCCCTGTTATTGATTTACGCCAAGCGATTTGCATGTCTGCCGCCAAGAACACTGAAGATAGTAACTTAGTGATCACTGAATACAATCGCACGATACAAGGTTTTTTAATCGGTAAGGTTGATCAAATAGTTAATATGACATGGTCAGATATAATGCCACCGCCTTCCTCTATCGGTAAAAATCATTATCTAACTGCGCTCACTAAAATTCAACGTGATGGTCAAGAGCAGTTAGTAGAGATCATTGATGTAGAAAAAGTACTAGCAGAGATTATTGACTACGAGGTACAAATTTCTGATGAGGTACTTGATCAAAGTATCGTAAACGAATTTGTTGGCCGAAAAATACTCCATGCAGACGACTCACGCACTGCACGAAAGCAAGTGAGCGATACATTAACGCAGCTGGGTATTGAAATTATCCCAGCAAGCAATGGCCTTGAAGCACTCAATATGCTTAAAGACTGGGCTGATAAAGGCATAGACGTAGAGAAAGAGTTACTGATGGTGATCACCGATGCAGAAATGCCAGCAATGGATGGCTATCGTTTAACCCATGAGATCCGAAACGATAACCGCTTAAAAAATCTCCATGTGGTACTTAACACATCGCTCAGTGGCAGCTTTAACCAAGCTATGGTCGAGAAAGTAGGTTGTAATGCGTTTTTATCTAAGTTTCAACCAGATTTACTAGTAGAAGAAGTGCAAACACGTTTAAAAGCAGTTCTAGCACCACAGAAATAGCACTGCATCTAAGCGTGGCTTATACCACGCTAGTGCTTTAATAACGTTTTGTTGTAATGACGAAGAAATACGCGATTTAACACCACCACTACAACTCTATTTGCCAATTAAGCGCTTTCGTGATTAATTGGCAATATATAGCAATAATCAAAACACACAATCACTATGCTAAATCATGTTGCCAAACCGTTCACTAAATTAGTAGAACGTTACCTACCCGATCCATTTATTTTTGTTATTTTACTCACACTGCTTACCTTTATAATTGCGTGTATAGTGACACCTTCAAATCCACAACAAGTACTGAGCGCGTGGGGCGGTGGTTTTTGGAACTTACTAAGTTTTGCCATGCAGATGCTGTTGGTGTTACTCACCGGATATATGCTGGCAAGCACACCAGTTATGAGCCGATTGCTCACCCAATTAGCGAAACTTGCCAATACTGCGCCAAAAGCTATTTTATTAGTCACCTTTGTGTCATTGCTCGCCAGTTGGATTAACTGGGGATTTGGCTTAGTTATTGGTGCTTTATTTGCCAAAGCCATTGCCCGCTACACACTAGTTGATTATCGCTTACTGGTTGCCAGTGCGTATTCTGGCTTCATTGTTTGGCATGGTGGCTTGGCAGGCTCAATTCCTTTAACTATCGCAACGTCAGGGCATTTTTCACAGCAAAGCATTGGTGTGATAAACACCAGCGAAACACTGTTTTCAGGATTTAATATAGCCATAGTTATTGGCTTATTTATCATTATGCCACTGGTTAATCGTTATATGTTACCCAACACCAAAGACAGCGTTTATGTTGATAAAACGCTATTAAAAGAAGCCATACCTAAACCTAGCAATGCTACTCGCCCTGCCGATAAAATTGAACACAGTAAGTTATTAGGATTAGGCACAGGAGTGCTTGGGCTAGTTTATTTAGTTAATTATTTTGTGTTTAGTGGCGGCTCACTTAATTTAAACAGTGTAATTGCACTGTTTTTATTTTCTGCCATTTTATTGCATCAAACGCCGTATAATTTACTTAATAGCCTGCAGCAAGCTGTACCCAGCGGTGCAGGGATTATTATCCAGTTTCCATTTTATGCCGGGATCATGGCAATAATGGTTGATACCGGCTTGGCACAACAAATTTCGCAAGGCTTTATCGCCATAGCTAGCGCAGAATCACTGCCGTTTTGGAGCTTTTTAAGTGCTGGCTTAGTAAATATATTTGTGCCATCTGGCGGCGGACAATGGGCGGTACAAGCGCCTATAGTGATACCCGCCGCACAGGCACTTGGCGCAGATATGCCTAGGGTTGCCATGGCAGTAGCCTGGGGTGATGCCTGGACTAACCTGATCCAACCATTTTGGGCGTTACCAGTTCTCGCCATTGCCGGCTTAAAAGCCAAGGACATTATGGGCTTTTGTTTAGTGCAGCTAATTATTACAGGGATGTTTAAATCGTTTGTATTGAGTTTTTATTAGCTGCAAGCATTATGCAAAGGCGTGCAATATATGCACGCCTTGATCACTTTAAGCACTCTCACTTTGCTGGTCTAAATCCACCAATTCACCCGCTTTTAAATGATAGACCTTGCCAGCCATATTGATGGTTTCTTGGCGGTGGGCAATCATAATCCGTGTGATAGGTAAGTGCTGAATTTGTTCGCTTATTTTTGCCTCGTTATCTTTATCTAAATGGCTGGTTGCTTCATCCATAAACAACACACACGGCGATTGATACAGTGCGCGGGCAAGAAGTAAGCGTTGTACTTGCCCGCCAGATAAGTTTGAGCCCATATCACCCACCAAGGAGTTGTAGCCCATAGTCATTTTGGTAATATCATCATGAATTGCTGCATGATGGGCGCACTGCTCTATTTTTAAGTAATTAGGCTGTGGGTCAAAAAAGCTGATGTTATCGGCGATTGAACCTGCTAATAGCGTGTCATCCTGCATCACCGCGGCTATTTGTTTGCGGTAATCTTTAAGGCCAAGCTGAGTAATGTCTTTACCATCAAGCAGCACTTTGCCTGAGGTAGGTTGTAGTAACCCGAGCATAATTTTCATCAAGGTAGTTTTACCAGCACCAGAAGGCCCGGTAATCGCAATAGAATCACCTGCATCCAGCGTTAAGTTAACGTTATTTAGAATGGGGGCTTGGTCATCACTGTAACTAAAGCAAATATTTTCAAGGGTAAGCTGACCTTTAACGTTACCCTCTTCCTCACCGGTATAGGCCATTTCACCGTCACGATTAGCTTCTTGTTTGGTCAGTGCAATATCAGCGATACGGTCTAAGTGTAAGCGCATCATTTTAAATTGAATAATTTGCTCTATTAAATTAGCAAAACGGCTAGTTAACTGGTTTTTATAGGCAATAAACGCCAGTACCATACCGACCGACAAGCTATTGCTCATAACTAGCAATGCAGCAAAGTAAATCACCAATACATTCTCAAGACCAAATAACAGTTTATTGAATGAATCAAAGCTGATGTTTAACCGCCCTAAACGGATTTCACTGTTTATTACCTCAGCATAACGGTTTTGCCAAATGCCTTGGCGCTGCGACTCATTGCCAAACAGCTTTATAGTTTGCATACCGCGAATGTTTTCTAAAAAGTTTGATTGCTCTTTGGCTGAATTTTGAATCATTTCTTCGGTGGCTTGATGTAGCGGCCGATACAGCGCCAAACGCACTAAGGTATATAGCACAATTGCGCCAACAACCACCGCTGTGAGCTTTAGCGAGTAAATTAACATCATAATCAATACGGTAATCGCCATCACGCCATCGACCAGTGTTTCTACAAACCCAGTAGTAATGCGCTCTCGTATTTGCGCCAAAGAGCCAAAGCGCGAGACGATATCGCCAACATGGCGTGACTCAAAATAATTCATCGGTAGTCGCAATAAATGCCTGAGCAAGTTCACGCCCATTTGCATATTGAGCAAACTTGAAAGCCGTAAAATCAACCAGCTGCGCACCGCATTGGTCACCACCGAAATAATAGCAATCAGCGCAAAACCCATAGCAAGCACCGTTAATAACGATTCATCAAAACTGATTAATACTTCATCCACCACCCACTGCATATAATAAGGAGTCATCAAGGCAAATAGCTGCAATACCAGAGACAACGCAATCAGTTTTAGCAACCCTGCCTTTAAGCCCTTTATGGTGCTCCAAAGCTGGGTAAACTTCATTCTTGCTTGTTCTTGTTTGGCTTCGAACTTACTGGTTGGCGTGAGCTCTAAACAAATACCGGTAAAGTGTTTACTGAACTCTTCCGCGCTTAAACTACGCTTGCCAACAGCAGGGTCGTTTATAGCAAACTTAGCCGCAGCCCCTTTACCTGATACTTTAGTCAATACCACAAAGTGATTCATATCCCAATGTAAAATACACGGCGTTTGTAGTTTATGGACTTCATCAAGTGGGCATTGTAGCGCACGACTGGCTAGTCCTAAGTTATCGCCCAGCTCAATCAGCTGCTGTAAGTTCATCCCCTTTAGATTAGCCGAAAAGCGCTTGCGCATAGCAGGCATGTCCAGCTGATGGCCGTGATAGCACGCCACCATAGCCATAGAGGCTAGGCCGCATTCTGCAATTTCGGATTGAAGGATGAGAGGGGTTAACTTTGATAGGGTAAAATCTAAGTTCATATACATAATCATATTTGCTACTTTTTTTGGTAACGAGCACTTTGAACTTACGCCTTTAGGCAACTAAAAAACTAAATATTATAGCTATCATTCAAGTGGATAATTATCAACCTAAAAATCAAAAAGGATCTATATATTTCATTAAGAAATCACCTATTATTATCACACAACCTTAGATTAAATAACCTGCTCATTTATTATCATGACCAAATAAACCTATTTTATTTAGCTAACACTTCAATTCCAACCAGTTGAGAATGAACTATTTTCCATTCAGATTGTGAGTTACTTTCTAAAATATGGATGTTTTGGGTTACATTATCTTGAAACTCTTCACCTGATATTTTTTTTGTTTCAGTATTTTCTTTTACGATTACATGTTTTCCATCTTGACCTAATACTCGGCAAGATAGAATCTTTGCAATTAATTTATATTTATTAAAAACAGGACCATATATTTCAAAAACTTTATTTTTATTTGGGTTTTTATTGTGCATACAATCTTTTATCCCTGATAAAGATGAGTCATTAATAGCACGATAATAGCTTTCAATTACTTTTTCAAAATTCATATTTAATCTCACATCAATAAAAAGAGCATAACGTTTATGCTCTTTTTGAAAGTATCCAATAACTAGGTGTCTTTTTTTGTAGAGAAGAATCTACGAAAAATAATGGCTCCTATTCCACCTAGTAAAATAGATAAAATAATTACCTCCAAAAAACTTAAAATAGAAGCAGAAACCCCAATAATAGACGTTATTACTATTAGAAAAACCCACGCAGTTTGTCTATTAGTCATAATGCAATCTCCTAGTTATGTCTTTTTAAATTATGCTGTATAGTAGAGATATAATTCTCTACCCAAATAACCTATACCACCAGAAAGACCTCCAGCTAAAGCACCAGGACCAGCACCGACACCACCGACAACAGATCCAAACACTCCACCAGCTAATGCTCCTCCGAAAACGGCTGCACCTAACTCTCTTGTAGAATATCCACCATTTACAAACTCTATTTCATTTACGTTTAATTCACGCATAATGTTATACTCCATGTATCCGACACTTTTCGTGTCGGTTTGTTAATATGCTCACTTTAAAATAAAGTGAGCGGTTAATAAGGCTGGCTTTAGCTGCTCGCTAAAGTTTGACTAAAGTCAGCCACTCTATTCTCTGGTTAATATCACTTATTACAGCAAATTAAACAGATGAATTTTTTCTTTTATCGTAATATATTACGACCTACTATTTACAATTAACTTACTCGTCCTTTTAGGCTATACAGCGGTTCAAGCAACCATTCAATTAGTGTGCGCTGTTCTAACATAATATCTGCCTCAAACAACATGCCGCTTTTTAGCTCAAACGCTTTACCATAAGCCTGCACTCGCTGCTGGCTGAGTATTGCTCGCAAACGGTACACTGGCTCTTGCAAAGCGATAGGCAAACGTATTTCGTTTGGGGTAATGAGTGCTTTGTCGATGCGACTAATTTTGCTATTAATAAAACCAAAGCGTTGATAAGGAAAAGCATCAAAGCGCAAACGCGTATCGTTACCAAGCGCAATAAACCCAGCAGAGCGTGTTGGTAGCAGCAACTCTGCTACTAGCTCTGAGCCTTCAGGAATAATATGTAACAGTGGTTTAGCTTGGATGAGTGTTTCGCCTTCAACCACTTGAATACCGGTGACTGTACCGCTATTACTTGCAGTGATGGTGTATTGATAGTTACTTTTAATTTGTGTGAGCTGGTTTTGAATATCCGCTTGTTGGCGTTTAAGGCTATTTATGCGCAGCGTGTATTGCTGCGGTACGTTGGCAATACTAAAGTTAAGTTGGCTTAATTGATTTTCTTGCTGCATTAACAAACGCGCTAAATTTTGTTTTTCTTGTTTAGCATCTAGCAGGGCTTGCTGTTGCTGCTCACGCTCAATGTTTGATAAAAAACCGCGCACAGTTTCTTTACGAGAGTATTGAGCAGTGAATAAGAAGGTAATAACTGCGATAGCCACACAAGCCAGAATAAACACAGTTAATTTTATTGATAGCGGTTGTGCGAGAGTGATA
>NZ_JABBMT010000077.1 GCF_012927645.1 Pseudoalteromonas arctica | reverse complement strand
TGCTATGTTTATTCATGTTAGCCTCTGCTGTTTAGTTAATTGACAAACTAATTATGGCTCTGGCTTTGAATTAAGCTAACCCACGAAAAGCGGAGGCTAACACCGTGTGGGAGTCATTATGTCTATATGGCAAAAAGGAGTTTAGCTAAATGTTCGGCATGTTTAATAAAAATTCAATTCCTAAAATAGCTAGAGTATTACCTCCTGCATTAATTGATGCATTTGAAAAGCAAAACTTTTACTCTACCCATGAAGTTAAGAGTGTTTTTGATAGTGAACTCAAAACTGAGCACAATATCGAATACGCTTTTGCAATGTTTTGCTCACAACCCGATTTCGAAGAATTGAATTTAGAATCAACTTATAGTGACCTACGCACTGATGTATCAAAAAAGTGTTTTGGTAGTTGGCCTCGCTTCAATTTCGAATCACTTTTAGATTATTCACGTCGCTCAACCATGGGTGGTGACGGTGGTGGTTTTGGAGGCGACGGCAGTTGTGGAGATGGAGGTTGCGGCGGAGGAGGTGGCGAATAGCCATATAACAAGCGCATTAAGCATGGGACTGCTAACACTTTGCTCGGTTCCGCTTCGCTGCACATTTTAGCAAACTATTATCAGCCCCTTATGCGGGCGTTATATTTTTTCTGCACAACTTGTGCAATTTTTAGTTTCACTACCAACAGGAGTTATAATGAAACTTAGTAGTAAATTAGTCCTAACCTTAGGACTATTATCCTCAGCTGTAATTGCAAGCGAATACAGCTCTCCAGTAGAAAATGTCGAAGTTTATAAAACTGAATTATCAACTTTATCAATACAAAACCTTTCAAATGAAAAAATTGAGGTTGACCTTTATGGTGAAACTTTCAATTTAACTCCTGCGTCTGGTGTTCAATTTGAGTGCTCTGGTTACGACAATCTAGAACTTCAAATTAAGAACAACGACCACGAATACTTTGAAGTACCTTGCAAGTCTCGTGTAGTGATCACTGAATCATTTACTAATCAATATGCGCAAGGGGAATAACATGAGAAAACTATTAATCTTATCAACTATCTTTGCACTTTCTGCATGTGGTGGCAGTAATGATGATGGCTCATCTAAATCTACATATTCATCTTGTAAAATTACCAGCTCTCAAGCTTTATTTGCCGCTGATCGTGACAATGACTTAAAACAATGCTGGAATGCAGGTGGCAACGGCTACGAAAGCCAAGGTGACGCCATGCAGTGGTGTGAAAAGCAAGTAAATGCTTATATAGCTAATCAGTATTTAGTAGGTCACACAGTTAGTTATGCAGTAGAGTCAACTAACTGTAAATAACAAAAATATAACAAGGCGCTTAAACGGAAAAAATACAGTTGGCTCGCGCTTCGCGCAGTTTAGCCTAACTGTATTTTTCCGCTTAGCTTGGCGTTGGTATGCCCTGAACAAACTTGGAGTTTCACTTGAATAAATTCGATTATAGATTTGATTCTGCTCCGGACCCAAAAGGAAAAGTTGTTCGTTATTTCGTTTATACACTTCTAGTGTTTATTTCCACATTCCTGTTTGTGTCTTTAGTAAGCGTATAGCTAACGACACCTAGCCTTGCTTAATATTCCAAGGTAGCAGTGGCTCAAGGTTATCTGGCTGCTCAGCAAGGTGCTGTAAGCAAGTAGTGATATAGTCATGCACCACAAGGTCATT
>NZ_JABBMT010000103.1 GCF_012927645.1 Pseudoalteromonas arctica | reverse complement strand
AGGCCCAGACAGCCAGGAGGTTGGCTTAGAAGCAGCCATCCTTTAAAGAAAGCGTAATAGCTCACTGGTCGAGTCGGTCTGCGCGGAAGATGTAACGGGGCTAAACTATGCACCGAAGCTGCGGATTCAGAATTTATTCTGAGTGGTAGGGGAGCGTTCTGTAAGCGGTTGAAGGTGTACCGGGAGGTATGCTGGACGTATCAGAAGTGCGAATGCTGACATGAGTAACGATAATGCGGGTGAAAAACCCGCACGCCGGAAGACCAAGGGTTCCTATCCCATGTTAATCAGGGTAGGGTAAGTCGACCCCTAAGGCGAGGCCGAAAGGCGTAGTCGATGGGAAACGGATTAATATTTCCGTACTTGGTATAATTGCGATGGGGGGACGGAGCAGGCTAAGCAAGCATGGCGATGGTAGTCCATGTGAAAGTGTGTAGGCTAGTGACTTAGGTAAATCCGGGTTGCTGTTAGGCTGAGACACGAGACGAGTCACCAAGGTGATGAAGTTGCTGATGCCATACTTCCAGGAAAAGCCTCTAAGCTTCAGATTATACCGAATCGTACCCCAAACCGACACAGGTGGTCAGGTAGAGAATACTAAGGCGCTTGAGAGAACTCGGG
>NZ_JABBMT010000102.1 GCF_012927645.1 Pseudoalteromonas arctica | reverse complement strand
TATCACTCTCGCACAACCGCTATCAATAAAATTAACTGTGTTTATTCTGGCTTGTGTGGCTATCGCAGTTATTACCTTCTTATTCACTGCTCAATACTCTCGTAAAGAAACTGTGCGCGGTTTTTTAATGCCTAACAAAGGGGTGATCCAAAGCTTTGCTAATCAAGGTGGCATGATTGAGCAGCTATTTGTACAAGAGGGCGATTATGTTATAAAAGATCAGCCACTGGCGACTATTGTTGTGCAGCAAAATAATAGGCAGGGTGTTGCATTAAGTACCCAACTTGTTGAGCAGTTAAGTATGCAAATACAGTTACTTAATGACGAAATAACACAAAACCACACTCTGCAAAAGCAAGAGTCACTTAACTTGCAAGCACAAAAACGTGCGCTTACTAATGAGCAAGCTGCATTACAAAGCCAACTTAAACTTACTGATGAAAAACTAGCACTACTTAACCGCCAACAAAGTAACCTTAACCAGCTAAATAAAAATGGTTTTTTATCAAACATTGAGCGTGAGCAGCAACAGCAAGCCCTGCTAGATGCTAAACAAGAAAAACAAAATTTAGCGCGTTTGTTAATGCAGCAAGAAAATCAATTAAGCCAACTTAACTTTAGTA
>NZ_JABBMT010000076.1 GCF_012927645.1 Pseudoalteromonas arctica | reverse complement strand
AACAAGGAAAATTAAAGTTACCCTGAGAATCGGTATATGTATTATCTTTTCTTGCTTTACCATCACTAAAATATAATCCGCGCTCAATTTTCACATTGGCTAATGGTTCACCATTATTGGTTAAGCGACCTTTTACCTCAGGACACAGATGCACTTTATATGCGCCAAATTTATCTAAAAAAGGCTGAATTTTCACGCTAAAAGATTGGAGTTTATCGATGAGTGACATTAGCACCTCTTAATTTATAAATGGAATTATGAGGCATTGCGTAAAAACCGTGTTGTACGCAAAGTATCCACATTCCATGTCAATATTATAGGTATTTTATAGTGTAAGAAAAAATATGCAATTACTTTTATGGTACAGAATGCTGGTGAGAAAATAAAAACAATCATAACTCGTTGCTTAGATTTGGCTCTATCGCTATAGCGTAGTGTAAATCAGTAATACAATCGCGCATCTTTGCTGTGCCACGTAATGCTAATACATAATGATCTTTAAACGCCCCTGTTTTTCCTTTAGCAATACAGCCAAAAGGGGTGTGATGGCGGAAGATTCGTTCTAAAATAGAGCCACTGATACCGTGTACAGCTGATGAATTGAACGTAAATCTAGCTTCAAGATCAGTATATATTTCTGAGTTTTGCATTGTTCCTTGAGAAAGAGTCTCATATGCAATCGCTGCAAAACTCGCTGCAACGGCTGGTGGTAAAGTCGTCATTCCTGAAGACATAATATAGTCCTTATTTTTCAGTTACATTGTCTATTAAATCGCTAAGATAGTTTGATGTAATAATATTAAAGTCAGTTTCCCAGCGAGCAATGCTGGATGCGCGAAATGGCGCATGAGGATGAAGCGTATTTTTGAAATTAAAACATACTTGTTCATCCGTGATATCTGCATTTAAAGTGGAAAGCTTATTAGTAATCTCATGCCTTGGGTGAATATCTGTTAAAGTTGATCTCCAAATAATAAATTTATGGTTGTTATAACTAGAGGTAATATATTGATTGGTAAATATTTCAGCAAAAGGAATACCTGGCTGATCAGAGCGAATTGTTATTTCAGGAAATGTAAAGTTACCGTTATGATCTGTATAAGTAAAATCTTTACGGGCTTTACCATCGGAAAAGTTAAGACTTCTGGAAATTAGCTGACAGTCTATTGGCTTACCATTATTGGTTAAGCGACCTTTTACCTCAGGACACAGATGCACTTTATATGCGCCAAATTTATCTAAAAAAGGCTGAATTTTCACGCTAAAAGATTGGAGTTTATCGATGAGTGACATTAGCACCTCTTAATTTATAAATGGAATTATGAGGCATTGCGTAAAAACCGTGTTGTACGCAAAGTATCCACATTCCATGTCAATATTATAGGTATTTTATAGTGTAAGAAAAAATATGCAATTACTTTTATGGTACAGAATGCTGGTGAGAAAATAAAAACAATCATAACTCGTTGCTTAGATTTGGCTCTATCGCTATAGCGTAGTGTAAATCAGTAATACAATCGCGCATTTTTGCTGTACCACGTAATGCTAATACATAATGATCTTTAAACGCGCCTGTTTTTCCTTTAGCTATACAGCCAAAAGGGGTGTGATGGCGGAAGATTCGTTCTAAAATAGAGCCGCTTATCGCAGTGATATTTAAACCCTCAAAACTAAATATGGGGCTTAGAAAAGGAAAGCTCGCAGACGTTTTTAATCCCCCATGTTCTG
>NZ_JABBMT010000101.1 GCF_012927645.1 Pseudoalteromonas arctica | reverse complement strand
AGTCTCAAGTGCTTTTTACTAGCTTGACTAGGCTTATCGCAAGTTAATACGTCCTTCATCGCCTCCAACTGCCAAGGCATCCACCGTGTACGCTTAGTCACTTAACCATACAACCCAAACGGGTCTTGCTTGGTCTTTGCTACTTATGCTGCCTTGCTTTCTATTTTTGCTTGGTTACATAACACGTTATGCGCCCAGCGACAAAAATATCAGCGGCGTTGCCTAAGTATCAAATCCACGTCGCAAGTTTATATCGAAATATAAACATACTGTTTTGTGACAGTTTAACTTCGCCAGAAGTTAATATTGAATACTAAAGTAGATACCAATTAATCCTAAGATTAAATGGCACTGAATGATACTGCTATCATTCTTTTTTACTTTTGAAAACTCTGTACAAATACAATGTATTCATACGAATTTTATTATCAGCTTTTCCAAATTTTTAAAGAGCAATAAATATCGCGGAGCGAGATTTATAAACATTCATCTGTGTGGACACGTCGAACAAATAAGTTCTAAATCGTATAAGGAGGTGATCCAGCCCCAGGTTCCCCTAGGGCTACCTTGTTACGACTTCACCCCAGTCATGAATCACTCCGTGGTAAACGTCCTCCCGAGGGTTAGACTA
>NZ_JABBMT010000014.1 GCF_012927645.1 Pseudoalteromonas arctica | reverse complement strand
AACTCAGTAATAGTTAAATCGCTGGCTTGTTGTTCTTCGATAATGTTACGCCATTGTTCAAGGCTGCGTGTTTTTCTCATGGCTATCTCCTCATTGAAATTCGGAAATAGCTTAATCGGTTTGACGAGTTACTGGCAGGTGCACTTTGCTAGACGCTTACAAAGCAGCCTTTTGATAGTGAGAACAAAGCAAAAACTGTTGCTTGCTCACTTAAGTTTGGTTTTTCGGTAAATGGCATACGGTTGGCTAAGCCAATTATTAACTGCACAAAATGCTTTGGGTTTTCTGATAATTTAAAATAAGGCAGCTGCCGCCTCACTAATAAACGCGATGACCACTGCGGCTCGTCTGCTATTTTTTCTGCCCACGGCATACCTACCAATACGATTGATACACCCGCTTCATCGTTAATATATTTTAATCGATTAGCAATCTCGCGGCGCTTTTTACCTTGGTTGTGCTCAATTAGTTCTTGAAACTCATCAATAATTATAAGCTCTGTACCACACGTTTTTAGGCATTTTATTAATGATGTCGTTAACCGTGTACCGTTTACTCGCAGTTTGCGCTCTGTGCTGCCTACTTGCCCTAAGTCTTTAAGAAGTTCGGCTAAAGTAGATTCTAGTGTTGGGTTGCTGGGTATGCGGCTTACTAATACAGGATGATTCATCACTCCATTAATAAATTGCGGTAAATAGCGTTCTTTATACTGTTTTATTAGTGCTGTTTTACCTGTGCCTGTATCGCCATTTAACAGCATACAAGGCTTTTCACCCGCTAACCCTTTACCAAGTCTTAATCTGTCGAAGTCGTTAAATACAGTGGTTATTATTGGGTATTCAATAAATACATCGCGAAATTCATTAAGCTTTTCTTTTTGTTTATCGGTCAGCATAATTAAAATCCATCTAGGTCTGAGATAAAGTCATCCCAGCTATCAGTTACTTGCTCTTTAGGTGTAACCTTTTTGAGTTCTACTGGCTCGCTCTGAGCTATTGATTTTTGTGAGTCACTACTAACATTTTGATGCTTAGCTAACGCTTTACCCCCTTTTACCTTTGAGTTTTTTGGCGCATTTTTTAACTCTTCAAACTCGTTTTGAATTTTATTATGAATAAACATACGCGCTTTTGCTAAGCCTACATTATCGATAGAGCCCGAAATAAAATCGCGATGAATACGTATATTTATTTTATGCTGATTCAAACTTAAATTTTGGGTGTAACCGTTTGGATCTATGCATGGCACTTTTATGTAATGCTCTAGCTTATCAAGGTACACGTAGATATAAGAGATATCATCTGGGTTTAATTTAATTAAAACTTCTTGAGATACTTTGTGGCTAAACTGCTTTCTATAGTTGGCTAGTTCAGTACTGTCGTAGCTTAAGTTTTCTAGCCGTATTCCACCTTTACGAAGCACCCGATGCTTTGAAATACTGAGCACAACATCCAATTGTTGAAGATCAGCATCACTCAGCATTGTTGGTGGTAACGTATTAAAGCCTTGATCCCATAATTGGCTTGGTATGTACTTAAAGCGGCTGTCGGCATCTTGATGGTAAACGTCTACTACCCATTTATGAAATAACTGCATAAAGGTCGTAAAACGCATAATTGCATCTTTTTTGGGATTGTATTCATACTTTTGTAAAATGTTAGAAAAGGTTTTACCAGGCACAGGGTCTAATAATTCAGTATTTATTGTGCCGAACATACGTTCTACAAATGGTTTTAACCACGGCTTTGCAACAGGATTATATTGAGTATTAATGCCTATTTCTTCACAAGCAAGCTCAAGGCTGTTACTCCAAAATTCAGCGCCATTATCAACAACAAGTGTTTCAATTTTGCCAGCACACTTCCACTCATTAATCGTATCGGGGTATAGTTTTGCCACTTCACTTTTAGGTTTCATCGCATTTAGCATTGCTCGCCTTACTGCATCATAGCTAGGCTCACTGAAACTAAAGTAATAGCCAACAATACAATGGCTATACACATCTACTAACATAGTGAGTGTTGGTCGGCCAAGTGGAATATGCAGCTCATCATCTAATAAGATAAGATCAAGTGGCGTATGGTCAATTTCAACTTTTTCGAGTACTCGGGTAGGCCGTGTATGCCCTTCTACTTTATTAAAAGCAATATCAGCAAGGCGCTTACCATAACGAGCAATCATTACTTCGTATTGCGGTAAGTTATCTATTCTGTTTTTAAACGCTTTGTATGTTAAAGGCTTTAAAACACTGCCCACAACACTGTCGTTTTCAATAATAACTAAATCTGCATAATACTTATAAGCAGAAGCCACTGATGGTTTTTCTTTTACTAAGTAACGCTCAAGTGCTTTTTCAAAAAACTTATCGGTTGCTGTATCACGCTCTCTGTTACCTTTTTTTTGATGGCTTGGTATTAGCGCCATTATATTTTTATCCGCATTGGTATAAGCGCTATACCATCGTGCTGCTGTTCTCCAACTGGGCTTTTTTTCTCCCTCAACTTCAGGCATTAATTTTAATAAAGGCTCAAGGTTTTTTTGTGTCCAACCGCCTTGAATATTAGCCTCAAGCCATTGAATATATTTAAGCTTAGCAAATGTTGTAGTTTTGATTTTTTCAGGAAGGGCTTGTAAATCTTTGGCGTAATTTTGAGGTAGTTTGGTTTCTACTTTTGGTAATGGCTGGTTAAATTCATCTTCAAACAGCCCGTCATTAAACATTGTTAGACCAAATTGCTGTTTCTATTGATATTTCATTTGTAGTTAAGTCGGCAAATAACTGCCCTAGTGATAATAAGCGTAGCACCGTAGCAAGTAGCTCACCGGCAGTTACTTTTAAAAAGCTAACTAACTGTCCCACTTTAATAGAGCCGTATTGCTTAACAAGTTCTAGCACCGATGCTTGCAGCTCTGTTAAAGACTGAAAACCAGAGTAGCGATGCAAAAGCTTTAAGTTATTGAGTGTTGGGTATACACGGATTTGTTTATCAGTAACCAGTATTAAATCACGTCCATCTTGCTTAGCGATAGCTTGCTTTTCAATAAAACGTGCACGAAAGTCTTCATCGGCAATTTTGCTTTGCGGTTTTACTTCTATAAATTTTTGCGTGCCGTCTGTGTGGGTAAGTAAAAAGTCAGGTGTGTAACGGCAAGTACGGTTATCAAACTCATATTCGTAACCTAGTGGCTGTGCTTCAAATGCGGCTATTGATGGTGAAAATTCAAAATGAAAACAAGCATCAAACTCTAAAGAGGATTCAACTAAACAGGTAGATTTATTTTTTTGACTAGCAAATTTATGGAGGTTTTTAACACGAGAGTGTTTGAGTTTTCTTCTGTACATGTGAGTCAACCATCTAACCGTTTGGTTAAATACTAGACTATGCCACCTTATACTTCCAATTTATGCCATCTTTTAGTACAAATATGTCAACTTATACTTCAAACAACACCAAATGAGGAATTTGGGTGGCAGTCTTACCAGCCACATCTCGGCACACACGTCACAAACTGTGGCTGCTCCCTTCCGGGCCTGACCAGGTTCGCCTGCTAGTATTGCGAGAGGACCAATAAGACTACCATTGAGGGCCTTGGTTGGCGCGATTGGGATTATCTCTACTTTTGCTCTGTTATTCAAGGGATAATCAAAAAAGAAAGTGCGATTGCATACTTCATATACAATCGCACTATTTTTTAAACGATTTAAGTAAGATTATTGATTATCTAACTCTTTTTTTACGTTACGTAGTACAGCTTTTATTTTTTTCATATTTTCAGGGCCCATGCGTAGCAGTTGTTTTTGTGCCGCTGGTAGGCGTTCCCATTCTGAATAAGCATATTGATAAGTTACTGAATCACGTAACAGTGGCATGTCCCCTTTTGGCTCTGGGGTATCCAATAATAGGTCTATCGCTTCTTCAAGTGTTTGATTAAATGCATCACCTTGATAGCCAATTTCTGTATACGCATCATTGATAAGTGGTTTGTACTCATCGTATAAACGTACGAATTGCGCTGCGCTCATGCTGGTAAATATTTTTACATAAGGGGTGTAACGCTCATAGCTGTTTGGATCAATGGTCAGAATATCACCCTCTACCACACTAAAGCCTTCTTCTAACTTAATAACAGGAGTGTGTTTTTGCGCAATTTTACCTTTGGCAAGATTATCTATAAATACCACGCCACGACGAATAACATCGTCGTTTATAACCAAACTCATAGCGGCATCACCTAGGTATTCATCTAACTTAGCAACAACGACAGGGTCGCTTTTATCAAGAGTCGGTAGTGGTTCTACTTGCGGCTCAGGCTCTACTGGGCGTGGTGTTGGCACGGCTAAATCGGCAGGCTCAGGATTAACAGATGGGGCATTAACAACCGGATCGTTCTCTGGTTTTAGCTCCATCATAGGGCGCTCTGCTACTGGTTGCTCAACTTCAGTTGCTGTTTGTGACTCATCACTTGAGTTTAATAACACAAACGCTGCAGCAATAATGAGAATAATTAAAATGATGCCTGCAAATAAAAGGTTATTATTCGGTGGACGTTTTTGAACATCTGACGCTGATGGTTGATCTGACATACGAACTCCATAAATATTAAAATGCGATAACAGTAAGAGTACCTTAAATGGATTTAATTCATAGCCTACACTAATAATTATTAACGTAGCTAAGGTATCCTTTGATTCTTCTAGCTTAAAGACTTACAGTTAATAAATAAAGTAAAGACGCTTAACCGCTTAATTGCAACGACGAAACTCAACTATGAAAATCAAGCAAATCGATAAAAACAAACCTAAAGTTGCTCTGTTACTGACTGGTGGTGGCGCACGTGCCGCATACCAAGTTGGGGTTCTAAAAGCGCTCGCACACAGTATGCCGCGTACAGCTCCACTGCCATTTACTATTATTAATGGTACATCTGCCGGAGCAATCAATTCAGCTGCGCTAGCAAGCTATGCTTCATGCGCCCATCTGGCGGTGCGTAAACTGGAATCAGTTTGGAAAAATTTTTCTACGTCAATGGTATATAAAAGTGATTTTATCAGCGTGTTTGGCCATTTAATGCGTAACATGCTGACTAGTTTTCAATCTGAACATATTAATCATCCACCAGCGAGCTTGTTGAATAATCAGCCTTTACGTAATTTACTTAATGAAATTTTAGATTTAACTCGCATTGAGCGTAATTTACACCGTAATTATTTAGATGCGCTATCAATCACCGCATCAAGCTATACCACGGGTGATTCTGTGGCATTTTTCCAATCTAATACACAATCACCTTGGCGGCGCGCTAAACGCGAAGGCCAAGCGACCCGTATTAACGTTGAACATTTAATGGCGTCCAGTGCAATTCCTATGGTGTTTCCGAGCGTAAATGTATACAACCACTACTTTGGTGATGGCTCTATTCACCAATTATCCCCTCTGAGTCCATGTGTCCATTTAGGTGCTGAAAAAATATTTATTATTGGTGTTGATCAGCCCAAAGAAGCTCATCCACCGGGTTATTTACCCCACTTTCCGGGATTATCCTCGATTGCGGGCCATTTGCTCGATAGTGTGTTTACCGACACCTTACAGTCAGATCTTGAGCGCCTTGAACGAATTAATCGAACTTTAGGTTTGTTACCTGGGCGCGATAAACACCAAGAATTAAAGCAAATACAAAGTTTTGTGATCAATCCATCAGAAAACTTTAATGCCATTGCTGCAAACTATTACGGTGATATGCCTTTAGCCATTAAAATTTTACTGCGAATGATCGGGGTTAAACAACGTTCTCAATCGAGTTTAACCAGTTATTTATTATTTGAAAAACGTTACACCCAGCATTTAATTGAAATTGGGTATAAAGATGGTTTAGAGAAACTGCCACAGATACGCGAGTTTTTAGAGCTCGATTAACAGTTAACGATTCACTAATCCGTACCATCGAGTAAATAGCACTCTACCCGCTCTACTCGTCGAGGTTTACCTTGTAGCACAAGAATATCTCCGGCGAGTAAAATAGTGTGCAGTAATGGACGCTCAATTTCACGGTCTTGGCGACGCAATGCCCTTACAGATACACGGCGTTTTTCAAGTCCTAATTCGCCGATATTTTTTGCTACCGCAAAAGCATGTTCAGGCAGTGCTATTACGTGTAAATACTCAAGCCGTTCGGCGTTGTTTTCTTCACTATCAAATTGATCTCCTGCAAAAAAACCATGTAAAAATTGGTAACGGTTACGCCGCTCTTTACTAACCCGCCTAACAATACGCGACATCGGCACACCCGACATAGACAACACGTGCGACACTAACATTAAGCTCGCTTCCAGCGTTTCGGGCACCATCTCAGTCACACCAAGCTCTTTGAGTGCTTCGAGATGACTATCATCGCGCATGCGTACCAGTATTTTCGCATCAGGAGCTATTTGCTTTATCGCATCGATCACAATTTGCACATGTTCAAAACCAGTGAAAGTAATGATCACTAGTCGAGCTCGTTCGACTCCTGCTGATTTTAAAATATCTTTTTGTTTTACATGACCAAAAATAACGGGCTCTCCTGCTGCTTTGGCCTCTTGAACTAGTATTGGGTTACTTTCAACAGCAACGTACTCTATTGCTTCTGGCTTTAAAAACCGCGCAATAGTTTGCCCAACCCGAGAGAACCCACAGATCACCACATGGTTTTGATACAAAGTGCTGCTGTTAGGTGGCTGCTGCCATTGACCATTGGGATTTTTTAATAACCCAAGTTGTTTTAATAACCAAGGCGTCGATTCTATTAAATAAGGCGTTAAGCCCATCGACATAACTGCAATAGCAATTAAAAATGAGGCGTGATCTAAAGCTAATAATTGGTGTTTAGTAGCAAGCGCAATTAATACAAAACCAAACTCGCCCATTTGCCACAGCATGATACCTGCTGCAATTGCATCGTGTTTTCGCTCGCCCATCAGTTGTGCTAAGAAAGTAATAACACCAATTTTTAATACTAGCATTAGCGCTAATGCAGCCACTATCCAATACCATACGCTAAACACATATAAAATATCGAGCTGCATACCGACAGTGACAAAAAATAGGCCCATTAAAATATCGCGAAATGGTCGAATATCGGCCTCTAACTGATGCCGGTACTGGCTTTCGCCGAGCATCATTCCTGCTAAAAATGCGCCCAGCGCCATCGATAAGCCAAATAAATAAGTTAAGCCTGCGGCAAACAAAGCAACCACTAAGGTGGTCAAAACAAATAATTCATCGGTGCGCATTAAAGCCACTTCGCTAAAGACTTTTGGCAATACCCACTTGCCTATCATCCACAATAATAAACATACCAACGCGCCTTTAGTTAAAGCGAAAGTCAGCGCCCAAGCAATGCCTTCAGTACCACTGCTTTGGGCCAGTAAGGGTAAAGTAATGAGTAACGGCACCACCGCAATATCTTGAAATAATAACATTCCGATAGCGAGCTGCCCTCGCCGCTGTTTAAGCTCGCCGCTTTCTTTAAGTAATTTAACCACCACCGCAGTTGATGACAGTGCCATTAATGTCGCAATAGTAAAACTACTTAGCACAGACAAATCCATCAACAATAAAATCTGCATAAACACAATCGTTGTGACTACCACCTGCATTGTACCCAATCCAAATACAATGTTACGCATTGCCATTAAGCGGCCAACGGAAAACTCCAGCCCTAAACTAAATAATAAAAATACAATACCAAGCTCAGCTACAAAATGTATTTCATGACTTTGCGCCATCCAGCCAATACCATGGCTCCCCGCTAAAACGCCAGTAGCAAGGTAGGCGAGGATCGGCGGCAAGCCAATGCGTTTAAATAACCATACCAGCACCACAGCAGCCAGTAATAAGCCAAATATTTGAGCCAATACACTTTGCAAACACACCTCCTATTTATATTGTTGCCATACCGTCAAAATTTTAGCTGCTTAAAAATTAACTATAGCAACTATCTGTTTTTCAGCCAGTTTGGAATAGTGGCACAAAAATCGCTTAGGAAAGTAATAACAAACTCCTATGGGGGAGAAAACCATGGAAAATGTCCATATTTTAACTCAGCGCATCTCAGCACGTGGCGAGTTTCTGCCGTTTTCGGCAGAGCATTACCGTAATAACGAGCCCGCAGCTATCCATCGTTTGATCGAGAAACTGCAAACAACGTTAAACATAGAAGAGCTACTAACGATTTATGCTGAACACGCAAAGCAGCTTATTAATTTTTCAGGCTTGCAGTTTCAGTCATCCCTAGGGGTTGCTCAAATTGCCGATAGCGACAACAGTCAACCGCCATATTCATTTAATTTAGACATAAATAATGAACATTTAGGTCAACTTATTTATTTTTGCCAATACCCACTAACAGGTAATATTGAACAAAAGTTAGTTGGCTTACACTGCGCCTTGGTTTACCCATTACGCAATGCATTAATGTATAGCCGCGTACTAAAACTAGCGACTAAAGACACCTTAACAGGACTTAATAATCGCAGTCAGTTTGATACTATTTTGACGCAAAAATTAGAGCGTTTTCGCCGCCATCATCGTCCATTTAGTCTAATGTTTTTAGATTTAGATAATTTTAAACAAGTTAATGATAGCTACGGTCATAAAATTGGCGATGACGTATTACAAGAGTTTGCCGACGTTTTATACAGTAGTATTCGCGGCACTGATTCGGTATTTCGCTTTGGTGGTGATGAGTTTGCGGTATTAATTGATGATCCTGACTTTACCACAAACAAAGTGATTGCTCAGCGAGTGATGCAGTTAGTAGCGCAGTCAAATTTGATGAAACAATATGCAGTCACCACCAGCATTGGGTTTACCTTGGCAAACAGCAAAGATTGTGAGAATGAAATTTTTGCCCGCGCTGATAAAGGCTTATACAAGGCCAAAGCATCTGGGCGTAATTGCGCTAAAGCGTATTAATTAATAGGTAAGTCTAGCTCCCCCACTAGGCTTTTCACCTATACTAATTTTTTAACTTAGCTAATAACTTATAGCCTAATAGTGCTAAACAAAAACCAAAAAAGAAACCGCTAATTAGATATAACAAAGCAGCCATGCTGGTCAGTGGTACAACAATAACCATTAATAATGGCATACTCACCCCAACAATAAAAAATAGTCCGCCTTTACCTAACCAGTACGCAATTAAAATAATCGCACATACCAAACCACCTGCAACCGAATACGCTAACGTTAACAGTTCTAGTTCAAACATTAACGAAGCAAGACCCGCGACAACAGCTGTAACTATAAGCCCTAGCGGCGCTTTATTGACTAGTGATAAACCAACATGTGGCTGTGACGTTGTCATGTTTTTACCTCCCAAAATACCCCCTTTTCAGAAACGTGTTCTGCACTTATAAAATGCCCTACGACATAAACTAATTGCTCATTATAAAAAATAAGTGGCACATTAGCACGTAACCATGGCGCTACTTTGGCATCTTTAAACCAATGTTTAATGCTGTTGTGACCCGGTTTTTTAAGCGGTTTAATGCGCGCCTGTGGGCAATTAAACTGGACAGAAACGTGTTCATCAGGCAATGGCTTTCTAACTCCTATACCTGATAATTGTATGAGGGTACGCCCATCTGAAAGTAACTGGTTCTGAGCAGTTAGTGATTGGCTGTCAGGAACGGTCGTTTCACGTACAAAATATAAAAAGTTTTGATGCCGGCGTACTTGCCCATCTGTTAACTGAATAAGTAGCTGCGCATCAGCTTTTGCTGTTAAACCTTGTGTAAGTATTTGCTGGGTTTGTTGTTGTGATGGCATAAGCGCCGTAAATTGCCCAAGCCAACAACGCAGAACATTTGCTTGACGTGCAGCGCTAAAGTTTGCCAGCTGTATGCAACTTAATCCTTGTTGGGTGTTTTGGCATTGGCTTAAATCTAACTGAGTGTATTCATCAAGTACATCTTGCTGCTGTTGAAGAAGGTTAACACTGCGCGCTGCGCTTTTCTCAAAGCCGGTAAATCGTTCACTTAATAGAGGCACTATTTGCTGACGAATAAAATTGCGATCAAAGCGCTCATCGGTATTTGAATCATCGGTAATATGCTCAAGCTTAAACTCGGTAGCAAATTGTTCAATACTGTGTCGTGTGGTGTTCAGCAGTGGCCGTAAACATTCACGGCCTGAGTTTAATGTGCGTATTTGACGCATCGAGGTTAAGCCTTGTAATCCTGAGCCCCGTTTTAGTCTCAATAAAAACGTTTCTAGTTGATCATTTAAGTGCTGCCCTAGCAAAATAATACTACCGCTTGGGCTATGCTGATCAAGTGCCTGGTAACGAGCATCGCGGGCGAGCTCTTCTAGACTCGTGCGTGATTTATTGGTAATTTTTACTTGTGCTGCATAAAACGTAATGGCTAATGCATCACATAGCTTTTTACAAAATGCCTGCCAATCATCAGCGTACTGGCTTAAACCATGATTAACATATGCTGCGGTTAATTGCAGTTGCGGTATTTCTGCTTTTAGCGCATTCATAACATGCAGTAACACCACTGAATCCACGCCACCAGAGAGCGCTACCGTAAATGCGGTTTTGTGCTCCGTTACATATGGTGTTATGACGCTTTTTACTTGTTGATATAAAGGTGTTGCATGCATGAATTAAAATCACTAAATAGATGATTGGTTAGCTCCTAGCTCCTAGCTCCTAGCTCCTAGCTCCTAGCTCCTAGCTCCTAGCTCCTAGCTCCTAGCTCTCAAGCATTCTAAAACAAAAAAGCCGCAAAAGCGGCTTTTTTCATCAATTAGCTATTAACAATAACCAAATGACATTAAACGTTTGTAGCGTTGATCAAGCATCTCATCAAGTGATAGTGCTTGTAAGTCAGCTAAGTCTCGCTTAAGTTGATTTTTAAGATTACGTGCCATCCCTTCGTAGTTACGGTGTGCGCCACCTAATGGCTCTTCAACCAAGCTGTTGATCAAATCAAGCTCTTTAACACGTTCAGCGGTTACACCCATCGCTTCTGCTGCAAGTGGCGCTTTGTCGGCGCTCTTCCAAAGGATCGATGCACAGCCTTCAGGTGAAATAACCGAGTAAGTGCTGTACTGCAACATGTTAACGCGATCCCCTACACCAATGGCTAGAGCCCCACCTGAACCGCCTTCACCAATAACCGTACAAATGGTTGGCACTTTTAATGTTGCCATCACTTTAAGGTTACGTGCGATTGCTTCAGATTGACCACGCTCTTCAGCACCAACACCTGGGTATGCACCTGGGGTATCGATAAAAGTCATAATTGGCATTTTAAAGCGCTCTGCCATTTCCATTAAGCGTAATGCTTTACGGTAACCTTCAGGCTTTGGCATACCAAAGTTGCGTCTAATTTTTTCAGCTGTGTCTCGGCCTTTTTGTTGGCCAATAACCATCACTGGTTGACCTTCAAAGCGTGCAACACCACCTAAAATTGCCGGATCATTAGCAAAAGTACGATCGCCAGCAAACTCGTCAAATTCCGTGAAAATACGCTCAATATAATCTCGAACATAAGGACGCAACGGATGACGGGCTAACTGAGAAACCTGCCAAGCACCTAATTTAGAGAATATTTCCTCTTTCATTTTAGCGCTTTTCTCTTTTAATCGACTGACTTCCTCTTCTAACTCAAGGTCTAAATCGCCAGCGCGGCTGATATTTTGTAACTCTTCAATTTTTGCTTCTAATTCTGCGATTGGAAGCTCAAAATCAAGATAATTGAGGCTCATGCTCTAAACTACCTAATTAGTTAAATTCTAGTTCTACATCTTGCGCCGCCATTAACGATAACTTATGAATTAAGTCATCGCTGGGCGTAACACACCATTCTGTCCCGAGGGTTAACTGTGCCAACGCATCTGGACGCTGATAGTAAACCTTAATCGGACAAGTACCAAACTTATAAGGTTCGAGTACTTTTTGTAATTTATCGAAAAAGTTGGCTTCGATTTGCACCATATTCAGCGTCATTTTAATCGCTTTAATCCGTTTTTCGCGCGCTTGCGCGATGGTGCATATGTTTCTGGCGGTCATTGTAATACCACCGGAGAAGTTATCAAAGCTGACCTGTCCAGATATTACCAAGATATTATTGATTTGCAGCATATCTTGGTACATTTCAAACTGTTCTGGGAATAAGCGTACATCAATACGGGCACTCTTGTCATCTAAAGTTACAAGCCCCCAACGATTTCCCTTTTTATTGACTAGCGTACGTGCAGCTATAACAAGGCCTGCAGCGCTTGATTGCACGTCACGATTAGTTGGCTGTAAATCCACTAATTTACCACTGGTGTAATATTTCAGCTCTTTACGATACTGATTTATGGGGTGCCCGGTTAAATATAAGCCTAAGGTCTCTTTTTCCCCATCAAGCCATTGGTTATCAGTCAGTGGCGTGGCTTTTATAAATGCCTGTTCGACTTCATCCGGCTCTGTTGCTAATAAACCAAATAAATCAGTTTGCCCTAACGACTCTGCTTTATGATGTTGATCTGCCGCACGCATGGCATCTTTCAAACTAGCCAACAAGGTAGCACGCGCTGGTTGCGTTTTTTCGGGACCGAGTTGATCAAGCGCACCGGCGTAAATAAGCTTTTCGGTTACGCGTTTATTGATACGTTTTAAATCTACCCGCGCACAAAAATCGAATAGGTCTTTAAATGGCCCACCATTACTGCGCGCTTCTAAAATAGCCTCTACCGGTGCCTCACCCACTCCTTTAATGGCACCAATGCCATAAACAATTTCACCGTTGAGGTTTACTGTAAACTTATAAGCACCGGCATTTACATCTGGCGGTAATAAAGTGAGCTTCATGTTCTCACATTCATCAACCAAGGTGACGATTTTTTCGGTGTTATCCATATCCGCTGACATCACCGCCGCCATAAATTCAGCAGGATAATGGGTTTTCATCCACAGTGTTTGGTACGATACTAACGCATAAGCTGCGGAGTGCGATTTATTGAAACCGTAACCTGCGAACTTCTCTACCAAGTCAAAGATTTTAATTGCCAGTTCGCCGTCAATACCGTTATTTCGCGCACCATCTTCAAAGGTCGAACGCTGCTTGGCCATCTCTTCTGGCTTTTTCTTACCCATTGCACGACGTAACATATCGGCGCCACCTAGGGTGTAACCAGCCAGTACCTGAGCAATTTGCATTACTTGTTCTTGATACAAGATAATGCCGTAAGTCGGCTCCAAAATCGGCTTTAAACTTTCATGTTGATACTGTGCATCTGGGTAAGAAATTTCTTCGCGACCAAGTTTTCGGTCGATAAAGTTATCTACCATGCCTGACTGCAATGGTCCTGGTCGGAACAAGGCTACCAAGGCAATCATATCTTCAAAACAATCGGGCTTTAAGCGTCTTACTAAGTCTTTCATACCCCGGGATTCAAGCTGAAATACCGCCGTGGTTTCGGCTCTTAGCAATAAGTCGATACTTTTTTGGTCATTCAGTTCGATGGTATTAATGTCTATTGGCTCTTTACCCTCTCGGGTTAAGCGCTCATTAGTCATATCAACTGCCCACTGCAAAATGGTCAGGGTTCGTAGACCTAAGAAGTCAAACTTTACTAATCCGGCGGTCTCTACATCATTTTTATCAAACTGCGTAACCGGAAACTTACCTTCATCATCGCAATATAAGGCAGCAAAGTCGGTGATCGTCGTCGGTGAAATAACGACACCACCGGCATGTTTACCAGCGTTACGTGTACAGCCTTCAAGGATGCGACACATATCGATTAAGTCTTTTACTTCTGTATCGCCATCGTAAGCTTCTTGCAGGCGTGGCTCAACATCAAACGCTTTTGCCAACGTCATCCCCGGATCACCTGGGATCAGTTTTGATATACGGTCAACAAATCCGTACGGGTGGCCAAGTACTCGGCCAACATCGCGTATTACCGCTTTTGCTGCCATAGTACCAAAAGTAATGATCTGTGATACCGCGTCTCGCCCATATAACGCCGATACGTGATCGATTACTTCATCGCGTCTATCCATACAGAAATCGACATCGAAATCCGGCATTGATACACGTTCAGGGTTCAAGAAGCGCTCGAAAAGTAAGTCAAATTCAAGCGGATCAAGATCGGTAATTTTCAGTGCATACGCCACTAACGAGCCCGCACCTGATCCACGCCCAGGTCCTACTGGAATATTGTTATCTTTACTCCACTGGATGAACTCCATTACGATCAAGAAGTAACCGGGGAATCCCATTTGGTTGATTACATCAAGCTCGATTTGTAAGCGTTCATCGTATTCAACGCGTTTTACAGCACGCTCTGCTGCATCAGGGAATAAAAACTGTAGCCGCTCTTCAAGACCATCTCGGGATACTTTCACCAAGAAGTCTTCAATTTTTAATGAGCCGGTTGGGTAATCTGGTAAGAAATACGTACCAAGTTGCACCGTGACATTACAGCGTTTGGCGATTTCCACACTGTTTTGCAGCGCTTCTGGAATATCACTAAACAGTTCAGCCATTTGCTCTGGGGTTTTTAAATACTGCTCTTCAGAAAAGCGTTTTGGTCGGCGTTTATCATCCAGCGTATAGCCGTCAAATATTGCTACGCGTATTTCGTGGGCTTCAAAGTTTTCAGGCTTCAAAAATACCACTTCGTTGGTAGCCACCACTGGCAGTTGCTCAACGGTTGCAAGCTCAACTGCTAAGTGTAAGTAGTCTTCTTCTTGTGTACGCTTGGTACGTATTAACTCGATATAGTAGTTATCACTAAAATGCTGTTTATAAAAACTAACCACCGACTCAACTGTGCCGGGGTTGCCTTTTAATAATGCTTTACCTAAATCGCCATCTTTGGCACCAGAGAGTAAAATAAGCCCTTCTTTGTGCTCAACTAACCAATCTCGTTCAATAACAGGGCGATGAAATAAATGCCCACGTTGATACGCTTTTGAGATTAAAAGGGTAAGATTTTTATAACCGACATTATCTTTGGCTAAAATAACTAACCGACAAGGCCCTTCTGGAAACTCTGGGCTGTGCAACCAAAAATCAGCACCAACAATTGGTTTAATGCCAGCATTATGAGCGGTGTCATAAAAGCGCACTAAACCACATAAGTTCATTTGGTCGGTAATGGCCAATGCCGGTAATTGTAATTCCTGCGCTTTGGCGACAATCGGTTTAGTTTTCGCTAAACCATCGACCATTGAAAAGTCTGAATGAACCCGTAAATGCACAAAATCTGGAGCTGCCATTACTTCTCCTGCATCGCCAGTACACGTTGTACTGGTTTAAAGCTTTTACGGTGCTCAGCTATTGCGCCATATTGCTCAAGTGCTGCAAAGTGCGCTTTGGTTGGATAACCTTTATGCCCTGCAAAACCATATTGCGGGTAACGTTTATCAAGCTCAATCATCTCATCATCACGGGCAACTTTCGCAATAATGGATGCTGCTGAGATCTCTGCCACTAGACTGTCGCCTTTTATTACGGCTTGTGCCGGCATACTAAGCGCAGGTAGGCGATTGCCATCAACAAATACAAACTCAGGGGGGGTACTCAACCCTGCAACCGCGCGAGTCATTGCCAGCATAGTTGCGTGTAAAATATTTAACTCGTCGATTTCAGTTGGACTACAACGGCCAATTGACCAGCACAGTGCTTTTTCTTTTATTTCAATGGCTAGTGCTTGACGCTTTTTATCGGTCAATTTTTTTGAATCCGCAAGGCCTGCAATTGGGTTTACTGGGTCAAGGATCACCGCAGCAGTCACTACATCACCAACTAATGGGCCGCGCCCTACTTCATCAACGCCCGCGATAAAGCAGAGATTGGGTCGTTCAATTTGCATCTATAATCTCCGCAACAGCAGTGGCTGCTTGCTCACTAGCATTTAAGCGTATTTGCTGATGAATGGCTAAAAAGCGTGCTTTTAACTCGCGGTTATCACTATTTAGCATCGGCTCAAGGGCATTTGTTAGGTTTTCAACACTGCATTCATGTTGCATAAACTCAGGCACTAATTCTTCGTCTGCTAATAAGTTTGGTAACGAAAAGTATTTAATATTAAAAGTAAATAAACTTTTGAAAATCCAATAGCTTAGAGCTTTTATTTTATAACCAACCACCATAGGCTTTTTATAAAGCATCCCTTCAAGGGTCGCGGTACCCGATGCAATTAAAATAACATCTGCCGCTTGCATAGCAAGGTTAGATTGTCCATCCAACAACTGAATATTTAGTTGTGGCGCGGTGGCAGCCAAAATGGCAGAAAACTGCACTTTGCGTTGCTCATTAACGAGTGGCACCACTATTTTTAAATCAGGATTTTTAGCTTGTAACCCAGCCGCTGTTTTAAGGTAAGTTTCACTAAGCAACCCGACCTCTGAGCCTCGACTACCAGGCAATAATGCCAGTACTTTATCATCAAGGCTTAAACCTAAGTGTTGACGTGCAGTGCTGTCATCATGTTCAAGGGCAATATCATCAGCCAGTGTATGGCCAACAAAAGTACATGGCACATTATGTTTGTCGTAAAATGCTTTTTCAAACGGTAATAACGCCAGTACCATATTGGTTGCAGCGCTGATTTTATGAATGCGTTTTTCTCGCCATGCCCACACTGATGGACTTACATATTGAATCGTTTTAATACCAGCGTCTTTTAATGGCTTTTCAACCCGTAAATTAAAATCGGGTGCATCAATACCTATATAAACGTCTGGTGGATTATCAATAAAATGTTGCACTAGTTGCTTGCGAATTTTTAATAACCGCGGTAATCGCCCTAGCACTTCAACCAACCCCATAACAGCCAATTCTTCCATATTAAATAAGCTACTACAGCCTTGCGCCTGCATTTTCGGCCCTGCAATACCTTCAAAAATGGCATCAGGGTAGCGCCGTTTCAACGCTTTAATTAGGCCTTCACCTAAAATATCACCGGAGAGCTCTCCAACTACAATCGCTATACGTAGTGGCTGTTTATCTTTATTCATGGCTGTTTTTTATTCACAAGTCAACAAGACGGTCATAGGCAGTAGTCTAACGTGTTTTACTGCACGATTAAATGACACACCTTGAATAAATAAGAGAAACCTTCACTAATGTGCCTTTACTGATACAACCAGCAACATTTGCCTGTTTTTCAAACATGTTGGTAAATAGTTAAGCTCTGTGTTTCACTAACTAGAGTTGATTAAAAAGCGTCGCATTAATC
This sequence comes from Pseudoalteromonas arctica, assembly GCF_012927645.1. Taxonomy (GTDB): domain Bacteria; phylum Pseudomonadota; class Gammaproteobacteria; order Enterobacterales; family Alteromonadaceae; genus Pseudoalteromonas; species Pseudoalteromonas arctica_A. The sequence goes on along the minus strand of NZ_JABBMT010000014.1, from coordinate 80,160 downwards.
ATAATGGAGTTATCTTTATCCATGCTGTGATTGACAATAATTAACCAAAAGAGAATAATGAATAAAGTTTCAATGATTATTGAAACTTTATTAGCTAACTTTTGCTTACTTTATTTGTTTTGTGACTCGCCCGCACATACAAGGAGCTATAAAAAAATGATAGATGAAACCTTTGTGGATCTATCGCGATTACAGTTTGCTGTCACCGCCCTGTTTCACTTTTTATTTGTACCACTGACTCTAGGCATGACCTGGATTTTAGTGATCATGGAGTCGGTTTATGTAATGACCGGCCGAGAAATCTACCGCGATATGACCAAGTTTTGGGGTAAATTATTTGGTATTAACTTCGCCATTGGTGTAGCCACAGGCCTTACCATGGAGTTTGAATTTGGTACTAACTGGTCTTATTACTCTCATTATGTGGGCGATGTATTTGGCGCTCCCCTTGCGATAGAAGGGTTAATGGCATTCTTTTTAGAATCGACCTTTGTGGGTATGTTCTTTTTAGGCTGGCAGCGGCTCAGTAAACGCCAACATTTAGGTGCAACCTTTTTAATGGCGATTGGTACTAATATGTCTGCACTGTGGATATTAATTGCTAATGGTTGGATGCAAAACCCAGTCGGTGCGGAGTTTAACTACCAAACAATGCGCATGGAAATGACTAGTTTTGCCGAGCTTGTGTTTAACCCTGTAGCACAAGTTAAGTTTATTCATACCGTCTCTGCGGGCTATGTTGCTGCATCTATGTTCGTATTAGGGATCAGCAGTTGGTATATTTTAAAAGGCCGTGATCTCGCTTTTGCAAAACGCTCTTTTTCGGTCGCCAGTGGTTTCGGTTTAGCTTCTATATTATGTGTTATTTTACTTGGTGACGAATCAGGCTATGAAGTCGGTGAAGTACAAAAAGTAAAACTCGCCACGATTGAGGCTGAGTGGCACACTGAAGAAGCCCCTGCCGCGTTTACGTTAGTGGGTATTCCTGATTCGGATAAACAAGTGACTCATGCTGCAATTAAAATACCTTATGCGATGGGAATTATTGCAACTCGCTCGTTAGATGAGCAAGTCACTGGTATTAAAGATCTTGAGAAACAGCATGAAGTGCGTATTCGCAACGGTATGATTGCTTACCAATACCTTGAAAAATTACGCAATGGCGATGACTCACCAGAGAACATAGCCAAATTTGATACTTTAAAAACTGATTTAGGGTATGGCTTATTACTCAAGCGCTATACCCCTAATGTGATTGATGCGACTGAGGCTCAAATACAACAAGCCGTTAAAGATTCGTTCCCTAAAGTTGGCCCGATGTTTTGGTCATTTAGGATCATGGTTGCCTGTGGTGTAATTATGCTGGGCGTATTTGTATTGTCTTTTTATTACAATGCACATCGTGTGATTGAACAGAAACGTTGGTTATTGTGGGCTGCGGTGTGGAGTATTCCTCTACCTTGGATAGCAATCGAGTTTGGCTGGATAGTTGCAGAGTATGGCCGCCAACCCTGGGCAATCTCTGAAATACTGCCGACCTTTTTAGCAACCTCTTCACTGACTGTGAATGATATTTTAATAAGCTTAACTGGCTTTATCGTATTCTACACAGGCCTTGCTATTGTCGAAGGCTGGTTGATGCTGCGCTTTGTTAAAATAGGACCAAGTTCATTGCACACTGGTAAATATCACTTTGAACATTTAGATGACCCTACTAATGGCGACCAAATAACTGACGAGCAAGGAGCAAAATCATGATTTTCGATTATGAAACGTTAAAGTTACTTTGGTGGGTGATTATCGGCGTATTATTAATTGGTTTTGCAATCACCGATGGTATGGACATGGGCGTAGCTATGCTTATCAAGTTAGTTGGTAAAACCGACAGTGAACGCCGTGTGGTGATCAATACAGTAGGCCCACACTGGGATGGTAACCAAGTATGGTTTATCACCGCAGGTGGTGCCTTATTTGCAGCCTGGCCAATGGTTTATGCCGCAGCATTTTCGGGCTTTTACTTTGCTATGATGTTGGTATTGTTTGCCTTATTTTTTAGACCTTTGGGGTTTGACTATCGCAGCAAAATTGACTCTCCACGCTGGCGTAGCAATTGGGATTGGGGCTTATTTGCTGGCAGTGCCATTCCTGCACTGGTATTTGGCGTAGCCTTTGGCAATCTGTTTTTAGGTGTGCCATTTAGTATTGATGAATACCTTAGAACAAGTTACCAAGGATCTTTCTTTGCATTATTAAATCCATTTGCCTTATTAGCCGGCTTGATCAGCGTAACTATGTTACTTGCCCATGGTGGTATGTGGTTGCAACTACGTACTGATAGCCATGTAGCACGTCGCTCTGCACAGTATGGTCGCTATGCATTATTGGCATTCATCGTATTATTTGCTGTTGCTGGTATTTGGGTTGCAAACCTTGATGGTTACCAAATAATCTCGATGGGTGATACGCAAGGCTTTGCAAACCCACTAGACAAAACAGTAACCACCTCTGCAGGTGCGTGGTTAAACAATTACCAACAAATGCCTTTAACTATGCTGTTCCCTGGGGTTGCTTTTTTAATGGCTGCATTAGCGTGGACATGTTCAAAAGTTAATAGACCGGGGCTGGCATTAATAGCAACAAGCTTAATGCTTGGCGGTGTGATCATGACGGCTGGCATGTCATTATTCCCATTTATTATGCCATCAAATAATCATCCTGATATTAGTTTAACAATATGGGACGCGGTTTCTAGCCATAGAACATTGAATGTAATGTTTATTGCAGTAAGTATTTTTGTGCCACTTATTTTACTTTATACCACATGGTGTTATGTGAAAATGTGGCGCAAAGTGACCGTCAAAGAAATTGAAAATAACAGCCATGGCAGTTACTAAGGAGATTTGATCTATGTGGTATTTTGCTTGGATACTCGGTGTTTTATTAGCCTGTACGTTAGGTGTGATCAACGTTATGTGGTACGAATTTGGCCAGAACAAAGACAGTATTGCTGACGACGAACAAGAATTACACGATAGGCTTAATCGCCAAAATGACGACTAACCCCCGACCAAATCGCGCGCAACAAACTACGTTGCGTGCGTTTTTAAAAACCCATTCCAATCATGCTGGTAGCCTGTTAAAAATTAGTATTGCATTAGGCACTTTAAATGCCCTCTTGATGATTGCCAGCGCTTACTTGGTGGCCCGCTCTATTCATTTAGTAATGTTTCAACAGGCGGACTTAGCCACTATTACCCCTTTACTTTGGCCATTAGCAGCGCTGATATTAGCCCGCGCTGTCTTGCTTGGGCTTTCGCAGCGCATAAGTGCCAAAGCTGCACTTAAAATTAAAACCGCAATGCGCCATACGTTACTCGAGAAACTCACCTTACTTGGGCCAAGTTATATTGAACAACACGGTCATGGCGCAACTTTAAACACCTTACATAATGGTGTTGAGGCACTGCATGATTATTACGCTAATTATTTACCGAGCGTGGCTTACAGCGCATTGATCCCTTTAGCTATTTTGATGGTGATTTTCCCCACTGACTGGAAAGCCGGGTTGATCTTCTTATTCACTGCACCGCTTATCCCCTTTTTCATGATTTTAGTTGGTCACCAAGCTGAACAACTTAATCAACAACGTTGGCAACAACTGGCCGTATTAGGTAATTACTTCTTTGATCGTTTACAAGGGCTTACGCAATTAAAATTATTTAACGCAACAGCACGCGAGCTAAAGCAGATCGCCAAAATTTCTGACGATTTTCGCCATGCTACTCTAAATGTATTAAAAATCGCATTTTTATCCTCTTTTGCATTAGAGTTTTTAGCAACTCTAAGTGTCGCGCTAGTGGCTGTGATCATCGGTTTTCGATTGTTTTTTGGCACCTTAGACTTTGCTACTGGTTTTGTAGTGTTATTACTTGCCCCGGAATTTTATTTACCACTACGGCAATTGGGCAGTCATTACCATGCCAAGTTAGAAGGCATAAGTGCAGCAGCAGATATGCTAAAAATATTGAATGAAACCATTGCTGGCGACAATAACCACTCCCACGCTGAGCACTCCCCATTACGGTTAAAGTGTATCGAACAACTGCAGATCGATAACTTAAACTTTCATTACCCACAAAGTAATGAAGGCGTTAAAAATATTAATCTCACTTTTGCAGGCACCGGCTTGTATGCCATTGTTGGTCAAAGTGGCGCTGGTAAAAGTACCTTACTTGATTGCTTGTTAGGATTTCACCCGCAGGTGATCACTGCTATTAAGGTTGATCAGCAACAGCTAAGCCAATCGGATATTAGCCAATGGCAGCAACATATTGCCTGGATCCCACAACAGCCAACATTGTTGTTCACGACTATCAAGGCCAATTTATTACTTGCAAAACCAGATGCCACAACCGCGCAATTAGAAGCTGCTGCCCAGCAAGCGGGTGCACTTGAGTTTATCAATGCATTACCTGAGGGCTTTGATACCCACATTGGTGAGCAAGGCGAGGGTCTCTCTGGCGGGCAAAAGCAACGTATCGCTTTAGCACGGGCATTTTTAAAACAAGCGCCTATTTTAGTGCTTGATGAACCAACCGCGCACCTTGATAGCCAAACTGAGCAATTAGTGCAAACCGCAATTAATCACTATGCGAAAAACCACCTTGTTGTGGTGATCGCCCATCGTTTAAATACTATCGAGCAGGCTACACAGGTACTGGTAATGAAGGATGGCAGCGTGATTGAACAAGGCGACTTTCAAGGTTTGCTCAATCAGCATGGTGCACTGTTTGATTTAGTAAATGCAAGGAGCACACAAAATGGCTGACTTTATGCGCTTGCTTAGATTATGTAAACCGCACCTAAGTGCTATGTTATTAGGCGCTTTTCTGGCAACTTTGACCGTACTGGCTAACGTTACGCTATTGGCTATTTCTGGTTGGTTTTTAGCCGCCATGGCGGCAGCTGGGTTAGCTGGCGCACAGATGAACTACTTCACGCCTGCGGGCACAATTAGGTTTTTAGCAATCGTAAGAACAGCTTCTCGTTACGGCGAGCGACTAGTGACTCATAACGCCACATTTTTACTGTTAAGTGAAATTCGTGTCAGTGTTTTTAGCACACTAAGCCAGCTTAGCAATGTTGATTTAGCGATGAGCCGCAGCGCTGATCTATTTAACCGTATGCAAAATGATGTTGAAGCACTCGATAAGTTTTATTTAAACGTATTACTACCGATGATTGTTGCGCTTATAAGCGTGCCAATTGTGCTGATATTCATGAGCGTATATAACGCCGATGTCGCACTGCTGTGCTTTATTGCCTTGCTGTTAGTGGGCGTTGCCTTGCCGTTAATGTTGAGTAAGCAACTACAACAAACCGCTGAACTCGAGACAAAATATTCAGCCACCTTGCGCGCAGAACTATCTGACACACTAAGCGGACTCAGAGAGCTTGCTATATATCAAGCCACTGAGCAACAAGTTAAACAGTGTCGTACAGCCAGTGAGCGCTATAATCAGCAGTTATTCACACGCCACAATGCCGAGGCAAACAGTAATGGCTTATCACTGCTGATAGTGCAATTGAGCATGTTAGGCGCTATTGTGATACTTGCACCACTAGTTTATAGCGGCACTATGGTGAATGTTGAATTAGCCATGCTCAGCTTGTTTGTACTTGCTAGTTTTGAAACGGTGCTTACACTCCCCAATGCCTTTATTCAATTACCTGTCGCATTGAGCGCTGCAAAACGTATTTTTGATTTAGAAGATAAACTGCACCCTACAACTAACAGTACTGAAGAGCTAGTGGCGGTGCAACCTTTAGGGCTTGAGTTAAAACAGCTAAGTTATTGTTATCATCCAAATAGCTATGCGCTAAATAATATCAACCTAACAATTTCAGCACTGCAAAAAGTGGCCATTGTCGGCCAAAGTGGCAGCGGTAAAAGTACCCTGGTTAATTTACTCAGTGGCTTATGGCCACAGCAAAACGGGGCAATAAATCTAACCTCAACAGACAAATCCATTGCTATTAATACCCTTAGTCAACAAAATCGCTGCGAACTGATTAATATTGTCGCGCAGCAACATCATATTTTTGATGGCACTATTGCTGATAATTTACGCTATGCCGCCCCAACCGCAAGCAAAGAACAAATGCTTGCGGCTTGCCAACAAGCACAGCTTGCTGGTTGGTTGAATGATTTAAAACAAGGCTTAAATACTCGTTTAGGTACAGGTGGTAGAAGCTTATCGCGGGGGCAATCAAGGCGATTAGCGTTAGCGCAAGCACTACTTCGTGCGCCAGCGATTTTAGTACTTGATGAGCCAACTGAAGGACTCGACAATCAATCTAAACATCAGGTAATGGATGCAATATTAACCAGCATGGGACATTGTACTGTGATCAGCATAACTCACGACCCTGCCTTACTTGCCAATATGGATAACGTAATTTGGCTAGAGCAAGGGCTAGTAAAAGCCATCGCAACACATCAACAATTATTAACAGAGCACGCTGATTACGTGAACTTGATCACACGCTTTTAAGTGGGTGTTATTAACTTGAAAATAGCCGAGTAGCATGACCAAGATAAAAAAGCCACCAAGTTAAATACATAACTTGGTGGCTTTTTCACTGCACAAAGTATTAACGAATAATACCGCGTTCCGAGTTTTTCACAAAATCAACCATTAACTGTACTGCTGGGTACTTAGCTGCATCATCAGCAAGCGCTGCAAGTGCCTCTTCAACACCTAAGCTCTTACGGTATAATGTTTTATAAGCACGACGTGTTGCCATTACTTCATCGCTTTCAAAGCCACGGCGCTTCATGCCCTCAGTGTTGATTGCAACAGGACCCGCTGGCGTACCAATGGTTGTAACAAATGGTGGCACATCTTTATTAACGCCAGAGTACATACCAACAAACGCATGTGCTCCCACTTTACAAAATTGATGAATCCCTGAGTTGCCAGCCAGAATAACCCAATCGCCAATGTGTACATGCCCTGCAACCGATGCATTGTTAGCAAAAATCACGTTATCGCCAATCACCGCATCATGTGCAACATGCGTGTAAGCCATAAATAAGTTATTGCTGCCAATCTTAGTTACACCTTGGTCTTGAATAGTACCACGGTGAATTGTGGCGCATTCACGAATAACATTGTTATCGCCAATGATCAGTGTGGTTGGCTCATTATTATATTTTTTGTCTTGGCAGGCTTCACCGACAGACGCAAATTGAAATATATGATTGCCAGAACCAATTGTTGACGGACCTTTGACCACAACATGAGATTCGATAATGCAGTTGTCACCAATAACCACATTGTTACCAATGTAGCTATACGGGCCAACCGATACATTATTACCTAACTTTGCACCTGGTTCGATTATCGCTGTAGGATGGATCACAATTAAAGCTCTCTTCTCGCACACATGATTTCGGCACTACATACTATTTTACCATCAACTTTTGCTGCTGCTGCAAACTTCCAAATATTACGACGCTCTTTTAAAAATTGAACGTGTAAGTGCATAGTGTCACCCGGCGTTACTGGTTGTTTAAAGCGTGCATTATCTATCGCTGCAAATAAATATAGCTCATTATCACTGCGGTTTTCGACAGTTTTAAAACCCAATAAACCGGTTGCCTGTGCCATAGCTTCTAAAATTAATACACCAGGAAAAATTGGTTGGTTTGGAAAGTGGCCAGTAAAAATCGGTTCATTAAAAGTTACATTCTTAATTGCATGCAATGATTCACCTGGGGTGTAATCAAGTACTCGGTCAACTAGTAGCATCGGGTAACGATGCGGTAGTAAGCTTAAAATTTCTTGAATATCAAGGCTATTTAATTCGTTTGCCAAAATAGCATCCTTATTAGTGTTCAACGTTTATGACTTAGTCAGTGTCTCTAGCGTTTTAAGACGGTTTTTCATGTCTGAAAGGTTTCGCAAGTGAGCAATAGACTTTCGCCATTCTTTATTTGTCGTATGTGGTATGCCTGATGAATATACACCTGGCTCAGTGATCGACTTAGTCACCATACTCATGCCCGTTATTATAACACCATCGCACACAGACATGTGACCATTTATGCCGACAAGCCCAGCAATTTGGCAGTTTTTGCCAATAGTAGTACTACCAGCAATCACAGTACACCCTGCAATTGCAGTACCTGAATCAATTTCTACATTATGGGCAATTTGACATTGGTTATCAATAATCACATTGCTGTGAATAATCGTGTCATCAATTGCACCACGGTCAACCGTGGTTCCAGCGCCAATCTCAACCTTGTCACCAATGATAACACGACCAAGCTGAGGAATTTTTATCCATTGGCCTTTATCATTTGCATAACCAAAGCCATCACTGCCGATTACGCTACTTGATTGAAATAAGCAATCACTGCCAATTTCTACATCGTGGTAAACACAGACGTTCGCCCATAATTTTGTGCCATTGCCTATGTTTGTGTTTTCACCAACAAAGCAATTAGCGCCTATTTGCGCGTTATCACCAATCACCGCTCCGGCTTCAATCACTGCATTAGCTGCAATAGCAGCTGTGCTTGCAACCGTGGCATCAGGATGGATCACCGCAGTTGGATGAATACTTTGTGATGCTGAGCGTGGCGTAGTATCGAGTAACTGAGCTAGTTTCGCATAGCAAACATAAGGGTTTGCAACAATGAGCTTATTACCTTGATAGTACTCTACGTCTGTGGCAGATAGGATCACTGCCCCCGCTTGAGTATCACTAAGTTGTGAACGATATTTCTTATTCGCTAAAAATGCAATATGCCCAGATTGGGCATTTGCAAGTGTAGCAATTTTTGAGATTTCATAAGCGCCGTCACCGTCAAGCTCGGCGCCTAGAAGTTCCGCAATCTGCGAAAGCGTATAATTATGCATATATCAAGTCTATTGCTTACTTACTTTTTCAACCACTTTATCTGATAAATCAGAAACCGTTTTCGGGTTAAAGTAAATAGTTGTGTCTTTTACTTTAACTTCATCAAATTTGCCTGCTTTAGCAACTGATTCAATTGCATCAATAATCAGCTTTTGTACTTTAGCTAATTCTTGATTTTGACGAACTTTAATTTCCTGCTCTAAAGGACGACCTTTTTCAGCAAGATTTTTTTGCATGCCTTCCACCTTTTCACGCAACGCATCTTTTTGCGCTTGGCTCATCGTCGTAGCTTCACGCTTGAATTTTTCTGCTTCAAAGCGAATATCACCTTGTAGCTTTTCAAGTTCTTGACGACGTTCAGCAAATTCGGCTTGTAGAGTTTGCTCAACTTTTGCCATTTGTGGAATTTGCTTGTAGATTTCTTGCATATCTACAATACCTACTTTATGTGCAAACGCACTTGCAGAAGTACCCATCATAAGTGTTGCTAAAATGGCAATTGCCGATGATTTAAATGATTTTTTCACAAAAAACTCCTTTAGAATGTATTACTAATGTTAAAGCTGATGGTCTTCGTATCGTCATCTTCTTCTTGTTGCAATGGATACGCAAAACTAATCAACATAGGACCCATAGGTGAGATCCATTGTAATGATAAACCAGTTGATACCCTAAAGCGCAGCGGATCTGAATAATCCTCAAGCTTAGCGCGTTCATCCGGCCCTAAATTTTTATAACGATCAACGTTAAATTCAGTATCCCATACGTTTGCAGCATCAACAAAAAAACTGGTACGTACAGAACTGGTATTCTCTTCATCTAAAAATGGTGTTGGCACAATTAACTCCATGCCAGCAACCGCTTTGGCATTACCACCGATACGTCCTCGCGGTGTTAACACATCAAACTCTGGCGAGCCGCCTATATTGCCTGTTAGGCTGCCATCAGGCAATGAAGTGCCAGGAATTAATTGTGGTGTACGCGATATTGCACGCGGCAAAATAGTATTACGGTCAAAACCACGTAATTCCATCTCGGTTATACGGAAATACTCTTGGAATGGTAGTGTTTGTTCGTAACCATTTTTTTCGCCATAACCGTTACCATAACCAAATGCAGCGCGCGTTGAGAATACCCAACGGTGGTTATTAGTAATTGGCCAGTAATAACGCGAGTCGTAATTTACCTTAAAGTAAGTTAAATCAGAGTTTGGCGTAGTTCCGGTTAAGTTTAATGTTTGACGCGAACCTGCGGTTGGGAATAAACCACGGTTTACTGTCACACGAGACCAGCCAACGCTGAGTTCGTATTTAGTAAAGTCGAAGCCGGCATCTGGATTATTAGGGTCTAAGAAAGTCTCACGCATAACACGAGTTTGCTCATATTCAGCTATCTCAGATAACTCTTCTTGGATCCAGCGTACGCCAAAGTTGATACGGTTTACCGCATCAATCGGGAAGCCTATATTTGTACCAATCCCGTAGCTTTTCGATTTGTAATCAATAAGGCTAAACTTACTTGCATCATAATTACTGTAGAAAATACTACTGCCTTGCGACACACCATCGGGAGTGAAATAAGGATCAGTATACGATAAGGTAACACGTTCTGAACCACGCGAGGTGTTGATGTTAAAGCCAATCTGGTTACCCGTGCCTAAGAAGTTAGATTCAGTCACACCGATATTAAATTGCAGACCTAAGTAAGAGCCATAAGCAAGACCTGCGTTAAAGCTACCTGCTGATTGCTCTTTAACGGTAAAATCGACATCAACTTGGTCATCAATGCCAGGTACTGGCACAACATTAAAATCAACACTTTCCATGTATGGAAGACGTTGTATTTGTAGTTTTGAACGCTCAAGGTTCTGATTCGATAACCAGGCGCCTTCCAGCTGAGTCATTTCACGACGTAATACTTCATCAGCGGTATTTTGATTACCACCAACAATAATACGACGCACATAAACACGCTGACCAGGAGTAACTGAGAGGGTTAACTGCACTTCTTTGGTTTCGTCATCAATTTCAGGAATGGTGCGAACTTCCGCATTCGCATAACCGAAACGTGCTAAATAACTTTTGATAAATTCTTCAGATGAGGTAACCACTGAGCCATTATAAAGTTCACCGGCACGCAGTGGAATAACGCTTTTGATCAATTCTTCACGGCCAAGTAGATCACCTATGAAGTCAAAACCTTTCACTTTGTATTTAACGCCTTCAGTGATGTTAGCTGTTACATACACAGACTCACGCTCTGGACTCACTGATACTTGTGTTGAGTCAATATTAAAACGTAAGTAACCACGGTCTAGATAATAACTACGAATTTTCTCAAGATCGCCTTCAATGGTTTGTTTCTGGTAGCGATCGCTGCCCATAAACTGCCACCAAGGTAAATCTTGTTGTGACTCAGCAAGCGCTAACAAGTCTTCATCACTAAATAATTCGTTACCAACTAAGTTGATCTGACGAATAGATGCGGCATCGCCTTCATTAAACTCAAGTTTTAGCTTAACGCGGTTACGCGGTAACTTAGTGATACTGACATCAATTTTAGCGTTGTATTTACCAATACTGTGGAAAAACTCTATTAAGCCTTTCTCGATGTTATCAACCACAGTTTTATCCAGTGGTTCACCTTGGCGAATATCTTGTTGATCAAGCGACTGAGTAAGTTGCTCGTCTTTAATGTCTTTATTACCTTCAAACTCAATAACACTAATTGTTGGGCGCTCTGTTACTCTAAAAATAACATTATTGCCATCACGTAGTGCCTTGATATTGTCGAAGTGACCTGAGTTATACAAAGACTTAATCGTTTTTGAAATTGTATAATCATCAACACTATCACCCACGTTAATAGGAATATGTGTTAATGCTGCTCCCAACGCTACGCGCTGCAAACCTTCAACTTTTAAATCGTCAACAATAAAGGAGTTTTGGCCTAGGGCTGCAAAGCTAGCACCTAATAAACTTGTTACTGCCAAATGTTTTTTTATAGCCATTTTATTATCTTTATCCTTTACAACGGTATTACCGCTCAACACCTTAAAATTATACTTTAGCGGTGTTTTACAATCGTGTTTTAATTCGAGACTGTCGCAATTGCTTACAATCGCGATACATCATTGAACAAAGCGAAACATGTAAGAAAAATGAGTAACAATGCACCCACTTTAAAACCTAATTCTTGTGTCTTTTCAGAGACCGGTTTTTTACGAAAAAGTTCAATTATGTAATACATTAAGTGCCCACCATCAAGCACTGGTAAGGGCAATAAATTAAATACGCCCAAGTTTACACTTATCAATGCTAAAAAGCTTAAAAATGCTACTAAGCCATAGCTTACGCTAGTTCCCGCCCCTACAGCAATACCAACTGGACCACTTAAATTCTTCACTGATACTTGACCAGTAATTAAGTTACCAATCATATCAAAACTTAGGCTGATCAAGCGCCATGTTTCAGTTACGCCCAGCACCATACTATCGAGTGGGCCATAATGTCTAGTTTCAATGTAACCATCTGGCCACTTTTCCACCACCGGTGCTACACCCAAAAAGCCTTGTAACAAGCCATCACTATTACGTTGCCCTTGCGGCGTAACATTTAGCAACTCGATGCTATCTTGTCTTTTTACACTAAATTGTAATGATTTGTTAGCTGATTGCTGAATTACAGTAACTAACTGCGCCCAACTGGTTATTATTTCACCATTCACAGTGGTAATTTCATCGCCAACTTGTAAATTAGCGTCTGCTGCAGCGGAGTTTGGCGAAATAGTTGCAATGGTTAAAGTCGCCTGCGGACGAAACGGTACAATGCCCAATGAAGCTAATGGCGGCACATCTTGCTGATCCAACTTCCAACCATCTATATTCAGCGTTTTAACCTGCTCTTGAAATTGCTTGTCACGCACCGTAACTGCAACACTTTTATCACCTAAACTTGCCATTAATGCAAACGTAGCATCTTGCCAAGTAGCAATATTATCATCACCAATTTTTACAATTTGTTGACTAGGCATAATACCGGCTTGCTCAGCGCGGCTACCTTCATTTACAGACCCTACCACCGGCTTCACCGATTGCACCCCAACCATGTACATCGCTGCTAAAGCAAAGATGGCAAATATAAAATTTGCCATCGGCCCTGCCGCAACAATAGCGATACGCGCTTGTACTGACTTGGCATTGAATGATAAGTGACGTTGCTCAGCAGGCACCTCATCAACACGTTCATCAAGCATTTTTACGTAGCCGCCTAAAGGAATTGCTGCAATGACATATTCTGTGTCGTGTTTATCATGCCATTTTATTAGCGGTTTACCAAAGCCAATAGAGAACCTTAACACTTTGACACCCGCTTTGCGGGCAACCCAAAAATGGCCATACTCATGCACTGTTACTAAAATTCCCAGCGCTAAAATAAAAGACCCTAAATTCCACAGAAAATCGAACATATTAGCGTACTACCTTTGCAATGAGTTGCGTCGCTTGAAGTCGAGCTAAACGATCACATTCAAGAATTTCATCGAGCGTATGTACGTTTACATCAACCGTTGTGTCTAATGTTTGTGCATTAATGCGGTATATATCAGTAAAGCCTATCTGCCCTTGTAAAAATGCCTGTACAGCAATCTCATTGGCAGCATTAACTGTCGTCGTTGCACCTTGTCCAGCATTACACGCAGCAATAGCTAATTGCAAATTTGGATAGCGAGCAAAATCTGGTTTCGTAAAGGTAAAATCAGCAAGCTGTGAAAAATCCAGTGGTGTTACTCCAGCATCTATACGCTGTGGGTATGCCAAAGCATGAGCTATCGGTGTACGCATATCTGGATTCCCCATTTGCGCTAGCACCGAGCCATCTTGGTATTGCACCATTGAATGAATAATACTTTGCGGGTGAATGACTACCTCAATATCGTTTGCCTGGCAGTTAAATAGCCATTTAGCCTCAATAAACTCAAGGCCTTTATTCATCATAGTGGCTGAATCAATAGATATCTTTTGTCCCATCGACCAATTCGGATGCGCCACGGCTTGTGCCACAGTAACCTGTTTTAGAGAGGCAATATCACAGGTTAAAAAAGGCCCACCCGAACCGGTAAGTAAAATTTTGCTTACCCCATGCTCATGTAACTGAGCATTGGTTTTAGAGCCTTGCAGTGCACTTGGCAAGCACTGGAATATAGCATTATGTTCACTGTCAATCGGTAGTAAAGTGGCTTTATGTTGCTTTACTTTATCAATAAACAACTGACCAGACATAACTAAAGATTCTTTATTCGCCAGTAATACTTTTTTACCTGCTTCTACCGCACTGAGTGTAGGTATGAGCCCTGCGGCACCAACAATCGCCGACATTACAGCGTCAACGTCTGGGTGAGCGGCCAGTTCACTCATGGCAGCAATGCCACTGCGGATCACTGTTTTGCAGCCACTAGCCGATAAGTGTTGGCTTAACTTAGCTGCTGCGCTGTCATCGGCCATCACTGCAAAGCGTGGTTGATGAGTAATACACAATTGCGCCATCAATTCACTATTATTACCTGCCGCAAGTGCAAATACAGCAAACTGTTCTTGATTACGCGCAACAACATCTAGGGTACTTAACCCAATAGAACCTGTCGCGCCGAGAATGACGAGTTGTTGCTTACAACTCATAAACTAAGTGTCCATGCGTAGCACAACACAAAGATGGGAGCCGCAGCGGTTAGGCTGTCAAGGCGGTCTAAAATGCCCCCATGACCTGGTAAACATGAGCCGCTGTCTTTAAGGCCAGCTTCACGCTTAAACATACTTTCGAGTAAGTCGCCAATCGCTGAGAATAACGCGATGAATACAGTCATAATTGCGTAAATTGGCCAAACCGACATATCAACATTGGTAAAATGACAAAACACTAAAACAAAAATCACCGCAGCGACTAAGCCACCCGCTAAACCCTCAATGGTTTTATTAGGGCTCACTTTTGGCATTAACTTATGCTTGCCAAAGTTTTTACCCGTAAAGTATGCACCAATATCAGCACTCCATACGATCCCCAGCATCACTAAAATAAGCATCGAACCAAAATGCGTTGATTGCTCATAGTTAGCACTGCGCAGTGTATTTAGCGCAAGCCACAGCGGTACTAAGGTGAGAATACCGGCAATAGCGCGCATAATCACTCCTTCGTTCCATGCTTTAGCCATTGCTGGATAGCGCCACACTAGATAGGTGGCTACAATCCACCACGAAAATGATAATGTGAATATATAATTTGCGTCACCCACTAACAGGCCATCGTCCCATAACCCATCAATTGGCCAATGCCAATTAAGCAGTACCAATAGTAAACCAATAAACGCCACAAACAAAAAGCGTTTAACTTTATCGCATAAACCCATAAATGCCGACCATTCCCACGCACCTAATAAAACAATCGCGCCAGCAATGTAACTAAATAACGTAAGAGGTGTATAAAAAACCAACACCAGTGCCAAAGGCGCTAGCACTAAAGAGGTTAAAATTCGTTGTTTTAGCAAAGTGTTACCCTTTTTAATTAGGTTTCAGCGAGTAATTGTTTTATTTGTTCGCCAGTACAACCAAACCGTCGCTCTCTGGCAACGTAACAAGCGATAGCATCAGCAAAAGCTGCTTCATTGAAGTCAGGCCAAAGCGTATCGGTAAAATAAAGTTCAGCATAAGCAGCTTGCCACAATAAAAAGTTGCTTATGCGTAAATCACCACCAGTACGGATCAACAAGTCAGGTTCGGCCTGATCTTGCATGCTCATATGGGCGGCTAAATCCTGCTCTGTAATGTCATCAGGGTTTAACGTCCCTGCAGCAATCAGCTTACCTAATTGCTTTGCAGCATTTGCTATATCCCATCGACCGCCATAATTTGCTGCCACATTCAATTGCAAGCCAGTGTTATTGGCAGTTAGTTCATGTGCTGCATCAACCTTGCTGCGCAAGGTATCTGAAAAACGAGATAAGTCACCAATAATGGTTAACTTAACATTATTTTTGTGTAGCTTTTTAACTTCCTTACTCAGCACAAACAAAAACAGCTCCATTAAGGTACTGACTTCATCTTCGGGGCGATGCCAGTTTTCACTACTAAAAGCGAATAGTGTCAGTGACTCTACACCTAATTTAGTACAAAACTGCACAGAGTGACGAACCGCATCCACGCCTTTTTTATGCCCGTACACACGCGGCCTATTCTTGGCTTGTGCCCAACGGCCATTGCCATCCATGATTATAGCGACATGCTTGGGTAAACATTGCTGGGAAATTTTATCAGCGTTAAGAACCATAAATATCGAGTATTCCATAAAAAAACGCCGCCTAGTATACCCCAGACGGCGTTTCAAAACTAATAAATTTACTAACCCGTATCTGGGTTATTTAGCTGCTTATATTTCCATCAATTCGGCTTCTTTCGCCGCTAATTGAGTGTCCATCTCTTTAATGAATTTGTCCGTAAGCTTTTGAATTTCATCATCTGATTGACGCGCTTCATCTTCAGAGATTTCTTTATCTTTCAATAAGCTTTTTACATCACCGTTTGCATCACGACGAATATTACGGATTGCAACACGGCCGCTTTCAACTTCACCACGAACGATTTTGATTAAGTTTTTACGACGTTCTTCTGTTAGTGGAGGAAGTGGTACACGGATCACCGAACCTGCTGACATTGGATTTAAACCTAAGTCAGATGCCATGATTGCTTTCTCTACCGCTTGTGCAAGCGATTTATCAAATACACTTAACGCGAGTGTACGTGAATCTTCAATCGTTACATTGGCAACTTGGTTCAATGGCGTTGGTGCACCGTAGTATGGCACCATAATGCCATCTAATATTGCCGGATGAGCACGGCCAGTACGGATTTTAGATAGTTGACTGCTAAGTGCCGTTACACTTTTCTGCATACGTTCTGCAGCATCTTTTTGAATATCGTTTATCACGGTTCAATCCTAATCTAGTTAATAACTTCATCTGAGGCTTGTGAAGAGATAAGAGTGCCTTCTTCTTCGCCCATAATTACACGCTTTAAAGCGCCTGATTTATTCATATTAAATACGCTCAACGGCATTTTGTGATCACGCGCCAGAGTGAATGCCGCAAGATCCATTACTTTTAATTCTTTTTCAATGATTTCATTGTAGCTCAAGTGACGGTAAAGTGTCGCCTCTGGATTTTTTACCGGATCATCACTATACACACCATCAACTTTAGTTGCTTTGATCACTGTGTCTGCTTCAATTTCGATACCACGTAAACACGCTGCCGAATCCGTTGTAAAGAATGGGTTACCAGTACCAGCTGCAAAAATAACTACACGGCCCGTTTTTAATAAGCTAATTGCCTCAGCCCAGTTATATGCATCACACACACCGTTAAGTGGAATAGCTGACATTAAACGACAATTTACAAATGCACGGTGAAGTGCGTCACGCATTGCAAGGCCATTCATGACTGTTGCTAGCATCCCCATGTGATCGCCCACTACGCGATTCATGCCCGCTTCAGCTAGTGAGCCACCACGTAAAAAGTTACCGCCACCGATAACTAAACCCACTTCTACGTCGAGTTCTACAAGCTCTTTAATTTCTTGCGCCATGCGATCAAGTACTTTTGGATCGATGCCAAAGCCTTCGTCTCCCATTAAGGCTTCACCACTTAATTTGAGAAGAACACGTCTAAAAATAGGTTTACGATTGATTGTCATAGTATTTGAGCCAACTTTATAAAAAAAGGATAAAAAATAACCGCGCTTATGATTTTCACATAAAGAGCGCGGTTATTTTAAAGAATTTTCAGCGATGACGCAAAAGCAAATAACAGATAAATTTACTTAACTTACTTTTTCGTCAAAGGAAATCGATTTTATTGACCTTTAGCAGCAGCAATCTGTGCAGCAACTTCAGCAGCAAAATCTTCTTCTTTCTTCTCGATACCTTCACCAACTTCTACACGTACGAAGCCAGTAACTGTTGCGTTTTTCTCTTTAAGAATTTCGCCAACAGATTTTTTAGGTTCCATGATGAAAGCTTGACCAGTAAGAGAAACCTCACCAGTGAATTTTTTCATGCGACCAACAACCATCTTCTCAGCGATTTCAGCAGGCTTGCCTTCATTCATCGCGATTTCGATTTGTACTTGCTTTTCTTTTTCAACAACATCAGCAGGTACATCTTCAGGTGTTAGGTACTCAGGGTTTGAAGCTGCAACGTGCATTGCGATGTGCTTCAGTGTTTCTTCATCAGCAACACCCGCAACAACAACACCAATACGCTCACCGTGACGGTACTCAACTAGTTGCTCACCAGCAATGTACTGTAAACGACGTACGTTGATGTTTTCGCCAATTTTAGTAACGAGTTCAACACGATCTTCTTCGAACTTAGCTTGTAAGTCTTCGATAGAAATTGTTTCTGCAATAGCAGCATCAGCAACTTTGTTAGCAAATGCTAAGAAACTTACGTCTTTTGCTACAAAGTCTGTTTGACAGTTAACTTCAACTAGTACTGCAACACCTGCGTTTTGCTTGATGATGATAGTACCTTCAGCAGCAATGTTACCTGCTTTTTTAGCCGCTTTTGCAGCGCCACTTTTACGCATATTTTCAATCGCTAACTCGATGTCACCATCTGTTTCAGTTAACGCTTTTTTACAATCCATCATGCCAGCGCCGGTACGCTCGCGTAATTCTTTAACTAGGGCAGTAGTTACAGCCATTAGTAAATCCTCAAATCTGAATTCAGGTTAGATAAGCGGGTTACCCGCTCTACAAGAATAGCAAGTCTTCACCTAAATTTAGGTGAAGACTTGATGACAGCTAATTACTCAGCTTCTACGAAGTCGTCTTTCTCAGCTTGAGCAACGATATTGCTCTCACGACCTTCAGTGATTGCTGCTGCAACTGCACCAGTGTAAAGGTTGATTGCACGGATAGCATCATCATTACCAGGTACGATGAAATCAACACCGTCTGGGTTAGAGTTAGTATCAACGATCGCAACAACTGGAATACCTAGGTTGTTAGCTTCACGGATAGCGATGTGCTCGTGGTCTGCATCGATAACGAAAAGTGCGTCAGGAAGACCACCCATGTTTTTGATACCGCCAAGGCTCTTTTCAAGCTTTTCCATTTCGCGGTTAAGCATTAACGTTTCTTTCTTAGTTAACTTCTCGAAAGTACCGTCTTGGCTTTGGGTTTCAAGGTCTTTAAGACGCTTGATTGATTGACGAACTGTTTTCCAGTTAGTCAACATGCCACCTAACCAACGGTGATTTACGTAATACTGATCGCTCGCGATAGCGGCTTCTTTAACCGACTCGCTTGCTGCGCGCTTAGTACCAACGAAAAGAACTTTACCTTTGTTTGACGCTGCACCCGTTAAAAACTTAAGTGCGTTGTTGAACATTGGAACAGTTTGCTCAAGGTTGATGATATGAACACGGTTACGTGCGCCAAAAATGAAAGGCTTCATCTTAGGATTCCAGTAACGTGCTTGGTGACCGAAGTGAACACCAGCTTGAAGCATGTCGCGCATTGAAACGTTTGCCATTTTGTATTTCCTCTGTTTAGTTTAGGGTTAGGCCTCCACATACCCCATAGCACCAACACCGCAGTTAAATGAAACTGAAATGCACCCAAGTGTATGTGACGATACGTGTGTGTGTTAAAATAAAATTGTGTTTGCCTTAAATACAAAAAATCATTTAAGAATTTATTTGTAAAAAGACGGCGCGCTTTATACCATATTAAAAACAAATATTCAACGTCGCGTGCAAAATTTGTGCGCCGATAAATGTATAAAACTCGACAATGGAGCCTCCATGAGTGCTGTGATCAAGACCCCTGAAGAAATAGAGAAAATGCGTGTAGCCGGGCGCTTAGCGGCAGATGTCCTGGAAATGATAGAGCCACATGTAGTTCCCGGTGTAACCACTGATGAACTAAATACAATTTGTCACAATTATATTGTCGATGTGCAAAAAGCAATTCCTGCACCATTAAATTACCATGGCTTCCCTAAGTCAATTTGCACCTCAGTAAACCATGTAATTTGCCACGGTATTCCAAACGACAAAGCATTAAAAGATGGCGACAGTGTTAATATCGATATCACGGTTATCAAAGATGGTTACCACGGCGACACCTCAAAAATGTTTCATGTTGGCACGCCAAACATCCAAGGAAAGCGTCTTGCTGAAGTAACGCAAGAAAGCCTTTATTTAGCAATAAAAATGGTTAAACCAGGCATGCGCTTAGGAGATATCGGTGAAGCGATTCAAAAATATGCTGAGGGCTTTAATTATTCTATCGTTCGTGAATATTGCGGCCATGGTATAGGCAGCGAGTTCCATGAAGAACCACAGGTAATGCATTATGGTAAAGCAGGTACTGGTGAAACATTAAAAGCGGGTATGTGTTTAACTATCGAACCTATGGTTAACGCGGGTAAACGCCAGTGTAAACTACTAAAAGATGACTGGACTGTGGTTACTAAAGACCGTAGTTTATCAGCTCAGTGGGAACACACTTTACTTGTGACTGAAAATGGTGTTGAAATTTTAACGCTGCGATCAGATGATACGATAGACAGGATCATTGAACATTAAATACTGACTCATCCAACTTAGAGTGAATTAGTATGCTTAGGAGCCAGCCCACGTGGCATTACCCAATAAAGTAAAAAAATTGCTCAGCGATGCTGAGCAATTAACCGATTATCGCGATTGTTCTCATTATTTTTACAAGTGGTTACAAAACGAGTTTTCAAAACAACCCGTCGGTAACTTGATTAATGCCCGGGCTGAATTTATTGACCGTCTACTGATCAAACTGTTTCATGTTTATGATTTAGCCCATGAACCTGATTTAGCCTTAATCGCCGTGGGCGGATATGGCCGCGGTGAGCTGCACCCCTATTCAGATATTGATTTTTTGTTATTGGTTACCGAACAACCATCAGAGGCAATCTGTGAAAAAATAGGTCAGTTCGTTACTATGCTATGGGATCTCAATTTAGAGATTGGTCATAGTGTTCGTACCATTGAGCAAACGATTGAGCAAAAGCGTGAAGACGTCACCTTTGCCACCAGCTTACTCGAAAGTCGCTTATTGTTTGGTAATCATATCGAATACGAAAAACTCAAAGCGCATATCCTCGACACGCCAATATGGCACTCTGACGAATTCTTTTTAGCAAAAGTAAACGAGCAACAACTGCGTCATAAAAAATGTCACGGCACAGCGTATAATCTCGAACCCAATATTAAAGAAAACCCCGGTGGCCTGCGAGATCTGCAAACCATCATTTGGGTTGCTAAAAAGCATTTTCGGGCTGAAACCTTACAAGAGCTTATTAGCCACGGCTATCTCACTCATGAGGAATACCAAGAGCTGTTAGAATGCCTAGAAAATCTCTGGAATATCCGTTTTGCGCTGCATTTAGCCGCTGGACGCTCAGAGAACCGGTTGTTATTTGACCACCAACCACTGGCCGCCGATTTACTTGGCTTTGGCAGTGATGGCAAAGCCTCCGTTGAGCGAATGATGAAGCGTTTATTTAGGATCATGAGCCGGGTTCGTGAGCTAAATCAAATGTTGTTATCATATTTTGAGCAAAGCATTTTACCGGAAAGTAACGAACAAGCAGTGGTTGAACTCGATCGTAATTTCGAACGTGTTGGCCACCAAATTAGGGTAAAAAATCCATCCGTATTCTTTCGCCGTGATCAACTTTTTGTGTTGTTTGAGCACATCGCCGACAATCCCGAAATCACTCATATTTACCCAAGCACTATTCGTACTATTCGCCAAGTACGTCGTCGTTTACTAGGGGATTTACAAGATTACGCCGCCTGTCGTGAAGCCTTTTTACGCCTTGTAAAACACCCTAACGGTATGGGCCGTGCATTTACACTAATGCATAAACACGGCATGATAGCCGCGTATTTACCGCAGTGGCGGAACATTTTTGGGCAAATGCAGTTTGATTTATTTCACGCTTATACCGTGGACGAACATACCCATAAATTAATCAACAATATTTACCAATATTTTGATAAAACCAAAGTTAGTGAATTTCCTATTTGTTGTGAAATAGTCACTCGCATGGACAAACCTGAGCTGCTGTACTTAGCGGGTATTTTCCACGATATAGCCAAAGGTCGCGGTGGTGATCACTCAGAACTCGGTGCTGTTGACGCCATTGCGTTTGCCAAATTACACCGTTTTTCAACTTCCGATGGTAAATTGATTGCTTGGCTCGTTACTAATCATTTGCTTATGTCTGTAACGGCACAACGCAAAGATATAAATGACCCAGATGTGATCAAAGACTTTGCTACGCGAGTTAAAACCGAACG
This sequence comes from Pseudoalteromonas arctica, assembly GCF_012927645.1. GTDB lineage: Bacteria > Pseudomonadota > Gammaproteobacteria > Enterobacterales > Alteromonadaceae > Pseudoalteromonas > Pseudoalteromonas arctica_A. The sequence continues at coordinate 57,840 of NZ_JABBMT010000014.1, read as the reverse complement.
ACAACTTGATTACCTATATTGTTTAACTGTCGCCGATATCCGTGCCACCAATGACAATTTGTGGAATGATTGGAAGAACACCCTACTACGCGAGCTTTACTTGCATACACAACGTGCTTTACGGCTTGGGCTTGAGAACCCGATGGATCAGCGCGACCAAATTCGCGATAAAAAGCATCAGGCCAAACAACGCCTCATCAACAATGGCTATGATGAAAATCAGATTGATTTAATTTGGAGCCGCTTTAAAGCAAATTACTTTACCGCCTTTAGCGAACAACAGCTATCATGGCATACCGAGCACCTACTAAACTGTGACGATTTAAGCCAACCCAGTGTTGCGGTATCAAATACAGCCATGCACGGCGGTACCCAAGTATTTGTCTACAGCCCCTACTCTGGCGCTTTATTTTCTCGTTTGGTCAGTGTGATTGGCTCTAAAAAAGCACAAATCCAACACGCCCAAGTGCTCACCACGCGTGACGGCTATGTATTGTTTAGTTTTGTGGTACTTGAAGTCAGTGGCGATCCGATTGCCAGTGCTCAAGCGCAGTCAATCAAACGCGGCCTTGATCAAGCACTTGCCGATCCGAGAAAGAAAATTCGCTTTAAAAAGAATCGCTCACAACGCTTTAAAGATTTTAATATTAAGCCAAAAATCATCTTGCGCCCACACCCGCGTAAAGATCGCAGCTTAATCGAAATTCAAGCGGTGGATATTCCTGGTTTATTAACCAAAATTGCTGAAGTGTTTCAAGCCCACTTATTACATATACACGCCGCGCGGATCACCACTGTAGGTGAACGTGCAGAAGATTTCTTCGTGGTATCGAATAACGAATACCAAGCCCTTACCGATGAAGAACAAGCAAAAATTCATCAAGCATTGCGTAAAAAACTCAACGCAGAAACCGAATAAGAGGATCTTATGTCAGATTTAAAAACCACCATTGAAAACGCCTGGGATAACCGCGATAACATCAGCCCAAGCACAGTATCTAGTGATGTAAAACAAGCCATCATCGATGTACTTGAGCTACTTGATAGTGGTGCAGCCCGGGTTGCTGAAAAAATCAGTGGTGAGTGGGTTGTGCACCAATGGCTAAAAAAAGCCGTGTTACTGTCGTTTCGTATTCGAGACAATCAACCAATGAACGACGGCGTAAACCAGTTTTACGACAAAGTACCGCTGAAATTTAGCGACTATACGCCGGAACAATTTCAGCAAGGTGGCATGCGCGTAGTACCAAATGCCGTTGCCCGTAAAGGCAGCTTTGTCGGCAAAAATGTGGTATTGATGCCATCATATGTAAACATTGGTGCTTACGTTAGCGATGGCACTATGGTTGATACCTGGGCCACTGTAGGCTCATGTGCCCAAATTGGTAAGAACGTACACTTATCAGGAGGTGTTGGCATAGGTGGCGTTTTAGAGCCATTACAAGCCAATCCGACTATCATTGAAGATAACTGTTTTATTGGCGCACGTTCTGAAATCGTAGAAGGCGTGATCGTTGAAGAAGGCGCTGTTATTTCAATGGGTGTTTACATCAGCCAAAGCACTCGAATTTACGACCGCGAAACTGGCGAAACTCACTACGGCCGCGTACCAGCAGGTGCAGTAGTCGTGCCTGGTGCATTGCCTTCAAAAGATGGTACACACAGCCTATACGCTGCTATCATTGTGAAAAAAGTGGATCAACAAACCCGCGAAAAAGTAGGGATTAACGCATTGTTGAGATCGATAGACGAATAATAGAGAGCTGAAAAAGCTCTAAACGATAAGCTGATTTACATTAACAGTAAATAAATGAAAGCCCTAAATCTATATAGATCTAGGGCTTTTTCTATCTGTACTATTTTCTCTTCTATGAAAAATATCACCTTTAAATACAACATGCTTGATAGCTAAGAACTTAATATGGTCTATTAACTTTGATTTTTAAACTGTGAACTGTGGCAACTATAATTATCTATCACATCATTAAGTTATTGAGTTCAGCGCGTGTCTATATGCCGAAAGCTATACCCAAAGTTCAGGTTAAGCTAGTTGTTGGGTTTTGTATACATTTATGTAAAATTGGTGGATTCAAAACCTCTAAGTTAATTAAATTTCATTTGTGGAATATCGCCAGAGACAATTAATTTACCTGCCGTTTTATTTATTATTTCTTCTATCGAAACCCCTGGCGCACGCTCAAGTAAATAAAACGCACCGTCTTTTATAGCTAATAAAGCTAAATCAGTGATCACTTTATTGATACACCCCACTCCCGTGAGCGGTAAGCTGCATTCGCTGAGCAATTTAGACTCACCATGTTTATTAGCATGAGTCATAGTGCAAATAATATTTTTAGCACCAGCCACTAAGTCCATTGCTCCGCCCATACCTTTCACCAACTTATTGGGGATCATCCAGCTGGCTATATTGCCATGTTGGTCAACTTCAAAAGCTCCTAGTACAGTTAAATCTACGTGACCACCACGGATCATTGCAAAGCTCTCTGCAGAACTAAAAATGGCGGCACCTTTAGCCGCCGTGACCGTTTCTTTCCCTGCGTTAATCATATCGGCATCCACTGCATCTGTATCAGGGTAAGGCCCCATACCTAACAAGCCATTTTCTGATTGCAGCATTACTTCTATACCATCAGGCACATAGTTGGCAACTAAAGTTGGAATGCCTATTCCTAGGTTCACATAGTAACCATCTTGCAGTTCCATCGCTACACGTTTAGCGATTTGTTCTCGTGATAATGCCATCAGTGGGTTCCTTATTTATTGTTATCTCGGGTGGTGACTTTTTCTATGCGTTTTTCAAATTCACCTTGAATCACTCGGTCAATATAAATGCCAGGTGTGTGAATTTGGCTCGGCTCAAGTTCACCAGGCTCAACAATCTCTTCAACCTCTAAAACTGTAATTTTACCTGCAGTTGCAGCCATTGGATTAAAATTCATAGCAGTATGACGATAAATACAGTTGCCATAGCGATCCGCCTTATACGCTTTAATAATGGCAAAATCACCGGTAATACTGGGCTCTAATAAGTAATCGCGGCCATTGATATGGCGAATTTCTTTCCCCTCAGCAACCGGAGTACCTACGCCGGTTGCCGTGTAAAAAGCAGGGATCCCCGCACCACCAGCACGCATTTTTTCAGCCAAAGTACCCTGCGGTGTTAACTCAACATCTAACTCACCACTAAGTAGCTGTTGTTCAAAAAGCGTATTTTCACCCACATATGAGGCTATCATTTTGCTAATTTGGTTATCTTCAAGCAATATTCCAAGGCCAAATCCATCAATTCCACAGTTATTAGAAACCACAGTTAAATCGCGTGTCCCTTGGCGTTTTATTTGCGCAATTAATCCCTCAGGGATACCACATAGTCCAAAACCACCAGCGATCACAGTCATACCATCGGCAAGACCAGCCATTGCTTCACTGTAATTTGTCACTACTTTATCAAAACCAGCCATAATTCCTCCTATTGAGCAGTCCAACCACCATCAATGGCAATGGCTTGTGCAGTTATATTACGCGCTTCATCAGCCATTAAAAAACAGATGGTATGCAGTATTTCATCTAACTCAATGAAGGCTTTTTTTGGCATGGGCGCAAGCATGATTGTGTCTATAACTTGCTGCTCTGACATTCCATGCTGCTTTGCCTGCGCGGCAATTTGCTGCTCAACTAAAGGGGTTTTTACATAGGCAGGGCATACTGTATTAATGGTAATATTGCTGTCACCAGTTTCTAATGCCATCGTTTTAGCAAAGCCTATTAAACCGTGCTTCGCCGCAACATAAGCAGATTTATATTTAGATGCAACTAGCGCGTGAATAGAGCCTATATTTATAATACGACCAAAGCCTCGGTCGCGCATACGTGGCAACACAGCTTTGCTCATTATCGCCGGCCCGACCAGCATAACCTGCTGTAAAAATTGCCATGTCTCTGCTGGAAACTCTTCTAGTTTTGCTACATGCTGAATGCCCGCATTATTAATAAGTACATCTATCGGCTGTTTAAACTCATTAAAAAACGCCTCTATTGCATTACTATCTGCCACATTCAGTGCAAAGCCTTGTGCATTACCCCCTTGCTCAATGATTTTAGCAGCAGCTTGTTCGGCGCTGTGCTGATGTAAATCAGTGACAATAATATGATGGCCAGCTTTGACTAGTTGCTCAGCAACATAAAAGCCGATGCCACTGGCAGCCCCAGTAATTAATACTGTTTTACTCATGCGATTCCTCCTTTAAAAAGTCCCTGATTAGCTGAGCCTTTGGTGAGATAGAAAAAATGCCATCTAAATGCCCCCACCCGCCTTTAATCTCTGACATTTCAACTTCTTTACCTGCTGTTTTCATGGCGCTATATACTGCTTGCATATTTTCAGGACGCAATAATAAATCGTTTGTTGCAGGCAGCAATAAGGTTTTTGCTTTCACTTTTTTTAGTGCGCTAGTTAAATCGTCTTGCATACCCGCGGTAAAAAGCTGTGATGCACGGACTAAATACAACACGTGATTTGCATCTTGGGTTTTCGCGCGTGCCATAGCTCGTGTTGCTAATGTTTGGCTAAGTTGTGGCAAGGTGCGAATATCATTTAATGCCCCTTGATCAAGCACATTAAAGTTCGGGAAACTGGCGTTATAAATAATCGGGTGCATAGCATCTTGAGTAATGTTCAGCATAGTTGCAGCCAAACCATCCAGCGGGCGCTCTTTGTTGTAATAATCGCCTTGCTGCCAATTTTTATCTAACCGAATTGGCAATGCCCATTTTTCAAGGGCCGCCACCGTCCAAGCATCCATCGTCGCTGCGCCAATTACATGAATAAGTCGCTCAACCTGATCGGGGTAACGTACCGCCCATTCTAACGCTTGGAACGAGCCCATGGATGCGCCCATCACCGCATGTAATTTCTTTATACCTAAGCTATCAAGCAAACGTTTTTGTACATTAACAAAATCAGTAATGGTCACTACAGGGAAATCAAGTCCATAAGGTTTACCTGTAGCGGGGTTAATCGATGCAGGTCCTGTAGTGATGACATTGGGGTCATGCCAGTTAGCATTGACTAGCGTATCTGAGCTGATCACAAAATATTTATCAGTATCAATAGCTTTGCCTGGGCCAATAATCGCGTCCCAATACCCTAGCAGGGCGTCATCGGCTTTGTATTTACCCGCCGCATGAGAAGTACCAGAAAAGTAATGAGTGATTAAAATCACATTATCTTTGGCTTCATTTAATTTGCCGTAGCTTTCCCAACCAATATCAACTTTGGTAATGGTCTTTCCTGACACAGTGGTGAAATTTTTGGTGGTAAAATGTTGTTTTTCCACCAGCATAGGCGCAGCTTTATCTGCACAAAACGCGGCACTCGTATAAAATAAAAGCAATCCGATAATTATTAGTGTTGTTTTCATTGCCCTTCCTTAAAAAGTTATAAATAGACCCAATGCCAATGCGACGCCAACAAGTGGTATAACCACGGTTAACGCAGCCAATGGCCAGTAAGCACGTTGGTGAGTTTCTTTACAAATCGCCCGTATAGTCGTGACCACATAACCATTATGCGGCAAGCTATCTAGCGCCCCTGAACTAATTGCTACCACCCGATGCAATTGTTCTGGGTTAACACCCATCTCTACATATTGCGGCGCAACTAATGGTAGTGCAATCGCTTGTCCACCGGATGCAGAGCCAGTTAAACCTGCAATAACACTCACAGCAACAGCTGCCCCCACTAGTTCATTGCCCGGCATATGCGTCATCGTATCAACGGCTGCGATAAATGCCGGTGAGACTTTTGCCACCGCGCCAAAACCCACAACGGCGGCAGTATTGCCAATGGCGACTAAAGCACCTGTAGTACCCACATTGATTGCATTAGCCATATTATGGAAATACTTATAGTTAATAACCACAATACTTAATACACCACCAAGCAATGCAACTATTAATGCTGTTTGCTGTAATACATCATGCAAAGTAAAAGACAGCAACAACACCACCAATAATGGAATGATGCCAGTAATTGGATGTGGCCGCTCACGTTTAATAATCACAGGATCATCATCACGTGCTGCAAAACACTCTCCATTTGCTTGCGCTTTTTTGATCATCTTATTGAGCCAAAAGTAACCAACCGTTGCCATAAAAATTGCAACCACTAAGCTCACTTCCCATGCAGCATAGGGAGAAGTGCCTAAGTATTTAACGGGGATCCAATTTTGAATCTCAGGTGATCCCGCAGAAGTCATCGTAAACGTCACCGATCCAAACGCCAAAGTAGCTGGAATAAAGCGCCGCGGTAAATTAGCGTCTTTAAACAAACTTAGTGCCATTGGATAAACTGAAAACGCAACGATAAACACACTTACCCCACCATAGGTTAATACAGCACACGCAATCACCACAGCCAGCACTGCGTGTTTCATGCCTAATTTACCTACAATGTAGCTTGCTACGCTATCAGCAGCGCCGGTATCTTCCATAAACTTACCAAACAGAGAGCCCAGTAAAAACATAAAAAACCACGCACTTAAAAAGCCAGCAAAGCCATCCATATAAGCATTAATAAAGTTACTATCCGCAGTGACTGGAAATATCGCCATATCACTACTTAGTGCTACTAAAAGTGCACAGATTGGCGCGGCTATAAATAAATTTACGCCACGCAACGTTAAAATAATCAGCAGTATTAAACCACTTAACAGCCCTATCATACTCAGCATAGACATTCCTATAATTATTGTTATTACCCAAGATGAGGTGACATCGCAGTAATTGTTTTAGTTTTACTGTAAACCACCAAAAAAGACATAGCACTAAGGTGCTACATATTATAAGTTCGGCTTAAATCCCTTATAAGTCAATTAATTAAATACGTATAGCACTATGGTACTAATTCCTTTTTTGCAACTATCTTCTACATTGAATACAGGTGACATGAGCAAACCATTAACGATAACAATAAACAGGAACACACCATGAGCAAGCTCAATCAAAACATCACACCGATAACACTCGCCGTTTCATTAGCCTTATTAAGTGCTAATAGTATTGCCGCGGAGCAAACGAATACTGTAAAAAAAGGCGAACTTGAGCGTATTGAAGTTACTGCGCGAAAAACGGTTGAAAACTTACAAGAAGTGCCTGTTGCCGTAACCTCGATAGGCGCCCAGCAACTTGCCGAAAATGGCATCAGCGTGATGACTGAAGTGCAACAGTTTTCGCCAAACACCACTTTACAAACAAGCCGTGGTACTAACTCTACCATTACCGCCTTTATTCGTGGTGTTGGCCAACAGGATCCGCTGTGGGGTTATGAACCTGGCGTGGGCATTTATATTGATGACGTATATTTAGCGCGCCCGCAAGGTGCGGTACTGGATTTACTAGACGTACAACAAATTGAAGTACTACGCGGCCCACAAGGTACGCTCTACGGTAAAAACACCATTGGTGGAGCCATTAAATATGTCACTAAAGAAATGACTGGCGATGCCACTTTAAACGTACAAGGCACAGTCGGAAGTTACAATCAAAAAGATTTGAAGATCACCGGACAACTGCCGCTGATTGATGAAAAGCTCTATGTTGGTTTTGGTTTTGCTACCTTAAACCGTGATGGTTTTGGAGAATTTCTAACTTCAGATTTAGATAATCAAGACCGTGAAAACTACAATAAAGATGTAACCGCCGCACGTGTAACCTTAGAGTACACCCCCACCGATGAGCTGTTTTTTCGCCTAACATGGGATAAAACCGAAGATGAGTCTAACGCCAAAGGCGGTTACCGTTTACTGCCTAGCTTACTCACTGATGCACCAGTACCTGACAGCGTATACGACTCTTATACCAGCATGCCAACATGGAACAAGGTTGAGCTTGAAGGCTACAGCTTAACTGCGCGTTGGGACATGAATAGCAATACCAGTTTAAAATACATCGGTTCTAGTCGTGACAGTTATTCGCCGACTAATATCGACTTTGATAACACCTCAACTCGCATTTTTGATGTGCCAGCAATTTATGATGACGAACAAACTACGCACGAATTACAACTCAATCACCAAGGCAATAACTACAAGCTGGTATCTGGTTTATATTACTATGATGGTGAATCTTGTGGGCAATTTGAAGCTATTTTAGAGGAACTCGGTAAAAGCCTTGGCGCTCCAGGCCTCACTCGTGAAGTTAGCGGATGCAGCAACTCAAGCAGTAAGGCCGCGTATATCCAAGGCACTTATGATTTTGATGATAAGTGGTCAATGACCTTAGGTGCTCGCTACACCAAAGACAGCAAAGACGCGATTGTAAATAACGGCCTCATATTTGACACGGTATATCCTGAGTCGGGTTGGATACCAGGTTATGTTCGCCCTGAAGGACAACTAGTCCCCACAGTATTAGATGACAGTGCAGATTGGTCACGCTTTACTCCACGTGCTGGCGTTGAGTATCAATATAGTCGCGATATTATGTTCTTTGCCAGCTACGCACAAGGGTTTAAATCAGGGACTTTCAATCCTCGTGCCACCACGGCTGAACCTGCCGCTAAGCCTGAAATTGTAGACTCATTTGAATTTGGCATGAAAAGCGAATGGAACGATAACCTACGCGCCAACGTAACTTTGTTCACTCTTGACCATAAAGACCGTCAGTACATCTCTGTATTACCGGGTGATAATGCTGCGGATTTAAATCAACGCTTAGGGAATATTGGTGAATCTACTTCTGATGGTATAGAAGTAGAACTTAACTATATAGCCACAGAATCTCTCAGCTTTGATGCGTCAATTGGTTATATAGATAGTAGCTTTGATAATGTTATAGATTACGATCCTGAAACGGGTGAAGCATTTGATAAGTCTGATCGCTTTAGTGTATCAAATACGCCTGATTTAACCTTTAACCTCGGTGCCACTTATCGTATGTATACTGAGATAGGCGACTTTGTTATGAACGGTAACTATTATTACCGTGGTGATTACGCGCTATTTGAAGAAGATAGCCTACTCACTCAAGATGCTTACGGCTTACTCAACATTGGTATAACCTGGTACAGCACTGATGGCCAGTGGAGTGCCGGGTTATATGGTAAAAACCTCACTGACGAGGAGTATATGATTGGTGGCTACCAATTTGTTGCACCTGATCCTAGCAACCCAAGTGATGTCAGCAAATATACACCTGGCCTTGGTGGAGATAATACCTTAATTGGTTATTATGGCGACCCTCGTACAGTATCACTCACTGTAGGTTACCGTTTTTAAGTTATTATCTAAAAAGGTTTGCCTATTTTCTCCCCCATAGGTAAACCTTGTTTCAAAGTAAGAAATCATTTATAACATACCACATTGGAGTTTTAGGGAATGTCTTTAACAGTGAGCACTATTATTGCCGATGATCATCCATTATTTAGAAACGCACTTCGCCAAGCAGCGGCAACCTCAGTACCTGAGCAACATATAAAAGAAGCCAGTGACATTGATGGTTTATTTACCCTATTAACCGAGCACCCTGAAATAGAGTTAATTTTTTTAGATTTAACCATTCCTGGTGCTAATGGCCTACAGGCATTATCGCAACTACGAAATCGTTACCCTGATATAGTTGTTATTATGGTATCGGCCAACGAAACCCCCACTATAATCAAACAAGCCATGAGCTTAGGTGCCGCGGGATATATCCCAAAATCATCATCCTTGGATATCATAAGCGAAGCCATTAACCATGTTCTCAACGGCGACTCTTGGTTACCACCTGAAATCGACTTAACAGACATAGTTATTAACGACGAACAAAGCAGCTTTGCCCGCAATCTTGAAAGGCTCACCCCGCAACAGTACCGTGTTTTAGCCATGATTGCTGATGGGCTGCTAAATAAACAAATCGCGTTTAAAATGTCGATTCAAGAAACCACTATCAAACAACATGTATCCGCTATTTTGCGCAAACTCAACGTATATAACCGCACCCAAGCAGGCATTTTATTTAACCAGCTATCTCAGGTGGGGAAAACCGAAGGCAGCCAATAAACCAAAACGCTTCCCAGTTTCATTTTGGAAATCCCATTTACGGGAAAACCAGTTCCTACCAAAAACTAAAAGCCAATTAAATTCAAGGCTTTAAAAATTGGCATATTCCTCGCTACCGTGTTTACTTATTAGAATATAATGAAACACAGCCAATGGATTTAGATAGCACCTTAAAGCCCAGTAACAAACCAAATCAGCGTAGAAAACTCATTATTGCAGCCTTAATTGTTAGCATCATCATTATGATATGGCTGGTACAATCTTGGCTTGCCCCCACAACAATTCCTGCCAGCCAATTACAGATTGCCAGCGTGACACAAGTGGATTTTGTTGTAAAAGTCAAAGGCTTTGGCCGATTGAAATCCAAGTATCAGCGTTATTTAACCAACACAGATGTCGCAATGGTCGAGGCCATCCATGTGTATCCAGGTACGCGTGTAAGCAAAGACACGGTTATTATCAGCCTAGTGAACCCACTACAAGCGCAGCGTTTGTCGGTCGCAAGACTGGAACTTGCACGCCAACAAGCAAGCTTTAGCGAGCAAAAAATCAATCAAAAAAGTCAGCTATTGGAGCGCGAAGCTAACCTAACTCTTTTACAGAGTGAGCTTGAAAGCGCCCAGCTAAGAAGCGAAGCCGAGAGTCAATTAATCGAACAAGGCATTGTTTCAAGCCTTGATTACAAACGTAGCTTACTCACCGTAAAACAGCTCAAGCAGCGCGTTGAGATTGAACAAAAACGTCTCGTGCAATTAGCGCAAATGCACCTGCAGCGCAGTAAGGTTCAGCAGGAGCTATTACGCCAATTTGAGTTAAATTATAAAGTACAACAGCAAGCTTTTGATGACCTAAAAATTACAGCAGGCATTGACGGCATGCTGCAAGAGCTCAACGTAGAACTAGGCCAAAACCTCACACCAGGCACTCGCTTAGCTGTGGTGGGTTCTGATAGCGCACTCAAAGCAGAGCTCAGTATTAAACAAAGTGACGCTGAAAAAATCGCACTCAATATGCCAGCCCGCGTCAATACCTTTAGCAACTCAAAGCAAGGTGAAGTGACAGCTAAAGTGACCAGAATTGATCCCATCGTGAGTGATGGTCGGGTAATGATTGAGCTCGACCTTATTGGTGAATTACCCGCTAATGCACGCCCCGACTTAAGCATTGAAGGCCATGTTATAAGTAATGTAATAGCGAATGCACTGACCATTAAATTACCGCAAAAAGCAAAAGCTCATTCAAAAGCGATGCTTTTTAAACTTAACCCCAACACTCATTTAGCTGCCCCGATAAATATTGAGTTTGGTACACTCAGTGATAATAAAATTCAACTTTTAGATGGCGCTACGGTGGGCGAACAGCTGATCATTTCAGACCTTTCAAAATGGCAGCATTTGGCAACTATAAAAATCGAACAGGAAAGTTTATGAACAACAATACGCTTATCTCACTCAAAAACATCGCCAAGGTTTATCGCAGCCAAAACGTTGAAACCTATGCTTTAAAAAATATCGACCTGACTATTAATGAAGGTGATTATATTTGTATTAGCGGCCCATCGGGCTGCGGAAAATCGACCTTGCTGTCGCTATTAGGTTTACTTGATAGCCCAACAGGTGGTCAATATGCCATTAAAAATGTCGATACCAAAACCCTTGATATGGACCAACAAGCCGAACTACGTAATTTACACATTGGCTTTATTTTTCAGTCATTTAATTTAATCGATGAGCTATCAGTATTTGATAACGTTGCCCTGCCGCTGACTTATCGCGAGCCCGCGATGAGCCAAGCTGATATTCAAAGTGCAGTAAAACATGCCCTTGATGAAGTTGAAATGGGTCACCGCGCACAACATAAGCCCAACCAGCTCTCTGGTGGCCAACAACAGCGTATTGCTATTGCTCGCGCACTTGCCGGAAAGCCGAGTATTTTATTGGTCGATGAGCCAACCGGTAACCTTGACTCTAAAAACGGCGATGCCGTGATGGACCTACTCGATGCACTTAATCAAAAAGGCACCACCATTTGCATGGTAACCCATGATTTACGTTATGCCGGGCGGGCAAAAACTCAGCTAAAACTACTCGATGGCGAAATTGTCTCTTACTCGCATGCACGCGAAAACCAAGCGGCACCAACAGCCAACTTAGCAACTGACAGTGCTGAGGTCGTTTAACATGAGCCGTTTAACTAAAACACGAAGCCAACTGCGCTTAGCATGGGCATCACTGATGAATGCACCAGGATTTGTCACCGCCGTTGTTTCAACACTCGCACTGACTTTAGCGGCATTATTTGTTGTATTGAGTTTAGTGAATAGTTACTTTTTAAAACCGCTCGATGTATTTGATGAGAACCGCATGGTGGTGGTTGAGCAAAGCCTCACTTATGATGATTATGATGCGGTTGGCTTTCAAAGTTATCAATCCATGGTGCACTGGATTAAGAACAATCAAAGTTTTGAGCAGGCATTTATGATGAATGCCGCTGAAAATATTTTTTTAAACTTAGACGGTCAACCAAAAAAAGATGTGCTGTATGTAGGTGGTGAATACTTTGAACTCCTACATACTCCTTTTTTACTCGGACGTGGCTTTAAAAAGGGCGAAACCTTAGAGGAAGTTGATAATAGTGTAGTCATTTCAGAGAAGTTCTGGAAAGAGCATTTTAATAGTGACCCTAATGTAATTGGTAAACCCTTAAAAACAGCCAGTGAAATTGAAGGTGATGGGCATATTATAACCGGTGTTGTAGCGGCTAATTTCAGCCCACCCTACATGATTAAAGCGGGCTCTGTTGATGTTTGGTATCCAAGCAGTGCCGATCGTCGATTTTTTCATAACGATGACTGGCAAAGCCCATGGACTAACACCTTTAGAAATCTCAAGTTAATAGCAGTATTAAAGCCTGGAGTCACTACTTCGCAAGTAAAAACCGACTTAAAAGCCCAAATTGATACCATAAAATCTGAGTGGCTGAACAATGGTGGTATTACAGATGTGAACCCCGTTGTCACGCCTTACCGTGAAGTAGAGCTAGGTAACAACGATGATTTAAGCTTAATGATGCTCGCTGGTGCGTTAGGGCTACTCGTCATTGCTGTACTAAACGTCAGTACCTTATTCTTTTCTCGAGCGTTAGCGCAACATAAAACCTTAGCTTTACAAGCTGTGCTGGGCGCAAAACGTAAAACATTATTTAACAGCATTTTACTACAATCGCTTATATTGATGAGTATTTCGGTCAGTATTGCGCTGTTTTTGTCAGTCTGGGGAATTAGGCTATTTAAAGTGCTTGCTGAAGGCCGCTTACCATTAGTGAATAGCCTAGCTGTAGATATCAACTTGGTACTTATCGCCATAGTGATGTGTATTGCTTTAGCGTACATTTTCTCAATCATCACAGCGTATTTAATTAATTATAAAACCCTCAACCAGCAAATGCAGAACAGCGGTAAAGGCGGTGTTTCGCAAGTATCAGGGCGTACTGTTCGTTTATTAATTGGCGTGCAAATGTTTGTAGCCGCTTTACTGGTTAGCTTCTCGGTCATGGTGGTGAGTAAATCCTTAGAGACCATCAACCGCCCTTTAGGCAGCGATACTGAAAACCTGTATTTTGCACAATTATTTCAAGTTAATAACGATGCAACATTAGCTGAGCGCTACGAGCAAATTAAGCAGTATCAAAAAGTATTACAAAACAGTGAAGGTATTAAAGATGTCGCACTTGGGCAAAGCCCAGTATCGCCAAGGCAAAATGCCAACACCCTGACCGACGTTGAAGGTAAAAGCTCCATCTTCTTCCCCAGCCAATGGGTCGGGCCTGATTACTTTGACTTAGTGAACACCAAAATACTCGCAGGGCGTACTTTTAGCGAACAAGCTATGCGAGGGGAAACAAATGAACTTTTGGTATCTATTAGTGTGGCTAAATGGTTATTACCTGATCAAGAATACACAGACATTATCGGTAAAAGCTACAAAGGCCTTGAAGATAAAATGTTTGAGATTGTCGGCATAACTGAAGATTTTAACCACCCTAAATATTATGATGAATCATTTGGTCGGCACATGTGGTGGCCGGCACAACCTTGGAGTTATATGTTTGTTATTGAAACAGAACCCAGTGTTGAGCTTACTAGCAAGCAAGTTTTGAATTTATTAAGAAAAGCCAATAGTCACCTAACCTTATGGCAATTTAGAGACTTACAGCAAGAGTACGATGGTTTGCTGTATATGAGCCGCCTTACAGTAGTATTGTGTTGTACGCTGGCGCTTTTTACTCTATTACTCGCTGCAATAGGTATATTTGGAGTACTTAGCTACAACTTAGGTCTACGTCGGTATGAATTTGGTATTCGTATGGCGCTAGGGGCTAAAAAAGCACGCTTATTTAAACTTATGAGCAAAGAAGCCGTACTCCCTGTGTTAATCGGTTTTATTTTAGCGCTGAGTGTAATGATAGCCGGCTACCATAGCCTGCAAGAACAGCTTGTATCTTGGTTAATTTTAGACGTGCGCTTGCAATTAATGGCGTGGTTTATCACTTTGATTATTGCAATGTTCGCCTGCTTTAGGCCACTATTGCTATTAATTAAAGCCAAACCCATGGCCTCACTTCGTAACGAATAATAATGATAAGGGTGGCCCAAACAGGGCCACCACGACAGGATCATACATATAAAATGGACCCAATTTTAGTAATCGACGACCAAGCTGATGTTCGCATGGCCGCCATCGTGGCGCTAAACCAACTTGGCTTACAATGTATTGAAGCACAAGGCCCTGAGCAAGCCCTCGAAATTTTAAACTGTAATGCAATTAGCCTTATTTTGCTCGATATGAACTTTAAGCTCGATACCACCTCAGGGGATGAAGGGCTGCGATTTTTAAAGCAACTGCAGTCTATTAGTTCAACCATTCCTGTTATCGTAATGACCGCATGGGCAAGTGTTGATGTCGCGGTCAAAGCCATGCAGTTAGGCGCTGTTGACTTTCTTGAAAAACCTTGGAATAACCTGCGTTTAACTAGCGTTGTACAACAGCAACTAACGCTGAAAAAAAGCAATCATGATAATGCCTGTTTAAAGGCGCTAAACTTACCAAAAAGTACTGATTACATTGCTAATTCAGCGGTGACGCAACAATTACTGACACGCGCTAAGCGCGCCGCAAAAACCGATGCCAGTATTTTAATTACCGGAGAAAATGGCACCGGTAAGAGCCTGCTAGCAAACTATATTCACCAACACTCTAATCGCTGCGAACAACGCTATGTGAGCGTTAATATTGGTGCTATTGCGCCCTCTTTATTTGAAAGCGAATTATTTGGCCACAAAAAAGGCGCCTTTACCGACGCTAAAGAAGACCGTCTCGGCCGCTTTGAAATAGCCAATGGCGGCACCTTATTTTTAGATGAAATAGCCACACTCCCCCTTGAGCTACAAAGTAAAATGCTGCGCGTACTTGAAAGCCAAGAGTTTGAAGTATTAGGCTCAAGCCAAACCCAAACAGCGGATGTACGGATTATTGCTGCCACTAACGCAGAGCTAGCTAAAGCCATTGAGGCGGGGGAATTTCGCCGCGATTTATTGTTCAGGCTCAACACCATTGAACTACATATTCCGCCACTACGTGAGCGTCCTGAAGACATTATAGAATTAGCACATCACTTGCTTGCAACGCACAGTAAAAAATACCAGCGTGAAGGCATGTCACTTTCAGCTACTGCAATTCAGGCGCTCACGAACTACACGTGGCCGGGCAATGTGCGAGAACTTAGCCATTGTATTGAACGTGCCGTGATCATGAGCGATAACGACAATATCGATGCCAATGATTTGATTCTTGAACAACCCAGTAGTGATGCAAGCAACAGCGCAACGAGTGATTCATTACCGTTGCTGCCACTGGAAGAACTTGAAAAACAAATGATTCAAAAAGCGTTGGCGCAATTTAATGGGAATGTTGTTGCCGCGGGTGAGTTTTTAGGCTTGAGTAAATCGGCGATTTACAGGCGAATCGATAAGCACCAGCTTGATTTAAAAGAAGCAGACTTTTAATGGCCCGCACTCACTCGCTCGAACAGCGACTAATGCGTTATGCCGCCTTAGTGATGTTTATTGTATTAATGCTGTGTATTTTGCTTGTAATAACGTGGGGGCTCGATTGGTTTGCAAGCATTAGTATTATACTCCCCGTCGTTGCAGTTAGCCTGTTTGCAGTAGTCAAAAGCTACAAACTGACCCTTGATGTTATCGAACGCTTTGGAACACAGCTTGATGCACTGGCTAACAACGAGAGTAATAGTTGGCATTTAGCACAGTATCAAAACGGGCGAGTAGCCAACCTTAAAAATGACTTTACCAAGCTCACTAACAAAATAGCGCAAAGTAAACGTCACTATATGCAAACTGAAGAGTTCGTGTTTGAGTTTGCTAAAATGCTTGATTTACCCATTGTTATTTTAGACCCTCACGGGCAAGTTTACTTTACCAATAACGCATTTTTAAACACCTTAACAGCACCCAATGTTGAAGGATTAAGTAGCACCGATCTAGGGCTGATTTATAACAATGGTCGTTGGCAAATAGAGAAAGAGTCGCGTTTTAAACGCCGTTTTATCGTATCAGCACAAACATTTTGGCGCACAGGGCGAAATTACGAGCTGCTTACGCTATTTTCTATTGAACAACAGCTACGCGCAAATGAACAAGACATTTGGCAGCGCTTAATTCGCGTGCTCAACCATGAAGTGCGTAACTCCTTAACGCCAATTTACTCCATGAGCCAATCACTGCAAACCATGAAACAGCAAGGGCAAATAACCCCAGGCCCAGACCTTGCCCAAGATATGCTGCAAGTGATTGAAAAACGTGCGCAACATTTGCTTGATTTTGTAAATAGCTACAGCGCATTCTCAAAACTCCCCTCGCCAAATAAACAGCAAATCAATAACGAACAAGTGAACTTACGACTACAGGCAATATTCCCTGAGCTCGAAATTCACCCTTCTCAGCCTGTGAATTTTACAGCCGATTTAGGCCAGCTTGAACAAGCACTGATCAACCTGATAAAAAATGCCTTTGAAGCAGGCGGTAACACGCCTCCCACGCTTAACTGGCAACAGCAAAACGATGGCGTTGTGATTGAGCTGACTGACAACGGCACGGGCATTGCCAACCCCGACAACCTATTTGTGCCCTTTTATTCTACAAAAGCACAGGGCGCGGGCATTGGTTTGGTGATCAGCCGCGAATTGATACGCAACCAAGGGGGTGAGTTGAGTGTTAACGCACGCGCAAATAAATCGGGAACCCAAGTATTCGTGTCCTTGCAATCACGTTAGCCGTTTTATCATTCGCTTTAAGGCGGGCGCTTTGAGTGGTTTATACAATAATGGATAACCGGCATCAAGCACACTCTCTCGAATACCCTCATCATGATTGGCGGTATTTACTATTGCCGGTAACGCTTCAAGGCCTGCCTGCTTAATAACGTCAAGCCCAGTCACACCGTCGTCTAGTTGATAATCAACGATCAGTAGTTGCGGTAAATTTTGAGCCGCTTTTAATTGCTCAAGCTCGGTTAAGTTAGTAGCGGTGGCAATTGCACAGCCCCAGTTTTCAAGTAATTGTTTGAGCGCTTCAAGCACATTGCTATCGTTATCAACTAACCAAATATGTAAACGCCCTAGCTCGGTTTCTTGGCCTTGCTCTGCACTGTGTAGCGCAGTGCTAATTCGACCCGCTTTACATGGTAAGGTTAATGTAAATTGCGTGCCTTTGCCGAGTTCAGAGCCCACCATTAAGGGAATTTTCAATAAGTCACAAATTCTTTTGGTAATAGCTAAGCCAAGTCCTAACCCTTCAGCATTGGGCTTTGCCCCTAGCTGTTTAAATTCCTGATATATCGTTTGTTGATCACTTGCAGCAATGCCGATCCCTGTATCTTCAATAATGAATGAGACCTGTTGATCATGACGTTGCATTTTTAAGCGTACTTCACCTTGTTCAGTGTAACGTATGGCATTACTGAGTAAATTTCGCAACACTCGCCGTAATAATGCTTTATCGGTAACTAAATGGACATCGCACGTCTGCATAATGAGATTAAGCCCTTTTTCTCTCGCAAGCGCAGCATAATCATTGCGTAATGGCTCGAGTAAGCTACTAACTGCAAATTCACTGTACTGAATTTTAAATGCTCCAGAGTCTAGTTTTGTCAGTTCTAAAATGCTCGACAACAACTCTTCAGCATTCCCTAATGAATTTTTAATATTGAGCGCCAGCTCTTGTAACTGAGTGTCTTGTGCTTTTTCATTCATTAATGAGCAAAACAAACTTGCGGCATTAAAAGGTTGTAATAAGTCGTGGCTAGCTGCAGCAAAAAAGCGGGTTTTGCTAACCGTTGCTTGTTCGGCAACTAACTTTGCCGCAGACAGCTCATGGTTAGCTTGTGTTAAAGCTTTAGTGCGTGTAGCTACTTTTTCTTCAAGGCTAACATTTGCCTCTGTGAGTGCTTTTTGCTGTTTAACAAACTCTGAAATATCAGTATAGGTAGTTACAAATCCACCGCCTGGTAACGGGTTACCTTGCATCTCAAATACACGGCCATCATTGTGAGAACGCTGGTATTTATAAGCACTGCCTTGTTTTAAATAACCTAAGCGCTTTTCTACCTCGATATTAATATCTTCGCCGCTAAACAAGCCTCGTTCGGCATTAAAACGAATAATATCAGCCACTGGTCGGCCAATATAAAGCGCTTCTTCTGGATAAGAGAACATGCATTTATAGCCTTGATTCCAAGCAACTAAACGCAGCTCACTATCCACTACACTTATGCCTTGTTGAATGTTTTCAATAGTAGCTTGCAGTAAATCACGATTAAACTTCAGCACTTGCGTAGCCTCATCAACAAGTTCAGCAACTTGCTCTAGTGGCTGACGTTGCTCATTTTTTGCAACATCCAAAATAAGTCGTGCCGATGCACCGCCTATCACTGCAGACATTTCTCGTTCTATTAATAACTCAAGTTGCAGATCCGCAGGGTGTTTCCACTTACTTCTATCTGTTGGAAAGTAGTGATTTACTAATAGTTGACTGGCATCTTTTTCGGCAAACCGCTGTAACAGCGCACCTAAATCATGGTAGTTCAATGGTTGTAAGGCGGTATTAATTCGTGAATCGGATAATTGTGGCATAAATTTATTGCTTTGTAATCGCTCTGCTAAGGTCGCTTGGCTCAATAGCGGCACTAAAAAATACACCAAGCAATTTGCCCCTAATGACAATAACACCGCTTGGCTAATACCCTCTAAACCCAGAGAGAATAAGTTAGTGGGTGCTAACCAAGCAACTTGCCATGGTCCTTCTATCAACCAACGACTATCATTACCAAGCCCGCTAGCAAGGTTGGGCAATAATAAAGTGTAACCCCAAATTATAAAGCCAGTTAAAATACCCAGCTGTGCCCCTCGACACGAAGCGTGTCGCCACCATAAGCCTATCACCATTGCAGGAGCAAATTGCGCAACTAAGGTAAACGACATAAGACCCACATTGGCTAATGTGTTGGCCTCTCCAAGAATACGATGGGTAAAATAACTAAGTAATAAAATTAATACTATGACGATTTTACGTGCATGAAGCAGATTATTTTTATCAAGCCCACGACTGCTCGAAGTCAGCTGAGAACGACGTAAAATAAATTGATTGATAAAGTCATTGGTGATCATCACAGAAAGTACAATAGCCGATACGATTACCATGCTGGTTGCCGCTGAAAAACCGCCCAAAAAAGCTAACAATGCCACCAGTGGACTGTCTGCCGCCATCGGTAACGCCAAAACAAAAGTATCGTAACCAACTTCTGTACCTTGAAAGTAAATCAATCCCGCATATGCAATAGGTAAAATAAATAGATTGATTAGCAGCAAATAAATAGGGAATAGCCAGCGTGCAGAGGCCAGCTCTTTATCATTATTGTTTTCTATAAAGCTCATGTGAAATTGCCGAGGCAAACACAAAGTAGCTAATACCCCTAGTAATGTATGTACAACATACACATAAGTTGGACTTTGTGTCGCGGCCACCTGCTTATCTATATTTAGCTCTGCGGCTTTGGCAAATAAAGCAGCTGGACTATCAAAAAGCGCAAAGCAGACATATAAACCCACTACCACAAACGCCAGTAGCTTAACCATAGATTCAAAGGCTATACTGGCAATCAGCCCAGGGTTGTGCTCGCTCGGTCTTAACCTCCTAGCACCAAATAAAATGGCAAACAATGCTAACAGCAAAGTGATATAAAACGTACTATCAGCCCAGACTTGATGGCTTTGCGATGCAGCTCGTGCAGTTAATAAATTAATACTTTGTGCGGTGGCACTCAGTTGTAATGAAATATACGGCACAATAGCAATCACAGAAATAAGCGATATTAAACCCGAGAGACTAGAAGACTTACCATACCGCGTGGCAATAAAATCGGCCATTGAGGTAAGCTTTTGCTGGCGACAAATATGCGCAATGCGACAGTATATTTGCCAACCAAAAATAAACAACAAAATAGTACCAGCGTAAGTAGGGGCAAGCCACCAACCATTATGTGCGGCTTGGGCTGTAGTACCAAAAAATGCCCATGAGGTACAATAAACACCTAACGATAGTCCATAAGTTAGCCCTTTAAAAGGCAGCATTTTGCGTTTATCTGCCCACCCCGCCACAGCAAATAAAATTCCCAAGTATACAATGGCGAGTAAGCTTATTGACCAAATAGAAAACATAACCGCTGATATTTTTAATTATTATTTAACCAGCATAGGCGCTTTAGATAAAAAAATCAGCACTAACTTTAGTACTAAACAATTGTTTCATATGTAGCTTTAAACAATCTAAAAAATGATCATTATTTCAAGTTGTATTAATCGTCTTCGATGTTATCTAAGCCTTTGGTGCCGTCTTTAGCTTTGAGTTTATGGTGGATTGCTGATTTTATCAGCATATAACCGCTGATCGGTGCGGTGATCAATAAGAAAATTGAGATCAATAACTCTTTGACACTAACGCCATCTTGCGTGTTGCTAAAAAATATCATTGCAGCGATGAGCATTCCAGCCATGCCAAGGGTTGTGGCTTTTGTAGGACCATGCAGGCGCATAAAAAAATCCGGCATTTTGATAAGGCCTACCGAGCCTATTAAAATAAATGCACCACCAATTAATAATAATATAGAGACTATCCATTCACTGATCATGTTATTACCCTTTATTCGATGATATCGCCACGTAACAAGTACTTACATACCGCTACTGTACTTACAAAGCCCAGCATCGCGATTAACAGTGCAGCTTCAAAATACAGTCCTGTGCCCATACTCATACCGTATAAAATAATTAATGCTATGGTATTAATATACATAGTATCTAGCGCTAAAATGCGATCAGGTACTGAAGGGCCGACCACTAAACGCCATAAGTTAAGTAATAGCGATAAACCAATCATTGCAAAAACAATTAAAAAGACTGTTTCTAACATTGAAATATCTCCTTCAGTGGTGCTTCGTAACGCTGTTTAATGGTGTTGATCAACGCTTGTTCGTCATCTAAATCTAATACATGAATAAGCAAATAACGCTGCATTGGTTGCTCACCCTCAGCGAGAGATTCAGGTATTGGGTATACCTCAGCACTTACGGTGCCTGGTGTAAGCGACACTGTGCTTGCCAAAATAGTGATCGGCATGGCATGACTAAGCTCTATTGGTACTTTTACAAATGCGGGACGCAGCTTTTTAACTGGCCCTAAGATAAGCAATGCAACTTGCATATTGGCGGTAATAATATCGTACATCACGATAATTAACTGCTTTAGCGCTAAACCGGGCTTAATAATAAGCGGTTGCGGTTCACGAAATGGAAAACTAACTAAAGGAATTAAAATAGCGAATATCACGGCCAACACTAAATGGCCAGCCGATACGCTGTTATTGAGTAGCAGCCATACGACAAACAATAATGCACTGCGAAAAGGTGTTGGTAACCAACGAAAACGTGATTCTAAACGCATTATAAGCCCTCTCCAAGTACCGTCTTGATACCGCCAGTAATATCATGCAATTGCGTAGCAGCAGCAATCATATATTCACTTACTACGGCGCCAAAGATCACTAACAAAGGCGAACAAACTAATAAAGCAATTATTGCCGTGACCTGCAATGGATGCGCTTTTACTCCTTCTGTCGGTTCACAGTCTTGATGTTTTCGTTCCCAAAATAAGGTAGTACCCGCTCGAGATAATGCGACTAATAATGCAAAGCTGGCAAGCAAGTAAACAGGCCAAAATAGTAATGCTTTTTCGCTATCTAAGGTAGTTTTTAAAATCCATATTTTACCAACAAACCCTGACAGTGGTGGCATGCCTACTACTGCTAAAGCAGCAATAATAAAACACACGCCTAATAAGTATGGTTGCGCTACACCGCGTCCTGGCGCTAAACGATCCGCAACTTTACCACGCTGATGAGCAATCAGATCAGCCACTAAAAACAAGGCCGCGCACACGAAGGTTGAATGCACTAAGTAATACAACAGTGCCGCTGTGGCATTAATGTTTTGCAATGCGACTAACGCCACTAACGTCCCCACCGATACAACCACTAAATTAGCAGTGAGCTTGCGTAAATCTTGCGCGGCAACAACACCAATAGAGCCAACTATAATAGTTGCAACAGCCAGACCCCACAACCAAGGTTGTGCCATGTGTGCAAGTTGCCCTGCTTCATCACCAAAGATAACGGTATAGACACGCAGCATTGCATATACACCCACTTTAGTCATAATTGCGAATAACGCTGCCACCACAGGCATTGCACTGGCGTAAGTATTGGGTAACCATAAGTGCAGTGGTAACAATGCACCTTTTAACGCAAAAACAACCAGCAGTAATAACCCACCAATTTTTGCAAGGTAGACGTCATCGCCCTGTAACAGCGACACTTTTTGTGCCATATCAGCAATATTCAACGTGCCTAATACACCATATAAAATACCCAGAGCAATCAAAAACACACTCGAACCAATCAGGTTTAAACTCACGTATTGAATGGCCGATCGTGTTTTGTGTTTATCACCGTCATGCATTAGTAATGAATAGGAAGCAATTAACAGTACTTCAAAAAATACAAACAGGTTGAATAAATCCCCTGTTAAAAACGCACCGTTAACACCCAGTACCAAAAAGTGCACTAAAGGATGAAAAAAGCCCCCTTTTTCATCATCTCCCATACAGCTGTAAACAGTAACAGCCAAACCTAGAAATGACGTTAATAACACCAGTAAGACTGACACTAAATCAGCAACTAGTACGATCCCAAATGGCGCTTGCCAGCCGCCGATGGCATACACAATAATGCCTGACTGGAAAACTTGCCATAATAATAGCGCACTAACTAAGGTACTTAATAATGCCATGACGACAGAGGCTACACGACGAATTGGAATGCTTTTGCCACAAGGAGGTAACAGTAAAATAATGCCGCCAAGCATAGGTAATAAAATTGGCCAAGAAGCTAGATGCTGGATCATTTGTGCTCCTTGTGTTCTGCTTTACCTAAGTGACCATCTACATGATCATTGCCTAAATCGGCACGACCACGAATTGCCAAAATTACCACAAAGGCGGTCATTGCAAAACCAATTACAATAGCAGTCAAAACTAAAGCTTGCGGCAGCGGATCGGCATAGTCAGTGCCAGTACCAAGCACGGCGGCTTTATTAATAGTTAAACGCCCTGCAGAGAATAAAAATAAGTTCACTGCGTATGACAGCATCGTTAACCCTAATACTACCGGAAAAGTTCGTGCTCTTAGGATCAAGTACACCCCACAAGTCACCAATACACCAACGCATGATGCGTATAACAGTTCCATTAAATATTTACCTCTTTCTTAGGTGTATCTGCGGTTAACTTACCTAGGCTTGCGAGTATCATTAAGGTCGCGCCAACTACGGTCATGTAAACACCTAAATCAAATACGATGGCACTGGCCAATTCCACTTTGCCGATAAATGGCACATCAAAATATTCAAACCAGGTAGTTAAAAACGGTCGTCCAAACGCCCAACTTCCTAGCCCTGTTAACATTGCAATGGCAATACCCGAGGCGATGATCTTTCGATAGTTCACATCAAAACGCTCAGAAATCCAAATTGAACCATGAGCCATATATTGCAAAATAAAGGCAATGGCAGTGACTAACCCAGCAATAAAGCCCCCACCAGGTAAATTATGACCGCGCAAGAAGATATATGCAGAAACCAATAACGCCAATGGCAATAAACTTTGTGAAATACTGGCTAATAACAGTGGATGGCGTTCTCGCGCCCAAGGGCGACCCTCACTGTCGCTGGCTGGCATAAACAATGGTAGATTAGTTAATACTTTATAAATACCTAACGCTGCAATACCCAGTACCGTGATTTCTCCTAGGGTATCAAAACCTCTGAAATCAACCAAAATAACATTAACGACATTAGTACCACCGCCGCCAGTTTTTGCATTGGCAATAAAGAAATCTGAAATTGACTCAAGCGGACGCGTTAATAATGCATAACAAATACTGGCAATAACCACCCCCACTGCTGAGGCAATCCCTAAATCACGTAAAATACGTAATGAGCTCGACTCTTTGGGGGTGCGTTGCGGTAAGAAGAATAATGCTAGCATTAATAAAATGACTGTCACTACCTCTACAGTTAACTGAGTAAGCGCTAAATCGGGCGCTGAAAAGCGTGTAAATGCCACTGAAACCATTAACCCTACGATCGATATCATCAATAACGATACCACCCGAGAGCGATGCCAGATCACAGTACTAATGGCACCGATAATCATTAAACCTGCACCAATGGCATTATGAAAATCAATCGGCGTACGTGGCGCACTACCCGCCAAAGCGTTCATTTCAAACAGTGGCCAACCAGCGCACAATAATACCACACCCAACATCACAACAATGTAACGTTGCAAAGAGCCATTTTCGGTGCTGCTGATTTTTGCTTGACTCCACTTAATAATGACATACAAAAACCGTTCAAAGGTCTTTTTAGCATTTAATGGGGGTAATGACGCTTGAAACTTGAATAGGTGCTTACGCTGAATATATATAAATACACCGCCCACGACAGCCATAGCACTCATAAGCAATGGTAAATTAAAGCCATGCCAAATTGACAACTTAAACTGTGGTGCCGCTTCCCCAAGAACGGCTAGCGACGCCGCCGACAAAATGCCATCCACCACAAAGCTTGGAAACATACCGACTAATAAACACAACACAACCAGTATTTCGATTGGCACGCGCATATAACGAGGAGGTTCATGCGGTGTTTTTGGTAAATTGATTGGGTCGCCATTGAAGAATACATCGTGAATAAAGCGTGCCGAATATGCCACAGAAAAAGCAGCTGCTAGAGTTGCTAATACAGGAATAAGCCACGACATAGAACCAAGTATTTGTTGATGCAAGGTTTCTGCAAAAAACATCTCTTTTGACAAGAAGCCATTTAATAACGGCACCCCAGCCATTGCCGCTGCGGCAACCATTGCCAGAGTAGCGGTGTAAGGCATAAATCGCCACATACCATTGAGCTTGCGCATATCTCGCGTACCTGTTTCATGATCAAGAATACCGGTAGCCATAAATAATGACGCTTTAAACGTTGCATGGTTAATAATATGAAATATTGCTGCCACTGTAGCAAGTTCAGTATCTAACCCGAGTAATAAAGTGATCAAACCTAAATGGCTAATGGTTGAATACGCCAGTAGTCCTTTTAAATCATGCTTAAATAAAGCGATGTAGGCGCCAACCAATAACGTAGTTAAGCCGGTCATAGCAACCAAAATAAACCAGATATCTGTTCCTGCTAATGCTGGATAAAAACGTGCAAGTAGGAAGATACCTGCTTTTACCATAGTCGCTGAATGTAAATAGGCACTCACTGGCGTTGGGGCAGCCATTGCATGGGGTAACCAAAAATGAAATGGGAATTGAGCTGATTTAGTGAATGCACCTAGCAATACCAACACTAATGCTACTTCGTATAAGTCATGTGATTGGATCAAGGTTTTACTAGCTAAAATAACGTCTAGATCATAGCTACCAACAATATCACCGAGCAGTAATAAGCCACCTAGCAGAGCCAATCCACCGGCTCCAGTGACTGCTAATGCCATACGCGCCCCTTTGCGGGCTTCTGATTTATGCCACCAAAAACTGATTAACAAAAATGAGCTGATACTAGTTAATTCCCAAAAAAGCCATAGTTGAATCACGTTATTTGACATCACAATACCGAGCATTGCAGTCATAAACAGCATTAAGTAACAATATAATTTTGGCATCGAGTCATTATTACTTAGGTAATAACGGGTATAAAAAATAACCAGCAACCCTATTCCTAAGATCATAAAGATAAACAATAAACTTAAACCATCTAAACGAAAAGCCAGCTCCATACCCAAAGCTGGGATCCATTGTGTGGTAAAGCGAATAGTCTCACCCGCTAAAACCGCTGGCGTGTGATAAATCGCAATTGCTAAGGCGCATAAAGGCGTTAGCATAGTTAAGCTCGTAGATTGATTACGAGTCAATTTGCCGGTGCAGGAAGAAATAACACTGCCAATTAAGGATAACAAGGGTATCCAGAGCAAAGTCATACAGAGAAACCTTTTGAAGTCATAAGAGTATCAATACACTGCTAGTTAGTTTTAGTTTAGTACTGGTCATTTCGGATGGTTTTAATTTTAGCTTCAATAAACGCTTTATAGATATACAGTTATACTGATCAGGGAGGATTTTGTCTATAGTAAGCCCTCCTACCTGCTGCTATTTTGTACTATTTTAGTGCTGACAGCATATTATTTACAACTTTATCCCTCAATATTTTTTTTTGTCATTCTGTTTATAAAGTTCGTAGGTACTTTAAATTGCTGAAAATAGTCGCTAAATCGTACTGGCTGATAGCTCGGATCAGTAATGTGTTGCAACCATAATTGTTGATAGTGCACTGACAAAGGGATGTGTTGATATTGCATAATTGACCAGTTATTACTTGGTTTATATGCCTTGATTGGTGTTTGACAACTATCACTTAGCTGCCAGCCAGCCGGTGGTGTAAGATCATTGGCAATAAAAAGGTTAGGCGCCACCAAGCCTTTTTGATTACATAACCACGCTTGCTTCATTGCGGGTAACGCATACTCATCTTCAAAGCCGTTAAAGTGCATCAACTCATGTAAAAATAAGCCATAATTACTTGCAGAGTTTAAGTGCATTATGCCACCTTGCACATTGCCTGAGCCGCTCTGCGTCATCATCACAATAAAATCAAAACCTGTAGGCCAACTTTTCTCTGCGATTAAAGGCCGCCAGTCACATTTAGCTGCCGAGCTTAGCTGCTGTTGGCAGTTTATGGTGTCCCCTAAATAAATAGGTTTACTAAAACAAAAGCTGTCGGAGCTCGGTTGGGGTTGCTGTTGATAACGAATTTTAAATGCATTAAGTTGTGCAATACCTTGGCGATGATCTGTCATCATTAATACATTAAACTGACATTGAGGCGTTGCTTCAAGCTGTGAAAAAGCCAGTAAGAACCCTTCATCATTAGCAAAAGCGGTCTCAATCTGCTGCGGCGCTACTTTGCGCTGCAATTTAAAATGCTCTGCAACATAACTGACAGGCAAAAGGTGTTGCTCTGCCAGTGATGTTAAATCATCCCAACGTTCTGATTGCAGTAACAATGCACTGAGTTTCCGGCGCTTATCAACACTTTGCTGAGCCACGCTAACACGCCAAAAAGGTAAAGCCGCTTGTGGCTTTTCATTATTTAATAACCGCAGTGCCC
Source organism: Pseudoalteromonas arctica (assembly GCF_012927645.1). Lineage (GTDB taxonomy): Bacteria > Pseudomonadota > Gammaproteobacteria > Enterobacterales > Alteromonadaceae > Pseudoalteromonas > Pseudoalteromonas arctica_A. The sequence goes on along the minus strand of NZ_JABBMT010000014.1, from coordinate 29,867 downwards.
AAGCAAATTGTGCATCCGTAACGGCATTTACAGCTAATAAGTATAGAGTAGTATCAGTCAATGAATTTAGCTGAGCATTAAAATCGTCAATAAAACGATAATAACTAATAAGAATAGAATCTGGGGTATGTTTTACATGCCAAAAGGCAACATCACGATGCTGATTTACTGAGCTTGGTAAATACCCCAAACTCAGCATAACAACAACGCTAATAAATAACTTAACTGTCGTTTTCACCAGCCATTAACTCAAGCTCTAAACGGGCATATTTATATTCCACAAACTCATGCACATTGGTGGCAAGTGCTAAACGAAAAAAATCTGCGGCTTGATAATCAAGTCCTTTAGCTTGATATATTTTGGCTAAATAAAAGTAAGCCTCGCATAGCCGCTGCGCATATTCTTGCTCAGTTTTCACACCATCGGCAAGACTTGTTAAAAAGCTCTGCTCGCTCATATCACCCAAATAAAGTGATATTAAACTATACGCCCACTGGCTATCATCCAGCCCTTGTGCGTTGCTTTTTAAGTTTGCTAAAGCTTGCACAGGATCAACGCTTGCTTGCGCTAAATAAAGCCATAATACCCGGTAAGGATCACTGGGCGAACGTGATAAAAACTCTTTAAGATCAGTCGCAGCAAGATTTGCTCTATCGCCATAGTAAAGAGCAATACCACGATTTAAGTAGGCATATTCGTGTTGCTCATTGAGTTCTAACGCTGAATCAAAAAATTCATATGCTTTTTCAAATTGTTGCATCAAGGTATGGTGAATACCTAAAAAGTTATACACTTCGGCGAGATCTGGTTTCATTTGTACGGCACGATTAAAATCAATCCGCGCTAAGGTAGCCATACCTAAACTATCAAATAATACGCCACGGTCATAAAATAATTTTGCTTGTTGATCTGGTGTTAGATCAGCACGATTTAATAATTCAGAATAACGAGCTATCGCTATTTCACTACGAAAATCAGACGCTAAAGGCGCAGTGAAAGGCACATTCACAATCGCAGTCGGTTGTGCTTGCGAAGTAGATTGACAGGCGCTTAAAGACAGAATAGCAAACGATGCCAAGGCTATGTGTTTAAGTATCATTAAAATCCTTTATACCAAGATAAGTAGCAAACAGATAAGACAAGTGCTATCCAAAGAGGTTTCATTAAAGCATAAAAAAAGAGGCTATACAGCCCCTTTTTATATTATCCAGAGAATATCTGGATTAAATATCAACAATTAAGCATCAGTTGGCGCATCAGCTGAAGGTGCCGCCGCTTCCATTGCTTCTTTGATACTTAAACGTACGCGACCTTGACGGTCTACTTCTAGTACTTTAACTTTAACTTCTTGACCTTCAGATAGGTGATCTGTCACGTTATTTACGCGCTCAGTACTGATCTGAGAGATATGCACTAGGCCATCTTTACCAGGAAGAATGTTTACAAACGCACCGAAATCAACGATACGTACAACTTTACCTTCGTAGATAGTACCTACTTCTAGTTCAGCTGTTAATTGCTCAATGCGGCTGATTGCATTTGCTGCACTTTCGCCGTCTGTTGCTGCAATTTTGATTGTACCGTCATCACCAATTTCAATCGTAGTACCTGTCTCTTCAGTAAGTTGACGAATAGTCGCGCCACCTTTACCGATAACTTCTGCGATTTTCTTCTGTGGTATCTTCATTGTGTAGATACGTGGAGCAAACATTGAAAGCTCTTCAGATGGTGCAGAAATCGCTTCGTCCATCACACCTAAAATGTGTAAACGTGCAGCTTTTGCTTGTTTAAGCGCAATTTGCATGATTTCTTGCGTGATACCTTCAATCTTGATATCCATTTGTAGTGCAGTAATACCTGCAGCAGTACCGGCTACTTTAAAGTCCATGTCACCTAAGTGATCTTCATCACCTAAGATGTCAGAAAGAACCACGAATTTCTCGTCTTCTTTAACTAGACCCATCGCGATACCCGCAACAGACGCTTTAATTGGTACACCCGCGTTCATTAACGCAAGTGACGTACCACAAACAGAAGCCATTGAAGATGAACCGTTTGATTCAGTGATTTCAGATACAACACGGATTGAGTAAGGGAACTCAGTTAACGTTGGCATTACAGCTGCAATACCACGTTTAGCTAAGTTACCGTGGCCGATTTCACGACGCTTAGGAGAACCAACAAAACCAGTTTCACCTACGCAGAACGGAGGGAAGTTGTAGTTAAGCATAAAGTGGTTTTTGTGTGTGCCCGTTAAATCGTCGATTAACTGTGAATCACGTTCTGTACCAAGTGTAGCAGTGACAAGTGCTTGAGTTTCACCACGGGTAAAGATTGCTGAGCCGTGAGTACGTGGCAATACGCCAGTCATTACGTCAAGTGCACGGATCATATCTGGTTCACGACCATCGATACGTTTTTCGCCAGCAGTGATGCGACCACGAACGATTTTCTTCTCAAGTGAACCGAATACTTTACCTATTTCTTGCTTATCAAGCGTTTCGCCTTCAGCAAGTTCAGCAGTTAATACCGCAACAACTTCGTCTTTAGCTACGCCAAGTGCTTCTTTACGAGCCACTTTATCAGTGATGCGGTAAGCTTCGCCTACTTTATCAGCTGCGATTGCTGCTACTTTATCTTCTAAAGCAACATTTTTCTCAGGAGCAGACCAATCCCATGTAGGCTTGCCAGCTTCTGCTTTAAATTCGTTGATTGCGTTGATGATAGCTTGAGATTGCTCATGGCCGTATACAACTGCACCTAGCATAACGTCTTCTGCAAGTACGTCAGCTTCTGATTCAACCATAAGTACTGCGTTATCAGTACCAGCAACAACTAAATCAAGTTGGCTTTCTTCAAGCTCTTTTAGCGTTGGGTTAAGTACGTATTCGTTATTGATGTAACCAACACGCGCTGCACCAATTGGGCCACTGAATGGAATACCAGAGATAGCAAGTGCTGCTGAAGTACCAATCATCGCAACCATATCAGGTTGGATCTCAGGGTTAACAGAAACAACAGTTGCAATAACTTGTACTTCGTTTACAAAACCATTTGGGAAAAGTGGACGAATTGGACGGTCAATAAGACGTGCAATAAGTGTTTCACCGTCGTTTGGACGACCTTCACGCTTTAAGAAACCACCAGGGATACGACCTGCAGCGTACATACGCTCTTGGTAGTTAACAGTTAGTGGGAAAAAATCTTGGCCAGGTTGTGCTTCACGCTTACCAACAACCGTTACTAATACTGATGTATCACCAATGCTTGCTAGTACTGCGCCATCTGCTTGACGCGCAATAGCACCTGTTTCTAGGGTAACTGTATGTTGACCTAGTTGAAATTCTTTAATAATTGCTTGCACTTAAAATATCCTTTAAATGTAAATAAGTGTTCCATCAAAGTACCAATTACAGTACATAATTGTATTCAGTTGGAAATCAATTAAGTACTACAATTGGCAATGATGTAAATAACCGTAGATAAACCTTTTTATCTACGCGCATAGTATATACCAAAGCAACGTAAAAATGCGAGTCCAGCAACCAGATTATAATGCTCTTGTTACTTGAATACATTGCTGTATGTAATGGTGGGGATTTAAGCTTGTTTTTCAAGCATTTTAGGATAAAAGCAGCAAAACCTGTGACAAATTTCAGGCACAAAAAAAGGAGCTAACAAGCTCCTTTTTATGAAATCTAGTTCTTAGCGACGTAGGCCAAGTTCTTGGATTAACGCAGTATAACGTGCAATGTCTTTACCTTTTAGGTAATCAAGCAGTTTACGGCGAGTGCTTACTTTACGAAGCAGACCACGACGTGAGTGGAAGTCATGCTTGTGATCAGCAAAGTGACCTTGAAGCTTGTTGATATCAAAAGTAAGAAGTGCAACTTGTACTTCAGGTGAACCAGTGTCGCCCTCTGCACGTGCGAATTTTGCGATGATATCGATCTTTTCTTGATTGCTTAGTGACATAGTAACTCCAAAAATAAAATTTAAAAGGTGTCTTAGCCGATCACTAATTCAGCCAAAACGTTTAGCGGGCGTATTCTACCAGCTACGACAATAACTACAAGCTAAACTTTACGTTGTTGTTTCTTGCTGATTTGACAAGCCGCGTTTTGACTTTAAATGGCCATCAGGATTTCTTTCTCCAGTACCAATAAATACACCATCAGCGAGCACTTTAATTGCGCCTTCTGGCAGTTCAATATCAAGCACAACCGCCTGACCATGACTGAATGAAATCCCTTGTTCTTTACTGAGCTCAACCACAGGTAAATCAACTAAAGCGGTATCCATTGGTAATAACAGTTCATCAAGGTAAGTAGACGGGCTTAAATCTTGCTCTTTCGCTTTAGCAAGTAACTCTTCTAACTGCTCAAGTGACACCATTTTATCCACTGGGTAATGACCAACAGCAGAGCGGTGAAGCATAATAACATGCGCGCCACAACCCAGGTTTTCACCTAAATCGTCAACAATAGTGCGGATGTAGGTGCCCTTAGATACATGAGCAGTCATTTGCACTTCGTTGTTCGCTTCATCAAACTCATCAAGCGTTAAACTAAATACATTGATTTTTCGACACTTGCGCGGGACTTCAATGCCTTCACGCGCATATTTATATAACGGTTTGCCTTGATACTTTAGCGCTGAATACATTGACGGGTATTGATCTGATTCACCTAAAAACTTAGTAATTTCTGCATTAAGCTGCTCAGCCGTCACATTGACACCTTTAGTGCTAACAATCTCGCCATCAGAATCTGATGTTGTTGTTCTTTCACCTAATTTAGCGCGTACCACATAGGTTTTATCAGTATCGAGTAAAAACTGGGTAAACTTAGTGGCTTCACCAAAACAAATTGGCAGCATGCCGGTGGCTAAAGGGTCAAGGGCACCGGTGTGCCCCGCTTTTTGTGCAAAATACACACTTTTAGCTTGCTGTAACGCTTTATTTGATGAAATGCCTATTGCTTTGTTTAACAACAAAATACCGTCAACTGGGCGGCCTTTACTGCGCTTTGCCATCTGTATTTGTGCCTTCTTCGCTATCTGTTTGACCTTGGCTACCTGCATCATCCGCATCAGGTACATGCTTTGCATTATCTTCACGGATAACTGAGTCTACTAAGTTAGAGATGCGCATCCCTTCCATTAGTGAGTTATCAACCACGAATTTAAGCTCAGGCATAATACGAGCACGAATACGCTTGCCCAATAACGAGCGAATATAGCCAGTGGCTTCATTTAATACTTTAGCGCTTTGCTTTGCAGCATCTTCATCTTGGGTGTTAAACACGGTAATAAAGATTTTTGCGTAAGATAAATCACGTGATACTTCTACAGCTGATACTGTAACCATGCCTAAACGTGGATCTTTAATTTCACGTTGCAAAATAACAGCAATCTCTTTTTGGATTTGCTGAGCAACACGATCTGTACGAGAAAACTCTCTCATTATACTCTACTCTGAATTTATAACTTATTGAGAAATATAAATAAGTTATTTAAATAATAAATACACAAATGGGGGCTAAGCCCCCATTTATTATCTTAGCTTACGAGCAATTAAAGTGTACGTTGTACTTCAACTGTTTCGAATACTTCGATTTGGTCACCAACGCGAACGTCGTTATAGTTCTTAACGCCGATACCACATTCCATGCCGTTACGAACATCAGCAACATCGTCTTTAAAGCGACGAAGTGACTCAAGTTCACCTTCGTAAATAACCACATTTTCACGTAATACACGAATTGGTGCGCTACGTTTAACAACACCTTCAGTAACCATACAACCAGCGATTGCGCCAATTTTAGGTGACTTGAATACATCACGAACTTCAGCTAGGCCAATGATCTCTTGCTTAAATTCAGGCGCTAACATACCAGACATAGCTTGCTTCACTTCGTCAATCAAGCTGTAGATAACGCTGTAGTAACGTAAGTCTAAGTTTTCAGACTCAATTACTTTACGCGCTGAAGCATCAGCACGAACATTAAAGCCAACTACGATTGCGTTAGATGCTGCTGCAAGGGTTGCATCAGTTTCTGTGATCCCACCTACGCCAGAACCAACAATCTTCACTTTAACTTCATCAGTTGACAGTTTAGTCAATGAATCAGAGATTGCTTCGATTGAACCTTGAACGTCTGCTTTAAGTACTACGTTAACTTCAGAGATATCGCCGTCAGTCATGTTAGTAAACATGTTTTCAAGCTTCGCTTTTTGTTGACGCGCTAGTTTAACATCGCGGAACTTACCTTGACGATAAAGGGCAACTTCACGGGCTTTACGCTCGTCTTTAACTACTGTTGCTTCATCACCGGCAGCTGGAATACCAGATAGACCTAAAATCTCAACGGGGATTGAAGGACCTGCAGATTTGATGTCTTTACCGTTTTCATCGCGCATTGCACGAACACGGCCATACTCAAGACCACATAATACAATGTCACCTTGGTTAAGCGTACCTGATTGTACAAGTACTGAAGCAACTGGACCACGGCCTTTATCAAGACGCGATTCAATTACAACACCTGCCGCCATACCTACACTTGGTGCAGTAAGCTCTAACAACTCAGCTTGCATTAATACAGCTTCTAACAGCTCATCAATACCTAAACCAGTTTTAGCAGAGATATGCACGTATTGTGTATCACCGCCCCACTCTTCAGGAATAACGTCTAGTTGAGCAAGCTCGTTCTTAACGCGATCTGGGTCTACGCCTTCTTTATCCATTTTGTTAACAGCGATGATTAAAGGCACGCCAGCTGCACGCGCATGCTGTACTGCTTCTTTAGTTTGTGGCATTACACCATCATCTGCTGCAACCACTAGGATTACGATATCTGTCGCTTTAGCACCACGCGCACGCATAGATGTAAATGCCGCGTGACCAGGCGTATCTAAGAAGGTGATCATGTTGCCGTTCACATCAACATGGTAAGCACCAATGTGTTGAGTAATACCGCCGGCTTCGCCAGACGCTACTTTTGCTTCACGAATATAATCAAGTGTTGACGTTTTACCATGGTCAACGTGACCCATTACAGTCACTACTGGCGCACGTGGCTCAGACTTACCATCTTCATGGCGGTCATTAAGCACGGTTTGCTCTAATTCGTTTTCTTTAACAATAATAACCTTGTGACCCATTTCTTCTGCGACAAGTTGTGCAGCTTCTTGGTCAATCACTTGGTTAATGGTAACCATGTCACCCATTTTCATCATTGTTTTTACAACTTCAGCACCTTTAACAGCCATGCGTGATGCAAGCTCGGCAACTGTAATTGTTTCACTAATACGCACTTCGTTTTTCACATCAATTGTTGGTTTTTGGAAACCATGTTGTAGTGAAGCAGGTGCTTTTAGCTTGCTTTTCTTGCCTCTTGAAGAAACGAATTTCTCTTTCGCTGGGGCTTTTTTCTTTTTCTTCGCACGGCGTGTACCTTGCTCATCACGCGCATCAGCAACATCTTCTGCTTCACGTGCGTAAGTTGAAGTCGTAAGGTGGTGATCAGCGGTTTCTTCACGCTTCTTACGTTCTTCTTCTTCTTTCTTCCAGCGAGCTGAATTTTCTTCTGCTAGCTTTCTTGCCTCTTCAGCTTGACGTTTCGCTTCTTCTTCAGCTTTCTTCAATGCGGCCTCTTCTGCTTCTTTTTGCAGACGCTCAGCTTCAACGCGATCTTTTTCAGATTTAGCGCTTTGTTCTGGAGTCATCTGCTTCTGTTTTGCTGCACGTTCAGCATCGGCTTTACGTTTAGCTTCTTCTCTCGCTTTACGGTCAGCCTCTTCTTTGGCTTTACGCTCTGCGTCTTGTTTTGCTTTTAGCTCAGCGGCTTCTTTTGCAGCTTGTTGCTCCTGCTCACGACGTGCAGCCTCTTCAGCTGCAATGCGTGCTTGCTCTTGTTCTTGCTCAACAGCGCTTTTCTTCACGTAAGTACGTGTTTTACGAACTTCAACTTGCACTGATTTTGCTTGACCGGTAGAACCCGTCACACTTAATGTGCTTTTACTCTTACGTTGTAATGTCATGCGTGCTGGGCCGTCTGAGCCTGTACCGCCATGTTGCTTGCTTAAGTGATCAAGTAACGTTGCTTTTTCAGCTTCAGTTACATTATCATCCGCTTGCTTAGTGATACCGGCTTGCGATAATTGTTGCAGCAATTTATCGACAGTTGTACCAATATCCCCGGCTAGTTTTTCAACATTTACTTCTGCCATAGTCTCTAATACCTCCGTTAATAAATTACTCGTCTGCGAACCAACAAATGTTACGCGCAGCCATAATGAGCTTACCAGCTTCTTCAGGAGAAACTTCTGTGATATCAACTAATTCATCAATACCTTGCTCAGCTAAATCTTCAAGCGTTACTACACCTTTGCTTGCCATAACAAACGCAAGGTGACGCTCTAATCCTTCTAGTGCTAATAAGTCTTCAGCAGGCTCTGCACCGTCTAGGCTTTCTTCTGTTTTTAGTGCTTTAGTCGTTAATGCATCTTTTGCGCGTGAGCGTAACAAATCAACAGTATCTTCGTCTAAACCATCAATTTCTAAAAACTCAGACGCAGGTACGTATGCAACTTCTTCAAGGGTTGAGAAACCTTCATTGATGAGCAGCGTTGCAAAATCTTCATCAATGTCTAGGCTTTCTGTGAATAAGTTAATTAACTTATCCGATTCAGCTTCGTTCTTAGTACGCATCTCTTCAACTGTCATTACATTCAATTCCCAACCAGTTAACTGGCTAGCAAGACGAACGTTTTGGCCGTTACGACCAATTGCTTGTGCTAAGTTATCTGCTTCAACAGCGATATCCATTGAATGGGTGTCTTCATCCATTACGATTGACGCAACTTCAGCCGGTGACATAGCATTAATAACAAACTGCGCTGGATTATCATCGTAAAGTACGATATCAACACGCTCACCACCTAACTCGGTAGAGACAGCTTGCACACGAGCACCACGCATACCAACACAAGCACCAATAGGGTCGATACGTTTGTCGTTAGATTTAACGGCGATTTTAGCACGCGAACCTGGATCACGCGCTGCAGCACGTAATTCAATCATTTCTTCACCAATTTCTGGCACCTCAATGCGGAATAATTCCATCAGCATTTCAGGCTTAGAACGCGTTACAAATAGCTGTGCACCACGTGCATCTGGTTTTACTTCGTAAAGCAAACCACGAATACGGTCGCCAGGACGGAAGTTTTCACGTGGTAGCATGTCATCACGGTAAATAACCGCTTCAGCATTGTTACCTAAATCTAAAACGATTGCATCACGCGTTGCTTTTTTCACAACACCTGTTACCAGCTCACCTTGTTGATCCTTATACGCTTCAACAACTAATGCACGCTCAGCTTCTCGTACTTTTTGTACGATTACTTGCTTTGCCATTTGTGTAGTAATACGGTCAAATTTAATTGACTCGATTTGCTCTTCAATGAAATCACCAATCTTAATATCTGGGTCATCAACCTGAGCCGCTTCTAACGTGATTTCGCTGTATGGGTGCTCTAATGAGCCATCTTCAAGTACTGCAGCAATCTGCCAACGACGGTAAGTGTCGTAGTCACCTGTTTTACGGTCAATTGCAACACGGACTTCAATTTCACCCGTATGTTTTTTCTTAGTCGCAGTCGCTAATGCGAACTCTAACGCTTCGAAAATCTTTTCTTTTGGAACCGCTTTCTCATTGGAAACGGCTTCAGCAACCAATAATATCTCTTTTGCCATGGGTTATGCCTCGCTTGCCCTATTCCTTCGCACTCGAATTAAAACTTTGCGATAATATTCGCACGTTCAATGTTACTTAGCATGATTAATTGCTCAGTACCGTCATATGAAAGTGTGATCATATCACTGCTAACTGCTATTAGATCGCCTTTAAAATTACGACGACCGTCTTGTGGAAGTTTAGTACGCACGCGTACTTCCTCTCCTTGCGCCTTCTCGTAGTGATCTTGTTTGAATAATAGACGATCAACACCAGGAGACGATACTTCCAAATCATATTCATTTGTAATCGGGTCTTCGACATCTAAAATTGCGCTTATTTGACGACTTGCATCAGCACAGTTATCAACCGAGATCCCCGCTTCGTGATCGATATAGACCCTAAGCGTAGAATGGCGACCCGCTTGCACAAACTCTAGACCATGTAATTCAAAGCCTAACATTTCAACTGACGGTGAAAGCATGGTTAATAAATCTTGCTCAAGTTTTGTCACGAAAATTCTCCATACAAACAAAAAAAGGGCTTATAGCCCTAAAATACTTAGCTTATTCCTTGGGTTAAAATCAAGTGGTGCAGATACAACAACGCCCCGAACCAAGCGGGGCGTCACACCTAAAGCATAAAACTGTGTGGCCATGGGCCAAGCTTGGTTGCGGATAGTTAACACCATCTATAAACCCAAAGGCTTAAACGCAAAACGCGCATTACATAGAATGCGCGACTTCGAATTAGTAACTAAAATCGCTACTCAAAAGTATAGCTTCAAGCAATGAGAAACATTAATTAAACTAATAGCTTATCTCAAAACTTGGTTGCGGGAGCCGGATTTGAACCGACGACCTTCGGGTTATGAGCCCGACGAGCTACCAGGCTGCTCCATCCCGCGCCAACTGGTATCAAAATAATCTGATACCTGCCTAGCTAATTAAGCGAGCTAGACAATGGCGGCTATTATAAAGAGGCTTGTTGGAATTAGCAACCAAAAACTGGTAAAGAATAACTAGATTAGAACAATTCGCTATGACCACACCGAAAACGCCTTTTTTTAAAAACCAACATAGTATTTTGCTAAACTTTTCTTAAACCAATTTTGATTACAAACACTCAACTACGTATTTAACACCATATTGGACTGACCCCGTCAGCGGATTAAGCTTGCCTTAGCAAGTCACGGTAATCGCAATAGTTCAAAACCCCAAATTAAGCAGTTACTGGCATTAATACAGTATGCTATGACGCAATTTTTATAGATTTACTCACCTTTTCCAATACAGCGTCTATACTAAGTTTTTAATGGCAACCTGCATATTTAAGGCTATTTAGAGAGCGTATTATGAGTATTTCTGCTCATCATCAAAAAATGTTATTACAAAGTATCGCAATAATAAAACCCAACTTTCACTGTTTCACAGTTACTTTTCATGTGCTGTTAAAACGTCATGCCCTAACTATACAATGGCCAAGCCGTGAGGTAATAACTGAAAAAAGTTATTGTTTGTATTGCTCATTGGAACGCACTATTACCCATTTAGATAGCTTATTGTCTGTATTACCTTTTATTCATTATCATGCTAATAACCTCAGCAAATCTGGCCTTACTTGTCAGGACGTTGATTTAGTGTGTCATGCTTTTATAGCGGCGCTGAAAATTCATTTGGGACGGGAATTTACGCCGAGCTTAGAGCAAGCTTGGCGTTATGCACTCAGGATGTTTAACAGCATCGTGAAAAGCTACTTATTTAATACCAGTAACATAGTTGCAATTAACAAGGCTGCGCAGCAGCAAATGAGTTCATAACAAATAATCTACACGTATTATTCTTATTATCTGCATCTTGAGGTGGCTTGGGTATAAGTATATAACGTAAAAAAGCTCTAACACCAAAGTCCCATATTAGGTAATGTTATTAATTAAATGTTTAATTATTTTATCATTATAGTGTAACGACCCTACTTTCTAATATTAGAAATTACTCCACAACACTATGAGAACATGATGAAAAAACAGTTTTTAACAGCATTATTACTGCTCAGCGCAAGCCAAGCAAACGCATTTAGCCAAGAAACTCACAAACGTATTGTTATTGATGCCGTAAATTATATGCAGCAACATCCGAGTAGCACGCAATTTTCGGCACTTACGCGCTATGCACAACAAAATAATATGACGATAACACAGTTAGCCGAAGTACTAGGCCAAGCCGCCTATGATGTGGATGACTTTGAAGATACCTTCTTTTGTGGCAATGTGATAGGCTCATGTGTCCAAGCACCTATATGGGGAGCTGCTGAGAGTATTGTAAAATATACCAGCTATTGGCATTTCCAAAACCATACCCAAGGGGCTGATCAACACGGTAACGACTTTGGTGGTTACAATTACCAAAAACTGACGGTGTGGGGCATCGTTGATAACTTGGCTTCAATTTGGTTAAAAGGTGACTACCTTGATGACGGTCAAGGCGGTGAAACAGGCTGGTTCAATGCAGATTCATCAAAGTACAACAGCTATGGGATCACTGAAGCCAACTACCGTATTGACAGCCAATCAAACTACAGTATGTACGATGACTTTGAAGAGATGCCTTTTCAGCCAATTGATAATTTGGGTCAATATTGGTATCAAAGCTACCTGCAAAGTGGTAATCCGCAAGTGTTGGGATTTGTTTTTCACACGACTGATCTACTACAACCGCATCACACTTGGACCACATCAGCTCTAAATCATGCAAGCTGGGAAAGCTGGGTGAAAGACTACTATGATCAGGAGCAGCTAAACGATACGGTCTTGATCACACAAGCCATGCAAACATTCTCACCACTGGATATAAACAGCCAAGACGTACGCCCTTTATTAACACAAGGCGGTGCATTTTCTTACGCACAAGGCGGTATTGTGCTGAACTCAAAAGATCATTACGACCGTTTAGATACCGCAAAACAAGTGATCCCGCATGCGATTGCGATGGTTATACATTTACTTAACCATGCGATGGTAGCACGCCAATGAAAACACTGAATACCTGCATTTTGTTATTGTTAGGACTGCTTTATAGCAGCCTAACAATAGCATCACTTAACCAATATAACGATGCTGAAGTGCGTTTAATGCAGCAAATTTATCAGCAAGATAATACCAATATTAGCTTTAAAGAAGTGCGTAGACGAATGTTTGAAAATCAGTTTTTACTATCTCAAGCTGAGCAACTGATGCCAGAGCTGATTGAACGTCAATCTATGGTAGGTTTTAGCACGCAGTACCATGTTGAGCGGTATTTAATGAGCATACTTGACTCACAACTCAATTTATCAACACGCTATGTTAAACGAGGTAATCTCACACAATATAATATGCAGTGGCTACTGAAAGTGTTACCTAACTACCCTGCTGATGGCCAATACAACGCTGAACAAATCAAAAAAATGCAGCACACTGATCTCAGTAAACTCTTTACAACCGCCGTTAATCTTTATGAGTTTATTGCGCCTTTATCTATGCAAGTTCGTTTTCGACTGCACCAAGGCGAAAGTGACTTATTTAAAACTGAAGTGATAAAAAAGCAGCAATTTGATGCGTTGCTTTTAAAAGCAACACCATTACTTTTAAAGCAAGGGATCAGCATTGCGCACTTAGAAGAACTGGCAAAAGGCGATATTTTACGGCCTTCGATTCAAAGTTGGCTAGGCATCAAAGAAATGATGCACGTACAAAGCCCAATACTCGATAGTCTTGAACAACAAATATCCGATAAAGAAATAAAAACTTATTATCAGGCAAATAAAGCCCGCTTTAAATACCTTAGTGAGGTAACAGCTTACGGCGTTGCGTTTACTGATCGAGAGCAAGCAGTACACTTTAGAAATACAGCAAAAGCCAGCTCTTTTAAAGATGCATTACATATATCACATCGAAACGACATTTATGCTCAGTATCACAATAAACTAACCCGCAAAAATAAAAGCAATTGGGCTGTGCAACTGGCTTTTACACTAAAAGCAGGAGAATTATCAGCGGTGATGCGCTCACCTGAAGGTCTATGGGTAGTTGTAATAAGTTATAGTCATCAATATAACTATTTTAGCGCTACTGACGAAACAGTTCGTTATCAAGCTAAAAAAGCCATCGCAAAACACCAAGCGCAGCAACGCTATCAGCAAAACTGGCTGGCTTGGCAACAACAAAATGCAGTAAAACTATGAATAAAAAAGCTATCTATTTTAGTGCAATCATCATTGCAATCATCGGTTTTTTAGTAATCAATTTAACTACTGAGCCAAAACGTGAAATAACCCCCATCCGCGCTGCTGATGATTTAACGCCGGTAACGCCCGCGCCACAAATAAATAATGCGTCTGCACCGACTGCTATTAACCCTGATATGACTGCTGAAGCGGCGATTGATAGCCATACTCCAGTAAAAGATACTGACGCCAGTCAACAACTGCCACCCATTACTACACCGAGTTATTTGCCTGTCATCGCAAAAAAACCGATCACCGCGAATCAATTTCAAGGCGACTTAACCGATCATCAGGCTTACCTCAATTTTCATGAACAGCAGCAAACTCAGCTTGAACAACGCTTTATAATAGCCGCACAACAAAAAATAACTAACCTTGAAAGTTTACTCGAAAAAGGTCGTCAAGAAGGCCTCCCTCAACAGCAGCTGCAAGTTGCTATTGATAAAATTGCCGCTTTAAAAGACATGCAAGCCAAGTTAAAAAATAAAAGTACTAACTTGGCCACACATCATTAATCACCAGCTATAGTGCTAAGCGAAACCGAGGTTTAAGCAGAACAAAATAAAGCCGCCTCAACTGAGGCGGCTACTTGAAACAGGTCAACGTGGTTATTTAGCTACTATTTGCCTTCTAGTAAGTTACCACTGCCAATTTCAATTTTACGTGGTTTAAGTGCTTCAGGGATCTCACGTTGCAAATCGATGCTAAGTAGCCCATTGGCTAAATCTGCGCCGAGTACTTTAACGTGGTCACCTAACTGGAATTTGCGCTCAAAGTTGCGCTCAGCAATGCCTTGATGAATAAATTTGCGCTCTGCGCTATCATCTTTATTGGCTTTAATCCCAGCAACTTTTAAAGTGTTATTTTCTGACTCTATCGTCAACTCATTATCACTAAAACCGGCAACAGCCATAGTGATGCGATATTTGTCTTGATCGAGTGCTTCGATGTTATACGGAGGAAAACTTGGCTGCTTGTCAGTGCGAGCTGCCGCATCCATTAAAGATGCTAAATGATCAAAGCCAATGAATGAACGATAAAGTGGTGATAAATCTACTGTACGCATAATAATACCCTCATATTTAAGCGATATTTTGCATGTGCTTTTCGATTGAACAAGCGCAGGCAAAGTTTAATTAATAATATAAATTTCAATTACTTCTATTTAATTGGGACCCATCAGGCGTCCTCACTAAACTATATATGGACGGCAAAATTGTTTTCAAGATTATTTTTGAAAAAAATAATGAGTTTGCTGATCAATATAATTATGTGGTCAATGAACAACCACAGTTCACAGCGCGCTCAATGGGCTATTCGAGTAAATTAGGAATAAATTTGCGGACAAGTAACTAAAAAATTGAACACGCCAATCGCTTTTTTACGCTTTTTTTATTTTTTTTATTAGTTAAGATGAATGTAAATAAATAGAGGAGAGCGATATGTTAACTGTAATTTTTGGCCGTGAAGGCTGCCCTTATTGTGTACGTGCTAAAGATGTTGCTGAAAAACTAGCAAATGAACGTGATGATTTTAAATACCGTTATGTTGATATTATTAAAGAAGGCGTGAGTAAAGCCGATTTAGAACAATCAGCAGGCAAACCTTGCCCAACCGTGCCACAAATCTTCATTGACCAAGCACACATCGGTGGTTTCACTGAATTTGAAGCTTACGCTAAAGAAAATCTTGGACTTTATCAATAAGTTCTGTATAAAATTTGTTAATCAATTTGATTTACCCACAATCAAATTGATTAAATTATAACCAACATCAACTACATACAAATTAGTTTCAATTTATACAAGCATTTGCCTCGTAAATCCTATATAATGCGCGCCTCTTTAAATTCGTTGAGGCGTATTAATGTCAGAACCAGTCACGTTTGAATCTCTAAATCTTTCTCCTGCAATTTTGAAGGCAGTTGAAGAGTTGGGTTACAAGACACCATCTGAAATCCAAGCTCAATGTATACCGTTATTGCTAGAAAGAAAGGACGTACTGGGACTAGCACAAACGGGTACAGGTAAAACCGCAGCATTTGCACTGCCGTTACTAAATAATATTGACCCGTCTGTGAAACAGCCACAGATCCTTGTACTCACACCTACACGTGAGCTTGCGATCCAAGTTGCTGAGGCATTTGAACAATATGCAAAAGGTACTCGTGGTGTTGAAGTATTAGCACTATACGGTGGCCAAAGTTACAGCATTCAATTAAGCGCACTTCGTCGTGGCGCTCAGATCATTGTAGCTACTCCAGGTCGATTAATCGATCACATAAATCGTGGCACTATCAAGTTTGACAGCTTACAAGCACTCGTACTTGATGAAGCCGATGAAATGTTACGTATGGGCTTTATCGATGATGTTGAAAACATCATGGAAAAAACGCCGCGTGAAAAGCAAACATGCCTTTTCTCTGCGACCATGCCTAAGCAAATTCAAAACATCAGCAGCAAATATATGAATAACCCTGAACAGGTTCATATCTCTGCGCGTAACTCAACGGTATCATCTGTTGAGCAAGTGTTTTGGAATGCCAGCGTACACAAAAACAAAGCGATTGTTCGCTTTTTAGAAGCTGAACAATATGAAGGTGCGATTGTTTTCGTACGTACACGTAACGATACAGTGCAACTTGCTGAGTTATTAGAGCGCGAAGGTTTCTCTGCAGCTCCACTTAACGGTGACATGAACCAGCAAGCACGTGAACGCACAGTAGAACGCTTAAAAAGTGGCATGCTAAATGTTGTTATCGCAACAGACGTTGCAGCACGTGGTCTAGATGTTGACCGTTTAAGCCTTGTTATCAACTACGATATCCCACAAGATTCTGAAGCCTACGTTCACCGTATCGGCCGTACAGGTCGTGCTGGTCGTACTGGTAAAGCGATTCTTTTCGTAAAACATAACGAACGTTATTTACTTAAAAATATCATTCGTCATACAAATTCAGATATTGCACAAGTTGAATTACCAACGGCTAAAATTGTTGAAGAAAAGCGTATTGCAGCGTTACAAGCTAAGCTTACTATCGCGCTTGAAAACAAAGACATTACTTTCTTCAATGAAGTTGCTGCTAACATGGCGCAAAAGCTTGAACTTGCTCCTGAAGACCTTGCGGGTGCGTTATTGTGTTTAGCACAGCAACAATCACCTATTAAAGTTGAAGAAGTTAAGATTCAACCGCGTGAACGTAACGAACGTAATCCTCGCAATGAGCGTAGTGATCGTGGTCGTCGTAACGAACGTGGTGGTGAACGCGCTGAGCGTAAACCTCGCGAGCGTAACAGCCGTGATGCAGGCCCTATGGATACATACCGTATCGAAGTAGGCCGCGAGCATGGTGTTCAGGTTAAGAACATTGTTGGCGCAATTGCTAACGAAGCTGATATCTCAAGCAAGTTTATTGGTGACATTCGTTTACACGATAATCACAGTACGGTTCAATTACCGCAAAACATGCCAAAAGATGTACTTGATCATTTCCAAAAAGTGTTTATTTGTAAACGCCCAATGGGAATGACACTAACAAAAGCTGAAGCAGCTTCTGAGCGCCCTGAGCGTAGCGAACGCCCAGCTGGTGATAAGAAACGCAGCTTTAATAAAGATGACAGCCCACGCGGTGATAAGCGTAGCGGTCCTCGTAAAGAACGTCGCCCAGTAAGCTTCACCGCTAAGTAAGCAACGACTCTTTAGTAAAAAACCTTGGCATGAAAGTGCCAAGGTTTTTTTGTGCCATTTTAGCGTAAGTCGTCAGCTATAAGTCAATTCTGCGTTAAGATTAATGCCGCAGGTTAAATTGATTTACACTTGATGGTTCTAGCTGCTCGAGGTTACTCTTAGCATAACGAACAATTTTACTGTCATATTCATTTTTATCATTTAATGTATTGAGCAGACTATAATATCGATTATTACCTTGTTTCCCAATGACTTTTATTAACCAAGCTACAGCATCAATAGTATAGCTATCTTCTTGATAACGATTTTTCCAAATAGCACTAGCAACTTTATCTAGCTCCAACTCTGAGAGTTCGTCTCTTTTATAATATTCTTTGGCTATATGCTGCAAAGTGAGCCCTGAAGATTCAAGCTGGTTGGTTAATTGCGTGCTACCATCAAAAATATTTGGAAATACCCTTAATACATACCCAGCTTGTTTATCACGCTCAGTAAATTGAATTTTACCTAACTCGTTATAAACATATTCAAAGTGGCTTCGGCGCATAGTAAAAAAATTGCCTTTATCATAAACAATTGAGTCAGGCTCCCCTATTTTAGCTAACACTAAATCAAGACTTTCGCCTCCCTTTATATTTGAAAATAAAGCTAGTTTATCTTTTTTCACACCATGCGATGAACGAGTTGTATCAGTGTTTTTTGCTATAAATGAGTTCGTAGACTCAATCGTTGGCGTAGTGTTACCTTCTGAAAGTACAACTACTTGTGAAACAATATCGCCATTAATATCCTCAATCCACACTGCTGAACGCTGTTTATTTAATTCACCAGAAACCAAATAGTGTTTATTTACTTCAGGCAGAAACTCTATTTCGCCACTAACAACATAATTTGCATCTGAATTAAACAGGTAACCAACAGGTGCCCCATGCATGATCTCACCCGATAATAATAACTTAGTTTTTACTGCTGGCAACCGATGTGAATACCCTTGAGTATTAAGTGCACCATTTTGACCACTAGATGCGCTATAGCTCTTCGTATAGGCGTTTACAACATCTTTTCCATTTACTTTTTGGATATAAAACATGCCTGCAGTTTGAGAACTCGATATTTTGAAACTGTCGTCGATTGTGCTTAATGGGCCTGTGTAACCCTCGGGGATTGGGTTATGTGTAGTTACACAACCGCTCAATAGTAAACTAAGTATAATAAAACTGTATTTCATAAAAAATGGATCCATAGTGATTAATATTTAAATTAATTTTAGTAAATAGTTAAGTGTTGCCTCAGACTAGAAAACCTTATCACTTTTATGATGAGGTTATTCTATATTAAGGCGCTAATGCCGGGTATACATAGCTGGCATCTAATCCAAGCGGAATACCAAGTGCCCAGTAGCCGAGTAGAAATAAACTCCAACCAATTAAAAAGGCGATTGAGTACGGTAACATCATCGCGATGAGCGTGCCGATACCGGTGCCTTTAACATATTTTTGGCAATACACCACGACCAGCGGGAAGTACGGCATTAATGGCGTGATGATATTTGAGCTGGAATCCCCTACCCGATATGCCGCTTGAGTTAGATCCGGTGAAATCCCCAGCTGCATCAACATAGGTACAAATACAGGGCCTAACAGCGCCCATTTAGCTGAACTTGAGCCAACAAACAAGTTGACAAAACCTGTTAAAAAGATAATGCCAACAACGGTTACCGCACTCGGTAATTGCATGGCTTTTAACAGCTGTGCCCCTTCAATTGCCAATAATGCGCCTAAATTAGATTTACTAAAGGCTGCAATAAACAAGGCACAGAAGAACGCCATTACAATGTAATACGCCATGCCGCTCATTGCTTTGCTCATGGCATCTATCATATCTTTAGAGCTTTTAAAGGTGCCGACGGTAAAACCATAAACTGCACCAGGTATCCAAAACAGTAGAAAAATTAGCGGCACGATAGATTGCATTAAAGGCGAGCGAAAGTTAGTTAGCGAGCCATCAGCGCTGCGCATTGCTGAATCTGCAGGCGCTGACACAAACGCTAATAATGCAAGGCCTGCGACCATTACTGCACTTGCAATAAAAAAGGCACGTTTTTCGTCGCTATGGGCATCTTCAAACGCAGGTAAGTCTTCTTTGTTACCATCCAACTCGGTATTTTTTAACCGTGGTTCAATAATTTTATCGGTGATATACCAACCTAACATCACAATAAATAAACTTGATGCTGAAGCAAAGCCCCAGTTATTAAGCGGGTTAATCGACATCGCTGGGTTGATAATTTGGGCTGCACTTTGGGTAAAGCTTTGCAGTAATGGATCGATCCCTGATGGAATAAAATTAGCACCAAAGCCACCACTTACTCCAGCAAAGGCGGCGGCAATACCTGCAAGTGGATGACGTCCTGCGGCATAAAAAATAACCCCTGCTAGTGGAATAACTAACACGTAACCCGCATCAGTTGCGGTATGGCTGACAATAGCAACGAGGATAATTGAAGGGGTAAGTAATTGCTTAGGTGTTACTTTAAGCAGTAACTTTAAACCGGTATTGATAAAACCAGAATGTTCAGCCACACCTACACCTAGCATAGCCACTAACACCACGCCCAATGGCGCAAAGCCAGTGAAGGTTTTTACCATTGACGATAAAAAGGTGGCTAATGAGTCACTTGCTAACATATTATTGATTATGATGGCTTCGCCAGTACGCGGATCGATAGCGTCAAAATTGACACCCGATAACCACCATGACAACAACCAAATTAGTAACATGGCAAATAAAAAGATAATTGCCGGATCAGGTAGCTTGTTGCCCACCCGCTCTACAACGTTTAAAAATCGTGCAACTAGCCCTACCGGCATTGCTGCATCATTGTTATTATTCATTTCGCTTGTTCCCTAGAATTAATACTTAGCTACATTACCGTAAATGCTGCTTTAGGTAAATTTTAAGTGAATAGAAAACACTCTTTTTAGGGACGTTATTATATCGAGCGCACAAAAAACGGCTAAAGAGCCGTTTTTTGTGCATGAGCTGAATATTAAGCCAAAGCTTTTACTTCATCCCATAATCTTACGACAAGGGTTTTGTCTTCTTCATTAAGCTCGCCGTTGCGATACGCTTTCACTAAGCTTTTTTCAACGGTTTCGTTAAGCTCATCAATTTCAAGGTTCAGTTCTTCAACTTGCGCATAACCTACCGCTAAATCAAAATGGCCTCGTAAATAACCACCGGCAAATAACTCATCATCAGTAGCTTTGATCACTAAGTCATCAAAATACTGTTGGGCTGCATCAATATAATTTACTAAACTCACTTTTACTTCTCCTGTGCTTGCAGGGTATCTTGGTGACCCACAGCGTACATAACATGGTCGTTAAATCCGGTTGTTACCCGAATATAACCGCTTAATTGATCATCTAATTCGCTATCACCGGTATCGGCAATCAGCGGTCGGCCATTTAAGGCCTGTAATTTAGTTTTGGTAGCTACAACGATAATATTGTCTTTACCAATAGCGCGAATGAGTGCGGGGCTTAATTGCTGATTACCCCGGCCAAAAATGTGGCCTTGCCCACCAATTAGCGTGATCACTAATTTAGTGCTGCGTGCATAGGTAATTGCTAATAGCTGTTGCGCTGTTAAGTCTTGTGCAACTAAGTTTTGATTCTCAACTAAATCAACCCCTAACAAGGTATTTTCAAGCCCCATTTCTTGCATGATGGCCTCAACCGTTGAACCACTCCCCATCACATACAAGGTGTCTTCTTCCATTTCACTAACAACATGCGCGGCAATATCTGCCAGCACCAATTCGTCGGTTTCTTTACCGCCATTTTTAACCGCTTGTACATAACGTACTTCACTGGGCACTTGCATTTCGCCGTAACGTTTTGCTTTTACTGTCCCTAGGCGGAACGCATCCTCGTCAATATCCATCACATCCGCATCAGCTAGGGTTACTAACTCACCTTTAACTAGCATTTCAACAACTCGACCTGCTGCTTTTGGGGTAATAGCATACACGCCCGAGTGAATTTTGCAGCCCGCAGGAATACCCAGTACAGGCACTGTGTCTGCCACTGCGTGACATATATTACGGGCTGTGCCATCGCCACCGGCAAATAAAATTAGGTCTACGCCCAGTTGCTGAAATGCTTGAGCGGCAAGCTCAGTATCTGAACTCGTGGTCGAACGCTCGCTGTGATAAATAACCTCAGTCGCGAAACCAAGCTCTTTGGCCGTATTCTCGCCCATTGCATCATTAACAGTGTAAATGCTAAGCAGATCCTTATAAGGCAATAACACCTCAAGCGCGGCCTTGGTGCGCAAATTTGCTTTAGGCTCAGCACCGAGCTCTATTGCTTGGTAAGCCATACCGTCACTGCCTTTAAGTGCTACGCTACCACCTAACCCCGCTACTGGGTTTACAATTAGCCCTAACTTAAACTGCATTACTGAACTCCTGAGGATGTTGCCATACAAACTGTGTGGCAGTTAAAGGCCATGGCGTATTATAAAAATCGCTTAACGCTTTTAAAAGAGCAGTAGTGCGAGGATTAAAGCCATTTTTTATTAATTGTAGAAGCTGTTGATGTACACGCTTCTGGAAATCAAATCGACAGGTTTGCTCACCATTTAAGTTATCGACCGAGACATTAAACTCAAAACTGGCAGCAACACTAAGCGCCCATTCAATGGCCTGCGGCTTTACTTCAACCGCTTCAAATTCAGCTTGCTGCGCTTTATCACGGCCATCTGGGCAATACCAATAACCATAATCTTCCAATAACCTACGCTTATCTCCCGCCACCAGCCAATGAGCTATTTCGTGCAGTGCACTGGCATAAAAACCATGCGCAAACACAATTTGATGATACGGCGTATCAGCGTTAGCTGGCGTGTAAATAGGCTCATGCACGCCTTTGATCAAACGCGTATTATGGCTTTGATAAAAGATAGTTTCAAAAATAGATATCAGATCGGCTATTTGATGCATAAAAATTTGATTATTTACCTTACTAAAATGCGGCTAACACAATTAAAAACGAGGCGAATTGTACGGGCTTTTAGCAAGAATGTAAAAGTGGATAGCCGCTAGGCAACCTCTCGTTGTTGGCTGTTCTTTATTTCGTAAGTTTAATTAATATGCATAAGGCAAAAATTAACTATTTACTGCAATCTATCTCCTTTTATTTACTGTTTGAGCAATAAACTTTACCATCTTTGTACTTAGTAAATAAAATTCTAAAGCCATGCTGAAATTATCTGTTAGAAATCGACCAAAGCTTTTACTTGTTTCTTTAATTGCCCTAATAAGTATACCCCTGCCCTTATTTGCAAAGAGTATCAGCATTAATGTGTTTGCAATTCCTTCAAAACCAATCATTAATCTAGTTGAGCAAACCAGTGATGCCTTAAAAAAACAAGGAATGATCAGTTTTTACGAAAAAGGCAAGCCAGTGCACGCTACTTTGTATTTAACTGATTTTACTGAAGGGTCTGAGGAGGCAATTAAACGTGCGGTAAAAGCTATCACCGAGCAGCATCAAGCGTTTGCTATAACAGCACAAGGCTTTACTGTGACACAAAGTAATTGGGCGTTTATTAACTTACAGTATTCATCAAAGCTGCAAAGGCTATCGGATGAAGTAACAATGGCGATAGAGCCATTACGTGACCCAAATACCGCCATACCCGATTGGGTTAAAAACTATCCGAATAAACTCATGGCGTTTGAACGCTATGGTAGTCCTAATGTATTTCAAAACTTTCAACCTCACCTAACCTTATTAGCAAACGAAAAAAGCCCTAAACTGGCTATTTTAAATAAACAAATGCAGGCTAAACCGCCTCGAGCAGAAGGGAAAATAGTCGGCATAGGGATTGGCATTTCAGACCAATTTGGCCAACAAAAGCAAGTGATTGCAGAATATTTTTTCCAAAGCGATAACAACTAACTTGTTTATTGTTGTTGCTTTGCTAGATAATTTTTTAGCAATCGGGTGTTACGGGTATTTGCTTTAAAGTAAGCATCAAAAATATCACCGACAAGCGGAATTAGGCCACCAAAAAAATCAATCAGCATATTGATCACTATCCGTAATTTTATACGTTTACTGACTCCTAAGCGCTGGGCTTCAAACAAAACATAGCTTGATAAAATAAGCCCAGCCAAATCGCCAATACCAGGTAGAATACCGATCAGGGCCTCCACGCCAAACTTGAACCGAGTAAAAGGAATACCAATACTGCTGTCGGTAAAACGACTAAACTTCTCTAACCGCTTTAAAGCAGCTTGGTGTGATAATTTAATCTGTTCCATACATCCTCATAACTTTAGCGCTTGGCAAGTTACTTTAAATAACATCAACCCCCGCTTCATCGCAAGCAACAATATCTGTTTCTTTACTTGATCCAATGATCCACTGTTGTAATGTAGGACAACTTAAAACATGCTGACAATAGTGCTCAGAGGCAGTGGATAATGATATTTGATAGGTTTTTAATCTAAGTACAACAGGCGCATACATAGCATCAGCTATACTAAATTCACCAAACAACCACGCATTTGGGTAACGTGCTTGTTGTGTAGCAAAAATTTCATCAATACGGGCGAGATCTTTTTTCGCCGCCGCCGATAACTCAACTTTACGCGTTGCACGAATATTCATTGGCATTTCATTACGCAGCGCCATAAAGCTTGAATGCATTTCTGCACTTAAACTACGAGCAATTGCTCGCTGCACACTATCCGTAGGCCAGGCTGCATTAGATAGATAAGCATCATTGATGTATTCACAAATTGCTAATGAATCCCATACCTGTAGTTCAGCATCAATCAAAGCAGAGACTTTTTGCACTTTTGTTGAAACAGGCAGTTTTACTCGCGCTGCTCAACAAGTATGCCGCACCCAATCGGCAGTGAGTATGCAAATGAAAAAGCACGAACAAGAGCTGGATAATCCATTGTTTGTCAAACAAGGCTGACAGCTTGTACTATCCTCAAGTGGCGTTCACTTAGCCAGCTACGCAAAACAATTATTAGCACTACATGATGAAGCCTATAAACAACTTAAAATCGGAGGAGGGCAAACCCGCGTACGCTTAGCCTGCCCAGACGATTATGCAGGGACGGACTGTATTACCTAAAATTGTGGCTTTATTACATCAGTATATAGCACACCTTGATTTACAAATTAGTTGCGCACCCACTAATCAACTCAAAGCACAACTCGACCAAGGTTTGCTTGATATGGTGATAGCGACGCGCTCGCCCAACTCTAAAGAAGGTTATTTTTTACAATCAAGTAAAGGTGTATGGGTTAAAAGTCCCGAATTTAACTATCACGCTGATATGCCCTTACCTTGTGAATCTTGGGTATAAATAAGTGTTTCAAGACTATCGCAGCCTTACCAAGGTGCGTGTTCTTTTCGGTTCAGTGAGATACAAAAACTGTGTACTATCGTGCGAGGCATTAATTAGCATATTACCCTTCTCATTCTCGATATGGTGTATTTCTGAGCGGGCACTTTGTAAATTAAGCTGAGTGAGCTGATAGCCCTGTTCCTGCTCTGAGGTAATGTTCAATGTTTGCTCATCGACCGCCAGACCAATAATATCACTATCATCTGCGTGCCATACTTGAGCAAAATTGCCATCTTGATCAAGTCGAAATACCTGTTTGTTGTTAGAAAAATAAATCTGATCGTGTTTATCTAAAGCCATTGCATAACAAGCCAATCGCTCTCCTTGGCCTGTGAATGGTGTTAAGCTTAATGTTTGTAAATCTAGTTTTGCAGGATGAAATGTAACGCCATCGTCAGAGCGATATGAAACCAAGATAGCCTCTTCATTATTAAACTTTTCTCTGAGATAAAATGAATGGTGAAGATGGGGTATTTGTTGATAATCGCCGCTATTTAAAGCTATTCGAAATAACTTATCTTTACTTGCCGTGATCACTTCTTCACCATTTTTTGACCAAACCACCCCAAACAACTCTTCATTATTTGGGTTTGCAAAAATCAGCGTTTGTTTACCTTGCTCATATAAAAATAACTGTTTTAAACCAAACCGATGGGATTCAAATACAAACTTAGTTGAATCAGCTGAAAACACCGGTAAAAAATCAACCGACGAGGTATCAACAATTTTTTCATACTGCTGAGGGGCCGTATTTGTTGCACGTAAAATATCAACATCAACATTCACCAATTCCATCAAAATCTCCTCACCAGAGGGTGTAAATTTGGCATCACGAATAATTTTATAGTTATTAAAAGCGATATCCGTTGAGTTACCCTGGCGATCAATAAGTAATAGGTTATTGGTGTTGCTTATCAGCAAGTATTCACCGCTTGGATGCCAACTAAGCCCGTGAATACCATCTTCGATAACGGCAATTGCTTTGCTACTATTATCCGTTAAATTCAGTATTTCAATACGGTAGTTATTTTGTCCTGCTTCATAACCAAGCGCTAATTGCGTTTGATCTGGCGACAACGCATGTAACTTTAACCAGTCTTGCCCATCAGAGGCTTTAATTACCTGTTTTTGTTTGGTTTCTATATTGACTGTCGAAAGTTGTGTGTCATTTTTGTGTTTTCGTTGTTCAATAAAGTAAATCTGATTGTTATTAGTCCATTGTAATTGCTGGCTAGTAACTAAATATTCTTTAAGTTCCAGTACCTTAGCATAATTTAAACTCGTTAGATTTACCATATCTAGATTAAAATACGCTAATTGGCTAATATCATTTTGTTTTTCTATAAAAGCCAATGCACGATTATCCGCACTCCACCCTAGACTAGAGTAGGTCGATGGATATTGGGATAACTGTACCTCTTTCCCTGTCGCTAATTCTTTTAGCCAAATATGCTGGTTGTTATCATCGCCGCGAACAAATGCTAGATACTTGCCGTTATGAGATTGCGACAGATAGGATTCATTTGCTTCATTTGACGTAATAGGCACCAGTACCGAAAAATCTGTTTTTACTGCTTCTTGATCCAAGCTCAGCCAGCCGCCAATTAAACACAGTAGTATTACAGTCGTAAAAATCAGTATTGCTCTCGTTACTGTTTGTGGTTTCTCTTCATCAAGTGCAAGGCAATAACCCCGTTTCGGGTGGGTAATAATGAATTTGGGATTTTTAGAATCTTCATTTAATGCTTTTCTCAGCAGTGCAATATTGCGCTGCACATTGCTTGGGCTAAATACTGAATTTGGCCACACTGCTGCAAAAATTTCTTCTTGGCTAACGACATTACCCCGTTTGGAGTACAAAAATTGGAGTACATCCATGACCTTAGGTTCGACAACTTGTTCACTTTCAACGGATGAAATTTTACACCGACTAACATCAACAGTAAAATTCCCTATACGAAACCCAGTCACTTAAAACTCCAATAAATATATATAAATCATAGCTTAAGATTTTATTAAGATAAACTCAAGGGTTATTACATTGCTGACTTCATTAGTTAAGTTGATGGTTCGTGCACCTGTTACTAAGTAATAAAAAAGATGCAACGGATATTATCTACATTCATTATTTTTATTAGCGCGTTTTTGCTATTTCAAATTCAACCTATCTTATCAAAAGAACTACTGCCTGAGTTTGGTGGTGGCGCTTCAGTGTGGTCAAGCAGTCTGTTGTTTTATCAAAGCATGCTCTTACTGGGCTATTTATATGCCCATTTGTTAAGCCGTTATCAACTCAAGCAACAACTACTCACTCATACATTATTAATAGTTTTAGCCACTATGATCACCTTCAGTGATTTTGATTTCACTGTTTTTTTATCACTGTCACCGACTTGGTCGGTGATCGCCAAATTGTTTGTCCAAGTAGGCCTGATTTTTATGTTGCTTAGTGCCACCAGCGTGCTTTTGCAACGTTGGTATATTGAATCAACCAATGCAAAAGTACCATACCATTGGTATTCACTTTCTAACCTAGGCTCACTGATAGCTCTAATAAGCTACCCCTTTATTTTTGAAGTGGCATTTTCAATCAATGAACAAAAGCACTATTGGAAAACGGGGTTATTTACTTACAGTGCGCTGTTGCTGTGCTTGATTTATGTTTTGTTTAAACATGGTCAGCTTACAAAGCAAATAATTTTAAAACCAAAAACTAACTTGCTGATCAAACCTAACTTACTTTGGATTGCATTCTCTGCAACCAGTTCAATTATGTTAATTGCAACCACGCAGATGATCAGCATTAACATCCCGCCCATGCCGTTGATTTGGGCATTACCATTGGCAATTTATTTGCTGACCTTCAGTTATACTTTTGCTGCCGCAAAAAACTATAATCGCGCTCATTGGACATATTTACTTATGCTTAGCGTATTTGCAGGGCTTATTATGTTTTCCTCGGAAGCCAATTTAATGCCCTAGCCCAGCTGTTAATTTATAGTTTTATTTTATTTACTGTTTCTATGATTTGTCATGGTGAATTGCGTAAGCTCGCGCCAGATAGCTCGCTGCTTACAGTATTTTACTTATATATAGCCTTAGGTGGTGTGCTTGGTAGTTTACTCAGTGCAATACTCGCTCCTATGCTATTTGAACAAATAACAGAATATATTGTCGCGTTAGCTGCATTACTCATGCTATTTATCTATACACAATTCACACAAACAAAGCGCCTATCAACGCTTTATAAAACCGCTTTACTCGCCACGCTGATTGTTTGGGGGGCAAGTTACGGTTACCTCTTTATTAATTTCAATCAATACAATTTAGCCTCTGAGAGAAACTTCTATGGGTATGTCACTGTAAAAGACATAACAACCGCAAGTTTCGCTGAAAGGCGTTTAATCGACGGCACCACAATTCATGGTTCAGAGCCTCTAAATAAACAAACGGAGCTCACAAACAGCTATTACCATCAACATACTGGCATTGCAAAATCACTGTCAGCGCTAAAAAGTCAGCAAGATTTAAACATTGGCATTGTAGGCTTAGGGGCAGGTGTATTAGCAAAGTTTGGCGATCAACATGATAAAATCCGTTTTTATGAGCTTAATCCTGCGGTTTATAACATGGCGCTAAATTATTTTTCATATTTAGCAGATAGCTCTGCACAAATTGAGGTTGCCATTGGCGACGGTAGAATAACCTTAACAGAAGAAGTAAATAATAAAGCACCATTGATGAATGCATTGATCATTGATGCCTTTTCTAGTGATGTAATTCCAACTCACTTACTGACTGACTGAAGAAGCATTTGCACTTTATTGGCAGCGACTAACACGCGATGGTTTACTGATCCTACATATATCCAATAACCATATAGATTTAATGCCTGTGCTACAAATACACAGTAAGCGCTTTAATAAATCAATGCTGAAATTTAATTACAGCAGCAGTCTTTTAGGATCGCAATGGGTGGTACTGACTAATAACCAAGCATTTTTAAATTCGATTTCGCTTAGTGACTTATCACCCATTATTACCAATTCAAAAACACCTTTAGCTCAGTGGACTGATCAAAAACATAGCCTTATTCCACTCATAAAACTTTGATGCATTAAATGGATTACCTGTGTTATTGTTTTTCCAGCCGTTACTCAAGGAGCAGATATGTTTAGCTGGTTCAGAAAGAAAAAAGAAGTATTTTTAAGCCCAGAAGTCAATGGGGTTGTTACAGAAAATGGCACACCAATTGCCAACTTAGAAATCATTCGCTCATTAATCTATATAGATGAAAAAGTCCGCAGAGATATAGCAACTACAGAGTAAGCGTATAGCTAACGACACCTAGCCTTGCTTAATATTCCAAGGTAGCAGTGGCTCAAGGTTACTTGGCTGCTCTGCAATATGTTGCAAGCACGTTGAGATGTAGTCATGCACTACAAGATCATTTGCCTTTGCGGTTTCAACAAGACTATAAAGTATGGCGCTGGCATGTGCACCCTTGCAGGTATTTGAGAATAACCAGTTTTTTCGCCCTATTACGAACGGTTTTATAGCTCGCTCTGCTCGGTTATTATCAATACTGAGCCTGCCATCATCGAGGTAACGTCGGAATTTCTCAAACTGGTTTATCGCATAGGTAATTGCTTTACCTAGCGCCATTTGGGGTGGGATTTTATCTTTGTGCTTTATCAACCATTGATACAATTCATCAACGATTGGTTTGGCTTTTTGCTGT
>NZ_JABBMT010000100.1 GCF_012927645.1 Pseudoalteromonas arctica | reverse complement strand
AACAACACTGGATATTGGATGTCGTGTTTAAAGAAGATGCATCTCAAATTCACGATCCGTTAAGCGCACAACATATGGCATTATTTCGTCGAGTGGTTAGAAACATGGTAAAACAACATACGAAAAGAAATAGTTCAATAAGAAGCAAGTGTGTAAGAGCGTGTTATGACGATGCTTTTAGAGAGGAATTGTTGTTCGGTTAACATCGTTAACAAAGTGTGCTCGCGCCCTGGGGTGATCGGGGTTAGCAGATAGCAACCGGTTGTTTTTTAAATCTGCTATTTTGCAAACAAACAAGCCATTTAAAACAGCAACAATCACATCGCCATACTTAACTGTTGCTGCCCATCAATAATTATTATATCACCATCAAAAATGCCAATTCCTTCCATGCTCCTACATCTAAATTAGAGGTAATCATACTAAGTAGTACAGTCAATTTGATTAATAGAGTATAGCAGCACTGTTTTATCCGATCTTCCGCACCCACTTTAAGAATAAATTTTCTGATACTGTTCACCTAAACAATCAATGATGGTTTGATTGCGCGCTTCCAAATTGGCAACGATAGGAATTTTGTCTGGTAAATATATAATGCTTATTCCTTCGAAACACTGGAATACCCAACGTGC
>NZ_JABBMT010000099.1 GCF_012927645.1 Pseudoalteromonas arctica | reverse complement strand
CCAGCCACTAAATTCAACATAAAACCGTTCATACTCCGATGCCTCGAATGTTCAATGAAGGATATGTTCTTGAGTTGGTCATTAATTGTCTCGATTATAAAGCGCTTTGAAAGCATCGCTCTATCCCATAGTGACATTACTTTTGCTTTCATATTTTTGCGAACCGTCGTAATGAGCTTCACCCCTTTATCGAGCAAATCGGCTTCTAAAGCCTTACTTAAATACCCTTTATCACCATATAATTTATCTGTCAGGCAGCTCGCTAACTCACGCACTGGTTGAGTATCATGTACATTCCCTGTTGTCACTTTTGCAGCAACAATTTCGCCATGATGATTAACAATTAAATGCAGCTTGAAGCCATAAAACCATCCCATCGTTCCTTTGCCTCGTTGGGCTATCCCATCAAAGGTTTTGTGTCTGGGAATACGAATATTATGGCACACCTTAATACATGTGGAGTCAATGAATTCAACGCCTGTGGGTTTACCTTTAAGTGAAGTGAAATAAGCGCACATCGGCACAAGTACCCTCGGCATAACGGCTAAAAATCGTGTGTAACTGAGCAAGTTAGGAAATTCACTTTTGTACATAAGTGAGACATACCCAAGGTAGTAATTTTTGAAATCACG
>NZ_JABBMT010000098.1 GCF_012927645.1 Pseudoalteromonas arctica | reverse complement strand
ATTAATCCTAAGATTAAATGGCACTGAATGATACTGCTATCATTCTTTTTTACTTTTGAAAACTCTGTACAAATACAATGTATTCATACGAATTTTATTATCAGCTTTTCCAAATTTTTAAAGAGCAGAGAATCAAAAACTTCTCAAAATTAAACACACTCTATTCTCAGGCGATTTTGCTACCCGATAAAGAATATTTATTTTTAAGAAGTAAAAGTGGTGGAGCTAAGCAGGATCGAACTGCTGACCTCCTGCGTGCAAGGCAGGCGCTCTCCCAGCTGAGCTATAGCCCCACATATGCTGGTCTTACTGTTTGTATAACCGACTTCTTTTTAAGACAAGGCGTAAGTTGAGGCCGTTTAGTTCACTAAACAACGAGACTTACAAAACAGTATTAAGAAGAAGTGGTGGGTCTGAGTAGATTTGAACTACCGACCTCACCCTTATCAGGGGTGCGCTCTAACCAACTGAGCTACAGACCCAAACAATAAGTGTTGTTCTCTTTACAATTAACAATCATCTGTGTGGACACTACGAACAAATAAGTTCTAAATCGTATAAGGAGGTGATCCAGCCCCAGGTTCCCCTAGGGCTACCTTGTTACGACTTCACCCCAGTCATGAATCACTCCGTG
>NZ_JABBMT010000075.1 GCF_012927645.1 Pseudoalteromonas arctica | reverse complement strand
TATGCTATGTTTATTCATGTTAGCCTCTGCTGTTTAGTTAATTGACAAACTAATTATGGCTCTGGCTTTGAATTAAGCTAACCCACGAAAAGCGGAGGCTAACACCGTGTGGGAGTCATTATGTCTAACTCTCAAGGAGGACTCACCGTTGGATTTGAACTGTTCTTTAAAAAGGATCGCAACGATTCATCAACAGCACTCCCTAAAATGTTATCTAGCCATTAAAAGCTTAAAAAGTCAGTACAGTTGGTCAACTAGTGATTGGAGTCAAATAGAGCTATTAGTCAGTACTGAAGAACCGCTGTTTGATACTGCTATTTTGAAGGCTAATGAAATTACTTACGACACGGTACCTCGAAGACGGCACTGGGTCTTATCTCATGCTGTATACCCTCACGCTTATTTTGCAATGCAACAGTGGTTCGAAAATGCGGAACCTGATGAAATTTTTGATTTCTACTTAACACAGTGCTTGGATAATAAGCAGTATTTAAGTCATAATGTTTCAATTTTATTTTCTTTTAGAAGTGTTTGGACTTTATTAAAATCTGAAGAGCAAAAACTTAGATTTATCGAACGCTTTTGCGAATTTGTGACATCGACTTTTTACGGAAATAATAGTTTATCCTACAAGCCACATGAAAACTATATTGGTGCAACTGAGGCTAATGAAGCGATAATTCTCAAAGATTGCCTTTCAAATCCAGGTTTTTGGGGACACAATATTATTGCGTTCGCATCTATCATAAAATCGAAACCTCACTTGTCTCTTCAGAAATTAAATGCTCTGTTATTAAATTTACAAGAACAGTGCTTTTGGATCTTTGAGGATGAGTCAGATCGACCAATGATATTATCAAACCCAACAAGAGAACTATCAGATTGTGCTCTAGAGTTAAGTTGTAGAAGATTGCTGTTGGGTACTAGTAGTAATTTGCATCAAATAACACTGGCTGAATCTATAGTATTTCTTTTTAAGCAAAATTGGGTTGAAAAATCAGAAAAAATTAAGCTCATTGATGTAATTGAACATTTTGCAAAGAGTTAACAAGGTTTTCAAGTCAGACTCGTAACAGTTGGCTCGGTTCCGCTTCGCTTCACATTTTAGCCAACAATTACTCGCCGCTTAAAACGGCGTTATATTTTTCATCAGGATTTGAGTTTATATGGACGTTTTAATGTTATATCCAATGTTTTCAATGGTGCTTTTAACTTTTATTGTTGCTTGTATCGCGGTCAAAGCTAGGTTCGCTAGCGTTAAAAATAAAACGGTAAGAGCTAAATTTTATAGTTTAATGAATGGTCAGGAAGTTCCTGACATAATCACGAAAACAACACGTAATTTTAATAATCAATTTGAAGTACCTGTATTATTTTACGTGGTATGTTCTTTATATATTTTCTGGGGAATTAATAGCGATTTTGCTTTAATCACCTCTTGGTTATTTGTTGCTTTACGTATTGTACATTCATATATTCACTTAACTTATAATCATGTTTTACATCGTATGCTTACGTTTTGGTTTTCATTGCTATGCGTTATGGCGTTGTGGATAAACTTGTTGCTACAAAAAATATAACAAGCCATTTAAAAGGACAAAAAACAGTTGGCCGTGCTCGTGCCTCGCTGATTTTGGCCAACAATTTTTAGCCTCTTAATGGGGCTACATGGACTCCCCTTTGTCAAGCAATAGCACTTCCAACAACAAGAAGATCTGACAGCAGCTCTACATTCGGCGTTTATTAGCTTTGCTACGCTATCGCCCTGATGATTTGCGCTTGAGTAAT
>NZ_JABBMT010000013.1 GCF_012927645.1 Pseudoalteromonas arctica | reverse complement strand
TCCTCCCTACTCACCCGAGCTGAACCCCATTGAGCAAGTGTGGGCATGGATGAGAAATAGAGAGTTATCTAATCGTACATTTGCAAGTTATGACGATATTGTGGAGCAAGTAAGTAGGGCGTGGAATACATTTCGCTCAGACATTGATAACGTTAAGCGTATCTGTTCGAGAAAATGGATAAATTTGATCACTTAATAAAAAGCATTGGTATTAAAGTGAAAAAGTAGGAACTTAAAAGCTCTTACTTTGGTTTACTTATGCTGTAATAGTTTCGAAGTTTGTAGTGAAATATTTTTATTGATATCAGCTAATCCCCTATTTGCTCAACATTACCATGCGGTTATGGATCTGACGTGTTAAAATTTGATTTTAGATTTCGTATTATTGAGGTGTCGATTGCCAACGAGTGATTACCAACGAGTGTTAAATGAGATAACTCAAGAGGTTAAGCCTTTACTAACGCAGGGTAAAGTTGCCGATTATATACCGGCATTGGCAGAGGTTTCTCCTGAGCAGTTCTCTATTGCTATTTATACTACGGAAGGAGAAATTTTTTGCGCCGGTGATTGTGAACAACGTTTCACAATTCAATCTGTGTCCAAGGTTATGACTCTGACATTAGCGTTACAACGCTATGGCGATGAATTATGGAATAGAGTTGGCAAAGAGCCTTCTGGTACGGCGTTTAACTCTCTGACACAGCTTGAGTTTGAAAAAGGGATTCCACGTAACCCATTTATTAATGCGGGAGCGATTGTTACCTGTGATGCTTTGTATAGTCGTTTATCAGCTCCAATGCACTCTATGCTTGAAACATTTCGCGATTTGTCAGGCAATCGCAGTATTGTAATTGACAAGCAAGTGGCTAACTCAGAATATGAGTTTAGGCATAGAAATGCGGCAATGGCACATTTAATGAAATCATTCGGTAACTTTGAGAATGAAGTAGATGATGTGCTTTGGTCGTATTTTAATTTTTGTGCCATAGAACTTAATTGTATTGAACTTGCCAAGGCGTACAATTTTTTAGCCAATAAAGGGATAGATTACAGCTCGAATAAACGAGTACTTTCTAGTCGTCAAAACAAGCAACTAAATTCGTTGTTGTTTACCAGTGGGTTATATGACGCAGCAGGTGACTTTGGTTATCGTGTTGGCATGCCAGGTAAATCCGGTGTTTCTGGAACAATATTAGCGGTGTTACCGAATAGATTTACAGTGGCAGTCTATTCACCGGGATTAAACTCTTTTGGTAACTCAGTGGCGGGAATAGCAGCATTAGAGCTGCTATCTAAAAAGCTTGATATATCGATATTTTAGCTTTGTTTAGCGTAACGGGATCTTATTGATCCCAATACACTTGTTCTAAACAATCTTCGCGCTCAGGTAAACCGCGTGACAAGCGTGGTGAATGCTGTACTAACACTTCAAAACTGGCGCGATTAGCATACTTACTAATTTGTGCTAATGATGAGTAGGTCATTGCTGGTTGCTGGTGTTTAGCTGAATTGCCAACATTGAGTTTATGGTACTCATTTGCTGATAAGTCATGTAGTAGCGCTGCTAATGCACAATCCCCTGCACCATTGGTGTTCTTTATTGAGTCTGGTCCACCCATAAATGGTGCTGTATGGCTGTATGCACGAATTGGCTGCTGACAGTCAACTTTTCGCATGGCGCGCGAGAACTCATAACGATTGAAATCTGGTATTGCGCCAGGAAGCAGCGGGTATTCTGTTTCTCGCTTAAATTGCTCATCAACGTGGCCTGCCATAAAAAGGCCTTTCTCTCCTGCTGTACAGATCACTAAATCTACCCAATCTAGTGCTTTATCAGCAGCGAGTAGAGGATCTTCAAAGCCAGTGATTGCCAGCCCTTCTTCCTCATTCATTGCTAAAATATCAACATGTTTTTCGACAAAACTAGCCCACCAGGTAGGGTCTTGCTCGATTAAAAACTTAGTGCCAAGAGTGAGTACAACAGGAACGCCTGCATGATTGGCATATTTGACAGCTTGCATTGTTGCTTCTGTCATCGTTTCAGAACTTTGCGTACGCATTAAGTAAGCACTGATCACTAATGCCGATGAGTTCTCTATTAATTTCTGATCGATTGATTCAGGTCGTAGGTGGTTCATCAGCCCTGCGCTGATGGCAAAAGTACGTTCACCCGAATCGTCAATGAGTGTAAAGCAGCGGCCGATCGGACCATCTACTGGTTGTAAATAGTCGAGATCAACACGGCTTGAGGTGTTACATAAAAAGCGATAAGCGTAGCTACCAATTTTAATGTTTTCACTCATTACACCTAGTAATACAGAGCGGTCATCCGCTAATACTGAATAGTTGTGCATAGTGTTGCCAATAGTGCCTCCTGCAAACTCATAATCGATCATATTGTTGAGTTTTAAGCGGTCATATAATGCATTGGTTATATCACTATCAATAACTTGCGACATACCTCGACGCAGTTTAAATTCATCAAGGAAAGCTTGATCGACTTTAGCCTCTATATCAACTACGATTTGATCTATTCCGGTGATATAGCTGCGCTGCAACTTATCACTGGCGTTGAGTTGATTAGTAAGTGGATCTTTGGCTTCCACTGGAAAATAATGTTTATGCCTGCGGCGTCCAGGAAATTTCATTTGCTACCCATGTGTTGTGAGCTAAATAAAAAAAGCGAGGGATTATATCGTAAATCGCACGAAGTGAGCCATGTTAAAGCCATTTTAATTTGTTTTATTTTTATCACTAATCAGTATTTTTAGCATTTTAATAGCCTAAGTGAGTATAATTAAACAATAATTAGTTAAAGATTAAGTCAATGAGTGAACAATTGAACGATCAATATTGGATGGCGCAAGCTCTAGAGTATGCAAAACAAGCAGAGCGGTTGAATGAAATTCCAGTCGGTGCTGTACTGATCAAAGATAATCAGTTGATTGCAGCTGGCTACAATCGTTCGATTACAGATAACGATCCTTCTGCTCATGCAGAGATGATTGCGATACGCGAAGGTGGCAGGGTTGTTAATAATTACCGCTTGATTGATTGTACTTTATACGTCACGTTGGAGCCATGCTCTATGTGCGCGGGGTTACTAGTACACAGCCGTATCAAACGTTTGGTGTTTGGGGCTGCGGATGAAAAAACAGGATCAGCAGGCTCTATTATGAATCTATTACAAGATCCTAGGTTAAATCATCAGGTTGAAGTTGAGGCTGGGATACTAGGTGAGTTATGTGGGCAAACTATTTCTGATTTTTTTAAACGCCGCCGTCAAGAAATAAAAGCTGCAAAGAAAGCTTTGCGTGACCTGCAGGCTTAGCCTGCAGGTGCTGCAATGCTTAACTCTGCCATTTGTTGCATTGCAAACATTCTGCGACGCCAAATTACTTTTCTATGTAAATTACGCAGCATTATTCTACGACGGGTAGATGATGAATAAATAACATTTCGTTTGAACGAATGTGTACGCCGACGTTTCAGCATGGTTTCTCCTGAAAATGTGAGAGTGAGAAAAGATATAAGTTAATTATATACTGGATACTACACAGTAGTGATCATTTGATGACAAGTAAATAGATATTTTAGTTTGCGTGTACCTATCGCATTTTAAGTTATTTTTATTGTTCGCCGCTATCTTTTTTTTGCGGTGATTGCTCATCTATACTGTCATCCTTTGTTGGGGAGACCGTGGTTTGTATTGTGACAGGCTTTGGATTTTTAATCTTAGTAGCTTGGGTAGCAGCTTGCTCTATTTGTTCAGCCTCATTGGGTTCAGTGGTCGGTGGGCTGATCGCGTCATTTTCATCTAACCAAACTAGTGCATCGTAGTATCGACGAATATTATCTACATACTTGACTGCGACATCACCGCGCGAATAGCCATATTTGGTTTTACGGTAGTAACGTTTTTTGATTAATAGTGGTAAACGTTTTTTTACATCAGCCCATTTATCAGGGCTGGCGCCTTGCTGCTCAGTAATAATACGTGCATCGTTCACATGACCCCAACCAATATTATAGGATGCTAAAGCCAGCCAAGTACGATCTGGCTGAGGAACACGGTCGGGAATTCGTTTTTCTAGCTTCGTCAAATATTCTGCGCCGCCTTTGATATTTTGCTCTGGCGCTAAGCGATTTGTGACACCTACTTGCTTGGCCGTATCGCGTGTGAGCATCATAATACCACGTACTCCCGTGGGCGATTTTGCCCGAGGGTTCCACATTGATTCTTGATAGCTTACCGCTGCGAGTAGCCGCCAATCTAATGTGCCCGCATATTGTTTAAACCAAGGTTGGTATTTTGGTAGGGTGT
Organism: Pseudoalteromonas arctica; assembly: GCF_012927645.1. Classification (GTDB taxonomy): domain Bacteria; phylum Pseudomonadota; class Gammaproteobacteria; order Enterobacterales; family Alteromonadaceae; genus Pseudoalteromonas; species Pseudoalteromonas arctica_A. The sequence continues at coordinate 94,486 of NZ_JABBMT010000013.1, read as the reverse complement.
CTTTAATTGCTTCAATATAGGCAAGGGTATTAACGTAGTTAAATTGGCGGACATGGCCAAAATATTTCTCTTCAAGTACATAAAGCTGATTACTTTGTTTTACTTCACCAAAAAACGGCACCATTAACGCATAGAGGGAATCGTCGCCGTCTTTGCGCAGCAGCCAAGCAATGGGGTCATTGCGTGTGACTGAAAAGCCGATGCTTAAATTGGGATGATAACGACGAAATAGTGATAGCGTGTGTGAGTCAGCTAATGTGTAATCAATTTCACCGTCGATCACAGCTTGTAGTAGCTCTTCTTCATCGAGATCTTCTGTTTCGTGCCAGGTTAAATCAGGATGAGTTTGTTTTAACTGTTGCAGCGCCAATGAATGGCTACTTTTGGCAAGTACAGTGAGGTTTTCGGTTAGATCATCAAAATCACGAGGTCTTACTCTACCTTGTTTATAAACCAGTTTTTGGCTAATTGTGCGATAAGTAGGGCCGAAACGGTAATCTTGTGCGCGTACTTTATTGTACGTTAAACCAGAGGCTATTAAGTCTAAATCACCACTATCTAAGCGTGAAAACATGTCGGATAAGTTAAAAAACGGCACCATTTCAAGTTTAACGCCTAAGTGTTCAGCAAACTCTTGCGCTAACTCATATTCAAATCCTTGCTCACCTTGCACTGCTTGATAATAATTACTTGCTCCAGCTAACGTACCCACTCTGATTTTGTTTTGAGTTTTTATTTGGTTAAGTTGAGATTGCTGCTGTTGCATATCGCAGGCACACAAAAGCATTACTAAAGTAATGATTGTTATTAGCTTTTGTTTAAACATACTGTGCCCCTTGAATGCTATTACACTTTTATATCAAAACTTTGCGATGACGTCACTTGGCGATTTGTTATAGACGACTTTACTGTGTTTTATATTTCCTCTGCCACTGGGTATGATTAGTAATAAACGATGCTAACTTATAGCGCTCTTGCCGCAATTTTAATTCCCTGCTTAACCTGTATTTCCGAGTTACTTGAGTATATAATACCCGCCTAAAATATCGTTCAATCCCTAACCCCGGATGAAAATACCTATGTTGATCCTTCGTGGTGCACCAGCACTTTCCGATTTTAGAGTTCAGAAAATTTTAGCCCGTTGCCAACAGGCGCAACTTCCAGTCACTAATGTATACGCTGAGTATGCACACTTTGCAGATCTAACCGCACAGCTGTCAAGTGATGAGCAAATTAAGCTTGAGAAGTTACTTACCTATGGTCCAACGATTGCCGAACATACACCTGCAGGCACTTTGGTGTTAGTCACGCCTCGTCCTGGCACCATCTCGCCATGGGCTTCAAAAGCGACGGATATTGCACATAATTGTAGCTTAACTCAAGTACACCGTGTTGAGCGCGGCATCGCTTATTATGTTGAAGGTGACTTGAATGCTGAGCAATTAAATCAAGTTGCAGCCTTATTACATGACCGCATGACCGAAGCAACGCACAGCGCAATGGACGACGCTGCGACGTTATTCCGTAATGATACACCGAATCAAATGTCGTCAGTTGACATTTTAGACGGCGGACGTGAAGCGTTAGCTACTGCAAACGTTGAGCAAGGCTTTGCTCTAGCGGATGACGAAATTGATTACTTGGTTGAAAACTTCCAAAAGTTAGGGCGTAACCCGAACGACATCGAATTATTTATGTTTGCACAAGCAAACTCAGAGCATTGTCGTCATAAAATATTTAATGCTGATTGGACAATTGACGGAATTGAGCAGCCGAAGTCGCTGTTTAAAATGATTAAAAATACCTACGAGCTAAACCCTGAAAATGTATTATCTGCTTATAAAGATAACGCCGCAGTAATGAAAGGCTCGAAAGCAGGTCGTTTCTTCCCAAATGCTGAAGGTGAATATACATATCATCAAGAGAATATTGAAATCTTGATGAAAGTTGAAACGCATAATCACCCAACTGCGATTGCACCATTTTCTGGTGCTGCCACCGGTTCAGGTGGTGAAATTCGTGATGAAGGAGCAACAGGCCGTGGCTCTAAGCCAAAGGCTGGTTTAGTTGGCTTTACTGTATCAAACTTACGTATTCCTGGTTACGAGCAACCGTGGGAAACTGATTTTGGTAAGCCTGAGCGTATCGTTACAGCATTAGATATTATGACAGAGGGGCCATTAGGCGGCGCTGCGTTTAATAATGAATTTGGTCGTCCAAACTTAGTTGGTTACTTCCGTACCTATGAAGAAGAAGTGACAAGTCATAATGGTCTAGAGGTACGTGGTTACCACAAGCCTATTATGCTGGCTGGTGGTTTAGGTAATATTCGTACTGATCATGTGCAAAAAGGTGAAATACCTGTCGGCGCTAAGCTGATTGCGTTAGGTGGCCCAGCAATGAACATCGGTTTAGGTGGCGGCGCGGCTTCATCAATGGCGTCAGGCCAATCGAATGAAGATTTAGACTTTGCATCAGTACAACGTGAAAACCCAGAAATGGAACGCCGTTGTCAAGAAGTCATCGATAAATGCTGGCAGTTAGGTGATGATAACCCAATCGCGTTTATCCATGATGTGGGCGCCGGTGGTTTATCAAATGCTTTCCCTGAGCTTGTTAATGACGGCGGTCGTGGTGGCAAATTTCAACTGCGTGATATTCCTAATGATGAGCCGGGCATGGCACCGCATGAGATCTGGTGTAATGAGTCTCAAGAGCGTTATGTGCTTGCTGTAGCAGTTGAAGACTTTGACCGTTTTGAAGCTATTTGTAAGCGTGAACGTGCGCAATATGCGGTAATTGGTGAGGCGACTGAAGAGCGTCACTTAACGGTTGCTGATAACCATTTTGATAATAACCCCGTTGATTTACCGCTAGATGTATTATTAGGTAAAGCACCGAAAATGCACCGTGAAGCGCAATCTAAACAAGTTGTTGGTAAAGCGCTGGATACTGCAAGTATTGACGTAAGTGAAGCGGCAACACGTTTATTGCGTTTACCTACGATTGCTGAAAAAACGTTCTTGATCACCATTGGTGACCGCTCAGTAACGGGGCTAGTTGCTCGTGACCAAATGGTTGGCCCTTGGCAGGTGCCAGTTGCTAACTGTGCCGTAACTGCAGCAACGTATGACACTTACCATGGTGAAGCAATGTCTCTTGGTGAGCGTACACCAGCGGCATTACTTAACTACGGTGCATCAGCACGTTTAGCGGTGGCTGAGTCATTAACTAATATTGCATGTGCTAATATCGGTAGCCTTGAAAACATTAAGCTTTCTGCAAACTGGATGGCTGCAGCAGGTCACCCAGGTGAAGATGCGGGTTTATATGAAGCAGTAAAAGCGGTGGGCGAAGAACTTTGTCCTGCGCTTGGCTTAACTATTCCAGTGGGTAAAGACTCTATGTCGATGAAAACCCAATGGGATGAAAGTGGTGAGCAAAAATCAGTAACCGCACCATTATCATTGATTATCACTGCATTTGGCCGTGTTGATGATGTGCGTAAAACGGTTACTCCGCAACTACGTACAGATAAAGGCGAAACGTCACTTATCTTAGTTGACTTAGGCGCGGGTAAAAATCGCATGGGCGCATCAAGCTTTGCGCAAGTTTATAAGCAATTGGGTGATGTAACCCCTGATGTTGATAGCCCTGAGTTATTAAAAGGCTTCTACAATGCAATGCAAGCGCTAGTCGCTGATAGCAAGCTACTTGCTTATCATGACCGTTCAGACGGTGGTTTATTTACCACAGTGGCTGAAATGGCATTTGCGGGTCACACCGGCGTTACTGTAAACCTTGACGCTTTAACAGGCTCAGATATCGAAGCGCTTTACAACGAAGAGCTTGGTGCTGTTATTCAAGTAGCTAATAGTGATTTAGCTGCTGTGAATGCGGTATTTGCAGAGCATGGTATTACTGCAATCAGCCACGAAATTGGCACCCTAAACAACGATGATACCGTGGTATTTAACCGTGCGGGCAATGCTGTATTAAGTCATACGCGTACAGAATTACGTACTATTTGGGCAGAAACCACCTACCAAATGCAAGCACGCCGTGATAACCCTGATTGCGCTAAGCAAGAATTTGATGCCAAATTTGACGCAACAGATCCGGGCCTTAACGTTAAACTTAACTTTGACTTAAACGAAGATGTTGCAGCACCCTATATTGCCACAGGCGCTAAGCCTAAAATGGCCATTTTGCGCGAGCAAGGTGTTAACTCGCATTTAGAGATGGCAGCAGCGTTTAACCGTGCTGGTTTTGCAGCCGTTGATGTACACATGAGCGACATTCTTGAAGGGCGTTTAAGCCTTGAAGAGTTTAAAGGTTTAGTGGCATGTGGTGGTTTCTCTTACGGTGATGTACTCGGCGCTGGTGAAGGTTGGGCTAAATCAATCTTGTTTAATGATATGGCACGCGATCAGTTCCAAAGCTTCTTTGAGCGTCAAGACTCATTTAGCTTAGGTGTATGTAATGGTTGTCAAATGTTATCAACATTAAAAGAGTTGATCCCTGGTACTGAGCATTGGCCACGTTTTGTAACTAATAAATCAGAGCGTTTTGAAGCACGTTTTAGCTTAGTCGAAGTGCAAGAGAATCCGTCTGTATTCTTTAACGGTATGGCTGGCTCTCGTATGCCAATCGCTGTTTCACACGGTGAAGGTCATGCTGAATTTGCAAACGATGCAGCTGTTAAAGCGGCGCTTGAGTCTGGTACAGTGGCTGTGAAGTTTGTTGATAACCACGGTAAGCCAACAACGCAATACCCTAATAACCCAAATGGCTCGCCAGAAGGTATTACAGGTATTACATCAGCGGATGGTCGTGCTACTGTAATGATGCCACACCCTGAGCGTGTTTTCCGCGCGGTTGCTAACTCTTGGCACCCAGATGAGTGGATCGAGGATAGCCCATGGATGCGTATGTTCCGCAATGCACGTAAAAATGTAGGTTAAATTATATTTATACACACTAGATTCATTATCTAGTACTAGAATAAAAGGCTGCACTGTGCAGCCTTTTTTGTTTATGCTGGTCAAAGGTCAAAGGTCAAAGGTCAAAGGTCAAAGGTCAAAGGTCAAAGGTCAAAGGTCAAAGGTCAAAGGTCAAAGGTCAAAGGTCAAAGGTCATATTTTAAGGATAATATGTTTAAGCGTGTAGGTTGGGGGTTATTAATTCTCGTGCTAAGTGTGCTTTCACTTGGCTATATTTTTCGCATGCCGATCACCTTGCATTTTGTTGCTCCTTCACTGCATCAAGCTGGAGTTGAACTGCATTGCTTGGATTGGTCGTTAACAACCAATATGGATCTCCATGTACAGCGAGCATGTATTGGCTATCAAGGGCAGTTGCTTGAATTAGCTGATATTACGGCTAATACTCAAAACATCACGATTAACCGTGCAAATTTAATACTGGTAACCCCCGATTCTTCGACTGAGCCGAGTGTGGCTAAAAAGCTTGCTTTGGCGTTACCGCAAAGTCGTCCGTTGTTACATATAAAACGTTTAGTGATCACTCAGTCTCAATTAAAAAAGCCACTTATTATCAGCATAAATGAGCCTGAGTTAAATGAGTTTGTTGTTACTGGTGATGTAAAAGCTGAGGTTGACGTTAAAAACACTAAATTGGCAGGAAATATTGAGCTTGATGATCGACTACTTTCTACAGTTAAGGCCGCGACTGTAAACTCGATTGCAGGACTTAATTTAACGAGTCAACATAGTTTCGCTTTTGATGGTATTGCACTAGATATAGACACTCAGCTAAGTACTGATTTCACTTACGCCATTAATACCTGCTCGATGACAATTAAAAGTAGTGGCAAAGTCAGTAGTCACTATAACTTAAATTCAAAAACATTAACCCTAGATGCTCAGCAATTAGCAACAACACTCAATGGTAAAAATGAGTGTTTACAAAGTTTGAGTGGTGTTATCGATGATGATGCGCAGCAGCAATTTGTTACTCGGCAAATACCGTTAAATTGGCGATTAGTTTTACCTAATAAGATCATTGTGCAAGACACTCAATTGACATTAGATCAGCTAACATTGCAGGCGGGATCACAACTGCTAATGAATGTTAAACAGTTAGCGGTTGATATAAAGAATCCTTTAGAAACCCTATTGGCACAATTCGCGTTGTCTTTTTCGAGTGATGATATTGCATTATTAGCTATAGCCGCGAGTGTTGTTAGCAGTGATATTGATGGTAACTATCAGTTAAAAGTGGCTACGCTGCCTGATTTTATCGATGTTGATGCGCAGCATATTAGTGCACAAGGGCATTTTTCAATAAATAGCATATTGGCTGCACAGCCTACTCTCGAATTGTCAGCACAATTAGCGCTGGGGCAATTAAAAGTGAATGATATTGGCATTGATAATTATCAAGCAACTTTTAAGGCAAGGCTACAAAGTAATCAATATTTAACCGCTAGCTTATCGAGCCAGATTGATACTGTTAATATGGGGAGTATTAAACTGTCTCAGTTGACGAATCAGCTAACTGCTGCAGGAAGTTTGTCAGCAGGGGAATTGTTTTTTGATTTAACCAGTGAAACAAAGTTAGCCAGACTACAAACGGAAGAATTACGACTTAACGATATTCGTATAAGCTCAACAGGTTTACAAAGTCGTGCCTTGCAAGCATCTCATCATATACATGCAGAAGGGATAGAGCTTGTGGCAACGCATAATATAACAAGCACAACTCATCCATTTGAGGTGATAATTTCAGAGCAGTTAGTTACTAAGCTTAATCCACTGCTTCATCAATTTGTGCCACTTGCAACTTTAACAGATGGTAAAGTCAGTGGCCGTATTGCAGGTGATATTAATCTGCAACAAGCCGATCTCTCTTTACAGGTAGTCGGTGTAAGTGGTTTATACACAGATTACCTTGCTAAGCATTTTAATACTCAATTTACAGGTCGTTATGATTCAGGGCAGCTTAATGTTGTGCCTTCTACATTTGAGCTAAATGAATTGCGAGCTGGTGCTGTGGTGAAGCAGTTAACAGGATTTTGGCAAGTACGGGCAAATGAACTTGCTGTTACGGAGCTTACAGGGAAAGTTATGGGAGGGCATTTTTTGCTGGATAAATATCGTCTTACAGAAGAGCCGCAACAAGCATTAGTTACATTTGACAATATAGATGCTAGCAAGGTCATTACCCTTGATGCTAAATCGGGTATTAGCTTAACAGGAAATGTAGCTGGACACTTGCCTGTTTATTTCACAAAAGCGGGTATTGAGGTTAAAGGTGGGCAGCTTGTTAATCAAGGTGCTGCTAAATTACTTATCACCGATAATGCAGCTTTTAATTCGGTAAAAGCGCAACAACAAGAGTTAGGCCCTATACTTGGCTTGCTTGAAAATTTAGATATTCAGAGTATTAAAAGTAGTGTTAACTTAAAACCTGACGGTTGGATGACCTTAGGCGTTAATTTACAAGGGTATAACCAACAGCAAGCACAGCAAGTTAACTTTAACTATAATCATGAAGAAAACGTGTTTACACTATTACGCGCACTACGATTAAGTGATGAAATTACGCAAAAAGTTGAACAAGAGTATTCAACAAAAGGAAGTAATAATGACTAAATGGTTAGTAATATTAACCGCATTGGGGTTACTCAGTGCATGTACGCATCGTGTTGAGGTGGCCGCCAAGGAGCCTATAACAATTAACTTAAATGTGAAAGTTGATCATGAAATTCGCGTGAAAGTTGATAGAGAACTCGACAGTTTATTTAGTGATGACAGCGAATTATTCTAAGGAGCAAGTATGAACATGGTAAAAAATAAAAAACTAAACATTGTCACTTTATTGAGTGCTGTGTGTTTGTCGTTTTCGGCTTGGGCCATTTCGTTAGATGATGCAAAGGATCAGGGGCTAGTAGGTGAAGATAGCTTTGGTTATTTAGGCCTTGTGGTGCAAAATGCAGAGGCAAAAGCGGTTGTCGATGAAATTAATGCTAAACGTAAAGCACAATATTTAAAGCTCGCTAAAAAGAACAACTTGTCGCTTGCTCAAGTAGAAGCGCTAGCAGCAGCCAAAACGATTGAAAAAACCCAATCTGGTCACTTTGTTGAAGTGAACGGTGAATGGGTTAAAAAGTAACATTCCTTTTGCTAAAAGCTGAGTGATTAAGCGCTCGGCTTTTTACATCCAGCAAGTAACTGTTGCCAAAAGTCGATGCCTTTGCGGCGTGCTAGATTTATGTTGTGATCTGGAATTGATTCAGGTTCGTTATAATCATCAAGTGCAGCACTCATGCTAGCCTCACGAATTAAATGTAAGGTAGGAAAAGGTGCGCGGTTAGTGTAGTTAGCAGCGTCGCTGTCATCGCTATCGGCAAACACATAGTCAGGGTGAAAGTTGGCTATTTGGTATTTTCCTTCAAAGCCTTGGGCAACTAATAGCGCATTGGCTAAATCAACTAAATCTAAAAATCCCTCAAAGTCAGTAAAGCCTTGTTCAAACATCAATAATGTAGTCTCTCGAGTCGGTTGTTGATCAAGTTCAATACATTGTTCGATCATCTCCATCACAGCATCATCAATGCTAGTAGCTTGGCTGGTTTGATAATGAATGCAATTATTTTCAACTTCTTTACGGGCAAAGGGGCAAAAGTTATATTTAACAATGACATTAGCTACCCATAAGCGGGTTTGTTGTTCTGGTAAGGTTGGTTTTGTTTGTTTAGTCATTGTGTGGCTCTAAAGATTTGTTAATAATGGCGATTGTTTTAGCGATGGCACCTTGGTTATTAGCAACACAGTGTGCTGCTTGCAGGCCTAACTGCTGACAAAGTGCTGGTTGTTGATGAAGTTCGTATAGTTGCTCCGCTAACATCTTTGTATCGCTTACTTGTATACACCCACCTGATGCAATCAGTTCAGGGTAAACATGGTTGAAGTTATAGGTATGCGGGCCTGTTAAAACACCGACAGAAAATGCCGCTGACTCGAGAGGGTTATGCCCGCCACGTGCAATTAAACTGCCGCCAATATAACTGATGTTGGCCATACCATATAAACATTGCAATTCACCTAAAGTATCAGCAAGGAGTACTTGTTCGCTTTGATAGTTATTTTTACTGCGGCGGCTAAAACTCAATGGTGAGCCTTCAAGTAATGTTGCGACCTTATCAAATTGTTCAGGGTGGCGCGGCGCAATAACGAGCAGTGCATCTGGAATCTTTTTTAACAACTGCTGATGAGCAGCTAATACCAGCTCATGCTCACTAGGGTGCGTGGAACCAGCAACCCAGATAAAACGCTGATTATTGTATTGGCTTTTTAGGGTATCGACTTTATCTAACTGCTCACTAGTTGGCTTTATATCAAATTTAATCGACCCCGTAATGTGCACTCTTTGCTCATTAAGGCCAAGTTCAATAAAGCGTTTAGCGTCTGCATGATTATGACTAGCTAAAGCGGTAATTGATTGCATTATAACCTTAGTTAATGGCGCAACTTTTTGATAACCCTGTTGTGATTTTGCTGAAAGCCGCGCATTGAGTACCAGTACCGGAATATTCTGTTGTTTACACTGCGCCATAAGGTTAGGCCAAAGTTCGGTTTCTAAAATACACATTAGCGTGGGTTTAACACGTTTTAAAAAACGTGCTGTAGCGCAAGGGTAATCAATAGGTAAATAGGCGCACTGTACCGAGTCTTTAAAATTATTATGTATTTGTTCGCGGCCTGTCGGGGTGTTACAGGTTATCATAAATGAATAGCTAGGCTGTTGTAGCTCTTTGAGTAAAGGCGTTGCAGCAAGTACTTCACCCACTGAAGCGCAGTGGAACACTATGAGATCATCTTTTAATTCGGTACTTTCTTGTGAGGTATTTTTTACTGTAGTGAAGCCAAATCGTTCAGCAAAGTGGGCGCGATAAGCTGCGTTCTTTTTACCTCTAAGTATATATAAATAAAAGGTTATGAGAGGACTAAGCAAATAAAGAATCAGTGAATAAAAAAAGCGTGCCATTTTCCAGCCTCGAATTATAAACACTAATGATAACGCGGATACTCTTTAAGCAAAATGCGAAATTGTTAAAAATCGTTAGAACAGAGAGTTTTGGGTGTTTAGTTGCCGCTAATTTGGTAATATTTAACTACCTTTATGAAAAATACAGTCGTTATGAAATTCAAATTGATAAAAGGCGTGGTATTAACCAGTTTTATGAGTTGCGCATTGCCTTCACTTGCAACACCAACTGCTTACTTACCAATAGGCATGGATGCACAGCTTGATCATCAGCTCGATACGTTATTTGCCTTGACGTCAGGCACACCGATGACAAAGCCTTATCGCTTAAAGGAAGTTGCAGCGGCGCTTACTAAATTGCAAAACTCACAACCAAGTTTAGTCGCGGCAATACGTGCTAAAATTAAGCCTTATCAAGGCAGCGATGACATTACTCGAGTGGGTGTTAAGTTGCGTGCGGATGGCGACAATGCAACCAAACTTGCCAATCAACGTGGTGTGAGCTCTGATGAATGGGGCCAAGTCTTCTTTGAAGGTATTTGGCGCCCTAATGACTATACCTTGATGCAAGTAGGTGTTGATTATCGCGCTAAGCAAAATAAATTCGTTAATTATAATAGTTTTGTTAGTTTTGCGGGCAATGATTTACAGCTGAATATCGGCTATAAAGAACACTGGTTTTCACCATTTAAACAATCAGCGCAGATTATTTCGACTAATGCGCGTACCTCACCATCGATTTCATTAGGGATGGTGGCACCAGCCCATAATTGGTGGAACTTTGATTTTGAGCTTTATTATTCTGAACTTGAGCATGTTGAAAAAGGCATATTATATCAAAATGAATTACATGATGGCACACCTCGCTTAGCCGGCACACATATTAGTTTAGAGCCTGTAGAGGGGTGGAAAATCGGCATTAATCGTATGATGCAATTTGGTGGCGGACCACGCGATGTTGGCTTTAGCGATGTAGTTAAAGCATTCTTTGACCCAGCAGGTAATGATAATGCTGGCATGGTTGAAGGTGGCAGAGATAATGAATTAGGTGATCAGTATGTCACGATCACCAGTAGTATTAATTTTGATTGGGGGATGCCCACCGAGTTTTATTTTGAATACGGTGGCGAAGATACTAAAAACCACAAAAATTATCAGTTTGGTAACACGGTTGCAAATGTTGGCTTATTCTTACCGCAATTAACAAAAGAATTGTCGTTAAGGTATGAATATACCAATATGCATAGCTTATGGTATGTAAATCAAGTTTACCCAACATATGGTAATACTAAAGACGGGTTCAGTACCGGTCACTTTGCTGCTGATCAGCGGTATTTAAACGAGCATGCCGAAGGGCCTTTAAATGTATATGCTGATGCGCCTCCAACTCAAGTTCATTCTGTTGAGCTTGTTTATAATGAAAATTTTAGTTCTATGTGGCGTGCAAAAGTAACCAGCATTGAAAATAAAAGTAACTATTTAAATGAGTGGGGTCAAACTACGGCAGATTACGAACAAGCTATTGAATTGCAAATCAGTAACAACCGCAAGTGGCAAGAATATAATATTGAAACCACGTTAACTTACGGCGAAGATGTATTTGGTGATAACTATACATGGTTATCTGTGGCACTTTTTTGGTAGTAGCTAGTCAGACTAATTTTGAGAGGATTACCCATGTCTAATATTGATTCTGTAGCGAGCAGCTACCTTGAAAGTTTAACCCGTCACCAAGTATTGTTTGAAACGATGGAAACATACCACCCTCACGTAATGCAATTGCTTGAAGTTTGCCACAGTACTTTGCAAGCGGGTGGAAAAGTAGTTTGGTTTGGTAATGGTGGCAGCGCAGCAGATGCCCAGCATTTAGCTGCAGAGTTCGTCGTACGCTACAAATTAGAGCGTGGTCCATTAGCATCTATGGCGCTGACAACCGACACTTCCATCTTAACTGCGCATAGTAATGACTATCACTTTGACACAGTTTTTGAGCGTCAGGTTCTTGCTTTATGTAAACCAGAGGATTTAGTCATTGGTTTAACGACCTCAGGTACTAGCGCCAACATTAACTTAGCCTTAGCGGCCGCAAATAAAATTGGCGCTTATACGGTTGCATTTACAGGCCGCGATGGCGGTAAAGTAAAAGATATCGCTAAATTATCCATTATTATTAAAGATGACGAAACTGCCCGTATTCAAGAAGCGCATATGTTTATTGGTCATTGGTTATGTGAAGCCATTGATATGGTTGTAGCGGGGCAGAGTTAATGGATTTAGCGTTATTAAAAAACCTGTCTAACGCTAAAATATTGGTGGTTGGGGATGTGATGCTTGACCGCTATTGGCATGGTGATTCAGGACGTATATCGCCAGAAGCACCTGTGCCTATAGTGAAAGTAAGTAAATTTGAAGATAAAGCTGGTGGCGCTGCCAACGTGGCAAAAAATATTGCTCGGTTAGATGGTAAAGTTGGCTTACTTGGCCTTATTGGTGAGGATGAAAGCGGGCAAATTTTAGAGAATATTCTGGCTGAAGAGCGCATTGATTCACAATTAGTGAGTGTTTGTGATTTGCCAACCATTTCAAAAATGCGGGTGATTAGCCGTCATCAACAAGTCGTTAGACTTGACTTAGAAGAGATGTTTACTGAGCAACACAGTCAACTGCTTTTAAACCGCCTGCAATTAGTATTAGATGAGTACGACTTTGTGTTGTTCTCTGATTATAATAAAGGCTCATTATGCTTGATCCAGAAAATGATAAAACTTGCTAAAAGTGCCGGAAAAACCGTTTTAATTGATCCTAAATCCTCAGACTTAAACTTATATCGCGGTGCTGATTTTATTACCCCTAACTTAAATGAATTTAAGCTTGCTGGTGGTAAAACAGGTTCGGAACAACATTTAGCAAACAGTGCCCGAGTACTGATCAGCGATGCAGGGATCGCGGCCATGCTGTTGACTCGTTCAGAGCAAGGTATGTCACTTATTAGTGCCGATGAAAAACACGATTTTGCAGCACAGCAGCTTGAAGTGAGTGATGTAACGGGAGCTGGAGATACTGTAATTGCGACACTTGCAGTCATGCTAGGTGCAGGTATGCAGCCAAAAGATGCGGTTGAAATTGCTAATCTTGCGGCGGGGATTGCGGTGAGTAAACTCGGTGCTGCAACCGTTTCACCAGAAGAACTAAGCCGTAAGTTAGGGCAATATTTACAAAAAACCGGTGAACATTATCAAACCCCATTTGATGATGTGCTTCAGCATATTGAGTTTGCAAAGCAAAATGGTGAAACTATCGTGTTCACCAATGGTTGTTTTGACATTCTACATGCGGGGCATGTACGTTACTTAGCACAAGCTAAGGCGCGTGGAGATCGTCTAGTCGTCGGTTTAAATAATGATGAATCAATTACACGTTTAAAAGGTCCCGAACGTCCTATTAACCCACTTGATGAGCGAGCCATGGTGCTGAGCGCTTTGGCATCAGTTGATTGGGTAATTCCATTCGGTGCAGTTGAAGAAAACGATACACCTGCTAAATTAATTGAGCTGCTCAGCCCTGATATCTTAGTAAAGGGTGGAGATTACGCCGTTGAGCAAATTGCCGGTGCTGATCATGTACTTCGCCATGGCGGAAAAGTTGAAGTACTTGAGTTTTTAAATGGCTGCTCTACGTCAAAAGTGATCAGTAAAATAAAGGCTTAGCGGCTATACTTTAAGAGTGGACTGGTATGCTGTGTGTAACTGCTGCCAGTCACTTTCTTGCCAATGCATGACGTGGTTACGCCCTTGCTCTTTATGAAACGAACGAGCAAGGCGGGTCATATTAGCTTGTTGCCAATTACTGGCTGGGAGTTTTAGTTCACCACGGTCAAAGTCAATAATATATACCTCGCCCGTTTCATCAAATAGAATGTTGTTAATATTCAAATCAGCGTGATACACCCCATGATTATGAAAATCCGCAATCGTGTGTGCTACTTTAACTAACTCTTGTGCGCTAAAAGGGCGTTGTTTTAATATATCAAGCACACTTTGTGCGCCTGCAACCACTTGAGTAATTATATCGCCACGATAAATTAAGCCAGCTTGCGATATTTTAGCTGCGATCGGCTTTGGTACATTGAGGCCTAATTCGCACAGCTTCATCATTAATGAAAACTCTTGGTAAACACGGGTTTTTTCCAGTCCAAAAAACAGATATTGATCACTTAGCACTTTACCCACTAAACCGCCACGCCAATAATGTCTGAGCACTGCTGTTAGCCCGTTATGGCAGAAAAACCATGCAGTTGCGCGACCTTTTTTAGCGCCGACAATTTTTCCTTGCTGCTGCCAATATTCATTATCAAACCAATTTAAGCTAATTTCGGCACTATGTTCAGGATGGCTTAAAATAATATGTTCATTGATGGTTTGTTGGTTAAACATGGCGTACTTATTTTATTGCGGGTGATAGTGCTATCTTAACCTGTTTTAAAGCCGAGCATAAGTGCTTGCAATAGTGAGTGGTTAATTTAAGATCATGATAATTATCCAGCATAAAGCAAAGGACACCTGTGACTGACACAACCACCTATTCAGATATTTGTATTTTAAGGCTCTCAGCAATTGGTGATGTGTGCCATGGCGTATCTGCAGTGCAGGCTATTCAAAAAGCGCACCCCAATGCAAAAGTTACCTGGGTGGTCGGCAAAATTGAAGCCATGTTACTCGCTGATTTACCCGGTGTTGAGCTGGTGGTGTTTGATAAAAAACAAGGCAAAGCAGCCTATCAGCAATTAAAACAACAATTTAAAGGACGTAAGTTTGATGTGTTACTGCATATGCAAGTGGCACTTCGAGCTAACTTAGTGGCGCGTTGTATTCCTGCAAAAGTTAAAATTGGTTTTGATTGGGCGCGCTCAAAAGAATTACATAGCTTATTTATTAATAAACGCATTGCACCACAGCAGCAGGCTCATGTGTTAGAAGGATTTAAAGGCTTTGCGCAGGCGATAGGTGTACCTGATTATAAACCAAGCTGGCAAATGCCAGTCAGCAAACATGATCAAAGGAATGCCGATGAATTACTTGGTACGGAGCGATTAGCTGGACGTATTTTTGTGATTTCGCCTGCGGCGAGTAAAAAAGAGCGTAACTGGCTGGCTGAGCGTTACGCAAAACTTGCGGAACATGCACATAGCCAAGGTTTTCATGTGGTGATCACGGGGGGCCCGACAGAGCTTGAAATGACGCTTAGCAATGATATTATCGCAGCTACCAGTATTCCCATTCTTAATTTAGTCGGCAAAACAAAGCTGAAAGAGCTGTTATGTGTTTTAAAGCGAGCTGCATTAGTTTTAGCGCCTGATACAGGCCCTGCTCATATGGGCGTCACTGTCGGCACTCCGGTTATTGGTTTATATGCCCATTCAAACCCTAAGCGCACAGGGCCTTATTTATATCAAAATTACGTCGTTGAGGTGTATCACCAAAACTTACTCAAGCAAACAGGTAAAACGGCTGAACAACTACCGTGGGGTACGCGGGTTAAGGGCTGTGACCTAATGAAACAAATAAGTGTTGATGATGTAACTTTGATGTTTGACCTAGTGGTTGAGAAAGAGCAGTTATGAACAATATTAGTAAAGCCTTATTTTTAGACCGTGATGGCGTGGTTAATATTGACCACGGGTATGTTTATGAGCCGGCTAAATTTGAATTTGTGCCAGGCGTGTTTACTGCATGTAAGGCGTTTGCGGATGCAGGCTATAAACTGATCATAGTGACTAATCAATCTGGTATTGGCCGTGGTTACTATTCAGAGATGGATTTTCACACTTTAACACAGTGGATGATTGCCCAATTTGCTGCGCATCAAGTAACGGTGACAGATGTTTACTTTTGCCCTCACCACCGGAAAAAAGCATTACCCGAATACCTCAAAGAGTGTGATTGTCGTAAACCGGCTCCGGGTATGTTACTGCAAGGCATTGCTGATCATCATATCAATCCAGCTAGCAGTATTATGGTTGGAGACAAACTAAGCGATATGCAAGCGGCAAGTAAAGCGGTTATTGGCACTCGGGTGCTTGTACGATCCGGGCAGGAGTTTGATGCGCGAGCTATCGACTCGGCAGATCATGTTTGTGATTCGTTAGCCGACTTACCCTCAATACTGCTATAGCTCAATGTAAACTGGCAGCATAAGTTGTCAGTTCCTTATTTATGCGATGAACTACAAACAGTGCATTTGTTTGACGAAACTTTTACAATAGCCACAAAGATGAGGCGTGTTAATTTAAGTACGCTCACCCCGTTCAATAATTTGGAGATTTCAGATGAGAGCATCTGCGTTTTTTAGTCAGCTTCAGCAGCAAATTGATGAAGTAAAAGCCGAAGGTTTGTACAAAAATGAGCGAGTGATCACTTCACAACAGCAAGCTCAAATTCAAGTTGCTTCTGGCGATAAAGTTATTAACTTTTGTGCTAATAACTATTTAGGCTTAGCAAATAGCTCTGAGCTTATTCAAGCTGCACAAAATGGTTTAAATGATCATGGTTTTGGTGTTGCGTCAGTTCGCTTTATTTGTGGTACACAAGACATTCATAAAACCTTAGAGCAAAAAATTAGTGCTTTTTTAGAAACTGAAGACACGATTTTATATTCATCGTGCTTTGATGCGAATACAGGTTTATTTGAAACTATTTTAGGCGCTGATGATGCGATTATCTCTGACTCGTTAAATCATGCATCTATCATTGATGGTGTCCGTTTATGTAAAGCAAAGCGTTTCCGTTATGCTAATAACGATATGGCTGATCTTGAAAAGCAATTGATTGCTGCGGATGAAGCCGGTGTTAAAAACAAACTTATCGCAACCGATGGCGTGTTCTCAATGGATGGTGTTATCTGTAATTTGGAAGCTGTGTGTGACTTGGCTGATAAATACAATGCACTAGTAATGGTTGATGACTCGCATGCTGTTGGTTTTGTTGGCGAAAATGGCAAAGGTACACCTGAGTATTGTAACGTGCTAGACCGTGTAGATATTATCACCGGCACCTTAGGTAAAGCCCTTGGCGGTGCATCGGGTGGTTATACATCGGGTAAAAAAGAAATTGTTGAATGGTTGCGCCAGCGCTCTCGCCCATATTTATTCTCAAATTCCTTAGCGCCTTCAATCGTAACAGCATCAATCAAAGTATTAGAAATGCTCGAAAATGGCAGTGAGTTACGTGCCAAGTTATGGTCAAACGCAAAATACTTCCGTGAGCAAATGGAAGCAGCTGGATTTACCTGTGCGGGTAAAGATCACGCGATTATTCCAGTAATGTTAGGTGATGCTAAAGTCGCCTCTGCAATGGCTGATAAGTTATTAGTAGAAGGCATTTATGTCACTGGTTTTTCATTCCCAGTGGTGCCAAAAGGCCAAGCGCGTATTCGTACACAAATTTCAGCGGCGCACAGCACTGAGCAATTAGATATTGCAATTGACGCCTTTACCCGTATTGGTAAAGAAATGGGTGTTATTTAATTAATTTATTTTAAATCGTGGCTTTGGCTGCGGTTTTTTTATTGAGTGTGATTCATGAAAGCATTATCTAAATTAAAAGCAGAACCAGGTATTTGGATGACGGATGCGCCAAAACCTGAAGTTGGCCATAACGATTTATTAATCAAAATTCGTAAAACCGCTATTTGTGGTACTGACGTACATATTTATAAGTGGGATGAGTGGGCGCAAAACACCATTCCAACACCTATGGTAGTAGGTCATGAATATGTCGGTGAAGTGGTTGATATGGGCCAAGAAGTGCGTGGCTTTAGTGTTGGTGACAGAGTCTCTGGTGAGGGCCATATTACCTGTGGCCATTGCCGTAACTGTCGCGCTGGGCGTGTTCATTTATGCCGTAACACCACCGGTGTGGGTGTAAACCGCGAAGGCGCATTTGCTGAGTATTTAGTGATCCCAGCATTTAATGCATTTAAAATTCCAGACAATATTAGCGATGAGTTAGCCTCTATTTTTGACCCATTCGGTAATGCAGTACACACTGCGCTGTCATTCGATTTAGTGGGTGAAGATGTTTTAATCACAGGCGCAGGGCCTATTGGTATTATGGCTGCCGCAGTTGCAAAACATGTCGGCGCTCGTCACGTAGTCATTACTGACGTTAATGAATACCGCCTAGATTTAGCTCGTAAAATGGGTGCGACTCGCGCAGTTAATGTGGCTAATGAAAAACTTGAAGATGTGATTAAAGAGCTAGGCATGACCGAAGGTTTTGATATCGGCCTTGAAATGTCAGGCGTACCGATTGCATTTAATAGCATGTTAAATAACATGAATCACGGTGGTAAAATTGCCATGCTAGGTATTCCACCATCTGATATGGCGGTTGATTGGAATCAAGTGATTTTTAAAGGCTTAGTGATCAAAGGGATTTACGGCCGTGAAATGTTTGAGACGTGGTACAAAATGGCCAGTCTTATTCAGTCAGGGCTTGATCTAAACCCAATCATCACTCATCAATATTCAATAGATGACTTCCAAGCTGGCTTTGATATGATGATTTCAGGGCAATCGGGGAAAGTAATTCTTAACTGGGATTAATTATCCACTTGTTAAGAGAATTAAAGGCGGCATTTGTCGCCTTTTTTGTAATTATAAGAGAGTACTATGGCATTTAAGCATATTTCAATTACCGAAACTCAAGCACTACTTAATAAAGATGATGTCGTGATTGCTGATATTCGCGATCCTAATTCGTATCAAGCAGGGCATATTCCGGGTTCAGAGCATTTATCAAATGCCAATATTGGCGAATTTATGATGAACAAGGAGTTTGATCAGCCAATTATTATTGTTTGTTATCATGGTATGAGCTCACAAGGTGCAGCCAACTACTTAGCTGAGCAAGGTTTTGAAGATGTATACAGTATGGATGGTGGTTTTACCCAGTGGGAAACACAATTGCCGGAGCAAGTGGAACGATGATCGAACTGGGTAGTATAAATAATCCACGTGCAGCACAAGGCTTTATTGATTATATAAAAAGCCAAGGCATACAGGGCGAGCTTCGATCGCAAGATGGAAAAATGGTGATTATTTGTATTGCCCCTGAGCATTTTCATCAAGCTCAGCCATTATGGCAAGCGTTTGTAGAAAACCCCAGTCATGCCCGTTATCAAGAGGCATCTTGGCAAGTAGGAAGCACGCAGTCACCGTTGAGTTATCAAGGCCAAGAATTAAATTTAAAAGCACGTTTTAAAGCATTGAGTTGGTTAAACCAAACGGTCACTTTATTATGTGTAGGTATTTACATTGCCTTCTTACTTGGTGGCTTTGAGTCAATTTATAGCATCTTACAATTTAAACCAAATCAACCATTAACTTGGTTTACACCTGCAATTGTGCATTTTAGTGCTGTGCACTTAGTGTTTAATATTATGTGGTGGATCATGTTAGGCGATGGTATTGAAAAGATCAGTGGTAAAAGTACTTTAATTGGTCTTTTTTTAGTGACCACGCTATTTAGTAATTGGGCTGAGTTTATTATGGTTGGACCTAACTTTGGCGGCTTAAGTGGCGTTGTTTATGGTTTGCTTGGGTTTTGTTGGATCCATCGGGTATTGAACCCACAACAACCGGCTTTAGTAACTAATGGTATTATTGGTTTTATGCTGATTTGGCTGGTATTAGGCTTTGCTGACATGTTGTTTGTAAGTATGGCTAATTGGGCACACTTGGGTGGGCTATTAAGTGGTATGGCTTATGCATTTACTGCTCAATTGTTTACTAAAAAAACAGCTTGAAAACTCAGCAATAATAAGTGCTCAGTGATATAAATATTTAGTAAATAATACTTCGCGAATGATCTCTTGCCCTGTTTCTTGTTTTAACAGGGTTTTGAGTTTTTCGGCACAGCGCTTTCTGATCTCTTCACGACCGGTGAGGGATTTAATTTTTTCTTCAGGCTCTTTTGATAAAATTTCTACCAATGCATCTCTAAGTAACGGGGTGTGATGTTCAACAATTGCAATGTTTGACATATCACTGAGCATTAAATCTACAGTAATACGTACATAACCTAACTTTTTATTACTCTGACCAATATAGTTGGTAATGATGTCGGGTTCAAAACCAAAGTAGCCCACAGTTGATTCAGCTTTGCTTGCAAAGCTGCTAAACAAGCTAATAAATAAAGTGCTAATTAATATGCTAGCGTAAAGCGTTTTTTTCATATTCAGTAGATAGCTCTGTAGTTAATTGTTATTAGTCTATACGTAATAATGGCTAAGATACAGGCTAATGCGGCTATTATATTCATTAATCATCACTTTTTCCCCGACGCGGGCAGTGGTATCATTTAAAGGGTTATTATTAAATAGAGTTACCGTGATCACATTTCCTGTTTCTATAACTGCGGATTGGCAGTTAGGTACATCAATCAATTCTTTGTCGTGTAATGAGCAGGACTGGCTTCTTGAGCCCAACTCACTGACGGCTAAATTAAAAACACAGTGTGGTGAATTCTCTGTAAAAGTGCTTAGTGAGAAAGAGTTCGTACTGAGTACTTCACAACAACAATTACTAGCTTGTTCACAGCGCATTGGTATTAATCGTGAGGTTTTGTTGCTTTGTGATGGCATTCCTATGGTATATGCACAAAGCTGGCTGCCTGCCAGCGATGATATGCAACAACAACAGTTGTTGGCACTGGGTAATCGGCCTTTAGGTGATGTTATTTTTCAACATCCTGACTTAAAACGTACCGAAATTGAAATAGCACGCTTTAATTGTCAGCACCCTGTACAGCAGCTTGTTAGCCAATACTCTGCAGTTGTAAAACCCTTGTGGGGGCGACGGAGTATTTTTTCGTTAGCGCAAAGCCGTTTTTTAGTAGCTGAAGTATTTTTACCAGAGGCTTACCTGTATTTATGAAATTTGCTGTCTTACACATTGCTCATATACCGTATTATAAGCAGTTAATGCGCACTGATAAGCCCATTGGGACTTTATTGCTATTATGGCCTACATATTGGGCATTGTGGCTTGCAAGTGATGGTATGCCAAGTCTACTTAATTTTGTGGTATTTAGCTTAGGTGTATTTATTATGCGCAGCGCAGGTTGTGTAATTAATGATTACGCAGATCGTAAAATTGATGGTGCGGTAAAGCGCACAGCGCAAAGACCTTTAGCTTCTGGCTTGGTGAGTAGTGGCGAAGCATTAAGCTTGTTTTTATTGCTTATTGTAATTGCTTTTATACTGGTGTTGTTACTCAGTTGGCAAACCATATTATTGTCAGTAGGAGCATTGCTATTGGCATTTAGCTATCCATTTATGAAACGTTACACTAACTTGCCACAAATAGTGTTAGGTGCTGCTTTTGGTTGGGCTATTCCGATGGCTTTTATGGCTGCAACAGGTGCTATCCCACTGCTTGGCTGGTTGTTATTTATCGCGAATATTGCGTGGACTACGGCCTACGATACTATGTATGCCATGGTAGACAGGGATGATGATTTAAAAATTGGCGTAAAGTCTACAGCGATATTGTTTGGCAGTGCCGATCGAATCATTATTTTTGCGCTAAATGGTGTATTTATAGGTTTATTGGCTTTAATTGGTTATATGAGTCAATTAGCAATGCCGTATTGGCTTGGCCTAAGTGTGGCAGGTGGTTTTTTGGTTTACCAGCAATTTCTAATTCATAGTCGTAATAGAGAGCATTGTTTTAACGCTTTTTTAAACAATCATTATGTCGGCATGGTTGTTTTTATTGGCTTATTGGCGTCCTTGTCATTTAATCTATAGTGTTAGCGAGGTGGTTTGGGTATATAGCAAGGAAGGTGCGTAGTTTAGTCTAAAATGATGTAAAAGGGACTACTGAAGATTTAGAAACCAAGCCAGAGGGCTATTTTAGGCTTGGTTTTCATGCTGTTAATTAAGAGTTAATTGATAACGCTGTCTTTTCTATTAATGACAGGAGCTGGTTTATTGGGTCGTCAGCAGTAACTTGCTGGCTGGTTTGTACAATCAACTGCTCATGGGCTAAGTTCTTATTGGTTTTTAACTGGAGTAGATTATTATTCTCTGCGACTGAACTTGCATGTTCAATACTGCTAATTGCAACATGGTTTGATTTACACAACCCTTCCATTACTTGATCAATACTGCCAACTTTTATACTGCTGCTCTTGTTTAAGCTATCAACAGCCTCATTCAACATAGTTTGAATTTGTTTTGATTGTGAAAAACAACTATACATAGGGTAATCATTTAAATCTTGTTTGCAAAGATTGTTCTTATTCGCAAGGGGATGGCTTTTTGCAACGAATAAAATAAGTTGATCAGGTAAGTGTATGTCATTGCCAATACTATTAACTGCTTGCGAACAAACGCTAATATCAATTTCACCTAATTGCAGTTTACGAACCAACTCACTTTGTTCTTGTAGTTGCATCTCGATTTTTACATGAGGGTATTGTGCTAAAAATTGGCCACATGAAATAGGCACTATGGCACTTGCATTATTGGTATAGCCAATCACCAGCTTTTCATTTGCACAGCCATTAACGGATTTAAATAAACGCTTTTTAGTTTCTTCAAGCTTACTTAGAGTGTCCTGAGCATACTCTAAAAAAAGCTCACCTTCAGTTGTTAGTTTCACTGAGCGAGTCGAACGTTTGACTAATTCATAGCCAACTTCGCCCTCTAAGGTTTGAATACTGCGTGTCAATGCTGAGGTGCTAATTTTGGTTGTTTCGGCCGCTTGGCGAAAGTGTCGTAGCTGGCCTAAAGCTACAAATTGCTCTAATTGTTCAAATCTCACTTTTATAGTCCTTTGTATAAGTAAGCCGCACTACTGGCGAACATAATTGATATTATTTTAATCGATAGTAATCCATTGTACCCAATTTTAAAAGTATATTTCACATAATTTTTACAACTATCAGTTAGGGTAATGCTCTTTTATCTCCAAAAAAAGTGCTAAATTGTTAATAAATATGTCCACTAGTTTCGGTTCAAACTGTTTGCCACTCTGCTCCTTGAGTAAATCGAGCACTTCTTCAAGTGGCCAAGCTTTTTTGTAGCAACGGTCACTGCCAAGGGCATCAAAAACATCCGCTAGAGCTGTAATACGGCCAACAATATGAATATCTTTACCTGCAAGTTGATTTGGGTAGCCAGAGCCGTCCCATTTTTCATGATGTGTATACGCTATGATTGATCCACACTTTAAGATTTCATTATTCGAATTCTTCAGAATATCATAACCAACTTCGGCGTGAGTTTGCATAATAGCCCACTCTTGATCATCCAGCTTGCCGGGTTTATTGAGAATATGATCTGGAATACTTATTTTTCCAATATCGTGTAAGGGGGAGGCGAGTTTTATCACTTCACACTCAAAGTTATTTAAGCCATATAACTTACCTAACAGTTCACTATAGTGCGCAACTCTTTTAACATGAGAACCAGTTTCTTTTGAACGTTTTTCAACAGCTTCACCGAGAATATACGATAGCTCTTTTTGCGAATCCTTCATCATTTCGCGTAATTTCAGGTTATCGTAAGCCAGAGCAATATTGTTGGCAAAAAACTCTAAAAGCTGATGATCGGTAGTTCCTAATAACGAGCCTTTACGTACATACAGCATTGTTTCGAGGCCAGCCTGAGTTGGGAAATAGCCAATGTAGTCATGCATGGTTTTTTGGGATGATTTGCGATTGTGAGCCTCAATAAATAATTGTTTTACATCTTCAGGGATTACATTGGCATTAGGCTCAGGCTCAACACCTGAAGCAGCTAGTAGCTTAAAATCAGTGGCTGGAGATGTTTGTTTGTTAACAGCTGCGGCACAATAAATTTCAGTATCTTCTAAGCCCATAACATTGGTTACATGGGATAAAATTGTTGATGCAAACTCATGGACGCTATCACATTTTAAAAATGAGCTAGAAGCGTTGATTATTTTTTCAAGGCCTTTCCTATGACGCTCAATAATTTGAATATCACGATGTGAACGCAGAGCTGAATACAATAAAGTTTTCATCTTTATTGCCGTCAGTTCGGTTTTATTTTTGTAATCGTTAATGTCGTACTCGCGGATCACCGCTTCTTCAGGGGCTTCGCCTGGTTGACCTGTTCGTAGTATAAGGCGGATGTCGTAGTTATTAATATCATCGCGGATAAATTTTATTAAGTCTAACCCAGCATGGCTCGTTTCCATTACCACGTCGATTAAGCCAACCGAAAAATCGAGATTTTGTTGTAATAATTTTTTTGCAGCTTGGGCTGAATACGCATGATGCAAACATAAAGCTTTATCTTCAAAGGTAAAACCTGATAGTACAAGTTTAGTGACTTGGTGAATATCATCTTCATCATCAACCACGAGGATATTCCAGAACGCTTGTGGTGACTGAGCTTCTGACTCTTCAATGGCATTTTCTGAAAATAAAAAGTCGTTCACATTTACACCTTTAGTTTAATCATCCTGCTAAAGAGTATAGCGCTTGTTTTTTAGTCTGCCTTGTTGCTCAGTGGTTTTTTTTCAATGTTTTTAAGCTCAATTTCAATCGCATCACATGAAATATGTATTTCATATAAAGAGGTTAGCAACGATAGCGCAAGGCTGGCTAAGCTAATACCAAATAAAATTACGCCAGTGGTTTTAAACTCAATAAATAATGCAAACATTGAGAATGTACACATTAAAAAAGAAGCAACGCCATAGACTTGCATAGTTCGAATTAGTCTAATGCGTTTTCTTAGGTTAGTAATTTGTGCAACGACTAATGGTCGAATAGTGTCACCTTCACGGGCATTAAGTTCACGAATTAATTGTGCTAGCACTAAAAAACGGTTGGTATATGCTAATAACAATAAAGAAATTGCAGGGAATAGCAGTCCAGGTGTTGTGAGGGTCATGATTATTTCCTATATAACAATTGCTTAGCTTAGAGTAGCTTAGGGTAATTTAATCGCAAAGTAAAAGAGGTTGTCATTGCAAAATAAAATAAATAACAACAATACAGAGCAAGCTCCATTCCAATGGTTAACAATCTATTACGCAGCAAATGCGGTAGAGGCAAACATTGTAAAAGGGTTATTACTTAACAGCAATATTGAGTGTCAGTTACTCGGTGAGTCCTTACAAGGAGCTGTTGGCGAAATACCTTTAGAGCAAACCCAAGTTAGAGTGCAGGTTTTTGTGATTAAAGAGCGCCAGGCGCGGCAAATATTGGTAAACTACACTCAAGTACAACAATCCGCTCCTGCTTGGGTATGCCCCAACTGTAACGAGCATAATGAGCCAACATTTGAAATTTGTTGGTCTTGTAGGACACCAAATAATGACTAAAGCGAATAATTTTCAGCGCATCCGAGAGCTTAACTATTTGCAACAAGCGGTACTTGCAGCGGCATTGATTGAGCGCATGTTGCCTAATTACGGTTTATTCAGTGAGGCAACAGGGTTTGGTGATGAAGCTATTTTACGTAGCGCACTTAATCTGTGCTGGGAAAAAATATTACTGCCGAAAAGTAAAATAAGCCTTGAAAAGCAAATTGAGAAAATTGAGCCTAATGTTCCTGAACTCGCTGATTTTGATATGTTTGGTACTTATCCAGCGATAGATGCCGCCACCGCTTTATTAGGTTTAATGCATGGTTTAATCGCCAAAGATGAGCAAGAGTTTATCAGCATTAGTAAAATTTCTCAGGCGACTGTTGCGCGTTTTATTGAATATCAATTAACGGTTGCAGGTGAGTTGGCCGATAATACTGCGGTACGTGAACATCCATTGATGCAATACGAAATTGAAGTGTTAGGTGAGCTAATTGATTTTGTTGAGCAGATGGGAAGAATAACAGCTGAAAACGTGAAAGCGTTAAAGCAACACGCTATCGCTGATGGACAAACAAACATTGGTATAACACTTTAAGTAACCAGAAACTCTGGTGAAGAGATTTATTCTAAAAATTTAAAAATGTCAAAGGGCATGGGAGAAAGCTGCAGTGCGAATTTTAGGCATTGAATCGTCGTGTGATGAAACGGGAATTGCAATCTATGATGATGAACGAGGTTTACTTGCTCATCAACTCTATAGCCAAGTAAAAGTGCATGCAGATTATGGTGGTGTAGTGCCTGAGCTTGCATCTCGAGATCATGTTCGTAAAACGTTGCCATTAATCGATGCTGCTTTTGCACAGGCAGGTTGCGGATCTGAAGATATCGATGGTATTGCTTACACCGCAGGCCCAGGACTCGTGGGAGCATTATTAGTGGGCACTTCAATAGGACGCTCACTTGCCTATGGTTGGAATATTCCAGCAGTGGCTGTGCATCATATGGAGGGCCATTTACTGGCACCCATGCTTGAAGAAAGCGTGCCTGAATTTCCGTTTATTGCTTTACTCGTGTCAGGTGGACACACCATGATGGTTAAAGTAGCAGGGATTGGTCAATATGAAGTATTGGGTGAATCGGTAGATGATGCAGCAGGTGAAGCATTTGATAAAACGGCCAAGTTACTTGGTTTAGATTACCCAGGTGGGCCACGGTTAGCTAAACTTGCTGAGCAAGGTGTTCCTAGGCGCTTTATCTTCCCACGCCCGATGACAGATAAACCGGGCCTTGATTTTAGTTTTAGCGGCTTGAAAACCGCTGCGGCAATTACTATCCGTAATAATGACGATGATCAGCAAACCAAAGCCGATATCGCTCATGCGTTTCAAACCGCAGTTATTGATACATTAGTTATTAAATGTAAGCGTGCTTTAAAGCAAACGGGTATAAATCGCTTAGTAATTGCCGGTGGTGTAAGCGCTAATGTACAGCTACGTGCGCAACTAGAACAGGTAATGCAAGGCATGAAAGGCCAAGTATATTATCCGCGCACAGAATTTTGCACCGATAATGGTGCCATGATTGCCTATGCCGGTATGCAGCGCCTAAAGGCAGGGCAGTTTGCCAGTCTTGATATGAAAACGAAACCACGCTGGCCGATCGATAGTTTAGAGGCTATTTAAATTTAAGAATTGTTATCATCTTTAGTTGGTGGCGTTTTTTTGTCACCAATTTTAGGCTCTTTGCCACTAAATAAACGTTTAATATTGGCGTGGTGGCGAATAATAATCAAAATAGTTAAAAATGTTACAGGTAGAGTATAAAGTGGCTTGATCCACCAAGTGTATAATGGCGCTAAAGAAACGGCGACTAATGCGCTAAGTGACGAATAGCGCGTAATAGCAACGACCGCCACCCAAGTTGAAATTAACAACCCGCCTAGCAACAAGCCAATGGGTAGCAATGTTCCAAATGCAGTTGCTACCGCTTTACCGCCTTTAAAGTGAAAGAATACCGGAAACATATGTCCTAAACAGGCAGCAACCCCAATTAACCCTAGCATTAGTGGTTCAAGTTGTAAAAAATAAGCGCCCCAGACCGGAATTGTCCCTTTGAGAATATCAAACACTAATACTAAGCTGGCAGGAACAGCCCCACCAAGACGATAAACATTAGTTGCGCCTGGGTTATTTGAGCCGTGGCTGCGAGGATCGGGTAGTTTAAACAGCCGCGACACTAGAATAGCCGATGAAATCGACCCGAGTAAATAGGCTAAAACTAACATTAAAACGGCTATCACGCGCTTCCTTATTTTTTAATCACAGTTTTTCGGCTATCATTGGCCGCAAAAATTGCATTCATACTTTTCATGGGTTTAATAATGGGTACATTATGTACCTAATACACTAATATTATATAGGTAATTTTACATGATGTACCTATAGGCTATTGTATGGGCAATTTTTACATAATAAAACATAGTTAAAGTGTATAAAGGCTATAAATGCAAATTATAGCCGATGTAGACTCAAATCAATGAGTTTTAAGTTTTTGCCAGTTGGAGCAGTTATGGATAAGGTTTTTATATCGCAACTACATGTTGACACTATCATAGGTGTGTACGATTTTGAAAAAGAAACTAAACAGAGTTTGTATTTTGATATCGAAATGCTGTGTGATATTAAACCCGCAGCAAAAACCGATGACATCGCCTTAGCACTTGATTATGCAAAGGTTAGTGAGAGAGTGATCGCGCACACGACAGCACAGCCTGTTGAGTTATTGGAGACCTTGGTTGAGCAACTTGCAGCTATCATTTTAACCGAGTTTGCTACAACACAAGTGAGCATTCGAGTTAGTAAGCCCGCAGCCGTCGCACAAGCACGTACTGTAGGTGTTGAAATTACCCGACTCAAGGCCAGTTAAGATGGCGCAAATTTATATTAGCCTTGGCTCTAATGTTGATAAAGAACACTATATCCGCCAAGCGTTAATCGCCCTAAAAGCTCACCTTATAGAGTTCGAACATTCCAGTGTCTATGAAAGCGAAGCCGTTGGCTTTGCAGGTAATAACTTTTACAACTCAGCCATAGGTGCACAAACACAGATACCGCTTCCCCAGTTATGTCAGTTACTCAAACAAATTGAACGAGATAATGGGCGTACAAATAATGATAAAAAATTTAGCCCGCGTACACTCGATCTAGATCTACTGTTTTATGATGATGTAGTGTGTGATTCTCCTGCACAGTTACCCCGTGATGAAATCACCAAAAATGCCTTTGTTCTTCAGCCTTTGGCAGAAATAGCTCCCGATTTTTATCATCCTACAGCAAAGCAAACAATTGCCCAGTTGTGGAATACTTACAACAACCCTAAGCAAAAACTATGGAAGGTGGAGTTTACTAACCCATGAGTATTATCGAAATTATTGTTTTAGCCCTGATCCAGGGATTAACTGAGTTTTTACCTATTTCAAGCTCAGCTCATCTCATTCTCCCTTCACAAATTCTTGGCTGGCAAGACCAAGGTCTTGCCTTTGATGTTGCCGTACATGTAGGCACGCTGATTGCCGTAATAATTTACTTCCGTAAGGAAGTTGTCGAAATACTTGCGGCATGGTTTAAATCATTAGGTGCACAAGGTGCAACAGATGACAGTAAACTAGGCTGGTGGATTATTTTGGGCACTATTCCTGCGGCAGTTTTAGGCTTAGCATTTAAAGATTTAATTGAATTATATTTGCGCAGTGCATGGGTTATTGCTGTAACGACCATTTTGTTTGGTTTACTCCTGTGGTATGCAGATGTGAAAGGCAAGCAAACTAAAACAATTTATCAATTAACTTGGAAATCAGCCTTAATGATTGGTATGGCGCAAGCCATGGCAATGATCCCGGGTACGTCACGTTCAGGAATTACGATGACTGCTGGTTTATTACTTGGTATGAATAAGCAAAGTGCGGCAAGGTTTTCATTTTTACTGGCCATTCCTGTCATTTCGATGATGGGATTGTATTATACAGTTGAGTTAGCTTTAGGTGATGAAGTTGTTGATTGGACTACGCTAATTTTAGGTGCGGGTTTGTCATTTTTTTCTGCATACGCTTGCATCTTTCTGTTTTTAAAAATAATTGAACGTATGGGAATGATGCCATTTGTTATCTATCGATTATTATTGGGCGTGGGTTTGATTGTATTTTTGATGATGTAACGCTAGGTTTATAAACGATAAATAAAAACGCCTTAACTCAATGAGCTAAGGCGTTTTTTATAAGCCAATATACACCTTAAATTAGAAAGTGTATTTTGCACCCATCGATAAGCGACGACCTTTAACATCAAAGAACTCACCATCATCATATGTGAACGGGTTACGTGGCGGCTCACGGTCGAATATGTTGTTAACACCAACACGTAACTGTAGCTCATCCATTAGATAAGTTTTGTACATGAAATCAAATGTTGTGTAAGACGGGATATGATTGTAGTTGTTGTCTTCAATGTTCCATTCATTACTTTCTACACTACTATGGCGATAATTAGCCGTTAAAATGTAACTAGAATCATCATGTGAGTAGATTGCGTTAAAGCGACCTTTCCAGCGAGGATCTGCAATTTCACCTACATTTGAGCGGAAATCTGCGGTACGACCGGTTGGGTTTTCACTATCTTCTGCTAGGTAGTTGCAGTAAGTTTAATTGCTAAATCACCATTCCCTAATTTTGTGCGGTAAGCTGTTTCAATATCTAGGCCTTTTTTAACGATAATAGAAGCATTAATTGGACGTTGGTAATAGTTAATGATGTCGCCCGTTTTTTTGTTTCGTACGAAATTCGAGCAAAACGGGTTGTCTAGCGATGATGACTCATAACATAGTTTTACGCTATCACGTCCAAAGTATTGAATCGCTCCTTCAATTTCAAATGACCAGTAATCAAGCGTTAAATCTAAGCCCTCAATAAATTCAGGAGTGTAGATCAGGCCAATAGTATAATCGTTTGACGTCTCGTTTTTTAGTGCTTGGTTTCCTTGTACAAAACCTGGCAGGCTACCAGCGGCTTGCCAATCGGCAGTTGGCATCCAACCTTCTGCTAAACCATCAGCTTGACAGTTAGCGATTACATTTGCTTTATATTCGCTACCTGAGCTGGTAATTTCATCAGCACGGCATGGATCCTTACGACCTGAATTAAACGTTTGTGAACTGGGTGTAAATAAGTCGCTTAGGCTCGGTGCACGGACTGATTTTGAACGATTTAAACGCACACGTACTTCGTCTGTTACCCCCCAATTTAATGATAACTTCCACGCATCATCACCGCCCGTAACCGAGTAATCCATATAACGATATGCAGTTTCAAAGGTTAAGTCAGTTGCTAAAAAATGATCTACAAGTAGTGGCACTGAAATTTCTGTTGAGAATTCATTTACATCAATCTCACCTTTCATTGGTAAACTTGAGTTGCCAAAAATAAGGCCATTTTGCATTGCGTGATCTGGATGAGTCTCGGCGCTTTCTCGGCGATGTTCAACGGTAAATGCGGCAGCGACTGCACCTGCTGGTAATTCAAATAGTAAACCATCAAATGTTGCAGCAACAACTAGCTGGTCTTGTTTGGCAGTACGCGTGGCATTTGTTGCTATATAATTAAGCTGTGCTTGAGAAGCTCTTTGTGCGCCCATAGGGTTAAAAGCAACACACCCTTCACGTTCACCAGTGACGTTACCATCGACATTACGAACTGCACACACGATTTGACCATTAAGTTCTACAGCATCTATCGCATTGACTAAATTTTGCTCTAATACTTCACCGCGCCATAAGGTATCTTGTTCGATACGGCCATATTGTACATAGGTGCTGTAGCCCCAGTCATCGTTTAAAATGCCTTCTAAACCAAGAGATGCACGGATCACCGAACGATCCTGTTGATAGGCGCGATCACCCCATAGATTTTCGTTAGCTTGGCGCAAAGTAACTTTATCTAACCTGTTAGCATCCATAATTTTAGCCATATCATCGCGGATAAAGGCATTATCACGACGAATCGTGTGAGCAAAGAAAGCTGGCGTGCTTTCAGACGTTGCTTTTGAGTCAGACCAAGTAAAATCAAATGTTGCAGCATGGTCGTCATTAATTTCGTATGTACCATACGTTGATAAAATAGCGCGCTCTAATGGCGTTTGAAAGTAGCTTTTGTAACCATGACTAAAAACACCATCACCTGGGTTATTAGCATCTGCGTAATAACGGTTATTAGCTGATGCGTTAGGCACGCCTGAGTTTTCTACGCGACCTAGACCATAATCAAATGCTTGTACGTTACCGCTATTATCAAATGCCCAGTGATGGTTGTTATAATGATCGTCAGTTAGCGAACCTGTTTTACTGAAAAAGTCACCGCCTTCAGAGTAATAGCCAAGGGTGCTTTGCTTACCTAATATAACGCGCTCAGGAATACCATCGCTACCAGATTTATTGGCTGGGTTTGCGTATGAAGTTACAGGATCACGGTAAAAATCACGACTTAACTTGTTATAGCTATCTGTTTTTGAGTAGTTAAGAGACGTTACAAACGATAGCTTGTCACCTTCCATACCACCTGTGATAGAGAAAAAGTTTTGCTCGCCGCCACTTTGCTCTGGGCGAATCGTAGATGCATCAATTTCAATGCCATCAAATGATTTTTTAGTAATGATATTTACCACACCTGCTACAGCATCGGCACCATATACAGCTGCTGCACCGCCTGTGGCGATCTCTACTCGTTCGATCAGAGTCGTTGGAATATTATTTAAATCTACCGCAGTGCTACCTACAGAGCCTGCCACAAAGCGGCGACCATTTACTAATACCAGTGTACGTTCAGATCCTAATCCACGTAAATCAGTGGTGTTTAATCCTGATGCATAGATGAAACTAGTTGTTGCTTCAGGTGATAAACCAACCGTTGCTTGCGGTAGCTCAGCTAATAAATCATTGATGTTTGTAATACCTTGGTTTTCCATCTCAACACCGCTGATCACAGTAACAGGTGTTGGTGACGTTAGGTTAAAGCGTTTAATTTTTGAACCGGTAACTTGAATACGTTCAACAGGTTTAGTCTCAGTCGTTGACTGTGCAAATGTACTTAATGCACTAAAAGCACTTGTTACTAAAACTGCGTTAACAGCTGTTGCGATAAGATTTAATTTTTTCAACATAACACCTTTAATTTTGACAAGCTTCAACCTAGGGATAAAACATGGTTGAACTAACTAGCTATCAAAGCAGGCACTTTTTACTTAATAAGTTAAATAAATGACTGACAATGTAACCAAATGTAATTTAGCGCTATGTTTTAACACAGTACCTAAAAAGTGTCTTAAAAAATGAAAATGTGTATATTGTTTCAAGTTTGTGTTTTTTGTTTTTATTTTGGGTGTATTTTGGTATTGCCTTGATTTTGAAGTGTAAAATTTGTAATTATATATTTACAAAGTGCTAGTTAGATTGATTTTTAGTATTTTACATCCCGACCATTAACGTTATTTTAATTAAATGTAAATATTTTGGTGTTTTAAATCGGCATTAATGTTAATTATGCATAAAAAGTGACGCTCACTTATTGGTCAATCAAGCGAATTGCATGGAACTTTTTTCAATTGGCTACTCAATTAGGTGATTTTAGGCAAAACTGTAATGCGATATGGCAATGGTAACGAGCTGCTAATTTTGGCATTATGGCAGGTAATAAAAACAGTGCTGCTTATAACTAGTGCAGCAAAGGAAATAATATGCATATTCATATTTTGGGTATTTGCGGCACTTTTATGGGTGGTATTGCCGCGATAGCTAAATCATTAGGTCACACTGTAACTGGGTCTGATAAAAACGTATACCCACCAATGAGTTCCCAGCTTGAAAAGCTTGGTATCACTCTTACTCAAGGCTATGAGGTTTCTCAACTAGAGCCTGCGCCTGATATGGTGGTGATTGGTAATGCGATGAGTCGTGGTAATCCGTGTGTAGAGTATGTGCTAGATAAAGGTCTACCTTATACATCGGGTCCTGAATGGTTAAAATATAATTTATTGCAAAACTCTTGGGTGCTGGCAGTTGCAGGTACTCATGGTAAAACCACCACTGCAAGCATGCTGGCATGGATTTTAGAATACGGGGGTTTAAAGCCAGGGTTTTTGATTGGCGGTATTGTGCAAAATTTTGGAGTGTCAGCCCGAGTCGGCGAAACGCCGTTTTTTGTTATTGAAGCTGATGAATACGATACTGCTTTTTTTGATAAACGCAGTAAATTTGTTCATTACCTGCCGCGTACACTGATTTTGAATAATTTAGAATTTGACCACGCTGATATTTTTGACGATTTAAACGCTATTAAAAAACAATTTCATCATTTGATGCGTACACTACCAAGTACAGGTAAAGTAATTTGGCCCAATGATGAACACGCTTTAACAGAGGTCATAAACCAAGGCTGTTGGAGCGACAGTGAAACGCTTGGTGGTGATTGGGGATATGAGCTGATTAATGCCGATGGCAGTGAATTTACTGTATTACTCAATGATGTACCTGTTGGTATTGTGAAGTGGCAAGCCATTGGTGAGCATAACGTTAAAAATGCCATTATGGCGATTGCAGCTGCGCGCCATGTGGGTATTGCAATTGAACATAGCATTGCAGGGCTAGGGGAATTTATTAGTCCTAAACGCAGAATGGAGCTAAAAGCCGATATTGCCAATATTAAAGTGTATGATGACTTTGCTCATCACCCAACAGCAATTAAAACAACACTTGCAGGGTTGCGTGCAAAAGTAGGCGGTGAAAAAATTATCGCTATTTTAGAGCCGCGCTCGAACACCATGAAAATGGGCGTACATCAACATAGCTTATTAGCGTCTTTAGTGGATGCTAATGAGGTTTATCTCTTTGAACCAGATAATTTAAGTTGGTCATTGCACGAGCAGGCCGAACAAGCTGGTATGCAGTGCTTAACTAATACCGATAAGATAATCGAACGAGTCGTTGCAAATACAAAGCCGCAGCAGCATATACTCATTATGAGTAACGGCGGTTTTAACGGCCTGCATGATAAATTAATCACTGCTTTGCAGCATAAATTTACCCAGTAATAAACCGGAGCTTCAGTGCATTATAAAGAAACTATCACACTTGCCTTTAGTGGTGCATCAGGTGCGCCTTATGGCTTACGATTACTCGAAGTATTGCTTGCGCAGCATTTTCGTGTGTATGTATTGATCTCAAGTGCCGCTCGGGTGGTGCTTGATACCGAATCAAATATAAAATTGTCAGGTAATGAAGATAAAGCGACTGAGCAGCTTAGTGCGCTTTTTAATGCGGCAGAAGGTCAACTTCAGGTATTTGGCAAAGACAATTGGTTCAGTCCCGTGGCGTCAGGCTCTGCCGCGCCGAAAAAAATGATTGTGTGCCCGTGCAGCGCAGGCTCCGTTTCAGCCATTGCGATGGGCGCATCGGATAATTTATTAGAGCGTGCCGCAGATGTAGTAATTAAAGAGCGTGGGCAACTTATTTTAGTGCCACGAGAAACCCCGTTCAGTGAAATTCACCTTGAAAATATGCTTAAACTGGCCAAGCTTGGGGTCACTATTATGCCGGCAGCGCCAGGGTTTTATCATCAACCACAAACCATTAATGATTTAGTGGATTTTATGGTTGCACGCATTTTAGATCATTTAAATATTGAACATACCCTCACAAAACGTTGGGGTTATGGAGAAGGTAAAGCATGAGTAAAGCAGTTGCTTTGAATATCGAAGGCCTTACCAAGGTATATAAAAATGGTGTTGAAGCCGTTAAAGGCGTTGATCTAAAAGTATATGAAGGTGATTTTTTTGCCTTGTTAGGCCCAAATGGCGCGGGTAAGTCAACTACCATTGGAGTGATCTCCTCATTGGTTAATAAAACCAAAGGCTTAGTAGAGGTGTTTGGTCACAACATAGATTCAGATTTAGAAGCCGCTAAATCACAACTAGGCTTAGTGCCACAAGAGTTTAACTTTAGCCAGTTTGAAACCCTGACTCAAATACTGGTTAACCAAGCGGGCTATTACGGAGTTCCCCGTAAGGTGGCGCATCAACGAGCGGATAAATATTTAGCGCAATTAGGCTTACTTGAAAAGAAAGACAAACAAGCACGAACCCTATCAGGCGGTATGAAACGTCGCTTAATGATCGCTCGCGCACTAATGCACGAACCTAAGTTACTTATTTTAGATGAACCAACTGCTGGGGTTGATATTGAACTGCGTCGTTCAATGTGGGATTTTTTAAGACAAATTAATGAGCAAGGTGTAACTATTATTCTCACCACTCATTACTTAGAAGAAGCAGAGTTGTTGTGTAAAAATATCGCCATCATTGATTCTGGTATTATCGTTGAAAACACCACTATTAAGGCTTTACTGGCTAAATTAGATAAAGAAACCTTTATTCTTGATTTAAAACAGCCAGTTCAACCTGTCGTGCTTGATGGTTATAAGTTTACTATGGCTGATGATCATACTATTGAAGTTGAAGTGGCAAAGTCGCAAGGTTTAAATGCCGTATTTACAGCACTCACTGAGCAAGGAAATAACGTGCTCAGTATGCGTAACAAAGCCAACCGATTAGAAGAATTGTTTGTTGGGCTATTAGAGCAAGGGCGGGGCAAGTAGATGTTTAAATATGGCGTAGCCTTAAAAAGTTTATGGATCAAAGAGTGCATTCGTTTTTTACGCATATGGGTACAGACACTTGTACCACCTGCAATCACCATGAGTTTGTATTTTGTAATTTTTGGTAACCTAATTGGCTCTCGTATCGGTGATATGGGCGGTTTTAGTTACATGGAGTTTATTGTACCAGGCCTGATTATGATGTCGGTTATAACTAACTCTTATTCCAACGTTGCATCCAGTTTTTATTCAACCAAGTTTCAAAAAAGCATTGAAGAGCTACTAGTGGCACCAGTGCCTAATTACATCATTGTACTTGGCTATATGGGCGGCGGTATGACTCGCGGTATGCTGGTGGGATTGATTGTCACTTGTGTATCGTTACTGTTTGTTGATATTCAGATTCATAATATTTTTGTGATCATCGCAACGGTTATTTTAACCTCGGCAGTATTTGCATTAGGTGGTTTGATCAATGCAATTTACGCCAATAGTTTCGATGATATTAGTATTATCCCGACCTTTGTTTTAACACCGCTGACGTATTTAGGCGGTGTGTTTTATTCAATCACCTTATTACCTGAATTTTGGCAAGGTGTGTCGCAAGTTAATCCTATTATTTATATGGTTAATGCTTTTAGATATGGTTTCTTAGGTGTGTCGGATGTTGATCTAACAGTCGCATTTGGTGTGCTGTTATTATTTATTACAGCTTTATTTACGTTAGCTTTAACGCTAATTAAAAAAGGTGTGGGGTTAAGACACTAATGAGTGATGCAAATTCACGTAGTATTGTATCGAATCAACCAGGCTTGCATGAAAAGCTCGATGAGATAGTCACGAAGCATTTAACTGCCGAGTTTAAAAAGCCTATTGCAGCACATACGCAAGCGGCGTTTGATGAAGTGAATGCAAAGGTGCAGGCATTTGCTGGGCCACTTATTTTAGATTCGTGTTGTGGGGTAGGTGAAAGCACCGCTAATTTAGCTAAACGGCACTCTAATGCGCTGGTGATTGGTATTGATAAATCATCACATCGTTTAGATAAGCATGATATAGAATATAAACAAACTGACTCAGGTCAGTATATTTTAGTGCAAGCGGACCTTAATGACTTTTGGCGTTTAGCTGTGGCTGCCAATTGGCAGCCAACGCATCATTATTTACTGTATCCAAATCCGTGGCCTAAGGCTAAACATATTCAGCGTCGTTGGCATGGTGCGGCTATTTTCCCATTTATTGTTAAATTAGGTGGGTTGTTAGAAGTTCGCAGCAATTGGGATATATACGTTAAAGAGTTTGCTCAAGCACTTAAATTAGCAGGGCAATCGTGTGAAGTTGAGCAATATGGAAGTGATATTGCTATCACTCCATTCGAACGTAAATATTGGGCGAGTGGTCAACAGAGTCATCGTTTAGTTATTAACTTAACTACAGGTTGATTTAATCGATCGTAACGGCTTAGTGATCGCAGCTATATGTGGCGCAGGCTTGGCAAGCTAGTTGCTTTACCTTAGCGTCACATTCGGCTTTTTAAGTACATTGGATATGGTTCGAATAACCTGTACCAGAATCATCGATAACAACCCGCACACCACGACTTTTAACCATGGCATATACGTAATTTATATTTAACGTATTATTAACGCGTTAGCTGACTCTGAAAGTTACCGACTTTTTTGTTGGTATTCGGTTGATGATAAATATTAATCAATTTATCATTAATTTGTCATGCAATTGGCTACTTTGGTGGCTTTATACGAGACATTTCTACTCTATTACAGTAAAGTTAACGCATTTCGTAGAATCATTGTAGTTGACGTAATTGATAATGAAGTGCCTTACTTAGGTGCTTTAATTGAAGAAAACTACATTTATTAGGTATAAAGATGGATCAAAAGCGTTGTGCCGTCGCCTCTAAAGAAACTCTGATGCGTATATTTAC
This sequence comes from Pseudoalteromonas arctica, assembly GCF_012927645.1. Taxonomy (GTDB): domain Bacteria; phylum Pseudomonadota; class Gammaproteobacteria; order Enterobacterales; family Alteromonadaceae; genus Pseudoalteromonas; species Pseudoalteromonas arctica_A. The sequence continues at coordinate 56,488 of NZ_JABBMT010000013.1, read as the reverse complement.
TGTGCCTGAAGCACCAGACTCAACTTTGAGTAAAATCGAACTTGAGATCTCGAGCAATTTAGCAGGTTTTTTGAATGAGAACATAGCGGCGATTGAAAAACCACTGCATGAAATTGAAAAAGATTTTCAATCGGCAGCGATCCCAGAAGACCCGACTTTTGTATCTGCCTATGCGCAAGATATTATGGAGCAACTTGTTGCTCATTCAGTGCATACCGCTGCACCAAGCTTTATCGGTCATATGACATCAGCACTCCCGCATTTTGTATTGCCATTGTCTAAATTAATGGTTGGCCTTAATCAAAACCTAGTAAAAATAGAAACCTCCAAAGCATTTACTCCGCTTGAGCGCCAAGTATTAGGCATGATGCATCATTTGGCGTACGGACAAGATAATAGTTTTTATAGCAAATGGATGCATAGTGCGAAAACGTCGCTAGGCGCTTTTTGCTCGGGTGGCACAATCGCCAATATTACCGCATTGTGGATTGCCCGAAATCGCTTACTGAAAGCGGACGGTGAATTTAAAGGGATTGGTTCACAAGGTTTGATCAGTGCCATGCTGCATTATGGATATAAAGGCCTTGCAGTACTTATTTCCGAGCGTGGCCATTATTCGCTAGGAAAATCAGCTGATTTACTTGGTATTGGCCGCGATAATTTTATTGCCATTAAAACCACAGATAACAATAAGGTTGATGTTGATGCAATGCGTGCCAAAGCCCATGAGCTAGCAGCACAAGGTATAAAAGTGATGGCGATTGTTGGGGTAGCCGGCACGACTGAAACCGGTAATATTGATCCTCTCGATGCTATGGCGGATTTAAGCGCTGAACTCAACTGCCATTTTCATGTCGATGCCGCGTGGGGAGGAGCTACGCTACTTTCTAATACATATCGATTTTTACTAAAAGGCATTGAGCGAGCTGATTCAATTACCATTGATGCGCATAAACAAATGTATGTGCCAATGGGCGCTGGGTTAGTGCTATTTAAAGATCCTGCGGCTGCGGATGCTATTGAGCATCATGCAGAATATATCTTACGTAAAGGATCAAAAGATTTAGGCAGTCACACACTCGAAGGAAGTCGTCCTGGTATGGCGATGTTAGTGCATGCTTGCTTACGCGTTATTGGCCGTAAAGGCTATGAAATCTTGATAGATAAAGGGATTGAAAAAGCCCGTTATTTTGCTGATTTAGTGGAAGCGGATGACGACTTTGAACTGATCTCAGTTCCGGAGTTGTGTTTACTGACATACCGTTATGTGCCAAAACAGATAAAACAAAAAATAGCGCAAGCAGATGAGCAAACACGGTTAGATATCTTTGCCTCGTTAAATCGTTTTACTGCCAGTATGCAAAAACGCCAACGTGAAGCTGGTCGCTCATTTGTATCACGTACCCGTTTAACCCCAGCTCAGTATGATCATCAACCTACAGTAGTATTTAGAGTGGTACTTGCAAACCCGCTGACCTCAGAGAATATTTTAAAAAATATACTTGCTGAGCAAAAAGAGTTGGCTAAAACAGATCCTGTATTTAAGAAATATCTTAGTAAATACATGGGCTGAGCAGTAACAGTTGCGCTATTCCCTGATTACATGGGGATAACGCAAGCAGTACCTTCTTTGTTAGCTAAAACACGATGTTCTGATCATTTCACTAATAATATACTGTGATGGTTTAATTTTTTCTATCGCCAAAAACTCATCGGGTTGATGAGCCTGATTAATTGAACCCGGTCCCATCACAATGGTTTCACAGCCTAATTGCTGAATAAACGGTGCTTCAGTGCAGTAGTTCACTGCAACGGCTTGCTCTCCTGATATTTTTTCTGCCAGTTTAACCAATGCCGAATCGGTGCAGCCAGTAAAAGCGGGGATTGGCTCGTGCATATCCATCACACTGACTGAATCTGGATATTGGTTATTGATCTCTGTAGCTATTTTTAACAGCATCATTTGCAGTTCTTGCACGCTTAAACCCGGTAATGGGCGCATATCAATATGCATTTCACAGCAGCCGCATATGCGATTTGCATTATCGCCACCATGAATGTGTCCTAGATTTAAAGTAGGGTAAGGAATAACAAAATGCTCAACTGCATATTTATTCTTTAATTGCTCTTTTAAGGTTAACAGTTTTGCAATAACTTTATGCATCACTTCAATGGCATTTAAACCACGTTCAGGATCAGAGCTATGTCCGGAACGGCCGACTACGCGAATCGCGCTGCTCATATGTCCTTTATGTGTGAAAACTGGTGTCATATCAGTAGGTTCACCAATAATACACCGAGCTGGTTTTAAGTTTTTATGCTGACAAACTTGCTGTGCACCGGCCATGGTGGTTTCTTCATCGGCGGTTGCTAAAATCAAAATAGGTTGAGCTTGGGTGGTTTCATCGAGCTCGCTAATTGCTTGCAATACAAAAGCGAAAAAACCTTTCATATCAATACTACCTAAACCATATAATTTATTGTTATCTTCACTTAATTTAAATGGCTCATAACTCCAGCGACTATCATCAAAAGGAACGGTATCTGTGTGGCCAGCTAACATTAATCCGCCATCTCCCAGGCCACGTTTTGCGAGTAAATTAAAGCGACCTTTAGAGCCAGATAATTCAGTAATTTCACATTCAAAGCCTAAGCTGGAACACCAGTTGGCAAGCAGATCAATTACACCCTTATTGCTCATAGACAATGATTCATCCATGGCGCTAATGGAAGGGGCTGCGATCAACTGCTGATACATAGATAAAAAAGAGGGTAAAGGCATAAAAAATCCAAAATAATGATTCAATCTAATTGCATAACAATATAAAAGTATTTATGATGAATATCAATTCACTTTTTAAGCATAAGTATATAAAGAAACGCAATGAATATAAAACGACGATAATCCAGTTTCATTCCCAAAACAGTGTGTTTATACACTGCCTAACCCGATTTGAATGTAAATGTAGTAGTAAAATACCAAAAAGAGTAACGAATGAAAGCAGTGATTATTGGCGCAAGTGGTTATAGCGGCGCAGAATTAGCAAGTTTGATAGTAAAACACCCGCAATTAACCTTAGCTGGTTGTTATGTATCTGAGCAAAGCTTAGATAAGGGTAAATTATTAAGTGATTTGTATCCTGAGCATTTAGGCTTGCTTGATTCTCCTTTATTGCCGCTTAGTGAGAGCGCTTATAACGATATCGAAAGCTCAGCTGATTTTGTGTGTTTATGTACTGATCATAAAGTGAGTGTTGATTTAGCGCCACGTTTTTTGAAGATGGGCAAAAAGGTTTTTGATTTATCTGGTGGCTACCGTTTAAGCAGCAATGAAGATTATCAGACTTATTATGGTTTTGAGCATCAACATACGGAATTACTCAGTGAAGCAGCTTACGGATTGGCTGAGTGGAATAGTGAAGCAATCGCCAATGCGCAATTAGTCGCTGTGGCTGGTTGTTATCCAACAGCGGCGCTGAATGCGTTAAAACCATTGCAGCAAGCTGGTTTGATAGCTGAGCAGCCAGTAATTATCAATGCGGTATCAGGCGTTACCGGGGCGGGACGTAAAGCAAGTGTAGGCACACATTTTTGTGAAGTATCACTGACACCCTACGGCTTGTTTAATCACAGACACAGTCCTGAAATTGAGCAGCATTTAGGTCACAAGGTGTTATTTACGCCGCATTTAGGAAACTTCCCTCGTGGTATTTTAGAAACTATTTATGTGCAATTAAAAGCTGATGTGACACCAGAGCAAGTTACGCAAGCATACCAAGTGCTTGCTGACGAGCCACTGATCAGATTGCTTGGTAATAAAATGCCATCAATTAAAGGAGTTGCAAAGCAGCCTTACGTTGATATTGCATGGCAGCAGCAAGGTACGCAGTTAATTGTGATGGCAGCGATTGATAACTTATTAAAAGGTGCAGCAGGGCAAGCATTGCAGTGTATTAATTTAGCTATGGGTTTAGCTCATAACACAGGTTTAAAAGGGTAGTTAGTAATGCGAACATGGGTCATTAAACTCGGTGGTGCAGTACTCAATACAGAAGACGCGGCAAAAGCGTTATTTAAGGTGCTTGCATCACAAACTCAAGCACAGTTTGTCATCGTTCATGGTGGCGGTTCACTAGTTGATAACTGGTTGACTGAGGCTGGTTTTGCCAGTGTGAAACATCAAGGTTTACGCATCAGTCCGAAAGAGCAAATGCCTTATATTGTTGGTGCGCTTGCTGGGTGTGCTAATAAACAACTAATGAGCCAAGCAATCGTGGCAGGACATAAACCTGTTGGTCTAAGTTTATACGAAGCGGGCATTATTTCGTCACAAAAACTCAAAGCGCTTGGTCAAGTAGGCCAGTGTGAAAGTGGCGTACAAAATGTTATTCCTGAGTTATTAAAACTTGGCCGCTTACCTTTAGTGAGTTCAATCGGTTTTGGTGATGATGGCCTTTGGTATAACGTTAATGCAGATGAAGCCGCAGCGGCGATTGCTAAGGAACTTGATGCGGAAATTATTTTTATGACCGATGTTGAAGCGGTACTTGATGCAAATAAGCTGCCGTTACATCAACTTGACACAAATCAGATCAATACTTTGATTGCAGATGGAGTAATTTTGGGTGGGATGGAGGTTAAAGTTAAGACCAGCCTTCTTGCTGCCCAGCACTTACGACGTGGAGTTTACATTTCAAGCTGGCAAAAGCCAGAAAACTTAGTTGCTCTACTTGCTGGAGAGCACGTCGGAACAAAAATTACACCATAGGTTTTTATATGTTTAATCATTTTTTATCGGGTCTTGAATTAGACCAACAAGGCGCACTTAAATTACTTAATCTTGCGCAAAAAATTAAAGCAAACCCTGCTGATTTTAGCCAAGCACTGGCGGGTAAGTCAGTTGTTACTTTATTTGAAAAACCAAGCTTACGTACACGTTTATCGTTTGATATTGGTATCAATAAGTTAGGTGGTCATGCTGTGTATCTTGATTCACAAAATGGTGCCATGGGTGCACGTGAATCAGTTAAAGATTTTGCCTTAAATATTGCCAGCTGGGCAGATGGTATTGTAGCGCGTGTTTATCAACATAAAACGTTAACCACACTTGCTGAATTTTCGAGTGTACCTGTGGTCAATAGTTTGTGTGATTTATATCACCCGTGCCAAGCATTGGCTGACTTTTTAACACTGCAAGAGATATACGGTGATGTAAGCCAGCTAAAACTTGCTTATTTAGGTGAAGGTAACAATGTAACACATTCACTTATGCTATTAGCAGCAACATTAGGTACTGATTTTGTTGCAGTATGTCCAAAAGGCAGTTCACCAGATTCGCAAATTTTGAAGCAAGCAGAGCAAATTGCGGCAATGAACGGCGCATCAGTAATGGTCAGTGACCGTGTTGAAGCGGCTGTTGGTGCTAACGCTGTGTATGCAGATACATGGGTATCAATGGGTGATGACACGCCACTTGAGCAAGTAAAAGAAAAGTACATGCCGTATCAATTAAATACGGCGTTACTTGAACTAACAGGAGCTGACACTGTACTGCATTGCCAGCCTGCACACCGTGAATTTGAAATTACCTCAGAGGTAATGGATGGCCCGGCGTCAAGAATTATACAACAAGCAGAAAATCGTATGCATGCGCAAAACGCATTGCTTGTTTCATTATTAAATCCAAATTTTGTGTAAGGAACAACCGTGAATTCAATTAAAAAAGTTGTATTAGCCTATTCTGGTGGTTTAGATACGTCGGCCATCGTGCCATGGTTAAAAGAAAATTACGGCTGTGAAGTTATCGCGTTTGTGGCCGATGTAGGTCAAGGCGCTGAAGAGCTTGAAGGCGTTGAAGAAAAAGCGATCGCTTCTGGTGCCTCTGAGTGTTACGTTGTTGACTTAAAAGATGAAATGGTAAGTGACTATATTTATCCAACGCTTAAAACAGGTTCAATCTACGAAGGTACTTATTTACTTGGTACGTCTATGGCGCGTCCTATTATCGCAAAAGCGCAGGTTGAAATTGCTCGCAAAGTAGGTGCCGATGCACTTTCTCATGGTTGTACTGGTAAAGGTAATGACCAAGTACGTTTTGAATCGTGTTTTGCCGCGCTTGCGCCTGATCTTCAAGTTATTGCGCCATGGCGTGAGTGGGACTTATCAAGCCGTGAGTCATTACTTGATTACTTGGCAGAGCGAAATATTCCATGTTCAGCATCAGCTACGAAAATTTACAGCCGTGATGCAAACGCATGGCATATTTCTCATGAAGGTGGTGAGCTTGAAGATCCGTGGTGCCAACCAAGCGATCAAGTGTGGACGTGGACTAACTCGCCAGAGCAAGCTCCGAATGAGCCTGAATTTGTTACCTTAAACGTGGTTGAAGGTGAAGTTGTTGCAGTAAATGGCGAGCAGCTTAAACCGTATGACTGCCTAGTTAAGCTTAATGATCTTGCATCTGTGCATGGTGTTGGCCGTGTTGATATCGTTGAAAACCGTTTAGTGGGCATGAAATCCCGTGGTTGTTATGAAACCCCTGGCGGTACAGTGATCATGGCGGCATTACAAGCGATTGATGAGTTGGTACTTGATAAAGCAAGCCGCAAATGGAAAGAAGTACTGGGCGGCGAATTTTCGCACTTAGTGTATGACGGTCGCTGGTTTACACCACTTAAAGATTCAATCTTAGCGGGCGCAGAAGCGTTATCAACGGTCGCTAGCGGTGAAGTGGTACTTAAGCTTTACAAAGGTCAAGTAACTGCGGTTCAGAAAAAATCACCTAATAGCTTATACAGCGAAGATTTTGCAACATTTGGTGCAGATGATGTGTATGACCAATCGCATGCTGAAGGCTTTATTCGTTTATTCTCGCTTTCAAGCAGAATTTCAGCACTAGCGAAGAAGTAATTTTACTACAGCCCTGTTACAATAAAACGGGGTAATTTCAAGGGTTTGGAGATATTTCATGGCATTATGGGGCGGACGTTTTTCTACGGGTCCAGATGAGGCGTTTAAACAATTTAACGACTCACTTCCCTTTGATTATCAACTAGCAGAGCAAGACATTGTCGGCTCTGTTGCCTGGGCTGGTGCCCTAAAGCAAGTTGATGTACTAAGTAATAGCGAGCATCAATCGCTAGTAGCGGCATTAAATGAATTACTCGACGAAGTAAAAGCGGATCCACAAGCGGTGGCAACATCGGGTGCTGAAGATATCCACTCTCATGTTGAAGCTGCTTTAATCGAAAAAGTAGGCGATTTAGCTAAAAAGCTTCACACCGGACGTAGCCGCAACGACCAAGTTGCCACTGATTTTCGTTTATGGTGTCGTGATACCGCAGATCACATACTTGCAGCGCTTGGTCAGTTAAAAGGTGAATTTATTGCGTTGGCTGAACGTGAGCTGGGTACTATTTTACCGGGTTATACCCATTTACAGCGTGCTCAACCATTGTTGTTTAGTCATTGGTGTATGGCCTACGTGGAAATGATCGAACGTGATGAAAGCCGTTTAGCAGATGCTAAAGCCCGTATGAATTTTTGCCCATTAGGCAGTGGCGCACTTGCCGGTACGGCGTACCCAATTGATCGGCAAGCACTTGCCGTGGGGCTAGGTTTTACCGCTGCGACAAAAAATAGTTTAGATGCCGTATCAGACCGGGACTTTGTTGTTGAGCTATTAAGCTGTGCGTCAATTTCTATGATCCATTTATCGCGTATGTCAGAAGATTTGATCTTCTACAACTCGGGTGAAGCCGAGTTTATAGAGTTGGCTGATAATGTTACTTCAGGCTCATCATTGATGCCACAAAAGAAAAACCCCGATGCGCTAGAGCTTATTCGCGGTAAAACAGGCCGTGTATTTGGTGCCTTTAGTGCCATGATGATGACGTTAAAAGCATTACCACTTGCGTATAACAAAGATATGCAAGAAGACAAAGAAGGCTTATTTGATGCTATGCCTACATGGCTTGCGTGCATTCATATGGCACAAGCCTGCATCAAAGGTATAAAAGTAAATGGGGAGCGTACGTTAGCCGCTGCAAAAGGCGGGCACTCAAACGCTACAGAGCTTGCTGACTATTTAGTCGCCAAAGGGATTCCTTTTAGAGAAGGCCATCATATTGTGGGTGTATTGGTACAAATGGCTATCGCACAAGGGAATAACTTAGAAGATTTAAGTTTAGAACAATTTAAGTCAGTGCATAGTATTTTTGAGCAAGATGTATATGCTGTATTAGAAATAGACGCATGTATAAAAGCGCGCCAAGCACTCGGTGGTACATCTTTAGAGCAAGTTACAGTTGCAGTTAAAGATGCCAAAAAAAAACAGCAAATAACAGTTCGTGACGCTAATCTTGACGATGTCGAGTCAATTGCTAAATTGATCCAGCACTGGGCTACGGTAGGCGAAAATTTACCGCGTGCTAAAAGTGACATGGTGCATTCAATCAATGAGTTTGCGGTTACTGAAGTTGCTGGAGAAGTTGCGGGCTGCGCATCACTGTATATTTATGATACTGGCCTTGCTGAAATTCGTTCGTTAGGGGTAGATCCTGAAACCGGTATTACTGGGCAAGGTCGTCAGTTAGTTGAACATTTATTAGTTAAAGCTAAGAAATTGGCACTCAATCGCATCATTGTTTTGACGCGAGTACCTGATTTCTTTGAAAAACAAGGTTTTACATTCTGTACTAAAGACAGCTTACCGGAAAAAGTAATGAAAGATTGTGAACTGTGTTTACGTAAAGATAATTGCGATGAAGTCGCAATGGAATTTATTTTAAAGCTAAGTAATAGTGCGGAGATCCCGTGTAAAAACGTGGCTTAAAATCCCTGGATGTAAAAGACGTACGGTTACCCCTGTGCGTTTTTTTATATCTCATCTTATCTGGTATGATCTGTTGTATTGGGTATGTTGTAGCAAATAAAAGATCAAAAAAGATCGCTTGCTAAAATATTGGATCGGTAATTGCTTACCTATAAAGTGTACGATGACTCAATTTGGGTTTATCTTAAAAAGCGCCAAGCAGTATTAGAGCGTTAAAAACAGTGGCTTATTTAATAAGTCATTTATTCAACATTTATTGAAAGGATTAATCTTATGCAAGTTACAGCTAACAACCAATTACAAATGCAAGCATATAATAACATGCAACAATCAAAGCCAGCACTTGAACAAAGCGCTAGTAATAAAACCCTGCAGTCTGATACAGTGTCTATATCTAATGAAGCTTTGCTAGCATCAAAAGGCGAAGCTGAAATTCAACGTGGTGGGATCATTGTATTAGATCCAGATAAGCGCCCAAAAAAATAGCAATGAGTTATAGATGTATTTAACAGAACATTTCGGACTTTCGTTGTCAGCATTAGTTGTTTGGGGCTTGATGATGGGTTTGTTTTTCAATATCTTTTTATGGATAGCAGACTTAAAAAGAAACAATGTTCTGTTGATCTCATCTTTTATTGTTTTTATGTCTTATTTTATAAGTGATCATCTATTTACGTGGTTTGATAACTCTAATATTTATCTCAATTGGGCTATTTACGATATCGTAGCAATAGGACTAATAATTATTAGCGCCTACTTGGTAAGAAATAATGCCAAGTCCCCAGCATTCTTCTATGTCATTTCTGTTTTAAGTTTTAATACAGTTTTGTCATTTTCAATGTATTATGATTTACGAATCTCAGAAAATACTACTCCGTGGGTGTTGTGGGATATATATTCTTTTGGTGTTTATTTTCTTGATTTTACAATGATAGTGGCCTTGATTGTCGATCGTGACATTTTAGGTTTAATTAGGCTTAAAAATGCAATTAAAGCATTATTTAAAACGGATCATATAAAACACTCCATTTAGCTTATGTTTATAAATGATGTAGTTGGTCCTTACATCGGTGTATTTAATTAAACTGGTTTATATACGATTTGCTCACTCTTGCATGTATTGGATTGTTGATCAGATATCAAAAGATTAGTCCGTTTCCTGTTTATTGCGATATCTATGTGCGATCAAGTTCTGAGCCTTGGTGGCTTTGGACACTTTATTCTTTTGGTGTCACTATATGCGATGTGATGATAACAGCCTTAGCTATAAATAAAGATTTTTTAGACTTAAACAAATTATTACAAAAGGGTCGAATAATCAAAGGCCTAAATAAACATCAGGCCCCTGTTTCGAAAACTTAAAAGCGGTATTCCCAGCTGGTTTTTAATGCGCTGTTGGTATCTGATTCGTTAGCAAATTTGTCTTTATACACAGAGCCGCTGATCTTCCATAAACCACTAAAAATAGCCTGCTGATAACCAAGCTCTAATTGTAAGCGGTCAAACGTTGCAGTGACTTGGGTCAAGTCGGTGATGTCAGTTTCAAACCAACGTAACTTCGCATAGCCGCCATAACCGTTCATAGTATGGTAATGCGCACCTAATACTGCTGATTTACTTTGCTGTGGCATCGCAGAGCCAATTAATCGATCTTTATGATTATAGGCTTGGGCATAATTAGTAAATGCTTCATTAGCCTCGTTACAACTAAGTTGAGCTGTACAATCTTGCTGGGTATTTGAATATTCAAAATAGGTTTTTAGTAATTGCTCTTGGCCGCCAAAAAAACTCTCAATACCAATTGTATAAAAAGCATCGCTTGGCGCTAAGCCACTGTCATTTTTTCCCATTATCTCGGTGTAAAATGCAATCGGTTGCTCTGCTATCGTGGTTGAGTACTTAGCATCTAAGCTTGTTAAGCGTTGCTTATTTGTTATTACTTCCAGCGTATTAGGATTTACTTCTGTATTGGTTAAGTAATCAGAGCCTGCGGTACTAAATGCAACCTCAAGACCTGGTAATGGGGTGCTGGCAAAACGCATAGCCCAATAATTGCCACTCTCGCTAGTGTTTAAACTTAGCTTTTGTTTTGCGTAAATACCTGTTAACTGCCAGTTGCCAATGAATGATAACCAACTTGGGCCGACATATTGGGTGTTAGCACGGTTAATTCTTAGCCCTTTCATTGGCGCGGCATTATTCGACAGTAGTAACGCATTGTCGTTACCAGGCCCCCACCAATGGCTTACTTGTTCGGCGCTAACAGACCAATTGCCCATTAATACTGCTAAGTAGCTGCCATGATAGTTTATGTGTTTATCATCAAGTGCCTGATCAACGTAATTAACACTTACTTTGGCGCTAACACGGTCGCCAGTGATAGAGCCATAGCTATTAATGCCACTTTTTTGTTGATCGCGTTTGCCAAAGCTTTGTTGCAAAGTCGGCTCACTATTGTAGTTAAGCCTCACACCAGAGCTACTGCCTTGTTTGGCGTTCTGTAAGGCATGTTTTACGTGTTGATAAGCAAATTGACTTTGTGTTGATAAACTGCTGCTTTCAATTGTATTTAAATCTCTGGCAATACCTTGCCACATCAAGGGGTAGCTATTGATCGGTTGTTTAATCACACCTTGGTTAAAGAGCATCTCAATTGAGGCTCGTAATAAAGGGTCGTCACTTTCAATCCAAGGTGATGCAAACGCGGGTGTGGCAATCACAACAAGGGTGCTCAAATAGATATTTAACTTCATCCGTGTAACTTTTCCTGTAATGCTTTTACTACAATAGGGTGTACAAACTCACTGACATCGCCTTTATGACGCGCGACTTCTTTAACGAGGGTTGAAGAGATAAATGAGTTCTTTTCAGCTGGGGTTAAAAAAACACTCTCTAAATCAGGATTTAAACGACGATTCATATTGGCAAGCTGAAACTCATAATCAAAGTCAGACACCGCACGAATACCGCGGATTAGCACATTCGCACTATGATCGCGTGCTAAATCAGCTAGTAATCCAGAAAAGCCAATAACACTGACGTTATCTAAATGAGTGAGTAAACTATTGGCAATTGCTACCCGCTCATCCAGGCTAAAGCAGGGTTTTTTACTAGGATTGTGAGCAACTGCAACAATGACAGTATCAAACATTTTAGCTGCCCGCTGGATCAGATCTGTGTGTCCATTGGTTAATGGATCAAAGGTGCCAGGATAAATTGCAGTGACTTTCATAAATATCATCTTAGTGTTATTTTGAGGGTTATATTAACAGTCTTTGTGCTCCAGATCAGCCTGCAAATTGCGACTGCATATTTTCATTTGTAAATGAGTTTATTTCAATAAGAAACAATAACTACGAATTATGAATTAGAAATTTTCAAGGTGGTATTTTATTGGATTATATTTGTATATACTGCGCGGCTAATAATACTGAGTGAATTATGGGCATTTACTCTAATAAAAATAATCAGAGTAGCAGGATATGAGTACCAAGGATAAAATAATTACAACCAGCATAATGCTATTTAACCAACATGGCGAGCGTGCGGTCACAACCAACCATATCGCTTCTCATATGGGCATCAGTCCCGGTAATCTTTATTATCACTTTAAAAATAAAGAAGACATTATTCGCCATATTTTTGCATTATACAGTAAGCATTTACACACTCAGTTTGTGCCAATGGAAAAGCAGGATGAAGCACTAACACACTTAACTGGGTATCTTGATGCTTTGTTTGAGTTGATGTGGCGTTTTCATTTTTTCTATGACAATTTGGGTGACATTTTATCTCGCGACGACGTACTGAAAAAAGATTATATTGAGTTTCAAGAGGCTTTGTTAAGTCAAGTGCGCGAAATTGTGATTGGCCTGCGTGAAGGTGGGATGATCGCAATTGATGATGAAGATACCGTTGAACTTGCTCATGTGCTAAAAATCACCGTCAGTTTTTGGACTCCTTACATTAAAGCCAGACGGTTAAGCGGTGAGTTAATGCAGCAAGATATTTATAATGGTATTTTAAAAGTGTTAGCGCTTTTTAAAGCATTTGGTACCGAGCAAAGTATCCCAAGAATTAACTTGTTACGCGAAAAATACAGTAAATTAGCGGCACAAGCAGAGCCTGTTTAATTAAACGCAGCGGTTGTTTATTTCCTAGACGTTAGATTTTTTGTTATAATCGCGCGCCCAACACGTGGGTGCGTGAATCCTAAATATTCTAACGAGTAAACTATGCTTAAATTTATCGTCAAACTTCATCCTGAAATAGCCATTAAAAGCCGCTCTGTGCGTAAACGCTTTACTAAGTTGTTAGAAAACAACATTAAAATTGTGTTACGCAAGCTTGACGAAAAAGTACAAGTACAAAATAACTGGGACAATATATCCGTTGTAACTAAATCAGATGACGCACAAATGCGCCTTGATTTTATCGATGGCTTACAACGGATCCCTGGTATTGTGCAGTTTATTGAAGTGACCGAAACTAACTACGAAAACCTGCACGATATTTACGAAAAAGCGTTAGATATGGTTGGTCACACCGTCGTGGGCAAAACATTCTGTGTGCGTTGTAAGCGCCAAGGTAAGCATGATTTCACCTCCACCGATGTAGAACGTTATGTGGGTGGTGGTTTAAATCAGCACGTCGATGGCGCGAGCGTAAGACTAAAAAACCCTGAAGTAACTATTCGTCTTGAAATTAAAGATGATAAAGCTTATGTAGTAACGCACACTCATCATGGTATGGCTGGTTTCCCATTACCAACGCAAGAAGATGTCTTGTCGTTAATGTCAGGTGGATTTGACTCGGGCGTTGCGAGTTATCAAATGATCCGCAAAGGCGCTCGTACGCACTTTTTGTTCTTCAATTTAGGCGGTGCGGCGCACGAGATTGGTGTTAAACAAGCCAGCTATTACATTTGGAAGCGGTTTAGCTCAACCCATAAAGTTAAATTTATCAGTGTTGACTTTGACCCCGTTGTTGCCGAAATTTTAGAAAATGTTGAAAACAGTCAAATGGGTGTGATTCTCAAGCGTATGATGATGCGTGCAGGTAGCCAAATAGCTGAAAAGATGGGGATTCAAGCACTTGTTACCGGTGAGAGTCTAGGCCAAGTTTCAAGTCAAACATTAGCAAACTTAAATGTGATTGACCGTGTTACCGAAACACTTATTTTACGCCCGTTGATCCAACACGACAAACAAGAAATTATAAACATCGCTCGTAAAATCGGCACCGCAGAAATGGCCGAAACTATGCCTGAATACTGTGGTGTGATCTCTAAAAAGCCTACGGTTAAAGCTAAAATTGCCGTAGTAGAAGCTGAAGAGCAAAAGTTTGATTTTGATGTGCTCAATACTGTTATTGAAAATGCACGTATTATGGATATTCGTGACATTGACGTTGAAGCTAAACATGAGCTAAAAGAGGCCGAGTCAGTTGCTGATTTACCTGCTGATGCTGTGGTTGTAGATATTCGTTCGCCGGAAGAAGAAGACGCAACACCGCTTGAAATTGATGGAATAGAAGTTGTGCATTTGCCGTTTTTCCGCTTAGCGAGCAAATTTGCAGACCTACCGCAAGACAAAGACTACTACTTATATTGTACTAAAGGTGTAATGAGTCAGCTACAGGCGCTTATTTTACATGAAAATGGCTTTGCCAATGTTAAGGTTTATCGCCCGTAAGTTTGATGGATACTAATAACAAGCGCGAGTTAGATCGCGCTTTTTTTATCTCTGATAGCATCGAGTAAATATTGATTGTGAGGGGTATTAATACCGAATTGATTGCCTTTTTGGCAAATATAACCGCACATCGCGTCAATTTCTGTGATGCGATTATGGGCGATATCTTGATGCATTGATGAGTAATTCTTTTTTGTATCACTCATCACTTGATAGGCGTTCGCCAATGCTTCAGCAAGTCGCACATTAATACCTAATTTATTTGCTACGGTACACGCTTCATTTAAGATATTTAAAATTATGCCACTAAACTGTGGTGCAGTCAGAGAGCCATTTTTTACATTGTGCAGCGCACTGAGTGGGTTAATGGCAATATTAACGAGTAATTTTTCAAAGCGTAGTTGCTGTATGTTATTTGTGGTTGTTAATTCAGGAATAGCGTTTAGTAGATTTTTAACTTCAGCGAGTTGTGTTTTTGCTTGCTGGTTACAATCACCTAAAATGCTGCTCCCGATACCAGTATGCAACACACTAAAAGGTGTATCTTTGTAGCCCGCTAAACGTGTTGTTAAAAAATATAGTCCTTGTTGTTTTGTAAGTTCGTTATTTATTTCATCTACATTACCCATGCCATTGTGAGATAAAATCAATTGGCATTGAGCGCTTAAAAAAGGTTTTAGTTGCCCAAATGCGGTAGCGACTTGATATGCTTTGACAGTAAAAATAATAACATCAATTCTGCCGCACTCGGATAATTGAGTCAGGTTTGTTAGTTGGCAATTAATTGTTTGTTTTGGCGCTTTAGCTTGTTGATAAAATCGAGGTTCGTCAATAGCATGCTTGGTAAGTAGGGTAACCCTGTGCTGTTGACTCAAATAATGGCTATAGAGTAGCCCAATGGCACCATCGCCAACAACGAATATACTAGCCATTTTGATTCTTTTTAAAACGAGAATAAATACCGAACAACAAAAAGAAACTAGCAGCTCCAGAAAAGTCAGCAACAACATCAGCAACAGAGGCGCTACGATAAGGGATCGTGCTTTGCATTAGCTCAATAGCAACGCCATAAAATGCTAATAACACGAGGTGAACGAAAATAGGTAGCTTGAACGCTCTGACCATGACGGCTGCCAGAACAAAGAAAATAATAAAATGTACTAACTTATCTAGATGAGGCAGTGACGATACCCCAACGCCTCTAAAATCGCGGGCAAACAAAAAGGTAAACACCAGAATACTGATTAAAAATAGGGTTTGATAAACACGCCGAGTCACGAAAAATCCTAAATCGTTTAAAAATAGAGCTGCAGTATATCAAACAAACTTCGTATCGCAGCTGAACAAAGCATAGAAAAGTGTAAAGATTTATAAAATTTATATAGTATAATTATCGACAATATAAATTTGAATTAAAAATATCTTGCTAGGAGAGATTTATGCCTTCATTTGACATTGTTTCGGAAGTCGAAATGAACGAAGCAAAAAATGCTGTTGATAACGCCAACCGTGAGCTGGAAACTCGCTTTGATTTTAGAGGCGTTGATGCGTCAATAGAGCTTAATGATAAAACCATTAAACTAAAAGCAGAAGCTGATTCACAGGTTATGCAGTTGTTTGATATTTTAGCGAGCAAAATATCAAAACGCGGTATGGACGTAGCAAGTTTAGAGCTGCAAGATATTAGCCGTGCGGGTAAAAATGTATTTCGTAATGTTGCGCTAAAGCAAGGTATCGAAAAAGATATGGCTAAAAAAGTAGTTAAAGCCATAAAAGACTCTAAAGTAAAAGTACAAGCCGCGATCCAAGGCGAAGAAGTACGTGTAACGGGCAAAAAACGTGATGACCTACAAGAAGCCATGCAAGTAGTACGCAGTGCTGATTTAGGCCAGCCATTTCAATTTAAAAACTTTAGAGATTAGCAAGCTAGGAGCTAGGTTTTTAGGTGCTAGAAAAAGCCAAATTGCAGTAATGTAGTTTGGCTTTTTTAGTTTAGAACTTATGATTATTCCTAGAACCTAGAGTATTTAGATGTATAGCCGTCCGTTGACTTTTGTGCTTAAAATAATCACAATAGCGGCCTATTTTCAAGGTGCTTGTAGTTACTTTTCAGGTTGTTGATAGGTACAGCAAGATAATCGGGAAGTTGGTGGCGTTTATAGGATATAAACGAAGTCCAACACTGCCCCCGCAACGGTGATACATACTTTTAGCTAAATTTATTAGCGAGTTATGTTAAGTCCGGAGACCGGCCTTGAAGTCAACTTACTATTACTTGTGCGGTGGGCGCGGGTCAGGGGATATCATGTTAAACAAATCTACTCTAGGCGTAGCAATTACCGCTGCGTTATCTTTTTCTGTGTCCGCAGAGCAATCAATTGAACGCCTTACGGTAACCGCTAATAAATTTGAACAATCAATTACTGATGTACTTGCCAGTGTTGCTGTTGTTGAGCGCAGTGATATTGAAACCAGTAATGCCCGTGATTTACCAAGCTTGTTAGCAACCCAAGTTGGTTTTCAAATAAATTCCAATGGTGGCTTTGGGCAAAATTCAGGCGTGTCACTTCGCGGTTCAAGCTCGCGACATACACTTATTTTGGTTGATGGCGTACGTACGGGCTCTGCAACCCTTGGTTATAAATCAATTAGTAATATTCCTCTAAATTCAATAGAGCGCATTGAAATTATTAAAGGCTCGCGTGCGGCTGTATATGGTTCTGATGCGCTTGCTGGTGTGATTAATATTATTACACGTAAAGAGCAGGCATTAACGCTTGAAGCAACATTTGGATCTGATGCTTATCAAAATTATCAAGTTGCTGGTACAGCGGTAGTGGATACTGTTACAGCGTCTGTTAATGCTGGTTTTGAAAAAACGGATGGCTTTGATGTGTTACAAGGCGTAGCGCCAGATGATGATGGTTATGAAAACAAAAATATTGGCTTTAACATTCAATATGTCGATGAACTGTTAGGGGAATTAACCGCGAAAGGACAATACAGTGAAGGTTATGCTCAATATGACAATGCTTTCTCACCTGTCGATAGTACTGTTGAAAATAGTGATTTTGAAAATTATCAGTTAGGATTTGGGTGGGATAAATCATTTACTGACCAGCAACATTCCGTCGATATAGCGCTATCAAGAGATGGCTCAGATAATGCGCGCATAGATTTTACTGGAGCCACGGTTGTAAATATATTTGACACAAAGCGCTCTCAAATTGACTACAATGCCCTGTATTTAGTTAATGAAGAGTTCGATATTAATGGTGGTTTAAACTGGTATAAAGATGATATATCAGGAACGTCAGGTGATTATACTGAAAAAAGTCGTGAGGTGTATGCAGGATACATTGGTGGTTACTATGATGATGAGCAATTTTTAGCTAATTTAGCAGTTCGTTATGATGACGACCAGGATTTTGGCGATGAGACAACTTATACAGCCGCGATTGGCTATCATTTACATGAAAATGCAATATTTAGACTAAGTCAAAGTTCGGGCTTTAAAGCGCCAACATTTAATGATCTATATTATCCAATGTCAGGTAACCCAGACTTAGTCCCAGAAACATCGGTAAATCAAGAGCTAGGCCTGAGTCTTGATTTTGCACAAGTGAGTGTTGATATATCTATTTTTAGAAATGATATTGAAAACCTAATTGCATGGGCACCTAATGCAGCCGGTAATTGGCGGCCAGAAAATATCAACGAAGCACGTCATGAAGGTGTTGAGTTTAGCTTTGCCAATACAGTACTTGGTTTTGATAATCAGTTTAATTTTACTTATTTAAATGCAGAAAATACTGAAACGGGGGCAGCACAAACTTATGTTTCACCACGCACTGTAAACTGGTCTGTTGCGAAAAAGTGGGGCGATTTTGATGCCGGTTTTGATATGCAGTACCGCAGCGATCGTCAAGGTAAAGTAACAGAGCTTAGTTCTTATACGTTATGGAACTTAACTGCAAATTATCAATTTAACAGTGCGCTTTCATTTTCTGCTCGTGTTGAAAACTTATTTGATAAGCAATACAACGCGGTTGACTCAAGTATGGATTATGCAACTGGCGAAGTGTTTTACTATAATACAGCTGATCGTCGTTTCTTTGTTGGTGCCAGCTACCAGTTCTGATCCCGTTCTAGCTTAAATAAAAAAGCCCGACACCTTTGCGTGTCGGGCTTTTTTATATTGAGATGAAAATGCTTATTTAGCAGTTTGCTTAGTTTACTAAAAACTGTTTATAGTTTTTTTCAAACTTTTTCAGCTTTGGTGCTATCAATAAACTGCAATAGCGTTGCTCAGGGTTCTCGTTGTAGTAGTCTTGGTGATACTGCTCTGCTGGGTAGTAAGTGGTTGCAGGGCTAACTTCAGTGACGATATCTTCGCGTATTTGGCTTTGTAATTTTGCAATATATTGATTAGTTTGCGCTTGCTGCTCGTTATCATGATAATAAATCACACTGCGATATTGGGTGCCTATATCATTACCTTGGCGGTTTAGCTGAGTGGCATCATGCAGGGTAAAAAACATCGCTAATAAGGTTTCATAGCTTACTACAGTGCTATCAAATTCAATCTGTACGACTTCAGCATGACCGCTCAATCCCGTGCAAATCTGTTTATACGTAGGCTCAGCTGTTTCGCCCCCAGTATAGCCAGAGCTTACTTGTAAAACGCCTTTCACACGCCTAAACGCGGCATCGATACACCAAAAACAGCCACCACCAAAGGTTGCAGTTTCAATTGCTGTGCTCATATATACTCCTAAAAACGTTAAATTACGCCAATGTTCTAGCCTAGCAGAAGAACGGCTAAGACGGTGTTTTATTTCGTGGGCTAGAATGAAGAAAGAGGAACAGCGTTGCAGCTTAATGCAGCAACGCTATAAGTAGATTAAAGCTCTTTAAGTGGTTTTTCCGCTTCTTGTTGGTTAAGCTTTTGTTGTAAAAACTCAGGTGATTGCGTGTTGCGAGCCAGTGCATAGTACGCCGCAGGAACAACAAATAGCGTAAGTATGGTTGCGACAATAACGCCAGTAAACACCACTACGCCAATTACCATGCGGCTCTCTGCACCCGGGCCTGAGGCTAGCACTAATGGCACCGCGCTCATTACCGTGGTCAAAGAAGTCATAATAATTGGTCGCAACCTTTGGGTTGCTGCTTGTAAAATAGCTTCACTAAACTCTACGCCTTTATCGCGCAATTGATTGGTAAATTCGACAATCAATATACCGTTCTTAGCACTGAGACCAATCAGCATTACAATGCCTATTTGGCTATAAATGTTTATGGTTAGTCCTGCAACCCATAAACCAAACATTGCACCCATCAAACCCAGTGGCACAGTGAGCATGATCACAAAAGGGTGCATAAAGCTTTCAAATTGAGCGGCTAACACTAAGAAGGTAACGGTAAGCGCTAGAATGAAAACATACGTCATTGCTGAGGCACCTTCATAATATAATTGCGATTCACCTTTATAATCAATGGCGCCATCAATATCGTTTTCTTCCATTGCTACTTTATTTAAAAAGTTAAGCGCTTCTTCAAGGGTGTAACCATCGGCAAGGTTAGCGCTCAGAGTAATAGCACGCATTCGGTTATAACGATTTAGCCTTGATGCAGTGGCTTCTTCTTTCAAGCTTATCAAGCTATCAAGAGGAACCAGTTCATCACTGCGTGATTTTAAGTAAATATTTGATATATCAGTAGGAGCCGCAAAGTCAGCTTTGGTGCCTTTTAATATCACATCGTATTCTTCACCACGGTCAATAAAGGTGGTAACACGGCGTTGGCCTAACATGGTTTCAAGGGTGCGGCCAACATCCGAAACTGAAATCCCTAAATCCGCAGCTTTGTTTTTATCAATACTGATCAAAAACTGCGGGAAGGTTTCTTTGTAGTCATGGTCAATACGTACCAGCCCTGGGTTTTTCTCTGCACGTTCAATGATCCGGTCTCGCCAATCAGCTAATTGTGCATAATCATTACCTTGCAGGACAAACTCAATGGGTCGTGATGAGCCACTGCCACCAATACCACGGCGCATAATGGCAAAAGCGCGCACATCGGTGACTTCAGTCATTTTTGCGCTGATCTCATCCATTACTTCCCAAGTTGAACGTTTACGTTCATCCCAGTCTGCCATACCAACAATTGCCACACCGCCGCTGCCACCCCAGCCAGGTACGCGTACCAGTACTCGACTTAGTTCGCCCGCTTGGGAATAAGGCATTAAACGTTCTTCAATTTTTGCCATGTTAGCGGCGTTATTTTCATAACTTGCGCCTTCAGGGCCACTCATCATGATAAAGAAAGTACCACGGTCTTCTTTTGGCGTAAGTTCTGAAGGAATTTGTTGGAACAATAAATAACTAACAAAGCCAGCCAGCAGTAGGGAGATCGTTAAACCACCTGAACGAGTCATATTTGAGCGTAAAGAGTTTTTATAGCTTTGTTCAATCTTACTAAAAAGACGGTCCATCCATTGGCTGAATTTACTCTCTTTTGAGGATGGTTTAAGTACTAATGAACACAACGCTGGCGAGAGTGTCAATGCGGTAATACTTGAGAAGAATACCGCAGCGCTGACGGCCATCGCAAACTCGGTAAATAATGCGCCGATACGGCCATCCATAAATACCAAGGGAACAAACACCGAGATCAGTACTAAGGTGGTGGCAATTATAGCAAAGCCAACCTCGCGGGCACCACGATAGGCGGCAAGTAGCGCAGGCTCGCCCAGTTCGATACGGCGGTGAATGTTCTCTAGCATTACAATGGCATCATCAACGACTAAACCAATTGCTAACACTAATGCGAGTAGTGTCAATAAGTTAATTGAATAACCCATCGCTAGTAAGAACATAAAGCTACCGACTAACGCAACAGGTACTGTGACTGCTGGGATCAAGGTCGCGCGGATGTTCCCTAAAAATAAAAAGATAATTAATACCACCAAAGCCATTGAAATAGCCAAGGTACTGTAAACCTCGTTAATTGATTCTTTAATAAATATTGACGAGTCGTAACTGTCTTGAATAGTAGTGCCTTCTGGTAGGTTACGTTTGATTTTTTCAAGTTCCGCACGGGCATTATCGACTACGGTAAGTGTATTAGCTTTAGCTTGTTTAACAATACCAAGGCCAACCATGTTGCGACCATTACCACGGAATAAGCTTTCATCGTCAGCGGCTTCTAAGTTTACATCCGCCACCTCACCAAGACGAACTAGGTAACCATCATCACCACGTTTAATTACCAAGTTTTTAAAGTCACGCTGCTCTTTATAACTACGCGCTGTTCGTACTGTAAAGTCACGGTCGATAGATTCAATTTCACCTGCAGGCAGCTCAACATTTTCTGTACGTAGGGTGTTTTCTATGTCACTACTGGTAATACCTCGCGCTGCCATTGCTTGACGGTTGAGCCAAATTTTCATGGCATATTTACGTTCGCCACCAACACGTACATTGGAAACGCCATCTACCACGGCTAAACGATCAACAATAAAGCGCTGTGCATAATCAGATAGTTGCAATGAATCCATCGTGTCGCTATTAAGTAAAAACCATGCGATTGGACTTTCATCGCTATTCGATTTTGAAACTTCAGGAGGGCGTACTTGTTCAGGTAAACTATCAAGTGCACGCGCTACACGTTCACGGACATCGTTTGATGCGGCATCAATATCTCGGCTAATATTAAACTCAATAATAATATAAGAGCGGCCATTTCGACTGGATGAATTAATACTTTTAATACCTTCAATACCCGATATACGGTTTTCCAGCACTTGGGTTATTTTGGTTTCAATGATCTCTGCTGACGCACCCGTATATTCAGTGCTCACACTAACTATTGGCGATTCAATATCAGGGTATTCGCGCAGCGGTAACATCGAAAATGCCACTAAACCAAAGGTTAGTAACAGTAGGTTAATTACAATTGCAAAAACGGGGCGTTTGACACTGGTATCAGTAATTTTCACAATTTACCCCTTCACAGTAACTTGGCTGCCTGAGCGAATTTTAATAATTCCTTCAGTAACGATTTGTTGCCCATTACTAATACCTTCATCGATGGCAACCCAGCCATTGTGACGGCCTGTAACATGAACCTCTACCTTGGTGGCTATACCGTCTTCAATTTGAAAAACATAATGTTTATCTTGTTGTGGGATCACCGCTTTCTCTGGCACCATCATCGCTTGATTAGAGCTCAGTTGCAGAGCTGTATTAAGCAGCATACCAGGGCGTAATAAGCCACTTTTATTGGCAAAACTTGCGGTTACTTCAACACTGCGAGTAATTGAATCAATTCGTGCACTTACGTGAGTTACTTTACCGGTAAAAGTTTTTTCAGGGTAAGCATCATTTTGGGTCATTACTTTCATGCCAACCTTTAGTTGCGCAAGGTACTTCTCAGGGACTTTGAAATCGACTTTAATTATACTTATGTCATCTAAACTGGTAATAATTGTGCTGTTATTTACATAAGCACCTACCGAGATTTGACGCTTACCTAAAATACCTGAAAAAGGCGAAAAAATAGTCATTTCAGCCAATTTAGTTTTGGCGTTTTCAAACTGCGCTTCGGTCGCATCAACGCGAGAAAGTTGCTCTTCGAGTAATGATTTTGCAGTTGCTTGAGAGCGAGAAAGCTCCGTTAAGCGTTCAAGTTGGCGTTTTTCTTCGCGTAAGTTAATTGCGAGTTCTTTAACCGTGAGTTCTTCTTGCTGCGATTGCAATTGTACGAGCTTTTGACCTTTACTGACTAAATCACCGTCTTTAAAATAAATGTCAGTTACATAATCATTTTGTGCGCTTTTTATATAAATTGCTTGATTAGCGCGGGCACTGCCGATAGCCTCAATGAGAATAGCATTTTCTTCACTTGCTACAGTGTGAGCGGTTACTTGGGTAGCAGTTGGTGTGAAGTCAGATTGTTCACCTTGGCTGTTGGGTAGATAAAGATAAACACATAGCCCCAGAAGTAGAGTAATAATAAATGGAAATAGCGCTTTGCCAGATTGCTTTGCATACATTGTTAAAAATACCGGAAAATTAATTGCCTCTAGTGTACAAAATTACAGCGTGAATTGGCGGCTGCGTATCTCATAAATCTGTCGGTTAAGCGTAAAAGTTAGTTATTTTTTGTTTGTTCCTGTTCTGTGCTTGTATATGAGAGAGTTATGAAGTTAGCAACTAAATGTCCGCGCTGTATGAAAATACGAAAATTGATTATTAGGACTATAATCATGTACGTTTTTTATATTATTTTTTATCGTTATGGTTAAACGCAAAAATGCGGTTTTAAAATTGCGTGCGCAAGGTGCACGCAATGGCATTGAAATTCTCACTGTTGGTGCGGTGGGGCTTATATTCATTATGTTATTTAATTTACTGCGGCCCGACGAAATTAGCATTTTCGAAACTTTTTTAGTGAGTTTGTGTTTGGCTGCTATTTTTATTGGTTTTTTAAAAACTCAAGAGCCATATTACAGTTTAGTTATTACAGAACAAGAACTTACTTATCAGCACAAATATGGCTGCTGGTGTATTAGATCTGCAAACATCCACCACAGTGGGATCCCTAAAGTAGAACAACAGCTTGAACAACTTGAGTTAAATGCAGTAGGTATTAAACTTAATGACACGGATGAATTTTTATTGCAATTAGCACCAAGAATTGCTGGTAAATTATTGATCGAACAACGGCATTTATTTATGCAAGTGGTTCAAAAACATTGCAAAAATGGCAATTGCCCATCAGAATGGTTAATTGAGGATAATTATTACACTTCAGTGAATGGTCGCAGTTTTAATGGCTTGATAGCCATGTTTGCCAATAGGATGCGGCATCTACGGCAATTAACAGGATATGATTTACTGTTACCCGCAAGTGTATTAGACAGAAGTATTTGGGATTTTAGTCATAGCTTAAATGCATGGCGGAATAACCCAGTCGTATTTATAGAATCTCAATTAGAGAGTAAAACGCCTGAAAATAGGCGTTAGTTAGTAGGATGAAGCGATGAGTCAAGATAGATCTTTTATAAAAAGTGGCCGAAATACCATAATCCATAAAGATAAAAAACTCGATTTAGTGATCGTGAATTCTGAAGTGCACCCAAAAATAAAGGTAACTCCACATGGTTTAGAGCCATTTAAAGAAGAGCTACCAAAAAATCGTCGCGAAGCTAAAGAGCGCTACCTTGATATGGTTTACATAGGTAGTGCTGATGTATTTGGTGAAGAGAAACGCTTGCTGTTTATTCAGGCGCTGGATGGTCGTGAGTATAAGGTCGATTATAGTAAAATAGGCACAAAGTTATTTGTCCGTATTCACCAAGATAGCTATTTATAGTCCCTTTTAAGAAGTAACATCGCCGTTTAAAAATACTGCTGAAATACCTCTAACCGCGCTTGTTCTAGCGCGGTTTTTATTTGCGCACCGGTTATCCCTTGGGCAATAAATTGCTGTGGATTGATTGCTCTTGCCGTTTTGATTGCCGTTAATAATTGTTGTTGGTTGGAAAGAGGGGCTGCTTGATTAATCTCGATAGCGCTAAGTATTGTGTCAAATCGCTCAGGGCGGCGCCATAAATCAAGTTGATTACAGCAAGCTAGTAATTGCTCTGCGGTGATTGTTTGGCTAGTTAAGGTTGCTTGGTGAGCATTGAGTTGTAATGCTAAGTCGCGTACATCATTAGGTAAGCGAATCGTTTCGCTAACTGCTTTTATGTCATCGGCGGTTAATGAGTTGGTGGCTTGTGCAAATAATAGTGGCTGAACGGTGATATTTTGGCTTTGTGCGTAAGCGTAACGGTTTTTTAGTTGTTGATATAACCCATCGCTCCAGTTACATGCAAGGGCAGGGCTGATTGCACTAAGCGCACCTAACTGCGCTAAAATATTCAAAAACTCAGCAAATGCGCCATCTGTTAATGATTTTTCGCATTCTAGCCAAATTCGTTCTGCGGTGAGTGTTTGTAATTCACCTTGGTTGATCATCTGTGTTAGCAATTGCAGAGTTTCTTCGGCAATAGTAAAACCAAGATAATGATAACGAGCGGCAAAGCGGGCAACGCGTAATATACGTAGAGGATCTTCGCTAAATGCGTCAGATACATGGCGTAAAATGCGGTTGTCTAAATCTTGTTTGCCGCCGTACGGGTCAATTAAGCTGCCATCGTGTGCTTTTGCAATGGCGTTAACCGTTAAATCGCGGCGGCGTAAGTCATCTTCTAAGGTGACATCTGCTGAAAACTCGCATACAAAGCCCGTGTAACCTTGACCTTGTTTTCGCTCTGTACGAGCTAATGCGTATTCTTCTTTAGTTTTAGGGTGTAAAAAAACGGGAAAGTCTTTACCGACTTGTTGATAGCCTTGCTTGAGTAATTGCTCTGGCGTTGCCCCTACCACCACGTAGTCGCGTTCTTTAACAATTCGCCCTAATAGCTCATCACGAACGGCTCCACCGACCAAATAAACTTGCATAACTTCCCCCGGAATATTAACTGTGCAAACTATTTTACGTTATTTAGCTAATAAAACACTAACAAGGTTTTCACTTACGCTGTTTTTTTGCCATTATAGGCCGTGATTTAATCAGTAAGGAAATTCAGGGTGTATTTAAGCTATTTTGGCTTGTCAGAAAAACCGTTTTCAATCGCGCCAAATCCACAGTACTTATTTTTAAGTGGACGTCATAAAGAAGCGTTGGCGCATTTAACTTATGGCCTAGGTGAAGCCGGTGGGTTTGTATTATTAACTGGTGAGGTGGGAACAGGGAAAACCACCTTAACCCGCAGTTTGCAAGAGCAATTGCCAGAAAATACT
Source organism: Pseudoalteromonas arctica (assembly GCF_012927645.1). Classification (GTDB taxonomy): domain Bacteria; phylum Pseudomonadota; class Gammaproteobacteria; order Enterobacterales; family Alteromonadaceae; genus Pseudoalteromonas; species Pseudoalteromonas arctica_A. The sequence continues at coordinate 30,107 of NZ_JABBMT010000013.1, read as the reverse complement.
CAAGTAGCGTTGATCCATAATCCAGCACTGTCACAATTGGAACTGTTAGCGAGTATTTGCGATGAATTTCATATTGTTTATGACGAGCAAAATGCAACGTTAAAAACCTTAACTGATGCAATTAAAAAGCATCTTGAAGAAAATCATCAAGCAGGTGGCCACACTATTTTGATTATTGATGAAGCGCAGTTACTCGCTCCCGATGTACTTGAGCAGCTGCGATTATTAACGAATATAGAAACAAATCATAAAAAATTACTGCAAATAGTATTAGTTGGTCAGCCAGAGTTACAAGCGTTACTGAAGCGTAATGAGTTGCGTCAATTAGCGCAGCGGATCACTGCTCGTTATCATTTACTACCGTTAACTGAAGGACAAACTATTGCTTACGTTAAGCATCGTTTGTATGTTGCAGGTTGTGATCGGGGGCTATTCTCAAATGATGCGTTAAAAACGATTCACTTAGTTACTGCAGGTATTCCGCGTTTAGTAAACTTATTATGTGAACGCTGTTTAATGGGAGCTTTTTCTAAGCAGCTAACGATGATTGATAGTGATATAGTAATGCGCTCAGCACAAGAAGCGTTACCGCCAAGTGCATTAAGTAGCGTTAGCATAGAGCAGCAGTCGTCGTTTAATTGGCTCTATCCGTTGGCATTTTTAACTGTGCTCAGTCTGGGTATTGGTTTGTCGTTTATTCTTTAATTAATGGTCATATATGTCGTATTTATTAGATGCCTTAAAACAATCAGAACAACATGATGAAGCGTCAGCACATGACAGAAACGCTGAACAATTAAAACAGCAGCAAGAACTGCAGCGTTATCGTTTTATTGCGATTTCGCTTGGCTTGTTCGTTGCTTTTTTACTGACCTTGATGGCAGGATTTTCAATTGGCAAATGGTTACAAAAAAATCATTTAAATACGCCTGAGCAAGTGGTAACGACTGTTCAGGATCAATCAGTGGAGCCTGCTGATGACAAAACACCTGTACCTGCCACAGTAAAGCCTGAGCAATCGATACCTGTGCAAACAAATCCAGTACAAACTAGCCCAGCGCAAGTTGCTAGCACGCAGCCGATATCTCAGTCGCAATTTGTTCAACCTCAGCAATACCAACAAGCAGCAGGGCAATATCAGTGGGTGCAAGTGCCAGTAAATACTGCACCAGCTTATCCGCAAGGTCAGCCAATGCTGGTGCAAACACCTAATGGTTATCAGCAAGTATATGCAGCGCCTCAGCAGCAATATAATCCTAATACAGTGCAAGTGCAGCCAATGATTAACAATAGCGCTAGCAATATCGATATAAGTAAATACAAAGTATTGGGGAAGCCTATTGGCGAACCGACTAGTGAGAAATCAAAGCCAGTGGCAACTGTCAGTGATGAAGAACTTGAAACTGTGCCAACGGCGCTTAAAAACGCCTTTGCTCGGGCTATCGAAGATACTCAAAGCACCCAATCTCATCAAGTAACGCAAGGCACTAAAAACTCATCTTATGCTGAGCCGATTGAGTTACTACCAGATGCTTTGCTGGCATTGATGCCAGAAATTAAATACCAAGCGCATATTTACTCATCATCACCTGATAAACGTTGGGTTAAGCTCAATAATCGGGAGTTATATGAAGGAGATAGCATTGGGGATTTAAGAGTATTAGAGATCACTCCAGAGCAAACAGTGCTGAGTTTTGATGATTATGAATTTAGCTTAAAAGCGCTGCAAGATTGGCCCGAATAACTGATTTTTATATGAATATTCCTGCCGTAGTATTACGGCAGGATTGAATGTTTAAAAAACCTGACTAAATCAATATTGAAATCTTTAGGTTTCACGACGGACTCTAGTGCATCATGTGTTCTGCTGTGGGCGAGGTCAATATCTTCAACGCCTGTGTAGCGTGCATGTTTTGCATGATAAAAGGTTTTAACCTGCGGCTTTAGCGGACTTGCTGGGTTGCTTTTTGTTACCAATCCGACTTTTTGACTCGACAGTTTAACTAACGTGCCAACAGGGTGGATACCAATACATTGAATAAACTTGGTCAGCAGCTCGCCATCAAAGCTATCTGGGCAACCGTCTTTGAGTATTTTAAAGGCTTTAATGGGCTCCATGCCTTCTTTATAAACTCGCTCAGCAGTAAGTGCGTCATATACATCAACAATCGATGCCATACGCACATACTGACTGATTTCATCAGCTCGCTTGCCAAACGGGTAGCCACTGCCATCTAAGCGCTCATGGTGAAAGCCTGCAATATCAACAGTAATGCCTTTTAGACCTGACTCTTCTAGAATTTGCTTACTATAAAGTGCATGATTTTGAATTGTTTTATACTCTTGCTCAGTCAACCTTCCAGGTTTATGAAGGATCTCATCAGGAATTTGTATTTTACCAATATCGTGTAGCAGCGCACCTGTCGCTAGTTCTTCTATGAGCTCTTTTTCAAAATTTAGATGCTTGGCAAAAATACTAATTAAAACAGAAACATTAATTGAGTGCTCTAATAGGTAACTGTCTTTTTCTCGCATCCGTGTAATACAGGCCAGCGCATCTTGGTTACGAAAAACAGAATCAATAAAGCCACTTGCAAGCTCTTTAAATGGCGCTACTTCAATTGTTTTTCCAGCTTTAATGTCAGTAAATGCCTTGCTCTGTAAGTCCTTAGCTTCACAATAAAGTTTTTGGGCTTTGCCCATTTCTTGTTCAACAGAGTGGGTGGTATGCCATGGGTCACGCTGTTTTGGAGTGTCACTAACAATGGGGGCATCGTTTAGCTCTTTAGATTGCTCTATGATGGTTTTATCAGGGTCAATCTCGACCTCTAAAATACCCGCTTTTATTAACTTATCGATACCAGTCTGTGTTTTTACCCATCCTTGGTTTTTTATTTTGATATTACCTGACTGCTTCGTTACTTGTTGCACGAACATACCGGGTAGAAGCTGTTTTATAGGAATGGTTTTAAACATTACTTACTCAAAAAAATTCGCATACATTAAAGTTAGCAAACTTTTCATTGTATACGTAGCAAAAAGGGCGCTAAAAAGCGCCCTTTAATACTTAGTTGTTGATTTTATTCGTCGTCTTCAACTAAAGTCATTAGTGATGTATTACCGCCTGAAGCCGTTGTATCAATACTTATGGTCTTTTCTGTTAATAAGCGCTTGATTAACGTGTCGTAGTACTCAGCACTGATCACAGGCAAGATAGCTCCTTTACGTTGCGCTAGCTGCTGGCTAAAGTAGCCTAAGCGTGATGAACGCGCTGCAACAACAGCACCAGCTAAATGAGGGTGCGCCAAAATAGCTTGTAACTGATTCGGTTTAGCTACTTGGAATACCCCTTCAGCTACACCTGTAGAGATAAACTTATCTTTAAACGCCACCGCTTCGTCATAAAATAACTCTGACGCTACAGTGATCACGGTATTACCCGCAGCAAGGGCGGTGATGATCGAAATAGCCCAGAAGTTAAACGAGGTACTCTTATCGGCATAACATACAACGCAACCACGCGCTTCAAGGTGTAGAGTATTTGATTCACCTGTTGGCCCTGGCAAAGTGGTAAACTTACGCATGTGTTTTTCAAGGCGGTTAAGCTGGGCACGGGCATCGGCAAGTGTTAATGCTAAATCGTCGGCGAGTTCATCGATAATATCAACCGTTGCAACTTTTGCTAATAACTGACGTACTGCTGAAACACGGTCATTTAATGGTGTTGCGCGCCAGATTTTTTCATCGCGCATTGAGTTAGCCATTAACTTTTCAACTTGCTCGGCAGCGCCTGAATAGTGGTGAGTGTCAAGCTCGTCTGGTGTTAGGTTAGTCATTTGCACGTTTTCTGGCGATGCTTTCTCTTTCACTAAACGAGCTAAGTAGTTAGGGCCACCTGCTTTAGGGCCAGTACCCGATAAACCACGGCCACCAAATGGTTGCACACCAACGATTGCACCAATCATGTTGCGGTTAACGTAGACGTTTCCGGCACGCGACATTTTCGCTAAGTACTCACAACGCTCTTCAATACGTGAGTGAATGCCCATGGTTAAGCCAAATCCAGTGTTATTTATTTGGTCAATCACGTTGTCAAGCTCTGTGCCTTTAAAGCGAATGATATGCACACATGGGCCAAAGACTTCACGTTTCAGTACAGATAAATCGTTGATTTCATATAAACGTGGCGCAAAGAAATACGCTCCGTTTTCGCTGTTATCTGGAATGTCACATTCATAATGTAGTGTTGCGTTGCCTTTTAAGTACTCAACGTGTTCATTTAAGTTCTTTAAGGCTTTTTCATCAATTACTGGGCCGATATCAGTTGATAGTAATGATGGATCGCCAATGTGTAGCTCTTTTAGCGCGCCTTTGATCATATCAATAACGCCATCAGCGATGTCTTCTTGTAAGAATAATACACGCAGTGCTGAACAACGTTGACCGGCACTTTGGAAGCCAGAGCTGATCACATCATCAACAACTTGCTCAGGCAGTGCTGTTGAATCTACGATCATACAATTCTGACCGCCGGTTTCGGCAATCAACGGTACTTGAATATCATTACGTGCAGCCAATGTTTGCGAAATAAGAGTGCCAGTTTCTGTTGAACCGGTAAACATAACCGCTTGAATGCGCTCATCAGGAACAATGGTTTTGCCTACTTCACTACCGCGAGCGATAACAGGCTGTACTACGTGCTCTGGTAAGCCAACTGATAACATAAGTTCAATAGTACGTAGCGCGATGTAGCTTGTTTGCTCAGCAGGCTTTGCGATAACCGTATTACCCGTTACGATAGCGGCAGCGACTTGACCTAAGAAGATTGCTAGTGGGAAATTCCATGGGCTAATACATAAGATCACTCCACGGGCTTCAAAGCGTTCATCTTCACTTAGTTCTTCGGCTCGAGCTGCGTAGTAACGACAAAAATCAACGGCTTCGCGTACTTCATCAATACCATCTTGGGCTACTTTACCGGCTTCTTTGATACAGATGGCCACAAGTTCATCATGATGACGTTCTAGAATATCGGCAATACGGCGTAGTAAATTAGCGCGCTCTTTAACTGGCGTTTGTGACCATGACTCAAAGGCGGTTTCTGCATTGCTTAGTAGCGTGAGCATATCATCGCTATTTTGTAACTTGATATGGCCGATGATCTCTTGATGATTGGCTGGGTTTTTAACTGCAATTGAACCCTCAGGAATATCGCTTTCACTAATGCGATGCTCTGCAAACCAGGTATCAAGATTTTCCTTGAATGGCGTGATCGCATTGATATCGGTTAAATCCATACCTTTTGAGTTAGCACGTTCAGCGCCGTATAAATCAATTGGCATCTTAATTTGGGTGTTGTACTTATTACGTAATCCTTGCAGTGTTTCTACTGGATCAGGCAATAACGATTCTACAGGTTTAGTAGTATCTACAATGGCGTTAACAAACGATGAGTTAGCACCGTTTTCAAGTAGGCGACGTACTAAATAAGCCAATAAGTCTTCGTGTTGACCAACGGGGGCATATACACGGCACTGAATTTTTTCTTCAGTGACGATTTGGTCAAATAATGATTCCCCCATACCATGCAGACGTTGGAATTCAAAACCTTGGTTATCACCTTTAGCAACTTCTAAAATTGTTGCGGCAGAGTAGGCATTATGCGTTGCAAACTGTGGATAAAGTACATCACGAGCTTCTAACATTTTGATAGCACACGCTTTGTAAGATACGTCAGTTGTCGCTTTACGGGTAAATACTGGGAAGTGCTCTAAACCATCTTGTTGTGTGGTTTTTATTTCAGTATCCCAGTAGGCACCTTTAACCAAACGCACCATCATTTTACGACCAACACGGCTGGCAAGCTCAGTTAACCATTCAATCACAAAAATTGCGCGTTTTTGATACGCTTGCACGGCTAAACCAAAACCATGCCAACCAGCTAGATCATCATCACTAAATACAGCTTCAATTACATCAAGTGAAATATCAAGACGGTCCGCTTCTTCAGCATCAACAGTAAAACCAATATCGTAGCTTTTAGCTGCCATGGCCAGCTCTTTAAGCTTTGGCACAATTTCGCTCATTACACGTTCTTTATGTGTGAACTCATAACGAGGATGAATCGCAGACAGCTTCACTGAAATTCCAGGGCTCTTAATTGGGCCACGACCATTTGCCGCTTTACCAATTGCATGAATCGCATTCATATAGCTATTAAAGTAACGCTGTGCATCTTTCATGGTGCGTGCGCCCTCGCCTAGCATATCGTATGAATATACATAGCCTTTTTGTTCTTTTTCAGCAGCGCGCTCGATAGCTTCATCAATGGTGCGACCCATGACAAACTGCTTACCCATGATCTTCATGGCAAAGTTTACTGACTTACGAATAACCGGCTCGCCTAGACGGCCAATGGTTTTTTTCAATACACCAAATTGCTGTTCTTTAGTTTTATCAGTGTAGTTAACCATTTTACCGGTCACTAATAGGCCCCAAGATGACGCATTAACGAATAGTGAGTCGCTGCTGCCTAAATGAGAGCTCCAATCGCCTTTGGCTAACTTATCACGAATTAGGGTATCTTGAGTGGCTTTATCTGGCACACGAAGCAGGGCTTCTGCTAAGCACATTAATACCACACCTTCTTCACTTGAAAGCGAGAACTCATTTAAAAGTGCATCAACACCACTTTGACCATCTTGCTCGCGACGAATAGTGTGAACTATTTGGCGAGCACGTTCCCAAGCACGGCTGCGGGCTTTTACGCCAACTTCAGCAAGCGGTAAAATATGATCAATTACAGCATTTTCATCAATGCGATAAAAGTCACGGATTTTTTGTCTGATTGGACACGTTGTTGTCAAATCGCCGTCAAATAACATAAACAACCCTCTGGTGTATGGAGTCTTGCAGCTAAAAATTTCGCTGCCCGATTTTCATCTGTGTAATGCGTGCATTCTAATTAAATTCCAGCAGAATATGCTGGTTAAATTTGGCGTTTTACGATAATTTACAGGGCATACTTTAAACTTATCCGCATAAAATTCTGTTATGACAAGTTCGAATAGATTACGCATGCTCGATCGTATCGATTTAGCAATTTTAGATGTTCTGCAAAACAACGGCAGAATATCTAATGTTAACCTCGCAAAGCAGGTTAATTTAAGCCCTAGCCCGTGTCTTGACCGAGTGAAACGGCTTGAACAAGAAGGCTATATACAAGGCTACTTTGCCAAGCTTAGCGAAGCAAAACTTAATCAAAGTTTAGTCGCGCATGTGCAAGTGTCATTGGTGACATCGAATACCGCGGTATTCAAAGTATTCAAAGAGCATATTTTAAAAATCAAGCAAGTGGTTGAATGTGACATGGTTGCTGGTGGCTATGATTATTTATTAAAAATTCGTGTTTGCGACATGGACGAGTATCGTCAAGTGCTTGGAGATTTAGTTGATATACCGGGTGTCGGTACGCACCACACCTATATGGTGATCGAAAAAATTAAACAAGACACTGGCCTGAGATTAGATACTTAACCTCGCAGTAACCAGAAGTAGGCGCGGGTTCCCCCGCGCGATTAAAATTTATGCACAAAGAGGTTATGAGGACGCTGCGCTTTAGAGGTAAAAATAGGGGCTAGGTTCTAGGAAGTGACTAGGTGCTAGGGTGTATTCGGAGCTTGTGGCATTTTTCTCTTCTCATTTGCTCTCATTCATTTCTCTTTGTGCTTTCGGTGGTAAAATAGGTTTATCGGTGTAAATGTAAAAACAGTCGCGAGGTAAACTCGCTGCTACCTATGCGTAGGCGCGGGTTTACCCCGCGCGATTAAAAAAGCACCCGAGGGTGCTTTTTAGTATCAAATATTTGTGGTTATCGTTTACGCCCAGCCGTCGTAGCGTTTACGGCGTGATAATACGATAGTCAAAATAATACCTAAAAATAAACCGATGAATGCAATTGCTCCACCATAAGTTAGTAGCTGACGTTTTTCTTTTGCACCGGCTTGTTGTTTTTCAGTGCGTTCAGCATCAAGTGTGTTTTTAAGCTTAGCAATCTGCTCTGATAGAGCACTATTTTGATCGACTAAAGTTTGGCTTTGCTCTTGTAGCTGCGGTAATTCAATTTGTGCTTGACGAAGTTGCTCTTGCATTGATGCCATTTCTTCACTCAAAGTGCGGTACTGTTGATGAATCCCCGCTGTTTTTGACACAAACTTAGCTTCAACCCAGCCTTCACGTTCTTTATCATCAATAACTTTAACAAAGCCATTTTCTTCAGCGGATAACTGGGTTAACTTTGTACCAGCATCAACAGAGCCAATAATGCGGTAATTTTTACTCGCGCCAGAGTGCATAAATGTATAAAGATTATCGACTATATAAGCGGTGTTTGCATCGCTAGCTGAATTACTTTCTTCTGCGTGACTCATAAATGCAGCCGCCGCGAATAGCAAAGCTAATAAAGAATGTTTAAACATCAATCTACCCTGTTAATGTAACCGTCTGTGGGACAGCAATCGTATTATTCATAGTTAAGTATTGAGATAGTATGGATTTAGCGCCCTAATAGCAAGACTGATATTGTAATCATAGCTGCTGTTTACTGATCCAAATAAGCTAAAAAATTTGCAATGTTGGGCTGCTTTGTTTATTTTGAGCTCTTAATTATTTTAAAGGTAATCCTCAAGCCTAATGGATACTGAGATAGAACTGAAGTTTTTGGTGTCAGACATCGTAATTCCACTGATCCCCGCGTTAATTACTCAATTTGCAAAAACGGTTACTAATAAACCCTCGCGTAGTTTACAAAATGCTTATTTTGACACGCCAAGTCGTGAATTAAGAGCGCTCGATATTGGTTTTCGTACCCGATGTGCTGATAATCAATGTGAGCAAACTATCAAGCTTGCTGGAGAAGTTATGGGCGGGTTGCATCAACGTCCTGAATATAATTTACCGCTGGAAAGTAGCCGACCAAATATAACAGCATTTGATGCTAGTATTTGGCCACATGGTATGCAAATAAGTGCAATTGCCTCTAATCTTTACCCTATTTTTAGTACTAATTTTATTCGTCGTACTTGGCTTATTGAAACTGACAGCGGCGCTAAAATTGAGGTGGTGTTAGATAAAGGCGAAGTATCTGCATCTGGTTTGATGGAGCCAATTAGTGAGCTTGAAATCGAATTGATAGAAGGCAGCCGTGATGAATTATTTATTTTGGCAGATAAACTCGTGAGCCAAGGTAATATTCGATTAGGGCTCTATTCAAAAGCTGCACGAGGTTATCGTTTAGCTGATAACAAACCACTGAAACCGAGTAAATCAATCGGTTTTGTGTCGTTACCTAAACATGCAACACAAGAGCAAGCACTTATAGCCGCAATTAGTTTTGGTATTCGTTTTGTGCAAAAGCATGAGCAATGTTATTTTGACAAACCAAGTTTAAAAACGCTTAAGCGTGTTACCGATGGTATTAGTTTGATACGCCATACGTTTTGGTTGTTTGACGATATTGTAGATAAAAGCACCACCGAACTATTACGCACCGAGCTAAAATGGCTGTTAAGTGAGCTTGCATGGGTTGAAAACGCGATTCAGCTAAAAACTTACACTTCTAAACGTCACGCCTATTATAAAAAAATCAACAGCGCACCTGAGTTAACGCAAGTAATTAATGATTTAAAAGAGTTACAGCCAAGTATTGATGATATTAATCGGTTGTTTCATAGCGCTCGCTATAACCGTCTCTTGTTGTCTTTAACGACCTGGCTGGTGGATAAACAATGGCGTAGCAGTTGGGGGCAAGTACAGTTTCAAGCAGCTGAACAACCAGTCGCAGAGATTGCTAATCGATTATTTGAAAAAGATTGGCAAGATCTTCATCAGTTACTGCCAGAACAAAAAACTCTAACAGTTAAGGATTACCTGGATTTACGCATGCGTTTAGAAAATAGCTTACTCAGTGGTAACTGTTTAGGTTCGTTATTTGCAAAAGATGAACGTAGTGAGTTTCGTATTCCATGGTTAGATATTTCACACGGCATGTACGAGCTCAGTACGCTTGAGTATTTAAAGCAGTTATGTGCAGGGCAAGATGATGAAGAGTTGGCAAAAATTCAAAGCTGGTTGGAGAGAAAGTCTGAATTTTTAGTAAGTGCCATGGAGCAAAGCCGATTGGCTTCATTTAAAATTCTTCCTTATTGGCAATAACCAGTTTTAAATTAAAACATAGAGAATATGTATGGTGCAGTTTGCTGTACTTATATTTATGCTGGTTTTTAGTGCGAGTGTGTTTAGTGACGTTCAGCAGTGGTATCAATAAATAATAACGTGTTAATTTTAGCAATTAGTGTGATGCGGGTTTTAGTTAATTCGTTGTTATTACTCTATTTTATTGGGTTTTATTACAGATAATTACAAAAAAAAGATTGTTGCTATAACTTAAATGGGTAATATTCCCGCGCCGGGAACATACTACTTTAAGGACACTATCGTGTTTGCATCATCAGTCGCATCATCAGTTGCAGAGTCAAGTCGTTGGTTTTCATTTGTTAACGAAAGTTGGCGCATCGCTACATTATGGTTAGCTGGTGTTCTATTGTTTATGAGCTTTCGCGTTTTCTTTTTAGTCTACTTTTATGATCGGATCACCACTCCAATTGATTTTGACGTCATTTTAAACACCTTAGAAACAGGGTTTGCTTTTGATTCAGCTGCCAGTGGTGTGTGTTTTAGTATTCCTTTTCTATTAAATTGTATTTTACAACCGATGCGCTTAGGTCATTGGGTAAGAGTGGTGCGTAATTTTACGGGTAAACTCTTTTTTGTAGTCGCTATTTTACTCTGTATAACCAGTATTACGTATATTTCAGAGTACGGTAGCCAATTCAATCACTTTATGTTTGAAGGGTTGCACGATGATCAGCAAGCAATTGCTTTGACCGTGATTGAACAATATCGGCCATGGGGCAGTTTTCTGGGGTTATTGGCACTGTTGGTGGGCGCATTTAGGTTATGCGAGCGCGTTGATAAGCAGCCTAATAGCTTTTTACAGCGTATATTTACTGACTGTAAATGGAAGCGTACATTGTTAATTAGCATCATTGTGGTGTTATTTATCTGTGCTATTCGTGGTTCTTTTGAGTCACGTCCGGCATCGCGGAAGTGGTCTGCGGTTACGCCAGACCCGTTTATCAATAATTTGGTGATCAATCCATTTCGCAGCTTTTTTTATGCCATTAAAGATTACACTGATCTACAAAGCTATGGTGTAAACGGCGAAAACCCATATTTAAGCCATAACTCCGAGCTTGATACCCTACCTTTAAATGCGCTGAGTAAACACACGATAGCGCCTTTGTTAGCTGCACCATCACAGGTGTTTGTGATTGTTATGGAAAGTTATGATTCTTGGCCGTTACAGCAGAAGTATGCTTCACTTAATTTAACTAATCAGTTGAAAAACCTAGCTAGTAAAGGTATTTACCTAGATAACGTTTTACCAGCAGCTAGCAGTACCATGAATTCGCTATCCAGTATTGTATCTGGGATCCCTTATGCAGGGGTTAATATGAGTTTGATCGGGCCGCAAAAACCAAGCAGCAAGCTATCGTTATTTAATCAATTAGAGCAGTTAGGGTATACCAGTCAGTTTTTTTATGGGGGGTTGTTATCGTGGCAAAATGTCGGTGAGTACGTTCTATCTCAAGGAGCTGATAACGTTTATTCAGCCACAGATGCTGGTGGTAAAGGTAGCGCAGGTGTCTGGGGTATTGATGATGGTCAGTTATTTGACTTAGTTGCAGAAAAAACAACGCAAAAAAGTTTTAATGTGATCCTCTCCGGTAGTTATCATGGCCCGTTTAATCTTGATTTAGATAAATATGATTATCCGTATAAATCACCATCTGATTATCCACAAGAAATACAGCAATTAGAAGGCGAGTTATTAAATCCTTATGTATTAGGGCACTTATGGTATGCAGATAAAATGTTGGGTGAGTTTGTAGCAAAAATGGAACAACGTTATCCTGATGCATTATTTGTTATTACAGGGGATCATTATAGTCGCCGTAACTTTCATCAGCGTCCAAATTTATATGAGTTAACGCATGTGCCGATGGTGATTTATGGTAAAGGTATTCGTGCAGATTTAGTACCAGCGCAACAAGTGGCAAGCCATATGGATATAGCTCCAACATTATTAGGTTTAATTGCCCCAGCAAATACTCAGTTTTATAGCATGGGACAATCATTATTTAATGCAGCACCAGATAGGAAGGTATTTGGTTTTCAAACAATACGCCATAATGAGCAGCTCTGGCGTGGTGATTTATCGGCACTTTATGAGTATTATAGGGTTAATGAGCGGGATAAAACTCAGCTTTTACCGACAACACCATCGCAATTTGTCGAAATAGATGCACAGACAGAGCAAGCATATACCCAGTATATGGCGACAGCCTGGCAGTTATTAACTCAAGGTATGGATTAAGGTAATGGTTTGAGCCATCACCCGATAAGCAAAACTTACACGCTAAAGATCATAAAATGACTAAACCAGAAGTTAACTTAGTAAACAAACCCAATGGCATAGGCTTTGGGCGTATTTTAAAGGCAACTCAATGCTCAATTAAAGGCTTTAAAGCAGCGTTTAAAGAAGAGTCAGCTTTTCGAACCGAATTGGCGTTAGGGATTGTGTTACTGCCATTATCATTTTGGCTTGCGCAATCACTGCAACATTGGGTGATATTGGTTATTAGCTTTTTATTTTTATTAGTTGTTGAGCTACTTAACTCAGCTATTGAAGCGTTAACCGATAGGGTTGGGGTTGAATACCACGTTTTATCGGGGCGAGCGAAAGACATTGCCTCAGCAGCAGTTAGCCTAGCGCTACTCGTTTTGCTAATAGTGTGGGGTGTTGCAGGGTATGAAAAAATACTTACATTGATAGGTTAGGGTGTGAGGCAAAACCGCAACGGGTTCCGAATACACCCTAGCCCCTAGTTTAAATTACTTGGGCTAAACCCGCGCCTACGTCAGGTAGCAGCGAGTTTAGCTCGCGACAATAACTTTACCTTCGCGGTGGTAAGCAACTCGCCTACAAGTAATATCTGCTGTGCTTCAGTAGGTCGTCATTTATGGCGACAAGTCTATTTCACCACTGAGGGCAGGAGGCGCTTCGCGCTACACAGAGAATACAAAAGTAAAAAGTCACTAATTCTTCTCTGCGTTCTCGGTGGTAAATTAATCACTTAAAGAACATTTCATTAAATCTCGCGGGGTAAATCCGCGCCTACGCCAGGTAGCAGCGAGTTTACTTCGCGACAAACATTTTATCCTTCGCGGTGGCAAGCCACTCGCCTACAAGTAACACCCAGCCCGCTCCTGTAGGTCGCCATTTATGGCGACAAGCGATTTACCACTGAGGGCAGGAGGCGCTGCGCGCTACACCGAGAAGAGAAGATATTAACAACTTTATTTAATTGCGCGGGCTAAACCCGCGCCTACGGCAGGTAGCAGCGAGTTTACCTCGCGACAAAAACTTCACCATCCGCGGTGGTAAGTCGCTTGCCTACAAATAATACTCACCGTCAAAAACCTTTTTGCACAAAGAGAAGTGAATGAGAGCAAATGAGAAAAAAACGCCACTGGCTTCGAATACCCTCTAGTAGCTAGCCACTTCCTAAAACCTAGCCGCTATTTTTTCAATTACTTCTCTAAAGCGTAGCGCCTCATAACCTCTTTGTGGATAAATTACTTAAAGCACATAATCAGCAGGCATAAAAAAAAGCGCCAATTGGCGCTTTTTCTGCATTCACACAAAGGCTGATATTAAAAACCAGCTGCTGCGCGAAGTGCGTCTGCTTTATCTGTACGCTCCCAAGGGAATTCATCACGACCAAAGTGACCATAAGCGGCTGTTGGCTGATAAATAGGGCGCTCAAGATCAAGCATTTTAATTAAGCCGTATGGGCGTAAGTCAAAATGTTCACGAATAAGTTCGATCAAACGTGACTCTTCAAGCTTACTTGTACCAAACGTTTCAACACTAATAGACGTTGGCTCTGCAACACCAATAGCGTAAGACACTTGTAGCTCACACTTATCAGCAAGGCCCGCAGCAACAATGTTTTTAGCAACGTAACGTGCAGCGTATGCCGCGCTACGGTCAACTTTTGATGGATCTTTACCAGAGAAAGCACCGCCACCGTGACGCGCCATACCGCCGTAGGTATCAACGATAATTTTACGACCAGTAAGGCCACAGTCACCCATTGGGCCACCGATAACAAAACGGCCAGTCGGGTTGATAAAGAACTTAGTTGCTTTAGAGATAAGCTCTGCAGGCAATACTGGCTTGATGATTGTTTCCATCACCGCTTCTACTAAATCTTTTTGTGAAATATCCTCACTGTGTTGAGTTGAAAGTACTACTGCGTCAATGCCTACTGGCTTGCCGTTTTCATATGCAAAAGTAACTTGTGATTTTGCATCAGGACGTAACCAGTTTAGCTCGCCACTTTTACGTACTTGCGCTTGACGTTGTACTAAACGGTGTGAGTAAGTGATTGGTGCAGGCATAAGCACTTCAGTTTCGTTACATGCGTAACCAAACATTAGGCCTTGGTCGCCAGCGCCTTGTTCTTCTGGGCTAGTACGGTCAACACCTTGATTGATGTCAGGTGATTGCTTACCAATGGTGTTTAAAATTGCACATGAGTCTGCATCAAAACCCATATCAGAATGAGTATAACCAATTTCACGTACAGTTTTACGGGTGATCTCTTCAATATCAACCCATGCGCTGGTAGTGATTTCACCACCAACCATCACCATACCGGTTTTTACGTAAGTTTCGCACGCAACACGGGCATGAGAGTCTTGCTCTAGGATAGCATCAAGTACCGCATCAGAGATTTGATCGGCGATTTTATCCGGATGACCTTCAGAAACAGATTCAGAAGTAAATAAATGTTTTGCCATTGTCTTTCTGCTCACAAATATTGCGCTTCACAAACGTCGGTATTAGCGCTAAAAAATTAAGGGGCGTATTTTATCTAAAACAACGATAGTTGCATAGTGTTTTTACGCCTAGACGTCTAAATAAAATTACTAATAACTTTTTGTTCTTAAAAAAATTTCATAATAGCTAATTTAATCAAGGTTTTTAATTGCACACAGGCCCTACAATAAGTAAGAATGGGTGTTCTTGAAAAATACACAATAACCAGCGCAAATACAGTTAAAGGTAGGAGAATCCATGCCGTCTCGCAAAGAACTTGCAAATGCTATTCGCGTCTTATCAATGGACGCAGTACAACAGGCCAAATCAGGCCACCCTGGAGCCCCTATGGGCATGGCTGATATCGCAGAAGTACTATGGCGCGATTATCTAAACCATAATCCAACTAATCCAGAGTGGGTAGACAGAGATCGATTTATACTCTCAAACGGCCACGGTTCAATGCTTATTTATTCTCTACTGCATTTAAGTGGTTATGATTTACCAATTGAGGAAATTAAGAACTTCCGCCAAATGCATTCAAAAACACCAGGTCACCCAGAGTATGGATATGCACCTGGGATTGAGACTACTACGGGCCCGCTTGGTCAAGGGATCACTAATGCAGTCGGTATGGCGATTGCTGAAAAAGCATTAGCGGCACAATTTAACCGTGAAGGCCACGACATTGTTGATCATTACACTTATACATTCCTAGGTGATGGCTGCTTAATGGAAGGTATTTCTCATGAAGCATGTTCACTTGCAGGTACATTAGGCCTTGGTAAGTTAGTTGCATTTTGGGATGACAACGGTATTTCAATCGATGGTGAAGTTGAAGGTTGGTTTAGCGATGACACCCCCGCACGCTTTAAAGCCTACGGTTGGCATGTAGTAAGTGGCGTTGATGGCCACGACTCAGACGCGATTCGCACTGCAATTGAAGAAGCACGCAGCATCACCGATAAACCAACCCTGATTTGCTGTAAAACTGTGATTGGTTATGGTTCACCAAATAAATCAGGTAGCCACGATTGTCACGGTGCACCACTAGGTGAAGACGAAATTAAAGCAGCACGCGAGTTCCTTGGCTGGACTGGTGAAGCATTTGAAATCCCAGCTGATATTTACAGTCAGTGGGATGGCAAAGAAAAGGGTAAACAACTTGAAGCGAGCTGGGATGAAAAGTTTGCCGCATACGCAGCAGCACATCCAGAATTAGCAGCAGAGTTCAAACGCCGTACCAGTGGTGAGTTACCAGCTGATTGGGCTGAAAAGTCTCAAGCGTATATTGAGCAACTTGATGCAAACCCAGCAAACCCTGCATCGCGTAAAGCGTCGCAAGATGCATTAAACGCATTTGGCCCGTTACTGCCTGAATTTATGGGCGGCTCTGCGGATTTAGCAGGTTCTAACCTAACAATTTGGAAAGGTTCTAAAGGCCTTGAAGCAAATGATGCCAGCGGTAACTACATCTATTACGGTGTGCGTGAGTTTGGTATGTCAGCGATTATGAATGGTATTGCACTGCATAAAGGTTTTATTCCTTATGGTGCGACTTTCTTAATGTTTATGGAATACGCACGTAACGCAGTTCGCATGGCTGCATTAATGAAAGTGCCAAGCATTTTTGTATACACGCACGATTCAATTGGTTTAGGCGAAGATGGCCCAACTCACCAACCAGTAGAGCAAATTGCCAGCATGCGTTTAACGCCAAACCTAGTTAACTGGCGCCCATGTGACCAAGTTGAATCTGCGATTGCTTGGCAACAAGCCATTGAACGTAAAGACGGCCCAACGTCACTTATCTTTACGCGTCAAGGTCTTGCTCAACAATCTCGTTCAGCGCAGCAATTAAGCGACGTGAAAAAAGGCGGTTATGTACTTAGCTGTGATGGCGAGCCAGATCTTATCTTTATCGCGACAGGTTCAGAGGTGCAATTAGCACAAGACTCAGCCGCTGAATTACGTAAGCAAGGTAAAAAAGTACGTGTTGTATCAATGCCATCGACTGACGTATTTGATGCACAAGACGCTGCATACAAAGAAAGCGTATTACCAGCAAGCGTTACACGCCGCGTAGCAGTAGAGGCAGGCATTGCAGACTACTGGTATAAATATGTAGGCCTAAACGGCGCAGTAGTGGGTATGACCACCTTTGGTGAGTCTGCACCAGCTAATGAGCTGTTTGAGCACTTTGGCTTCACGGTAGAAAACATCGTTAGCAAAGCGAACGAATTGTTTTAATCTTTAACGATTAAAATTTAAAAGCCCGCACTGGGTTTACGCAGTGTGGGCTTTTTTTGTGTTTGGCTGGTAGGTTGGGTAGAGCGAAGCGAAACCCAACGAAAGGAATTTGAGCCGTCAGCCGCCAGTTAGCGACTTAGCTAGAGGGGGAAGATTTGTAAGTCGTGCTTTAGCGCGTCAATGGTAAAATATTAAAACAGTCGCCATAAATGACGACCTACAATAAGTCACGCAGGGTGAGTAGAGAGAAACGAAGCCAAGCAGCTTTAACTTGATTAAGTGAATGTCTTCACCACCGAGATGTATAGAGGCGCTTCGAGCTTCACAGAGGAAAACCCCTATGAAGAATCTCTATCACTACATTTTTCTCTGTGAACTCGGTGTTCTCTGTGGTGAATGCATTTAAAAACCTCTAATGTTCAAATACATCTTTTAGCCTTAATTTATGTTTTAAGTGAGTATTTTTCACACCTTGTCACTTGCAAGCTTGGTACGGTTAAGGCACTGTGAACATAATTAAAATTATAAACTTAAATAAACAGGAGTGAGGATGTCTCAGTTTGATAATGTAAGTGTGGTTAAAACAGCGAACGTATATTTTGACGGTAAAGTATCAAGCCGTACGGTAATTTTTGCTGATGGTAGCACTAAAACGTTAGGTTTTATGCAAGCCGGTGAATTTGAATTTGCTACTAGCAAAAAAGAGTTGATGGAATTAAACGGCGGCCAGTGGGATGTATTACTGCCTGGCGAGAGTGAGTGGCAAACCATGTCAGCGGGTGAGTCATTTAACGTTGATGCTAACGTAACTTTCCAAGTAAAAGTAACTGACTTTGCCGATTATTGCTGTTCGTATAATTAATGTACAAATATTCCGTACGTAGCTAGAAACCCCGCTATATAAGGGTTTTGGGTATACTGACAAATAAATGTCATATTTATGCTTTGCTGCCTTGTGTTAATCTAAATAGCCCCCAATACTAGTTATGAGGTAACATAAAAAAGGATACCCTATGAAAATTAATCTTTCTGGTCACCATGTTGACGTTACTGACTCTATTAGAGAGCACATCAACGAAAAATTTTCAAAAATTGCGAGCCATTTTCCATCTCTGATCGCACTCGATATCATTCTTTCAAAAGAGCACCACAAGCTTCAAGCAGAAATCAGCACTATATACGAAGGGGCGCGTTTATCGGTTAAAGGTGAAGACGAAGTTCTTTATCCTGCAATTAAAAACGCGGCTAAAAAACTCGATGCAGCACTAAAACATCGTAAAGGTCAAATTAAAGCCAATCTACACGAAAAACCAGTGAGCACTACACCTGAAATTGCTCATGAAATTATTCAGGAAATGAACTTACGTTAACTTATTTTAAAATAAAGGCGCTAGATCCTAGGTAACTAGGATCTAGCAAACCGTTTCATCTTCTACTAATATCTCACTTTCAATCCACGCTAAAACGCTGTAACTTGCTTATTAATAAAAACAATATAGTAAGCACGCATATGCAATCAGCAGTATCAACTTGGCAAACCCGTTTAAACGCACTCGGTCCTGGTATTTTAATGGCAACTGCCGCTATTGGTGGCTCACATTTAGTGGCATCAACACAAGCTGGAGCTATTTTTGGCTGGCAGCTTTTTTGGTTAATCGTGGTGGTTAATTTACTCAAATATCCGTTTTTTCGCTTTGGTATTGAATACACACTCGCCACCAAAAAAAGCTTAGTTGAAGGCTATCAAAGCAAAGGCCCGTGGTTTTTTTATAGTTTTATTGGCTTAAATATTATTGCTGCGGTGGTCAATACCGCTGGAGTTTTATTACTTACTGCAAGTCTGCTGCATTATGCGCTGCCGATCACTATTTCAGTGACCTTTTTATGTTGGTTGATATTAGCCGTTTGCTTGGTCATTTTATTACTCGGTCACTTTAAAGCACTCGATAACGTCGCAAAGGCTATTATGGGGCTACTTACACTAGCAACGGTCATAGCCCTAGCCATTGCATTTAGTAACGGCCCAATGGCACCTGCTGATTACGTTGGACCATCCCCCTACGAGCTTGCCATGCTGGGTTTTATGGTTGCACTAATGGGGTGGATGCCAGCACCGATTGAAATTTCAGCATTAAGCTCATTGTGGCTTAAAGAAAAGCAAAGCCAACAAACGGTAACGAGAGCGCAAGGGTTATTTGATTTTAATTTAGGTTATTGGTTAACCGCTGGGTTGGCATTAGTATTCTTTTCACTCGGTGTGTTAGTGCAATACGGGCAAAGCGCGAATATAGAGCTCGGCGGCGTAGCATTTGCTAAACAGCTTATTGATATGTATGCCCTGACTATAGGTGAATGGGCTCGACCATTGGTTTCAATTATCGCGTTTTTATGTATGTTTGGCACAACTTTAACCGTGCTTGATGGCTACGCTCGCACATTAAACGAATCACACAAATTATTAGGTTTTAAACAAAGTAAGCACAGTTTAAATATCTGGCTCATTTTGCAATCTCTGGCAGGTATGGCGGTGATCTTATTTTTTAAATCAGCTTTAGGCCCTATGCTCACGTTTGCTATGACTTTAGCATTTTTAACCACGCCGATATTTGCATGGCTTAATTTTAGCTTAGTTCGCTCAGTGCCAAGTATTCAACATTCCAAAGTAATACGTGGCTTGAGTTGGCTAGGGCTGATTTATTTAGTTGGTTTTGCGTTAGTGTTTTTAGTTTGGAAGTTGGGTTAACTGCAAAGCACCTAGCAGGTATTTGCACGGGGCAAACCCGCGGCTACGCAGGTAGCAGCGAGTTTACCTCGCGACTGTTTATACATTTACACAAACAAACCTTTTTCAGACTTACTTGAAAAAGTCATCGTCGTTTTTAGCAAGCATAGCTTCAATATCTTCAATCATATCTTGGCTTAAATCATCAGCAGAGGTGATTGGAGCAGAGATTTTATTGTTTTCAAACGACCATTCGCCTAAGTCAATCAACTGACAGCGTTTAGAACAAAAAGGGCGGTGCGGGCTTTTTTCTGACCATGCTACTTGGGTTTTACACGTTGGGCAGTTAACTATAGTTGGCATATCAATCTCTTAACAATTGGGTCAATTATATAAAGGGCGGTTAATTTTTATAAATTACAACATTGTGTAGCATGAGCCACCCCTATGTTATTATCGAGCTTCGTGCTCAGCACCTAAAAACTAGTGACACGGTTTATCTCAGCCAGAGAGGTGACACCCTCGGCAGCTTTTCTGAGGCCTGATAAACGTAAGTTATTAAACCCTGACTTTAACGATACTTCAGCAATTTCTAGTGAGTTACCGCCACGCATAATGATTTGCGCTATTTCTGGAGTAATTTGCATTACTTCATAAATACCTACCCGGCCTTTATAGCCATCTGTGCAACTATCGCAGCCTTGGGGGACAAATAAAGTGAGTTCACTTATTTGTTCTGGCGTGAAGCCTTGTCGTTGTAACTCTTCATCAGGAAGTGTTTCGGGCGTTTTGCATTTAGGGCATAAACGTCGAGCTAAGCGCTGTGCGATAATTAAGCTAATAGAGCTGGCAACGTTATAAGCAGGTACACCCATATTAAGTAAACGGGTTAGGGTTTCAGGTGCAGAGTTAGTATGTAAGGTTGATAATACCAAGTGACCCGTTTGTGCCGCTTTTATTGAAATTTCAGCGGTTTCAAGATCACGTATTTCACCTACCATTACTACATCAGGATCTTGACGTAAAAACGCTTTTAGCGCATTAGCAAAAGTCATATCAGCACGTGGGTTTATTTGTACTTGGTTGATACCTTCGAGGTTAATTTCAACCGGATCCTCTGCGGTGCTGATATTGCGCTCAGGCTGGTTAAGAATATTCAAACCAGTATAAAGAGATACCGTTTTACCCGAGCCTGTAGGGCCTGTTACTAATATCATGCCTTGCGGTTGTTGCAGTGCATTCATATAGAGCTTTTTCTGCTCAGGTTCGTAACCAAGTACATCAATGCCGAGCATGGCACTGGATGAATCAAGGATACGCATTACGATTTTTTCGCCCCACAAGGTTGGCAGCGTACTCACCCGGAAATCGATACTTTTACGTTCAGTGATTTTAAGCTTAATACGGCCATCTTGCGGTTTACGTTTTTCAGCAATATCTAAGCGTGCCATTACTTTTATACGCGCTGATAAACGCGTAGCCAAGCTATTCGGCGGGCTGGCCATTTCATGCAAAATGCCATCAATACGAAAACGCACGCGGTACTTATGCTCGTAGGGTTCAAAGTGTAAATCTGATGCGCCTTTTTTAATTGCATCCATCAAAATTTTATTGATGTAGACGATAATCGGGGCATCGTCTTTTTCGTCTTCACCGTTGTTTTGTATTTCGCGCGAGCCTTCAGTATCTAGCTCACTAAATTCTTTAAATTCTTCATCACTTAAATGCAAGCTGCCCGACGCATCAAGCAGTTGATCTATTTTGACTTCAAGCTGGCGATAATCAACAACGACCACCTCACAGGCAAGCCCGGTACTGAATTCAAAGTTTTCAAAAGCACCATAATCAGTAGGATCCGATGCGGCAATGTAGAGTTTACTGCCTTTTTTAACTAAAGGCAGAATATGGTGATCTTTGATCAGTTTTTCTTTAACTAGCTCTTTGGGGATCAGCTCGACGTCAAACTCACGTATATCAAAATAAGGCACTCGGAATAGGTCGATGCATTGCTCGGCAAGTTCATGGCCATCAATACCGCAGCATTTAGCTATTAACTCTGCGGTTGAGGCATATTCACGTTGCTTTAATTTAACTGTTTCTGCGTCAATACGGCCAAGCGTAATAAACTTTCTAAGTAATGGTGAATTAATATTCATTGCGCACCTTGGTTAGATCCTTTCATAGCCTGCAATTTACCAGAAGAAAGGAGGGGATAATATTAGTCTTATCGATTTAAGATAATTTGACAACAAAAACCCAGAAAGTTTTTGTGTAAATGCCTTTAATCTAATTGCGTGGGGTAAACCCGCGCCTACGTATTGGTAGCAGCGAGTTTACCTCGCGACTGTTTATACATTTACACAGATAAACCTATTTTACCACCGAGGGCACAAAGACGCTGCGCGCTACACAGAGAAACCAAAGTAAAAATCACTTATTTCTTCTCTGTGTTCTCGGTGGTGAATTAATCACTGACAGAACTTGAATCTATTGCGCGGGGTAAACCCGCGCCTACGTATTGGTAGCAGCGAGTTTACCTCGCGACTGTTTATTTTTTCGCAGGCAGTGCTAAATACTGTGCATGTAATTGTTGTATTACAGTAGCTACTTGAGCCAGCGGTCGGTTGTTATCAATCACATCGTCAGCGCGGTTAAGTTTATCCTCGCGTGACATTTGTGCGGCGATAATACTGCGTGCTTGCTGCTCCGAGGTGTTATCGCGGGCAATAGTTCGTTCAAGCTGCACCGCAATAGGTACATCAATAACCAGTGTGCGATCACAATATTGCTCAAGGCCATTTTCAAATAACAGTGGCGCAACAAGTACCACATATGCGCTGTTTGCTGAGTGTAAATCAGTAAGGGTTTTTTCACGGATCAGAGGGTGCAGCAAATTATTAAGCCAAGTTTTTTGCGCTGTATCGGCAAAAATAATTTCACGTAATTGCGCCCGGTTTAAACTGCCGTTGGGATTTAGCACTTGGGCACCAAAATGCTCACTAATAGCAGCTAAACCATGGCTATGCGGTTTGACTACTTGGCGTGCAATAATGTCAGCATCAATTACGGTAATAGCGAGTTTTTCAAACATGGCGCTAACGGTGCTTTTTCCGCAACCAATACCGCCAGTTAAGCCCAGCACCCAATTTTTTATCGGTTTATGAGTGGATGCATTCATATTAATAACCTAACAAATTAAAATAAAATACTTGGATTTGCGTGCCCCATAATAAAGTAACCCAACCGGCAATGGCTAAATAAGGCCCAAATGGAATTGGTGTGGCTTTATCTTTGCCTTGAATACTCAATAACGCGATCCCAATAATAGCGCCCACTACACTCGATAATAAAACAATAGTGAGTAATGATTGCCAGCCCAGTAATGCGCCAAATACCGCCAGTAATTTAAAGTCACCATAGCCCATGCCTTCTTTACCGGTGATCAGTTTAAACAGCCAATAGACGCTCCATAAACTTAAATAGCCACATGCCGCCCCAATTATTGCATCTGTTGGGGAGAGAGTGATACCCATTACCGCAGCAATTAATGCTAACCAAACTAATGGTAGGGTGAGTTGATCAGGTAGTAGCATATGATCAATATCAATAAAGATCAGGGCAACGAGCACCCAAGTAATTAAAATATACAGCAGTGCCTGCTCAGTCGCGCCAAAAGTGTAGGCCACTATTAAGCTTAAAACCGCAGTAAGTATTTCAACAATAGGGTAACGTACTGAAATTGGGTTACTGCAACTAGCGCAGCGACCTTTTAACAATAACCAGCTAAGAACAGGGATATTTTGCCAAGGCTTAATTGCCGTTTTGCACTTTGGGCAAGTAGAGTTCGGCTTTACTAGATTAAACTCAGCTTCTGTATTACCAGCTTTTGTGGGTTTTAAATCGTCAGCCAGTAAAACACGGCATTCAGTTTGCCATTCGCGTTGCATCATTATCGGCAACCGATAAATAACTACATTCAAAAAACTGCCAATACACAGGCTCACTAAGCCAACGGTGAGTAAGTAAAACCATAATTGGTTTTGCATAACAGTGATTATGTCGAGAAAGAAATTTTGCATTCGCTAAAACCTAAAACCTAAAACCTAAAACCTAAAATCTACTAAAAGCCCGCGCTTACGTGTATGTAGCAGCGAGTTTACCTCGCGACTGTTTATACATTTACACAAACAAACTTATTTTACCACCGAGGGCACAAAGGCGCTGCGCGCTACACAGAGAAACCAAAGTAAAAACCACTTATTTCTTCTCTGTGTTCTCGGTGGTGAATTAATCACTGACAGAACTTTAATCTATTGCGCGGGGTAAACCCGCGCCTACGCATTGGTAGCAGCGAGTTTACCTCGCGACTGTTTATACATTTACACAAACAAACCTATTTTACCACCGAGGGCACAAAGGCGCTGCGCGCTACACAGAGAAACCAAAGTAAAAAATCACTTATTTCTTCTCTGTGTTCTCGGTGGTGAATTAATCACTGACAGAACTTTAATTTAATTGCGTGGGGTAAGCCCGCGCTTACGTGTATGTAGCAGCGAGTTTACCTCGCGACTGTTTATACATTTACACAAACAAACCTATTTTACCACCGAGGGCACAAAGACGCTGCGCGCTACACAGAGAAACCAAAGTAAAAACCACTTATTTCTTCTCTGTGTTCTCGGTGGTGAATTAATCACTGACAGAACTTTAATCTAATTGCGTGGGGTAAGCCCGCGCTTACGTGTATGTAGCAGCGAGTTTACCTCGTGACTGTTTATACATTTACACAAACAAACCTATTTTACCACCGAGGGCACAAAGGCGCTGCGCGCTACACAGAGAAACCAAAGTAAAAATCACTTATTTTTTCTCTGTGTTCTCGGTGGTGAATTAATCACTGACAGAACTTTAATCTAATTGCGTGGGGTAACCCCGCGCTTACGTGTATGTAGCAGCGAGTTTACCTCGCGACTGTTTATACATTTACACCGATAAACCTATTTTACCACCGAGGGCACAAAGGCGCTGCGCGCTACACAGAGAAACCAAAGTAAAAATCACTTATTTTTTCTCTGTGTTCTCGGTGGTGAATTAATCACTGACAGAACTTGAATCTATTGCGCGGGGTAAACCCGCGCCTACGTATTGGTAGCAGCGAGTTTACCTCGCGACTGTTTATACATTTACACAAACAAACCTATTTTACCACCGAGGGCACAAAGGCGCTGCGCGCTACACAGAGAAACCAAAGTAAAAAATCACTTATTTCTTCTCTGTGTTCTCGGTGGTGAATTAATCACTTAAATAAAAAAGATGTTTCATTGCTTAATATAAATTAGGAACATTTTTGCTTACAGCTTACAGCTTACAGCTTACAGCTTACAGCTTTTATATAACCGACCCAAGTTGGAAAATAGGTAAGTACATAGCAATGATCAAACCACCAACTAACACGCCGAGTACCGCCATAATAAGCGGCTCTAACAAGCTCGATAGGCCATCTACTGCATCATCAACTTCTTGCTCATAAATAGTGGCGACCTTTGCCAGCATGCCATCCAAAGAGCCTGACTCTTCACCTATAGCGACCATTTGTATCACCATATCGGGGAATATTTTTGAGTTGCGCATCGCCCAGTTCATTTGATTACCCGAGCTTACTTCAGCTTTTATATCTAAAATAGCATAACGATAAACCGCGTTACCTGAAGCCCCAGCAGCTGAGTCCAGCGCATCAACTAGAGGTACACCCGCCGCAAAGGTGGTCGAAAGCGTACGGGCATAGCGCGCCACCGCAGCTTTATTTAAAATCATACCAATTACGGGTAATTTTAAAATAGCACGGTCGTTGGCATCGCGTAGTTTTTTGCTTTTTAGTAGCGCTTCCTTATAAGCCCAGCCAAAGCCTACTAAGGCAATGAGCATCATCCACCAATATTCTTGCATAAACTCAGAAATACCTATCACCATTAAAGTAAACGCAGGGAGTTCTGCACCAAAGCCGGCAAAAATATCTTGAAATTGCGGCACTACGAATATAAGTAAAATAGAGGTTACAATTAACGCCACTACCAATACAGCAATTGGGTAGAACATAGCTTTTTTAATTTTTGATTTCAGCGCTTCTGACTTTTCTTTATACAGGGCAACGCGGTCGAATATTTTATCCAGTGCACCAGATTGCTCACCGGAGGCGACTAAATCACAATACAAATCATCAAAATAGCGAGGGTGTTTACGCAGTGCATCAGATAAAGCACCACCTGCTTTTACTTCATCGCCGACGGTTTCCATTAGCTTTGTAACGCTTTTGTTTGTTGACCCGGTGCCTATCATTTCGATTGATTGAATAAGGGGAACACCTGCCATTAACATAGTGGCAATTTGCCGCGTAACTAAAGCAATATCTTTTGGCGTAATAGCCTGCATACGCACGCCGAACAAAGGCTTGGCTTTTCGTTTAACTTTTGAGGGTGTGATACCTTGTTTACGTAATTGGGCCTTGACTAAAGCTATACTTGCGCCTGTCATTTCGCCTTCAAGGCGCTTCCCGCGAGCACTCACGCCTACCCATTCAAAAGTATCAAATCCTTTTTTGTCCGGTTGCTTTGCCATTATTAATCCTCGAAGTAAGTAAGTTTACAATTTTCAAAAGATAATTGTCCGTTAGACCAAAAGCTAGGGCCGTATGGTTTAGGGTCTAAACAGCTGTAGCTAAGTATAACTAATGCCGCGTAAAGTAAAGATATTGTGAATGTAATAATTAGTGCTATTTTTTTATGTGTGTTATTTTTTCTTTCAAATAGATTATAACCTAAATACCCAAGTAAAATCCCAACTAAAACAAATAAAAAAGTCTGCGGAATTGGCATGACTATCACGCCGCTGACTAGTGAGTAAATTAGTAAGCTTACGAATGAAGTAAAACAGGTTAAAAACTCATTGTTACCTTTGTTTTTCTTAATGAATGCTAGTGAGTGAGTGATTAATTTATATATAAACCAAACAGTAATAGATAAAACAATTACCCCCCAGTTATTCAATATTTGAAGGATGCTATTATGGGGGTGGCCAAAATCGAAAGTCTCAGATTTATACCCACCAGGGCCATTACCGATAAGTAGTGTTTTAAAGCTTATATTGTTGATAACTTCTAGCCATAACTCGTATCTTTTTGAACTACCAGTTCTTATTATATATTCGGCTGAGTGGTAAAAACTAAGATAAAAATAATGAAGTAAAAATAATAAAATAGCAGCTAATACATAAAAGAGTATCTCTTTTACCATGCTTTTATTTATGAAATAGCAATAAATTAAAGTTGTTATCAAAATTGCTATTGAAGCCCCTCGCGCGCTACTGAAAAGTAGCAAAAAGAAATTAAAAGTCAGAGTGACTTTGGCAACTCTATGTAACTTAGAGTGTGAAAGAAAATAGATGACAAAGGGTATGCTTAGGACTTGAAATTGATTAAAAAATCGAATGTTATAGAAACCATATAAAACGCCATCAGGAAATGGCGCCTCACTTGATAGAATAAAAAAAGAATAATTAAGTAATGAATAAGATACTAAAAATACGTTAGAGAAAAATATCGTATAAAATAAAATAGAGTTATTATCTTTTATTTTATAACCTAAAAAAACAAGGCTTATTAGCATTGTAGCGTGAAGATAGCTCAAGCTTGAATATAATAAGTTTTCGCTTAAAAGTGTGCTTATTAAACCAATGAATAGAACTGAAACTAAAATCAGCTTCGATTTTTTTTCTAATTTGAATGAATGAAAATAAAGTAAGGCACATAAAATAAGGAGTATAGATTGGAAAAATCTTTTTTCATTAAATAAACCCAAAAAATACTCATCAATAAATGGAATTAGACAAAAAAATAAGAATAAGGAAGGAATGTTTGAGTGAAGTAAATATTTTCTAGTATCCATAATGCAAGCTCTTTCATAGAAAGAGCTTCTTTTACTAATTGTCAATTAGCTTTTGCGACAGTTTTGCGGCACATATTTATTTAATGCACTATCGTCAATTTCGCATTTCCATGTAACTCCACCGTTTGCTGCATTTGGAGTAAAAACTAAAGTAGAGCCATCTAAAGCACCAACATTAGTTCCTTTAACAGTAGTTGTGATTACACCAGAACCACTTACTTCAACGGAGGCAACATAAGTAGATGAAATACCTGTAGTATCTAAACCTACTTTTGCATTGCTATTACAGGCAGTAATATCACCTGTAGTAATTATACATTCACTAACTGCTGTTTTAGCTGAACCAGCAAATGTAACAACTTCACTCATTTTTGCACGAGTCGTATAATCTTGATAAGCAGGCAAGGCTACCGCTGCTAAAATACCGATGATTGCTACTACAATCATTAATTCAATTAGGGTAAAACCCTTTTGACTTTGTTGTGTCATTTTTTCCATGTTCCTCTCCTAAAGGATAGTGTTTTTTGTAAGCTAAATAAATTATGTTAGTAAAGTGTGTAATCACGTTAGCTATTGTAACTGCTTTATCTTACGGTTTTTTTAAAATCGTTAAATTACTAATACCTAACCCAGTGCCTAGCTAAATAATGCTGGATAGGTTTTAGCAACTATTAAAATTACTCTGTTAGATCTACTTTAGCACTAAAACAGCTGATTGAAAGCGGCTTTAACTGCATTTCATCGAATTTTAAAAACTTTCTTCACCCACTACTTGGTATTAATGTTGTTTATTTAACTCACAGCTTTCATCAAAGTAGCCGTGCGGTGTAAAACAATACCCGTAAGTAGTTCTTTAGGATTGGTTGAAAGTTAATTCATTCATCCTAGAGGCTTACAATAACACTGTTTTGTATTATATAAAGCACCCAGTTTAACAGTTTGTTATGGTGTATAAGCCTTTCGGCTTATTTAATGCTTTATTAGGCAGTTTGTCAATGTGTTATGGCTATATAATTGTTATTTTTAGTTTGATTTTCACTCAAAGCGCATTGATAAATCAATTGATTGTAAGTTTTTTGTAAGTGCGCCGCAGGAAATAAAATCAACCCCCGCTTGTGAGTAAGTGCGCAGTGTTGCTAGGGTCATATTGCCTGAAACCTCTAATTTAGCACGCTTATTGGTCAGTACCACTGCTTGTTGAATTTGCTCAACGCTAAAGTTATCTAGCATTATAATATCAGCACCCGCTGTAATGGCTTGATCTAGCTCAATAAGTGATTCAACTTCTACTTCTACTGGTTTAGTTGGATGATTAAGTTTTGCTTGCGCTACGGCGTTATCAATTCCCCCACAAGCGGCTATGTGGTTTTCTTTAATTAAAAACGCGTCAAACAAACCTATACGGTGGTTAGTGCCGCCACCACATTTAACTGCGTACTTTTGTAATGCACGTAAACCAGGAATGCTCTTACGGGTATCTAATAGTTGTGTTGTTGTGCCTTCAAGCTCTTTTACATAATGTGCGGTAGTAGTTGCAGTACCTGACAAGGTTTGTACAAAATTAAGCGCGGTACGTTCAGCGGTTAAAATGGCGCGCGCTGATCCAGATGCTGTAAATAGTGTGTCGTTAGTTTTAACTGTATCGCCATCATTTACCAATACATTAACTGCTACACTCGGATCAACTTGTTTGAATACTTCTAAGATAATGTCTTTACCGCAAAATACGCAATCTTCACGGGTGATCACTTTGGCGTTAGCTTGCTGCGCTGCTGGAATTAATTGTGCGGTGATGTCGCCTTGTTCGGCTGTTTGGTAATTTAAATCTTCATCAAGGGCAAGTTTAACTAGTTGGCTTAACAGGCTGTGTGGGATAGACATTATAAAGCTCATTATAATTAGGAAATTGCGCAATTTTACATGGTTTGAAAGTGAAAGAGAAGGCTGAAGCTATAAGTTTGATTAGGTTCTAGAGAGTGAGGTTCTAGGTTTTAGGAAGTGACTAGATGCTAGGGCATATTCGAAGCTCGTCGCTCGAAGCCCGTGGCATTTGTTCTTCTTATTCACTTCTCTTTGTGCAAAAGTCTTTTAGTGATTTATTCACCACAGAGAGCACCGAGCTCACAGAGGAAAAACCAATAGGTAATAGTGATTAACTTTACTTTTGTCTTCTCGGTGTAGCAAAGCG
>NZ_JABBMT010000097.1 GCF_012927645.1 Pseudoalteromonas arctica | reverse complement strand
GCGTTAGGGGTACAAATGGATTTCAGAGTAATCGTCATAGCATTGGTATTAGCCATTTCTGGTTGTCAATCTACTTCAAATAAGAAAATGGAAGATTTAGCAAAAGTTGCAGAAGGCGGTGATAATTTTGCTCAATACCTTTTGGGGTATAGTTACGAGCGAGGTGATGGCAATCCTAAAGATTTAGACAAAGCGAAGTATTGGTACTCAAAATCAATTGAACAAGGAAATGGTCGCTCTGCTTATAACCTTGCAATCCTGATTTTATCTGGCAGCTTTGGAACTCCTGATGTAAAAAAAGCTATTCCTTTATTAACTCTTGCAGCTCAACAAAAACATGAGAGAGCACCATTTGATTTAGGTGTTTTGTATTACAAAATGGGTGGCCCTGAGAATGTGGATTTAGTTAAAGGGTATGCTTGGTTACAAGTCACAGTGCATCGAAAGCTAGAAGATCAACTCACCGCAAAGAGTATTCTTTCAGGTTTAAATTTATCAACTCAACAAATGCAGGATGCATCTAAATATACTAAAGAATTGATTCAAAAGTATGGGTAAAAGTACCCCTAACAAGAAAATCAACAAGGACAAAAAACAGTTGGCTTTTGCTCCTTCGTCGCTTATTTTAGCCAACAATTTTTTGCCTGTTATTTAGGCGTT
>NZ_JABBMT010000012.1 GCF_012927645.1 Pseudoalteromonas arctica | reverse complement strand
TCACTCAGTTTCAATTGAGACTCTAAATTTGTTTGCCTCACTTAGTAAACTAAGCTTGGCTGTTAGAACTCAATCTGTACGAGTGCCCACACAGATGATTGCTTTATATTGTTAAAGAACGTTGCGACGTTGTCGCTAGGGATGCGTATAATACATCCTTTATTTTTCGAGTCAAGACTTAATTTTAAACTTCCTTACGATGATTTAAACTCAAGTTTTATTTAACTCTCTGAGTTGTTTGTGCCCCGCTATGCGTTGGCGTTCCCCGTCTCAGTGGGGTCGCATTATAGGGAGATCCAAAAACAGATCAACACTTTTTTTGATCTTTTTTGATTTAATTGACTGTTCGAACAAATTTAGTACATAAAGGTGGTTTTTAATACAATAAAAGGGCTTTTACAGCCCTTTTATTACTTAACAATAAACTTCCAACCAGCTTTTGCTTGCTGTTTAGACTCTTGTTGGAGCTCACTTGCCATGAGCGGGTGAGCTTTTAGCCAATCATTTTCAAATATTAGTGTTAGAGCGTCATTATTAACAGTTAATACTAATTTTGGTAATACATCATCTTGGCGACGCATTGATAAGATCACTGCGATCCTAAGCAATCGTGTTACATACTGAGTAAGCTGAGCATGGCAGCCTAAATACTCAAAAACATTCTTTTGTAGATCTGAACGATGTGCATTCGCTACAGCCGCAATAATTTTATGCTCCGATTGTGAAAAGCCTGGCATATCGGTGTTTTCTAAAATATAAGCGGTGTGCTTTTGATATTGCTTATACTCAATTAACAAACCAATCTCATGCAATTGCGCAATCGCTTTTAGTAAAGGCAGCCCACTATTGTTGAATAGTGGCCACTGCTGGCTGACTTGAGCTGCGAGGTGACTGGCGAGTTCTGCAACTCGGTTCGCTTGTTTTTGATCGACATGATAACGGCTCATCAGGCCATCAACTGTGCGCTTTCGAATATCATGATTATGAAATTCAGGGATCATGTTATAGAGCACGCCTTCTCGAAGAGCTCCTCCTGCTAATCCCATTTTATCAATTTCAAACGCTTCAAATAAAGCAATTAAAATAGCGAGCCCTGACACAAAAACCAAACGCCTTTCTTCACTAAGGCCGGGTAAATCTAACTCTGCGATAGTCCCATAGGCAATAGATTGTTTTTTAATCTTGTTGAGTTTACCTAAACTCAATGTTTCATCGAGTGATTGTGCCACCATAATTTCTTGGATAGCTTGTACAGTACCCGATGCACCTGATGCAACTTCCCAACCTACCACTTTATAACTTGGCGCTATATCATCAATAACAACTCGTGCAGCTTTAATAGCGGCATTGAAATTAGCATTATTGAGTTGACAGTCTTTAAAGTAACGTTCCAGGTAGGTAACACAGCCCATGTTTAGGCTTTTGTAATGTAGTGCGTCGAACCCCTTACCTATTACGACCTCGGTACTGGCACCGCCAATATCTATTACTAGTTGGCGACCACTACATGAAGATGTATGCGCAACGCCTTTATAGATAGTGCGGGCTTCGAGTTCACCACTAATGACATTAATTTTGTGAGCAAGAATTTGCTCTGCTTTTTCTTTGAATTCATCAGCGTTGGTTGCTAGCCTCAAGGTAGCAGTTGCAACAATAGTTATGTTAGCTTTGGGAATATCTTGAAGACGCTCGGCAAACAGAGCCAAGCACTCCCAACCTCGTTGCATAGCTTCAGTGCTTAACAGATTATTCTCGTCAAGCCCTGCCGCCAATCTGACTTTTCGTTTAACTCGGCCTATGGTTTGCAGGCCGCCAGCAATTGACTTAGCGATCAACATATGAAAACTGTTAGATCCTAAATCAATTACTGCATAAATATTTTTTTGCGGTTCAAGTTGCCCCACCGTTCAAAAACCTCTAGTTACTACTACGACTATAACGACGGTCGAAATTACGACCGTGCTTTTTGATAACTATTATTTGGTCTACGTCCGCTGTTGTTACTACGACTACGTGAGCCTGTTGAATAATTACGCTTTCTATGAATAGTAGGCTTAGTTACATCATCAAGCAATGCACTTTTATCGTAATGTGATAAAGGAATGCTGTGCTCTATGTATTCTTCAATCTCATGAAGGTTATATGCGTACTGTTCACATGCAAAACTAATTGCCTTACCCGATGCTCCAGCGCGTGCAGTACGGCCAATACGGTGAACATAATCTTCGCAATCATCTGGTAAGTCGAAATTAAATACATGGCTTACTGCAGGAATGTGTAAACCACGAGCGGCAACATCCGTTGCCACTAGGAAGTCTAAATCACCTTTAGAGAATTGCGCTAAAATTGATTGACGTTTTTTCTGATTTACGTCACCAGTGAGCATTCCCACTCGGTGTCCATCAGACTTTAACCATGCATAAACCGTTTCACAGCTATGTTTAGTATTTGCAAACACAATGGCTTTCTCAGGCCATTCTTCCTCAATCAAAGTTAATAACAACTTAACTTTATCTTCTTGAGAAGGATGAAATAACTCCTCAACAATGCGTTTGCCAGTTTTCACATCGGGTTCAATTTGTACATGCTCTGGGTTTGTCATGTGCTCAAACGCCAGTTCTTGAACGCGATACGATAACGTTGCTGAAAATAATAAATTAAGGCGTTGTGATGTATCCGGCATACGGCGGAACATATAACGAATGTCTTTTATGAAGCCTAAATCGAACATACGATCGGCTTCATCAAGTACCACTACTTCGATTTCATTGAGGGTGTAACACCCTTGTTTATATAAATCGATTAAGCGCCCTGTGGTGCCAATTAAAATATCTACGCCTTTTTCTAGTTGAGCACGTTGTTTTTCGTAATCTTCGCCACCATATACTAAACCTAAGTTAAGATTACAGTGTGGCGCTAAAATTTTTGCATCTTTGTGGATCTGAATCGCAAGCTCCCGAGTAGGCGCCATGATCAGGGCTCTTGGATGTTTACTAGGTGCTTTGCTAGATTGTAATAACCGATGGCATGTGGCAGTTAAAAACGCCAACGTTTTGCCTGTACCTGTTTGTGCTTGACCCGCAATGTCGCGGCCATCACAAATAAAAGGTAGGCATTTAGCTTGTATGGGTGTGCAATATTCAAACCCACTTTCGGTTAACCCGGCAACCACTTCCGGTGCAATAGCAAAGTCTGAAAACTTTTTATCGGTCAAATGTGTCTTAGTCATAGCGTTTAAGCATAACGTTTAAACTTGCAATAAGAAACAAGAGTGTTTAAATACGCATTAAATAATTCGCCTAACTTATCGGAGAGCGCAATGAGCGAGAAAATTATTCAATTAACTGACGATGGCTTTGAAGCTGACGTATTACAATCAGACAAGCCTGTATTAGTTGATTTTTGGGCAGAATGGTGTGGACCGTGTAAAATGATCGCGCCAATTCTTAATGAAGTGGCAGAAGAGTTTGATGGCCGTGTTGTAATCGGTAAATTAAACATCGACCAAAATGCCGGCACACCACCTAAATTTGGTATTCGTGGTATTCCTACGTTACTTCTTTTCAAAGAAGGCCAAGTTGCGGCAACTAAAGTTGGTGCACTTTCTAAAACTCAACTCGTTGAGTTTTTAGAAAATAACATCTAAAAATATGCCTAAAAAAAGGGCAACCGCCCTTTTTTTAAAATTTTTTTGTATAAAGACTGGACGCCTAGCGAATGACCTGCTAGTTTATAAAGCCAACTAATCCTTAGTTTACCAACAAACCTCTCTCACTAATCAATATCGATTATATGAGCATGATAACTGTAATAAAGAACCCACCAATATGCATTTACGCGAATTAAAAGACAAGTCGATCAAAGAACTTGTAAACTTAGCTGAGTCCATGGGGCTC
This sequence comes from Pseudoalteromonas arctica, assembly GCF_012927645.1. Classification (GTDB taxonomy): domain Bacteria; phylum Pseudomonadota; class Gammaproteobacteria; order Enterobacterales; family Alteromonadaceae; genus Pseudoalteromonas; species Pseudoalteromonas arctica_A. The sequence goes on along the minus strand of NZ_JABBMT010000012.1, from coordinate 94,943 downwards.
GAAAACGTAGCCCGCTTAAGAAAGCAAGATATTATCTTTGCTATCCTTAAAGCCCACGCCAAAAGTGGAGAGAATATTTTTGGCGGTGGTGTATTAGAAATCTTGCAGGATGGTTTTGGTTTCTTAAGATCATCAGAAGCCTCTTACCTAGCTGGTCCTGATGACATTTATATATCACCTAGCCAAATTCGTCGTTTTAGTATGCGTACTGGTGATTCTATAATGGGTCTCATACGTCCACCTAAAGACGGTGAACGTTACTTTGCATTACTAAAAGTAAACGAAGTAAATTTTGATAAACCTGAAAACTCTCGTACTAAAATCCTTTTTGAAAACCTTACCCCGCTACATGCAAACGAACGTTTACGTATGGAACGCGGTAATGGTAGTACAGAAGATATTACTGCTCGAGTACTTGATTTAGCCTCCCCAATTGGCCGTGGTCAACGTGGTTTATTAGTAGCACCGCCAAAAGCGGGTAAAACAATGCTACTACAAAATATTGCGCAATCAATTACCCATAACCACCCAGATGCAACCTTGATGGTATTACTTATCGATGAGCGTCCTGAAGAAGTAACTGAGATGCAGCGTCTTGTAAAAGGCGAAGTAATTGCATCAACGTTTGATGAGCCTGCGAGCCGTCACGTACAAGTTGCTGAAATGGTCATTGAAAAAGCAAAACGTTTAGTTGAGCACAAAAAAGATGTAATCATCTTACTGGATTCAATCACGCGTTTAGCACGTGCTTATAACACCGTAATCCCTTCATCTGGTAAAGTACTTACTGGTGGTGTTGATGCTAATGCCCTGCATAAACCAAAGCGTTTCTTTGGTGCTGCACGTAACGTTGAAGAAGGTGGTAGTTTAACTATTATCGCAACTGCGCTTATCGATACCGGCTCTAAGATGGATGAAGTTATCTACGAAGAGTTTAAAGGTACTGGTAATATGGAATTACACTTAAATCGTAAGATTGCTGAAAAGCGTGTATTCCCTGCGATCGACTTTAACCGATCGGGAACACGCCGTGAAGAATTACTCACTAAACCAGTTGAACTACAGAAAATGTGGATTTTACGCAAAATAGTTCATGAAATGTCTGAAATTGATGCCATGGAGTTTTTAATTGATAAACTTTCAATGAGTAAAACCAATGATGAATTTTTTGATTCGATGAAGCGCCAATAATTCTCTTTACTAGATTCTAAAATGCCTGTTAATACAGGCATTTTTTTCACCTATGCCTCAATCTCACTCCTATTATAAATTTGTTTTATTAATTACTTTATTGGTTAGGATTAGCTTACTTTTGACTAGCCTTAAAGTAACGAGCTTTTAAGCTTATACAGCTCTTTTAAGTCTGTTGTTGTGATAACTGGTTAATCAAATCATCAACTAACTTTTTTATGTCCGCATCACTGATGGGTTGATGTTTTTGTGATAAGAGCGCTTTATCTAAGCGCATCGCGGCATTAGCTACATCTGTTAATGAAAATATCTGTGCGGCACCAAGGATACGATGGCTATCTTGCTGTAATGCAATATACTCCTTTGCTGCAAGGTGCTGTGTAAGTGATTCTATTTCATCATCAAAGCTGGCAATAAAACTCGCCACTAAATCACTAATGTCAGGATTAGCTAAAGGTAGCGTGCTGGCGCTATTTAAATGCGCTGAGAGTGCCTGATAAAACGCATCTTTTTCTATTGGTTTGCTTAAATAGCCAGTAAATCCCATCGCTATATAATTAGCTATCTCATGGCTCATTGCATTAGCTGTTAACGCAAAAATAGGGTTATTAAAACCACACTTTTTTAACAGTTCAAATGCGCTAAGGCCATCCATTACTGGCATTTGTATATCTAATAAAACAACATCAGGAAATTCACTGAGACACTGTTCAACCGCTTGCTCACCATTACTTACTGAAATCACTTCAAGGCCAATTGACTTTAAAAAACGCGTTATTAGTCTACGATTGTCGGGATGATCTTCTGCTAATAATACTCGCCCAACTAGACCTTTAGTTGCGGCTGGTTTTGAGTTGTCGGTAGCAAGGAGGGTTGGCGCATACTCTTTGCATGGCACATTAAAAATAAACTCACTGCCTTTACCATACTCACTTTCAACACTAATATAACCCCCCATCATAATTGCTAATTGTTGGGAAAGACTCAATCCAAGTCCTGAGCCACCGAACCTGCGAGTTATAGTATTATCACCCTGTTGAAAACATTCAAAAATATTTTTTATTTGCTCTGTATTCATACCAATCCCCGTATCAATCACTTTAAAGCATACGCCTTGTTCCGTGTGATTAATATGCAGAGTGACACAGCCATGTTCGGTAAACTTTATCGCATTAGTCAGTAGATTTATTAATATTTGCTTAACGCGGATCATATCTAACTTAGTCCAATAGCTCGAGCCTAAGTGATTTTCTAATAACAGCGTTAAATCTTTGCTTTTAGCCTGCATACTCGACATAGCATAAACATCATTAACAACCTCCACGAGATCAAACTCGCTAACATGTAAATCTAAACGGTTTGCTTCTATCTTACTAATATCGAGCACATCATTAATTAAATCTTTTAAATGATCGCTATGCTTTTTAATAACTAACAATTCTGCTTGTAATTGTTGAGGCTGATACAAACCATGTAACAAGTCGTCTGTTTGCCCTAAAATAGCAGTAAGTGGTGTGCGTATTTCATGGCTGATATTAGCCAAAAATTGGCTCTTAACTTGATTCGCGGCACGTAGCTCTTGCGCCACATATTGTAATTCTTGAGTACGTTGTTCAACTTTTTGCTCTAATTGAGTTTTAGCCTTTTTTTCAATTGCACGGCGATATAATACCACTGCACAGGTCAATACCAACATCAGCACTATCGACAGTAAAATGGTTAACTGTGAACGTTTTTCAATCTTTAATTCTTGTAGACTACGCTCTTGTTTAAGCTGTTTAATTTCCTGGTTTAACTGATTCGACTGAAACTGAGACTGAAATACATTTAACGCTTTCATGACCTCTTCACTGGTTATGCTATGTTGATAATCAACAAACTGCTGATGCAAATGAATAGCTCGCTTATAGTCACCAGCACCAGCGCTTAATAATGCCTCGATACCTAAGCCATCTTGAATACGCAATTCATCTTTATATTCTTTGGCTAGTGATATTGATTGTTGTAAATTTTGCTCCGCAATCTCAATGTCCCCCATCACTAATTGCACTTTAGCTAAAACATGTAAAGAAGCTAACCGTAAAGATTGATTATCTATCTGCTGAGCGTATTTTTGAGCTGTTTTCGCGTGATACAAAGCAGTATCCAACTCATCGATTTTTAAATTTATGTTAGCTAGGTTTGTGTGCTGTACAGATAATTGATAGGCGTCATTAACACTTTGATAATAGCGTAAAGCAAGCTGGTAATAGTGCAGCGCTAATTGATTTTTACCCGACTCAGTATAAGCAACCCCCATATTACCATAGGCACGAGCAACTCCCTCTTCATCACCTAATTGCTGAAATACGTCGAGCACTTCGCGATAAATTTCGAGTGCCGAATCATAGCTAGATAAACGAATATAGATGCCCGCAATGTTATGAAGAATGTCGGCTCGGTCTTGTGCGCTACCATCAATTTCATAAAGTGCTTTTGCCTGCTGATAATAATCTAAAGCAAGCTCCATGTTATGCATATTAAAGTATGCAAGGCCAATATTACTCAATAAGTTGGCTTGTTTTAATGGACTCTTTAAACGCACCGCCAAGTTTAAAGCACGGCTGTAGTTAATTATGGCTTGTTGCAATAAACCTTGAAAATATTGTACTACACCTTGCATTTTTATAGCTCTAAAGTGTAGCTCAGGTAGCTTTTCAAATGTACTATGCTGCTCGAGTAGCTGAAAATAATACAATGCTTGGGGATAATTACTCAACTCAAACGCATGCTCTGCTAGACTAGAATAAATAGTAACTTGTTGTTGATTTGATAATTGTGTAGACAGTAATTGGGTTGCTAACCGTTGCTTTTCAGACCATTCATCTGTAACTTTGAATTGTTCAAAAAGTGCGATAGGTTGTTGAGCATTACCTGCTTGAGAAAAAACGCCAAGTACACTAATCGAACAAATAAAGAATAGGCGCTTAAACTGACCCAGCATAATTTTTTCCTTGGAACTTTGTTAGCAGTAGAAGCTATGATAGTTTAGTCAAGATACACCAATAACTAGACTGTAAACAATGCTTAACCCACTGATTGATGAGATTTTCGAGTTAATTTTAACGAAGCACATTTGGAAGATTCACACTTTAGCATTGAAATTATCTGAGCGTGGTGTAATTAATGACTTAGATACAGATCCATACCGTGACCTATTTAAACGTAACTTTTTAATTATGAATGCACTTTATCAGTTGCAACAACAACTGTTGCCAAATCAATATTTATTGGTAGCCAGTTTACATATAGAGCTCACCGATAATCCAGATAAAATAACCATCGCAGCGCATGACTCATTACAAGCGTACTATCTAGATTGGCAAAATTACGACGCCTCGATAACAGCAGTTAAATCACTATTAGATAACTTTTGGCATACTTTTCGTGCATCGCCAGCAATAACTACGCTTGACCAACAACAACGCCATACATTATTGAAGCGCTGGGAATTACCTGACGATTTTTCTATGCAGGTATTACAAAAGCGCTGGCGGCAGTTGGCAACACACTATCATCCAGATAAACAACATGGTAATGCAGAGCAGTTTAAACAGTTAAAAAATGAATATGAGCAGCTTAGGGCAAGCTGCTCAAAAACATCATAAGCAATAATTAACGCGTTAAACGACGGGCACGAATTTTACGGCCTTTAATATTACCTTCCGTTAATTTTCGTAGCGCGGGCTTTGAGCTATTTCGTTCGACAGCTACAAAAGCCACATTATCAAGCACATTAATTTTACCGACCTGACGTCCGGCAACACCATCTTTACCGGTTAATGCACCTAAAATATCACCTGCGCGTACCTTTTGCTTTTTACCTGAATCGATCATTAGTGTCACCATTTGTGGTTTGTATGGTGGCTTTTCAAGTAGGCTAAATGGCGGTAATTGTTCTGGTAAAAAATCACATTCATAATGGTCACCAATTTGTGCCACTTTGAATTGTTCTGCATCGCCATAAATAGAGCATGCAATGCCTTTTTTACCAGCACGACCAGTTCGACCAATACGGTGTACATGGGTTTGTGGGTCATGGGCAAGGTGGTAGTTAATCACCATATCCATATCATCGATGTCTAAACCACGAGCGGCTACATCAGTGGCCACTAAAATCGAGGCGCTTTTATTAGCAAAGTGGATCAAGGTGCGCTCACGATCTCGCTGCTCTAAATCACCATGCAATGACACGGCACTGAAGCCTTCATCAGCTAAATCATCACACACCTGTTGAGTTTCGACCTTGGTATTACAAAACACCACACAGCTTTCAGGCTGAAACTTCAGCAGCAACAATTTTAATGTATTAAAACGTTGTTTGTTATTATCCATTTTATAAAAGTACTGTTTGATCGTACTTTTTTCTTGCTCTTCTTCAACCTTCACCATCACAGGGTTGCTTAATACACGTTTGGCAATCGCTTCTATTGCGCGCGGAAAAGTGGCGCTGAATAATAAAGTTTGACGCTGTTTTGGAATACGCTCAATAATCGCATCCAAAGTATCTTGAAAGCCCATATCAAGCATTTGATCGGCTTCATCCAACACTAAAGTTTCAACATCATCTAAACGTAGCGTACCTTTGCGAATATGATCATCTACACGCCCAGGTGTACCAACAATAATATGTGCACCATGCTCTAGTGAGCCAATTTGTGGACCAATCGACACGCCACCGCATAGCGTTAATATTTTTATATTATGGATACCGCGCGCTAATTTACGCATTTCCACAGCAACCTGCTCTGCTAGCTCACGAGTTGGGCAAAGTACTAATGATTGAATACGAAAACGTTTCACATTGAGCTTTGCAAGCACGCCTAAACTAAATGCGGCGGTTTTACCGGATCCCGTTTTAGCTTGTGCAATGATATCTTTACCTGCAAGCACTGCCGGCAGGCTTTGCGCCTGTACAGCGGTCATTTGGGTGTAACCTAATGTTGATAAGTTATCTATCAACCCAGATGGTAAAGCGAGAGATGAAAAAGCTGTAACGGTCAAAGTAATTTCCAGTGCAAAAAGTAAACATGAAAAGCCGCTGCAGATGCCCGACTTAGTTATGCTGCATAATAGCAGAATATACAAATTGCTACCATTAAGCTGACTATATTCTCAATAAACATTCACCATAACATCACCACCGATAGGCATTTATCTCATCTACTTTTGTTGCTCAGCATTAAATGCTTTACTAACCTTCACTTGAAAATATAACTAGGTCAATAATGAAAAAAATCATCATCGGATTACTGCTCGCCGGCAGCTTTTTAGCCAATGCCGCCGAACCTGAATTTACCGCGAAGCAACTTCAGCAAATTGCTGAACTTAGAACTAACGCCAGTAACAGCGAGCTAAGCTATCAATTGCTTGAATCGCTTACTACTGAAATAGGACCTCGCTTACCTGGCACAGAAAACGATAAAAAAGCTGTTGCGTGGGCACAAGCCACATTTAACCAGCTTGGTTTTGATAAAGTATGGCTAGAAGAAGCAACTTTCCCTGAATGGCGCCGCTTCAGTGAAAGCGGTAAGATTCTTACCCCGAGTGAACAAACACTACATTTAACCGCACTAGGTCATAGTGTGAGCACACCAAAAGACGGTATTACTGCTGAAGTTATATTATTTGAAACCCTTGATGAACTTATCGCAGCACCAGCAAATAGCTTGAAGGGTAAAATTGCCTATATTAACTACCGTATGAACCGCGACATTGATGGTAATGGTTATGGCCCTGCTGTACGTGCTCGCTCAACAGGTTCAGTTGAGGCTGCAAAAAAAGGGGCGATTGGTTATATGATGCGTTCTGTTAGCACTGCACACCACCGCTTTGCTCATACCGGAGGCAGTCACTATCAAGACGGTGTTACGAAAATTCCTAATGTGACCATTGCTAATCCTGATGCAGATCAGCTAGCTCGCTTAGTTGCACTAGGTAAAAATGTTACCGTAAATATCAATGTGCAAACTGAAGATCGCGGCCAAGGTACTAGCTATAACGTGATTGGTCAGTTCAATGGCACACAAAACCCTGAACAGTACGTACTGATTGGCGGTCATTTAGATTCTTGGGATTTAGGCACTGGCGCACTTGATGATGGTGCAGGTGTTGCGTTAACCATGGCGGCAGCTAAACATATTAGTGAAATAAAGCGCCCTAAACGCAGTATTCGTGTAGTGTTATTTGCCGCTGAAGAGCTAGGATTATGGGGCGCTAAAGCTTATTTTAAACAGCATGCGAATGAACTTGATAAAATTGTTGCCGCCGCTGAATCTGACTTTGGTGCTGATGTAGTGTATGGCTTTGAATCGAATGTATCTGCAGCCTCGTTGCCAGTAGTGCGTGCAATAGCCAAGCAACTTGCGCCGCTAAATGTTGAATACATAGGTAAAAATAGCGCTAATGGTGGGCCTGATTTAATTCCATTTAAAAATGCCACCAGCGCACCAATTTTTGAGCTACACCAAGACGGTACTGATTACTTTGACTACCATCACACCGCTGATGACATACTTGATAAAATAGATCCGGCTAAACTTAAACAAAATACCGCAGCATATGCTGTATTTGCGTTTATGGCAGCTGATGCTAAAACTACAATTAAAGCAAAGCCTGTAGCAAGTAAATAAACAAACCAAACATACTTGCTTACAGTTTTCTGCTTTGCATCTAACCCTCCTTGTTTTAATTTAACGTAAAACAAGGAAGGGAAAAGGCCATATGCTACTATTCAATATCAGCGATTCATTGTCGTTTTTCAGCCAAACAAAAACCTGCCCACAGTGCCATCACGATGACTATCGACTACAAAATCACAGCCGCTTATTACGTTTTTCAATTGTCCCTATGCTGCCATTAGCATGGCATTATCAATACCAGTGTAGCCATTGTCAGCACAATGTGCAGCTTTCAATTATGCAACTGCCATGGCTAGAAAAGCTTTCTTTGCTCAAATATTTTATAGGCTCGATATTACTTATCTGGTTATCTATTTACTTTTATACACAACATCTTGATGAGCTAAAAGCCAAGCAAGCAATACTAAACCAGCCACAAGCATTCGATACTTACTTGGTACATGCTGATAAGTTTTCTAACGCACCATTGCGCCCTGAAAACCTAAAAGTAGCCCAAGTACTCGAGTTTGATGACCAAAATATCACCTTTCAAATCAGCAATTATCGCTATAAACGCGACAGCGGCATTACTATGGCTATGCGTACCAGCTTATTGATACAAAAAGATTATTTCTCATCAAAAACAATTACTTTACCGCGCAGCGAAGTACAGCGTTTATATGATGAAGGCGCTATTTATGATGTACTACGCCCTTATGCATATAGCTTATATGGTGGTTTTGTGATGTTCCCACCACGCCCTAAACCGCTATATGAAGGGTTAAAGCTTAATAAAAATAACCAACAAGGCATCATCTATTACAAAGATGGGTTATTTCCTGAAGCGTTCGAAAGCTTTTTACTCGCCAGCAAAGAAGGCTCACAATGGGGTCAGCTTAATACTGCGCAAATGTATCGTGATGGTGAAGGAGTAGAAAAAGACATGGATCAAGCTATTTATTGGTATCAACAAGCTGCAGGGCAAAATAACCACAAAGCCAAAGTACAACTCAAGGAGCTGTGTCTGGAATATTCCTGTTAATAAATATGGCAAGCTAAAGGCTTGCCATTTATCCTACTAATCCAAACCGCTACGCTACAGTTTTAAGTGTTGCTCTAAAAATGCCAGCACTTGTTGATAATAACGAGTGCGGTGTTCTTGTTTATAAAAACCATGTCCTTCATCTTCAAGTAATTCATATATATAAGGATGTTTAGCTTTTTTTAGAGCCGCAATCAGTGATTCAGCTTGTTCAATCGGTGCCCGCTGATCTTCACCCCCATGCACTATCAGCACTGGAGCCTTTAACTTATCAATATTATAGCTCGGTGAAAAAGCCTTTAATTGCGCTTCATCTGTGCCCAATACATTCTGTAAATAACGTTGGCCACTGTCGCGCTCCGCAACATCCCCTTCTTTAAACATTAAGGGCAAATCATAAACGCCAACAACGCCAATCGCACACTTAAACATATCAGGTTCTAAAATCGCACTTTGTAACGCTGAGTATCCACCAAAGCTCGCGCCCATAATACAGATATTGTTTTTATTAACAGTACCCTGCCCAACTAAATACTTCACACCATCAATAATATCAAATTGAATTTCAGCTCCCCATTTTCGATACCCAGCATGCTCAAAATCACGGCCAAAACCACCTGAGCCTCTAAAATTAACTTTTAGTACGGCCATACCACGGCTTGCAAGCAACTGTGCATCAGGCTCGAATCCCCACCAATCGCGCGGGCCATGTGGACCACCATGTGGCATAACCACTAAAGGTAAGTTTTTTTCTATGGTGTTCTTCGGTACTGTTAAGTAGCCATAAATAGTTAAACCATCTCGACTGGTATAACTTACAGGCTTGGTCTGCGCCATTTGCTCGGCATCAAGCCAACTTCGAGATGCAAACAAAAATCGTAAGTTATTGCTTTTGGCATCGAATAAATAGTATTGACCAGGGTTTCGGTCATTCGAGGCATAAATAATATTAGTATCACCATCTTCAGTACTACTCACTAGCTGTACTTGTTCACCTGGTAAAGCTGAGATCAAAGCTTTTAAGCGCATGCTTTTATCTGATTGTCCATCGACAAAGGCATAAGTTGGATAACCTAGTTCGGTTTCAATCGCAAATAGCTCTTTTGATGTTTCATCAACCCATATTTGCTTTGGTGAAACCCCCTCCTCTTTATGAATTAAATCAATTGCTTTAGTTTTTAGATTTAATTTGTATAAGCCTTGAGCTTCACCACTTATTGATGCTGTGATATAGACAGCATCACCACTACTATCAAAAGCGTGCAACTCAACATCACTGTAATTCAAACCAGCTAAATTAAGCGCCTGCCAATCCCCACCTGACTTTTCACGGGTATGTATTGTAGGCTTAATGTAATCATCACTGGAAACAGCCACTCTGACATTTCCTTCATGGTCGGTCAAAAAGTTGGCCATACGTGACGGGGAGCGTGTAACTTTACGACGCTTCCCTGAAAAAATATCAACCTCATAAACAACCGTGTGCGGTTCACTACTTGATGTCCATGGGTAAGTCACTATAAGCATTTTATCTTCGTCGTGAATTAAAGGATCCAATAAATAAGAGGTGCCATAAAGTGGTGTGGCTTTTTTGATACGAGAGCCAGTTTGCATTTCGCCAAGATAGCCAACCAAATACCTAGCTTTTGAGCCATCAGCATTCACGCCATATAACTCACCATGATATTCAGGATGAGCTTGCCAACCACGTAAATACTCTTTTGCGACAACCACACGATCATCACTGACCCAATGATAAGCACCAACCTGCGCATTGCCCTGAAAGTTAACAGCATGGTGAACTGTGAACTTTTTAGCATCAAAAATTACCAGTACCTTTTTACCTTTAGGTTGCATAACTACTGCAAGATAGCTCCCGTTTGGGGAAATTCTTACTTGGCTATATTCACTACTGCGGCTGAAGTCCTCGACTGTAAAAGCAGATTGATTTGCATCGCTTATGGAGCTGCTAACAGACAGCGCAATCGCAACAATAAACTGCATTATTTTGCTCATAAAACATCCTTTTACATGTGTATTTTTTATAATTATAGTAATTGTACCCAATAAAGTTTTACATAAGTATCCATCTAAATACTTAGATGAAAAACAAAAAGCAACCATATCCATAGTGAAATCACCTCAACAGGCCATTAGCCATGCAGATGGCAGAGGGGCTGCAAGCTTTGCGATTCTAAGCGACGCATCAATTGCAAATAACGCATTTAGCGTAACGAAAGTAACTAACCTTGGTTGCTTTACTTTGCCGACTTTTTTGCTTTCATGCTTACAACAGTATGGTGAATTAGCACCACAACGCCGCCAGCCAACACACCTAGTAAACCATCAAATAATAATGGCGCAGCTGCTTCCCCCAACGTACCTAAGTTTGTAAGGGCAAATTCGGTAACCGATATTTGCCAATGATGTAGCATATTTATGCCATGCACTAAAATTCCACCACCGACTAAAAACATTGCAACCGTACCTGCAAATGCTAAAAACGCCATTAAACGTGGTGCCGCCGCAAGTAGACCTTTACCTAACAATTCCTTAAAACGATTACCCGTTTGTTGAGCTTGAGTAAGTAAATACAAACCAGCATCATCAAGCTTTACAATACCTGCAACCAAACCGTAGACACCTATGGTCATGATCACAGCAATCACACTCAGTACCAACGCTTGGTTAAGTAAACTGGCACCCGCCACTGTACCTAGAGTGATAACTATTATTTCTGCCGATAGAATAAAGTCGGTTCGAATAGCCCCTTTTACTTTTTGTTTTTCGTACTCAACTAAATCTAAATTTTCGGTAGCATCTAGCTCATTATTTTTCGTAGCTGGTAATAACTTTTCGACTAACTTTTCGGCACCTTCAAAACACAAAAATAATCCACCAACCATTAATAAAGGTGTGATAAGCCAAGGTAGCCAAACACTTATTAATAACGCCGCAGGGACTAAAATAGCTTTATTCACAAATGAGCCTTTCGCTACCGCCCACACTACTGGCAGCTCACGATCGGCTGTGACTCCTGCCACTTGTTGCGCGTTTAAGGCTAAATCATCCCCTAGCACGCCCGCAGTTTTCTTCGTGGCTACTTTACTCATAGTGGCAATATCATCTAATAAAGTGGTGATATCATCCAACAATGTCAATAGGTTAGTACCTGCCATCTAGTTTCCTTTGCTGTTAAAAAATTTATAATTATCAACATAGTCTAAACGAGTATTTTCACCAAAGGTTAATTTTCGTTTGCTATGCTAGTTGCTAAATACTCTTAGCCAAGGTACTTGTTTATGTATAAAATTCTATTAACTGCACTCGGTGTTATTAGCCTCAGCGCATGCACAGAACAATTAAATAGTCAGTCTTTTTCCTGTGATAGTCAACTGAGCGCAGTTATTACCAGTAATGATGAAGAAAGTGCCACGCTAAATTACAATCAAGTAGAGCATTCGCTGACCAAACAAATCAGTGCCTCGGGCGTAAAATATACCAATGAAGATGTACTGTTTTGGACCAAAGGGAATGAAGCAATGTTAATAATTGATGGCAACAAATATCACTGTAATTTAGAGTGATACAATCGCTCGCCAAACTTATAATTTATAAAAAGACTGCTACACTCATAAATAATTAAGCATAAATAATTAAGTATTTACGGGTTCACTATGCGCGCTATTGCTATTAAAACGAAACTAATTTTTGCCTTTGCTACAATTGGTTTTTTAATGCTCGCCAGCAGTGGTTTTTTTTACTGGTCATTAGGACAAATTAATCACGCCACGTCGGATATAGAAACTTTAGCCATACCGGTACAACAACAAAGTAATGCATTACGGTTATCGCTGTTATCAATCACCAAATTTAATGCCGTTGCATACAGCCAAACAAGTAAAGCCAGTTTGCAACAGCAGCAACTGAGAACTCATGAGGAACAAGATTTATTTAAAACCAAGCTAGAAGAATTAAACTCTCAGCTGCACGACCAACCACAAATGTTGCAATTACTATCGCAAATAACACAACGCTATCAGCAATTTATTACCACTAGCGCAACAATGTTCAATACCAAACAACAAGGCCTAACAGCAGTAACTCAGGTTACCTCATTAGCAAATAATTACGCTAATAATCTCGCTGACTTGAGCAATGGCTTACTTGATTTAGAATTAATCGAAGTAACGCCTGAGCAACAGTCGTTATTAGCAGCCATTGTTGGTACTGCGACTCGCATTGACGATTTGCTATTCACCTTAGGCAATAATGTTAAAAGCATCAACCACATTAGTTCTCTACAAACACTCACAGAACACCAACAAGATACCGCTTTTTTATTAGACAATATCCAATCTAATTTTACATACCTACAACAGCAAGCGAGTGAGTTAAAAAATCAAACAAATTTCAGCAACCTAAAAGATCTTCTTAGCTTAATTAATCAACAGTTGGCAAAAGTGTACCAGCAGCAAAGTACACTTTTGACCAGCAAAGTTGCGACTGAGCAAGCCTTTGCTGCATTCCAGCAACAGTTTCAACTTACCGAGCAGCTCATTATTGAGCTAAATCATTTAGCCGATAAACGCTTTGATACCCTACAGGCCGATGCTCAGTCGGTGATCACTACCGGTTCGCGACTCGCGATTATTATAAGTTTAGTGCTTATTTCGTTTGCAGCACTGATCTGTTTTTTAACCACCAAAGCAATGTTAAAACCACTCAGTGCTGTAAATAAAGCACTATCACGTATCGCATCTGGAGATTTATCGAAACGTACAAAACCTCATAATGATGATGAATTTGGTGTACTTTTAAACAATATCAATCAATTAAGCGATGATCTAAGCACATTATTAAGTGCGATAAGTGATAACGCCCACACCTTAGATCAATCAGCCATTCAAACCAGTGCGCAAGGGCAACATATGACCCAAGCAGCACAACAGCAATTAGATCGTATTGCAGAGGCCGACTCAGTCGCACATAGCATGCACAGTAATTCCCAAGCGGTCTGTGAACGAGCTGATAACAGCTCCAATGAAGTTGCCAATGCTTCGCAGTTTGCCAATGATGTAAACCAGATTGCTGATCGTAACAGCCAGCGTATTGCAGCGCTGCTTACTAGGCTTGATCAAGCTGTGCAAAGTACCGATGAGCTAACCCAGCACACACAATTAATTGGCGCGATCGTGGATACAATTAGTAGCATTGCTGAACAAACTAATTTGCTTGCGCTAAATGCTGCTATTGAAGCAGCCCGTGCAGGAGAAAATGGCCGAGGCTTTGCTGTTGTGGCAGATGAAGTACGCTCTTTAGCTGCGCGTACACAAAACTCGACTAGCGAAATTCATACTATGATCCAAACACTGCAACACCAGGCCAATACTGCTCATCATGAAATCAACGATGGTCAACAACAAGCAAAAGAATGTGTAGCAAATAGTAGTGAGCTAAACCAAGCGGTGGATAAAATAAAAAGTACCTTAGTGACAATTAACCAAATGGGAATGCAAATTGCCAGTTCATCACATCACCAGCTTGATAACAGCAATGAGATAAAACAGATTATGGCGCAAGTAACGGTGCAAGCACAAACGAATGCCGAACATGCAAGGTCACTCGCCAAGCAAAGTGAAGACGTTAACCAACTCGCCCACTCATTAACTAGCGCAGTAGAAAGATTTAAGTTCTAACTCTGAATAATAGAGCCATCTACTGCTATTGCCATCATGATAAACACACGCTTTTGAAATAACATTACTGTGATATGTAGCTGCTTATGTATTATTTTGCTCCGCGATAAACTCCCTAATATATTTATCAAATAGTGCCGCTGGCAGTGGCTTACTGTATAAGAAACCTTGAATATAATCACAACTTAGAGCGTTTAAAAAAGCTAGTTGTGCGGAGGTTTCAACTCCTTCAGCAACAACTTTGAGCTGCAGGTTACTAGCCATTGATATAATTGCACTGACCATCGCACAATCTTCAAGATCATCGGGTAAATCTTTTATAAACTCCCGATCTATTTTTAACTTACTCAGCGGAAAACGCTTTAAATAGCTCAACGACGAGTAACCTGTACCAAAGTCGTCAATTGCCAAAGCCACGCCGGTTGCACGTAATGCTTGCAACTGCTGCAAAATGTTTGAGCTATTATCTGCAAGTAGCGTCTCTGTAATTTCAAGGGTTAAGCACTGAGCTGATAACTGTGTTTCCTGCAAAACACTTTTAACTAACGCTTCAATATCTTGGCGAATAAATTGCACGCTAGACATATTTACCGTAACAAAAAAATGAGCACCGAAACTGCTACACCACTTAGCAGCTTCACGACATGCTTCTCTGAGTACCCACTCACCAATTGGAATGATCAACCCTAACTCTTCACATACAGGAATGAATTGTGCCGGCGACACATCGCCAAGTTCCGCACTACGCCATCGCAATAAAGCTTCACAGCCAACCGTTTTTTTATCGTGGCTAATAATTGGCTGAAAATAAACGGTAAACTCGTTATTACTAAGCGCTTTATGAAGAGCATTTTCAAGCTTACTACGAGCTGCCGCTTGTTCGTGCAAGCCGCTGGTAAAGAACTCAAAACAGTTTCGTCCTTGTGCTTTAGCTTTGTACATGGCGCTATCAGCATTACGTAATAATATTTTGCGGTCTATGCCATCGTCGGGGAAAATAGTGATCCCCATACTGCCGGATACAAATACATCTTGCTCACCTATTTTAAATGAAGAACTAAGCGCCTGCAGAGCTTTTGTAACTAGTCGTTCAATATCTGCTAACGTATTGATCCCAGGCAGTAATAGCGCAAATTCATCGCCACCTAAGCGGGCTACTACATCAGCGCTACGCATACATGCTTTAAGCCTTTTGGCAGCCTCAAGCAACAGTAAATCACCGCTATTATGCCCTAAAGTATCATTAACACTTTTAAACCGATCTAAATCGATAAAACAAATTGCCAAACGCTTGTTATCAGCTGTTGCACGGATCATTTCTTGATCTAACTTACTGTTATAATGATAACGATTTGCCAAACCCGTGAGAGTATCAAAATTAGTTTGTAGCCACATTTCTTGTTCATTTTCTTTGCGTAAAGAAATGTCGTTAAATAAGGCAACATACACTTCAATGTCTTTTTCCTCGTCAAACACCACCGAAATATTGACCCAACTCGGGTAAATACTACCATTTTTACGACGGTTCCATATTTCGCCTTCCCAGTGCCCAGTTTCATTTAAACGTCGATATAACACTTTAAAAAACGATGGTTTATGATGGCCCGAATTTAATATTGCCGGTGTTTTACCTAGCACATCTTGTTCTTGATAACCGGTGATCTGTGTGAAGGCTTTATTTACAGCTTGAATTTCATTCTCACGATTAGAAACCAAAATACCTTCATTGGTTGTCGAAAATACCGTGCTCGCGAGTCGTTGTTGCTGACATGCTTTTAATTTTAAAGTGATATCACGAATTAAATGTATTTCACCAATTTTGCTATTTTTTTCGTCGATAACTGCGGTTACTCGTGCCTCTCCCCAAAATATCTCTTTGGTTCCATGAAATTGACACTCACTATCAACTCCAACAACTCCTTTCGGACACTCAGTAAATGAGTAAATATTTTTACCCTTCAGTGTTTCGCCTGCCGTTAACTTTTGCACAGCCGTAGTATTAGCTGTAATAACCCTATGTTCGGCATCAGTATAAATGAGCAGATCATCAATACTATTAAAAATCGCTTTTAGCGTCACACTGTCTTTTTGCGCCGATTTTTTAGCCCTGCGTAATCGCAAAACTAACCAAGTTAAAGTCGCTAACAGTATTATCAGTACAAAAATAGATATCAGCGCTAACAGCAATTGATCGGTGCGTTTTTGTTCTATTTCATTAGTTTGACTGGCAACCAATTGTTCAAGGTTTTCTTGATAATGCCATAGTTCTTTTTCAAGGTTACGTTGAGATGAAATATCATGTACTACAGAAAATAAGAAGTTTTTTTTCTCAATTGTAAATGGGGCTGAATAAACACTAACGGTACGTGTTTCACCGCTCGCTAACCGGTGTTTGAAAACAAAATAGTTTTGCCCTTTACTCAGAGCCGTTTGGCGCTCCTGTGCAACTTGTTGCTCAGTAAATATATTAATTTGCTGGATACGCATTGTTTGTAATTGTTCAATACTGTAACCATAAAATACAGCCGCTGCTTTATTAGCAAATTTAATTTCACCCGTTAGCGGTTCTACCACTAACATCACGGCACTGTGCTCATTAAAAAACGGCATATTGATCGCGGAAGCTAATGTTTGCTTAGCACTTACTTGATCTACAAAAGTAATTACGCAGCAAGTAATAATAGCCTTGATAAATGTTTTTACGATAAGCCCACCTGTTAATCAAAAACTCATTTCAAACATTTGTTATAAACTATAGCTTAATCACCTTATAATGTAATAAAAATGTTTGCCTAAATGCCCCTTAAAAACAGTTCATTAATTCGCTTAACGTCTTTATTTAAGTATAATGCCAACAGTCTTTTAAGCGTTAAAGCGGCCCACAATGAAATACAAAGATCTACGTGATTTTATCGATTTATTAGAAAAAAAAGGTGAACTGAAGCGTATTCACCAAGAAGTTGATCCTTATCTAGAAATGACCGAAATTGCCGATCGCACACTGCGTGCTAAAGGCCCCGCTTTATTGTTTGAAAATCCTAAAGGGTATGATATCCCCGTGCTGGCTAACTTATTTGGTACACCAGAGCGTGTTGCCATGGGAATGGGTAAAGAACACGTTAACGAACTGCGAGAAGTCGGTAAGTTACTGGCCTTTTTAAAAGAGCCAGAGCCGCCAAAAGGTATTAAGGAAGCGTTCAGCCAAATTCCTGTGTTTAAGCAAGTATTAAATATGCCTGCCAAAGAAGTTAAAAAAGCGCCTTGTCAGCAAGTTATTCTTGAAGGCGATGATGTTGATTTAACTAAGCTGCCAATTCAACACTGCTGGCCTGGTGATGTGGCTCCATTAATCACTTGGGGTTTAACCGTCACCAAGGGGCCTTTCAAAAAACGCCAAAACTTAGGTATTTACCGCCAACAATTACTCGGTAAAAATAAAATCATTATGCGCTGGTTATCACACCGTGGCGGTGCTCTCGATTTTCAAGAGTGGTGTAAAGAAAGCCCAGGCCAACCTTATCCGGTATCGGTAGCATTGGGTGCTGATCCGGCGACTATCCTAGGCGCCGTCACGCCAGTGCCAGATACCTTGAGTGAATACGCTTTTGCCGGCTTGCTACGTGGTAGCAAAACAGAAGTAGTTAAGTCGATATCCAATGATTTACAAGTGCCTGCCAGTGCTGAAATAGTTCTTGAAGGCTATATAATGCCAGGCGAAATGGCACCTGAAGGCCCTTATGGCGATCACACGGGTTATTATAATGAGGTTGATAACTTCCCAGTTATGACCGTTACCCACATGACACACCGTAAGGATCCTATTTATCACAGTACCTTTACTGGCCGTCCGCCAGATGAACCGGCAATTTTAGGGGTCGCACTTAACGAAGTATTCGTGCCCATTTTGCAAAAACAGTTCCCTGAAATTGTCGATTTTTACTTACCGCCAGAAGGTTGCTCATACCGTATGGCCGTAGTGACAATGAAAAAACAATACCCAGGTCATGCCAAACGCGTAATGATGGGGGTATGGTCGTTTTTGCGTCAGTTTATGTACACAAAGTTTGTCATTGTTTGTGATGATGACGTTAACGCACGTGATTGGAATGATGTGATCTGGGCGATTACTACACGTATGGATCCCGCCCGCGACACCACTCTAATTGAAAACACACCGATTGATTATTTAGACTTTGCATCACCGGTTTCAGGTCTTGGTTCAAAAATGGGTATGGATGCCACTAATAAATGGCCTGGTGAAACCACTCGAGAGTGGGGCGAACCCATAGTGATGGATCAAGCGACTAAAGATCGCGTCGATGAAATCTGGCAAAACTTAGATATTCTTTAACAGCTCTTTTAGAGGCTATAAACTCACTATGCGGATATGTTATTATTGCTCAAATAAAGTGCGTATCCGCTAATTTAAGGTAAAACATGCAAACATTACACGCTGAAGTTGTCGCTATCAGCCCACTCACTGAATTTGTTCACAAAGTAATTTTAAAACCTGTTGAAAGCGTCACCTTTGAAGCTGGCCAATATTTGCAAGTAGTGCTTGGCGAAAAAGACAAGCGCGCGTTTTCAATTGCCAGCCGCCCCTCACAGTCTGATGAGCTAGAACTCCATATTGGCGCATCTGCCGTTGATTCATATGCAATGCAAACTTTAGAGCATCTTCGCCAAGCATATGCTCAGAAAACTCAGGTGTTGATTGAAGCCGGCTTAGGCATTTCACAGTTGCGGCTCCAATGCGAACGCCCAATCATTTTACTCGCTGGCGGCACAGGGTTTTCATACGCAAAATCTATGGCTGATCATTTAAGTGAAATCGGTTGTGAGCGTCCGGTATTGTTCTATTGGGGTGTGCGTGAAGAGTCAGCCTTGTATGCGCATACTGAAATGCAAACATGGGCCGATAGCCGTGAAAACTTTACCTTTATCCCGGTAGTTGAAAACCCAACAGCTAGCTGGACAGGCCACACAGGTTACGTACATAAAGCGGTGATGAACGATATCGTATCGCTTGCCCCATATGATATTTACATGGCCGGACGTTTTGACATGATAGGTATTGTTCGCGATGACTTTTTAAATCACGGTGCAATTCGCGAAAACATGTACGCCGATGCATTTGCATTTATAAAATAGTATCGTCCCAAGATACGAGCGTCGTTGGAATTAAAAGCAATTTAGACAAGGCATTGACGCAAGTAATAGTGGTTCTATTGTTAAAATCAATGCACAAATCAGAGCGGCTATTGCAGTTAGTTAATATACTAAAAAGTCGCCGCTTTGCGATCACCGCAAACGAACTTACCAGTAAATTACAGGTATCTCAGCGAACAATTTATCGCGATATTCAGCACTTACAGAGTTCGGGCGTACTCGTTGAAGGTGAGGCAGGCACTGGCTATTTAATTACAGATCACGACCTACCACCGATGATGTTTACTCTTGAGGAGCTACAAGCACTGTTGTTAGGTAGCAAAATAGTCAGTGCTTGAACTGATCCTCTGTTAGCGGCGAATGCCCAAGCTGCAATGACTAAAATTAATACTGTGATTGTTGTTACCTATCAGCATAATCAACATAAACAATTTCACAAACAGCCAATCCTTAACCATACTTTGCATAATTCATTAATTGGGAGAGACCCAAATGTTAAATACCAAAGTAAAAGATTTTATGCAGCGTAAATTACCGCATATTACCCCCGAAACCGAGATGACCACAGCAATTGCAGAACTACAAAAATTCAAACTACTGGGTGCACCAGTGTTTGATGATAATAAAAGTTTAGTGGGCTTTATTTCTGAGCAAGAACTATTAAAACCATTGATGCAGAATAGCTATTTTTGTGACGGTGTGGTTAAAGTTGCACAACTGATGCAGACCGAGGTTGTTACCGTCAATGCAGACACAAACATCTTAGAGCTTGCAGAACAAATGAAAACCGGTAAGCCGAAAAACTACCCAGTTGTAGAAGGCAGTATGGTCATAGGCATGATAGGCCGCAGTGATATTCTCAAAGCAATGTATGAAAACTACCTAAGCTGCCAATAACACTAGGCGTACAATCAATACGCCGAGTCGTCGCTGCTGTTATCGAGCAGCGGCAGCTTGTTTGAGCAATTGCTTTTCAGCATCACTCAAATATGCAATATCAAGTGCATTGGCTTGGGCTTTTTCCATATCAGCCTGAGTCAGGCCAGCAGCGGGCCCTGCAAGCATATATTCATGAGCAATTTCGATGCCTTCCACAGCAGGGTCATCGGTATTAATACACGCTAAAATACCATGATCTAAAAAGCGCTTCAGTGGATGCACAGCTAAGCTGGCTACTGTGCTGGTTTGTACGTTACTAGTTAGGCACGATTCAATTCCTATGCGTTTATCACGTAGGTAGTCCATTAGCTTGGCATCTTCAATAGCTTTGACACCATGGCCAATGCGATCCGCACCCAGTTCGTTAATTGCCTGCCAAATACTTGCCGATCCTAGCGCTTCGCCAGCATGAATGGTCGCCGCCAAATAAGCATCACCCACTTGTTTGAAGTGATCAACAAATAGCTCACCCGGAAAACCAATTTCATCACCGGCTAAATCAACTGCCACTAAGTCGTTTTTAAACGCGAGTAACGCATCAAGCTCTTGCTGGCAAATTTTAGTGCCGTAAGTGCGCGACATAATACCTATTAAATTCGCTTTTACAGCGCTGTTTTGAGTGGTACTTTTAATACCATCAACCACCGCTTCAACCACACCTTGTGGATGTAAACCTTGGCTTTGCGCCATATAATAAGGACTAAAACGCAGCTCTACATAATCTAGACCTTGCGCTTGCGCATCTTCAATATTTTCAATAGCGATACGACGGCATGCATCGTAGTCACCGAGTACTGCAACGCCCCAATCCAACTTTTGTAAAAAAGCCATTAGGTTAGGCTCAGGATCAATAACTTGTACATATGGAATAAGTGCTTCAATATTATCAGCAGGCAGCTTAATATTGAACTGACGACCTAAATCAAGAATAGTTTGTGCACGGATATTACCATCTAAATGGCGATGGATATCTAGCAAAGGGAGTTTTTTATTGATCATAATTAGCACTCAGTTCAGTTAATTTTCGCGGATCATACGCACTTAAATGGGTAATTCAAGTTTAGATGATTTTGTTTGTATTATTGAGGTCATTTGTCAGCCTCACTCGATAAAAGTACTAAAAGTTAATGAGTACTCTTTTGTAGGTAGTGCCACACTGTTTTAAATAGTTTCTCGGCATCAATTGGTTTTGTTAAATAGCCATCCATACCAGCCGCGAGTGCTTTTTTAACATCGTCATCATGAGCATTTGCGGACAGAGCAATAATAGGAAGCTGATGCATAAATAGCTCATCACGAATCACTTTAGTAGCTTGCAAACCATCCATATTAGGCATTTGAATATCCATAAGCACTAAATCATAATGAGTTTCAGATACCTTCTCTAACGCCTCAAAACCGTCACTGGCAACATCCGCAATACACCCCTTGGTTTTTAATATAGCGGTAGCAACATGTTGGTTTAGTGGATTATCTTCTACCAATAGGATCTTAAATTCAGCAAACGATAAAGTACTCGTGTCAAGCTCAGCAAAGAGTGGCTCTAATTGCTCTGCTTTAACGAGAGGCGAAATACGTGGCAAGGTAAAAGTGAAAGTTGAACCTTGCCCCTCCTCACTCGCTAAACTAATACTTCCCCCCATCAATTCAACCAACTTTTTGCAAATACTTAACCCCAAACCTGTACCACCGAATCGCCGCGAGGTAGAGCTATCAGCTTGTGCAAACGGTTGAAAAAGTTGCTGTTGGGCTACTTGGCTAATACCAATACCAGTATCACTGACACTAAAGTAAGTGGCGTCTTGCTGCTGCCATACTTTGAGTGTAATGGTGCCTGTAGCGGTAAATTTAATTGCATTATTTAATAAATTTAGTAAGACTTGCTTTAAGCGTATTGGGTCGCTATCTAGTTGTAGATCTGCGTTGTTATCTAGTTCTAATATTAATTTCAGCGACTTCATATCAACGTCAAATTGCACCAAATTAACTAATTCATCAATAAGCTGATTTAACGCGATAGGTTCTTGTATTAAATCGAGTTTACCAGCTTCCATTTTAGAGAAATCTAGTACATCATTTAATACTCGCAGCAGCACACTCAGCGCACCATCAGCTTGTTCAATATAATGGCGGGCTTGTTGCCAATCTCGCTGCTGCAACGCTAAATAATGCAGCCCTTTAATGCCATTGATCGGAGTGCGTACTTCATGACTCATATTCGCCAAAAACTGGCTTTTGATTTGACTTGCTTCATCCGCTTTTTGTTTTTCTTGACGCAACACTCGTGTTTGTTGAGCAACTTGCTCGCGCACCTGAATATTGGTGCCGGTCACTGAGATTAAAAAAGTGATCAGTAACCAAACAAATAACATGCCTAATATTTGTGCAAACCAGTACATTATCCATGACGTTTGTGTGGTTGGCTCAAATAGCTGAACTTGCCAAATTCGCTGCCCAATAACTAACTGGTATTCACTCAGCAATTTACTATCGGTGTGAGGTGCGCGGTAGATTAGTTGCCGCTGCTGCGTATCAGTCACATCGTAGAAGTGTATACTTACTTGACTATGATGATTAAACTGCAAAGTATCAGCCAAGCGCGCTAACTTAATAACGCCAACCACAAAGCCCCTAAAATCACCTTGTATATCTAAGTCACCAAAAACCGGAAAGAAGAACAATACCGCAGTATCATCTTGTTTGCTTTGTACCAGCTTCATCGGCTCGCTAATAATCAACTCATTCGATGTTTTTGACATCATCATCACATTACGGATTTGCGCATTTGAGGCTAAATCAAAACCTACAACCTCTTCATTACCCAACATAGGGTGCACATACTGTACAGGGTAATAACTGTCTCGTTTGGTCACACTCTGCCACTGCTGCTGGGGTGATTGCTCTTTTATATAAAATTCATTAAAGCCTTCTAGACGAATTTGTTGTTGATATTGGGCAACCGTTGATAGCGGTACTTTTGGCACCCACTCTAAGGCAAGTACTTCATCACTGTAATCAAGTTGAGTTGTAGTAAAACGCTTAAATTCAGCGTAACTAACATCATCACTACTGGCAAAAAAAGTAGAAAGCAGAGCTAAATGCGCCGATACCTCATCCAATTTATGATTTATTTCCAACCGCACTTCAGCTACTTTTGCTTCTTGCTTTTGAATATCTTTGTCTTTTTTCACACTTGCTGCAGCATAAAAGCTAATACTTATAACGACATAAATTAGGGTTGCAGGTAAAATTACTTGTAAGCGATTACGCATCTGCTCGTAATTAAAAGCCGCCAATATTAATGGTGTAAAAATTAACACCCCAATACTGTCGCCAATCCACCACGCCACAAAGTTATCAAAAGCGGTATGTACCGGTATTATATTATTGAACATTAATAAGCTGGTGCCTATTGCTGCAGCAATCACACAGCAAGCAGGACCTGCAATGATCAAGCTTTGCACACTGTGTTTTAAAGAGGATAAATCTAATGGAGCTTTAATTATTTTAACGATGAAATAGCAGCCTACCCAAGCTTGCAAAACGGCCGCTAAAGAGACAGCTAAAGCTTGTAAAAAAAGCTGCCAATGCAAAATATCAGTAATATGATCGAGATGAATCATATTAGTAAGCAAAGCGCCGAGCAAAACCCCAACAAAGGCGCGTCGCCCGCACAATAAAAAACCCGCAAGGGCTATGCCTGAAGGTGGCCACGAAGCCACTGCATAACCATCAATAGCAAGCAGCGAATTACTGAAAAATCCAGTAATAAAATAAGCAAAGGTTAAACCAAACGTCAGAGTAAATATATTTTGCAATGCTCTGGCGCTCCTATTCAGGCCTCAACTAACGGTAACTACAAATAAAGGTTAAGTGCTTTTTGTGGTTGTGCGCTTTTACTATAACTAAGCTGTGCTTGCACTAAATATTCTTTGCTGTTTTCTCGATTTAATGCTTTATCGAACACCCGAGCAGCAAGCTCATACTCGCCATGAGCATTAGCTAAGCATGCAAGTGCCAATAACAAGGCTTGGTTATCCGGCTCTTTCTTTAAAGTATCTTGTAAACTCGCCTGCAACTTTAATGCGTCGCCAGGAGCGGACTCTTTTAATATGTGTGCAAGCTCAATATGCTGCTCTGGTTTTTTCAGCATTTTAAGTAAACTTAGCTCAATCTCATTTAAACGCCCAGCTTTTGCCATTGCAGCTAAGTAACAGCTATGCGCTTTTACTTTTACGTTTTTAGAAAGTTGCTGATACTTATCGGTTAATTGCGATTCTGGCTGTGCCATAAAGTAGGTGGTCAATAATATCGACCATTGGCTATCCGTTAACGCTTTTTTACTAAGTAAACGCGGCATAAACTGCTCAAGCGCAGTCCATTTTTGTTGCTGAACAAGTACTTCGGCATATAGTTTTAGCTCTAAGGCGGTGGCTTTTTTAGCTTCCGCTAACGCTTTTAATTCACCGAACACAGTACTGCTATCACCACTGACCAACCAGAGTTTAGCCGCTTTTAGTTGGTTTGCTGGCGATATTTGCTCAAGTAATCCAATCGCTTTGCTTGTGTCATTATTTTGTAAAGCCGCTTTAGCTAATAACGCATAGCGCACATCTTGCCAATTATCAGCCACGCTATTGTGTTCCAATGCCAGTTCTAGCTGCTCGCTATCACCATTAATTAAGCTCCATACACCTTGCTCAATCGCTGTTTGTTTACGTTCTTCACTGCGGGCAAAAAAACGATGGCGAGTGTTGCTGTATAAAGACCATAAGTAACGCACTAATTTATAAATTAAATAAGCACCAATAAATATCACTAATGCTGTAATTGCAAATGCAACAATGGAGCCCTCAATTGTTGTTTGCTTAAATGAGATCAATACATAGCCTGTTTCGCCGAGTAACAATGGCGCAACAGCAAGCAATACTACAATCGCTAAAATAACTAAGATTAAGCGGATCATTGTGCCCACTCCTTGACCTGCTCAGTACTTTTCAAAGCGATCTTTGGATTAAAGTTTAATGACTCTTTATTTAATGCAGCTAATGCTTTTAACACGTTTTGGGTTTGCGGATCACCTTGCTTAAAGTAATCATTAACTAATTCACTTGCTTGATTTAACGCAGTAAAATAAACACTCGCCTGTTTAGTTAATAAAGCATCTTGAGCTTGTGATAAATACAAACTCAAACGTTGTTTAATTAGATGGCGTTCTTGCTCTGTAAGCAGAGCTTCAATAGCAACATCTTTACGTTGGCGGATTTTTATAAAACCATCCATCATTTGATGCCAGGTATTCGCTAGATTTTGCTGCCAGTCACTAACATTTTCGCTCAATGCATGTTGCTTTTCTTGCTCCACTTCTTGTGGTAATGCCACCGCATTAAAAACGAGCTTATCTACTTGCCCAAGTACGCCGTGCAGCTTTAAATAAATTGCTTCTATTGCAACCGGCTCAACAATGCTAAGCGCTTGCAAATCTTGATATATTGCTTGGCGAATAGCGCCAGTTCCTGGATGCTCTGCTAATAACGTATCTAATCGAGTTAATACTGCCGCAGCTCCTTTATAATCATGCTCAGCCCACAGTTTAAACTCAGCCATACGCTGCAAACTAGTCACCTCTTGTGGATTAAGACTATATGTTTGTTGCTCTGCACGCTGCAAGGCGGCTGCTAATTGTTTTGCCGTGTTATCTGCATTTTCAGCTAAGCTCGCTGCAACTTTTTGCTCACTATTAAACAGTGCCTGTTGCAGGGTTTGCTGCGTAGCTTTCACTGCTTGCAGCTCTTTACTGAGTAATTGGTTGTCAGCTGATAACTGATTAACTAACAGATTTGCTTGCTGTTGTGTATGAAGTTTTTGGTAAAACTGAAAACCAACACCAGAGGCCACAATCAACGAGATAAGTAATGCTAAGCTGCCAGTTTTACTTATTTTTTGTTTGTTGTTTTGGTTCGTGTTTTGATTCATAGCAAAGTCTTTTTTTGTTGTCGAAGCAGAGTCTGCAACCTTAGCATTCGCCTTGGTTGAACTACTTGGCGTTGGTTTTGGAGCAGCAAGCTGTGATGTTGGCTTTGTATCTTCACTCATAATGTTACCTTCGCTAATACAAGTAAGCATAGCACTATCGCTTGCCCCTGCAGCAATGTGTATATTTGCCGAGTCAATCTGTTGCGTCGCAAGGTATTCACTAATGCGAGCACTGGCAACATAAAACTGGCACAGTCTGATCCACTCTAATTGTTTTGTGCCCAGTTCACGAAAAATCGCATCAACTGCCGCATTACTTGTTATAACTATACCTTTAACATCAAGGCTTTGCCAGTGGTCTATCCAGTCAGTTGCATTACCTTCTACAGGGCCTCGTTGATAAACCACTAAATTATTTAAAAATGCCCCTCGTTGCTTTAAGTTTTTTGCAATCGTTGCTCGGCCATCTTTACCTTTGACCAACACTATATTTAGACCTTCAACTTGCTGTAATGATTTTAAAGCCAATAATCCTTCAGAATCATGCAGTTTAGGCACGGCTGCTCGTACGCCAAATGCCTGCCAAATGGCCTCTGCCGTTTGTTCACCTACGGCATAAAATTGCGCTTTAGTATTGATATCGGGTTTAAGTGCCAACAATGCTTTGACAGCATCTTGGGAGATAAAAATAATTTTATCTGCATTCAATAAAGGGGTCAGTTGAGTATTATCTGGAGTTAAGTAATCAATTTTCAAGACCGGAAATAAAGTCGCCTGATAACCCCTTTGCGACAGTTGCTCTGCAAGGTCGGCGCCTTTTCCATGTGGGCGAGTTATCAGGATCTGTGACATTTATGCGTCTCTATATACTTCGGCTAAAATTTTATCTGCGCCTAAAGCAAGTAACCGTTCAGCCAGTTGCACACCAAGCTGTTCAGCATCAATTGCTTTACCACTGATCTCAGCGCGTAAAATTTCGCTGCCATCAATTGCGCCCACTAAACCACGTAAATGTACTTGCTCGCCATCAACTAAAGCATAAGCGCCAATTGGCACTTGGCACCCCCCCTCTAAACGGCGGTTCATAGCACGTTCGGCATTAACACGAATACGTGTCTCGTTATGCTCAAGTGGTGCAAGTAACGCTTGGGTAACCTCATCATCAATACGGCATTCAATACCTACAGCGCCCTGACCATTCGCTGGTAACGATTCTTCTGGTTCAATAAATGCTTCAATACGGTCATGCATCTGTAAACGAATTAACCCAGCAGCAGCTAAAATAATCGCATCATATTGGCCATCATCAAGCTTAGCTAGGCGAGTATTGACGTTACCACGTAAATCGCGAATTTCTAAATCAGGACGCAGTTCACGAATTTGACACTGACGACGCAAACTCGATGTACCAACAATAGCACCTTGTGGTAGCTGTGCAATGTTAGCAAAGGTATTTGACACAAATGCATCACGTGGATCTTCACGTTCACAAATTGTATGCAGTGCTAACCCTTCAGGAAAATCAACAGGTACATCTTTCATTGAATGCACAGCGATATCTGCACGACCATCTAGCATGGCTTGCTCAAGCTCTTTAACAAATAGCCCTTTACCACCGATTTTTGCAAGTGGTGTATCAAGAATAATATCTCCTTGCGTCGACATAGGTACTAGCTCAACAGTAATACCGGCATGGAAATGCTCCAACTGTGCCTTTACAAATTCAGCCTGCCACAGTGCTAATGCACTTTTACGTGTTGCGATACGAATAAACTGAGGTTTTTTTGTCACGTTTTCAATCATAAAAGGAGTCCAATTAATTTTCTTTGCTGAGCCTAAAGTGAATAAACACTTACTCAGCTAAAATGCGAAATTCTTTCTGTGCCAATAAATGGCCTTGTTCGTCGATAACATCAACACGCCAATTGCCAACTTGTTCAGGTAAAATAGTTTTATTGGAGTAAGTACGATACCGAGGAGACGTTACACCAAGTTCAATGCTGGCTAGCACTTTATTTTCATAGCGCCAAACATGCTTGACCGTCTGCCCTTGCATATTTTTAAGCTCACTAAAAAATGCCATTGTTGCAGTAAATTCATTTAAACGCACATCCGCTTTAAAAACATTAACGGGTTCACGATCAACCACTGCACGGGTCAATACTGCTCGGCTTACTTTATCGGTATCAATTTTTGCACCAAGAGCAACGTTGGCAATATGTGCGGATGAAGCAAAACCATCTGGTTGCTCCGCACTATCGTCACTCTCTACTGGCTCATTATTATTGGTATTTGTAATATCGATAGCATTAGCTGCAAGTGCTTGGCTGTGTTCAGACTGATTGCTAGCAATAATTTGCTGCTCTAGGCTATCCGTTAGCATCGCCATTTTTAGCGACTCACTTTTATCATCCTCTATACTAGTGCTATTACCATCAGCACTAAGAGCAGTGAGCATCGACGGTTCGCTGACTCTTTCAAACTCAGTATTGTCTGCTATCGGTGTTGAAGATACCAAAGGCGTATCTTCTTCGCTTGTTTGAGCAACAGCGACGGTGGAACTATCAAGGGCTTGTTGTTGATCATTTTGCTCCGCATTAACGGAGCTCAATAGGCTATAAGTAAAAATAATTAACGCACAGGTCACGAATAGTATAACGGTAGCAATGCGCTGCCAATGCCATTGATATGTTATCTCAGGCGCGATAGGTGCCGCCTCTCGACTCATACTTGCAGTGATCACTATTTTTTGTTTCATTTTAGCCTCGGTTACTCAACACTATTAATTTAAGCGAGCAATTAACCATTGACGAATAGCCGCTAGTTCTTCCCCGCAAACCTGATGGCCCATTGGGTATTCTTGCCAACTTACATCCATGTTATGCGTTGTCAGTATGTCAAACGCATGACGACCGGCTTCATAAGGTACTACCTGATCTTGGCTACCATGAGCCATAAATACCGACAAATCTGCCTGTTTAGCTTCAGCAGTTAACTTATCAGGCACACACATATAGGTCGAAAGCGCCATTACACCTGCCAACCTTTGAGTTAAACGCGGTGCTAAATGAAGCGCAATAACGCCACCTTGAGAAAAACCAGCCAATATTATTTTATCTGCAGGAATACCTTTGCCCAACTCTTGCTCTATCAACTGTTCAATTTTAGCCGCAGATTCGCGTACCCCAATTTCATCGGCACGCTTATCTAACTCCATAGATTTAATATCATACCAAGAACGCATTGCCATACCACCATTAATAGTGACCGGTTGCACTGGCGCATGTGGGAACACAAACCGCACACCTAATTCGCCAGGCAATGCAAGCTGCGATGCGACAGGTAAAAATCCATCACCTGAATCGCCTAAGCCATGTAACCAAATAATCGTTGCTTTGTGCTCGCCCTTTGCCGGGTACTCTACAAATGCTAAACTCATAGCTCTGATTGCCATTCGACCGTTTGGCCAGCTTGGCGTGTTGTTGCTTCATTCATAAACTGCCAAAATTCTGCGCCCGAGCGATTATCAATCCACTTATCGCCACGCAATTCAAAATGGTGACCATTAAATTTAGTTGCAACCCATACTTGGTGCAAAGGCGCTTGCTTATTAATCACAATTTTACTGCGATCTACAAAAATAATTTCCAAAATACCTTGGGCAGATTCATAGTCTAAGTCAGCATCACAGTCATCCACTTGCTCTTCAATAGTGAACATAAGTGCTTCGGCTAATTGATGGTATTCATGATCAGTCATTATTATTTCCTTTACGGCAGTAGGATTAATTTGCTTGTAGCTAAGTGTAACAGGAATAAATTCATCCGCGAATAGCTGCATTTTTTAGATATTCTGTTAATCTGCGATTATAAAGCCAGCAACACGATTAATCTAATGAAAGAGATGCATCTTAAACAATTAAAACGACTTTCCTCACTTGGTGTACTACTCATCACTTTGGCTGGCTGTGGCCAAAGCGGGCCACTGTATTTACCAGAAGATAAAGCCGAGCCAAATAAACCACAACAAGTAACAACGCCAGTTGCGCAAACGCAGTCATCAACAACTGAATCAAAACAGGACCAATAATGGACTTTTTTGACTATAAAAATAATCAGCTGCATGCTGAAGATATCACTGTCAAGGAGCTCGCTGCACAATACGGAACGCCTTGTTATATATATTCTCGCAAAACTTTTGAACGCCATTACCTTGCCTTTGCACAGGCAGCGACCAACCATAAAAACTTAGTTTGCTATGCTGTAAAAGCCAATTCAAACATTGCTGTTTTAAACGTATTGGCACGCTTAGGCTCTGGTTTTGATATTGTTTCTAAAGGTGAGCTTGCCCGCGTCATTACAGCCGGTGGCGACGCTAGCAAAGTGGTTTTTTCTGGGGTTGCTAAAACAGCTGACGAAATAGCTTTCGCACTCAAGCTCGGGATTAAATGTTTTAATGTTGAGTCTGTCTCAGAGCTAGATCGTATTTCACATGTTGCCAACGAACTTAATTTAGTCGCACCGATTTCGATTCGGGTTAATCCTGATATTGATGCGAAAACCCATCCGTATATTTCAACGGGTTTAAAAGAAAACAAATTCGGTATCGATATTTTGACTGCGACGAGTGTTTATCAATATGCTGCATCATTGCCTGGTTTAAAAATCACCGGCGTTGATTGTCACATTGGCTCACAGCTGACTGAGATCAAACCATTCCTTGAAGCACTAGACAAAGTACTGGCTCTAATTGATGATTTAAAAGCCAACGGTATTGAACTCAGCCACTTAGATATTGGCGGCGGTTTAGGTGTACCATACAACGGCGAAGCGCCACCGCATCCAAGTGAATATGTAGCACATATCACCGATCGTTTAACTGATTATCAACACCTAGAGCTGATTTTTGAACCGGGCCGTGCGATTGCTGCCAATGCGGGTATTTTGGTTACTAAGGTTGAGTTTATAAAACAAAACCAAGATAAGTTTTTTGCAATCGTTGATGCCGGTATGAACGATATGTTGCGCCCTGCTTTATACCAAGCATGGCAGAACATTGTGCCAGTAACACCGCGTAATGACGACACGCCCACATACAACTTTGATATTGTCGGTCCGGTGTGTGAAACCGGTGATTTTTTAGGTAAAGATCGCCTGTTAGCCTTACAACAAGGTGATTTACTTGCCCAGCGCAGCGCTGGTGCGTACGGCTTTACTATGAGCTCAAATTATAATTCTCGCCCTCGCGTGGCGGAGATTATGGTTGATGGCGAGCAGAGTCATTTGATCCGCGCCCGTGAAACGGTTGAAAGTCTGTGGCAAGGTGAGAAAATTTTACCATAAACTTTTTGTAACCAGGCTGCTCTGTGGCATGATTAGCGCAGAGCAACCCGAATTAGAGCGCTATGTTAGTTAATTTTTCCAAAATGCACGGCCTAGGCAACGATTTTGTTGTGATTGATAACATTACACAAAACGTTTTCTTATCACGAGACCAAATAAAAAAACTGGCAGATCGCCATTTCGGCATCGGCTTTGACCAACTATTGATGGTTGAAGCGCCTTATTCTCCCGATCTTGATTTCCATTATCGTATCTTTAATGCTGACGGTAACGAAGTAGAACAATGCGGCAATGGTGCTCGCTGTTTTGCCCGTTTTGTACGGATGAAAGGCCTTACTAATAAACATAAAGTCACCGTATCTACCAAATCAGGTAATTTAACCTTATACATCGAAAAAGATGGCCAAGTCACCGTGAACATGGGCCACCCTAATTTCGAACCAAGCAAAATCCCACTCAAAGCGACTAAGCGTGAACTGACTTATATTATTCGCGCAGCAGAGCACACGGTATTTAGTGGCGCGGTATCAATGGGTAATCCACATTGTGTACTTGAAGTTGATGATATAGAGACCGCTGACGTTAGCACTTTAGGCCCACTACTTGAAAACCATGAACGTTTTCCACAGCACGTTAACGTAGGCTTTATGCAAGTGATCAATTCTGAACATATTAAACTGCGAGTTTGGGAACGTGGCGTTAACGAAACGCTCGCCTGCGGTACAGGTGCATGTGCAGCAATGGTAATTGGCCAAATTCAAAGTAAATTATCCACCACAGTACTGGTCGATTTACCGGGAGGTAGTTTGCAAATTCGCTGGCAAGGTGAAGGCCACCCAGTACGCATGACCGGCCCTGCCGAGCATGTATTTGATGGGCAAGTTGCTTTATGAGTAACTCAAATAACAAAGTAACTAGTGCGCAAGTGAGTGAGTTTTTACAACAAAACCCCTTGTTTTTAGCTCAAAATCCAGCACTATTAGCCCAACTTGAGCTGCAGCAAGCGCAAGGCGCGACCTCATTAGTGCACATTCAACAGCGTCAATTGCGTGAACACAACACCATGTTGAAAAGCAAAATTGACAACTTAATTAAGCACGCAAAAGAAAATGAGCTAATTTATAGCTTGTTCAGCGAGTGTCATCGCCAACTTTGGACTAACTACGATTTTAAAACTTTAGCAATAAACTTACGCAATATTATTTGTACTAATCCGGCGATTAATGAATGCCACTTGCTGAAGTATGATAAAAAGTTTGCACAACTAATTGAACACCGCTTAGAGCATAATGGCGTTTATCTGGGTCGCGTAAATCAGCAAGAGCGAGATTTACTGTTCAGCGCTGCTACACAATCAACTGCGCTCTATTTAATTGGTAACAGTCATCACCCTATCGCTATTTTGGCATTTGGTAGTAAAGATCCTAATCATTTCGAACCAGCAAAAGACAGCTTATTTGTGCTTGAGTTTGTACACTCATTACAACTTAGGCTGCTGGAGTTAGAACAGGAATTTGCATGAGCGAGCAGCTCCCGCCTGATATAGATGAACTTTACGAGCAGTTAAGCGATGCATGGCGTACGCCTATTCAAGAATTTAGTGACTACCTTAAATTTGAGAAACAATACTCACCACACACCATAATTCAATATACTAGCCAACTTGGCTTTGCCGCATTATATTTCAGTAAGCTTTGTGATAACTGGTCAAACGTACAGGGTGAGCATATACGCCGTTACAGCATGCAGCTTAGAAGCAAACAACTAAGTGGCCGTACAATTAGTTTAAAGCTCAGCTGCATTCGCAGTTTGTATAAATTTTTAAAAACCAAAGATGTCAATCAACACAGTCATTATCATAATCCGGCTGAAGCAATCAAAGGCCCCAAGTTTGCCAAACCCCTGCCTAAAAACCTTGATGTAGACCAAATGGCACGATTACTTGATATTCACGACGATGATCCCCTAGCTATTCGCGATCAAGCAATGATGGAGCTAATGTATTCATCTGGCTTGCGCATTAGTGAGTTAGTTGGTGCTAACCTACAAGATATAAATCGCAGTGCGGGGGAAATATTAGTTCGCGGTAAGGGCAACAAAGAGCGTCTGTTACCAGTGGGAGGCAAGGCGCTAGAATCATTAAATAAATGGCTTAAACTACGCCCTCAATTTGCTCATCCAGAAGAAATTGCAGTATTTGTCAGTAGCAAAAAGTGCCGTATTTCAACACGTCACGTACGGCTACGCATGCAAGAGTGGGGAATAAAACAAGGTATTAGCAGCCAAGTACATCCACATAAATTACGTCATTCATTTGCATCACATATTTTAGAATCATCAGGTGACTTGCGAGCAGTACAAGAGTTATTGGGTCACAGCAGTTTATCGGCCACTCAAGTGTATACCCATTTAGATTTTCAGCATTTAGCTAAAGTGTATGACAACACGCACCCTCGCGCTAAAAAACGCTCAAAAACCGACTAGCAAGGAGCTTATATGATCCGCTTTAATCGCGCCATTTCACCTTTTTCCGTACTGAGTTTTGACTTAGACGACACCTTATACAATAACCATCCGATAATTACAGCAGCCGTTCAAGCACAGACAAATTATCTCAATGCACTGCCAAACTGGCAAGCACAAGGGAAAGACTATTGGCAACAATGCCGCGAGCAGACGCTACTTGATAACCCCGAGTTAGTCGATAATGTTACGCAATGGCGCAAAAGCACTCTGCGAACAGCACTGGCAAAGCTCGGTTATAAAAACACAGAGCTCGAACGCCATGTCAATAATGCTTACCAAGCATTTACTGATGCCCGCAGCCAAATTGTGGTGACTAATAAAGTGCTCGATTTACTTTCACAACTGAGTAAACGCTATCGCTTAATTGCTATTACTAATGGTAATGTAGAAATTGAACGTTTTAACTTAAAGGGTGTATTTGAACTGGTTTTACAAGCAGGTATTCACGGTAAAGCCAAACCTCATACCACAATGTTTGAACAGGCCGCCGCCACGCTTGGCGTACCAACCCGGCATATTTTGCACATCGGCGATAGTTTAGACACCGATGTACAAGGTGCGCATAATGCGGGTTGTCAGTCACTTTGGTTAAATGACCAACCAGCTAAATATGCCTACAAAGGCTTAGCCGATATTGAAATAACTGATATTCAAGCGCTTAAACACTTTTTAAGCCAGCCATAATACTCTAGGGGCGAGCAATGAAAGGGACTACTGTTACTAAACTGATCACGCTGCTGCTACTGTTATCAGTGTCACTTAATGGCTATTTATTGTGGCCACAACAGCAAGCAATAGCCCCGCAAGCAGCTGTTAAATTGCCGCCATCTGTTAGCGTTGAAAACAACCAGCAATCACTCTACCAGCAAGCCCTACAGCAATTTAATCAGCGACAGTTTACGGCTGCCTTAGCCAGCTACCAAGCATTAACTACAAGCCAGCCATTACATGCTGAACAACTTTACTTTTTATGGTTAGATAAACTCGATAACTGGTTAAAAAATAATGAGCTCACAGTTACTGAGACTTTTTTGCAATTATTTTTAAATAGCTACCCATACGATATAAATATGTTGCAGCTTGATGCCGAACGTTTAATGAAAAACCAACAGGTTCATCAAGCTATTGTTGCATTACTCTCATTGCAATCACTTGCCAATGAAAGCCAGCAAGCAGCCATTAATATGCGTTTAATACAATTGACCATCGCACAAATAAAAACGCTTACAGAGCAGCACGCGTGGCAAAAAACCATTAATCAAACCTTAGTGTGGCTTGATTATGATAACGAAAATCCTAATTACTTATTCGCACTCGCTAATGCGTATTACCATCTTGGTGATCTGCTAAGCGCGCAAGCAACATTAGAACGTTTTCCTGTGGAACATTCATTACAAGCACAGCTTACTGAATTACAAACACGCATAGCACAAGCGCAAAATGGTATTGATCTAGTACCATTACATCCATACGGTGCCCACTATTTATTAGATATGCAAATCAACGATGCACTCAACACCCAACTAATGATAGATACAGGGGCAAGCTTTACCGTATTACCAAATAACGTATTTCAAGCATTACGGCCAATACCCAACTATATTGATAGCTTAAACATCAATACCGCCAACGGCCAAGTAATCGCAAAACGTTACCAACTTGATTCAATTTTAATTGGCCAGCAACACATTGAAAACTTTGAAGTGTTAGTAATTGATAACCATAGTGGCTATGGATTACTCGGGATGAATTTTTTACAGTTGTTTAAATTTAAT
The DNA here is from genome assembly GCF_012927645.1 of Pseudoalteromonas arctica. Lineage (GTDB taxonomy): Bacteria > Pseudomonadota > Gammaproteobacteria > Enterobacterales > Alteromonadaceae > Pseudoalteromonas > Pseudoalteromonas arctica_A. Next base: position 58,625 of record NZ_JABBMT010000012.1, on the reverse strand, counting down.
ATTAATCAACAAACTAATCAGCTAGAGTTAGCTAAATAAGGATTACTATGACACTCAACGATTTTTTAAGCCACTTGGCTAATGAGCCACACACCATTGCATTTGCCGATACGATGGCTGTGATTGAAGCAAACTATACTTTTACAGCCTGCGCATTCAATAACCATGGCTTAAAAAGTGCCGCTGGTGAAAATAATGGCTCATGTAAAATTTTTGCTTTTGCTAAACTGAACCAACTAAGTAAACAAAATACTCTAGATTGCTTTGGCACGTTTTATCGTGATGATGTACTTGGCAACCCTAATGAACACGATCACATGAACATTCGCACATTTATGTTAGCACCGGAGGTAACCCCATTTTTAGGCTTAAGTTTTGATAATGAAGATGTGTTAATCAAACTATAAAGCAGCAAAAAAATAAAAAAGCGTATATAATTTGACCCTAGTATTTAAAATTTCTTTAAAAGGGGATTTATATGACTGACAGTAGAAATAAAATAAAACGTATTGCACAAGTACCGCGAAAGGATCCACTTATAGATCTGAAAGCGCTTAGCTCTATTGCACGCTCTGCCACAGCACATGCACGAATGAGAGCCAAAATAAATCAAGCGAGTATTACTATCGCTAAGGATGGTTACATTGTGAAAGTAGCACCAGACGGGCACGAAACTAGAATAAAAAGTCTTGCTGTGACCAATAACTTCCCTTCTTTAGCCGATGATTTATGCCAAGGCTAAGATTAATCGCAGGCCCAAATGGCTCTGGAAAAACGACACTCACGGACGAGTTACGTCAAAAATACGATGTACCATTAGGGCAATATACAAACCCCGATGAGATTGAAAAGTCCCTTTTGATTGTAGACCCTATAAAGCGCTCAAAACAAGCACAGAAAATATCAAAAGACTTACGAGAAAGTTGGTTAGAGAAGGGGTTCTCTCATAGCTATGAATCTGTAATGAGTCATCACAGCCACCTTGACTACATTACTAAAGCAAATAAATCCGGCTTTCAAAGCTATCTTTATTATGTATTAATGACCCTGAGATTAATTTAGATCGTGTAGATGAACGAGTTATTTCGGGTGGACATCCTGTGCCACCAGATAAAATACTCAGCCGCTACCAACGTAGCCTAGAGCAATTACATGAAATGACAAAACTGTGCTATAGAGCTTACTTCTTTGATAATTCAAATGAACTAACTCCATTTGCAGAAGTTACACCTAATGGTTTTTTAGATATTAAAGAAAAAGCTTATAACAAACTGCAACCAGTATGGTTTCGTAGTCATGTATTACTAAAGTGGTCAAAAGATAAAATCCGCATCATTCGCTAAATACCCACACTATCGCAAAATACTAAACTCGGCATTTTGTGATAGTAAGAGTATATAAAAAACGCCAAGTACTTTTACTTTAATAACTAAACTCTTCTATGAACAATAAAATCCGTCTTGCCAAATACATTGCTCACGCTGGTGTATGCTCTCGTAAACAAGCCTCGCGTTTAATTGATGAAGGTGTGGTGAGCGTAAATAACCGCCCAGCAAACCATATTGATCACGTTGATGATAACGACGATATACGCGTCAATAACACGCGTGTACAAGGTAAAGCAACGCGCGTTTATTATGCCTATCACAAACCGATAGGAATTGATTGTAAACTCAATCAACATGACCCTAGCAGCTTAATTCACCATCTACCAACAAATACCCGCGTATACCCGATTGGCAGGCTAGATAAAGATTCTCGTGGTCTGTTAATACTGACTAATGATGGTGAATTTTGTAATCAGCTGATCCACCCTGACTTCCACCAACCAAAACGCTATTTAGTCACCGTTGACAAACCTTTGGATGACGACTTTTGCCAAAAAATGGCTCAGGGCGTTCCTGTAAATAAACAAATCACCTTACCCTGTACGGTGGAAAAAATAGCTCAGTGCCAGTTCAGCATTATTTTAAAACAAGGCCTTAATCGCCAAATCCGGAAAATGGCCCATTACTGTGGCTATAAAGTGATTGATCTATATCGTGAGCAAATTAGCGATCTTAATCTGGCTACGCTCAACCTCCCTGAAAACAGCTACCTTAAAATCAATAAATTCGATATTTTAAAAAATTAATTATTTTTTACATAAAACAGTTGCAAATAATGATTACAGGTATAATCTTAATTTATAGATTACGTTTGTAGGCAACATATAATGATTGAATTATCGAAAGCAGAATTTGAAGTACTCGATGCACTTTGGTTGAGCTACCCAGCAACAGCGAGCCAAATTATCGAGCGTTTAAGCGATGATAAACAATGGCACGAAAAAACCATTAAAACCTTGCTCGGTCGGTTAGTTAAAAAAGGCGCTTTGAGCTTTGAAAAAGATGGCCGGCAATATATTTACACTCCTTGCATGGAACGTGCTGAATATACCCTCAATGAGAGCCAAAACTTTATTGAGCGATTTTTTAGTGGCCGTATCGCGCCGTTAGTCAGCGGCTTTGCTAAATCTGAGCAACTTTCTCAACAAGACATCAACGAACTTAAAAAAGTGATTGATGACTGGGAAAAACAGCAAAAGTAAGGGCTTAATATGTTAGAAAACACCTTTAACTGGCTTCTTGAACAGCAACTATTAATCAGCTTACTGATACTCAGTTTGCTGGTTTTAGAACGCTATTCACTAAAATGGCTCAATGCAAACTTTGTCTATAAGTTATGGCTAATGTTACCAATCACATTACTGCTAGCAAATATGCCAGAGCATTTTAAGCCGCTGCCAAACAACGTCATTAGCACTATGCTGATCAGCCCCAAGCAAGGTTTTTCAACAACTATTAGTATTAGTTGGGCGCTAGTTTATAGCGCTATCTTGAGCATACTGCTGTTAACTGCCACCGTGGTACATATGCGGTTTATCAACCAATTACGATTAACCAATCTTGATGATAAAGTGCTGATTGACGCACATCCCGACATGCCACTATTACAAAGTAGCGCCATTAGTACACCAATGGTTATAGGGCTATTCAGTAATCAGCTGGTTTTACCAACCGCCTATGCACAACACATTGATGGCACTGCGTTAACGCTGATCATTGAACATGAAAAAGTACATATAAAACGCGCCGATAATTTATTTAATGCGCTGGCATTAGTGGTCACATTGCTGATTTGGTTTAATCCACTGGCTTGGCTTGGCTACATGAGCTTTAGACGCTTGCAAGAGCTGTCGTGCGACGAAAAAGTACTGACCAATAAAACTACTCAACAACGCATTTTATACAGTAAAGCTCTGATCAACTGTGCAGCAAATAGCCGTGCAGGGTTAATAGCTTATTCACACTATGGAGATAAAAACACGATGTTACAACGACTCAATCAAATCAAACATAATGGTAATAGCTCAATGATTGCCAAAGGCGCTCTACTTATTTTTGCCGCGGGTATGATCAGCAGCTTTGCGATCGCAAAACAACCAGAAGCAATAAGTAAGGTACAAGCTATTTCACCCATCATGCGTATTGAGCCTCTTTACCCGATACAGGCAGCTGAACAAGGTATCAGCGGTTCAGTAGTATTAAAATACGATATTAGCCCAGCCGGAAAGACACAAAATGTGTCGGTTGTAAATGCCAAACCTGAAAGAGTATTCGATAAAGAGGCAAAAAAAGCATTAATGCAATGGCAATATAAGCCTTCACATTCAGGCTTCAAAGATGTATTGGTGCAACTAGACTTCGCGATAGATAAGCATTACAAATCAGAAGACCTTATTGAAAAAGTGACTGTTGCGGCTAAGTAAATTTTAACAACCAAAGACCCTAAAGCAAGCGCCTTATTTAAGCCGCTTGCTTTAGCGTTTAAAAAAAACAAAGCTTACAAGCACACAACAATCATAGCGACTGCAGCAGCTAAACCAACCAGCCATGATAAAGAACGCAGTACGTCTAAATTTAGATAGTAAAAAACACAATATAGAACGCGAGCAATAATATAAGTAATGGCTAATAGCTCAGTAACTTGGTGGACATTATTAGTGCCCAACACGGTGGCTAACGCGACAGCAAACACGGCCAATGATTCAAAACAATTTTGATGTGCCGCCAGCGCCCTTGCGCCAAATCCGGTGAGCTTAGACTGCTGCTCTCTTGGGTGCTTATTGTCGTAACCATCAAGCTTGTTCATTGCAAATGCCACCGGTGCTTTGGCTAAATACGGCATAAGTACAGCAAGTAATGCGCAAATAAGTAAAGTTGTCATTGTTGTTCCTGATTATTGTTTTACAATAACTTAGTATAGCTACATTCCTTGTATAGAAATATACCAAATAAAAAAGCCGCCAAAGTTTATTAAACGATGGCGACTAACAATAACATCATTTTCACTATAGCTTAGAGTGAACACTTTAAAACTGTGACATTTTGTCGCAGCTGAGAAATATTCACTACAACCAGCACAACTAAGCTGTTACTTTTATCTGCCTAATCATTTTTGTATTACTCACCATGACTTGGATATTTTTCACTTTTTTAGCTGCTTTCATGCAAGCGTGGCGTAACGCGCTACAAAGTAAATTAAGTAATGATATGAGCGTAGCCGGTGTAACCTTATCGCGCTTTATTGTTGCCAGTCCCATTGCAGCAATTTACTTGCTCTCTCTTTATCAATATCAACCAACAGCCATGCCAAGCTTTAATGTTACTTTTTGGGGCTTTATTATTGGCGCAAGTGTGATGCAAATTATTGCCACAGGCTTAATGGTTAAGTTATTTAAAATGAACAACTATGCAGTAGGCACAGGGCTTGCTAAAAGTGAAGCCTTAGTTGCCGCTATATTAGGCGTACTGTTTTTTGGCTCAGCACTGAGTCTACTTGGCTGGTTAGGGGTGTTTTTAGGCGCTATTGCCGTTTTACTTCTCAGTGGTATTGCTAAAGTTAAACAGTTTAACTTGATAACAGCCTTACTAGGTCTAGCATGCGGCACTTGCTTTGCGCTCACCTCATTATGGGTAAGAGAAGCAAGTTTAAATTCTGGGCTACTATTTCCTCACTCTGCAGCCTGGGTGCTACTGTTTGTGATAAGCCTGCAAAGTATTATGCTATTTGCGTATTTGGTTGTTAAAGAACCACAAACGCTTAAACAAATGTGGCACTATAAAAAAATGGTCAGCTTAGTGAGCTTTTTTAGTTGCATAGGATCAATTGGTTGGTTTAGTGCAATGAGCTTGCAGCACGTAGCTTATGTTAAAACCCTCGGGCAAGTAGAGGTGTTCTTTACAATATTGATCTCAGTTTTATGGCTCAAGCAACCTTTAAAACGCCAAGACACTGCAGGACTAGTATTAATAGCAATTGCCGCTGTATTGGTCATGTTACCCACCGCATAAACAAAGGCAGCTCACTGCAACGTGGCCGCCTTTCTATTTTTTAATTCACTGAATTAATGACTGATTTTCAATGTGATAACACCGCTAATAATCATTAATACACCGGCAATACGGCCGAATGTTGCTGCATCATTATAAAATAGTATCCCTACTAAAAATGTTCCTGCCGCGCCAATGCCTGTCCACACTGCGTAGGAAGTCCCCATCGAAATATCACGCTGTGCCAGCCATAACATAAAACCACTGGCAACCATAAACGCCACAGCAATGCCAATACCTAACCAGCGATGTTCACCCTCTTGCGACATTTTTAATCCTACAGGCCAGCCAATTTCCAGCAAGCCGGCAATAATTAAATAAATCCACGCCATTAATTTTCTCTCTTTTTCAATATTACGTCATACAAGTCTTTACGACGGTCTTTTAAATTACGCACCGTACCTTCACTGTGTAGCACTTTTAATTTGTCCATATCCAAATCGCTAAATAGCAGCATTTCAGTATTGGGGGTTGCTTCGTTTAATGTTGCATCATGTGGAAACGAAAAATCAGATGGCGTTAATACGGCAGATTGTGAATATTGTACATCTAAGCTTTCAACTTCAGGTAAGTTACCTACCGAGCCGGCAATAACCACGTAGCATTCGTTTTCAATGGCCCGCGCCTGTGCGCAGTGGCGTACTCGTAAATAACTATTTTTGGTGTCGGTCCAAAATGGCACAAACAGAATATCGAGACCTTGGTTTGCTAAAATACGCGACAATTCAGGAAATTCAACATCGTAACAAATTTGAATCCCCACGCGCCCTGCATCAGTATCAAATACCGCAATTTTGTCACCACCTTGAATCACCCAATCATTTTGCTCATGAGGCGTGATATGAATTTTACGCTGTTCGTCAATTTTACCACTGCGATGGCATAAATAACTGACATTATAGATTTTATCGCCTTCGGCCAGCGGCATCGAGCCGGTGACTATATTGGCGTTATATTCAATCGCCATGCGCGACATCGCATCACGGAAAGTCTCAGTGTATTCTGCTAAATAACGAATAGCCTCGGTTTGATTTCTTTGCTCTGTCAGCCCCATCAGTGGCGCATTAAAAAATTCAGGGAAGAGAATAAAATCACTTTTGTAATCAGACACTGTGTCTACAAAATATTCAACCTGCGTGAGCATTTCTTCAACCGACTCAACACTGCGCATTTGCCATTGCACTGCACCTACTCGCACTATCGACTTCGTTGATTCAAGTACCGTGTCGGTCGGTTCAAACATAATGTTATTCCACTCAAGTAACGTGGCATAACCCACCGAATTTTGATCTTCCGGTAAATACTTTTTAAGTAAGCGTTTAACCTGGAAATCATTCGACAATTGAAAACTTAAAATTGGATCATACAGCTCTTTATGATCGACTTTGGCAATATATTCTGTTGGGCTCATATCATTGCTGTGATTGTAATAACGCGGAATACGACCACCAGCCAAAATAGCCCGCAGATTATACTGACGACATAATTCTTTACGCGCATCATAAAGCCTGCGCCCTAAACGCATACCACGATACGTAGGCGAAATAACCACATCTAACCCATACAGCGCATCACCATCAGGGTCACTAAATACCCGGTCATGTCCGTCAACAATATCTTCATAGGTGTGTGGATTTGAAAAACGCGTGTAATCCACTTGCACACTCAAGGCAATGCCCACAAGTACACCATCGTCAACCATCCCCAACTGGCCTTCAGGGAACTGGTCAATCAATCGGAAAATGGTATGACTAGGCCACGCCCCACCTAAATCTGGATAAGCTTGATCCATCAAGGTTTTTACTTGTGGATACTGCTCTTTAGTTAAATTACAAATCTCAAGATGGGTTTTTTCTGCCGACATACACAACTCCTTTAGGCGTAGAACATTAAATTTGATAGTTCAATACGTGCATAATACGTGATCAGCTCTGAACGCCTGCTTAGTGCAGCATACCTAGCGCTGGTTTATTTTTAAGATAGCACCAACAACAGTGTTGAAGTAAGTATATGTAGGTATAATTTTTTAGTTTGGCGGTTTTTAGCCTAACACTTAGCTTAAGTACACTTCATAAGAGTAAAAGTAATGGCCAAAATCAAACGACCATTACTACCTTAATACAAGCTGGCTTTACTCATCTAAAGCTTATTAGCAGGTGAGATTGTGATCTCATGCATTAGTGTTTGCGGTAATAACGGCGTTGGTTTTGCAGTTACGTAGTCATCAAATCCTGCGCGATAAAATGGCGATAGTGGATGCCCTGACTGGCCACCGGGAATGGCCATTATGGCGTTTTCTAAATGCCCAGGTTGAGCAATAAATCGCTGTGACGCACCAAAACTACGCCCCTGCACTGCTGGCATATAACTATCGCCAAATCCTGGCGCTGTCGGCATATTTAATAATTTACTTAGTTGTGGTATTTGCTGTGCGAATGGATGCTCAATAACTAATTCATTCACTGTACCCCACTGCCAACCTTTTAAGTTACTGCCAAACTCTTTACTTAAATTACTGACAACTTGACGAAATGAATCAGTTAATTGTGCATCCCAATCAGCAAATTGTGGATTTAACCAGCTATCTGGTTGCTGTTCAATAAGCTGCCATATTGCTGGCTCTAAATCACGTTTAACATACTTTAATGAACCACCTTGAGTCTTTAGCTTTGCTTGCATAGCCGTAAATACACTATTGATAACTTCATCACGATAACGCCTAACCAGCGTATAGCCAATTGACGTTGCACAAGCGCAACCTTGCCAGTTTTCTAATTCTTTTATGTACTGCTGATTAGCCGTACTATTTTTATTAAGCTGTTGCAGCAATAAGCTATGCCACGGTTGTAAAAAGCGCGCCTGATTATCATGCTGCAACTGGTTAAAATTAGCTTCATTAAAATGTTGTTTTTCATACAATCTATCACGAATTTGACTCGATCGTGCTCCCAAGGCATACCCACCATTACCAAAACGCTGATCATCCAAAGCCGATACAACGCGAGAGTTTCCAGTCCATAAACGGCCATCAACAGGATTTTTAACTTCCGGCCTTTGCTGTTCATTATGCTGCCAAAGTGTTGAGTAAGCATGCTCCGGAACAGCTAGTTCACTGGGCTTAATACGCCCAGGAATGGCTCCCATGTTTTTCCAACCCGCATTACCTTGGCTATCTACCACCATTAAGTTTTGTACTGGAATACCTACTTCACTGGCGATCAGCAGCGCGTCATCGACTGTGGTTGCTTGCTCTAATTTTAATAAATCCATGTCAACTGCATAAGGTTGATGGCCAACCCAGCTGAGCGCATAAGGCTTGCCATTTATTTCTCGTACTGGACCATACTCACTCAATGTCAGCTGATATTCTTCAATTGACCCATCGGGTAGTGCTATTTGCTCAATTTCTTGCCATGTTTTACTGTTATCAGTTAATGCTATCCAATCGGCAGTATCGAGGTAACCATTTGTAAATCCCCACGCAATATTGTTATTGGTCCCGACCACAATTGCTGGCGCACCAGGCAAGGAAACCCCTGTCACTTGGCTCACTATTCCTGACTTTACATAGTTAAGTTGCGCACGATACCAAATAACCGGCACTGCCATCGACAAATGCATATCATCCGACAGCATCCCTGCACCTGTGGTCGTTAACTGCCCAGTTACCGCCCAGTTATTACTACCGCGCTCTTGATTTTCGTCAATCCTGAGTAAAGCTTGTAAGGTTTGCTTAGGAAATTCAGGAATAGCTAAATCATAAGGTGCGAGTGTGCTGCCATCTAAAGCCGCTTGATATTGGCTGGGTTGAGTTAAAAAACTGACCATTGCTGGGCCATAAATATCGGCAATTTGAATTAACGCTTGGTCACGTTCAAAGGTCGCTGTTTGTAAATCTAAGTACATACTGTAAATCACTAACAAACTGTCTTCACTGCGCCAAGGCTTTTGCTCAGCGCCTGTTAGTAAATATTCAAAACTGCTAAAACCTACCTGTGCTAAGCCTTCATTAACGCCAGCGGCATAACTTGTTAATAATGCTTGATCAGCTTGAGGCAATTGTTCAACAATCATAGCACTGCGTTTTCGCAACTGGTGAAAGCGCATTTTTTTATCCAAATCCAATGCTGCTTTGCCGAACAGTTGACTCAATTCACCCGCAGCATTACGGCGCAGTAAATCCATTTGAAAGAATCTATCTTGCCCGTGGGCAAATCCTAAAGCATACGCCGCATCAAGGCGGTTCTCAGCTGAGATAACGGCCTGACCCAGTTGGTCTCGGGAGATTTTTACCACTTGACTGACGTAGGTACTACGCCCATTACCATCAAGCGCCGGTAAACTAATTGCCAGTACACCATAAATAACAGCCGTTGCGGCTAATCCTAAAATTACGATTGCTAACACCAGCCACTTGATAATTTTAAACATGAACCTGTCCTTTCACTCTTGATTAGCACTATCATAACCATAGTTTTATGAAAAATGCGGTAATTTAAATAAATAAAAAACAAATAGCTCAATGTATCGGACTATTTTTATTTCCGTGATAAATTGACTATAGTTGAACAGCCAAATATAAAAGCACCAGTCGCTAATGCCATTGTTAAAGACATATGATCACAAACAAGTATACAAATTTAAACTGATATTTTGGTGCTCGCTCATTTTTATTTTATTAATTGGTTTAGTGCTTGATCAGATCAGTTATAAACGTGCCCAACAATCTCATCGACTATTAATTTTATCTGAAGTGAGTAGCTACCGTACTCAACTTGAATCAACATTAGTATCAAATATTCAATTGGTACGTGGTTTAGCTGTTGCAGTAGCTGCAGAGCCTAATTTAGATCAACAGCGTTTTACACAAATTGCCGCACCATTATTCGCCACCTCATCTGAATTACGCAATATCGGCGGTGCACCTGATATGGTGCTCCGCATGACTTACCCATTGGCAGGCAATGAAAAAGCCATCGGGCTAAACTTTTTAGAGAACAAAGCACAACGTGCAGATGCAATTCGTGCACGTGACAACAATGAAATAGTTATGGCAGGCCCACTTACATTAGTGCAAGGTGGTGAAGCATTAATTGCTCGAATCCCAGTTTACCTTCCTCCTGATAAACATTTTTGGGGACTGCTATCGGTGGTGCTCGACATTGAAAGAATATATAAAAAAGCAGGTATCTTCGAGCTAGAAGAAGACTACGATGTCGCCATCCAAGGACGCAATGGCTTGGGTCTAAAAGGAGAGTTTTTCCGTGGTAAAGCGGATATTTTAGAGCGCAACCCTCTGGAATTTACTTTAACCTTTCAAGGGGGTGAGTGGGAAATTTTTGTGACCCCTAAAGTCGGTTGGGCACCACCAAACTCTACGATTTGGCCACTGCGATTAGCAATATTTACTATTTGTGGGTTACTAATTTTAGCCTTCTTATTATTCCTAAAAATGCTCAATCGCCAGCTGAGAAACGAAAAGATGCTAGTGACAATGAGTAGTCTTGCGAAAATTGGCGCTTGGTCATTTAATCTTGAAACACAACAAGTATATTGGTCAGATATGACCAAAAACATTTTCAAATATCCGTTAGACGAACAACCTGATTGGCCAACGAACTTTACCTATTTTAAAGAAGGCGAAAGCCGCGACACGATAAAAAAGCTCGTTGAGCGAGCGATTAAATATGGTGAAAGTTACGAAGTTGAGCTCGAGGTTATCGATTCTAAAGGTAATGCTTTATGGGTGTTAATGCATGGTGAAGCAGAAATCAGTAATGGCCGCTGTATTAAGATTTTTGGCTCATTACAAGATATAAACGTGCGTAAATGTATTGAGTTAGAAAGCAGTAAAACCGCTTTGCATAATGAGGTACTCGCCTCTCTTACCGTTAATAACGCAGTGCTGACTGGCAATTTAAAACAAGCAAAAGATATTATTACACAATCAATTTGCGATGCATTTAATGTTGAACGTGCCAGTATATGGCTGTTCAATGATGCAAGAGATCAACTGCAATCATTTGCCCATCATGGTAAACACACACCAAATAACACTGCGTTACCAGTATGGCTGCAAACTGAGTTAAAGGATTTTTTTACAGCCATTGATAATCAAGCTGTGATCCGCGCCTCAAATGCACAGAGCAATAAATTTACAACCCCTCTTACAGCACACTATTTAGCTCCTTTCGATATAAAATCAATACTGTGTGTATCTATTCCTACTGGAGGCGGAGCGATTGGTATTGTTTGTGCTGAGCATTGTCACTATCCGCGGGCATGGTCGCGTAACGAAGAAAGCTTTTTAATTGCCGTTGCCGCTTTAATTGGCAGCTTGTATTCTAGCGAACAACGTATAGAAACTGAGCAACAATTAGTTACAGCAAAAGAAGCTGCGGAGCAAGCTGTAACCGCAAAAGGAGAGTTTTTAGCGAGCATGAGCCACGAAATTCGCACCCCAATGAACGGTGTGCTCGGGATGCTTAACATTGTGCAACAAACTAAGTTAGATCCTCAGCAAACGCATCATATTGAATTAGCACAATCATCAGCACAATCGCTGCTTAATATAATTAACGATATTCTGGATTTTTCAAAAATTGAAGCTGGTAAATTAGATATCGAAGAGATTGCCTTTAATTTACCGAAATTACTAGGTGAAGTTGTCGAGTCATTTGCCCTTAAAGTAGAGCAACAGAATACTAAACTGATTTTAGATGCCACTAAAATTAATGTAAATAAGATTGTTAGTGACCCAAATAGGCTTCGCCAAATTATTAATAATTTACTCGGCAATGCCGTTAAATTTACTCATAATGGTGAAATTATCGTGAGTGCAAATTTAAAAAATACCACTAACGCGACTTTTTTAGATTGCTCAATTATTGATACCGGTATTGGTATTAAAGCCGACAAACAAGCTTCATTATTTGATTCTTTCACTCAAGCGGATACCTCAACTACTCGCCAATATGGCGGCACAGGTTTGGGCTTGGCGATTGTTAAGCAGCTTTGTAATTTGATGGATGGGGAAATCAACGCCACCAGTGTTTATGGTCAAGGTAGTACCTTTACTTTTTCCATTAAAGTACAGCCGCTACAGGGTAAACCACAAGACTTACCGAGCCATTTAATCACAAACAAACATATTTTAATTGTCGATACTTGTCCATTAAATAGCTCAATTGCACAGAAACAACTGAATGTATGGGGCGCGCGTGCGCATATTCTCCAAAATTACCTAGCCTTGAGTTATTATCTTAATTCTAGCGATGAACCAATTGATGCTGTGTTGCTTGATTATAGCTTTTTTCAGCAAAGCAACGCTGCTGCAATTAATAGCCTGAAAGTTTATCTCAGCGAGCATCAAGTAAAACTGATACTTATGGCGCCAATGAGTTTCTCACCAGAAGCACATGCAAACTTGCCAATCGACGCCGATTGCATGATTTTTAAACCACTGACACCTTCGGACTTATTTGATTCTTTGGTGAATGAAAAATTTATCGAGCAACAACAAAATAACAATGTACTACCAGCAAGTATTGCAATCAACAATACACACTTTGTAAATCAAGACAAAATCCTGCTGGTAGAAGACAATAAAGTAAATCAAGTCGTTGCTTCTGCATTACTAAAACAAGCAGGCATTAATTTTGATATCGCTGAAAACGGTGTGGCGGCTATCGAAAAACTAAAATGCAAAACCACAGAGCCGTACAAGCTATTATTGATGGACTGCCAGATGCCAGAAATGGATGGTTACCAAGCAACTAAGGCTATCCGTAATGGGGATGCGGGTGAGTACTACAAAAACGTAACTATTATTGCGTTAACCGCTAATGCTATGCAAGGCGATAGAGATAAATGCCTCAGTGCAGGAATGACTGATTACCTAACCAAACCACTCGATTTTGATGCGCTTAATCCGAAACTGCAACAATGGCTAGGTAAACAATAAAGGTGTAAGCTAAAGCATAACAAAAAGAAGGATTTATTATGCAACTCACTGCTATTGAACAACGCGTGATCGGCTGCCTACTTGAAAAACAAAGCACCACACCAGAGCATTACCCGCTGTCACTAAATGCATTGACCAATGCGTGCAATCAAAAATCGAACCGAGAGCCCGTACTCACACTCAGCGAAACTGAAATACAAGAGGCGCTAGACTCGTTAATTGCCCAGCGGTTAGTAACATTAGACGAAGAATTATCTGGACGCGTAACTAAGTTTGCACATCGTTTTTGCAATACTGAATTTGGTAATTTACAGTTAACGGAACAACAGCGCGCTATTATTTGTTTAATGCTACTACGTGGCCCACAAACCCCGGGAGAATTAAGAACCCGTAGCAATCGGCTTGCTGAGTTTAATAATGTTGCTGAAGTTGAGCTGGCATTAAATGCTTTGATCAGCGCCGAGCATGTAACTAAGCACCCGCGAGAACCCGGCAAACGTGAAAGCCGTTACAGCCATTTATTTGCTGATCCACCAAGTGCTGTTGCAGTGGAGCCACCAGAATTGCCAGCACTCAAAGCTGGCGAGCTTAATGAGTTACTTGCTGAAATTGATAAGCTAAAAGCTGAATTACAAAAAATTAAGTTACATTTAGGGCTTTAAATTAAACCCTTTGAATTAGATAATAATTCCAATTGCATTAAATAGAGATCATGCTTTTAAGCTAATTGGTATAACCATGACAACCAGTAATATTATTAGGAGAGCTCAGCATGCGCGCTGAAATAGTGGCAGAAATGAAAGTCCAGCCAAATATAGACGTCAACAACGAGATCACACGCCGTGTAAACTTTATAAAAAACCGTTTAGTGGCAGCACATTCACGCTCTTTAGTGCTGGGAATTAGTGGCGGTGTAGACTCATCTACCTGTGGTCGCTTATGCCAACTCGCCGTTAACGAATTAAATGCGCAGCAACAAACCGATAAGTATCAATTTATTGCGGTTCGCTTACCGTATGGTGTGCAAGCTGATGAAGCTGAAGCGCAATTGGCAGTTGATTTTATTCAACCAAATAAACGCCTAACAGTAAATATTAAACCCGCAACAGACGGTATGCATGAGCAAGCATTAGCGGCGGTGGTAGGTTGCGGTGATACACTGCCGGAACAAGCACAAATTGATTTTATTAAAGGTAATGTGAAAGCTCGTCAACGTATGGTAGCGCAATATGAAATTGCCGGACTGTGCCAAGGCCTCGTTGTTGGTACTGATCATAGCGCCGAGAACATTACTGGCTTTTATACTAAGTTTGGTGATGGCGCATGCGACTTAGCGCCATTATTTGGCTTATCAAAACGCCAAGTACGCGCATTAGCCAAGCAGTTAGGTGCCCCCGATTTGCTCGTTAATAAAGCGCCAACTGCCGACTTAGAGTGTGATCGTCCAGGCCTTACTGATGAAGAAGCCCTTGGTTTAAGTTATGCACAAATTGATGATTTTCTAGAAGGCAAAGAAATCAGTGACGAGGTAACTGAAAAACTAATCGCAATTTATCTACGCACTCAACATAAACGCCAAGCTATTCCAACCATTTATGATGTTCTTTAGGTTGTTATAAGCTCATAAACCGTAAATGACACTTCTTGGGCAGTTAACAATAAAAAGAATTGCCCGCTTTTCACTTTAACACCAACATAAGCGCCTTACGGAACTCCCACCGTACCACTGAAATAGCCGCGAATGAAATACGACTGAAGCAAATGATCGCAACTGTTCGTTACGGCGTACAAACAGATTGTAATTGAGTGCAATATCTTTGCAGTAAAGGTGAAATAGTTCTGTAATTTAGTTTATAGTTGTTAGTAAACTCATAGTAATTCAGCTCATCGCATTAAAAAACCTAAGGATTTGTATTTAGTTATGACATCGCCCATTTTAATAACAGGTGCCGGCCAACGTATTGGTTTAGCACTGGCAAAACATTTTATAGCCCAAGGGCAAGCTATTATCGTTACTTACCGAACTCGTCATCTGGCGATTGATGAATTATCTGACCATGGTGCTGTATGTATGTACGCAGACTTTAGCACAGACAACGGCATTAATGAGTTTGCCAGTCAATTAAAGCTGCTCACAAGTAGCTTAAAGGCGGTGATCCACAACGCATCGAGTTGGGACTGCGAAGCAAATAATCCAGATAGCAGTACGCTATTTGATAACATGATGCGGATCCATGCCAAAGCACCTTACTTAATTAACTTAGCGCTTAACGAGTTACTGTTAAATTTCCAGCAACAGCAGCAACAACCTGCCGATATCATTCATTTAACTGATTATGTTGTTGAAAAAGGAAGCCCAAAGCATATTGCATATGCCGCAAGTAAAGCCGCCTTAGAAAATATAACAAAATCATTTGCAGCTAAGTTTGCCCCGAATATTAAAGTGAACGCTATCGCCCCTTCATTAATTATTTTTAATGATCACGATAGCGATGAGTATCGAGAAAAAACCCTTAAAAAATCATTAATGGGCATCGAGCCCGGTTGTCGCGAAATTATAAACAGCGTCGATTTATTGCTTAGCAGCCATTACATCACGGGACGTTCTTTACCCGTCGATGGTGGTAGACATTTAAAATAACGGATTAATCGAGAAATTTATGCACGATAAATTAAAAAATAGTTACCACGAAATTATTACTGCTATAGGTGAAGATCCACAACGCGAAGGTTTATTAGATACGCCAAAACGCGCCGCCAAAGCGATGGAATATTTGACCAAAGGCTATCGTCAAACATTAGAAGAAATTACCAATAATGCGGTATTTACTTCTGATGCAGATGATATGGTTTTAATTCAAGATATAGAGCTTTATTCGATGTGTGAGCATCATTTATTACCATTCGTAGGGCGCTGTCATATCGCTTATATTCCTAATGGCAAAGTATTAGGGTTATCGAAATTCGCCCGAATCGTTGATATGTATGCACGCCGCTTTCAAATTCAAGAACAACTGACTC
This sequence comes from Pseudoalteromonas arctica, assembly GCF_012927645.1. Classification (GTDB taxonomy): domain Bacteria; phylum Pseudomonadota; class Gammaproteobacteria; order Enterobacterales; family Alteromonadaceae; genus Pseudoalteromonas; species Pseudoalteromonas arctica_A. The sequence goes on along the minus strand of NZ_JABBMT010000012.1, from coordinate 42,206 downwards.
ATCAAATCGCTAAAGCGGTTGAAGAAGTCACTGGAGCCAAAGGCGTAGGTGTGATAGTGGAAGCCAAACATATGTGTATGATGATGCGCGGGGTTGAAAAACAAAACTCAAGTATGCGTACATCGGTAATGCTAGGTAACTTCAGAGCCGATCCAAAAACCCGCAATGAGTTTTTGCAACTTATAAAAGGCTAACTATATGGCCAATGCAATTATCCATGTAACTAACTTACGGCTACGCACTTTTATTGGTTTTAATCCCGATGAACGTGAGAAAAAACAGGATGTAGTGATCAATTTAGAAATTCACTACCCTGCTGATCAAGCCTGCGAAACGGATCAAGTTGAACAAGCACTTAATTATAAAGTGATCACCAAAGAAGTTATTTCGCTGGTCGAACAAGGGCACTTTTTATTGCTTGAGAAACTAGTCGCAGAGATACTCGAGGTATGTCATCGCCATTCTAGTGTCAATTATGCTAAGGCGCGGGTCGATAAACCGCACGCTTTACGCTTTGCAGATTCAGTATCGCTAACACTCGATTGGAGTAAAGCTTAAAGCAACGCATTTACAATGCACTTAGAGTATTTTCCCTCAAAAACGCGGCCTTAGCCGCGTTTCATGATTAAATAATTTTTAAACCACTACTGCCAAGGGCGATCGGCGTTCAGCTTTGCTTCAAAGGCGTCAATTTGCGGATTTAGTGTTTCGGTCACGCCGATAAAATCTAAGCCACTTAATAAGCGTTCTTTTACGTCTTTGCGAATATCAAAACCGATTGGTGCAAACTTGTTGCTGGTAAGCACCTGATTTTCAAGATCGATGTCGATATGAATATCGTCATGTTGCTCGCTTAATACAAATAAGTCTTCCAATGTTTGCGCGGGTAATGCAATCGCTAGCATCTGGTTATTACCGCAGTTATTAAAGAAAATATCAGCAAAGCTTTCTGCCAAAATCACTTCAAAACCGTATTGTTTAAGTGCCCAAGGTGCGTGCTCACGTGATGAGCCACAGCCAAAGTTGTCGCGGGTTAGCAAGATTTTCGCGCCTTGGTAACATGGCCGATTTAAAATAAATTCAGGGTTTGGCTCGCCATTATCTAAATAACGCCAGTCATAAAACAATGCCGCATCAAAACCATCACGGCTGGTTGAAGTTAAAAACTGCTTGGGAATGATTTGGTCGGTATCGACGTTGTTTTTATCAAGTGGGGCCATTAAGCCACTAAAAAAAATGCTCATTAGGCTTCTCCTCTAATATCAACAAAGCGACCATGGATGGCTGCCGCAGCGGCCATTGCTGGGCTTACTAAGTGTGTACGACCACCACGGCCTTGGCGACCTTCAAAGTTACGGTTTGAAGTAGATGCACAACGCTTGCCTGCACCTAAACGGTCGTCATTCATTGCTAAGCACATTGAGCAACCCGGTTCGCGCCATTCAAAGCCAGCCGCTTTGAAAATATCGGCTAAGCCTTCATCTTCAGCTTGTTTTTTCACCAAGCCAGAGCCCGGTACAATTAACGCCTCAACACCAGCAGCCACTTGCTTGCCTTCAACAATTTGTGCGGCGGCGCGTAAGTCTTCAATTCGACTGTTGGTACATGAACCGATAAATACCGTATCTACGCTCGCTGACGATAACTTATCACCGGCAATTAAGCCCATATATTTAAGGGCACTGCGGATCGCATCAGCTTTAATTAAATCAGCTTCTTTGTCTGGATCAGGAATAGATTCATCCACACCAATAACTTGCTCTGGGCTAGTGCCCCACGTAATTTGCGGCTGAATGCTACTAGCTTCTAATTCAACAACTAGATCAAACTGTGCGCCTTCGTCAGTTTTTAAAGTTTCCCAGTAGGCAACGGCTGCATCAAAGTCCGCGCCTTTTGGTGCAAATGGGCGACCTTTTAAATAATCATAAGTAATTTGATCCGGTGCAATTAAACCTGCCTTTGCGCCCATTTCGATACTCATATTACACAGTGTCATACGGGCTTCCATTGATAACGCCTCAATGCCTTCACCGCAAAACTCTGCTACATACCCTGTACCACCTGCTGTACCAAGCTTGCCAATCACAGCCATTATCAAATCTTTGGCTGTAACCGTTGGACGTAAAACCCCATTAATTTGAATTTTTAATGACTTGGCTTTTTTCTGTTGTAAGGTTTGCGTCGCTAGTACGTGCTCAACCTCAGAGGTGCCAATACCATGAGCAAGTGCACCAAATGCACCGTGAGTTGAGGTGTGGCTGTCGCCACACACTATGGTGGTGCCAGGTAAAGTAATACCTTGCTCAGGCCCCATTACATGAACGATACCTTGATTAATTGAGTTTAAATCGTAAAGTACAATACCAAACTCTTTACAGTTAGCATCAAGTGCCATTAATTGATTTTTTGATACTTCGCTGGCGGCATCTAATGAGCGGCTTTTAGTCGATACATTATGATCCATGGTTGCGATGGTTTTTTCAGGACAACGTACTTTACGGTTTTTCTCTCGCAGACCAGCAAAAGCCTGCGGCGATGTCACTTCGTGTACTAGATGACGGTCAATATAAAGTAAGTCTGTTTGCTCATTAATACTAGCAACTACATGTGCTTGCCAGATTTTATCGTATAACGTTTGGGCCACTTGTTGATCCCCTAATTTGTGTGACTCGCCGCGTGACGGTGCAGCGAGTGAAAAGTTGTTTAAATATGTGCGATTTTATATACGAGCGACAATCGCTGCGGCTACGTTTTGCGTGGTGTAACCTGCATTTGGATAAATATCCGGTGTGCCTACGCCCGCTTCTACCGCTTCAGCGACTGCTTTTTCAATGCTGCGCGCCGCTTCATCTTGGCCTAATGAATAACGTAGCATTAACGCGGCACTTAAAATTTGTGCAATTGGGTTTGCCACCCCTTTACCTGCAATATCTGGTGCTGATCCACCCGCCGGTTCATACATACCAAAACCAGACTGATTTAAACTAGCTGACGGCAATAAGCCCATAGAGCCGGTGATCATCGCGCATTCATCTGACAAAATGTCACCAAATAAGTTATCACACAGTAACACATCAAACTGGCTTGGTTGCTTAACTAACTGCATTGCCGCGTTATCAACGTAAATATAATCTAACCTTACTTCTGGGAAGTCTTTACTGACTTCAGTTACAACTTCACGCCATAATACGCTTGATGCTAATACGTTGGCTTTATCTACTGAAGTTACATGATTATTTCGCAGTTTTGCTGCTTCAAAAGCAAAACGTGCGATACGTTCTATTTCTTTACGTGAATAAGTTTGTGTATCGAATGCTGATTCTTCAGCTCCTTCGCCACTACGGCCTTTGTCGCCAAAATAAATACCACCGGTTAATTCACGCACACATAAAATATCAAAGCCTTGCTCGCTTATATCGGCACGCAATGGTGATGCTGCGCTCAGTGCTGGTAATAGTTGCGCTGGGCGTAAGTTACAAAACAAACCAAAGTGTTTACGTAGTGGCAAAAGTGATCCGCGCTCTGGTTGCTCATTGGCAGGAAGATGCTCCCACTTTGGGCCGCCCACTGAACCAAACAAAATTGCATCGGCACTTTCACACGCAGCAAGAGTTTGATCGGGTAACGCTTTACCAAATTGATCAATCGCAGCGCCGCCAATGGCATGATGATGACGAGTTAAAGTAAAACCAAATTTACTGCTCACAGCATCCAATACTTGCTCTGCTGCTGCCATTACTTCTGGGCCGATACCGTCGCCTGCTAATACCGCAACGCTATAATTTGATTGATTCATCCTGCTTTCCTTTGTTGTTTTAAATCAGACACTTTTTGTGCACGATAAATTAAGTTATAAACGCGGATCATGGCGCGTACTGACGCCTCAACCACATCCGCTGCAATGCCCGCGCCGTGATAAGGGCGGCCATCGTATTTAGCTATTATATTTACTTCACCTAATGAGCTGGCACCTTCACCGGTTGCTTCTAGATTAAATTCAATCATTTCAACAGCCATACCCGTTAAACGTTCAATCGCTAAGAATGATGCCTCTACAGGGCCATTACCAGTGGCTGCTTCTTGTTTAGACTCACCATTAATCGTCATACCAATAGTAGAGCTTGCTACGGATTGTGAGTTAGACGTTGAGTTAACAAACTCTAATTGGTATTTGTCGTCTTTATCACTGATTTGGTTAAAATAAATCATCGCTTCAAGGTCATAGTCGTATACTGTACCTTTTTGATCTGCAAGGGTTAAGAAGCTTTCATATAGACTATCCATATCGTAATCAGACTTTTGGTAACCAAGCTCTTCTAAACGATGTTCAATAACATGACGACCCGAACGTGAAGTCATGTTTAATTGATTGTTTGGCACGCCAACACTTTCTGGTGACATAATTTCATAAGTGTTTTGCGCTTTTAATACGCCATCTTGGTGAATACCTGAACTGTGGGCAAAAGCATTCTCACCAACAATCGCTTTATTAGGTTGCACTGGCATATTACAAATTTTCGCCACTTGGCGTGAAGCGCGATAAATCTCTTCACTGCGAATATCGGTGTACACTTTTAAGTGGTCTTGGCGCATCTTCATGATCATCGCCACTTCTTCAAGTGAACAGTTACCCGCACGCTCACCAATACCATTAATGGTGCATTCGATTTGACGTGCACCAGCTTGCACTGCAGCAACCGAGTTAGCAACGGCTAAACCTAAATCGTTATGGCAATGCACACTTAACCGTGCTTTATCAATATTTGGCACGTTATTCATTAAATGGCGGATCATCGCCGCGTATTCGTCTGGCGTAACAAAGCCAACCGTATCCGGCAAATTAATAGTTGATGCACCAGCATTAATTGCCTGCTCAACAATTTTACATAAATCCCAATGCGGAGTACGCCCTGCGTCTTCACATGAAAATTCCACATCATCGGTATAATTACGGGCAAGTTTGATTGATTTAACCGCCATCGCTGTGGCGTCATCTAAGCTCATGCGTAGTTTATGCTCTAAGTGCAGCGGGCTGGTAGCGATAAAAGTATGAATACGACTTTGTTGCGCCGTGCGTAATGCTTCGCCACAGGCCTCAATGTCTTTGGCAACAGCGCGTGCTAAACCACAAATAATCGGCCCTTTTACTTCGGTTGCAATACGTTGTACTGAACGAAAATCGGCAGGGCTCGAAACCGGAAAGCCAACTTCCATCACATCCACATTTAGGCGGCTAATGGTATGCGCCAGTTGGATTTTATCTTCTTCGGTTAGGCTTGCTTTAAGCGCTTGCTCACCATCACGTAAGGTGGTGTCGAAAATCCATACTTTATCTTGTTCTTGCATAGTCTACCCTTAATTCTCTGCGGCCCTGGATGCGAGATAAAAAAAACCCCGCAATATGCGGGGTTCTTTGTGTTTACTTAATGCAAATACACTAATCCCCGCTCACGAAAGCTTGCAGTAAGAGGTTCAGGTTTAATGTAATTAAATAAGTGTTTTGCATCGTCTTTACTAAATGTGTGTGTTCAGCGAGCCCTATTTTTAACACTTCAAAACTGCGCATGCAAGCATAATATTTCCACAAAAAGGAATTAAACACTGCACAAAAAGAATTAATAATCCAAAAAATAAAGTTTTAAGCATAAGTTAATAAAAAAAACCGAAAATAAAAGCCTATTAAACTAATCAGCTTCCAGCCTATGCTTAGATTAACTCTTTGCTATTTTTTACTCTTTATTACCATCACGCACATAATTACTAGCGCCACGCGTGATATAACGTAATTGCCAAATAACGCGCTCAACCAGTTCATCACGTTGTTGGCCTTCAATATCAAGGGCTTCAGCACCGGCATTAAATACTAGCGTGACCATAGCCTCTGCTTGAATATACGCATGAGTTGCATCGCACGGGGTTTCGCTTTCAAGATAATGGGCAAGCTCTAAAATAAAGTGTTTAATTTCACGAGCTACAGCGGCTCTAAACGCTTTAGAAGTGCCGGAACGTTCGCGTAGTAGTAGCCTAAATTGGTTGCTAGAATTATCGATAAACTCCATAAATGTAACCACTGAGGTGGTAATCATACTGCCGCCACTGGCTATGCGTCGGCGTGCTTGGCGCATTAGCTGACGTAGCGTTAAACCGGCTTCATCGACCATGGTTAAACCCAGTTCATTCATGTCTTTAAAGTGGCGGTAAAATGAGGTTGGTGCTATACCTGCTTCACGAGCAACTTCACGTAAACTTAAATTAGAAAAGCTATGATCGGCGCTTAATTGGTTAAATGCCGCTTCAATTAAAGCTTGTCGTGTTTTTTGTTTCTGTTGCGCGCGAACACCCGACATGAACTACTCCTGATTTAATTTAAATCAATTTATGGTGATTTTTATCTTAATTCCCCAGTCTAATACTTGACGGCAGGAGAATGAAATATTATTTTAGCTTACAAGTGTACGCTCAGATTTTAAAAGATGAAAAAACCACCGATTATTTGGACCAATGTCCTATTTTTTAGTATTACTTTTTTGGCTGCTGCCACATTAGTGCCTTGGTATGGGTTTACCCATGGCTTTACCAGTAGTCATTGGATCGCATTTATTGCTTGTATGTTTTATGCTGGTATGTCAATTACCGCAGGCTACCATCGCTTATGGGCCCATAAAACTTACGACGCTCATCCTGTTGTAGAAGCCTTTTTTGCCCTAGGCGGTGCTTTTGCACTACAAAATAGTGCGCTGCACTGGAGCAGTGATCACCGCGTTCATCATGGTCAAGTTGATGACCCTGTAAAAGATCCATACGCCGCGACTAACGGTTTTTGGTATAGCCATATAGGTTGGATGTTACGCGATTACCAAGGCGACAATTATGGTGATTATAGTAATTGTCGTGATTTACAACGTAATAAAATAGTGATGTGGCAACACCGTCATTATATGAAATTAGTATTAGCGACTAATATTGGTATTCCACTTTTGCTGGGTTTAATGATTGGCGATGTATTTGGCATGCTGTTATTAGCTGGATTGTTGCGTTTGGTATTGAGCCAGCATTTCACTTTTTTTATCAATTCGGTGGCGCATATCTGGGGCTCTCGACCTTATACTGAAAAAAATACCGCTCGTGATAACGGGATTCTAGCCTTATTTACTTATGGCGAGGGTTACCATAACTTTCATCATATTTTTGCCAGTGATTATCGCAATGGCATAAAATGGTTTCATTATGATCCCACCAAATGGATGATCCGCGCTTTTGCGGCTGTTGGACTTGCTAAAAAATTAAAGCGTACACCAGTTGAGCGCATCGAAAAAGCGAAAGCCGAAACGTTAATGAATAGAACGCAAAATCGCCTCGCGAAATTGCCTTTAGCCCAAGATAAACTTACATTATTGCAGCAAGAGTACGATTTATTACTGAAAAAACTACAACACTTTTGTGCACTAAAAAAGCAAGTTTTAGAAGTTAAAAAGAATAACATGCTGCAACAATGCGAAAAATCAGCTTTAATGACACAATATCATGAGTTGGAAGCAGCCTGGGAAAATCAAAAGCAGGCGTGGCTTACACTTAATGCGAGGTTATTAAAAGCCTCTTTTAGTTAATGTAGGAGTGGCTGTGGCCAAACAACAAGTAAAGCAAGAACAACCATCATTTCAATATGATGCAATTATTATAGGCACAGGTCCTGGCGGTGAAGGTACCGCCATGAATCTGTCTAAAAGCAACAAAAAAGTGGCCGTTATCGAACGCCAGACCGCTGTTGGTGGTGGTTGCGTACATTGGGGTACTATCCCTTCAAAAGCACTACGGCACTCTGTTAGCCGCTACATAGAGTACAAAGCAAATCCATTGTTTAATGTGGGTGAGCGCCCTAGTCGGTTAACGTTTCCTGATATTTTGCGCCACGCCAGCTCGGTTATTTCTAAACAATCAAATTTACGCAGTAGCTTTTACGACCGTAATCGTATTCATATGTTTCAAGGTGATGCTAGCTTTGTTGATCAGCACACCATTGAAATTAAACGTCTTGATGATTCAACCGAACGACTAACTGCTAAAACCATTGTTATTGCTACGGGTTCTCGCCCTTATCACCCACCGGAAATCGACTTTACCCATTCACGCATTTACGACAGCGACACTATTTTAGGGCTAGAGCATGACCCCCATCGTGTGCTTATTTACGGCGCTGGTGTCATTGGTTGTGAATATGCGTCTATTTTTAAGGGCTTAGGTGCTAAAGTTGATTTAGTTAATACTCGCGACCGTTTACTTGCCTTTATGGATGCTGAAATATCTGATGCGTTAAGCTATCACTTTTGGAATAGCGGTATTGTTATTCGTCATAACGAAGAGTTTGACCGTATTGAAACCCGTGATGATTGCGTTGTTATGCATTTCAAATCAGGAAAACGCGTTAAAGCTGACTGTATTTTATTTGCCAATGGTCGCACCGGTAATACTGACGGACTTAACCTTGAAGCGGTTGGTTTAAAAGCTGATGGCCGCGGGCAGTTAAAAGTTAATGAAACTTACCAAACAGAGGTCGATAACATTTATGCCGTTGGTGATGTCATTGGCTACCCAAGCCTTGCGAGTGCGGCGTTTGATCAAGGCCGCATTGCTGCTGATGCAATAGCTTGCGGCAACTGTGACGAAAAACTAATTATTGATATTCCAGCAGGTATTTATACCATTCCTGAAATGAGCTCTGTAGGTAAAACCGAGCAACAGCTAACCGCCGCGAAAATCCCTTATGAAGTCGGCAGAGCTCAATTTAAACATTTAGCACGGGCGCAAATTGCTGGTACAGAAGTAGGCAGTTTAAAAATATTATTCCACACCGAAACCAAAGAAGTATTGGGTGTGCATTGCTTTGGTGAGCGCGCCTCTGAAATCGTGCACATTGGCCAAGCCATTATGGAACAAAAAAATGGCGGCAATAATATTGATTACTTTGTAAATACTACCTTTAACTACCCAACTATGGCTGAAGCCTACCGGGTTGCCGCGTTAAATGGTTTGAATCGACTGTTTAAATAAGAATTTTAGATAGCGTTTTAAAAGACAACAAAAAGCCCGCTTAACTTTAAACGGGCTTTTTTAATGTTCATGCATAAAGCGAACTAATTATTTATGATATTGCGCACTAAACTCATGTACGGCATTAATAAATACCCCCGCGTTTTCAGGATCAACATCAGGCGTAATACCATGGCCTAAGTTAAATACATGACCATTGCCAGTACCAAAATCTTCAAGGATAGTCGCTACTTCTTGACGAATACGATCTGGCGTGCCGTGCAACATTGATGGATCCATATTACCTTGCAGAGCTACTTTGTCGCCGACACGGCGCTTAGCATCGCTAATATTAATTGTCCAATCGAGACCAATTGCATCACAACCCGTTGCTGCGATCGCTTCAATCCATTGACCACCATTTTTAGTAAATAACGTAACAGGCACTTTGCGGCCATCGTATTCACGAATTAAACCATCAACAATTTTGTGCATGTACTGCAATGAGAACTCTTTATAATCACGTGGGCTCAATACCCCCCCCCATGAGTCAAACACCATTAGAGACTGCGCACCGGCTTTAATTTGTGCATTTAAGTAATCGATCACTGAATCAGCAAGCTTATCAAGTAACAAATGCAGTGTTTTTGGCTCAGCAAATGCCATTTTTTTGATTTTGCCAAAGGTCTTACTACTCCCACCTTCAACCATATAAGTAGCAAGTGTCCAAGGCGAACCCGAGAAACCTATTAGCGGTACTTCGCCTTTTAGTTCACGACGGATCGTGCTTACGGCATTCATAACATAACCAAGCTCATCGGTTGGATCGAGCTTTGGAATTTTTTGTACATCAGCAAGTGATGAAATTGGATGTTCAAATTTAGGACCTTCACCGGTTTCAAAATACAAACCTAAGCCCATCGCATCTGGAATAGTTAAAATATCACTAAATAAAATAGCGGCATCTAATGGGTAACGACGCAGCGGCTGTAATGTTACTTCACAAGCGAGTTCAGCATTTTTACACAGGCTCATAAAATCGCCCGCTTGTGCACGAGTTGCACGGTATTCTGGTAAGTAACGCCCTGCTTGGCGCATCATCCATACCGGAGTCACATCAACTGGCTGTTTTTGTAGTGCACGTAAATAACGGTCGTTTTTTAATTCGCTCATAGCGTAAAAGATCCTAAAGCTGATAGATATTACGCAGATTGTATCACCATATCGCACACCTCTCTATCGCTATGGCACTAATTAACCTTAGTATTGATACAGATTAATAACCTATTTGAAGATGCTTGTTTAGTGCAAAATTAATACAACAAACAATAACATTTGAAGTTTTTCATTAATATGTTTGCAACATAGTAAAAACCTTGGTATAACTTGTCTCGCGTTAACAATAAAAACAATAAAAGTTACATAACAATAAAAATAAAAATCTTTTAATAATAATAAAGCTTGTTTAAACAAGTCATGGAAAAGAAATTAACCACCTTTATGGTGGTTTTTTCTTGCCTGAAACACTATAAACGATTTATATTTTATAAAGAACTAACTGTATATCATGTAGTTATTTTTTTATTACAAAATTATAAAAAAATGTGTTGATCTTTGCGGCATATTTCATTGTTATAGAAGAAACCAACCCAGCTAAGGAGAATGATAATGCTGACGCGTTTGGAAAAAGCTCAACAAAAATGGGGTGGTAGCCACACCGTGATCGATAAATGGCTCTCAGAACGCCAAGAGCTGTTAGTTTTATATTGTCGTATTGCTGGCTTTTCACCGTATGATAAAAAAGATCATGCTTTACCTGACCAATTACAGATCCAAAATTTTTGCCAACTATTGATGGATTATTTATCTGCTGGTCATTTTGAAGTGTATGACGACATTGCCAAGGCATGTAAGCAAAAAGGCCCTAACAGTCAGCAGCTTGCCAATGAACTTTATCCACGAATTTCGCAAACTACTGACATTTCACTTGATTTTAATGACAAATATGCAGAGGTGGATAAAGAAGACTTACTCAATGATTTTGATGACGACTTATCAAAACTGGGTGAAACACTTGAGTTGCGCTTTGAGTTAGAAGATGAATTAATTGATAATTTATATTCTAATCACACCTAGATAATACACAATTATTACGTTACAAGGAGCTAAGCTCCTTGTTTGCTGTTTACTTTGAATCTTTCCTTACCCATCTGTAAATTTAATATTCCTCAAACAACCCATAAAATTGAACTTTATATTTCAATGATGTAATTATAGCCTTATTGTGCATTAAAACTACAAAGGTTCGCCATGAATAAACGTACATTTTTGAAGTCTGTACCACTCCTCAGTGCAGGATTACTCGCAGGCAATAGCGCTCAAGCAGCTAATCGATCAAGTCAAACGACGCTAAGTTTAAAAAAGCCGAGCGCCTTACCAAGAAGAGGTACGATTGGTGTAACTAGCCCATCAGCAGCAACAGCAAATCAAAAAGATATTATTTTAGCTAAGCAAATAATTGAAGCGCTGGGTTACAAAGTCAAATTAGCGCCTAATATCATGGCAAGACGTGGGCACCTTGCGGGCACCGATACACAGCGTGCAGACGACCTTAATGCGCTATTTAGCGACAGCAGTGTTGATGCTATTTTTTGTTTGCGAGGTGGTTCTGGGGCAGCACGTATTTTACCTCTGCTGGATTATGCAATGATCCGCGCTAATGCCAAGCCACTAATGGGCTACTCTGATATCACTGCACTTCATAACGGGTTACTAGCTAAAGCCGGTATTGTTAGTTTTCATGGACCTAACGCCTCTAGTGATTGGAATCCATTCCATGTTAAACAATTTAAACAAATGTTTGAACAACAAACCCGCATGCACTTTAGCAACTTGCCAAAAGCCGAAGATGAATTAGTTAATAGCCAATACCTAACTCAAACTATTACCTCTGGTAAAGCAACGGGACAACTTGTCGGCGGTAATTTAACTGTACTAACAGCGCTAGCTGGCTCAGCTTATTTACCAGAATTTGACGGGGCTATTTTATTTTTAGAAGACATCGATGAAGCACCTTACCGGATCGACCGCATGCTCAGCACTTTAAAACTAATGGGTGCACTGGACAAAATAGCAGGATTTGTATTTGGTGACTGTAACGATTGCAGCCCGGAAAATGGCTATGGCTCATTGACGCTAGATGAAATTTTTGCAGATTATATAAAACCGCTGGCTATCCCTGCCTACCGAGGGGCGATGATTGGCCATATAAAACGACAATTTATCTTGCCGGTCGGTACGCAAATCGAACTCAATGCTGATGCAGGTACGTTGACCATGAAAGAAAACGCCTTTAGCTAAAATTTTAGCAACAAAAAAGGAGCTAATTAGCCCCTTTTCAATACAGATTAACTAATTACTCTGCAGCTGCTGCTTGCTCTTCATTTTGAATTTCAAGTAATTCAACTTCAAAAACAAGTGTTGAGTTAGCTGGGATCTTACCTAAGTCACGATCGCCATATGCTAGTTCTGCTGGAATAGTAAACTTATACTTAGAACCTACAGGCATAAGTTGTAAACCTTCAGTCCAACCCGCAATTACGCGGTTAAGTGGGAAAGTCGTTGGTTCGTCACGAGCATACGAACTATCAAATTCAGTACCATCTAGTAGCGTGCCTTTGTAGTGCACTTTAACTACGTCAGTTGCTACTGGCATTTCGCCATCACCTTGAGTGATCACTTCGTACTGTAGGCCAGATTCAGTTACTGTTACGCCTTCTTTGTTAGCGTTATCAGCTAGATATTTTTCACCTTCAGCTTGGCTTTTTTCAGCTTCTACTTTGGCATGTTGCTCTTGTTTAGTACGTACTGACGTATCAAGTGCAGTTAATACTTCACGAATTTTCTCTTCGTCAATTTTTGCGTCGCCAGCAAGGGCATCTTCAAAACCACGAATTAATAGTGCTTGGTCAAGCTCAATGCCTAACTCTTTTTTATCGGCTAAATCTTTATTTAAAAAGTTACCAACAGATGCACCAATACCGTATGCTTGTTGTTGTACTTCAGTTTCAAGTTTAACAGGTGCTTGTTCTTGTTTTGCTTCTTGATTACAAGCTGTTAGCGCTAAAACTGACGCTGCAATCAATGACAATTTAATCGTCTTTTTCATTTTAAATCTCCGACACACTTTGCAGATGTCATTTATTGTATTATTACTAGTTAAAGGTTAACGGCCCATGGTAGGCTACTTATCTAATTGCTGATAGTAGGCTATACGCTCACTTTCACGTTAATTAGATAAACAACCTAGGCTTTCACGAGCCCTAGTCTAACCTCTCAATCACTAAGAGTTAAGGGGAAATAGCTGTAATATGTCGATATTTCGTACTTTTTTGTATCTTCTGTGCTGCACCTTGCTGATTGCCTGCTCAGAACAAAAAGACCAAGCCACTGCAAGCTACGAGCATGCAGCCAGAGGCGCGTTCGCCTCCGCAATATCTCATGATGGCAAATACAGCCTGATCTCCTCTATACACCATGGGGTCGCCCTATGGGATAATCAACAGCAAGTACTAAAATACCAATGGTTTCAGCAACAAGACGCAGATAGCCTAGTACATACCGTGGCTATCGCTTATGACAACAGCCACGCTGTTACCGCTGAAAAAACCACTTTTGCAGTATGGGATATTGCCACAGGCAAAAATACCGGCTACTACAAAATAAAAACCGCCACTATTCGTGATATCGCCATTAGTAACCAAGGCCGCAGTGTTTTGTACGGTCGTAGCGATGGCGTTGTTGTTTACCTCGACTTAGAGACCGGTAGACGCATTGAGTTCCTTGGTCATCAAGAAAAAATTAACGCTGTTGCTTTATCGCCCAACGGAAATTTTGCTCTCAGTGGCTCCAACGATTATGCGGCGTACTTTTGGGATACTCGTACCGGACAAGTGATCCATCGCTTTAACCATCCAAGTCGTGTCACCCAAGTGACCTTAGATCCGCAAGGTCGCTATGCATTTACCGCAGACAGTATGACACAAGCACATGTATGGCAGCTGACAACAGGTGATCTTGTTAGTAAACTGGCGTATATTGCCCGCCAGAGAATTTTCACTGCGGTACGCTTTAATACAGCAGGCACGTTGCTGGCAACAGGCTCACCAAACCGCTTAGTGGAGCTATGGCAATTATCCAGTGGTGAACAAATTCAAAGTTGGCATGTAACACCGCGAGAAGGCAGTAGACCAAAATCGGCAGTGGTACTTGATGTCGCTTTTACTGACAACGATACTGCGTTGTTAACCGAAAGCTCCAGTGGGATCGCTGAGCGCTTTACTAGACGAGAGAAAAATGAACACAATTGAGCATCGCTTAACAGAACTTGAAGCCAAAGTGGCTTTTCAAGACGAAACGATTGAAATTTTAAATGATGAAATAAAAGTGCACCAGCAGCTGTTGGCAAAAATGAAGCGCCAAACAGAGCTACTGGCTGAAAAAATTAAAGAGTCGCAATCATCATCTATGGTGATGTCAGACACGCCAGAGCCTCCGCCGCCACACTATTGATGGTTGCGGGCGCTTAATCGCCTGGTTTAAACACGCCAATGACTTGTTCAAATTGGCGTGTTGATGCCTGAACAGCCTGCTCTGGCTGTGCCATTTTATGGCCGCACTGCATACATTCGACTTTCTCTACATCGTGCTCTTTGTAAAGCATCATCATATCCATGGTTTTACACTCTGGACAGGTTGCCCCAGCAATAAATCGTTTTTTCTGTTTCACTACGCTTTCCCACAGTTTGAAAAGAAACTTGCTACATTTTAACCCAATAACTACCCAGTTGATACGCTGACGATTGAAATATAGCCCAGCTTCCGTGCTATGATAGCGCCAAGTTCACAAAGGCACAGTAAAGCGCAGACTACATGATCCAGATCTCAGAAATTGAATTACTTCGCGGCGGTAAAGCACTCCTTAAAGATGCCTCAGCTACATTATTTCCAGAACACAAAGTTGGCCTAGTTGGCGCCAATGGCTGCGGTAAATCAACACTCTTTAGTTTATTGAAATCTGAGTTACAGCTTGATGCAGGTAATTGCAGTATCCCTAAAGACTGGTCTATCGCCTCGGTAAAACAAGAAACGCCAGCACTAGATATCAGCGCAATTGATTATGTATTACAAGGCCATCCTGAGTATTACGCCATGCGTATCGCGCTGCGCGAGGCCGAACAAAATAATGATGGCGATACCCAAGCCAAAGTACACATACAGCTTGAGCATATTAAAGGCTATAGCATAGAAGCCAAAGCCGGCGAATTACTTCACGGGTTAGGGTTTGCAAATAACCAAATTGAAAACCCCGTTAGTGATTTTTCCGGTGGTTGGCGAATGCGCTTAAACCTTGCCCAAGCGCTTATTCGCGATGCGGATTTATTATTACTGGATGAACCAACCAACCACTTAGATTTAGATGCGGTGTATTGGTTAGAGCGCTTTTTACGCGCTTACACGGGTACTCTAATGTTGATCTCTCATGATAGAGAATTTTTAGACGCGGTAGTTGATCAAATTTGGCATATCGACAAGCAAAAGATCAATGTTTACAAAGGCAACTACTCGCAATTTGAGCGTCAAAAAGCTGAACGCCTATTACAACAGCAAGCAATGTTCGAAAAGCAACAAGATCAAATAGCTCACCTTGAACAATTTATTACCCGCTTTAAAGCAAAGGCCAGTAAAGCCAAGCAAGCGCAGAGCCGTGTGAAAGCGCTTGAACGAATGGAAAAGCTCGCCCCAGCTCATGCTGACTCGCCGTTTGATTTTGAGTTTGCAGAGCCACTTGCTTTACCTAACCCGCTTATGACGCTTGATAAAGCCAAAGCGGGTTATGGTGATGTGACTATTTTAGAAAGCATAAAACTTAACTTAGTCCCTGGTAGTCGCATTGCCCTACTTGGCCGTAATGGTGCAGGTAAATCAACTCTCATAAAACTACTCGCTGGTGAGCTACAGCCACAAGCCGGTGAAGTATTTCAACATCAGGGTTTAAACATTGGTTACTTTGCTCAGCATCAATTGGAATCGCTAGATTTAAAAGCCAGCGCGATTACCCATTTGCAGCGTTTAAATCCTAAAGCCACCGAGCAATCACTGCGTGACTTTTTAGGTGGTTTTGCCTTTATTGGTGATAAAGCTCTTGAGCCCGTAGCACCGTTTTCAGGGGGTGAAAAAGCCCGTTTAGTACTTGCTATGCTGGTCTATCAAAAACCTAACCTATTACTACTGGATGAGCCAACAAACCACCTTGATTTAGAAATGCGTCATGCTTTAGTAATGGCGTTGCAAGGGTTTGAAGGCGCGATGGTTACCGTTTCCCATGACCGTCACATGCTAAAAAATACCGCCGACGAATACTACTTAGTGGATAACGGTGAAGTAACTCAGTTTGGCTACGACTTAGACGAATACTATCAATGGTTACTTAATGCTAATAAGGAAGCAACAAAAATCACTCAAGATGACAATGAACCAAAAGCAAACTCAAACGTTAATCGCAAGGAACAAAAGCGTTTAGAGGCTGAGTTTAGAAAAGCCATTCAACCACTCAAAAAGCAGATTGAAAAGCTTGAAAAACACCTTGATAAACATTCAGCTGAATTAGCAGAAATCGAAGAAGCACTTGGCGATAACGAGCTTTATAACGATGACAACAAAGCAAAACTCAAAGAGTTACTAGCAAAACAAGCGACATTAACACCAAAAGTAAATGACATCGAAGAGGAGCTATTAATGGCCCTTGAAGAGATGGAAGAAAAAGAACAAGCGTTTGCCAATGAACTTGCTCAATAGCAGAGGTTTTTGGCAATTTGCATGTCGCCTTTACAGTAAAGGTGACATGCAAGCACGCCTATTAGATTACCAAAACCAGCAAGGTAAAAACGTTAACCTGTGCCTGCTACTTTATTATTTAGACTCTCTCAATCTAGCAATTAGCCAAACTCAGTTAAACAAACTTGAGCAATGTATTAGTGAATTTGATCAGCAGGTATTACAACCGCTGCGTGCCGCCCGCGGCTATTTAAAAACCAACCACACCGAGATTGCAGATTATGCTGCAATTCGTAAAGACCTGCTCAGCGCCGAGTTAAAGCTAGAAAAGCAACAGCAAGAGATGTTGATAGATGCGGTTAATTGCATGGATTTAGCAAAACAGGCAGCGCCGCATAATATTGGGATGTATTTGGCAAACGCTTGAGCTTTAAACGTTAATTCCACAGCCAAGTAGACTCATCAACTTTGCTTGGTTATATTCAGGAAACTTTAAAAATTGATAAGCAACAGACTAAACACGACCCAGCTCATGGCTACTCTTAATTGCGGTAGACTTTGCCTTTTGCAGCCTAAAACCCAAAACGGTAATTAAAACGTTCTATGATTTTTTATCACTCTCTCATGAGTTAATTAACTGTACGATGAATGTCTTTAGTGAGTATATTGAACAGGTAAAAAACGATATATCAAAACTTAAAACTAAAAGGATTACTTATGAAGTATAAAAAAACAATTCCCTTCATACTGTTAGCGCTTATCATCAACTTTAATGCTTTTTGCAACGAGATCACTAAAACTCCTTTTATACTTGGTGATACACTATCATTTCAATCTTCCATTTTAGGCCAAAAAAGAGAGATAAATGTTTATCTACCAGAAGGCTATAAACATAATGGCGAACAAACTTACCCTGTCATTTACTTGTTAGATGGCTCAAAAGAAGAAGACTTTATACATATTGCCGGTTTGGTTCAATTTGGCTCATTTTCTTCGCTAAAAATGTTGCCAAAAAGTATTGTTGTAGGCATAGCCAATATCGATAGAAAACATGATTACACCCCACCAAGCACACACCCTTTAGACATACGCGATCTACCAACTCATGGTGGTTCTGCAAAGTTTATTCAATTCATAGAAAAAGAATTACAGCCACTGGTGAATAAAACCTATCGTAGTAACCAAGAAAACACGTTAATTGGCCAATCGTTAGGCGGGCTACTCGCAACGGAAATACTACTAAAGCACCCTAAACTTTTTTCGCGCTATATAATTATCAGTCCAAGCATGTGGTTTAACGACGCAAAATTATTAAATAACCCAGTAAGCCCTACTCATTCACCCAAAGCTGTTTATGTGGCGGTAGGTAAAGAAGGTAAGGTTATGGAAGAAGGTGCCAAACAAGTTTACAACAAATTAAAAAAAGAGCTTCCTACGTCTTCGCAAGTTAACTTCACCTACTTTGAACAACTTGATTATAACGAGACTTTACACCTTGCTGTTTACGATGCATTTAAGCAGTTTTATATGGAGCAGTAAAAGTATCATAAAAAATAAGGTAATAACTTTAACTTAGGCGAAATTAGCAAGCAGAGCGCTTACCAAAACCCGAGTGAGCAGTGGTTGTTGTAGTGCCCGTATCATCACAGCTCAATGGCAAGTAAATGTCTCTGCATTAATTTTTGATTTAGCGAAGTGCCGCCTTAATTAATTTATACACTTAACCTTTGCACAAATAATGTTTAAATAAACTCTCAATTCACTTCTTAGCTAAAACAAATGTACACATGCTGATTGTTAAAAAGCTTACAGGTTAAGTTAAACATAGATGACGACCTACACGATGAATGCCCGAGCCCAACAGTTAATATATGCAACTGATTTATAACGACAATTTTTATAAGCACACTTAGATTGATCTAACTTTTTGTTATTTTAAAAATCTGTAGTGTAAAAGCCCTTAACTACTTTTTTAATGCATTAACAGCCTTCGTTTAAAGCTTGATCCAAATCAACTTCTGTATCACCGCTAATCAACTTAGGAAAATAGCTTGATCTGGATCATAACAACCCAGCCAAACTGTCACTATCATTAAACCATTAACATTAGGAGGCATTTATGGACGTATTCTTCAGAGACTTTTTTAGTGACCCAGTACTATTTTTATCATTTGGTTTTCTAGGAGTAGTGATCAGTTTATGCCTTTTCTTTGTGTACTTTTTTATCAAAAAAGTACATGACGATAAAACACCCGATCAGAATTAAGCACGACGCACAAAGCCCCTATCAAGTTATTTGATTAGGGGCTTTTTATTATTAAAAGTTTGTTACACTAGCGATTCTATTAGCTAAACATGTTTTAACTTATGTCTACAGATTTCAAGCCAGCTTGGTGGATGACTAATCCCCATGTGCAAACCATTATGCCACGGTTTTTTCGGCCTTTTCATAATACTCGCTATCAGTTAGAGCAGCTTGATACTCCCGACGGTGATTTTTTAGAGCTCGCTTGGTCACAACCTAAAAACGATAACGCACCGCTGGCGGTTGTATTGCATGGCCTGGAAGGTAATATCAATAGCTTTTATGCCAAAGGCATGATGAAAGCCCTAAAAAAGCAGGGGTTTAGTGTTGTTTTAATGCATTTTCGTAACTGCTCTACGCAAGTTAACCGCCTACCCCGTGCATATCATAGCGGTGAAACGGGTGATCTCGACTTTTTTATCAAACAACTTAAACAACTGTTTCCTCAGCGTTTAATGGTTGCAGTGGGTTTTTCACTCGGTGGCAATGTACTGGCTAAATATTTAGGCGAACAAGGTGAGCAATGCTTACTCGATGGAGCGGCGGTTATTTCGGCTCCTTATGATTTATCGCCTTCATGCCAAGTAATTCGTAAAAGTTTGGCTAAAATTTATCAAAAGTACTTGCTTGATCGCATGAAAAAATCAATGAAGCGAAAGCTCCCTCAAATCAAGCAACAAATTAACTTAACACCTGAACAACTTATGGGTATTAACGATTTATGGCAATTTGACGATAAGCTTACCGCACCATTACACGGCTTTGTGGGTGCTGAAGACTACTATCAACAAGCCAGTGCTAAGCCTTATTTAAAACACATTACAACACCCACATTAATTGTTCATGCGAAAGACGACCCAATGCTATCAATTAAAGCTGTACCCAGTAGGCAAGATGTTAGTGAGCATATTACGCTGCAAGTCTCAGAAAAAGGCGGCCATGTTGGCTTTATAAGTGGCAATAACCCATTTAAACCGATTTATTGGTTAGAGCATGTAGTGCCAGATTTCTTCACCCAGATCGCCAAAAAAGAGTAATTATGATCATCCCACACGAACAGCTAGATAAAGATACCTTATACAATTTAATCGAAAGCTATGTGCTACGTGAAGGCACCGATTACGGTGACGTTGAATACAGTATGGAAGCCAAAGTCGCACAAGTAAAACAACAACTACACAATGGCGAGGCCATGCTGTTTTTTTCAGAACTGCATGAATCAGTAACTATTATTTCTAAAGGCGAATTTAAAGCTCTTCAAAGTGAAGTGCATTCTGATTCCTTATAAAGCAAAAATCATTTGTTGCTTTAATTTTATAGCTTGACGACGAGAGATCTCGACTTCTGCATTGTTACTTAGTTTTGTAAGTAGAGCATAATTAATCGTTTCTTCTAGCTCAGTAATAGCATCAAGACGTATAATATTGCTGCGTGATTACCAATACTTTCAAATCGAAAAATATCTGCCAATTTAATAATTTTCATATTGTTGAACTATAATTTTTTAGACTCCCCTTCGACGAAGACCACACTCGATGCCGATTGAAGTGAATGGTGGGGATAGGCAAACCTAAAATAGCACCAGCATACAGCTCAAATTCGCTTAATTTTTGAGAGATAAGTGCGACTATATCGGAGTCATATAGCTTCGATGAAACTGCACTAAAGTAAACTTCATCGCCCTTAAAAAAGAGCTCAGCGTCAAATAGATCTCTACCACTTAAAGCCTCGGTTACTTTTTCAACCATTGCTTTACTACTTCCTAGCGCAACTCCTTACATCTGATGCAGCTACCAACTTGGCTGATAATCGCCATCTTTTGGACATGTCTGATTGGATCCCAAAAGCTCGTATCACCAATGTAATGTACAGTTGCAAGCAGTTGCCGAAAAAGTTGTACTTAGAGTTTTGATTTTCATGATAATTCCTTGTTAGTTCGATACCCCATAGTAGCGATGTTTGATTATTTGCTCCAACTCCTCTCGATCACCCACCAAAAAATAAACAAATTACTTACATTTTGGATTCATTTGACACACAATATATACAGGAATGATTTATATGTTTTAAAGGAGTACTAAAATGGACACAACACCATCTATCAATTTAAGTGAGCACCCTCAGGCTCTGCTACATAAAGCCTTTTCACAGCACGCAAGTAAAGCATCTTTAATTTGTGATAACAAAATATTAACTTACCGAGAGCTTGAGAAAGAAGTTGAAAGAGTTGCGACAAATATTCAACATAAGGCAATGTTAAATCATATTAGCTCCCATTATATTGCACTTTACCTTGACCGAAGTATCGAAATGGTTATCGGCATACTGGCTGCTATCCGAGTTGGAATGGCCTATATTCCCATCTCGACAGAGGCTCCATCTGCCCGCTGCCAGTTCATTCTTGATGATAGCCAAGCTGCGATTGTGCTCACACACAAACACTATAAAGGTGCACCACAGCTAGATAATACCGAGCAAGTGTATATTGAATCACCAGTATCACAGATAATTGAGCCCGCTAACTCAGCGATGACAGATATCGCTTATGTAATTTACACCTCTGGTACTACCGGTACACCAAAAGGTGTCGAGATCCCTTATCAAAATTTACATTATTTAGCAGAAGCACAAATTGAGAGGTTTCAGTTAGATAAAGTCGATCGCGTGCTGCTTTTTGCCTCTTATATTTTTGATGCCAGTGTCTTTGAGCTAATCGTTCCTATTTTATTAGGGCATACGGTTTATATTGCCACGGAAGCAGAACGTAAAGATGAAAAAGCACTAGGTAAATTGATCAAGAGCAATACCATACAGTTTGCTTGTATTCCCCCAGCGCTCCTCGCATTGATGGATCCCGAGGACCTGAATACACTTGAAACACTTGTAGTGGCAGGGGAAACACCTAACTTAGAAATGCTGCAAAATCTGTCTAAAATCACACGCATTTTCAATGGTTATGGCCCAACTGAATATACTGTTGGCGCCTGTGCTAACGAGTTTTCACTTGAGGATAATGAGTTTACTATTGGCACTCCCTTTGTGCATACTCGGTTCTATGTATTAGATGAGCAATTAGCGCAAGTCAGCCAAGGAGCTGAGGGGGAGTTATATATCAGTGGTGCCGGTATCGCAAAAGGATATTTAAATCGTCCAGAGCTTACCAAAGCACGCTTCATTGATAACCCTTATTATCACCCTAATAGCGACCCGTCTTATTTGGCCAGATTATATAAAACAGGTGACCTAGTTCGCTTTGATGGTGAACGTTATCATTTTATTGGTCGTAATGACAATCAAATTAAGCTGCGCGGCTTCCGTATTGAACTGGGGGAAATTGAACAAGTTATCGCACAGCATGGCGCGGTTAAACTCGTGAGCTGCCAAGTCGTCACGCGTGGCAGCGCAAAATTCTTAGTTGCCTTTTTAGTCACGCATCAAGCGCTGGATAGCCTGTTAGTGCAAAGTATTAATACCATCACAAAACAAACATTACCGAGTTACATGATCCCAGATCACTATCAACGCTTGGAAGCATTACCTATGACTGAAAACGGTAAGGTAAATGCCCATGAACTGTCAAACTATGAGTTAACCTCTACCAAAGATGGTAGTGATATTACCCTTAGTCGTACTCAACAAGATTTTTTAGCGCAATTTCAAAGTTTTTGTTTACCAGGACTGCAATGGCAGCAGGACTTTTTCCAGCAAGGTGGCGACTCGCTTTCGGTCATCAATCTGAGTAATCAACTGTTCCAGCAGCTAGGCATAAGTGTACCTGCAACACTTATTTACCGTCACCGCAGCACTGCACAGGTTTGGCAAGCATTACAATCAAACCAGTTCGAAACCGTTGCATTACCAAAACGAGATGCGAAATATCAAAATGCAGTGCCGTTATCCCTGCAGCAGCGCGCAATTTGGTTTCTAGCTAAAGCAGATCCGAGTGATAAAGCGTACCATGCCAAATGTACAACAACGTTCAGCGGTGAATTCGACGTAGAAGCCATGCAAGGTGCCATTCAGGATGTTGTAGAGCACCATGATGTATTTCGCACCTACTATGATTTACACCAACCAATCCAATACATTGATCCTGATTATCAACAAGATGTGCCCTATTTTGATTTTAGTGACTACCCAGAAGCAACAGCACTTGAGCATGTCGATCAGCTGGTTAATTGTGAAATGAATGACGTATTTGCTATTAACATACTGCCATTGGCACGGTTTGCTATCGTCAAAATAAACGATACAAAGCATGTTTTAATCCATATTGAGCACCACTTAGTGCATGATGGCTGGTCGTCCAATATCTTTATTAACCACCTTTTCAGCTGTTATAAACAACGCCTCAATGGTGCACATCAAGGGCAACTACCTGAAATAACACAATATGCAGACTATGCGGCCTATCAACACGACTGGTTGCGCTCAGATCAAGCAACCCAACAACGTGAATTTTGGAAGGTACAATTAAAAGATGCCCCCAGTAGGATCAACTTGCCAGTTTCTCGATTAGGTGAGGTACCCAGGGCACGAGGAAAAGCGCATCGAGTAAAATTACCACGTACACTTTGGGATAATCTTAAACGCTTCAGTCAACAGCACCAAGTCACACCATTTTCCGTTGCTCTGGCTGCACTGAATGTGGTGTTGTCACGCTTTAGTGGCGATCAAGATATTTGTATTGGCTCAGGCGTGGCAAACCGCAGTTATACCAATGTTGAAAACACCATAGGAATGCTGGTCAGCACCGTTGTCGCGCGTGTTCAGCAAACACCCCAAATGCGTGTTGATGCACTTATCCAACATTGCTTTGATGTCAGCAATGATATGTTAGCCAACCAAACGCTCCCTTTTACAGAAGTGGTAGCCGATGTGAACCCAGAGCGGATCCAAGGTGTGAATCCTTTATTTCAAATTTGCTTTAGTTTCCACGATTCCCCCTTACCTGATCTCACTTTACCTGGCTTAGATAACATCGAATATTACGAAGCGATTAGCAGTCAATCATCAAAATTCGAACTCAATATCGTTATCATCACACGGGTGGGACAAGACCAAGATGACTCTGTCACCATGTTATGGGAGTTTGACCTAAATCGTTATGACCCTTGGTTTATAAATGCACTCAGTGATAGCTTCAATGATGTGTTATCACAGCTCATAAATGTAGAAGGCAGCACAACGCTCGAGCAGCTACCTTTGGCCGGTAGCACTGAGCATAATGCCAGCACAGCAGAGTATCCAAAACAAGATTTGCTCTCTCTTTTTAACCAACAAGTTCAGTCTCGTCCTACCCAAACGGCATTAATCACGAGTGAAGGTACATTAAGTTATCAGGCGCTGAACGACCGCGCAGATAAAGTAGCGACTTACCTCATCTCACAGTTTGGAAAGCAAAATTTTATCGGTTTATATCTGCAGCCTTCAGTTGAAACCATTATTGCTATGCTGGCGGTAATTAAATCGGGAGCGGCTTATGTGCCATTATCCACCAGAGCTCCAGCTGTACGAAATCGCTTTATTATCGAAGACGCCAAACTTGAGGTAGTACTGAGCGATACAAAGAGTATCAACGCGCTATCTAGTATCGAGCGTGATAGTTGGCCTTTACTCAACCTCGATAAAGATATCACTGACTGTGATGCCACGTTGGCCGTGGTCACACCTGAGAGTAATGCATACGTTATTTACACTTCTGGCACCACGGGAAAACCTAAAGGCGTGATCCAAAATCATGAAAATGTTTCTCGTCTATTGCAAGCAACCCAACCTGACTTTCAATTCAGCGCACAAGATACTTGGGTGCTTTATCACGATACTATTTTCGACTTCAGCGTATGGGAAATTTGGGGAGCATTATGTCACGGCGCAAAGCTGTTCATTCCGAACTATCAAGAGGTTAGAGACAGCTTTACTTTTGTCAAACAATGCGAGCAGTATGGTGTCACGATACTCAATCAAACCCCCAGTGCATTTTATAACTTCAGTGATGCTGCTATTGAGTCAGGCGCAAAGCTTAATACATTGAAAACCGTTATTTTTGGTGGTGAGCAACTCAACTACACAAGACTAACGCCATGGTGGCAGCACTTTGGTCAAACTATCAACCTCGTTAATATGTATGGGATCACAGAGACCACTGTACACGTTACCGCTTTACCGCTTCATCCTGATATGAACACAACTATTGCTGACATAGGCAAACCTCTCAATGATATGAGGGCATTTGTACTCGATAACCAATTGCGCCAAGTGCCTGTAGGTGTACCTGGTGAGTTGTTTATCGGAGGCGCAGGTTTGGCCGTCGGTTATCTCAATCAACCTGAGCTCACCAATCAACGCTTTTTCACGGTCACAATTGATGGTCAGCAGGTCTGTGTATACAAAACAGGAGATAAAGCAAGGCAGCTGCCCAATGGCCACTTAGAATACCTAGGTCGGTTAGATAACCAAATAAAAATCAGAGGTCACCGAATCGAGCTAGGTGAAATTGAATCACAATTACTCCAATGTGAAGGAGTTAAAGAGGCAGCTATTATCACCTATGAACGCCAACAACAAACCACACTAAGTGGCTATGTGGTGATGGAAAGCCATGCCATATTTGACAATGAGTACCTACTAAACCAATTGCGAACACACTTACCAACTTACATGGTACCAGACAGCATCACTGAGTTGAGTACCATGCCCTTAACAGTAAACGGAAAACTAAATCACAAAGCATTACCATTACCACAGCTCAATACACCTGATGCTTATACCCCACCACGCACAGCACTTGAGCAAACACTCTGTGATGTTTGGCAAACGACCTTGGAGTTAGACCAAGTTGGGATCCACGACAATTTCTATCGTTTAGGTGGCAACTCTATTTTAGCGGTGCAATTGGCTCGTAATGCACAAAAGTGGCATCAGCTTGCTATTCCGCTGTCGGCCATTATCGCAAGCCCCTCTGTGGCAGCTCTGGCACAGTATCTCAATACGATGGCATTAACAGAAATCAATTCCACTGAGGACATGCCACAGCCATGTTCAGCTCAGGTAATGGAGCTATAATCATGGAGTTAACCCAATTAATACAACAGCTTCATGCGCAACATATGCGCGTGTGGATGTCCGAGCACAATACCCTGGCACTGGGATATGAGGATAACGTAGCACCAGAGTTACTCGCGACACTCAAAACCAATAAAGCAGCGCTATTAGCACTACTTAAAGCGTATGATATCCGCTCAGAAGCGGCATTTTTAAGCTGGCCGCTGGTAACCCCTGTACCACTTTCTAATACCCAAGCTCGGCTGCTGTTTGTCGACAGTCTTGAGCCAACGCGCTGTGCCTATCACATACCTTTGTTGGTCAAGCTTAATACTGGAATGGCCGCTGCCGAGTTAACAGAGCAAATCCATCGTACCGTTGTCAAACACCCCGTACTCAATAGCCATATTGTTGAGCATACAGCTGGGTTGAGCTGTCAAACTCAAGCCAATCCGATCGACATAAAAATGCGACAGGCAGTATCACTTGAAGCGCTTCACTCACAAGTTTATCAGGCGATTCATACGCCATTCTCCCTGTATCAGGAAGCACCATTTAAAGTGACCTTTTACCAATGCGGGCAAACGCTTTATTGTCTTTTTTTGTGGCACCATATTGCTTTTGACGCTTGGTCTATGCGCCTATTTTTTGAAACGCTTGCCGAGCACTGCTCCTATCAAGAGATCCATAAAAAGACTAACTACTTTGACTGCGTTCGTTGGCAATCAAAGCAAAACGACCAAGACGCCCACGCTTATTGGCAGCAACAACTACAGGGCGCTACCTCCACTCAAATTCAGCCAACTCAGTACCATACACTTAGCAATGGCCAAGCACAGAATCACTATTTTTCTTTATCTGAAGCACACAGCAATCGCATCAAGGGTATAGCAAAACAACATAACATCACTCCTTATGTGGTGTTATTAAGCTTGTATATTTGGCAGGTTTCGCAATATAGTGGTGAGTCTGATGTTGTGATAGGTGTACCGACAGATAATCGCGATCACCCTCAAACTCAAGAGATCATTGGCTGTTTGATCAATACCCTATTACTGCGAATTAACACCTCAGCACAACCTAGCTTCAATGCCCTTATCCACAGAACAGCAAGTACCCTAAACGATGCAAAGCGCTATCAACATTTGCCTTATGACGAACAACTTCAATATTTAAGCGAATCGACTGATAGCTCCCTGCCAAGTTTAATGTTTAGCGTGCAGCGATTTGGCAGCGATATTGTCGATGAATTTGATTTGCCATTCCAACAGGCTAATGAGTTTGACAATGACGCCTTGTATAATCCTATCAAGTGCGAGCTCCGCCTAGCATTTGACGATAGCAAGGCACAATTACAAGGTCAGCTCAATTACGATCCGAGTAAATTTGATGACGCTTTTGTCGAGCAGTTTGGTACTGCTTACATCACCAATATGGTCGCTGCACTTGAACACCCAGATACGCCGCTGGTAAAACTGTATCAGCAAACTGTGTCTACCACAGATGTTGAAACCCCGAATTCTGACGACAACCTCAACTTATATCACGGCTTCACACATGCTGTGCTGCAACACCGAGATCAGATTGCGCTGCGATATGAAGACCAAACACTGAGCTATGGCGAGTTAGCTGAACTAGTAGAGCATATAGCCATGCACATTCAGCCTTTGCTCGCACAACAGCAGTCTCAGAAAGTGGCTCTGATGTTTCATCGCAGTCCAGATATGGTTATTACAATATTAGCCGTACTCGCCGCGGGTGGCTGCTACGTACCGCTCAACCCGGAACAAGGCAGTAATCGCACCGAGTTTATGCTAAAAGACAGCCAAGCTGCTTTGCTACTGCATAGCACAGACTGTAATACACAGATCAATGAATTAGATTTAGAGCTCCCATCACTCTGTATTAATACACTCAAACAAACGATTCCTCAGGAGCTAAGCACAGCGACACGCACGAATGACCAACTAGCATATATTATTTATACCTCAGGCAGTACAGACACACCAAAAGGCGTTTTGGTTGAAGACAGGCAAGTACTGGCGCTCATTGATAGCACCACGGCTTACTACCAGTTCACGCAAGATGAGCAAGTGTGTGCGCTGCCTCCCTATTATTTTGATGCCTTTGTCGAACCTCTGTTTATGACCCTCCTCAACGGCGCAACACTGGTGATCCCCTCTGAACAAACGGCCCGATCACCACAACACATCAATACATTGATCAGCCGAAATATTACTCACTTGGTCATTTCACCTGCATTATTAAGCATACTTACCCGCCCAGAAGAGGCACAGCTAAGGCGAGTAGTGACAGGGGGAGAAGCTTGCCACCGTGACCTCATTGAGGAGTGGACGCCGCTTCTGTTCATTGAGTATGGTCCAACAGAAGCTACGGTTACCGCGTCAGTGTATGCCACCTCAGCACAAAACACCGTACCAGCTAATATCGGCTCGACACTGGATCACACCGAGTTTGTGATTATCGATGAGGCGATCAACCCTTTGCCGCTATGCTGTCCTGGCGAAGTGTTAATTGGCGGACTAGGGGTTGCAAGAGGATATGCAAACTTAGCGCAACAAACTCAATCTCGCTTTATCATCCACCAAGGAAAACGCTTTTATCGAACAGGTGATCTCGCCCGTCAGTTAGCCAACGGTCACTATCAATATTTAGGACGTAATGATAGACAGATAAAATTGCGAGGCTATCGCATTGAGCTCACAGAAGTTGAAAATGCACTCTTGCAACATCCAAGTATTAGCCAAGCCTGTGCCAAAGTACAAAGCTCACCACAAGGAGATGTATTGGTTGCCTACCTTTGTGGCACAACCTGCACGCTTGAAGCGCTCCATTCAACCCTTGCCAAACTCTTACCTGACTATATGCATCCGAGCGCAGTAAGTTGGCTAGATACATTGCCGCTCACGGCAAATAATAAAGTTGACTTGGCGGCACTAGAGCCGGTGAGAATTACTTCTGCGCAACACTATCGAGCACCTCGAAATCATCAAGAGCAGCACCTATGTGAGTTATGGCAATATGATTTATCAGTCGATAAAGTGGGTATAGATGATGATTACTTTGCACTTGGAGGGAACTCACTCAGTGCAATGAACTTGGTTGCCAAGATGCAGAGCACCTTATCGTTACCTATTGATCTAAAGAAATTTTTAATGACCCGCACCATCGCCAACATTGGTAACTTGCCAATGACCACCGAGCATATTCAACCCAGTAAGCGACCGCTGCACCAACAACCGCTAACTGCCCAGCAAATTTCCTTGCTAGTTCACGAACAGCTCAGTGCCAATACGGGCGCCTACCATATACCCTTAATGCTAGAGTGTGATAATCCCGAACAGCAACATGCATTGTATAATGCCGCGCTGCAGGTTATTGGCCAGTATGATATTTTGCGTACCACTTATTTACAAACGCAACATGGACAGTGGAGTTATAGTGAAACATTAACTGACATTAATGCCGAGACTATTGCACCATCACAGCTCCATGACTTTACCCAGCGCAGCTTTGATCTTGCTCAGCAAGCCCCCGTGCGCTTAGCTTTACTCGAGACCTCAAGTACGGCTAGTTATGCTATCTGTTTGGTGCTCCACCACATTGCTTTTGACGGCTGGTCCACTCAGGTCTTTTTGGATGCTCTTAAAACTCAGTTAAGTGGACAGACTCATCACCCAGATACCTTACAGTTTAAGGACTATGCCGCATGGCAGGCTGATAAAATAGCCCATGATCTGACATTTTGGCAGCCACGATTTGACAACCTAACACTGACGCAATGGGAAACCGACCTTGCCCGCAAGCCTGTAAATGATCATATCGGTCAATCGATTACCTTTTCTCTACCTGAAACACTGACACAAAAACTAAAAGATCTGGCCCGCGCACAGCATGTTTCACTATACACTGTGCTGCTTACCGCGTACCAATTAGCACTATGTACTTGGAGTCAAAAACAACATGTCGTTGTTGGCTCTCCAAGTGATAACCGCCCAGCCGCCTTGAAGCAGGCTATTGGTTACTTTGTTAACACCTTACCGCATGTGCTGCATAAGCAAAACCAACAAAGCTTTGCGACTCATTTACGCGAAAACCAAGCCTACTTAGCTGCTGCAAAGTGCCATGAATCGGTGCCGATCGAGGCCTTAAGTCGCGCTGTCGAGCCACAGCGCGAAGCTGGCGTTTCTCCTTTATTTCAAACGTTTTTCAGCCTTGATCAGTTTAATATCCATAACCAGAGTGACTGTCACTTTAGAGTAGCTACAACGAACACCGAAGCCACAGACTATCACCCTGCTAAGTTTGATTGGAGTTTAATCTGCCAAGATGCAGGAAGCACAATCCAAGCTCAGTTTATCTATATGGCAGCCTGCTATTTGCCTCAGAGATGCCAGCAGTTTGTTGACTTTTTCACTGTGTATCTCGCTAATTTATGCGATAACGCGCAGCAACCTTTAGATACAGTCTCCACAATCAACAAATCTACGTTGTTATCTTTAATACCTGCACCTACTAAACATACACCTTCGTTTTTACAGCAATTCAAAGACACCGTATGCCGTTACCCCTCACGTACAGCATTGAGTTTTGAAGGTAAGGAGATCACTTATGCGCAGGTAGACAAAGGCTCCGAGCACTTAGCCGCTCAACTGATAACCTATCGCCCAAAGATCTCGGGGAACATTGGGCTGTATTTTGATAAGGGGCTTGAAGCTCCGTTAGTTATGTTAGCCGCCCTAAAAGCGGGACTCCCATTTATCAACCTATCGACCAACCAGCCTGCTGCACGTAACCAAGAAGTACTGATCCAAGCTGAAGTTCAGTTGCTGCTATGCTCACAGTATCCAACCTGGTATTTAGGCAATGCGCTGGTGGTTGAACTGGATACTATGCTGGCCCACCCTCTGTACCATAATTTTACACCAGCACCATATTCAGAAGAGGCACTTGCTTATCTGATTTTTACATCAGGTACTACAGGTAAGCCTAAAGGCGTGATGCTACATCATGGTGGACTTGCCAATCTATGCCTAGAGATGCGCCAAAGCCATCAGCTTGAAAGTACTCAGCAAGTAACCGCAAGCCAGTTTGCAGAGTATGTGTTTGACGCCTCCATCTGCGAGATTTTTCCAGCGCTAGCAGCAGGGGCAAAACTTGAGATCATCCCTGAGCCTCTCAGAAAAGACCCCAAAGCTCTATGCAGCTATTTGGCACAGCAGCAAGTCGACGTGGCATTTTTGCCAACGGTGCTCATCAATCAATTTGCCAGCGACATAGCTGCGGTGGGACTAAAGCTGTTATTTACCGGAGGTTCTACACTTAACTCTTCAGAGAGAAAGCTCGCCGAGACGCTCTTAAATGAGTATGGCCTGAGTGAAACCAGTGTTTGCGTCACACAATCAGAAGTACAACACAATGAACCTATCAACATTGGGTATGCTATTCGTAATACTCACCTAGTCGTACTTGATGAACAGCAAAACATAATGCCAAACGGTGCAATCGGTGAGCTCTATGTGGGCGGCAGCGCTGTTGGTTTAGGGTATTGGAAAGATCCACAACTGACTGCTGCTCATTTTGCAAAGCATACTCTTAGTGTTACTAGCAATAAGATCGAAACGCGGTTATATCGCACAGGCGATCTGGTAAGAATAAACGAGAAAAACGCGCTTGAGTTTATCGCCCGAGTTGACAACCAGTGGGACATTGACGGTCACCGTGTCGAGCCCAGTGAGATCGAACGTAAGTTGTTACAGCACTGTGATGTGCAGCAAGCGGTGATGCATCTGTTTAAAACACCATCTGGCGGTAACAAACTTGTCGCTTACATCGTAACCCCTAGCCAAAACACACAATCCATACGCCACTGGCTCAACCAACAGCTGCCTCATTATATGCAGCTTAGCGCCGTAATTACGCTTGCAGAAATCCCGTTAACAGTTAATGGAAAACTAGATGTCGCTCAGTTACCTCATGACTTTGATGCTTCAAACAGCCATCCGCAACCTCCTGAAACTGCTGTAGAAAAAGCATTAGCTCCGCTTTGGATAGCACATTTAGAAGTAGAACAGGCTGACCTTAGTCAACACTTTTTTACTCTAGGAGGTTCATCCATTGTTGCCGCCAAATTGGTCGGCCAATGCGGCACTGAATTTGCGCTAGACATACCGGTGTCTACTTTGCTTACCAACCCCGAGTTCAAAATGTTTGCTCAAGCAATAGAAGCGCAGCTAGCACAGTACCAAGCTACTCACGACGAATTTAAAATGGAGATTTAAACCATGATCACCGATATTATTTATGATCTAAAACAGCAAGGGATAAGCCTTTGGCAAGACCAAGAAAAGCTAAAAATTGCCAGCCAACATGACTTATCAAAAAGCGATGTGGTCACAACACTAAAAGCCCATAAAGCTGAGCTACTGAGTTACTTAACGGAGAACAACATCATCAGTAAGCAGCGATTTGATACCTTAGCTATTTTGCCTGCGCCTATGCCTCATGCCTCTTTAACGCTTGGGCAAAAGCAAATGTATTTTGCCCAAACCGCATCTGACTCTGCCAGTACGTATCATATTCCGTGCTTACTAACACTGGCAGATACATGCTGCCACTCACAATTAACTCAAGCAATTGAATGCATCATCACTCGACACAGCGTATTAAACAATATTGTGTCATTTGATGAAACGGGTGATCCAATCCAGGCACCGTGTCATCAGCCGATAGCATTTGAACATGTCTCGATTACAAACACTGCACTGAATACCTATTGTAAAGAAGCGTTTTACGCGCCATTTAGTTTGCGTGAGCAGCGTCCTTTTAAGGTAACTTTCATTGATACTGAGCATACTCGGTACGTATTGCTCATTTGGCATCATATCGCGTTTGACGGCTGGTCGTTAGGCGTGTTTCTGCAAGAGCTTGAACGACTGTATTTACAACAGCCATTAGCACGTGCGGTACAATTTAATGATTATGCTTATTTTCAATCATCACCAAAACAGCTCGCATCGAAGCAAAAAGCTCAGCAATTTTGGTGTACTCAACTAGACGATCTCTCACCACTTACCCTTGCGCAATGCCAAAATAGGCCCGCAAAATTTGAACATCAAGGTGATACGGTTCAACTACCATTAGAAACAGGGTTAAATTTTAAGCTTGAAGCACTTGCTAAACACCATCAAGTTTCTCTCAATACCATAGGATTAGCAGCTTGGTATCATACGCTTGCGTTACTCAGCGGCCAAGATAATTTTGCGGTGGGCATGCCTAGTGAAAATAGAAACTCCATGGCCGAGCAAGGAATTATTGGCTACTTTGTGAATACCTTGCCGATAAAACCTGTGTTCAAGTACGCGCAGACGATATCAAGCTGGATAGCCGAGGTAAACGCTCTGGTTAACCTCACCAAGCAGCATCAAGCGCTTGCGTTTGAAGAGATAAAGTCTCTGCTGGATATCAAACTCGATACCAGCATGCACCCTGTTTTTCAGAGTATCTTTACGCTCAGCCAGTTTACACCCACTCAATCCGGCCAATACTGGTCCGTGGCTGAACTGCCAGCGATTGACGACAATCAAGCAAAATTCGATTTGGCAGCCTATTTACATATTGGCGACCAACCAAGGATCAGCTTAACTTATGCAACAACGCTTTACACTCGATGCTATATAAAGCAGGTTGCGACATTATTTCAGCGTATACTGTGTTGCTATGCTGTCGAGCCTACTCACAGCCAATTATTCGAA
The DNA here is from genome assembly GCF_012927645.1 of Pseudoalteromonas arctica. GTDB lineage: Bacteria > Pseudomonadota > Gammaproteobacteria > Enterobacterales > Alteromonadaceae > Pseudoalteromonas > Pseudoalteromonas arctica_A. The sequence continues at coordinate 8,219 of NZ_JABBMT010000012.1, read as the reverse complement.
CTTAATCTGCTCACCGACTATGATATCAACCACCAGCAATATCTGAGTGGGATGCAAAATAATGCCTTTAATGCACCTAGCATTGTTGAGCGCTTTCACCAAATCGTAGCAATGACGCCAGATAGCATAGCCGTCAGTAATGCCGCTACTCAGTTGAGTTATCAGGCGTTAGATAGCAAAGCAAATCAACTCGCCCATTTGATGCACAAACAAGTACCATCGGTTCGTGTCGTTGCTATTTGTATGGAAAGCAATATTGCCATGGTAGTTGCTATGCTCGCCACACTAAAGCTAGGAGCTGCGTATACGCCATTGGCTTTAAAGGATCCTAATGATAGAAAACGCTATCAACTAGACGACAGTAAAGCAGATCTGCTGCTCTATCATGACAACTCGGCTCATTTACTGCAGCCCTTGCTTGATACGCACAACGCCATCGGCTTTAAAGTCAACGAGACTCTTTTTTTCGAGGGCGGTGACACGTCTTGTCCATTTGATTTACCCAAAAGTACAGATATTGCCAATATCATTTATACCTCTGGTACGACTGGCAAACCAAAAGGTGTAGCGGTTACGCACATCGGTTGTACTTCTTTGGTTCAAAGCAGCGAACAGCTACAGTTTTCAACGCATGATAATTTTATTCAGCTTGCTAACCCTGCATTTGATGCTGCCACATTTGAGATCTGGGGTGCTTTATTGAATGGGGCTCAACTGCACCTCGGATACCAACATATACTCCACTCCCCGAGCGAGCTTAAAGACACCATTGTCCGGTTGAATATTTCGACACTGTGGCTCACTCGTACTTTATTCGACACCATATTTAGCCAGGATAACGCGATTTTTCACTCTTTAACTTATCTTCTGGTCGGTGGTGAAGCACTAACGGATCACCTAGTTCATCAATTAGTGTCTTCTGAATTTGCACCACAACATTTTATCAATGGATATGGCCCAACTGAATGTACAACCTTTACGACCTTACATACCGTTACTGTCCAAGATAAGCCAATCCCCATAGGTAAACCAATCCCCGGTCGCGCTGTAGCAGTTGTAGGCCTGCATAATCAATTGTTACCTATAGGCTGCCCCGGTGAGTTACTGGTCAGCGGCAGTGGAGTTGCAGCAGGTTATGTTGGGCAACCCGAACTAAGCAACAGCAAATTCGTGCAATGTTCATTATGGGGCAATGCTAGTACTTACTATCGCACTGGAGATTTAGTTTATTGGAATCAAGTAGATCAGCTATGCTATGTTAGCCGTAATGATGAGCAAGTAAAAATACGCGGCTTCAGAGTTGAATTAGCTGGTATTGAACAGCAGCTCAATACTATTGGCGGTATTAAAAGTAGCGCAGTCATCGCTCGTAAGGTGCATGGTCAAACACAGTTACATGCCTACATCATTAGCGAACGTAGTCATGATCAATGCCTTACAGCTGAAGCTATTCTTCAAGCGCTACGCCCCAAGGTTGCAAGTTATATGCTGCCTAATACGGTTATGTTTTTAGATACGTTACCATTAACCTTAAACGGTAAATTAGACAAACGAAAGCTTCCTGAGCCACAGCATACGTGCAGGCCTATTGAGCTTCCAAGCACAACAATCGAGCGCAATATCCTAGCACTGTGGCAACAAATTTTACATTGCGATGCGATCTCAGTCATAGATCCCATTATCGACTATGGTGCAGACTCTATCAGTATGCTTAAGTTCTGCGGTCAAGCTCACCAGCTTGGCTGGCAACTTACTCCACAAATATTGTTAGAACACACTTCCATTCGTGAGTTGGCCATGGTGATAAATGACTTGGCAACCCAACAGTTTGCTCACCTAAATGATGAACAAGCGCTAGCACAAGCTCTTGCTCATCCGCACTTTACACCGAGCTTGACTTTTAATGACAGTGCGCTACCAACGATACATATGTTACCCGCGGCTGCGGGCGCCGATAGCTTTGCGCAACTTGGGGGTGAATTAAGCCCATACTGCCAGCTTCATGCAGTTGAAAACGTAAAGTTATTCACAGGAAAGCACATTAGCATGCAACCTTTAGTGGTTTACTATGCCGAACGCATACTTGCGCAACAGACTTCGGGGCCATTCTTTATCGGCGGGTTTTGTGAAGGAGCCATGATGTCTCTTGAGGTGGCGAACTACCTCAGTGATTTAGGCTATCAAGTTGCACACTGCTTTTTAATCGATCCTGTATTACCATTGCTGTCGAGCTCTGAACGCCAGCAAGCAGAACAGCTAGTTGCACAAAGCGATGATGTTAAGTCTGCGACCATTGCCGAAGCTTTTTTAACACTCACTCGACACTTTTCAACAACCGCCCCTTACCAACACGATGCGACTTTCTTTTCAGCGAGCGATGTCAGTGATACTGCCGTGCCGTTAAAGGTGTTAAACATAATACATCAAGTAACTGATATATCATCACTTTATCATGATGTATTTAAACCACCTTGTAATGGTTTAGATCATATACTAACGTCGGTAGACGTAGTACCTCTGCTTCGATTACATGATGAAATAATGACAGATAAAAGGGACTTAGAGTGTATTGCAAGCACGATAAGCAATAAGCTTGACCAAGTATTTTCAACTTTACAGGTATCTAACGCATGACCCGCTCACAATTTGCCATTCAGTATGGGAAACACCTCGGGCTAACCATGTTTGCGAGCATGCTAGTACTACCGATCTTTACACCCTATATGCTGAGCTTGGGCTTTATGCTACAGGATATCGCAATTACAATGATGGTAATGGCGTTTACTATCATTGTATTTGAAGTGCCCAGTGGGGTCTTTGCCGATGCATTAGGTCGGCGTAAAGTATTCCTATCATCCTTAGTGTTTGCTGCACTTTGTAACCTAACTTTACTCTTTAGCCAACACTTATGGCAGCTATGTGCTGCAATGGCTTTTTGGGGGTTAAGTCAAGCATCTCTGACCGGCACTCTCAACGCTTGGTTTGTTGAAGCCTATCAAAAATTAGATGGAGATGAGCCCCTCAATAGTGGGTTTGGTAAAGTGTATGGATTAAGTTATCTTATCGGGGCAAGTGCTGCATTATTTGCTACGTTATTTCTAGCGTTTATGGACGCCAGCCACTTTCACTTAACCTCTTTGTATAAAGCCCTTTTAGTGATTTCTATTGTGGTGTTCATTATCACGTTTATCCGCACCTTTTTTATTGTCCGCGCACAGACAGCCAAGCAAACCGACGACGTAACACCCACCCTATTTTCTCACTGCACTACCATACTGAATACTTGCAAAGAACGCGGAATGCGCAAGCTATTAGTGATACTGGTATTTGCCGTGCCAGTTGCAAGTAGCATAGAGAAGTTTTGGCCTGCCCTCGCTGAGCAATATAGTCAGGTGCCTGTCGAGGCATTGGCATGGATATTTCCGGCAATGTTAGCGCTTGGGTTTGCATTAAATGGCCTTGCCGCAGCACTAAGCACACAACTTTGCCGCTGGTTTGACCAACGCCTAGGATATGTAATGGCCTTTTCACACGTATTCAAGCTGATGTTTGTGGTGTTACTCAGTTGGGTTAGCTCTGTACCTATGCTCATACTTGCATTAGTTTGCTTCTATTTTTGCATGGGATTAGCACAGCCCGCACAATTGCAGCTGCAACACCAGCTAAGTAGTGACAACGTCAGAGTAAGTATCGAGTCAGTGACCTCATTGAGCACGCGCCTCGGTGGCCTCCTTGGCACTGCGATGACAGCCTTATTGATCACCTACACTAATTTGACCAACAGTTGGATCTTGTTAGGGGGCGTGTCAATCATCGCTATCATCCTATGTCATTCCAGTGTACTAAACCAAAACGAGCAGCAGGTGAAAGTGCAGCCTTCGTAGTCGAACTTTATACCACCTGAATTACACCAATCGTAGCTGGGCTTGCCATGGAATATTGTCGCCTAGTTGCAGCTTCAAGTTTCCTCTAAACCCCTTGACGTAACTGTTGATATAACATCTCTGGGGCATAATGTGAAATACTGGGTGATTGCTTGCAAAAACGTTGCGATTGTGTGAATCATAAGCTTTAGCTCACTCCAAATAGTGTCAGTTCACTTTAGCGCGTAATCAAACCATTATTGATTGTTTGGGTGAACAGTATCAGAAAGTTTATTCTTAAAGTGGGTGCGGAAGATCAGCTTTAAAATTGCCGTACGCCTTAGATGCATACTGAGTTTTTGTTGGCTAGAACTATAATGATTACGTTTGATACCTAAGGGTAATAAATGATTAATGGCTAAAAAATAGGATAGTAGGCAGGACTAATCGATTATTGTTACAATCATTAGCATTATTATAATAATATAGGTAAGAACATGAAAATACGTTTAGCACTTAGCGCCATTGCACTAACTATTACAGGGGCACAAGCTACGCAAGTTACCCTCTCTGATAAAGCAATTAAACTCGCAAAAGATACAATTTTGATCGATACCCACATTGATGTACCGTATCGTATACACCGAAATTGGGCCGATGTAACGCAAGCGACTGACGGTGGTGATTTTGATTACCCACGTGCAGTTAAAGGCGGTTTAAATGCCCCTTTTATGTCGATATATATTCCTGCTCATTTAGAGTTTGAAGGGAAAGGAAAAAGTTTTCAACTAGCAAATCAACTCATTGATAGTATGGAAGCAATTGCCCAGCGCGCCCCTGACAAATTTGCTATTGCCGATTCAACGAACGATATTAAAAAGCAGTTTAAACAAGGCAAAATGTCGATAGCAATGGGGATGGAAAACGGCTCACCAATTGAAGGTGACATGAATAACCTTAAACATTTTTTTGACCGTGGTGTACGCTATATCACCCTTGCTCATTCACAAAGCAACCATATTTCAGATTCATCTTATGATATTCGCCGTAAATGGAAAGGTCTTAGCCCATTTGGTAAAAAGTTGGTTGCTGAGATGAACAATATCGGCATGCTGATTGATGTTTCACATATTTCAGATGATGCGTTTTATCAAGTAATGGAGCTATCTAAAACACCGGTTATTGCCTCACACTCATCACTGCGCAAATATACGCCGGGTTTTGAGCGTAATATGGATGACGATATGCTACTAGCGCTGAAAAAGAACGGCGGGGTTATTCAAATAAACTTTGGTTCAAGCTTTGTAACCGCTAAAGCAGGTGCTTGGGGTAAGCAGTTAAAGAGTAAAAAAGAGTCGGCCAAAAAAGAAGGCACTAAATTAAGTCAAGATTTTGATGCCGCGTATCGTGCTAAAAACCCGTATCCATTTGCGAGCCTTGAGCAAGTACTTGAGCATATCGATCACGTTGTTGAACTAATTGGTATCGATTATGTTGGCATCGGCTCTGATTACGATGGTGTTGGCGATTCGCTGCCAGTAGGCTTAAAAGATGTATCTAGCTACCCAAACCTAGTGCAAGGATTAATGGATCGTGGTTACAGTGACAAAGATATCAAAAAAATCCTCAGTGGCAATGTGCTGCGCGTATGGCAACAAGCCGAACAGTATGCAAAAAAACATTAATTGATAAATAATTAGGTCCTGAGGTTCAGGGCCTAATTGCTTTTTGATGACTGAAAAATCTCATTTATCAATTTCTCTTGAGACGTAAATCCTGCTATTTTAATCAACTCATAATCGCCCCTGTTGTCGCAAAGATGCCTTGTGTACAGCTAAACACGTCAAACAAGTTGTACTGATAATTCGTTTCGTTGACTCTGCAAATAAATCACCTGAAGGCACATCATATACAAAAAGCTCAGCATAGGTATGAAGCGCATTTGCATCTTTGTAATAACCTTCATTATCAATCATACTTAGCGAATAAATTATAATACGCTTGAGCATACTTAACTTTCTACATCTTTTAACAGACTTATAGCCCTCAAGGCGGTAAATTACGCCTTTTCAAATATGGAGCCTCCACCACATGCTAATTAGTAAAGGATCAGTCGCAATAGTCCTTGCCTCAGCCGCACTTGTCATCTCGTGTTACGGTACATTTTTCAAATCAGTGAGTTTACCTAACAATAAAAGCAGCACTGAACAGTCATCGATCATTGTTACTAATATGCCACTGAATAATGACAACAACGAACTTTCAATTACTCAATTGCATAACAAAATAATATCTTTACAGCGACAAGTTGCCAGCCTAAAAATAAAAAATACTTCTATAGATCAAGAATATAATAACGATGATTTTAAGGAGTTAGTGCTTGCTGTACTGACGGAAAAAGAACAGCAAGAAATAGATGAAATGCGTGAAAGCAACCCGCTTTACGGTTTTTATGCCGACTTACCACAAGACTATGAACTACGCATAAAGTCAGACTCTGATTATGCGAAAAAAATAACCACACAATTACGAGAGCAAATACTCGACCCAAATGCCACAGATATCGATAGGCTCGCAGCCCTAACTCAACTACAAATGAATATGTATATTTTGAATAAATCAAAAATACCTGAGTATGACTTTGCGGTAGTCGATAATATTTTAGAGCTGGCCACAAATAGTGATAATGAGAAATTCAAAATTCAAGCCATTGAAGTCATAACTCAAGCCCCCGTACTCGATCAACGCCTGACTGAGCGCTTTACTTCACTACTGCAACATGAGCCTAACGATTATATTCGCCGTTTAGCGGGGCAAGGCCTGATATCGCAATACTATCAATCGCAAAGCTCAGAAGGTGGCAATAGCCAACAAATTGCCCAACATATTTTATCACTTTACCAGCACTCTAGTGATAATAATGTTCGCTCTGTACTTGATGAAATGATTGGAAATTCGAGCATGCTAGAAGAACTGCGAAAACATGCTGAAGGTTAAACGTATTAAAAAGCGACTCCCATTCTGATATAAAAAATTCATATTTCTACTCATGAAGGACTGCTGAATTTTAATTATACTGTTTTACATAAGTCGCTAAATAAGCTATCAACATAACGTAATATGCGCACGATTAAAATTAAAAGTGGCATTACAATTAGCTATCAAGATAAAGGCAAGAAATCAGCGCCTGTTATCATTATGATTATGGGCCTTGGAGCGCAGCTAACAGTGTGGCCTGAAGAGCTCTATTACGGGTTAGTTGAGAATGGCTTTAGGGTTATCAGATTTGATAATCGCGATACTGGTCTTTCAAGCCAGTTAGATCAATTTGGTGATCCGAGCTTACTAAAAATTTGGCTGAGTAAACGCTTACCTATTACTTCCAGCATAGCATATACCCTTGACGATATGGCAACCGATGTTATTGAATTAATGGCTGCTCTGAGCATCAAAAAAGCGCATTTAGTCGGTGCATCTATGGGTGGCATGATTGCACAAATTATCGCAGCTAAACATAAAAAAAAGGTCTTGAGCTTAACCTCTATTATGTCTAGTTCAGGTAAGCCTAAAATGTCTCTGTCTGAGCTCAAGCTATTTTTACAGCTTGCAAAGCACCGCCCCAAATCACCTTGCCGAGATGGGGCTATTAATTACAACATTAAACTCAACCAGCTCATTGGTAGCCCTGCTTACCCGCAAGATGAACAAACACTGCGTAAACAAGCCATTTTGGGCGTCGAACGTGCTTACAACCCACGAGGTTTCAATCGTCAACTTGCTGCTATTGCAGCAAGTGATTGCAGACAATACTTAATGGCAAAAATTAAAGCGCCTACTTTAGTGATCCACGGTAATCTAGACCCTGTGATACCTGTTTCAGCTGGTAAATTAACAGCTGTGCAAATCCGTAAAGCCAAACTAAGAATAGTCAACGGCATGGGGCACGACTTCCCGCCAGCATTAATGGTAAAAATGACCAAGTGGATCAGCAAACACGTTAAAAAAGCAGAACAAAAGCGCGCACAGAAAAAGTTAAAAAAAGCCATAAGCGGTTAGTGGTTAGTGAGAAATAATAACCAACTGCCATTGCTATCAAGCACCTTCGTTGAGTTCCACAATAAATAAAGCCATTCACTCGCCAACTAAAGTCTGACTTCTAACTTCTAACTTCTAACTTCTAACTTCTAACAACTTTTTCACAGGCATTAAAAAAGGCCACCTAAGTGACCTTTTTTCTAATAATTAACTTTATAAGTTAATTATTACTCAACGATAGTTGCTACTACACCAGCACCTACAGTACGGCCACCTTCGCGGATTGCGAAACGTAGACCTTCATCCATTGCGATTGGAGAG
>NZ_JABBMT010000074.1 GCF_012927645.1 Pseudoalteromonas arctica | reverse complement strand
AGTGGTGGGCTATGAATACATCAAGCCCCTTTGCCCTTTCACTTTCCGTCTTTAATCTTTTCCTCTGTGATCTCAGTGTTCTCTGTGGTGAATAAATCACTTAAAACAATTTTACCACCGAGGGCACCGAGGCGCTTCGCTACACCGAGAAGAAAAAGCCACGAGCAGTGGGTAACAACTGGCGAGCTATGAATACACCTAGCCCCTAGCCACTTCCCTAGCACCTAGCATTTTCCTAATACCTTTGCCCTTTTACCTTATTACTTGCAACTATGCACTACGCGCCTAATCACTCCCAAATAAGTCGCGTGTATATACTTTATCAGCAACATCATTAAGCTCTGCAACCATACGGTTAGAAACTACAACATCTGCAAGCTGTTTGAATTCATTAAGATCTTTTATTACTCGTGAATTAAAAAAGGCCTCTTCTTGCAATGCTGGTTCATATACAACCACTTCTATACCTTTAGCCTTAATACGCTTCATAATGCCTTGAATTGCAGAGGCTCTAAAATTATCAGACCCTGTTTTCATCACTAAACGATATACACCTACTACTTTAGGGTTGCGTTTAATAATTGAGTTAGCAATAAAATCTTTACGGGTAGTATTGGCGTCAACTATTGCGCCAATCATATTATTAGGTACATCTTTATAGTTAGCTAATAGTTGCTTAGTATCTTTAGGTAAGCAATAACCGCCATAGCCAAATGATGGATTATTATAATGATTGCCAATACGCGGATCTAAACTAACACCTTGTATAATTTGCTTTGCATTTAAGCCATGGCTTTCAGCGTAGCTATCAAGCTCATTAAAATAGGCAACTCGCATAGCAAGGTAAGTATTAGAGAATAGCTTAATGGCCTCAGCTTCGGTTGAGTCAGTAAACAAAATCTCAATATCTTGCTTTATTGCGCCTTGAGCAAGTAAATTAGCAAATGTTTGCGCACGCTCACTTTGCTCACCAACAATAATACGCGATGGATACAAATTGTCATGCAATGCTTTACCTTCACGTAAAAACTCTGGCGAAAATATGATATTGTCAGTGCCAAACTTTTCTTTAACCGATTGAGTGTAACCTACTGGCACTGTCGATTTAATTACCATAGTGGCCGTAGGGTTTATTTTTATAACATCTTTAATAACCGACTCAACACTATTGGTATTAAAATAGTTGGTTTCTGGGTCATAATCGGTAGGTGTAGCAATAATAACAAATTCAGCGCCAACTAATGCTGACTCTTTGTTAGTTGTAGCGGTAAAATTAAGCTGTTTATTTTGTAAAAAATCACTAATTTCAACATCTACAATAGGAGACTTCTTACCTTTTAAAAGAGCAACTTTTTGCTCATCTATATCAAGCGCAACAACTTTATTATTTTGCGCAAGTAACATAGCGTTCGATAGGCCTACATAGCCAGTACCAACCACTGTTATTTTCATTTCTTGATTCCTTTAATTTCTATATTTTGCTTCCTAGCACTAAGCTTAACATGCCTAGAACTACGATTATAAATTTTTGGGCTTCGAGCTTATCAAACAGCTTAATGCTCTTTTTCACAAAGAGAAGTGAATGAGAAAAGCCACGGGCTATAAATACAACTAGTCACTTCCCTAAAGCCTTTAATCTTTCCTCTTCGTGAACTCTGTGGTGAATAAATCATTTAAAACCATTTTTACCACCGAGGGCACCGAGGCGCTTCGCGCTACACCGAGAAGACAATTTTAAAACAAGTGCCTAGTCACTTCTTTAACCCCTAATTCTTTAACCTTTCCTCTGTGAACTCTGTGCTCTCTGTGGCGATAAATAAATCACTTAAAACCATTTTTACCACCGAGGGCACCGAGGCGCTTCGCGCTACACCGAGAAGACAATTTTAAAACAAGTGCCTAGTCACTTCTTTAACCCCTAATTCTTTAACCTTTCCTCTGTGAACTCTGTG
>NZ_JABBMT010000011.1 GCF_012927645.1 Pseudoalteromonas arctica | reverse complement strand
GCGGGAAACCAGGCAATTAAAGCTTTTTAAGTGATTTATTCACCACAGAGAGCACCGAGCTCACAGAGGAAAAACCAATAGGTAATAGTGATTAACTTTACTTTTGTCTTCTCGGTGTAGCAAAGCGTCTCGGTGGGCTCGGTGGTTAAATAGTGTGTCTGTGTAAATGTAAAAACAGTCGCGAGGTAAACTCGCTGCTACCAATACGTAGGCGCGGGAAACCAGACAATTAAAGCTTTTTAAGTGATTTATTCACCACAGAGAGCACCGAGCTCACAGAGGAAAAAACAATAGGTAATAGTGATTAACTTTACTTTTGTCTTCTCGGTGTAGCAAAGCGCCTCGGTGGGCTCGGTGGTTAAATAGTGTGTCTGTGTAAATGTAAGAACAGTCGCGAGGTAAACTCGCTGCTACCAATGCGTAGGCGGGGGAAACCAGGCAATTAAAGCTTTTTAAGTGATTTATTCATCACAGAGAGCACCGAGCTCACAGAGGAAAAACCAATAGGTAATAGTGATTAACTTTACTTTTGTCTTCTCGGTGTAGCAAAGCGTCTCGGTGTGCTCGGTGGTTAAATAGTGTGTCTATGTAAATGTAAAAACAGTCGCGAGGTAAACTCGCTGCTACAAGCACTTAATGACTTTGCTGTTATTCTGTTTTGAAATCTATTAGCATTTGAGTATACCTATATTTACTGACACATTATGATAATAAACTCTATTGGCGTCGTTGATACGGCGACTCAACGACCATGTACACACTTTGATGAGCGCCCGCAAGGTGACGAAATTTCCTTGTTAGTGCTCCATAATATTTCCTTACCAGCAGGGCAGTTTGCCACGCCGTTTGTGGATGATTTATTTATGGGCTGTATTGATTGCCAAGCACACCCCAGTTTTACTGATTTAAAGGGGGTGAGAGTTTCAGCACATTGCTTTATTAAGCGCTGTGGTGAAATAGTACAATATGTGCCATTTAGTAAACGGGCTTGGCATGCTGGGCAGTCTGAGTTTTTAGGGCGCAGCCAATGTAATGATTTTAGTATTGGTATTGAGCTTGAAGGAACTGATACAACGGCGTATACCCAAAATCAATATAATGCATTACAATCTTTGACTAAGGCTTTGATAAATAAATATCCAGCAATCACGCGGTCGCGTATTGTAGGGCATTGTCATATTGCACCAGGGCGAAAAACAGATCCCGGTGAGAGCTTTGATTGGAACCATTATTTTGCTGCACTATAACTATATTTTAATCAGCTTTAACTAGCGCCAATTTGGAATAAAAAAGTATGATCTTAATTTCTATAATAATAGCTCTGATATTAGAGCGTTTAGGTGCCCGCTCAGATTATTGGCAAATAAGCTATTACGCGCAAGGCTATTTAACACGTTCAAAAAAACAGCTTGGCGAGCAAGGTCTATTTAATTCGCCTGCGGGATTTATTATTTGGTTGTGTTTGCCGGTATTACTGGTGGCGGTTATTTTTACCTTGTCTGATTTTGTATTATGGCAGTTAGCTATTAATGTGGCTGTGCTGCTGGTTTGCTTTGGCTGTGCTAAACAACGGGCTTTATATAAGTCGTATTTAAATGCGCTAACCCGTGATGATCAACAAGCGGCAACCTTATATGCACTGCAAATGGGGCAAAAGAAAACGGAAGAGCAAAAAGGCGGCGAAACCTTTGGACAAACATTGGCTTGGGTAAACTTTCGTTTTTATTGTGCAGTTATTTTTTGGTTTGTAATATTAGGCGTACCTGGCGCGACCTTGTATGCATTAGTGCGTACTTTTGCTGATTTAGTGCAGAACGACCATAAAGTTGTATATGCTAAACGTTTTAAACTTATTCATTCATTATTATTTTGGCTTGATTGGTTACCAGCCAGAATCGCCAGCTTTGGTTATCTAGTAATAGGTAACTTTAATAAGGGCACCAGTTGCTGGCTGCATTATGTACTCGATTTTACGGTGAGTAACCGTAAAGTGGTTACTAATACCGCGCTTGCCGCAGAGCAAATAGAACAGCAACATTTTGGTTGCGCATACGAAGCAACGTGTATGATGAAGCTTGTAAAACGCAATGTATTGTTTTACTTAGTATTGATAGCCTTGCTTACTTTGTTTGGCGGGTTAGCGTAAATAAACAGGTGTTAGGTTTTAGGGAAGTTATAGTTAAAACCTAAAACCTCATCTCCTAATTGTCTGGTCAGACCATTGTGTTTTTCTATAAAATTATTTCCTAAACACTGGCTTTATCTCATACTGTTTGATCTTTGTACAAAATACGTTAGGGTGTTTTTAAGGTGCATCGCAGCGAAATTGACAGTAAACTTGCTTTTTGATAACGTATGGCTCAAATTTGGTATGACCAATTTACCTTTTGGTCTGGTCTCTGGGGACAAGCTTGGATTTTTCAGGTTACATTTCCACTATAATGCGGACGTTGATTAATGTCTTTAAAGATTAAAGCAGCAAAACTATCGGATGTTATTTTACAGCAACTTGAGAATATGATTCTTGAGGGCTCATTAGCACCGGGTGAGAAACTGCCGCCAGAGCGTGAATTAGCCAAACAATTTGAAGTGTCTCGCCCTTCATTACGTGAGGCTATTCAAAAGCTAGAGGCAAAAGGCTTAGTAACACGCCGCCAGGGTGGCGGGACGTTTGTAAAAAATCAGCTAGAAGAAGGGCTCACTGATCCGTTATTTGACTTGATCAGTAAACATCCTGAATCGCAGTTTGATTTATTAGAGTTTCGCCATGCATTAGAAGGAATTGCTGCTTATTATGCCGCGCTTCGTGGAACTAGCACTGATTTTGATAAAGTTAAGCAAAGCTTTGAATGCATAGTATTAGCTAATGATGATTTACTACAAAAAGCTAAAGCAATTAATGCGTTTCATTTTTGTATCGCAGAAGCATCACATAATGTAGTACTGCTGCATTTAGTGCGTGGTATGCAAGCGCTACTTGAACAAAATGTACTGCAAAATTTAACTGTTTTATTAAAAAAATCAGATGTTAGTAGTCAGTTAGCTCAGCATAGACGTTTATTAATGGATGCCGTTATAGATGGCAACCCTGAACAAGCGCGTTTGGCAAGTAATGCACACTTAGCGTTTATTGAAGAGGCATTACTTGAAGCAGGTAAAGAGCATTCGCGAATTGAACGTAGTTTAAGACGCACAAAACAAAATTAAGCTAATACACGGTACTTAGAACACATAAAGTTAAGTATACGTTGTATTAAATTAACAATATTCGTATTTTAAACATAAGGAAACCTCCATATGTCTGAAGTCAATAAAATTGACGTAGACGCGCTAGAAACACAAGAGTGGTTACAAGCTCTTGAATCAGTTGTGCGTGAAGAAGGTGTTGAACGTGCTCAGTTTTTACTTGAGCAAGTATTAGAGCAAGCCCGTTTAGACGGTGTTGATATGCCTACAGGCATTAACACCAACTACGTTAATACGATCCCGGTAGATCAAGAACCTGCATACCCTGGGGACGTAAACCTTGAGCGCCGTATTCGTTCTATTATTCGTTGGAACGCAATCATGATTGTATTGCGTGCTTCGAAAAAAGACCTAGACCTAGGCGGCCATATGGCGTCTTACCAGTCATCAGCGGCGTTTTATGAAGTATGTTTTAACCATTTCTTCAAAGCGCCAAATGATGTAGACGGCGGTGACTTAGTTTATTATCAAGGTCATATTTCTCCGGGTATTTATGCGCGTGCATTTGTTGAAGGTCGTTTATCTGCTGCGCAGCTTGATAACTTCCGTCAAGAAGTTGATGGTGAAGGTTTGCCATCTTACCCACATCCTAAATTAATGCCTGAATTCTGGCAGTTCCCTACGGTATCTATGGGTCTGGGTCCTATCGCGTCTATCTATCAAGCGCGTTTCTTAAAATACCTAGATGGTCGTGGCTTAAAAGACACTAAAAACCAACGTGTGTATGCGTTTTTAGGTGATGGCGAAATGGACGAGCCAGAATCACGTGGCGCTATTTCTTTTGCTGCCCGTGAAAAACTAGACAACCTTTGTTTCTTAATTAACTGTAACTTGCAGCGTCTAGATGGTCCAGTAATGGGTAATGGTAAAATCATTCAAGAGCTTGAAGGTCTATTCAAAGGCGCTGGCTGGAATGTGATCAAGCTAGTGTGGGGTTGCGGCTGGGATATCTTACTCGCTAAAGACACTACGGGTAAGTTATTACAATTGATGAACGAAACAGTCGATGGCGATTACCAAACATATAAAGCAAAAGATGGCGCGTACGTCCGTGAACATTTCTTTGGTCGTTATCCTGAAACCGCAGCACTTGTGGCTGATATGACAGATGACGAAATTTTCGCGCTGAAGCGTGGTGGTCATGAGCCATCAAAATTATTCGCGGCATTTAAAAAGGCGGAAGAGAGCAAAGATCGACCAACCGTTATTCTTGCTAAAACTGTAAAAGGTTACGGTATGGGTGAAGCGGCTGAAGGTAAAAATATTGCTCACCAAGTGAAAAAAATGGACATGTCACACGTTGCTCATTTACGTTCGCGTTTAGGCTTAGATGACTTAGTATCTGAGGAGCAATTAAAAGATCTTCCTTACTTAGAGCTTGAAAAAGATTCACCAGAGTACAAATATTTGCATGCTCGCCGTGATGCACTTAAAGGTTACACACCAAAACGTATTCCTAACTTTACTGAAAAGTTAGTGCTGCCAGAAGTAGAAGCGTTCAAACCACTACTTGAAGAGCAAAAACGTCATATTTCTACCACAATGGGCTTTGTTCGTGCACTTAATATCTTATTAAAAGATAAAGGTATTGGTAAAAATATTGTGCCAATTATTGCCGATGAAGCGCGTACCTTTGGTATGGAAGGTTTATTTCGTCAGATCGGTATTTATAATCCAGATGGCCAAAACTATACTCCACAAGACCGTGACATTGTTTCTTACTATAAAGAAGCAACATCAGGGCAAGTATTGCAAGAAGGTATTAACGAGCTAGGTGCAATGTCATCGTGGGTTGCTGCTGCAACATCTTACAGCACTAACAATTTACCAATGATCCCATTCTACATCTACTATTCAATGTTTGGTTTCCAACGTGTTGGCGACATGGCATGGATGGCTGGTGATCAGCAAGCGCGTGGTTTCTTATTAGGCGCAACGGCTGGTCGTACAACGCTTAATGGTGAAGGTTTACAGCATGAAGATGGTCACAGCCATATTCTTGCTAACACAGTACCTAACTGTATTTCTTACGATCCAACCTATGTGTATGAAGTCGCGGTTATCATGCAAGACGGTATTCGTCGTATGTACGGTGAAGAGCAAGAAAGTATCTACTACTACCTGACGTTGATGAACGAGAACTACGCGCAGCCAGCGATGCCAGAAGGTGCAGAAGAAGGTATTCGTAAAGGTATTTATAAGCTTGAAAGTTACGCAGGCAAAAAAGCCAACGTACAGTTATTAAGCTCAGGTACTATTATGACTGAAGTACGTAAAGCTGCTGCAATTTTAAGTGAAGACTATGGTATTGCATCAGACGTTTACTCTGTAACGTCATTTAATGAACTTACGCGTGATGGTCAAGATGTTGAGCGTTTCAATATGCTTAACCCTGAAAGTGAGCAGAAGACTGCTTATATCACGAGCGTATTGAATGACTCAGTGACAGTTGCTGCAACTGATTACATGAAAAACTACGCAGAACAAGCACGTTCATTCATTCCAACTAGCAACTACAAAGTGTTAGGCACAGATGGTTATGGCCGTTCTGATAGCCGTGAAAACTTACGTCGTCACTTTGAAGTTAACGCCGGCTACGTAGTGGTTGCTACGTTATCTGAACTAGTTAAACGTGGTGAGCTTGAAAAGTCAGTGGTTGTTGAAGCACTTAAAAAGTTTAACATCGACACTAACAAACTTAATCCACTGTACGCATAAGAGGTTTGCAATGAGTATTGAAATTAAAGTACCAGATATTGGTGGCGATGAGGTCGAAGTAACCGAAATTTTAGTGAGCGTTGGTGACAAAGTTGAGGTTGACCAATCATTACTAACTGTTGAGGGTGATAAAGCCTCAATGGAAGTACCTGCTGCACAGGCGGGTATCGTAAAAGAAATTAAAGTAAACGTGGGCGACACAGTTGCTACGGGTTCTTTAGTATTCTTGTTTGAAGGTGAAGAGCAAGCATCAAACGAAGAAGCACCTAGTGAACCTGCAAAAACTGAAGACGCAGCACCAGCGGCCTCTTCAGGCTCAACGACTAAAGAAGTCACAGTTCCTGATATCGGCGATGATGAAGTTGAAGTGACTGAAGTAATGGTTGCAGTTGGCGATACTGTTGAAGAAGAGCAATCTATCTTAAACGTTGAAGGCGACAAAGCGGCAATGGAAGTACCAGCACCGTTTGCAGGAACAGTCAAAGAAATCAAAGTAGCAACTGGCGATAAAGTAAAAACAGGCTCTTTAGTGTTTGTTTTTGAAGTGGCTGGTAGTGAGCCCGCAGCTGCGAAAGCAGAAGCAGCGCCAGCTCAAGAGTCTGCACCAGCACAAAATTCAGCGCCGAGTAGCAAAGAAGTTAACGTGCCTGATATCGGCGGTGATGAAGTTGAAGTGACTGAAGTAATGGTTGCAGTTGGCGATAAGGTTACTGAAGAACAGTCAATCTTAAACGTTGAAGGCGACAAAGCGGCAATGGAAGTACCAGCACCGTTTTCAGGAACAGTTAAAGAAATCAAAGTAGCAACTGGCGATAAAGTATCGACCGGTTCACTTATCTTTGTATTTGAAGTTGCAGGCAGTGCACCAACTGCTACCGCTGAAAAAGCGGCTTCTGAATCTGTACCAGCAGCTAAAACTGAATCTGCTCCAGTACCAGAGCAAGCAGCACCAGTTCAAGCTAGCAATGAAAGTTTTGAAAACAATAGTGCGTATGCTCATGCATCGCCAGTTGTACGCCGCTTAGCCCGTGAGTTTGGTATTAACCTTGCGAATGTAAAAGGTTCAGGCCGTAAAAACCGCGTTGTGAAAGAAGACGTGCAAAACTATGTGAAGAACCTAGTTAAGCAAGTAGAGTCTGGTCAGTTATCTGCGGGTAATGGCAATGCAGGTGGTGGCGAACTTGGTTTAATTCCATGGCCAAAAGTTGATTTTGCTAAATTTGGTGAAATCGAAGAGAAGAAACTGTCTCGTATTCAAAAGCTTTCAGGTAAAAACTTACACCGTAACTGGGTGCAAATCCCTCACGTTACCCAGTTTGATGAAGCCGATATCACTAGCCTTGAAGCTTTCCGTAAAGAGCAAAATGCCCTTAGCGAGAAGAAAAAGCTGGGTGTTAAAATCACCCCGCTGGTATTTGTAATGAAAGCAGCGGCAAAAGCATTGGCTGAGTTCCCTACATTTAACTCGTCTTTATCTGAAGATGGTGAAAGCTTAATTCTTAAAAAGTACATCAATATCGGTGTTGCAGTTGATACGCCAAACGGTTTGGTTGTACCCGTATTTAAAGATGTTGATAAAAAAGGCATCATTGAGTTATCACGTGAATTAATGGAAGTATCTGTTAAAGCGCGTGACGGCAAGCTAACTTCATCTGATATGCAAGGTGGCTGTTTTACTATATCAAGTCTTGGTGGTATTGGTGGTACTGCATTTACGCCAATTGTTAATGCGCCAGAAGTGGCTATTTTAGGTGTATCTAAATCTGAAATGAAACCAAAATGGAATGGCAAAGAGTTTGAACCTAAATTAATGGTTCCACTTTCAATGTCATACGACCATAGGGTGATTGACGGCGCACTAGCGGCACGCTTTACTGTAAACCTTGCAAGTTACATGAGCGATATTCGCCAATTAGTAATGTAATGCAGCAATTGATGCATGTAGCTAAATAAATAGAATCAAATCCCAGCCAGTTGTTTTTTGCTGGGATTTTTACCATTTGCAATGATACAATCTTTGCACAAATGCCCCTTTCTGCCCATGCAGAAACATGGCAGTTAAACTTTAGGGCAGTGTCCCGTTCAAACAATTAAGGTAAAAGCATGAGCAACGAATTGAAAACTCAAGTTGTTATACTAGGCGGTGGTCCTGGTGGTTATTCTGCGGCTTTCCGTGCTGCTGACTTGGGCTTAGAAGTTACATTAGTAGAATCTCGCGACACATTAGGTGGTGTATGTCTTAATGTGGGTTGTATCCCTTCAAAAGCACTTTTACACGTAGCTAAAGTAATTGATGACGCTGCTGAAATGTCATCTCATGGTGTTACTTTTGGCGCACCAAAAGTTGACTTAGACCAAGTACGTTCTTGGAAAGAATCTGTAATCGGTCAGTTAACTGGCGGCCTAGACGGCATGGCTAAAATGCGTAAAGTAAAAGTGGTTTACGGTTACGGTAAATTCACTGGTAGCAACACTATCGCTGTTGAAGGTGCTGATGGCGCAACAACGATCACGTTCGATAATGCTATTATTGCAGCGGGTTCTCAGCCTGTTAACTTGCCTTTCATTCCACAAGATGACCGTGTAATTGATTCAACTGGCGCATTAGAGCTTAAAGATGTACCAGAGAAACTACTTGTATTAGGTGGTGGTATTATCGGTCTTGAAATGGGCACAGTATATCGTGCACTAGGTTCTGCAATCGACGTAGTTGAGTTTGCAGACCAACTAGTACCAGCTGCTGATAAAGACATCATTAAGATTTACCAAAAATACGTGAGCAAAAAGTTCAACGTAATGCTATCAACTAAAGTTGTTGGCGTTGAAGCGAAAGACGACGGCTTATATGTAACGTTTGAAGGTAAAAATGCACCGGCAGAGCCAGTACGTTATGACAAAGTGCTAGTAGCAGTTGGTCGTACACCAAACGGTAAGCTACTTGATGCAGACAAAGCAGGTGTTAACGTTGATGAGCGTGGCTTCATTAATGTTGATAAGCAACTTAAAACTAACGTTGAGCACATATTCGCGATTGGTGACATTGTTGGTCAGCCTATGCTTGCTCACAAAGCGGTTCATGAAGCACACGTTGCTGCTGAAGTTATCTCTGGTCAAAAACACTTCTTTGACCCTAAATGCATTCCTTCAATCGCGTATACTGATCCAGAAATCGCTTGGGTTGGTGTAACTGAAAAAGAAGCAAAAGAGCAAGGCTTAAATATCGAAACTGCGGTATTACCGTGGGCTGCATCAGGTCGTGCAATTGCATCTGCTCGTACTGAAGGCCAAACGAAACTTATCTTTGATAAAGAAAGTGGCCGTGTTATCGGTGGCGCTATGGTTGGTATCAATGCAGGCGAAATGCTTGGCGAGATCGGCCTAGCTGTTGAAATGGGCGCAGATGGCGAAGATTTAGCGCTTACCATTCATGCTCACCCAACATTGAACGAATCGATCGGCCTTGCTGCTGAAATATTTGAAGGTTCAATCACTGATCTACCAAACAAAAAAGCAGTTAAAAAGAAGAAGTAAGTTCTTTTCGTTAATTGTTTAAAACCCAAGGTTTAAAGTCGGTGTGAGGCAACAGCCTCACTCCTACTCGATGTGCTTTAATAATATTAAAGCAGTGCTTTTAATTTATATAGTAAGTCTTGTGCTTGGCGCGGGCTTAAATTATCTAAATCAATCTCAGCTAATTGGGTTTCTACCTCGCTCGGCTCGTTGTCAAACAATGATGTTTGTTGAATATTTAAATCAGCAGTAACTGGCTGATGATTTTCGAGCATTTTTAATTTTTGCTTAGCTTGCTTTATCACTGCTTTTGGCACCCCAGCAAGCGCTGCTACTTGCAAGCCAAAGCTTTTGCTTGCCGCACCATCAAGTACAGTATGCATAAAGGCAATAGTGTCGTTGTGCTCTATCGCATCTAAGTGAACATTCACCAATCCCGCTTGTTGTTCGGCCAGTTCAGTCAGTTCAAAATAATGGGTTGCAAATAACGTTTTAGCGGATATTTTTGACGCTAAATGATCGGCTGTTGCATAAGCCAATGATAGACCATCGTAGGTACTCGTCCCTCGGCCAATTTCATCCATTAACACCAGTGACTGCGCGGTAGCATTGTTTAAAATAGTGGCCGTTTCGGTCATTTCGACCATGAAGGTTGAGCGCCCTGAGGCTAAATCATCACTGGCGCCAATACGGGTAAATATACGGTCGATATTACCAATTTTAGCGCTGTCTGCTGGCACAAAACTACCAATGTGTGCCATTAATACAATCAGTGCAGTTTGGCGCATATAGGTTGATTTACCGCCCATATTTGGTCCGGTAATGATCAGCATTTTACGCTGCGCATTAAGCTCTACCGGGTTGGCAATGAAAGGGTCTTTCATTACTTGTTCAACAACCGGATGGCGACCTTGCTTGATGCTGATATCATCATTATCGCACAGTTGCGGTTTAGCGTAATTAAGCGCAATAGCTCGCTCAGCAAGGTTATTTAGCACATCTAAATCTGCCAGTGCTGCCGCCATTATTTGTAGTTGTTCGATGTGCGGGGCAATAAATTCAAACAGTTGTTCGTAAAGTTGCTTTTCAAGGGCAAGGGCTTTTGATTGGCTGCCGAGCACTTTGTCTTCGTGCTCTTTAAGCTCTGGAATTATATAGCGTTCATTATTTTTAAGTGTTTGGCGACGAATATAATCAGCAGGCACTAAATGTGCGTTGGCACGACTTACTTCAATAAAAAAGCCATGCACACGGTTATAACCGATTTTAAGGGTGCTAATACCAGTGCGTTCACGCTCGCGCTGTTCGAGTTGTTCTAGTACATCTGTTGCGCCTTGGCTTAATGCACGCCATTCATCGAGTTCACTGTTGTAACCCGGTGCAATTACGCCACCATCACGAATTAACACTGGTGGGTTTTCAATCACGGCGCGTTCTAGTAACTGTTGTAATTCGGGTAACTCAGGTGATTGTGCGATGATCTGACTAATGCGAGGATCGCTGGCATCAGTTAATAGCTCGTGCAGTGGAGCTAAGGCTTGCAGTGCGCTGCGCAGACGGGTTAAATCGCGCGGACGAGCGGTCCATAATGCTAAACGAGCAATAACCCGCTCAATATCACCTATTTGCTTTAATGACTCATGTAGTTCACCACACAGCTGTACGTCGATAATGGCACTAATTGCATTAAGGCGAGCATTAAGCTCAGGTTTAGAACGTATTGGCGTATGAATACGACGCTTTAACAGTCGTGAACCCATCGCGGTAGCTGTTTTATCAAGTACTTGTGCTAAGGTGTTTTCCAAGCCACCAGAGAGGTTAACGGTCAACTCTAAATTTTTACGGGTGGCAGCATCTAAGATAACAGCGTGTTCGTTATGCTCTAAAGTGATGGCGCGAATATGCGGTAAAGCAATGCGTTGGGTATCTTTTACATACTGCATTAGGCAACCTGCAGCAACCAATGCTGCTTTGGCTTTATCAACCCCAAAACCGACTAAATCTTTGGTGCCAAATTGCTCGCATAACAAATGTTGTGCAGTGTCTAAGTCAAACTCCCATTCAGGACGACGGCGAATACCTTTAATATGTTCAATCAAATGAAAGTTGGCAAAGTCTTCACTATAGAGTAACTCTGCTGGTGCTAAGCGTTGCAAAGTTGAACTAAATGCTTCTTCAGTATTTACTTCAACAATATTAAAACGGCCTGAGTTAATATCTAAGTAAGCAATGCCATACACGGCTTTTTTACTTTGCCAAACGCTGGTTAGTAAATTATCTTGGCGCTCTTGTAATAATGCTTCATCAGAAATAGTGCCAGGAGTAACAATGCGTACCACTTTGCGCTCAACAGGCCCTTTGCTGGTTGCAGGGTCGCCCACCTGTTCACAAATAGCGACGGACTCACCCATCTGTACCAAACGAGCTAAATAATTCTCTACCGCATGATAGGGGACGCCTGCCATGGGAATAGGATCGCCGCCAGCTTTACCTCGGTGAGTTTGCGAAATATCAAGCAGTTGTGCTGCACGTTTGGCATCATCAAAAAATAGCTCGTAAAAATCGCCCATGCGATAAAATAGTAAAATATCACGATGCTCAGATTTTATTTTTAGATACTGCTGCATCATCGGAGTTTGTTGACTTATAGTGTGCGGTGCATAAAGATCGAACGACATGTATTTACCCAAAGGCTGAATATGGAATTACATCAAGAGATTAAAACACTTGCTGCGCAGTTAGGCGCTATTTTAACGGATAAACGCTTATGGATCACTAGTGCTGAATCATGTACTGGTGGGGGAGTGAGTTATGCACTAACCGATACCCCAGGCAGCTCGGCTTATATTGACCGTGCATTTGTTACATACAGTAATCAAGCTAAGCAGGATTTACTAGGAGTTTCGGAGCAAACCTTAACTTTATACGGCGCAGTGAGTGAGCAAACCGTGTTGCAAATGGCGGCGGGTGCGTGTAAGGCCGCTGGGGCTGATATGTCGATTGCGGTATCGGGTATTGCAGGCCCTGGCGGTGGCAGTGCAGAAAAACCAGTGGGTTTAGTGTGGTTTTGCATTCAAATTGGCGATAAACAGTATTCGAGCCAACAAGTATTTGTTGGTGATAGAGCGCAAGTTAGACTGCAAGCTATTGTTTATTCATTAAAAACTATTATAGAAAAGATAAATTAATAAAATTAGCTTGATACTGTGATTTCATACAGTATACTGGTCTGCATTAGCTGGATTTGGAGAGTAAAATGAACGATAACAAACAAAAAGCATTGGACGCTGCTTTATCTCAAATTGAACGTCAATTTGGTAAAGGCTCAATAATGAAGTTGGGTGACAATAAAGCGTTAGATATTGATGCTGTATCTACAGGCTCTCTGGGCATTGATATCGCATTAGGCATAGGTGGTTTACCGATGGGGCGTATTGTAGAAATATATGGCCCTGAATCATCAGGTAAAACCACGCTAACTTTACAAGTTATTGCTGAAGCACAAAAAGAAGGAAAAACCTGTGCTTTCGTTGATGCTGAGCATGCACTTGACCCAATTTACGCCCAAAAATTAGGCGTAAACATTGATGAATTATTAGTTTCACAACCTGATACCGGTGAACAAGCGCTGGAAATTTGTGACATGTTAGTACGCTCAAGCGCTGTTGATGTGGTTGTTGTCGATTCGGTTGCGGCATTAACACCGAAAGCTGAAATTGAAGGCGATATGGGCGATTCGCACATGGGCCTACAAGCACGTTTAATGTCACAAGCATTACGTAAGCTTACTGGTAATATTAAACGTTCAAACACTTTATGTATTTTCATTAACCAAATCCGTATGAAAATTGGTGTTATGTTTGGTAACCCAGAAACCACTACTGGTGGTAACGCACTTAAATTCTACGCGTCAGTACGTTTAGACATTCGTCGTATCGGCTCTATTAAAGAGGGCGATGAAGTAGTGGGCAATGAAACCCGGGTTAAAGTGGTTAAAAACAAAGTTGCGCCGCCATTTAAACAAGCTGAATTTATTATCATGTACGGCGAAGGTATCTCTAAGCATGGTGAGTTAATTGACTTAGGTGTTAAGCATAAGTTGGTTGAAAAAGCCGGTGCTTGGTACAGCTACAATGGAAGTAAAGTTGGCCAAGGTAAATCTAATTCGATTAAGTTCTTAAAAGAGAACCCTGAGATTTCAGATGAGATCGAAGGCAAGTTACGCGATATGTTGTTATTAAAAGCGACAATCAAGCCTGATGATATTGAAGAAGATGATGCTGAGCTTTAAAAATATTGAATAAGCGCGATTTGACCCGAGCTTAACCGTAAAAAAAGCCGCTAAATTATTTAGCGGCTTTTTTGTATTTATAGTTTTAGTTTACAACTGCCAATTCACTGAGACTGCATAGTTACGCGGTGCACCGTAGTAACCTTGAGCCCAAAACAGGCTATGGATGTATTTCTCATTAGTGACGTTATTAACATTGAAAGACACGCCGACATTATCGGTAATATCGTAAGTTGCCATTAGGTTTAAAATACCGAAGGCATCTTGTTTGGTAACCGGTATAACACCTAGTGTGGTAACAGGTTGAATACGCTTTGTGTCATCTTGCCAGCGGTAATTTAAGCCAAACGTTAATCCTTCAATTTCAGATACTTTATGAGTGATAGCTAGTTTATATTGGTTTTTAGGGGTGTAATTTTTAACAAGCTCATCCCCATCAATATTGATATTGCTATAACTAAAACTAGTACTGAGGGTGTCAGTTATTTTACCGCTTAGCTCTACTTCAAAACCCTCACTGTTAATGCCATCTGCGCCATAGTAGCGGGTGTCATCAGGTGGTGAGCCTGGAATTGCAACCGCGAGGCCAACCTGCTTGGCATCAAAGTACGCAAGGGTAACAAACAGATCACTATCTAGTAATTGTGCTTTTACGCCTATTTCACTGCTTTTACCTGTGATTGGATCGAGGTAATCACCATTGATCTCGCGCTGTGTTTGCGGCACAAATGTTTCTGTGTAGCTGGCATACGCAGCTAGATTGTCGTTAATATCGTACACAGTGCCAAAATAAGGAATGGTTTTATCCGCTTTTTTGTCTTTGGCAACACCATAAGACATGCCTTTAGACTGCCAGTTAACTTGGCTAACACCAGCTAATAAACTGAGTGAGTCGGTAGCACGAATGCGTGTAGAAATATAAGCAGAACGTTGTCTATTAGTAACATCGCCACCGGTTAAGCCATCATCAAATGTTGGTGTTGGAACTGTACCATCCCAACTACCTAGTTCTGGCATTGTAGGAGCACCATTTTCGTCGTCCTTCACTAACTTATCATAATTATCCATATCAGCTTGGTTTACACCAAAAGACAAGTCATGTTCCATACCGAATAAGTCAAATTTACCGGCAGCATAAAGGTCAAAAATATCGTGTTTATCTTTGTGATCGTACTCACTGGCGGAACCTGTTAAGCCAAGACCGGTTTCACGATCAGGTGTACCATAGACATAAAATAATTCAGAGTCTTGCTCATTCACTAAATGCGCGTAATTGGCTTTTAAAAACCAAGTATTTGTGATGCTTTGTTCAACAGCGACAAAAACTTGTTCAGTCGAGTTGTTCCAGTATGACCAATCAGATGCTGTGCTGGTAGAAGAATCAAAGTTTGTTGCGCTGCCATCGCTATAATAAAGTGGTAATGCTCCCCAAAGTGGGCTGTCGGCATCTTTTTGTTGATTGACATAATTTACCGATAAAGTTGTGCTATCAGTAAGCTGGCCTTCATAGGCAAGGTAATAAATAGTTTTATCTTGCTCGTAGCGATCTAAGTATGAGTCTGTTTTTTGTTTAGTAAACGTAACACGGACAGCCTGATTTTCAGTTAACGCCGTTGAAGCATCGAGTTCCAAGCGTTTGTTATTCCATGAACCATAAGAAGCCGAAGCACTGACTTTTGTTTGGTAAGTTGGCTTTTTTAGCACCATGTTAACGGTTGCAGAAGGGTTACCTGCGCCTGTCATCAAACCATTTGCGCCACGAACAACTTCTACGCTTTCAAAAATAGAAGTGTCAAGGGTGCCTTGAATTGACCCGTTATCTTGCGGAGTACCCATGCCGTTTACTTGGAAATTAGTAATTTCAAAACCACGGGCTTTAAAATAGGTGCGATCAGTTTCTATTTGTTCAACAGTGACACCGGGGGTTGTTTCTAAAACTGCATTTATATCATCGAGAGAAAAATCGTCCATTAATGCGCGTGATACAACCGAGATCGACTGTGGTGTTTCTTTAATTGTTAAGCCCAACTTTGTTGCTGACTGGACATCTTCCGTAATGTAATTTTTATGGTGTTGTCCATACACAGCTATCTTTTCAAGGGATTCATTGTTGTTTTCTTCAGTTGCGTGAGCAACACCACTTAAAGCTAGCGAAGTAAAAACTGCTAATTTAGATAAACGTAAAAACTGCGGGGCAGACATGCGACATTCCATAAAGCTCAAAAGAAGCACGTAATTTAATCTAAATAGCAATGATTTGCAATTCTGTATTGTGTTTTAGTTAATAAAATGTGGGGCTTTGAGGCAATAAAAAAGCGGCCTAAGCCGCTTAAAGAAGTAATAAAAGGTAATATTGTGAATTTTAGAATGCGTATTTCACTGAGAACTGTAAGCGATCCATATCACCATCATTACCACTTTCCACTTCACGTTCAGCGTGTTTAAACTCTGCGCCAAAAGTCAGCTTTTTAACTGGTGAGTAAAGTATGTTAGCGCTAAAGCTTTGACTTGTTTTAGTTGGATCACCTGAAATGGTTAATAAATCAGTGTTGTTATCAGCAGAAAAGAATGAGTATAAGAAGGTTGAACGCCATTGGCTATTCCAATGTTGTTGATATGCAATAAAACCAGAGGTTGAATCAATCGCATCAAGCTCATCACCATTTAATACCGCACCATTGGCAACGTTTACGCCTATATAACGACCTAAGCCTTTACCTTGAGTAAGCATAAATTTAAGGTTGTTTTCACCAATATTTACTTTACCTGAGGCACTGATACCAAATGATGTTTCATCAGCATCAATGCCATTTTGTTTGTATGTTAATTGCCGTGCTAGGCCTGTAACGACAAATTGTCCCCAATCAGCATTTACTGTGTAACGGGCTGTAAAGTCAGGTAATGACGCATCATCAGTTGCTACGCGAGCAGCATCTTGTGTTGTTACTGTGCTTTCAGGGTTTTCAAGGGAGAAAGACCAATTACCACTGGTATAACGTGCTTGAGTTTGGCGCACAAACACAGTACCTTCTGCTGGCCCTATAAAATCTAATGCTTCTGGTAATGCGCCAACATTTTGAAAGTTAGACCATGCTTGACCAAATAACCAACCATCATAAGTAATAAACGCTTGGCGAATACGCGGCGCATATGAATTGCTTACTCGTTCATTACCACCAGGTGCTGAGGCAATAAAGTCGACTTCAATTTTGGTTTTTATTTCCTTACCGTCATCAAGCTTGGTTGCAGTGCCTAAAAAGAAGCGAGATTGACGAGCATGCATATCAAATACAGGATCGCTGTCTACATTTTTATTTACAGGGGTTGTGCCTGGTACATAAAAATCTCGGCCTACACTGCTACCATCTGGTACTCCATCAGAGTAATCACTCCACATAGCATCCAATTTTACATAACCGCCATAAGTCACATCAGTGTCACCGATGGTTGCGGCTTGTGTTGTAGCTGAAAGCGCGCACAATACGGCAGTGGCAGTAAGCGTTTTTAATACTGTTGATTTTGTTGTCATAGTCAAAGTCCTATTCGGGGCTGCTTGTTGCATTATTATACTTATGTTGTGATACCACTTTTGATTAAGTATGCTTTTTACTCAATTACCTATTGGTCTATTAGACTAAGGTGGCAAGCTTTCCACCTTAGTTTAAACATATAATTAACATTTTCCATTAATAGCGTAAATGATGGAATTTTGAAACAATTTAGAGCGTACAGTGAAATAAATTAAAGATAATACAACTAAGGTCTAATACTTTCGCCCGCTATGCTGGGTGATCCTTGAGGTAGGCCTTAGGCAAGTAATTAAAATGGAGACGACTATGTCACAAAGTATCTATCCAGTTCCTGCACATATCAAGAATGCAGCCTTAGTTGATAACGATAAATATAATACACTTTACAAGCAATCTATTGATGATCCTGAAGGTTTTTGGGCAGAGCACGGTAAACGTCTCGATTGGTCAGCCCCTTTTACTAAAGTAAAAAATACCTCGTTTGATAAAGGCCATATCAGTATTAAATGGTATGAAGATGGTGAGCTAAATGCTTCGTACAACTGTATTGACCGCCACCTGGCAACTAAAGCTGATAAAACAGCATTGATCTGGGAAGGCGACGATCCATCACAGAGTGAGTATATTTCTTATCAACAGCTGCATGATGAAGTGGCAAAGTTTGCTAATGGTTTGAAAAAGCTCGGTGTGAAAAAAGGCGATCGTATTGCTATTTACATGCCTATGTCACCGCAAGCTGTTTATGCAATGCAAGCATGTGCACGTTTAGGTGCGATTCACTCTGTGGTATTTGGTGGTTTCTCACCATCAGCAATTGCTGATCGTATTAAAGATTCTGGCGCTAAAATTGTTATTACCTCTGATGAAGGGCGTCGTGCAGGCAATACAGTGCCGCTTAAAGCAAATGTTGATGAAGCCGTTGCACAACAGTCGGTCACTACCATCGAACACGTTGTTGTGCATCAGTTAACCGGTGGCGACGTACAATGGCATGAACATGATGTATGGTGGCATGATTTAGTTGCTGATCAAGCCGCAGACTGTGCACCAGAGCCGATGAATGCAGAAGATCCACTCTTCATTCTTTACACTTCAGGTTCAACAGGTCAGCCTAAAGGGGTGGTTCATACGACTGGTGGTTATTTAGTGTATGCATCGATGACTCACGAATATGTTTTTGATCTAAAAGAAGATGATATTTTTTGGTGTAGCGCCGATGTGGGCTGGATCACAGGTCACAGTTACATCGCTTACGGTCCATTAGTTAATGGTTGTACGCAAGTGTTATTTGAAGGTGTACCCACTTACCCAACCGCAGGACGTATGGGTGAAGTAGTTGATAAGCATAACGTTACAATTTTATACACAGCGCCAACTGCAATTCGTGCACTGATGGCCAAAGGCGATGAAACAACCGCGACTTCAAACCGCGATAGCCTACGTATTTTGGGCTCGGTGGGTGAGCCTATCAATCCAGAAGCATGGACGTGGTATTACGAAAGCATAGGTAAGAGTAATTGCCCAATTGTCGATACCTGGTGGCAAACAGAAACGGGTGGCATCATGATCACACCTTTACCAGGTGCAATTGATATGAAACCAGGTTCTGCAACCCGTCCATTCTTTGGTATTGCGCCAGCATTATTTGATGCTGAAGGTAACACTCTGGAAGGCGCAGTGGATGGTAACTTAGTTATTCTTGATAGCTGGCCATCACAAGCTCGTACAGTTTACGGCGATCATGAACGTTTTGAACAAACTTACTTCTCAGCTTATCCGGGTGTGTACTTTACTGGAGACGGTTGTCGCCGTGATGAAGATGGTTACTACTGGATCACCGGCCGTGTTGATGACGTATTAAACGTATCAGGGCATCGCTTAGGTACTGCCGAGATTGAAAGTGCACTGGTTGCTCACCCTGCGGTTGCTGAAGCCGCAGTAGTAGGTTACCCACACGATATTAAAGGCCAAGGTATTTATGTTTACCTAACGCCAAACGAAGGTGTAACGGTCAGTGACGAATTAACCAAAGAGGTACGTAACTGGGTTCGTAAAGAACTTAGCCCAATTGCTTCACCAGATATGATCCAATGGTCACCAGGTTTACCTAAAACTCGCTCAGGTAAGATCATGCGTCGTATTTTACGTAAGATCGCTGCAAATGAGCACGAGCAATTAGGTGATATCTCAACACTTGCCGATCCGGGGGTGGTTGATGAATTAATCGAGAACCGATTAAATCGTTAAATATGCGTTAAAAACTTGATTAGAAGTTGATTCTAAACGTAGTATATCGGCTGTCAGCTATTTGATAGGTGGCAGCCGAATTCATTAGGAGTGAACCATGAGTCAGTTTTTAATAGCGGATGACCATCCGTTATTTCGCGAAGCACTAAAAGGGGCATTAATGGCAAAGTTTGATGGTTTAGAGGTTTTTGAATCTGAAAATTTTGAAACTACATTGCAAGTGCTTAGTGAGCAAGAAGATTTAGACATCTTACTACTAGACCTACATATGCCCGGTAGTGGCGATTTATATGGCCTAATTCGCATTCGTGAAGATTATCCAAGTTTGCCAATTGCTGTTGTCTCTGGCAGTGAAGATATCAATATTGTTTCAAAAGTAATGAGCTACGGGGCGATGGGATTTATTCCTAAGTCATCATCATCAGATGATATTGGCGGAGCAATTAATCAAATACTTGATGGCGATGTATGGCTACCACCTGAGCTTAAAGACAAAGTAGCGAGCATTACCAATGAAGATAAAGAAATCGCCGCTCAAGTAGCCTCTCTTACCCCACAGCAATATAAAGTGCTGCAGTACTTACACGAAGGTTTGTTGAATAAACAGATCGCTTATGAACTACATATTTCAGAAGCAACGATCAAAGCACACATCACCGCGATATTCCGTAAGCTTGGTGTGTATAACCGCACGCAAGCGGTGTTGATAGCTGCAAAACTACAACTCGAACCCATAGAGCAAACACATTAAGTACAGCATAAAAGTAGTCAATAATAATAAAAATAAAGAGGCGTTGTGCCTCTTCATTCGGCTCTATTTCTAGAACCTAGCTAAATACGACGGTTCGATTACCATTAATAAATAGCTTATGCTCTGATGCTAATTGCAGTGCTTTACAAAACACTGTTTTCTCTACATCTTTGCCCATTTTAGCCATCATTTCGGCGGTGTTTGCATGGTTTACATGGGTCACGTCTTGCATAATAATCGGCCCTTCATCCAGCTCATTATTAACAAAATGCGCTGTTGCACCAATGATCTTAACTCCTCGTTCAAATGCCTGATGATAGGGTTTTGCACCAATAAACGCAGGTAAAAATGAATGATGAATATTGATAATTTTACCGTCAAAACGGCCTACAAATTCGGGGCTTAAAATCCGCATATATTTGGCAAGGCCAATGATATCGGGATTATAGCTGGCAATTAAGTCACCTACTTGCAGGTCGTGTTCAGCGCGTGATAGCCCTTCATGGCTAACAACATGAAACGGCACATCAAAGCCCTTCGCCAATGGCGCTAAGTTAGGGTAATTAGCAATCACAGCCAATACTTCAATATTCAGTGCTTGCTCAAATTGTTTAAGTAACACCCCCCCTAAACAGTGCGCTTCTTTAGTCGCTAATAACACCACTTTAGTTTTTTCGTTACTATGTAAAGTGACCTTAGCACCTGTAGGTAGAAGGCCTTCAAGTTGGGTTAAAAACTCACTATTGGGTTGAACGCTCAGCTCCGTACGCATAAAAAAGCGCTGAGCATCTTTATCTACAAATTCATTATTGCGGGTAATATTTAAATTATGCTGATGACAAAGCCCGGTAATTTTCGCTATTAAGCCTACATCATCCGCACATTGCGTTGTTAGTATCGTGTTCATTTTTCCTCATTCTAATCCCGTGAACAGTGAGTCTCATTATTTGCGAATCGACCACTATTGCAAGCGCTTTATTTGATAATTGATAATTACTCATGAGTCGTAGCAGCGACTTTATGTCGCGTTAGGTTTATCCCGCGTTTATTCGTGTCGCGTTAAATGAACTCCGTAGCGACTTTATGTCGCGTTAGTTTAACATCGCGCATATTTACGCGATATACGACGCGAGGTAAATCCTTAAGAGGACGCGAGATAAACCCTTAAGAGATAACGCGGGGTAAACCCGCTGCTACCAGAAAAATATTTTAAAATTTTGAGAAAGTTTTAAATAGAATACGTGTTGTGATTTTTTGTACTTGTATCTTTAGTATTTAAGTCAACGGTTACTGCTAAATATAAAAAGGACAAAACATTGAAACCAATAAAATCACTTCTCGCCGCGGCTGTTTCGTTAGCTTTACTTTCTGGCTGTGGTTCCGACTCTGTTGATGAGCCAAATAAAGCTATAAATGAACCCGTAAACAATGCACCAATCATTACTGTAAATGATGTCCAGGGGCTAGAAAAGCAAACAATTTCAATTAGTGCCTCAGTTGAAGATGAAGGAGAGGTTAGTTATAGCTGGAGTCAAAAGTCGGGTTTGTCAGTTTCTTTAGAAAATGCAGATACAGACATTGTTAGCTTTGTTGCGCCAAGTGTTAGCGAAGATAAGAAAATATCTTTAAATTTAATAGTCGAAGATAGCGAAGGTTTAACGAGTGAAAAAAATGTAGTTGTAGATATTAAACAACAACTAGTTAAGTTATCGATAGAAGGGGTAGCAACAGATTCGCCCTTAATAGAAGCAGATATAAAAGCAACTATTGGGGAGCAAAGCTTTACAACAACGACTACCAGTGATGGATATTACACTTTAGAGTTGGCGCTTGATGATGATGCCGACATGAGTCAATTGGTGACAATTGAAGCACAAGGTAAAGAGCAACAACAAGCTGCTTTGTTGCAGTCACGACTAATGAGCTTTGCTACTCTAAAAGCTAAAGCCGGTGAAGATTTAACACTCTCCTCAGATGAAGACTTAGCTGTAAATATTACTAACTTTAGTACAGCAAAATCGGCACTAATTTTACGCAAAAATAAGTTTAACGCGATTGCGCAAGAACAAGAACTAGCTCTATTATCTAATGAGATAAACCCGCAAGAACTTATTGATACAGCTGTTGCAATCAAAGTTATTTTAGACAAATCTCAAGGAAAACTATCTTTAGGGTTACCTGAAGGTGTCGAAAATGTACTTGAGCTTGCTTTAGATACAAAAAAGATGACTGATTATATTCAGTTAGTAAGCGAAACACCTGAGTTTGATGAAGCAAAAAATGAAATGCTTTCAGATGAAGCGGTTATGGGGATGGCACCAACTTCTAGCGCAAAAGCTTTATACTTTAATAACGGTTTAAGAACATTTAATGCTGTAATTAAAATGGAAGGTGATTCTAGCGGTACTTATTTTAGTTCTAATGCATCAAAGGCTGCTCAGCAACTAACTTGGTCTATTAGCGATAACATTTATACATTTAGTAACCCAGATGGTTATCATTCTTATAATAGTAGTGAAAAAGTAATTAAAGATGGTGTTGAAACACATGCCAGCACTGAAGTAATTGAGTATAAATCTGAAGTTGAAGTTTTATCCCAGCTTGAAAGTGGCTTAGTTGTACATTTAAAAAAATATGAGACTGTGAGTTTTCCTAATGGCGAAAAGGAGACATATAATGACGTAAGAGAATACACAACACGTGTATTAACTAATAATGAACAGGTTGACTTTGAACCCATTACAGGTGTTAAAAAACTGTCTTTACCAATGCCATATTCAGTATATGTAGATGAAGAAGATGGGTATGCTTCGCAAATTATGGCGCTTACCGCAGAACTAAGCGAAGATGGTTCAGGCACAATAAAAGAGCTTAATAATACAGCTGTACAATGGGAGTTAGTAGAAAATAACGAGCAAAAGTCACTTCAACTTACTTTACTAGATTTTGATAATAAAACTATTGTATTTAACCAGCTAGGTAACTCCAATTTTGGTGCGTTTTCGGTATTAAGTGAGTTTGGCCCTCATTTCAGTGCCTCTGTGAATATGGGAGGGGAAATTGATGAAAGTGAAAACTTTGAGTCTTCTTCAGTACCAGGAATCTATGCTGATGATAATAGTTATGGCGCGGGGCTTCAGTATACGTGGTATGAATTGTGGCCAAATGGTCAGGCTATTGAAATTCAAACACAAGACATAGATGGTGATGGTAAGCTTCTTTCCGACAATGAAATTTCTTATTATAAAGGTTCATGGCTAGAGCAAGCTGGAAAACTCTCAATTACTCGAACTAATAGCAATAGTGACGGTTGTTATTTTGTAGATATTGATCCTAGTTGCGTTATTAACCGCACCGCTGATTGGCAAGTAATTGAAAAAGTAGATGAAGCTATTTATATCAATTCATTATATAAATATATAAATGGGCCTTCAATAGAAAATGATATAAGTCGTAAGCTTGTTTTACTCAGCAAGTTTTTTATTGCTAACGAAAGGCCAATCAAGGGTGAGTTTATTCCAGAGAATATACTTAACATAATAGGTGAGCGCCCTCCAATTCCTTTTGTAGGATTAATTGAACCTAGTCAATACACAAACCAAAAACTATTTTTTGCAAACCATGATTATTGGTACGATGAAGCTGTTGAATCAATTGTATTTAAAGAGAATAACGAGTTTGAATTTGCTCAAGGTGACGGTTCAACAGTAGGTGAATATCAAATGTTTTCAGATGGTCAGGTGGTGCTTCGCAAAGGAGATGATAGACAAGCTGAGAGTTATGGTTTTTTAATCGAATCAGGAGACGTAGTGATCGGCGCCTATCAAGGCCTACCTTGGCCGCATTTTAATAATGAGGCAGACGCTAAAGATTATACAAGTAGGGTAGCATCAAGCACACCTACTAGCTCTACAGAGCACTTATTAGGTCGTGATATATTTATGGTCGATAGAGATCGTAATAGCAAGTGGGTGGTTAGCTACTTAAAGTTTACTGAAGGTAAAATCACGATTTATAGTGATGAAAGTTTCACAACCATTAATACGGAGCTTGATTACAGTGTTGATGATACTGGTATGATCAGTTTTCCTGATAATGAAAATACAATGTACCTATCGCTAGTAACTGATGCGCTTAATATCATAGTGACTAACGATGCTGGGCAAAATAGTAAAGATTTTAACTACTTCTTATTTGATCATCAAAAAGCTAAAAACTTTGTTAACAACACCAATGCATTGAGAGAAAGCGCACTGCGTTAACCTAACCTAAAAGTTTTTATTGTAATAAAAGTAAGGCGCGGTAATTTTTATCGCGCCTTTTTTCGATTTGATGAGCTGCAATTTTTGGCGTAGTGATTTTACATCGCATTTATACGTAGTAGTGACTTTATGTCGAGCTGATTTTATGTCTCGTCGGATATATTGCGTATATTTTTCAGCGAGGGGCAATCTAAAAAGGTTACGGGGTCAATCCTTAAAAGGATGCGGGGTAAACATTTAATAAAACACGATGCGTAAATGATCTCCGTAGCGACTTTATGTCGCGTTAGTTTAACATCTCGCATATTTACGCGATATACGACGCGAGGTAAATCCTTAAAAGAACGCGGGGTAAACCCGCTGCTACGGGAGGTAAATACAATCCCAGTAGGGGTAATTGGCGACGGTTGTTACTAATTTTGCTCTTAATGGGTTTGCAACGATATAACGGGCTTGGTTTATTAAATCGTTTTCATCACGGATTAAATGGTCGTAGTAGCCTTTTTGCCAGAGTTTCTGGATACCATATTTGCGGCAGGTGGTTGCTGTTCGACCTTTGAATGTTCGAATTACGCTTGCGAGAGTGGTATTTTCAAGTAATTGAAATTGCCAGTGCAGGTGGTCGGGCATGAGCACAAAGGCGATTGACTTTATAAGCTGTTGCTGCTCAAGTTGTTGCATGTGTTTGATGATTTGCCGGTTTATAGCAAGGCCGGTAAAAAACCGCTGGCGTTGATGGGTAACAATGGTGATGCTGTAAAAATGGTTGGCTGAGGAGACTCTGCCTTTTCTGAGCCGATATGCGTTGTTCATCTACTTTCCTTGTAGGTTAAACATTAATCGTAGCAGCGGGTTTACCCCGCGTCATTTATCTTAAAGCGAGAGGTAAACTCTTTAAAAGAACGCGACGTAAAGTCTTAAAAGAACGCGACGTAAAGTCTTAAAAGAACGCGACGTAAAGTCTTAAAAGAACGCGACATAAAGTCGCTGCTACGCTTCGGGGTAAACTCGACGCGGGATAAACCCTTAAAAGAACGCGACGTAAACCCGTTGCGACGTATGGAGGTGGTTATGGTTCGTTTAATTTTTTGTGGTTTTATGCTTGGTGCTTTATCGGGGTGTGCTGTGAGTGACTCATCTGTAGAGAGTGATGAAAATCAGTATATTTACCCTTATAAATGCACGTATAAAGGGGACGTTGAATATCATTCAATTACGGCTCGTGAGCCTTTAAGTGAGGCGTTTTTAGCTAAAATGCAGAATGGGTTGCACGAAGGCTTTGAGCTTGACCTCGGCAGTTGCGTGCCAGTAGATGCAATCCCCGAGGCTGAGAATAAGTAATTCGTCTCAATGATTTAGTAACGCCATTAAGGTAGATAAAAATATTTTAAATTTGTGAGAAAAATTTAATTGTTTTTCGTGTCTGTCATTGTTGTGATTTCTTCGTAAAATTTATTTAGTTATAAATAACAGCTATCAAGGAATTACATGAATTTACTGTTTGAATCTCCTAAAACTAAAACACCAATTATATTCGCGTTAAGTCTTTTTCTATCGGCATGTGGAGGGGGAGGTGGCAGTGATGACCCACAAACTACGAAATCTGACGCTGATAAAGAACCTGATAAAGTTGAAGAGTCACGATTAGTGTGGGAAAAATTATTACCAACCACAAGTTTTGCTTATTACTCGTCACCGGCACTTAGTGCTGATGAGCAAACAATTTATATAGGCACAGCTAAAAATGTGCGTAATGACCCCGCAGGCAGTGATTTAATGGTGGCGTATAACCGCGATGGCAGTGAAAAGTGGCGTTACAGTTTACCTAATGGTGAAGAAGTGCGCTCAAGCCCGGTTGTACACAATGACAATATTTATTTTACAGTTGATAAGCGCACTGGGGAGTTTGAAAAAGCCTATCGTGATTTAGTTGCACTAAATAGTAGTGGTGAGCAAATATGGCGTCAGCGTGTATCTGATTATGGCTTTCAAACCGGCTCTGGTCTAACTAAGGTTGCGGCTTATAAAGAGCAAGTTATTTATACTGGTTTAGATATCCGCGCTTTTAATGCGCAAACGGGTGAGAGCTTGTTTGAGCGTTTATGTAATTGTGAAGAACGGCAAGACCGATTTGTAAATGGGGCGGTAAATTATAACGGTGAGCTTGTTTTTTATGATGAGGGCCGCGTACTTAAGCTTGATTTAAATAGCTATGAATTAGTGGGTGAGTTCAAAGATGTAGAAACCTTTGCAGGTGACTTGGTTTACTCAACTCCAGCTATTGATTCTAATAATAATATTTATTTTGGCTCTGAAGCCGGAATTTTATACAGCTTTGATGATAATTTGGATCTGCGTTGGCAGTTTGAATTACCAAATCCGCAGGTATTTGAAGCGCCATACATTCGCTCATCGGTAGCGATAGATGAGTCGCGTAGTACGATTTATTTTGGTACAAAAAATAATGATGATAGTGAGTTTTACGCACTCGATATCAATGATAAAAGTATAAAATGGCAAGTGGCAATTACCGGTGATGTTTATGTGTCTCCATCACTAGGTGATAACGGTAATGTGTACTTTTCTTCAGAAAGTGATTTACTTTATACATATAAACCAGATGGCACGCTTGCATGGCAATATGATATAAAAGCAAGTGTAACTTGGTCTTCTCCAGCTATCGATAGTCAGGGGGTATTGTACATAGGTACTTTATCTGAAAGTGATGTATCGGCCGCGAGTGCAACAGGTAAGCTTGTGGCTATTCAAACCGACAGCACAGGTTTAATGCCTAATACTTGGTCTAAAATTCACCGAGATAATCAAAATAGTGGTATGGCTAAGTAAACTTAATTCAAGCAGTCGCACTAGTGCGCGACTGCTTAACTAAAATTACAACGGGTTTACCACTGAGAACCGTTTATCAGAAACACTCCAGTAACCTAGATCAGAGACGATTAAAATTTTATAATTATTACCTCGGCCATTAAAGAGTGCAGGGTCTAACTTAAACTCTCCTGTATTTGGCAGTTCTTCAGCAAACTGATACCAGCGTCTATTGTTGACGATATTTAAATCCACTTGTTGCTTATCGCCAATTCCGCGAGAGTCATCATGCAGAACATACATAGCAACGGTTTGTCCGTAGAGTTTATTGGCGTTCCAGGTTATCGTTTTTTGCTGACCTACAGGGTAAATATCAAGGGCTTTAGGTGTGATAATAGTTGTAACCAATTTGTCTTTTAGTAAAAAGTGCTCTAAACCATTATCAACAGTTTTACCTGAAGCAATACTAAATAAACCATCAGATAGGCTCCAATAGCCTAAATCGCTGATGAGCATAAGTTTAAAGCGATTTGTGCCATTGGCCATAAAATGATAAGGGTCAATTTGGGCTATTCCCGTGTTTTTTAAATTAGTTGCCGCTGGGTGCCAATCAATTTTCTTCAAATTATTAAAATCATCAAAGCTGTTAACTTTATAGTTGACGGTATGATTGACTAATACACTTATCGTATTGCCAATTAATCGTTTGCTATCCCATTCAATCGTAAATTCAGAGCCTATTTTTAGTTGGCTTGCATGTTTAGGGGTCGTGATCGAGCTAACTCGCTTTGTTCCACTTATCGCGTTGATATCTCTGGCAGGGCTAAATTGGTTCTTTGTGGAGTGTGATATATGGTTTTGCTTTTCGAGTTGTGCTAACCACTGTGTGTGTGGATTATTGTTTAGCTTATTAATAGTCGCTATTAATTCAAATGCCAAGGGAGAGTTTGATTTAGCATAAACAATGAGCTGCTGCATTTGCTGTGAAGTTAAAGTATTAAACATATTTGTTTTTATCACAAGCTCTAACCATTGAACTTGCTGTTGCTTGCTTAGTTGTGTTAGGTCAATATCAAATAATGCTGTTTTATTCAGTGTATTTTGTTCATATTGCGCTGTGTATTTTGCTAAGGTGATATCGTAATATTGGCTTGATTGTTGTGTACCATTGGCAAGCCATAGCTCTGCATTCTTTAAGGTTTGTGAGTACTTACGCAAACTTAAACCTAGCATGGTACTTTCATAATGCGCCTTCATGCATTTTTGATCACTTGTCGAACAATGTAGTAGCTGTTTATTTAAAAAGTTATTTGCTTGCAAATAATCACGTTCTTTTAAGTAATATTGATATTGCTCATATAGTACAGTACTAAGTTCATGTTCAAAGTTTGGGAGTAGCTGTTGATAGATAAACATGGCTTTATTCAGGGCTTGTTCTTGCGCAAGTTGTGCACCTGCTTGAGCATATAAATTTGCCGCAAAATGGTTTAATTTTGCGAGCTCACAATGTAGTGGGTGGTAGTTATTCGCAGCATTTTTTAATGTTGAGTCTAGTAACTTAATTGCTTGGTCTATTTGATTATCTTCTATCAGTCGGCTGCTTTTCATTAACGATTGCCATGCTTTTTTCGAGGCAGACGTTGCTGTCGTATTTTCATTCTCGAGAATCAATTGACGGCTGAGTATAGGGTGATTATCACGATGAGTAAAAATATGTATTAATAATTCCAGCTTTAGTTCGGATGCATCGCTATTTTGAAAAGCTATTTTGATCTGCTGTATGTCACCAGCTAAATAGCTATCTTTAGTAAGCCAACCAAGCAATTTAATGTTGCTGTTTTGAGGGTTTTGCTGCGATAGTTTTTGCCAAAGAATTCGTGTTTTTTGTTGTTGATTTAATTTAATTAAACTTTTAATTTTAAATATTTGCATGTCAATCGAACTATCGCACAACGCCAATATATCTAAAGCTGCTGTAAAATTTCCATGCAAGTATAAGCTTTGGGCAACGGTTAAGAGTACGCTTTGTTGGTTTTTTGGGCTTAATTGACTCTGCTTTACTTGTTCAACACCAGCAAGTAACAAGGCCGATACCGACAGTTTTGCACCTTGCGGCGCTAGCGGTGTGCTACTAATTAGTAAATCTTGATAAAAGTTGAGCAGTTCATACTGTTGCTTTGCGGCTTGCTTTTGTTCATCTTGATAAAGAAATAAACTAATACAGGCCACACTCAATAAAGCGATCGTTGAGGTTATTAAAGCAGCAGTAAGAGGGGATCGTCTTATAAACTTACCTAATATATATGTTTTTGAGTGTTTAAACCAAAGTAATGGACGATGCGCCAGA
This sequence comes from Pseudoalteromonas arctica, assembly GCF_012927645.1. Classification (GTDB taxonomy): domain Bacteria; phylum Pseudomonadota; class Gammaproteobacteria; order Enterobacterales; family Alteromonadaceae; genus Pseudoalteromonas; species Pseudoalteromonas arctica_A. The sequence continues at coordinate 91,789 of NZ_JABBMT010000011.1, read as the reverse complement.
TAAGTGGCGATATTTTGTTTCAATGTATCTGCTGAGGCAAAGCGTTGCTGTGGTAGTTGCGCCAGTGATTTATTGATGATTTCTTGAAGCTCTGTACTAATAGGTTGTATAAGTAGTTTTTCTAAAATACGGCCGAGACTATAGATATCTGCTTGGGTTGTTAAGCTTTTACCAGCCAGTTGTTCTGGGCTTGCAAACTCGTGACTAAGCGCTTTTATATATGCGTTATGTAAAGGTATTTCATGATTCATGGAACTGGAACGTGCAACACCAAAATCAACAAGTTTAGGTTCACCATTGTTATCTACTAAGATATTTGAAGGCTTTAAATCTGCATGGATCACCCTATTTTGATGAGCATACTCAACGGCATCACATACTTTTTGAAATACCTCTAACCTTACTTTTTGCGATAGGGTTTTTGAGTAGTTAATTAATGTATCACCGTCTATATATTGCATGATGATGTAGGTGCCAACACTGCATTTACCGACATCTAATACGCTAGCTATATTAGGATGTGATAATTTGGCAAGATATTGTGCTTCTTGTAAAACATGTTTTTGTCCATGTAATTGTACAATGGATGGATAAAATAACTTAATCGCTACCTTTTGATTTAACTGGCCATCATTTCTAGTCGCCAAGTAAACTGCACCCATTCCCCCATAACCAATTAATTGCTCTAACCTAAAGTGGCTTATTTCGCTGCCTTGCAGTTGTAAAAGCAGATGATCATCAGTAAGTAAATTTAATTGGTCATGTAATAAGTCATTAAACAATGAGCTTTGATCATTACTTTTATGTGCATTGATTAATTGCTTCACTTCAATGATGAGTTGTTCATCAGATAGTTGTAATTGCAGCAATCCTGAGGTTAAGTCGTTGGCATGGTGTGTAAGTAAGTGTTCAAAACACGAAAGCGCGTCTTTAAATTGATTCATGAATTATCTTAATTTGTTTGAATACACACTTTTAAAAACGCTTTAGCAGCATCTAACTCGCGATAAATAGTAGCAAGTGATACCTTGAATTGTTTAGCTAGCACTTTAGTATCTAGGCCCAAAAAGTAATGTTGAGAGAATATTTGCGCTTTTTGCGGATGATTTTTTTCTAGATGATTTAGTGCGCTATCTAATGCTAAAAAATCCTCTTGGTGTTTTAGTTGATCGTTTTGTTGCTGGATTTTTTCTGCGTTAGGAGTGCGTTTGAGAGTTTGAAACTTGCGAATTTCATCGCGTAAAATATTACGGATAAATACACTTAAATAAGTATTAAATTGTGTTTGGTGATTAATGCTTTGTTGTGGCGGAATTAACTCAATAAGTGACTGATGTAGTAGCGATCCAGTATGCGGTAAGTGCTGCAATACATAGGTTGAATCGATTTCATTACGGTAACCTTCTAAATGTACATGACAAACTTGTTTCAGGTGGTAGTAAAGCCGAGCTTTAAGTTCATCAGCACTTTGCGGGCAACCATTTTGCCAGCCATTGATTAGATCTTCTAATGATGCCTGCATCGATCTTCCTTATTTCGATATTTCAATTAATAAGGTACATTTTCGGGACTTTAATTACAAGTGTTAACTTAATGTTCGTTAATCAATTCTCTCAGCTGTGAGGGAGTCGTTCCTGTCCAGCGTTTAAATGCGCGGCGAAAGTTAGTTAAGTCGCTAAAGTTAAGTTCGCCAGCTAGGGTTTCGTTACTTTGCGCTAACGTGGCGATATTAAACACCGCGGTTTGGCGATTGATAGAATCTTGCAAGGCGCTAAAACGAGTATGATGTTGTTTTAGTTTTCGCTTAAAAGTGGCGGGGCTCATAGCAAAACACTGGGCAACTGTTTCGAGGTTTTGTTGCGGTTGAGCACTAATATGATTGCGCACTAATTGCAGCCAAGGCGTAGCGGGTAAGGGGTGCTGCTGTATGGTTGCTAATGATTGCTGCAATAGGCTCGGACAGCTATCTATTAAGTGTTTGTTATAGAGTTCATTACTAATACTGACCATAAATAATTGTTGTGAAAACTTGCAGTTGGCTTGTAGGTTAGTTTGATATTGCTCTATGTGTGTGGGCTGCGCATAGGGAAACGAAAAACATAAATCGCTGTTATTACCTATTCGCCATTTACATGTTGCAGCGATAAAACTGGCAAATAATTCGCAGCAAAATTGTTCTACGGCTGCATTTATTGCCCCAAAGCTGAGGTTGATAATGAAGTAATGGCGGCCTTGGTGATATTTATGTTCGGCATTAAATAAGTTAAAGCCATGTAAAGGAGTGCGAGTGAGTAGTTTTTGTAGTGTGCGTAAACTTTCTGCTTGAGAAAATGCGCTATATAACGGATTGTGATTAAGTAGTTTTCGCCCTAGTAAAAAACTGAGTTGGTGTTGATTATCAAATTGACGACAGTTTTCTTGTAATCGATAAAATTGCTCAACACTGATCGAGGCTTTTCCTGCGGCAAAATCTTGATAAAATAATCGAGTCCCTTTGAGTAATTTATCAGGGTGTACTCCTCGGTGTTTAGCTAAATCAACTAATTGCGCCGCCCATGACTGTAAACCTTGATAAGGAGAGTCGATATAACTGCTGTTGCTAAGGCATGCACTCACGCGGTATTTCCATGTAAGCTTTTGTTCATTAATAATTTTTGATGCAATTGACTGAGTAAACCTGAGGTAGAATCACGGTGCGTTGCGGCTACTAAACTAGTGTGTACTTTTTGTTTATAGGTTACTGCTTTGTCGCTGCTATTAAACGAAAATGCTTCTAAAGCACTGACTAGCGACATGCTTAGCTGCTCTGCGACAGCGAGTTCGGTATTGGGTAACATGACTATAAAGCAATCACTGGCGTAACGGCAGACTAAATCTTGCTCACGTACATTCAAGGTGATCACTTGAGCAAACTCTTGTAACAGCTTATTACCTTCGGCATCACCAAATTGGCGATTAAAGCGATCAAACTGAGCAATATCTAACATCAGTAATGAAAATCCATGCAGGCTATGATGGAGCAAATTTAGCTCGCGGTTGATCTGGCTTTTCATATAATCGGCGCTAGCTAGGCCGCTGATAGCATCACTGAGTTGATGTTCTCGATAAAAGCGCTCGCGATTACGTAATTGTTGATTAATGGTCATTTGCTCTTGGTGCCAATGATACAAAGCCATGGTCATTAAAATCATCCCAAATGGTGCGGGAATGGATTCAATGGTACTGAGCCAGGCTTGTTCATCGCTGTAATATACAAACTCATCAATAAAATCGAGGGTCATCGATAGGTTCATAAACGCAAGGCCTGAGAATAATAAGTTAGTTACTCGTCCCTTAGGTCTACTTAATAGAATAAAAAAGATCCACAGCAGGGTTATGGCAGTAATACCGCCTTCGCCACCTACATCAAACCAATCGATCTGGCTATGGCCTTTGTAGTGACCGTAGCTAAGAGTCAGGGTTAATACGCTGGTTAACATCACCACTAAGATAAGCAGTAAAGAACGATGTAATTTTAAAAACGATAAATTCATTGTCAGCTCAATAGGTCATATTTAATAGGCAGAATAAGCAAACAGCTTACACACCACTAGGGTCAGATTAGCTCACAGTGATGACATATTTTTTACGGTGGCAACTTTTTAAACGGATTATTGTTGATTTTTGAATTGAAAAACCATAAAAGCAGGGGGTCAAATTAGCTCATTTCACCGTATTTAACGGCTAAAAATGCGCTTACAACGGTTAATTATCTGGGGTGTAATGGGTACTGACATATTTTTTTCATGATTGCCGCTTAGGGTGTTGCAGCGAGCCAAGTGTGGCCAAGTAAACAATCAAAATCATTAGCAGCAACCAAGAGAACAATTATGAATCCTTTTATCAAATCGAGTATTGCATTAGCGTGTTGTGGTATTTTATATGCGACCCCAGCCTTAGCGGATGGTCGTGTGCAAGGTCGCATCACTGATGCCAGCCAAAGTGTGTATTTTGGCGGCGCGAAAGTATCGGTTAAAGAGCTAAACTTAAATACGGTAAGTAACCGCGATGGTTCTTTCTCATTTAATAAGTTACCAGCGGGTGATTACACCCTAGTGGTTGACTACATTGGTGCAGCATCGGTAGAACAAAAAATTACGGTGGTTGATTCACAAGTTTTCACCCAGCAAATTATTATTGGTGCGCAACAAGACGCCATCGACAATATCATTGTTTATGGCCAAAGTGCCGGTCAAGCAGGCGCAATTAATCGTCAAAAAAACGCTACTAATTTAAAATCGGTAGTCAGTGCTGACTCGATTGGCCAGTTCCCTGATCAAAACGCAGCAGAAGCATTACAGCGTTTACCGGGTATTTTTATCGCTCGCGACCAAGGTGAAGGGCGGTTTGTTGGTATTCGCGGTATTGATCCTAATTTAAACAACGTTACGGTTAATGGCTTAAATGTGCCGTCGCCTGAGGCGGGTGTTCGCTCTGTGGCAATGGATGTATTGCCAAGTGAACTAATTCAAAGTTTAGAAGTAAGTAAAACAGTTACCCCAGACATGGATGCCAGTGCTATTGGTGGCTCTGTTGAAGTAAAAAGCTTGAGTGCCTTTGATAAAGCAGGTGAGAGCTATAGTTTTACTGCACAGGGCTCCTATAACGAACTAGAGTCAAAAACTAGCCCTAAGCTTTCAGGTAGTTACACCAATGTTTATGAACTTGATGGTGACCTTGATCTTGGTGTAGCAACGGCAATATCGTGGTTTAAGCGTGATTTTGGTTCACGTAATATGGAGACCGACGGTGGTTGGAGTGAATTTGATGTTGAAGATGCAGCAACCGGCGACAAGGTCTCACTATTTGGTGCGGAAGAAATTGAGCAACGCCACTATCAAATTACCCGTGAGCGTTTAGGTGCAGCACTTAATTTAGACTTACACAGCGGTGCCACTGCTAAATATTATTTACGCACGCTATATAGTGCTTTTTCTGATGATGAGTATCGCCAACGTAATGAGTATAAGTTTAGCGATGGCAAACTATTAGATAGCAACGAGAGCGGTGCAAACTTTAGTGGTGCAGAAATGGACCGCGATACCAAAGACCGTTATGAAGAACAAAGCATTCTTTCACTGGTACTCGGTGGTGAAAATCAATTAGATAATTGGTTTGTTGAATATAATGTTGGTTATTCTAAATCAGCAGAAAAAGAGCCAAACCGCTTAGATGTGACCTTTGCTGGTAAAGATATTGATATGGGCTACCTTGCACGCGTTGACACACCATTATTAAGCCAATCGACTAATGCTCACGATTTAAGCCTGTTTGAGATGGATAAAATTGAAGCAGCCAAAAACCTTAGTGAAGATGAAGCGCTTAGCTTAAAACTCGACTTCAGCCGTGATTTTGTATGGCAAAATAATAATGGCGAATTTAAGTTTGGTTTTAAACATCAAAATCGCGAAAAACGTAATGATGTAAACGTTGCTATTTATGATGGCGACTTTTTAGGTGCTCTTGGTAGTGACTTTGCAGCGCCTGCACCTGACTTTGATTTGGGAAGTTTTGGACCGGGCCTTGATCGCGACGCGATTCAAGCCTTTGTGAGAAAAAATAAAGAAGCGTTTGCTTTCAATAGTAATGAGTCGCAAATTGAGTCTGATGGCCAAAGTTATGTCAGTAATGAAGATATTACCGCCGCTTATGCGATGGTCAGCATGGATATAGATAAGTTACATGTTGTCGCGGGTGTGCGTTATGAAGGAACTAAGTTTGAAACGCAAGGTAACCAAGTTAACTTAGTAGTTGATAAAGTAAGTGATACAGAGACGGTTACCACCACGCCTTGGCAAGTAAGTAAAGATTATGACTACTTTTTACCAAGTTTAAATTTACGCTATAACATCAGCGATAAATTGGTAACGCGTTTTGCCTACACCAATACCATCGCGCGGCCAACCTTTAGCGATTCAGCCGCTTACCAATTAATTGAAACTGAAACAGTTGAAGATGAAGGCGTAATGGTTACAGAACGTAAAGCTGAAGTTGGCAATCCAGATCTAGACCCGTATGAATCAATGAACTTAGACGCATCAATTGAATATTACCCTGGTTCAATTGGGGTGTTATCTGCTGGTGTTTTCTATAAAGACATCGACAACTTTATTATTCAGCAAGAAGTACAAGATAACGGTGATTGGGATGGTTTTGACGAAGTTGTGCAAATGGTTAATGGCGGTAAAGCGTCACTAACGGGGATCGAGTTAAACTGGAACAAAACCTTTAAATCAGGATTTGTGCTTGGTGCAAACGGAACCTTTATTGATGCGGATGAAAAATTACCAAACCAAGCAGACACAGTAGCAAATATCATTGTGGGTTTTGAAAATCATGCTATTAGCACTCGTTTAAGCGCATCATATAAGAGTGAGAGCTTCCAGTTTGATGATGCTGATATGGCGGTTTATGAAGATAGCCACATGCAGCTGGACTTTAGCAGCAAATACTATTTCAACGATAATATGAATGTGTATTTCAATGCCACTAACCTAACAGATGAGCCAATGTACTTGTACCACGGCGAAAAACGTTACAACTACCAGTACGAATCTTACGGCCGTACATTTGAACTAGGTTTTACGCTTTCTTCTTTTTAAGGTAAAGATATGAGCCTGCTTAACAGTAGGCTCATTGTTGAGGCTAATAAAACTATTTTATATATTGCACTAACTGCATGTTTAGCAGCGGTTGGTTGCCCAGCTAAAAGTAACAAACGCAGCAGTGATGACACCGCAAGAGAGAGTGAAAAAGCAATAGTTTATTGCCGCAGAGCTTGTTAATTGGTTAGAGGATTATCGCTCTCACGATGAATTTGTTATTTTAATATGTGATTTTGTACGTTTTTTTACATATTTGTACTTTTATTCACGATTATGTGACTGTTTGCAAATGGAGGTAATGCTTTGTAAATCATGGAATTATTGCTTTTTTTAATGGTCAAATTGAAACTATTAACAATAAGGAATTGATTCCATGCGTAGCCCGTTATTTAAAACTGCACTAATAACCTCTTTATTTACAACTCTTACTGCTTGCTCTGGGGGTGACTCAAGCTCGAGTAAAAGTGGTTATATTCAATTATATAATGGTTCATATAATAGCCCGTTTACTCGTTTATTTGTCGAAGATACGGAGCGCACAGGCGCTGATTTTGGTGGCGTTACGACTCGCCATAATTACAGCTCTAATGATTACGAAGTGAACTTTAAGTACCTTGATGCAAATGACAGTTATATAACGATCAGTGAAAAAGATGTTTCGGTAAGAGACGACATGACCCAATTATGGGTGATGAATGGCGATTTTGCAGAGCCAACATTTAGTGAGTTAAGTGTGCCAACAGGCAGTGATGAAGATGTTGTTAACTTAGGTTTTTTTAATATTGTAGGAGAAAATATTAGTTTTGATGTGTATTTAGCAAATGATGATGGCTTATTTGAAACCGCAGAGTTAATTGCATCACCACAGTATTTAAACGAACTAGCATTACAAAGCATTGATGAAGGATATTACACACTGTATTTAACTCAAAGTGGTAGTACTGATGTATTATTTGAGTCATCGTCGATCCATCTTGATGATGATGCCAGTTATGTTGCCATGATCCGCCCAAGTTACGCGACTGAGGAAAATGGTATTACGTTAGATCTCGTTACTGCAAGTAATACCGTAACTACGCTAAAACATCAAAATGCCAAAGGGCAAGCGCGTTTTATCAATACCATTGATGATTACCCGAAAATTAGCTTTAATGCAACGCGGGGTGGCGTAAGCAGCCCTACTCAAGTTATCACTAATGACAGCTACTCAAACTACATTGAGCTTGATCCAAACAGTTACAGTATTGCGATGCTTAATGAGGCGGGTAATATAATTGTAGATAATTTTTTACTTACCCTGGAACGTGAACAAAGTAACGTTGGTATTTTTTACAATGATAAAGAGTACGGCCCACGGATGATGACGGTAAAAGAAAGCTTAACCCCAAGTAGCTATAGTCACAAAGTGACAGTTGTTAACTTAATAGACAGTTACGCAGGGCTAGATATTAGCGAAGTTGATGTAGTATTTACCCTCAATGGCGAAACAGTTGAGGATGCTAAAAATATTATTGATGGCCTCGATCGATACGACCAAGAAGACCAAGTAGTTGATAATGAAATTTACACCACTTATGTGCTTTATGAAGATAATGGTCAGAAAATTGTACTTATGCAACAAGGCGATATGGACTTGAGCCAAGAAGGTAACTACATATTAATTATTGAGCATGATGAAACAAGCAGCACTGGCTATAAAATGACGTTAGAGCGCACTGTTACTGATTCAGTAGAATAACCTTACTGTAATCTCAGCCTCGCTATAGCGAGGCTGAGATTTTGGGTGTATTTTCAATACACTTTACGTTATAAGGAAGTATCAAAAGCAGTCAGGATTGAAAAATGGACGATATTTTAGGGCTCATAATCATTTTATCGTTAGTTGTAGTCGCAGGCTCTATAGCTGGCCTTATTGCTTTAATACAAATAAGTACGTTAAAGCAAGATATTGCGATGTTAAAAAAACAACTGCGTGGAGTCATGGCAGATAAAATCGGGCAGCATCAAGTGCCACGAGACATTGCTGCTGATATAACTGAGCCGCAAGCAGCGCCCCCAGTTGCGCTAGAACGATCAAATCAAGTTGAGGTGGCTTTACATCAGCCACTACCAGCAAAAAATTATGCAAGCACCACATCGATTGTAAAAACGACTTCTCACCAGAAACAAGCTTCTCTTTCAGTTATTGATATTTTCTTTAGTAAATTAAAAACACAGTTCCAAGAAAATTGGATGACTTGGATTGGCGGCGTCGCGCTGGCCTTTGGTGGGATATTTTTAGCAAAATACAGTCTTGATGCTGGCTTGTTATCACCAAGCTTACGACTCACCTTTGGGGGCTTATTTGGTGTTGTATTAATTGCTAGTGCCGAGTATTTGCATAGAAAAGGTATTGTTTTTGAAGGCTTTAATAATTACGTACCTGCAGCACTTGCAGGTGGCGGGTTTATTAGCTGTTTTGCATTAACGCTACTTGCCTACTCAAGTTATGCGATGTTAAGCCCAACCACGGCGTTTGTGATGCTGGCAGTTATTGCACTGATGGCAAGTTCTATGGCGCTGCGTTTAGGGCCCTTATTGGCAGTGCTTGGCATCGTTGGCGCTTACAGCGTGCCGATTTGGGTTAATACTGGCAGCGGTAATTTAGCTGCTTTACTGATGTACATTGGCTTTGTTACTTTTGCAACGGTATTAGTGGCACAAAAGGTAAAACGTAATTGGTTGTGGTATTTACTTTGGGCTGGGCATATTGGCTGGTATTGGGTAGCACTGAGTGTGATCAACGCACAGCAATATTGGCTAGTTGGTGGTTTTGCACTGCTATCGATTATAGGTTTAATTGCCATTGCACGATTAGGCTTAACTTTACGTTTATTAGAATATCGTCCGCATAGTTTACAGCGATTATTAAAATTACAGCCGGATCACCCGTTATTGTTAGCAATAGTAATTCCTTTACTGCTGACGATAGTGACAGAGGCGGTGAGCTTACAATGGCAAATTGTGATGGTGTGTTTAATTCTCATGCTGTTATTTTTAGTGCTGCAAAATAGTCGTTGGGATCTTTGGCAAGGTGTGGCGCTAGTAGTTGCGGTGTTATTAGTTCTCAGCCAACAACGTTATAGTGTTGATAGCAACGATCATTTGTTTGTATTTAGGCAAATGTATGGCATAGGGCTATTACTTGCGGTTGGCCTTGGTCTATACGGGCTTTATTTTGGCGCGCGATATTATAAACGTTTAAGCTTTCATTTAGTCGCTGCGTTTAGTGTGTTTACCTTGATTGCAACGCTCTACACCATAACACCCGAGCAAGGCTTAGGTGTTGCGTATCCACTATGGACTGTATTGTTGCTAGTAACGAGTGGTGTATTAATTAAACGCGCACAAACAGCTCACACACAATGGCAGCAGTTTAGTTATTGGGTTGGCGCTAATGCCAATATAACCCTTTGTTTAACTATGTTATTAGCCGATAGCGGGTTAACTCTCGCACTGGCTGCTCAAGTGTTGGTTATTAGTTATTTGGTGAAACGCCATGCTATGCCTATGCCGTATTGGCCTATTAAAGTGCTGGTGGCTGTGGTGCTGGCAAGGCTAACCTTTGCACCATGGACTGCACATTATTTTGATCTAACTATATTTGCAACGCATTGGAGCGCAATTGTGTATCCATTAGCGGTTGGGTTATTTTGGTTTGCCGCAAAACAGTGGCAACAAACAGATATGAAAATTTGGCTCGAAGGGGCTGCATTACATTGTTTAGCATTATTTATCACCACTGAAACCAGTTATCAACTAGTCGGGCATTATCCACAGCTTTTCTCTTTAAGCTTTTATGAGCAGGTATTACTCAGTTGTAATTGGTTAGCACTTGGCTGCGTTTACCTGCATCGGTCACACAGCGCAGGGCAACTGGGAAAACTTTACCGAATTGCAGGGGGGGCACTGACGGGACTTGCTGGCTTGTTGTTGATAAGTACAGCATTACATGAAAACCCACTCTTTATACACCTTTACATTGGTGAAATACCATTATTTAATTGGCTGTTATTAACCTGGCTAGTGCCAAGTATACTTACACTGTGGTTGGTTAAATTAGTTAAACCACTTAATGCTAAGTTTAGCCAAATAGTACTAGGTGTATCAGGCTTATTAGCAGTGTTAGCTATCAACACACTGATCCGCCAATATTGGCAAGGCGGGTTCATTTATCTTGATAAAGCGACCAGTGACGCCGAGCTATACAGTTATTCGATCATTTGGTTATTACTTGGCGCACTAGTGGTCACTGCCGGGCATTTAAAACAACAATTGCTACTACAGAAAGTCGGTTTAGGCATTCTCGGCGCGGTTATCGTGAAGGTATTCTTAATTGATATGGCAAGCCTGACAGGCTTACTCAAAGCGATATCATTTATTGGTTTAGGGTTATCTCTGGTCGGCCTAAGTTGGCTGTTCCAAAAGCTCAGGAATAAAGTACCAGCTGGGTAATTTAACTCAAACAGTACACCCAATAAGATTGTTGGGTGTACTTAGTTATAGTGTTTAACGCCAATCTGTTTTAATCTTTTACTTAACACCTCATGCACTATGATTAAGCAGTGCTTTTAATTTTCCTGGCTTGATTGGTTTAGACAAGTAATGAATATCAGCGGCTTTAGTGGCTTGTTTTAGCTTTACGTCGCGTACTGCGGTGATTAAAATTGCTGGCACATTGGTTTGCCAAATTTCCCGCAGGGCTGTAATTAACGTAATGCCATCGTGTTCATGGCCTAGCTGGTAATCCATTAATATTACATCCGGTGCGTTGTGTCCATGTGCGTACTTCAGCACGCTTTCAACTTGGTCAAACAGCTGATAGTTAGCTTGCCACTTTTGTAATAAACTGGCCATAGCATTGAGGTTTTCAGGGTCATCGTCAACGGCGATGATGTTCATAGCAGAACGCTCTTCAAATAAGCTGTTGGTTGCGAGCTTTTGTTGTACAAACTGGCTTTCACCATAGGGTATTTCGATACTAAAACAGCTACCTTTTTGTGGTGTTGAGCGTACCTCTAAGCGGATTGAAAGTAAATCAACCATACGTTTTACTACGCTAAGGCCTAGGCCAACTCCTTTGTTGTCAGAGGCTTCTACACGGTAGAAGTCGTTAAATATCTTTGCTTGCTCTACTGCACTAATGCCAGGGCCAGTATCCCATACTTCAATGCGTAAGTGATATTTGCGTTTACGACATGCCACTAATACTTTACCGGTATCGGTGTATTTAACTGCATTTGAGACTAAGTTCTGTACAATTCGCCGTAGATAGGTGATATCACTGTGGACAATATACGGTCCGCTGCGCACTGTGAGATTAAGGCCTTTTTCGCTTGTTAAAATGGCGTATTCACTGCGCAGTGGAGCGAGGATATCATCAATACTAAAGTGGCGCGGGTTTGGGGTCATTGCACCTTGTTCAAGTTTGGCAATTTCTAATAATGCTGACATTAAATGCACGGTTGAATCGAGGCTGGCGCTGAGCTTTTCGAAGTTATTGATATTATTATCAGCGAGGGATTTTTCATCTATCGCAGCAAGGTATAAACGGGCGGCATTGAGTGGTTGTAAAATATCGTGACTTGCTAATGCTAAAAAGCGGGTTTTACTGTCATTAGCTTGCTCTGCTTCTCGTTTCGCTAAAGTAAGTGCTTGCTCTGTTTGTACGCGGCTTTCTATTTGAGCTTCAAGATCTTTATTGATAGTACGTATTTCTTGGGTGCGCGCTTCAATGCGGTTCTCCAGATCCATATTTACTTCTTCAAGTGCATTTTGCGTGGCAATGTGAGTGGTAATATCTGAAAAGCTAGTAACAAAGCCGCCATCAGGCAGTGGGTTACCGGTCATTTCGTACACTAGGCCGTTACGACGGTGACGGATAAAGTGATGCGAACTGCCATTTTTTAAATGTTGCACGCGCTTTTCTACTTGTCGTTCTATTTCACCAGGGCCACATTCACCGCGCTGGGCATTGTAACGAATAATTTGCTCAATCGGTTGGCCTACCTCTAAAAATCCTTCAGGGTAATTAAACATCTCTGCGTAGCGCTTGTTCCACGCAACAAGATTAAGCTCTTTATCAACTACTGAAATACCATGGCTGAGGTTCTCTAAAGAGGTGAACAACAGATTTTGGTTAAACTGTAGTGCTTGCGTTGTTTCATCAAAAAAGTTAACCACTTCTTCAAATGCCATGCGTTTACCCGATGCTACAGTATGAATAAGCGCTTGCGCAGAAGAGGCACCTAATACACCGGCCAAGGCGCGTTCGCAGTAAGCTATAAACTCAGGATCAGGGTGAGCGTTATTGTTTCCGAGTTGGTGAGTCAGTGAAAAATGCGTCAATACTTGTTGGCTACGGTGGACTCCTAAAAAGGTTTGTAACAGTACTTTAAAATCGTATACCGTGGCTTTTACGTTTTTGTTTAAACGTCTTGCAAGTACAGCTTGCTCCTTGGGATTAACGAATGCTGCTGCTTGAATTTTATCAATTAGCCGCTCATCAGCTCCCAATGAAAAACTAATATAACAGCCGATATTAGCAAATAAAGCGATCAGTGTACCGCGGGTAATAAGAGTTTGTTGTAGTTCGGTGTCAAGTGTATTGCCTGTATCTAAGATAGGTAGCATTAAAAATAATATCCAACAAATCAATCCTGCTAATAAACCTGCATACACACCATAAGCATGGCCTTTGCGCCAGTATAGGCCGCCCACAATAGCGGGTAATAATTGTGTTACCAAAGAAAATGCAACTAACCCCATGCTGGCAAGTGCTTTGCCGTGACCAAACCATTGCTGATAAAAATACGATAAGATCAAAATACCAGCGATGGTAAAACGCCTTACCAGTAATATTTGTGGCTTATAACTGCTAGTGATCAGGTTACGTTTGAATTTACGACGTAGCATCAGCGGTAATACTACATCATTTGAGATCATGGTGCTTAGGGTCAAAGTGGCAACCACAATCATCGCCGTCGCTGCGGATATTCCGCCAATAAACACAAACGTGGTAAGTAAAACATTGCTATTCATTAATGGCAGTGCCAATACAAAACTATCGGGTGAAAAACTATTGCCGATCTGTGGATGAATCGCCGCGGTAGCAATCGGTAAAATCATTGCTGCAGTTAGCAATAAATAGAGGGTAAAAGTCCAACGAGCGGTAAATAGGTGGCGTTTGTCTTGGTTATCAACCACAGTAACGTGAAATTGTCGTGGCAAACAGATGATGGCAGCAGCGGACATCAATGATTGGCCAATAAAATTAAAGCTCAAAAAGTTAAAATTGCCCCAGTGATGCCACAGCGACTTTTTAACTTGTAATTCACTGGTACTGGGTAAGTTATACAAGGTGTACACCGCCAAAGCCGCCACTGCAATTAATGCCAGTAGTTTGATCATTGATTCAAATGCTACCGCAAGCATTAATCCCGAGCGGTATTCGGTTACATCAACTTTACGAGTACCAAAAAAAATCGCAAATATCGCCATGATCAAAGTGGCAGATAGTGCGACCATTGATCCCGATATTTTATTGTCACTTTGTAGTAGTAAGAAGCTGTTGCTCAGTGCTTTTAACTGTAAGGCGATATAAGGAATGGTTGCTAGTAACGCGATCACTGTCACCATAATAGCTGTGGTTTGGCGCTTACCATAACGGGCAGAGATAAAATCAGCAATGGTGGTGATATTTTGCTTTTTACTGACCAGCACTAGTTTGCGTAAAAAACCTTGTCCGAAAAAAAACAATAATGCAGGGCCAAGCAAAATAGGTAAATAGCTCCAACTGCTGGTGGCAGCTGTGCCCACAGAGCCATAGTAAGTCCATGAGGTGCAATAAATACCCAACGAAAAAGAGTAAACAAAAGGATGGTGGCTAATTCGTTTGGCCAGTGGTGTAGTTTTATCGCCCCAGATCGCAAGCCAAAACAAGATGCCAATATACGCTAAAGCGACAAAAATCAGTGCAGCAGTCATATTTTATTCAATTTCTATTATGTTATGCACACCATACCAGAAGTTTTCACTATTTTGAGCTGTCAATTTTATGAGTATTATAAAAAAAACATATTTATATGATATATATAAGGAATTTAATGTTTCACTGCTGTATTAGACTAATGTCGCACGTGTGTAATATAGCCTAGATAAATAGTTGAAATCACCCACTTTAAATTATTAACCATATGATAATAAAGTGTTTTTATTATTTCTAATTAATCAATTCTCGCAGTTTACGTAAACGTTAACTCGTTGTTACGACCATGGTCTCAATTCAATATTATTCAGGTATTGCTAAGTTTATAACCGAGAATAAATCGAACACATCACTTTTTACAGATGTTAAAGAGGAAAATAAAATGGCTTTTAAAGATGAAGAACAAGCAAAAGCTTATTGGGCGGAAAACATTTCACTGCTGTTTAAATTATTAGCAGTTTGGTTTGTCGTGTCGTTTGGCTTTGGCATACTACTGGTTGATGTACTTAATGAAGTGCGTTTCTTTGGTTTTAAACTTGGCTTCTGGTTCTCCCAGCAAGGCTCGATTTACACCTTTATAATTTTGATTTTTGCATACGTTTTCAAAATGAATACGTTAGATAAAAAATACGGCGTAGACGAATAGGAGCTAAGCAATGGATGTTCAAACACTCACGTTTATAATTGTCGGTTTAAGCTTTGCGCTTTATATCGGCATTGCAATTTGGGCTCGAGCGGGCTCAACAAATGAATTTTATGTGGCAGGCGGCGGTGTTCCACCTCTTGCTAATGGTATGGCAACCGCTGCAGATTGGATGAGTGCTGCGTCATTTATCTCCATGGCGGGTATCATCTCTTTCGCCGGTTACGATGGTGGCGTGTACTTAATGGGTTGGACTGGTGGTTATGTTTTACTTGCCATGTGTTTAGCTCCTTATTTGCGTAAGTTTGGTAAATTCACTGTACCTGATTTTATCGGCGACCGTTACTACTCACGTACAGCGCGTTTGGTCGCAATTCTGTGTGCTATCTTCATTTGTTTTACCTATATTGCAGGGCAAATGCGTGGTGTAGGCGTGGTATTTTCTCGCTTCTTAGAAGTTGAAATTGACACTGGCGTTTACATTGGTATGGTTATCGTATTCTTTTATGCTGTACTTGGCGGCATGAAAGGCATTACTTACACGCAAGTAGCACAATATTGTGTACTGGTATTTGCTTACCTTGTTCCAGCTATCTTCATCTCTATGATGATGACGGGTCACATTTTACCGCAAACCGGTTTTGGTGCCACTTTAAGTGATGGCTCAGGTATGTATGTGCTTGATAAGTTAGATGGATTAAGCGCTGAGCTTGGCTTTGCTCAATACACTGAAGGCTCTAAGAGCATCATTGATGTATTTGCAATCACAGGTGCATTAATGGTGGGTACTGCTGGCCTTCCACATGTAATTGTTCGCTTTTTTACTGTACCTCGCGTTAAAGATACACGTATCTCAGCGGCATGGACTTTAGTATTCATTGCCATTGTTTACACAGCAGCACCAGCGGTTGCGGCGTTTGCCCGTGTAAACATGATTGATACTATAAATGGTAAAGACGGAAGTGGTACAGAATACGCAGATGCACCAGGTTGGATCAAAAATTGGGAAAGAACGGGATTAATCACTTTTAATGATAAAAATGGTGATGGTAAAATGTTCTACACAGCAGGTAAAATTGATGATCCAAACAGCGCAAACGAAGTTAACGTTGACCGCGATATTATGGTACTTGCGAATCCTGAAATTGCTAATTTACCAGCATGGGTTGTGGCACTCGTGGCTGCCGGTGGTATTGCTGCGGCATTATCGACAACCGCAGGCTTACTATTAGTTATTTCGACCTCCGTATCGCACGATTTACTCAAGCGAACCTTAAAACCCGACATTAATGATAAACAAGAGTTACTCGCAGCGAGGTTGGCGGCCATGGTTGCGATTGTTATCTCCGCTTACTTTGGTATTCATCCGCCTGGATTTGTAGCATCGGTGGTGGCATTTGCATTCGGCTTAGCTGCTGCAAGTTTCTTCCCGGCGATCATCATGGGTATTTTCTCTAAGAAGATGAATAAAGAAGGCGCGATTTTAGGCATGGTAACAGGTATCACCTTTACTGCTGCTTATATTATCTTCTTCAAATTCATCAGCCCAGAACTCAATAACTCTGAACATTGGTTCCTTGGTATTTCACCAGAAGGAATTGGTTTAGTTGGTATGTTTATTAACTTTGCGGTGGCTGCAATTGTGGTTAAGTTTACCGCTGATACACCACTTGAAATTCAAGAAATGGTTGAAGGTATCCGTAACCCTAAAGGGTCTAGTGAAGCACATGCTCACTAACAACGCTGATACTTTATTAATTCATAATAGGTAGACCCAAAAGCCCGAATTAAATCGGGCTTTTTATTTGCGACAGATAGCAGTACAGTGGTTGTACGATTGTTTTTGTGAGTAAACAGATGAATAGTGAGCAGCAAGAAGTCGCCCAGTTTGTGCTAGCACAAACGCCATTTAGCCACCTAGAACACAGCGCAACAGATTACTTTGTAAAACATCTTGATGTTATTTATTTGACTCGTGAAAACCAAACGCAATGGCTGCAATCAGAGTCACCTAAACTGTTTTTAATTCGTTCTGGCTTGTATGACTTAGTGGATGCAAAAGGCGATGTGATCACCCGTTTAGCACAAGGTGATTATTTTGGTTTTCCTTCATTACTGACTGGCGAAGCAATTCAAAATCGTTTAGCAGTGCAAAAAGAGGGCATTGTTTATATGCTCAACCAAGACGCGTTTGACTATCTGCGTCGTGAATATAAACCGTTTGAACAATACTTTGTGCGTGCCCATGCTAATCGGTTGTTATCATCGCATTATAAAAGCCAGAATAATAGCTGGTCTGAGCGTAAAATATCAGAATTGATGTCTCGCAAAGCAGTGTCCTTGTCACCGGATGCAAGCATTCGCCAAGCGGCTAAAAAAATGAAAGAGCACGGTGTTTCATCAATTATGGTTACTGAGTATGAACGCTTAGTAGGGGTGGTAACAGATCGCGATTTACGCAATCGCGTCTTGGCCGACGAAGTTGACCCTAAAGAAGCTGTTAGTACCATAATGAGTGCTAAACCAAAGTTTATTTTTGAAAATAACCGCGTGTTTTCGGCGTTACATTTAATGCTCAAACATAATATTCACCATCTCCCCGTATTGGATGAACACCATAAAGCACTAGGGATGATCACCAGTACCGATTTATTACGCCAACAAAAAAGCGACCCAGTACAATTAATTGGCCGTATTTATAAATCCCATAGTGTGACTGATTTAAAGCGCTACGCGGCTGAAATACCAGGGTTGCTGCGCAGTTTTTCTCATAATATTGATGATATATCGTTGATCGGCAAACTGCTCAGTGGCTTGACCGATGCGCTTACCTCTCGGCTAATTTACTTATTTCAAGAAGAGTGCGGAGCGGCGCCGACCAGTTTTAGCTTTATTTGTTTTGGTTCACAAGCCCGTGAAGAGCAAACCTTGCATTCAGATCAAGACAACGGCTTATTACTACCTGATGATTTATCAGAGCAACATCAAGATTATTACCGCCGCATGGGAGAGTTTGTTTGTGAGCAGTTGGTCGAGTGCGGTATCAGGCGTTGTCCAGGTAACATAATGGCCAGCAGTGAATTATGCAGAATGAGTATATCTGATTGGTGTGAAAAGTTTTTTGCTTGGATAAAAAGCCCAACGCCTGAGGCTATGCTGAACTGTAAAATATTTTTTGACTTACGCTTTATTGAAGGTTCTACAGCGCTTTACACCGCATTTTGTGAGCAGCTAACCCGTATTTCTCGTAACGAATTATTTTACGCGGCAATGGCAACCGATATTAAATCTAACTCAGTACCAATTGGTTTATTTAATCAGTTTAAACTCGAAAAAGATGCGAAACAGCATAAATACATCGATTTGAAAAAGCGTGGCGTAGTGATCATCAATGACATTGTACGTTTATATGCGTTAAAAGCAGGTATACGCCGAGCAAACACCCAAGAGCGCTTAGATGCATTACTGAAGCACTCATTATTAAGTGATCACGATGTATATAACCTTAAAGATTGTTGGCGATTTCTCACTCAGTTACGCTTACGCACGCAAATAAATGAAGAAGGATTACCCAGTAATTGTATTAACCCTGATAAGTTAAGCTCCTTAGAACGTCACCAATTAAAAGAAGCCTTCTATTTACTCAAGCTCGCACAACAAGCCGCGGCATTTAAGTTTGCTCGTGGGAGTTTATAAGTATGTGTTTTGCTGTGAATAAGGTGACAAGCTAAGTGGTTAAACGTTGGCTGAGTCGCTATTTTGCGCGTAAGCAATTACTTGCTCAAAATGCACTAGTACAGCGCTATATAGTAATTGATTTAGAGCTGACTGGGTTTGATCCAAAACAGCATGAGATTGTCTCGATTGCGTGGGTGTTGATAGAAAATCAATGTATTAAATTGAGCCAAGCTCAGCACGCCATAAATAAAGATGTGCTGCGCCTTGAGCAAAGCCCTGTTTATCATGGAATTGCCCAGCAAGATGTCGCAACAGGGCAAAGCTTAGCGGCCATTTTAGCTAAGCTAAGCGCTCATTTTTCGGACGCTATTTTGGTATTTCACAATGCGACTTTAGATTGGGGATTTTTAAAGCAGGCATTTCAAGCACATAATATTGATGTGCAGCCTTTATTGATCATTGATACTTTTCAGATTGAAAAAAAACGTTTGCACCAACAAGGGCAGGAAATCGGCTTGGATGATTTAACCCTTGGTGCTTGTCGGGCGCGTTATGAGCTACCTCATTATGGTTGCCATCATGCACTTACCGATGCCATGGCTACCGCAGAATTGTTGTTGGCACAATGTCATCAAATAAGCGGCGGTAAGAAGTTGAAATTGGCTGCGTTGCTTTGATGTGTCAATTCGGCGTTAATAGTGGCTCTGTTTAATTTTCTCTTTGGTTTTCTGCTATGAAAAATAATTTACTGCCACAAAAATAATCCATTTAATTAACTCACATCTGCGTGTTGTGTTTATAACAGGGGCAGTATTTACATAAAAACGTTTCGAGCACATTACTATTTAAAGGTGTTTCTGAATTTACTCAAATTTCCTTTTAAACTTTTCTAACTTAACAAAACTCTCAGAAGAAAAAGCTCCAACATCATACGGAATCACGGCTAAATCAATTTCTGAATTCACTTCAGTCTTAGACAGATACCTATTACCGCTAAATCCCCATACTACTGTTTGATAAAAAACAAACATCATCCAAAATAAGAGCATTATAAATACTCTAGCTTTAGAAGCTAAAAGCCACAGACCGATAGAGAAAATGCTAAAACTAAAAGTAGAATATATTAAATCTAAAAGTTTGTAGTTTTCGTCCAAAAACCAAGAAAACTCCAAGTTAAACTTAAAAAAACACCCCATATAATCATAGGATGGAATAAAAAATAACCCGACAATCTTCTTTTTCACTATAAAACATCCAAGATTATCTAGTGTATGTACATATATACTTTCCAATACCTTTATTCACACAAGTTACTCGTCCTGTAGATCCGCTACTACCAATAAAAGTTACTCCAGCTCGCGTTGCTGCATCATAAAAATCAGAGAATACTGAAGCTCCACCTTTTTCAAAAACATATTGCTCAGCTCTAGTCGTTGAAAGTGATGGTTCAATCATATTATTATCTACATCTGTACCATGTTCAAAGTCCCAGATGAGCTTTCCATTAATTATTGCGTATAATGAAAATATAGCAGTGCTTTTATCATTAAAAGAAACCTCTATCATGACTTTATCTATTTCCACTATACCACTAAGTTGCCCGGCTATATTTGTAAGGTTAACAACTTTATCTAATACGCCATTGTATTGGTTATAGTGATCTGAAACAGAGTTTTGCACTGAACTAGCTCCCACTAAATCCCACGCACTATTTGCAATGCTAGTTGGTACAACGTCAGCTTCCATTTCAGCTAAACTATTTTTTAGGGAGTTTTTTGCACTTGATAAAGCATAAAAGGTATTTAAAACATTTTGTTCCACACCATAACTAGTTGTAGATACAGAATAAATAGGGATTTTCCTATCAGGAACTTTCCCACCATTACCATCTGGTTCACCACCTCCTGGAATGGTTCTATATCCAGAAATAACCTTAGAAACTTTAAATTTTTCAATGTTTCCTTTATCTAAATTCATTACATAAACGTTAAGAGGTTTATTCAGTTTTGATTCGGCTTTCGCAGCCACTTCAAATTGCTCAATAGAAGAACATTTAGAACATTCTTTATAAAGAGGTTGTTCTGCAGAAGTACCAAAAAAAGAGACTAGGCCTAAAAAAGAAGTGAAAAGTATGTATTTCATTATAAATCATTCCATAATTATTAAATATTGTATTTAGTAAGTAACTAATCCCACCCTCATAGGTTGGATCTTAAGAAACTTGAAGTTGAATTCTGTTAATGACCAAATAGTTACGCAAATAAAACATGATTAAAAACAGAGTCAGTATGTAGGTTAATCAAGTTTCAAATCAATTAAAAGCCCATATTTCAGAAAACACCTAATTGAGCTGGTATAAACTTCTAGATTTCAAGCTCGACCAGCTTTAAACCGCCCTGAGTATGATGTTTTAAAAATGATACCAAGTGAATAATACCTATAACAAGGTAAGAATTTAAATATATCCTTGTAATGCAAGGATATTTATACTTAATATATATGTTGCTTTTAAGTTGTAAATCAAATCATTATTAATTGTTTGGGCAAACAGTATCAGAAAATTTATTCTTAAAGTGGGTGCGGAAGATCGGATGCAATATTTGCTAGGCGCGGGTTTACCCCGCGCAAATGCAATAAAAAAGCTCACTTCTCAAATCAATGTGATACCACAATTAAGCGAATTGCATCTAACTGCAACTGTGCTTTGCCAATATAAGTTGTCAGCTCTGTGCGTTGCTTGTCGTAGAAGGTGAGCTCTTCTTCACGGATGTTAGGGTTGATCTGTTTCAGCGCCGCTAAACGTGCTTGCTCTTCACTGAGTGATTGTTGCATTTGCTCAAGTGCTTCAGCTCTAATAACTTCTAGCTTAGTTAGCGCCATTTCTTGCGCTGTTTTAAGCATCGGGTGAATCGCACTTTGTAATGCTCCAGCAAGTTTACTGGCTGTTTGACGGCCTACGGCTGAAAGCTGCTGGTTAAAACCATCAAAACCTACATTATCGCCTAAGTTATTACTGGCTTTGTCGAGCAATATACGAATTGGCGTCGGTGGTAAAAAGCGACCAATTTGCAGCGCTTTTGGTGCCATGGCTGCTGCTACGTAAATTAGCTCAACAAAGAAGGTGCCTGGTGGTAATTTTTTGTTTTTAAGCAATGCGACTGACGCAGTACCAAAGTCATCATCACAGATCATGTCTAAGGTGCCTTGCACCATAGGGTGATCCCAGCTGATGAAATGTACATCTTCTTGTGCTAATGCCGTGTCACGGTCAAACGTGACTGTCATGCCGTCGTCTTTTAAACTTGGGAATGACGGATTTAGCATATGCTCCGTTGGCTTTAAGATAATAGTGTTTTCACCTTTATCTTCTTGGCTAACGCCAAAGGTATCAAACACGTTGATCATATAACTTGGTAGTTCAAACTGGTTGTCTAGTTTTTCAATATCAACAACCAGCGAGTCTGCTGCACCTTGACCTGATGAGTGTAACTCAAGCAAACGGTCACGGCCGTTTTCCATTTGTTTACGCAGTACGGTATTTTGACCGGCTACTTGCTCTAGTAATGGCTCTAGATCATCTTCATCACAGTTATGGGCGGCTATAAATTCAAGTAGCTCATCTTTATATTCTTTATACAAAAGTTGCCCAGTGCTTGAGGTGGTTTCAAAGGCATCTAAGCCTTCGTTATACCAACGTAGTAATACTTCTTGTGCGCTGTTTTCAAAGTACGGTACATGGATGTTGATGTCTTGAGTTTGGCCAATACGGTCTAGGCGACCAATACGTTGCTCAAGTAAATCTGGGTTCAGTGGTAAATCAAATAACACTAAGTGATGAGCAAATTGGAAGTTACGACCTTCTGAACCAATTTCAGAGCACAATAATATTTGTGCGTTGTCGTATTCATCAGCAAAGAATGCGGCGGCACGATCTCGCTCAATAATTGTCATGCCTTCATGGAACACTGAGGCTTTAATCGCTTCGCGTTCACGCAGGATTTGCTCAAGGCTGATAGCGGTTTCGGCTTTAGCACAAATAAGCAGGACTTTTTCGCGTTTAAGGGTTTTCAGAGTCTCGATCAGCCATTCTACGCGAGGATCAAATTGTCCCCAGCTGGCGCTTTCGCCTTCAAACTCTTGGAATATTTTTTCAGGGAATAGGGCGCGTTGCGCACTAAGCTCAGCATTTTGAATACCACTCATATTGCCTAGTACTGAAATTGCTGTTTTATATTGTTTCGGCATTGCCATTGGGTAGGCGTGTAGTTTGCGACTAGGGTAGCCGTCAATGCCGCTACGGCTATTTCTAAATAAAATTCGGCCTGTGCCGTGGCGGTCTAAAAGCATTGCTAAGATTTCTTTACGGGCTGCTGCATCGCCATTTTGTGCTTGCTCTAGTACTTTGCTAATGTCGGTTTCTTTTAACAGCTCAATTAGCGTGGCTTTGGCGTTGTCATCAAGGGCTTGCTGTTGCAGTAACTGATTTGCAGCCTCTGCCACATGCTTATAGTTACTTTCTTCTGCTACAAAGGCGTCGTAATCGTAAAAGCGATCAGGGTCGAGTAATTGTAGGCGTGCAAAGTGACTACGGTGACCAAGTTGATCAGGCGTTGCAGTTAATAGTATCAGCCCAGGAATATCTTGGCTAAGCTCAGCCATACGTTGATATTCAGTGCTTGGTTTACCGTTGGTAATACTTAAATGATGCGCTTCATCAACAATCAGTAAATCCCAATCAGCCATTGTTGCTTGTTCAAACCAGCGTTTTTTCTTGGTTAAAAATTCAAGGCTAGTTAGTACTAACTGTTCAGTGTCGAATACATTTGGTGAGTCGGCAAATGCTTCATCGCAACGCTCTTCATCAAAAATCGAAAAGTGTAAATTAAAACGGCGCAGCATTTCAACTAACCACTGATGTTGTAAGTTCTCCGGCACTACGATGAGCACTCGGCTGGCACGGCCACTGATAATTTGTTGATGTAAGATCATCCCCGCTTCAATGGTTTTGCCAAGGCCTACTTCATCAGACAATAATACGCGTGGCGCAAAGCGTTTACCGACCTCTTGGGCAATATAAAGCTGATGAGGAATGAGGCTTGCGCGCTGGCCAATCAAACCCTTAATAGGCGATTGTTGGCGTTCAAACTGGTGTTGCCATGTTTGATAGCGCAGTGTATAGCGATCAAAACGGTCAACTTGGCCAGCAAATAAGCGGTCTTGGGGGTTATTAAATTTGATAAAGTGATCTAAAAACGTTTCTTTTAATTGTGCTTTTTCACCGTTATCAATACGGGTGCCGTGATAACAAAGTAGCTCACCGATAGGTTCAATGGACTCGACTTCAAGTTCCCATTCATCAACGCTTTTGATCACATCACCAGGATTAAATGCCACGCGGGTAACTGGTGCTTCTTGCATTGAATAAACACGGTTTTCGCCACTGGCGGGGAATAAAATGCTGACCTGACGGCCCTCAAGGGCAACCACTGTGCCTAATCCTAAATCTGACTCTGTATCACTGATCCAACGCTGACCTAAGGAAAAATTCATGTATGTCTCGTCTATGAAGAAAAAGGCGGCTATGTTACCTGTTAGCTAACACCACTGCAAGGTGCGAACCAGCTGACTTTTAATTAATGTAATAACTGTGAATTATTCCTATTAAAGTTACTGTAATAAGGATTAATTCAAAACAAAAAAAGCTTTGTCATAAAACAGACTTTTATGACATCTAAGCTAAACTTAGAATATGCCTAGCAATTAAGTTTTTCAGGGTGGACATTCAACCCGTTTTACTTGATCAGTTGGGTATAGCATAAAAATCATAAAACGTAAGGAAAGTGCTATGGAAAAAGCTTCGAACCTTGATAGTAAAATGTATGTGCTAGATACCAATGTATTGCTTCATGAACCCCTCGCGTATTTATCATTCCAAGAACACGATGTTGTAATTCCCATGACAGTTTTAGAGGAACTGGATCATATAAAAGATCGTAAGCATGATGTCAGCCGTGATGCCCGTGTGGCGATCCGCGGTTTGGATGAAGTACTCAAAGATGCCACACCAGAACAAATGCTCAAAGGCGTCGCGTTACCTAGTAATAAAAAGGCCAAAGCGTCTTCGGCTGGCACGCTTATTATTGTTAATGATCATTTATTTGTCGATTCTATCTCAGGTTTGCCAGGTAATGAAAATGACCACCGTATTATCAATTGTGCAGTTCATTTGCAAAAACAACACCCTAATAGCAAGGTGGTATTAGTTACCAAAGATATTAATATGCGTTTAAAGGCTAAAGGCGCAGGGCTTAAATTTGTTGAAGATTATCGTACCGATCAGCTGATTGATGATATTGCTTTGCTCTCCAGTGGTTATAAAAAAATTGCTGGCGATTTTTGGCAACATGTGGGCGAATGTGAAACACAACAGCATGGTCGTGATGCATTTCATAAAGTGGCAAAAAGTTTGATCCCCGATGTGTTTTGTAATGAATATTTACTTGATGACAGCGGTCAGTTTGCCGCACGAGTTAAATCTTATGATGAGCAGCATATTATGCTCAAAGATATCGGTGTTGAGCGTTTAATGCATCAGTCGGCATGGGGCGTAAAGCCAAAAAATATTTATCAAGGCATGGCAATGGATGCGTTACTTGATACCGGTATTGAGTTAGTTATTTTAACCGGTCCTGCAGGCTGTGGAAAAACATTACTAGCGCTTGCCTGTGCTTTGGAAATGGTGGTTGAAAAAGGTATTTATGATAAGGTCATTGTCACCCGAAATACTCCAGAAATTGCTGAGTCGATCGGTTTTTTACCCGGCACCGAAGAGGAAAAAATGGCACCATGGTTAGCTGCGATCACCGATACCTTAGAGGTATTACACAAAGGCGACGAAAACCCTATTTCAAGCCGTAACTATATTATGGAAAAGGCCAATGTACAGTTTAAATCAGTTAACTTTATGCGTGGTCGCAGTATTCAAAATGCGGTAGTCATTTTAGATGAAAGCCAAAACCTTACTGCCTCACAACTGAAAACCATTATTACCCGTTGTGGCGAGGGTACTAAGTTAATTTGCTCTGGTAATCTTGCGCAAATAGATAGTAACTACTTAACTCCAGTTACTTCTGGTTTAACGTATATTGTCGAGCGCTTCAAAGATTTTGAAGGCAGCGCCACGGTTAACTTAAATGGTGTGGTGAGAAGCCGTTTAGCATCGTTTGCGGAAGAAAATTTATAACTTGCACAGTCCCACTTGGCTCGCTAACCTTGTGCACAAAGTTAGCGCTAAGCATCGGCCTGTAGTTTGAACTTTCTACCTTTAAAACATTACTGTCGTTCACTGGCTGTGGTATTTATTGTACCGCCTGCTGGTGGCAGTTGAGTGTCTCTTTAGTATAACTGTTAATATTGTGGCTCAATTGGATCCTATCGCCTGACACAATACTTTAGTGATTCATTCTGAGCGGGGAATTAATTAATCTGTTGCATTAAGTCAGCTTTCAAGACGTAATGATTTATTGCAATTTATGTGAATAAACGTGCTAAATTGTGTATAAGTCATCTGCAATAATTAAAATTGCCGAGGTAAGCAAATACTTTGGAACGATTAGTGCGTATACCCAAACCACCTCAAGATGCGAGTGTCGTTGATATTAAGCTCCTGTGAAAGGCTGAATTCTGCATCTTGAGGCGGCTTGGGTATATATCCCTGACTCAGTTAGAATTCGAATTAGCACGAGTAAATAGATACATTCAAATACAAGGCCAGTAAATGTTGAAGAAAGCTAAAATACTGATCGTTGATGATGATCCATTAAATCGATTGGTGTTGGAAAAAACATTAGCGAATGATCACGAAATATTTTTAGTTGAAAGTGGTGAAAAAGCCCTGACATTTGTTAAATCAACGACGGTTGACTTAATTATCCTCGATATAGTCATGCCTGGCATAAATGGCTATGAGGTGTTAATTCAGTTAAAAGAAAATTCAACTACGCACGCTATTCCAGTCATCTTTATTTCAGCTAATACAAGCGATGATGATGAAGCGAAAGGGTTTGAATTAGGCGCGATGGACTATATTGCTAAGCCATTTAGTCCCGCAATTGTTCGTGCTCGAGTGCGTAATCAATTATTGATCAAGCAAAAAAATGACTTGTTAGAAATGCTCGCTTCCATTGATGGGCTGACAGAAATACCTAATCGACGTTATTTAGATGAAAGTTTATCGCGTGAATGGCGTCGCAGTCGTCGAGCTGGTACACCGTTATCGGTGCTATTAATAGATATAGATCACTTTAAGCGTTATAACGATTGTTATGGTCACCGTGCTGGGGATGACTGTCTTAAACGGGTTGCACACGCATTAGTTGCAGCGTGTGAGCGTGGGGGTACTGACTTTGTTGCGCGCTACGGTGGTGAAGAATTTGCCGCTGTGTTACCCGATATTAACCAACAAGAGGCATTGGAATTTGCTAATAAACTCAGAGATGCTGTTAATGCGCTTGCTATACCGCATAAAGCATCACTCAACGCCGCTCATATTACGATAAGTATTGGGGTTGCTACCACTGAGTTTGGTCAAGTTTATGCTGAGCATATATTACTTGAAGAAGCCGATTTAGGTTTGTATCAAGCTAAAGGGAGTGGTCGCGATAAAATTATCACTCGGGTTATTGCTGCAAGTTAGTAAAGTCAGTTATTACAGTAAATAAAGAGTGAGTATGCTCCACTCTTTATTGTCTTCGTTTAGTGTCTAGGCGGCACTAAGTGAATTATAAATACTATCACCCACACCTATCAGCTTCTCGTTTTTAAAGATCAGTGGTGTGCATTCATCTTTTGTCACTTTTCCGTCAGAGTGAATACTGTGAGTGACATAAAATAGCACTTGATATACATCGCCGTCTTCTTTTAGTAACTCAGTAAAGTCAGGGGTTTTAAGTTGATTTAAAACACTTTGATAGCTGCTATCTAGTCCTAACGATGCGATAGTTTCACGATTAGATTGATGGTGCTTTTCCCAGCTTGAATTATTACCTGCCCAATGCGTTTCTGCTTCACCGTCTGATACAGCAATGACACAACCAGTAAGAAATGGGACTGTAAGGGCGGCAATTAAAAGTGCTTTTTTCATTATTTTATCCTGATACTAAATAGTGATTATTAATTTATTTATTAAGTAGCAAAGAATCTGCCAATATTTTAATTTATTAAAAATCATGTGGTTAGTTGTTTTTTGCAAAGTGGTAAATTGTATTTAACCACCTTACATAGTAGTAAAAACTAAAATTTAGTTTATTACACCAACCTGTTTAAGCTTTCACCTTGGCTAAATGCGCAAATATTTAAGCTGACTTGCTTTACTAAGCGAATGATTGACTCTTCACTGGCCCATGCAATATGTGGAGTCAGTATTAAATTATCACCACGATAAGCGGCCAGTGGGTTATCTAGCTCAGCAGGTTCTTTGCTTAACACATCGAACCCAGCTCCTGCGATCTGTTTATTTTCTAATGCCTGCGCTAACTGTGCTTCGTTAACAATGCCACCGCGTGCGGTGTTAATTAAAATGGCGCTAGGTTTCATCATCGCCAGCTCTTCACTGCCAATTAGATCGCGGCTTTGATCGGTTAATGGGCAGTGAACACTGATAATGTCGGCGCTCTTTATTGCGTGAAAAAACTCCGTGCGACCTTCTCTTGGGCTGTGATCTTTACGCTCACTAATGATTACATTTGCACCAAATGCTTTTGCAACATCTGCAACTGCTTTACCAAGCGAACCATAACCGATAATTGCTAAGGTTTTACCGCCAATATCATTAAAACGATAATCAAGGCGACAAAACATCTCACTTTGTTGCCATAAGCCTTGTTGGCAATCGGCAATATAACGGTGGGTATTACCGAGTAAGTTAGTGATCAAAGCAAAGGTGTGTTGTACAACCGAAGGTGTTGAGTAGCCTGCAACATTGGTTACGGCAATACCAAATTCTTTCGCGGCGACTAAATCAACATTGTTAGTACCAGTTGCGGCCACACATATGAGCTTTAACTCAGGTAGTTTTGCCAGTGTTTCGCGATTAAGTACTACTTTATTAGTGATTAATACATCAGCGCCTGCACTGTGCGCTAAAACTTGTGTTGGGCTGGTTAGTGAATAACTAGTGAAATTGCCAAGTGTTTGAAAAGGCTCAAGTGATGTGCCTGCTAATGTGGCAGAATCGAGAAGTGTAATGTTCATGCGCTTTCCTTTATTATATAAAATAATTTTAATGCTTGACCTTGGTGTGTACTCTAAGGTTTATACTTGGTATCAGTTGATAATACACTCATTGGAGACACAGATGAAAATAGGTGAGTTTGCTAATCAGTTAGGTGTCTCTACAGATACCCTAAGATACTATGAAAAACATAATTTGTTAACGCTATCAAATCGAACTGGGTCTGGTTATCGCGATTATGGTGAAGTGGAGTTAAAGCAAATGAAGTTTATTTTACGTGCTAAAAATGTTGGCTTTAGTTTGGCTGAGATCAAAGAGTTACTACAAATTAAATTTAAAAAGCATCAGCACTCATGTCATGAAGTAAAAGATTTAACACTACAAAAACGTGACTTAGTCGCAGAGCGCATTGCAGAGCTAACACGTTTTCATCAATCACTATCGGTACTTGCTGATAAGTGCTGTGGCGGACAAGAGCCCGCAGATAACTGTTCAATATTAACCACTTTGGAGGACATCGATGGACTTACTCAATAATTTTTGGCAGTTATTTTTATTATCTGCCCCTTGGTTAATGCTTGGTTTACTCATTGCCGGGTTATTAAATGTGTATTTACCGGCAAATTTTTTAAATAAACATTTAGGTAAAGAAGGTTTTTTGACCACTGTTAAAGCTGCTTTTATTGGTGCGCCAATGCCGTTGTGCTCGTGCGGTGTAATACCTGCTGCAATAGGTCTAAGACGTGCTGGTGCTTCAAAAAGTGCCACCACTGCGTTTTTAGTGTCGACTCCTGAAACTGGGGTTGATTCGGTGTCAGTGTCGTATGTGTTATTAGGCCCATTTATGGCGATTATTCGTCCCATAGCTGCGATTTGCAGTGCTATTGTTGCTGGTGTATTAGTAGGGCGTGATAGCGATAAACAACAAATAACAGCAGCTGTAGAAACTGCAGTGGAAACTGGTTGTTGTGCGTCTGAATCAGCAGAAACTGAAGTAAAAACTAGTTGCTGTGCACCTAAACCGTCTCAGTCTAAAGCTGCAACTAGCTGTTGCGATACAGCACCTACAGCATCGCAAAGTCAATGGCAGAAGATGCGACAAGCAATGAGTTTTAGCTGTAATAAACTGTTATCCGATACTATGGTCTGGCTAATGATTGGTTTGTTCTTTGCAGCCTTAGTGCAAACTTATGTGCCAGAATCATTTTTAACCCAATGGGGCAGTGGTATTTTGGCTATGCTGGTGGTGATAGTGATCAGTATTCCAATGTACATTTGCGCAACCGCATCTACACCCATTGCGGCTGGGTTATTATTGAGTGGCGTATCTCCGGGAGCCGTATTGGTATTTATGCTTGCGGGGCCGGCTACCAATATTGCTACGTTAGGTGTTGTGGCTAATGAGCTTGGTAAACGTGCCGTGGTTGCTTATTTAATAGGTGTAATAGGCGTTGCTTTAATATTTGGCTTTTTAACCGATTATTTAGTGGCAGAGTTTGGCTTTGTTGTTACACCATTATTAGGTGCAGAACATCAAGTGTTACCACATTGGTTAACTCTTCTCTGTGGTACTATTTTAGCGCTGTTAATGGTGCGTTTAGTTCTTAAAAGAGCGTTTAGTAATACAGGTAAGAGTATTGCATAATTGAATGTTATTAAATATATTTTTAGCGGTTATAAAATATAAACAATGGAGCAAATTAATGACTTAGTTCGCATTTTAGGTTGTCTGAGTTATAATCGCCCATAGAATATAAACGGTGCGCATGAGCGCACCGTTTTTTAACTTTAAAGATGCAGTAATGAGTGAGCCAGTGGACAAGTACGCAGATATAAGACCTTACAATGATGATGAAGTAGCCGCTTCGGTTGCACGTTTGATTGATGATAATGCGTTTATTGATGTAGTTGCAAAATATAACTTACCGCGTTTTTTATCAGCTATACCTTTGTTGTCTAGAACATTGGTAAAGTATCAGTTACGTAAA
This sequence comes from Pseudoalteromonas arctica, assembly GCF_012927645.1. Lineage (GTDB taxonomy): Bacteria > Pseudomonadota > Gammaproteobacteria > Enterobacterales > Alteromonadaceae > Pseudoalteromonas > Pseudoalteromonas arctica_A. The sequence continues at coordinate 60,579 of NZ_JABBMT010000011.1, read as the reverse complement.
AAGTGGGGCGCTATCAACAGTGTTGAGCAAGTTCAACAAATCGTTGCTAAGTATTTAGCACAGCTGGTAAAACGCACCACAACTGAGGTGACTTTTTCTGGTTTGGATCAACTTGATCCAAAGCAAGCGTATTTGTTTATCTCAAATCATCGCGATATCGTACTTGATCCTGCGTTAATTAATTGGGGCTTATTCAGCCATAAAATGAAGACAGTCCGTATTGCCATCGGTGATAATTTACTGCAAATCCCTTATATCACCGAACTGATGCGTTTAAATAAAAGCTTTATTGTTAAGCGCTCAGTTAAAGCGCCAAAAGAAATGCTCAAAGCATTATCGCAGCTTTCGGCTTATATTTATGATTCGCTTACTGGCGGTAATTCAATTTGGATTGCACAAAAAGAAGGCCGTGCTAAAGATGGCTTTGATCAAACAGATCCTGCGCTACTTAAAATGTTGCAGCTTAATGGTCGTAAGCAAAAAAAAGAGTTTGCTGAATATATACGTGAGCTAAAAATTGTACCAGTATCAATTTCATATCAATATGAACCTTGCGCAACAGCCAAAGCCAAAGAGCTTTATCATAAGCAGCATCATGGTAAATATGTTAAGTCAGCGGGTGAAGATATTGCCAGTATTGTTGAAGGTTTTAGTACCGCAAAAGGGCATGTTCATTTAGCATTTGGACAACCAATTAAAGAAGGGTGTGAATCAGCAGAGCAGTTGGCAAAAACCATTGATCAGCAAATTATTGATTCGTTTTTTTTACATCCCGGGAACTACATTGCGGGTGGCTGTAAACAAGCGGTGATTGATAAAGACGATGCTCAGGCATTTGAGATGCGCCTGGCGCGTGTGCCAGATGAGCTAAAACCACTGGTGTTAGCTATGTACGCTAAGCCATTTCATCGTAAAGTTGAGCTTAATAGTAACGAAAGCGGCCAATAACTACTGTAAAACATCTTAAAAAACGGGCTATACTAAAGTTGTGTTTATTGGCCGATGTTTACTATGCAACAAATTGAAATTTTTGAAATTCCAAGTCCTTGCAAAAACATTTGCGAGGTAAATAACCGAGGCTATTGCAAAGGTTGCTACCGAAGTAGGGAAGAGCGCTTTGGCTGGAATTCATTTTCAAACGTAGAAAAAAAGCAAGTCATCAGTTTGTGTCAACAACGTTATAAGCGTTACTTGCAAAAACGCCAAGCACTTGACGCTAAACCAGTAGCTCCTGAGCAAGGGGATTTTGGTTTTTAATCAAGATTATGTTTCGCTCTGAGTAAACGAATTGTACCGTTTTCATTGAGTTTATGCAGTTGCTCTTCAAGTTTAGGTATTAACGCGCTATGGCGTGAATGCAAAAAATGAAAGCTTTTTATCGGTGCCAACACTTCAGTTTGAAATTGCTTAATATTAAACTTAGGGTGTTTAGTCGATAATAAAAAGTCGAGTAAAATCACACCTTGGACTTTACCTTGAGTGAGTAAATTAAGTTGAGCCGTGACGCTTTTCACCTTAATAATGTCACCAATAAAAGGGTGTTCGTTAAGATAACTCTGCGCCGCAGGATACCCAACTTGAATAGCGATATTATCTAGCTGCTCAAGTGTGCATTGTTGGCAGTTTTTTAATAGTACAAGGTTAAACTCAAATAGCGAAAAGTTAACCTGATGCAAGTTTTGATATTGTTGGCTGATACTGGCTATTCGTCCTAATTGGCCATCAAGCGTGCCATTGTTCGCTGCAGATAAAGCGCTTTGGTGATTAAAGTCAATAATATCTACATCATAGCCGAGTTCCTTATATGCAAGGGTCATCAGCTCAATAACATAGCGAGCTTGTGGTGTATCTGCTGGGCGATTGAATCGCATCTGTTTTGTGTTTGCTAAAGTGCTCAGTGACGTTAGTAAGCAACTGATCATTATGAGGTGAAGGAAGTACTTAATCACAGCGTTTCCATATCAAGACTAAAAACACTACCAATCTACGTTTAAAAGCTAAAAAGCGCAAGTTTAGCCGTGACTCTTTTATTTATACCCAAGCCACCTCAGGATACAGAATTCAACGTTTCCCAGGGGCTTAATATCAATGTCTTGCCTAAATCGCTTGTCATTCCAATGACGCTCGCATCTTGAGGTGGTTTGGGCATAGTTGTTTGTTATACTCTGGGTATTAATATGATTAGTAATAGCTGGTAATTTATGTCGTTTAACTTATGCTTACTACCGCGTGAACAAAAATATCAAATTCAATTGGATTACGAGGCATCGTTTTGGGCTTATCAAATAAAACGTGGTAAAAGTACTCGTGAGCAAATATACAATACAATTCATAGTCGCCCAGTGGCAGAGCAGATGTTTTTGAAGCAGCAATTCGAACAATATTTAGCGATGATGCAAAGTTAATGATGGTATTGCGTTTTGAATGCTTAGAGCTACTTAAAACTCCTTTAGTGAATAAGTTTTATGATCAATACAAAGCCTGAGGCTGGGCAACCAGACAAGATCAAGTGTGGGGCGTTTATCATTACTTTGTAATTGTCGCGGCTTGCAGAATTAATTTGTTAAAACAACTACGTGGAAATTTAAATGGGTCAATGGTTTAAGACTTGTATATTCTTTTTGTTAGCCACCTCAGTTGTTGCTAGTCAAGTTGCTATGGCGCAGGTAAAACGTTTATCGCCAAGTGAAGGTTTATCACAAAGCTATGTTAGTACCATGTTGATAGATAAAAGCGGCTATCTTTGGTTAGCAACTGAAGGGGGGTTAAATCGTTACGATGGCTATCAGGTGGTACATATCGCTGGGCCTAATGGTGAGCTAGATGAAGCAATTATTGACCTTATATATCAAGACCCAGATGGTTATATTTGGATTGCGTCGTTAATTGCAGGGCTATTTCGCTATGATCCAAGGACCGATAGCTACCAACAATTTTTATCAAAACCTACCAGTGAAGAGCAAGTTTTAAGTCAGTCAGTATTTAGTATGGTTGCCACCGATAATAAGTCATTATGGATTGGCCGTGGTTGGGACTTTGCTCGCCTTGATTTAGCGACCGGCCAAATTGAGACTATTTTTGAATTACCAGAGCGCTCCCGCAATACCGTGATCCGCAATTTATTACATTACAAAGGTTATATTTTTATTGCCGCTAGTACTGGCGCATATGTCTATCATATAGCGACTGGGCAATACCGAAAATTAGAGCATTTAAGCACAGCTCCAGACCACGTATATCAAAATTATGTAAAATCGTTTGCAATCGGCGAAAATGAGCAACTGTTAGTGGGCGCCGTACGCGGTTTATATCAAGTTGATATTAGTGATTTACCGAGTATGTTTGAGCGTCCAGATGTGCCTTTTAAAAATAAAACCGTATTGAATGATCTTAATATTTGGAAAATAATAAATGACCATGGGGTACTTGATCTGGGCACCGATAAAGGTTTATTTAGTCTCGATTTGAACAGCGGTGAGCTGACTAAAAATAATAGATTAAAAGAAAGTAAATACTCACTGACAGATCCAAGTGTTATCGATATTGTCAAAGATAGTAACGGCGCTATGTGGACAGCTACTAAAAGTGATGGGGCATTTTATTTACCTTATGAGAATTATCATTTTGAAAATGTTAATGCCAGTATGCTATCCGGTGATGGTTTATCGCACCCTTCTATTTGGGGCATAACCGAATATGAAGATAAACTCTGGTTAGCAACTCATAATGGCTTAACTGCGGTTGATTTAAAAACTAATCAAGGACAAGTGTTTTTAAAAGACTATCAAGCTGATTTATTTACCACCGAATTTAATATCTACGCTATTACTCCCTACAAAGATAAATTGTGGCTGCGCACTAATCGCGGGATTTTTAGTTTTGATCCGCATAGCTATGAAATTTTCCCAGCGACAACAGCCGACCCAAGCCAGCAGCACCTGATCACGGGCTGGGTACATGGCTCAGTATTGATGCCAAATGGTGAATTATTTTATGTTCATTCTGATCATGGCATGTTTGTTTATAATATCGACAGCCAAAAGATCACTCCTTTAGGTGGTGAATTTGAAGAGTTTGAACCGTTTTTGGCTTATGGCTTCTTACCACCTTTATCTACTAAGCTTGACTCCCCGCTATTTTATAATGCAGGGGTACTTTATCAGGTTGATCCAAACTCATTTGCTTTAACAAAAATCTATACCGTGCCACAGCAACATGAAAATGTAGCCGTTAATGTGATGTCTTATGTTGTTGATAATAATAATATATTGTGGATCTCGTTATCTAATTTTGGCTTAATTGGTCTAGATGCATCAAATTACAAGCTGCTGTATACCATAGATTTAGGTAAAAATAAGCTCGGAACTTTATTGTACGATATGGTGTTAGATGATGCTGGAATGATTTGGATGAGCAGTCATAAAGGGATCTGGCGATTAAATCCAGAAAACAAACACTTCCAACAATTTACGACTTCAGAAGGTTTGGTTTCTACTGAATTTAATAGTGGTGCATTTACGCGTTTAAAAACTGGCCAAATTGCCTATGGGACGTTAAAAGGATTTAGTTATTTTTACCCAAATGATAATCAACCTAGGCATGGCTTAATTGATCACGTAAATATAACCAGCATTGATTTGATGTCTCGTGAATTATCTACGGATCTTAAACAACCAATAGAAACAATTACCTTAAAGCACGATGATATAGGTCTTGAGGTGGCCTTTTCGGCAATGGCATTTAATTATCAGGAACGTATTATTTACGAGTATCAACTCTCTGGTGGGCAAAAATCTTATACCCGTAATAATAACCGAGTGCTATTTCCAAAACTTAATCCTGGCAAATACCAATTAAAAATTTGGGCTAAAGATCCGCTTACTGGCGACTACACAAAACCGGCCGTGCTGGATATAGTGGTTAAATATCCGCTATGGCGCGCTCCTCAGTTTATAGTGCTTTATGCATTGGTATTTTTTGGATTAGTTACAGTGTGGATAATACGCCGCAATCGAATTCAGCAATTATTATTAGCAGCCCACAGAGAAAGTCAAGAAAGTGAAGCACGCTTAAAATTAGCATTAGAAGGGAGTCGTTCAGGGGTGTGGGATTGGCAGTCTTCAAGTCCAATCATTTATCAACCACGACTTAAAAATGAGTTAGATTATGATGTTGAATCGGTTAATTTAGATGATTATTTAGCAAAAATTCATCCTAAAGATAAACAAAATTTCCGGATTGAATGGTTAGAATTTTTATCCACCGAAAAAGGCTATTTTAACTGCACCTATCGTTTACGCCATAAATTAGGTTATTGGCGCTGGTATAAAGATTTCGGCAAAGTGGTGGCTTGGCAAGGAAGCACCCCCGAGAAAGTGGCCGGCACTTATACCAATATGACCCGTGAGTTAGTGTTTGAAGAACATGCCCGTTTATTTGGCGCTGCATTTGAACAAACCCGCGATTGGGTATTTATTCTGGATAAAAGTTTACGTATTTTAGCTACTAACAAAGCACTGCAGAGTGCATTTAACTTTCCTGTTGATTACCGTTCTAGCTGTTCATTACGGCTAGGGTTAAGTCGTGCTGTAAGGGTTAACTATTTACGTGTAATGAAAGAGCTGCAAGCTGGTGAACATTTTTCTGCAGAAGATACCGTTTGCTTGGCGAATGGCGAGCCGCGTCATGTGCTTATTAAAATTAGTGCGGTGGCTGATACAGAGCAACGTCTAGAAAGCTATGTGGTTATTCTGACTGATATTAATGCCCAAAAATCAGCTGAAAATGAATTGTTTTTATTAGCAAATTACGACAGTTTAACAGGGTTACCAAATCGTACTTTATTTAATGACCGAGTTGAACACGCACTTGAACAGGCTAAAGGCAAAAATTTAAAAGTCGCGTTACTTAATATTAATATCAAACGCTTTAAGTATTTTAATGACTCACTAGGCCATGAAGCCGCTGATGAGATAATAAAGACAGTGGCACTGCGGATCAAATCGCGTGTACAGGCGAAAGACAGTGTAGCCCGTTTTAGTGGTGATGAGTTTATGCTGTTAGTCGAGGGTATTCAACAAATCGAAGAAGTTGTTTTACTGTGCGTTAAGTTGATGGCCAGCTTGAATGACAATATCATTATTAACAATCAGGCGATTAGTGTCAGTTTAAGTATTGGCGTGGCGATTTCGCCTGATGATGCACTCAGTGCGAAAAGTTTAATTAAAGCGGCTGATATTGCACTGTACCATTCGAAAAAGAGCTTGGAAGGTTGTTATCAATTTTACAAACAAGAAATGAATCAGCATGTACAGCGCTCACTGCATTTAGAGTCACAATTAACTCAGGCCTACCAAAATCATGCGTTTTGTAATCATTACCAAGTGATTGTTAACGCTAAAACTTATCAGGCTGAAGGGCTAGAAGTATTGCTGCGATGGCCAGAAAATAACAGTTATGAAACACAAGAGTTTGCGCTTGCTGCTGAGAGTATCGGTTTGATCACAAAAATTATGTTGCAAACATTAGCTAGAGCACTGATAGAGCTTAAACAATGGCAACAGCAAAGAGCTGATTTATATATTTCTATCAACCTGTCAGCACTGGATTTTGAGTATAAAAATTTAGTTGATGAAATTCGCAGTGCGTTAATTAATGCTGATGTATCAGCCAGCTCTGTGGTGTTTGAAATTACAGAATCAGTGCTGATGCATGACTCCTCACAAGCGTTAACCAGCATGTTAAAGTTGAAACAATTAGGCTGTCGCTTATATATGGATGACTTTGGTACAGGTTATGCGTCACTCACCTATTTAAAACGCTTTCCGATTGATGTACTGAAAATTGATCGTAGCTTTGTCACCGATATTGGTATAGATAGTGATGATGAAGCGATTATTCAGTCAATACTCGCATTGGCGAAAAACTTAGGCAAAGAATGCGTCGCAGAAGGCGTTGAAACTAAGCAACAATTGACCTTTCTGCGTAACTTAGGCTGTAATTTATTTCAGGGCTATTTATTCAGTAAAGCAATCCCAGGAGATGATGTAAGCGCACTATTAAATAAAGACTGGCAGTCGTTGTTGAACGAAGACTAGTGCTAGCTTGGGTTTTATTTGCTGAGTCATAACGCTTTTGAGACTCAACACCACAATTCAACCAATCGGGGTGTTGATGCCCTAAATACTTGAAATTTTAACTAGAAGCTATATCTAGTCTTGGCGTTCACCGCAGTGACGACAATAAAGGTTTTTAGTGCGTGCACTAAGTTGATACTTAACTGCTTTGTTTGCTTCTTGCTTACTTAAACCAAGCTTACAGCGCAAATTCTCTAGGTGTTCCAGTTGCGCATCATCTAGTTTACCATCTAGCTCGCCATCATGCAGACATTCATGCACCGCATCACTAAACATGATCCTACGTTTACGTAGCTGTTCAGAGAAGCTCGAAGCTAATAAGCCGGTGGGTATTGCTACCATTCCCATACTCAGTAATGTGATCACGCCGCCAAAGAAACGCCCCAGCGCTGTTACTGGCACAACGTCACCATAACCTACAGTGGTCAGCGTTGCCATTGCCCACCACATGGCATCGGGAATGGAGCCAAATTTATCCGGTTGTACAGCGTGTTCAATTAAGTAAATTCCGCAGGAAGCTAAAATTAGCACCACTGCCATTATAAAGAATGCGGCCAAAAGTGAACTGCTTTCATCACGAAATGATTGTAAAAGTAGCTGCATTGCTCGTGAGTAACGAGTGAGCTTAAAAACACGTAGTAGCCTGAGGACTCTCAAAAAACGCAAATCAAAGGTGATAAACATCATTAAGATCGTAGGCAGAATTGCCATGAGATCAATTAAAGCTAAAGGGGACAGTAAATATTTTAAACGGCGTTGAAAATTACCACAGTCTAAGCTTTTGTACTCGGCACGTTCTACGCATGACCAAAGGCGAAGTAAATACTCGATAGCAAATATGATCACTGAGCCTAACTCTAATATTAAAAATTCATGCTTATATTGCTGAGCTAAACTCGCAATTGATTCAAGCACAATCGCAACGACGTTAATCATGATCAGCGATATTAGAAATATATCGATATAGTGACCCGTCTTACGGTATTCCCCATTACCTTCAAAAAATAGCGCTGTGCGTTTACGTAAATTATCCAAATTATTATCCGTGTTCGTTTCTGCAAGTTAAAGCAAGTACCATATTTATACTGCCTTCTTCAAAGTCGCGGCTGATCTTAAAGCCTAGCTTTCGGGCTAATTCAATCATGCCGGTATTTTCCGTTAGGGTGATACCTTCAATAAATTGCACGCCTTGGCTTTGGCAATACTCAATGGCGGCATGCATTAATAAGCCACCTAAGCCAAGACCTTGGCAGTTTGAGCGTACTACAATGGCAAATTCGGCATGCACTTTATCTGGATCCATTAACACCCGAGAGACGCCAAGCGTAGCGTTATCTTGAGTGATAATAAATGCCATTTCACGATCGTAGTCAATTTGTGTCATTTTAGCGAGTTGATCGTGGTTAAACTGCGGCAGCTCACCAAAAAAGCGTTTGTAGCGATCTTCTTTACTTAGGGATTGATCAAACTCTTGGTGCGCTTGTTCATCTTCTGGTTTTATTGGTCTGAGTGTCGCGTGGGTATTATTTTTCAGCGTCACTTGTTTAACCAGTTCAATCGGGTAAGGGCGAATAGATAACCGCTTACGATGTGATTGTACTTGGTAGTGACTCAGCGTCATGGTGGCATCAAGCACCAAAAAATGCCCATTACTGGCTAAAATAGGATTTAACTCAACCGACGTTATATCGGGTTGATCAATGACCAGTTGTGAAATTCGCGTAAGCAGTGCACAGAGGCGATACTTATCAACTTTCTCAGGCAAAATGCGCTCTTTAAGCACGCTTTTATCATGCGCCGCAGCAATTAAATACTTTGCTAAGTTCATATTCAAAGGTGGTAAAGCAACTGCTGCTTGAGCAAACTCTAGCCCAGTACCGGCTTCTCCTAGAAGTATTACAGGACCAAAATTCGGTTCTGTTTTTATCGCAATACGTAGTTCATTGGCACCCGCTCTGGGAGCCATTTTTTGCAGTGAAAAGCCTTCAATAATCGCATCGGGATACGTGTTTTTTATTCTCAATAGCATTGCAAAGGCGGTTTGCTCTACTTCCTGCGCATCGTTTAAGTTAAGTACCACGCCACCGACTTCTGATTTAGACGGAATACTAGGACTGATCAGTTTCAGTGCTACAGGAAAGCCTAGCTCTATGGCTTGCTCTTTGGCTTCTGTTGGTGTGTAGGCGACTTCGGTTTGAATACATTCAACCCCATAATGATCGAGTATTTTGCTTGCTTGATGAGTTGATAAATAGCTTTGTTGCTCTGCCAAAAACTCATTTACGAGCGCTTTTGCAGCGTGTTTATTGATTTTGGCGTCATCGGTGTTTGACTCTGGAGTTTGGGTTAAATGTTTTTGATTACGGCGATAGCTTACTAAGTGCATAAAAGCACGAACTGCACCCTCAGGGGTACGATAGGTAGGAATGCCGTAGTTGCTACACACGCGACGAGCTGCATAGGCGGCATCTTCCCCCATAAAATTTGTGATCATATAAGGACGCGCCATTTTCGGTAGTTTATTCAACGTTTCAGCGATAATTAATGCATAGTCTTCACTTGGTGCAAGGGCTGATGGCGTATGAATGATCAGCAGATTTTTTACTTCCTTAGCATGTAATAAAATTTCCAGGGCTTGTTGGTAGCGTGCCGGAACGGAGTCACCAAAAATGTCCACCGGATTAGAGGTCATATCCGATTGTGGGATCACTTTATTGAGCGCCGCACGGGTTTCTTCACTCAATTGTGCCAGCTTACCAGAACTTTGTAATAAGCTATCAACGGCCATTACGCCGGGGCCGCCGCCATTAGTTAAAATGGTGAGTTGTTCCACCTTTAATAATTTAGGATGCATGGCCAGTGTTTGTGTAGCAGCAAACAGTTCAGTTAAATCATTTACCCGCAACATACCTGCGCGTTGGAATAGGGCGTCATACACCGCATCTGAACTTTGCTTGCCGCCGGTGTGGATTTCTGCGGCGAGTGCTCCGGCGGCAGTTTTACCGGTTTTAATGGCGATCACCGGTTTACTAAACGCAGCGGCACGGGCAGCTGAAATAAAGCTGCGGATATTCTCTATGTTATCGATGTACAGCAAAATAGCCTTCGTTTTTGCATCGCGACCTAAAAAGTCGAGTAGTTCAGCAAAGTCGATATCTAAACAGTCTCCTACAGAAACAAAATAGGAAAAGCCAATTTCTTTATGTTTTGCCCAATCTAAAATAGTGGAGCATACTGCCGCAGATTGTGAAATAAACGCTAATTTACCAGGGCTTGCGATAGTGTGAGAAAAACTCGCATTAAGGCCAATATGGGGGATCAGTAAACCCAAACAATTAGGGCCAAGTAACGATACTTTGGCTTGTTTTGCGGCTTCTTGCAGTGCTGATTTTTGTTTATGATTGAGTCCGGCTGCGATCACAATCGCATTTTTACAGCCAAACTCTCCCAGCTCTGCAATAATATTATGTAGAGTGTGTTTGTTCGTACAAATAACCGCAAGATCCGGTATTTTCGGTAGCGCTGCAATAGACGAGTAGGCCAGGACGCCGTGTACAGCGCTGTTAGTAGGGCTTACTGGCATGATAGGGCCGTTAAATCCGCCTTGTAATAAGTTGCGCATGACTACAAACCCTGCCCGGGAAACGTTATTCGATGCACCTATAACGGCTACCGAAGTCGGGTTGAAAAACTGATTAATGCGTTTTACACTCATGGTCTTTCCTTGCCAGTTATTTGTTTTTTAGCGAGGTGATGCATAGAATCTTTTTGCTAACGACGCTCGCATCTTGAGGTGGTTTGGGTATATGCTCAATGTAACCTGTTTAGGTGGATTTTTCGAGCATCATAACCACATATAATTGATTATTATCAAAGGATCATTAAATGAATAAGTCAAATGGGTATTACCAGTTGCTTGGCGCAGCTGTCTTGGGTGTTGCCATACTTGGCTGCGGATGGATTTTAAAATCCGCAGCACTTGATGTAAAAAATATGGAGCGTACGGTTGTGGTTAAAGGATTAGCTGAGCGTGAAGTAACTGCTGATACAGTGATCTGGCCGGTACAATTTAGTGATGCGGACAATAACCTCGAAAAGTTAGTTGAACGCGTTGAGCAGAAAAATGCCGCAGTGATCGCTTTTTTAAAACTGCATGGCTTTGATGAACAAGAGATCAGTCAAGGTAGACAATCAATTGTTGATAAACAAGCGCGGGAATACGGCGCTGAAAATCAACAATTTCGCTATATTGCCCGCGCTAATATTACCGTGTATTCGCAGCAGCCCGATAAAGTGCAAAATGCCTTAACTAAAGTGGGTCAGCTAGCTAAACAAGGCATTGCGATTGTGCAAGATAATTATGAAACCCGCATTGAATATTTGTTCTCAGGGCTAAATAATATAAAACCAGCAATGGTGCAAGAAGCAACTGAAAAAGCTCGCGAAGTGGCATTAAAATTTGCCAAGGACTCACAGTCAAAACTTGGTAAAATTCGCACCGCAAGACAAGGACAATTTAGCATCATAGACCGAGATTCAAATACCCCGCAGATCAAAAAAGTGCGAGTTGTAACCAGCGTCGAATATTATTTATCTGATTGAGGATGGTTTATTATGGGTGCCTAATAATACAGCTACTGGCACCCGCATGGTTTTAACTATTATCGCTACCCGACATAGTGCACCAAGTATAAAACCAAAACTAAATGCAGTGGCGACTCCAATTATCCCGTAGCGGTCTTTTAAACACCAAGCCACTATCAAGGTAATGCTAGTGGCGGCTAATAAAACATATAAGTTATGTAATGGATTACCGTTTAACTTAATGATACTGCTGGCCAATATTCGCGCTGGCAAAAACAATTGACCCAGTAACAATATCAGCAGTAACTGATGCCCTGCTTCGAGTTGCTTTTCACCATAGAGCGTAAGTAAAGGGTGGGCAATCACTGCTAAGGTGATAATTGCGCCGCAATTTAACTTCCATAACAAGCGCATCAGTTCACTGACTTGCTGATAGGGAGCGGTGTTAGCCATCAAAATAGGTTTCAAAAACTGGCTGGCGGCGTTCCCTATGATAGTTAATAACCCTGCGATTAAAATCACAGGAAAAAACACACTGACGCCAGTGGCCCCAAACCAATGATGCACCAGCAACACATCTAACTTTGCAACCAACACTGTTCCGGCGCCACTTGCCAACATAATTAACGATGAGCTGCACCATTGCTTTGTTTGGTAGCGAGCGGGGCTTGGCTCGATAGTCTTTTTTATCAACCAATACTGATAAATCACCACACACTAAAGCGCTAAATAGTAACTGGCAAATAACAGCCAGTGATAGTCCACCGCCAATCATAAATACCATAAAACAGAAGAGTGTGGTCAAAATCTCAAATAAACATTGCTGTGTAAACAATCCCACTTTGGTTTTATTGAGCGCAATTAAAAAGGCCGCTTGGCTTTGCATTATTGCTCCCACAGGCACTAATAGCAGTAAATAAAAAATATGCTCTTTGGCTGTTTGGTGGGGAGAAACATAGCTAAATGTAGCCACCACACAGCTGACCAATAAGATACCAAACAAACACGATGCAACTAAATAGACACGCTTAAGCCCTTGCAGTAAATCATGTTGTTGAGCTTTGTAGAGCGGATAACTCAAGCGCATTAATGAGGCTGAAAATCCCATGCTGGCAGGTAATAGCAATATTTCACACAGTGCAAGCAGTGCGCCGAAAGTACCAAATTGCTCAGCACTGAGCAGTCGGGCTAAAAATAAAGTCAGTAAAATACGACTAAAATGATTAAGTGCTGTAAAGCTACTTAAAGATAAAAATTGTTTATATACATCCATGTTTTTATAAGCTATGCCAACCCAATATGTTGCTTGTGTGTCAATTGCTTTATCCTAGCGTAAAGCAATTGTTGGTCAAGTGTTTATTTTTCAGGCAATAAAAAAGGCCGTAGGTACGGCCTTTATGTATGTTATAAAGTAAGCATGCTTAAACTGCTAGCTTACCTGCAACCCATTCATCAACAAAGCTCTCAAGTACGTTAAGTGGCACAGCACCATTTTTAAGTACTACATCGTGGAATTGGCGAATATCAAACTTGTCGCCTAGTTTTACTTTCGCAGCTTCTCGTAGCTCTAAAATCTTCAGCATACCCACTTTGTAAGCCGTTGCTTGTGAAGGCATTACAATGTGACGCTCAACCATTTTAACGCCGTCAGAAGTGGCGTTAGGGGTGTTATTCACGTAGTAATCAATACCCTGTTGGCGAGTCCACTTCATTTCGTGGATACCAGTATCAACCACCAATCTGCATGCGCGCCATAACTCCATTGATAAACGGCCAAAGTCTGAATAAGGGTCTGCATACATGCCCATTTCTTTTGGTAATAACTCTGAGTACAAGCCCCAGCCCTCTATATAGGCAGTGTAGCCACCGAATTTACGGAACTTAGGCACATCTTCAAGCTCTTGCGAAATTGCAATTTGCATGTGGTGACCAGGAATACCTTCGTGATAAGCCAGTGCCTCCATTTGATACGTTGGCATTGCTTCCATGTCGTAAAGGTTAGCGTAGTAAATACCTGGGCGTGAGCCATCCGGTGCAGGTTGTTGATAAAATGCTTTACCTGCGGCTTTTTCACGGAATGCTTCTACTGCTTTTACTTTTAAGTCGGCTTTTGGTTTAACAATGAATAGCTCGTCTAAGCGTGACTTCATAGTGTTGATAAGTCCAGTTGCTTCATCAAGGTAGCGTTGTTTACCTTGTGCAGTATTTGGATAGTAAAACTGTTTATCAGTTTTCATAAACTGCATAAAGGCTTTTAAATCGCCTTTAAAGCCAACTTTTTCTTTGATTTGGCGCATTTCGTCATGAATACGTGAAACTTCAGCTAAACCAATAGTGTGGATTTCTTTAGCGGTTAAATCAGTGGTAGTAGTGCGCGCTAATGCGTTGTTGTAAAACGCTTCGCCATCAGGAAACTTCCATGCACCATCACGATCATCAGCACGCTTTTTAAGCTGTGCTAAGTAATTAATCAACTTAGAGTAAGATGGTTTTACAGCCGCTTTGAGGGCTTTTTCAGCATCGCTGATCAACGCGTCTTTATCAGCTTGAGCAATTTCAAGCTTTGCAACTTTACGTTTAAAGTCGGCAAGTAAGGTGGAATCATCACCTTGTTCAAATGGCGCGCCGTGAATGATATTTTTACTTGAATCAATTACATGCGGGAATACAAATTTAGGGGCGATAATGCCTTTATCAGCACGAACTGCTAAATCGGTGAGCAGTTGATCAATAACCGTAGTTACGCCATTTAAACGTGAGATATAGGCTTTGGCATCGGCAACATCAGCAATCTGGTGTTGGTTGATTAAAAAGGCCGGGATCATTGAGTGAGTACCAAACATTTGGTTCACTGGGTAGTTATGATAGCGCCATTTAAAATCAGCAATGCTGTTTTCAAGATCTTGCTTTTTAAGGTCATAACTAACTTTTGTGGTGTCATCGAGGAGTTCTCGGTTAATTGCGTTTAATGCCACTAAATCATCTTTTTTTTGTTGATGATCTTTCAGCACGCGCGCTTCGCTACCGTCATCCCATTTGTCGTAGTCTTGTTTGATACCCATGTATGTTTGATAAACTGGGCTGCTCATTACATCACGATTAAAAGTATTTTCGAAAAACGCATTGGCTTTGTCTATTTCGCTTTGTACTGGTTGTGCTTGTACAGTTGGCGTGCTTTGTTGCTCAGGTGTTTGCTGGCAACCACCTAGCAGTGCAATACTCACTGCGGCGGCGATAAAGGTAAGTTTACGCATGTTTTCCCTTTTGTTGTTAGAAACCATTGAAGGTTATTATTAATTATTAGTATGTATTTGTTAGTAAAGTTTGTGTTGTTATTACACAAACAATTCTAGCAGGTCATTTAAAAAACGATGACCTTTTTGGCTTACCTGCCAGTGATGGCTATCCGTTTGATTAAGCAAACCCTTGGCAATGGCTTGTTGCAGCGCATCAGCTTGGCTTTGCAGCGGTAACTGAGTTAAGGCTGTGAAGTCACTAATTGGGCAGGCTTCAAATAACCGTAAGCGATTCATAAAGAATTCAAACGGTAAGTCGTGCTGTTCAACTGGCCACTGTTTAAATAAGTAGGGCTTAGCTAAATCCATATAACCGCGAGGATGTTTTACTTTCTCAGTGCGGGTAATGATGCCTGTTTTAGCATCGGTTATCTTACCATGGGCACCACAACCAATGCCTAAATAATCGCCAAAACGCCAATAATTCAAGTTATGTTGGCATTGGAAGCCCGGTTTTGCATAGCCAGAAATTTCATATTGCTGATAACCTGCTTCAGTAAGTAAAGCTTGGCCTTGCTCTTGAATATCCCACAAGGTGTCATCGGCCGGTAACGTTGGCGGTTTAGAGGCAAATTGAGTATTGGCTTCAATCGTTAACTGATACCACGAAATATGTGGCGGATTAAGAGCGATGACTTTTTTCAAGTCGCTCAGCGCATCAGTAACAGATTGCCCCGGTAAGCCGTGCATTAAATCAAGATTAAAGCTTTTTAAACCAGCTTCATGAGCTTGCTCTGCGGCATAAGTGGCTTCATTCGCGCCGTGAATACGCCCCAACGCTTTGAGTTTGTCATTTTGCATGCTCTGCACACCAATCGAAATACGATTAATGCCAGCTGCCACATAGTCTTTAAAGCGACCGGTTTCAACCGTACCAGGGTTGGCTTCTAAGGTGATCTCGCAGTTTTCACTTAGGCCAATTAATGAATCCACCGCCGTTAATAAATTAACGTAGGCCTCACCGGTTAATAAGCTAGGCGTGCCACCGCCAATAAAGATCGAATGAATTTTTCGCCCTTGCACAAGGTGTAAGTCAGTTTTTAAATCATCAATTAAATGCTGTACATATTCTTTTTCAGGAATGTCGCCTTTTTGACCGTGACTATTAAAATCACAATACGGGCATTTTTGTACGCACCAAGGTACGTGCACATATAAACTTAATGGTGGCAAATTCACAGGCCGCCTTTGAGCTTAAGCTCAGTTAGTAAGTTTTGTAATGCTTGGCCACGGTGGCTAATGGCATTTTTTTGTTCTTTAGTTAATTGTGCGCTGGTGCATTGAAGTGTTGGTACATAAAAAATAGGATCATAACCAAAGCCACCTTGCCCGTCTTGGTTTTGAGTAATTTGCCCTTCCCAGCTCGCACTGCAAATCAGTGGGGTAGGGTCATCGGCGTGGCGCATTAGCACTAGTACACACCAAAATCGCGCTGTACGAATAGGGTTATCACCCAATTCTTTTAATAACTTATTGATATTGTCTTGATCGCTGGCGTGCTCGCCTGCATAACGTGCTGAGTAAACACCTGGTGCACCATTTAAGGCATCAACTTCTAATCCTGAGTCGTCTGCAATAGCTGGTAGCCCCGTTATTTTTGCAGCATGACGCGCTTTAATAATAGCGTTTTCAACAAAGGTGGTGCCAGTTTCGGCGACTTCTGGCACGTTAAAATCGCTTTGTGGTACAACGCTTATTTCAAGCGGATTTAGCATCTGCGCTAATTCGTTGACTTTACCCGGATTGCCAGTGGCTAACACTAAAGTTTTTTTCATGAATTAATCTACGTAAAATTTTTGTTGGAACTGCAGCTTTTGAAATTGATTACCTTGTTGTATTTCAATTTCAAAGCGCAGAATTTCTTCGTTAGTAAAATCAACTTGCGCGAGGTAATAAATTGCATCGCCTTCAATGACCTCTTTAAAATCTAAGGTTTGTTTATTACCGAGTAAATTTCTAGCTGTACCTTTTAGAATAGCGGTTTGCGCTGTGGCATCGGTATCTTTTTTAAGAATTGAAATATTTACAATACCCTTATAACCACTACGTTCTAGGCTATAGGTTTTGGCTATTTGTGGTTGAATAAAGGTTGACGGAAATGCAATGTAATGTACTTGCCATGGGCCGAGTTCTTTGTATTGTGCGCCTTGCATTTGTTCACTGTGAGCACTAAAGGTAATGCCTGCCAGTGCAAAAAATAAAATACTTGCGAGCTTTTTCATAAATGACTCTTAAAGGAAGAGGCCTAGTAGGCCTCTGTGTTAATAATAAAGTTAGCCGACTAAGTCCATAAACAAAAACTGGGCAAATTGCAGTGCAATAATTAACACTAAAATTGATAAGTCTAAGCCACCTAGCGGTGGTAATACTTTACGAATAGGTCTTAGCATTGGCTCTGTTAGTTGGTGAAAAACCGCTTCGATTGGATTGTTACCTTGACTTACCCAGCTTAATAGTGCGCGAATAACTAACACCCAAAACAGTAAGTTTAAGCCTTCTTTAATCACCGTTACTAGCGCATTTAACAGTACAAAGCCAACTTCCCATGTCGCGCCTACTAAAAATATCAGAGCAGTAATTTTTGCAGCTGCGACAATGAACGCCAGTAATAATGAGGCTAAGTCTAGACCACCTAACCCTGGAATAATTTTACGCAGTGGATTAACAGCAAATGAAGTCGCTTTGACTACAAATTGACTCAACGGATTGTAGAAATCAGCCTTGGCGGCTTGTAGCCAAAAGCGCATTAATACGACCATTAAAAATAGATCGAATAGTGTGCTTATTAAAAATTGCATGGCGGTCATAACTTACCTTAATTAAAAAACCTTAAACGTAAATAGGGCTAAAAGCTGAAAAGTGCTTTTAAAGTTCTTGTTCCATTTGTTCGGCACGGGTAATACAGGCACCCATTGCATCAGCAACAGTTCCTGTTAGGCCGTGTGCTTTTAAATGTTCAACGGCTGCATGGGTGGTGCCGCCTTTTGATGTTACATTAGCGCGTAATTGCGAAATACTAATATCAGGTTGTGATACCGCCATTTCAGCTGCGCCTAATGCGGTTTGCTGTACTAAGCGACGCGCGTCTTCATCGCTAAATCCCAGTGCTTTGGCTTTTTCTTCTATGGCTTCCATAAATAAGAAAAAGTAAGCCGGTGATGAACCCGTTACGGCAATAACATCGTTAATTTGCGATTCTTGCTCAACCCACACGGCAATACCTGTACATTCAAATACTTGCTGCACAAATTCATGTTCTTGTTCGGTTTCGCCGGCACCAAATAAACCAGATACACCGCGTCCTAATAGAGACGGGGTATTTGGCATACAACGTACCATTTTTACGTCTTGACCAAGCATTTCGCGTAATCGCTTAATGGTTAAACCCGCAGCCACTGAAATAAACAGTTTATCGCTAAAGTCGATACCAGAATCTTGAAATGATTGGCATAAGTCGGCCATCATTTGTGGCTTTACAGATAACACAATAACATCGGCATCGCGCAGTGCTGCGTTGTTATCTGCGGTGGTTTTAACCCCGAAATCTGTTGCAACCTTAGCGAGTTTTTCGTGGTTACGATTGGTTGCAATAATATTTGATGCAGCAAACCCTTTCTTTACCATGCCGCCAATAATGGCGTAGCTCATATTACCTGTGCCTATGAATGCGATTGTTTTATCTGTCATATCTTAGTTATCACCTTTTCGTTGGCCAAAAATATCCGTGCCGATGCGCACCATGGTTGAACCTGCTGCAATTGCAGTCTCGACATCGCCACTCATCCCCATCGACAGGATGTCTATTTGAGGATATTGGGCTTTAAGTCTATCAAAGCAAGCACGTAATTGCTCAAAATATTGTATTTGTTGCTGTGGATCGTCAGTTTTGGCTGGGATCGCCATCACTCCACGCAATTCTAAATTAGGGCAATGTTGAATATATTTAGCTAAGCTATCGAGCTCATCAGGGTGGCAACCAGATTTAGCCGCTTCTAAGCTGATATTTACTTGGATCAGTGCTTTTAGCGGGTGCATAGTCACAGGGCGTTGATCATTCAGGCGTTTTGCTATTTTTTCACGGTCAATACTTTGCACCCAATCAAAGTGTTGTGCCACTGCTGCGGTTTTATTTGATTGAATTGGGCCGATGAAATGCCAAACGATATCGCTATAATTTGCTAATTGAGTTATTTTATCAACAGCTTCTTGAACGTATGACTCACCAAATTCTCGGTGACCGTGTTGATAAGCCGCTAGAATAAATTCAGTAGGTTTAGTTTTTGATACTGCTAATAAGCAAACATCATGTTCGTTACGATGATGTTTTTTTGCCGCGAGGGCAATTCTAGCATAGGCGGATTTAAGTCGTTCTGCTATTGTAACCATATAATTATCAGTTAGTTGTGGAGTCATAAATGGATATTACCGAATTATTGGCCTTTAGTGTGCAGCACAAAGCATCCGATTTACACTTATCATCAGGGGTCGCGCCAATGATCCGTGTTGATGGTGATGTGCGACGTATTAATATACCAGCGCTGGAAAACAAAGATGTTAACAGCTTAGTGTACGATATTATGAACGATAATCAACGTAAGGACTACGAACAAAACCTTGAAGTGGATTTTTCGTTTGAAGTGCCAAACTTAGCGCGTTTTCGTGTTAATGCCTTTAACTCTAATCGAGGTCCAGCTGCTGTATTTCGTACCATTCCTAGTGAAGTGCTGACACTTGATGATTTAGGTGCGCCAGATATATTTAAAACAATCTCAGATACGCCGCGTGGACTGGTATTGGTAACGGGCCCTACCGGCTCTGGTAAATCGACCACATTGGCAGCGATGGTGGATCATATAAATCAACATAAGCATCATCATATTTTAACCATCGAAGACCCTATTGAGTTTGTGCACGACAATAAGCTATCGTTGATTAATCAACGTGAAGTGCATCGCGATACGCATAGTTTTTCTAATGCACTACGTAGTGCTTTACGTGAAGACCCAGACGTGATCTTGGTTGGTGAGTTGCGTGATTTAGAAACCATTCGCCTCGCAATGAGCGCAGCTGAAACCGGCCATTTAGTATTTGGCACTTTGCATACCACCTCTGCGCCAAAAACCATTGACCGTATTATCGATGTGTTTCCTGGTGAAGAAAAAAGCATGATCCGCTCAATGCTTTCAGAGTCATTACGCGCAGTTATTTCACAAACCCTGTTGAAAAAAATTGGTGGCGGGCGGGTCGCCGCCCATGAAATTATGATTGCAGTGCCTGCGATCCGTAACCTTATCCGCGAAGATAAAATTGCGCAAATGTATTCGTCGATTCAAACTGGCGCATCGCATGGTATGCAAACTATGGATCAGTGTTTAATCAATTTAGTGAATCACGGTGTTGTTAGCAATGCTGAAGCGCGTGCTAAAGCACAAGATAAAAATAATTTCGGTGGTTAGGCCCGTAGGAACAGTAATGACACATTCTCTTGATTACTTTTTACATTTGATGATTGAAAAGCAAGGTTCGGATTTATTTGTATCGAGCCAATTGCCAGTCAGCGCAAAGATTAATGGCGAATTGATAGCACTGGGCGACGAAAAAATATCAGACGAGCAGTCGCTTGAGTTAGTTGAATCAGCGATGAGCGAAAAACAAAAAGCAGAATTTCATAATACCAAAGAGTGTAATTTTGCAATTGCCACAGATGAAGGACGTTTTAGGATCTCGGCATTTTGGCAGCGAGACTGTGCAGGTATGGTTATTCGCCGCATCGTAACACAAATTCCTAATGTTGCTGAGCTTGGTTTACCGTCGACATTGACCGATGTGATCATGGCTAAACGTGGTTTAGTGCTGTTTGTCGGTGGTACTGGCACCGGTAAATCAACGTCGTTAGCTGCATTGTTAGGTTACCGTAACCGTAATCAGCGTGGGCATATCTTGACCATTGAAGACCCAATTGAATTTGTTCATGAACATCGCAAAAGTATTATTACTCAGCGTGAAGTTGGCTTAGATACGGAAAGTTTTGAGGCGGCGTTAAAAAGCTCATTACGCCAAGCCCCTGATGTAATCTTAATTGGTGAAATACGTTCGCAAGAGACCATGGAATATGCACTTAGTTTTGCTGAAACCGGGCATTTATGTGTTGCTACATTACATGCCAATAACGCTAATCAAGCAATTGACCGTATTATGCATTTGGTGCCTAAAGAAAAGCACGATAAGCTAAAGTATGATCTATCCTTAAATCTACGCGCTATTATAGCACAACAACTAGTGCCTACAGCTGATGGCAATGGTCGAGTAGCTGCTATCGAAATTTTATTGAATACCCCGATTATCGGCGAGCTTATCAAAAAAGGCGACATTGGCGGCATAAAAGAAGCCATGGCTAAAGCGAAAGACATGGGGATGCAAACCTTTGATCAGGCGTTATTTGAGCTCTATAAACAGCAACGTATCAACTATGCAGATGCGTTACATCATGCTGATTCGCCTAACGATTTACGTTTGATGATCAAGCTTCGAAATAATGAACAGCAAGGGGCTGGTTTTTTACAGGGAGTAACCATTGACGGGTTAGAGCCAAAAGATCCGTAGTATGAAAAAGCGCATAAAATGGTTACTTAAACAGCTGGTTTTTATGTTGTTAGTAACTCATTTTTTGCGATGGCGACAGCTCAATCGATTGCTATTCTTATCCGTAAGCTTGCTCAAAGAAACTTTCCAAAATAATAACAGCCGACATATTATCGACATTTCCTTTACCTAAGCTACGGTAACCGCCTTGCTCAAATAATCGTGCTTTTGCATCTGCGGTGGTTAAACGTTCGTCTTGGGTTTCTACAGGCAGTCCATAGTGATTATGTAAGCGGTTGGCAAACTTTTTAGCTTTAAAGGTGACTTCTTGATTTGTGCCATCCATATTAAGCGGTAATCCAACCACCAGTAAATCAGGTTGCCAATTATCGACATGCTTTTTAATAAAATCCCAATTTGGAATACCATCTTTCGCTTTGATCGCGGTTAGGCTCGATGCGGTTCCTGTGAGTTCTTGGCCGATAGCAACACCAATGCTGGTGGTGCCAAAATCAAAGCCCATTACGGTACGTTCACCTTTGGGCTTTAGTTGTTTTTTAGTCATGCTATCTCTGTGCTTTAAAATTGTGGTTGACCATGCTTATGCATGGCCAGCTTCCGAACTTAATTGGCTAATATCAAAACCGAGCGTCGCGACAGCTTTTTCCCAGCGTTGCTCTATTGGTGTGTTAAAAATAATATCAGGATCGGCTTTTATAATGAGCCATGAATTTTCGAGTAGTTCTTGTTCGAGCTGGCCTTGCTCCCAACCCGCATAGCCCAGTGTAATAATAAACTGCTCCGGTGCTTGGGCTGTGGTTAAACTTGCTAACACATCTTTGGATGTGGTGATCATAATTTCGCTACTAAGTTCTTGGCTTGCGCTATAACCTGCTTTTGGAGAATGCAGTACAAAACCACGATCGGTTTTTACCGGTCCTCCTGCAAATACCGCAACACTTGCTGCCTGGGTTGATTTGTCGTTATCAATCTCTATTTTGTCGAGCAAGTCGCCGACTGTAATATTGATTGGCTGGTTGATCACCAGCCCCATAGCCCCGTCTTCATTGTGCTCACAAATATACGCGACAGCACGTTTAAAAAAAGGGTCTTGCATTGATGGCATTGCGATTAAAAAATGATTTTCTAATGATTGCATAACGATACCCCTTATTATTAAATCACATTAAGTATGGCTCAGTTTTCTTTCTATGGCATCAAATAAACGGCCGGTGATTGAAATATCATAGGCAGCTTCAATTTCTTTGACGCAGGTAGGTGCTGTAACGTTTATTTCTGTTAGCTTATCACCAATGATATCGAGACCGACAAAAATAAGCCCTTTGGCTTTTAATGTTGGTGCCACGGCTTCGGCAATTCTACGATCTGAATCACTAATTGGGCGTGCTTCACCACGGCCACCAACTGCTAAGTTACCACGTGTTTCGCCATTTTGTGGAATGCGGGCTAGGCAATATGGGATCACTTCGCCATCGACCACTAATACGCGTTTATCACCTTGCTTGATTTCGGGGATATAGTTTTGTGCCATGGCAAAACGGTTACCATGCTCGGTGAGTGTTTCACAAATAACCCCGATGTTGGCGTCATCTTCTCGAACGCGGAAAATAGAAGCGCCACCCATACCATCTAAAGGTTTTAGAATGATGTCTTTATGTTCAGCCAAAAAAGCCCGAACTTGGTGCTTACAACGGGTTACTAACGTGTCAGGGGTATGCTCACTAAACCAGGCGGTGAATAACTTTTCGTTTGCATCGCGTAGGCTTTGTGGCTTATTAATAATAAGTGTGCCTGCAAGTTCAGCACGTTCTAAGATGTAAGTTGCGTAAATGTATTCAGTATCAAATGGTGGATCTTTACGCATTAAAATAACATCTAAATCAGCTAGGGCAATAGTGGCCTTTTCTGCAAGCTCATACCAATGGTTTTCATCATCAAATACGGTTGCTTTAGCTGCGGTTGCATAGGCTTTGCCTTTACGTAATGAAAGATCGTTCATTTCCATGTAGTAAATGTCATAACCACGGCTTTGGGCTTGCATCATCATTGCAAATCCAGTGTCTTTTTTGATGTTAAACCCGCTGATCGGATCTGAAATTATACCTAACTTAATTGCCATGTTCGCTTGCCTTACTGAATATATTGCTATTGATATGAGGGTAGTTCTACTAATTTCAATTAGCTAAATCGCCAAATTGTAGCTGTAATGCACTTAAGACCGTTAAAGCGGCAGTTTCTGTTCGTAACACGCGAGGACCAATACGAATATCAACAAATTCTTGTTGTTTGGTTTGGGCTATTTCATCATCGGTGAAGCCACCTTCAGGGCCAACTAAAAACCGCACGCCAGCACTTGGTACTTTGATTGTTTTGATACTGTGCTCTGCACGAGGGTGGAGGGTGAGTTTAATTTCATCACTGCTTTGTGTAAGCCATTGGCTGATGTCAATGGGGGGATGAATAGTGGTGATCCGGTTACGACCAGATTGCTCTGCTGCAGCAATCGCTATTTTTTGCCATTGCTGGTGTTTTTTTGCAAGTCGCTCGGCGCTTAATTTAACGCCACAACGCTGGCTAAAAATAGGGGTGATTTCAGTGATCCCTAATTCAACAGATTTTTGAATGGTAAAGTCCATTTTATCACCGCGAGAAATCCCTTGGCCTAGGTGAATACTCAGCGGTGATTCAACATCTTTGTCATTAAATTCAAGCGGCATTGCAACCACTGATTTTTTTCCTACTTCAATGAGTTCGCAAAGATATTCGCCGCCTTGGCCATTAAACAACGAAATATGCTCACTGACTTTCATCCGTAATACGCGACCAATGTGGCCTGCGGCATCATCTTCTAACTGAAGCTCAGTGGCAATTACAATAGGACTTGCTTGATAAATATGAGGAACTCGCATGATGACCTTTAACAAAAATAGCTAATATCGTTATGGTATGTAAGTCATCTCTGAGGTGCAAATACTTATTGTGAGTCAGTGGTAATTAGTTAAGCGCTATTTTAGCTAATTATTAAGCTTTTCACATAATGCGTCTAAACTTTGTGGTGTTTCGGCTATTTCGGTTTGACATGATAAGTGATTATTTTGTGCTATGTCTGTGACTGGTTCAAACAGATAGCCATCATCGGCTTCCTTAATTAAAAACCGTACAGAATGTAAAGAGTTGAATATAAAACGTTGTTTATCATCAGCTAATAAATAATCGGTTTGATTAAATAATACGCCAGTAATATTATGATGTTCATGTAAATAACTCGCCAGCTCTGACACGCTAATTTCATTACTAAAATCGCAGTAGCAATAATCTTTAATCAACTGATCAAACATTAATTTAACTAAGTGACGGGTATTTGCACCAGCAACAACAAGGGTACTGGGACAGGTTCCGTGTGGCTGAGCGAAATAGTGTTCAGTGAATTGCCGGCTGAATTCACTGTCGTTGTCGATCAGTAGATAGTTATTTACTTCAAACGGCATAAGGCTCCACGTATTACGTCATTTTCAATATTAAATTGAAAACATACTTATTAGTAAATAGCCTATAGCGCTGAAAACAGCAAATTCAATGCAAGCTATTCCAATATTATCCTGATGATCAATTTCAAGCGCAGTATCAATGTTTGGCAGTGAGATAAGCTTGATTATAGTCGTTAATAGGTATAGTAATAACCACATAGTGCCGCAATGTAAAGCTAATGTGAATAAATTCTCAACCATTTTACCGCTGTGAAAAGTGGCACTGGCAAGACCCGCATAAATAGCTAATGCAAGGCCAATCGATTTACCAGCATAACGAATGCCAATTGAGGTGTTTTCTAAATTAAAGTTACTTTGTAATGACGCCCCTTGATTGGCGCGAGCAAAGCGATATTCACGGAATTTACTGTCTAAGGCAAAAATAGTTTGCAGTAAAAAGAAGCTGACAAAGGCAATCAGTAAGCTGCTAAACCCTTGGGTATGAGACCAACTGTAAAGCCCTAATGTAATAATACAGTTAGCGATCAACATGCCTGAATCCACCAACGCGGCACAGACATTTTGCTTTAGTATGGCGGCTTCTTCATTAAAACGGTGCAAAATCCATTTGCGGTGGATCAAGTGGCCTACCTTAATAAAAGTAAACAGCAGTACTATTAGTACAATCATTTTAAGCGGGTTTGATTGGGCTGCGTTGATATTAATTTCATCAAATAAAAATGCTACAGTCGCGATCACCACACTGATTTCTGACGCAAAACTAATTCCTAGGGCAAAATTGTCATGTTGCGCAAGTTCTTCTTTTAATGCTTGTTTAGCCTTGAGTTGACTTACTACCCGCAAACAAATAACAGCTAAACAAATAACCATAAAACAGATAGCAATCGCGAGTAAACTAGTGTTAGATAAAGATAACATTGAGAACCTAGAGTGGTTATTATTATGTTAACTATTCTAGTACGGTTACGACTGATATAAAAGAGAGTATTTGATGACACCAGGCGAACAACTCCCCACAGTGCTGCAGGCCCTAGGTAGCGAACGTTTTTTTCAGCTATATCCCGAGCTTCCTGCTAATAAATTAATTATTGATCTATTAGGCTTGAGTGACTTTGCCTGGCGTTGCCTGCAATCGCAACCACAGTTAATTGAGATGTTGCTTTGTGATACGCAAATGAGTTTGCGAGATTGCCCCAATCCATTTCAAGACTCAAATTTGGCGGAAGTGGACGAAGCACAGTGCCATAAAATTTTACGCCGTTACCGAGAGCGTTATTGGCTAAAAGTAGCGTGTTTAGATTTGTGTTTTTGCAATGACATCGCTGATAGCATTGGCTATATCTCGGCTTTAGCCGATCAGCTAATTGATAGTGCCAATAACTGGGCATTTGCCCTGGTTGCTCAGGTTAATGGGCAACCACTTGATGAGCAACAGCAACCACTGGCGATGTTGGTATTAGGAATGGGTAAGTTAGGTGGCAAAGAGCTTAACTATTCGTCAGATATCGACTTAATTTTTTCTTATCCGCGTAGTGTAAAAACTCAAGGTGGGCGGCGCTCTTTAGAAGCACAAGTGTTTTACACTAAAGTGGCACAAAAGCTGATTGCCGCACTTAATCAAACAACGGTTGATGGACAAGTATTTAGGGTCGATATGCGGCTGCGACCTTTTGGTGAAAGTGGCCCCTTGGTGATGAGTTTTAATGCCATGGAAGATTACTACCAAGATCAAGGCCGTGAGTGGGAACGCTATGCGATGCTCAAAGGGCGTTTAATTGGCCCAAAAACGCGTTATTGTGATGAGTTTTATCAGTTATTAAAGCCTTTTGTGTATCGTCGCTATATTGATTTTTCAGTGATTGAATCGCTGCGTAAAATGAAGCAAATGATAGCTCAAGAAGTACGTCGTAAGCGCTTAACCAACAATATAAAACTAGGCGCTGGTGGGATCCGTGAAGTTGAGTTTGTGGTGCAAGCATTGCAAATGGTACGAGGTGGTCGTGAAGCCAATTTACAAACACAATCATTACAAAAAGCGTTAGCTGAATTAGAAAATACTCAAGTTATTGGCGCAGATGAAGCAAAACTATTACGCCACAATTATTTGTTTTTAAGGCGAGTTGAGCAATATTTGCAGATTTTTGCAGATCAACAAACGCAAACATTGCCAGACGATGCCCTGAACCAACAACGGTTAAATTACCTGTTAGAGCAGAGTGACTTCAGTGCATCTTTAGCGCAAATAAATGACATTATGGCCGGCATACACAGTGAATTTGAACAAGTTGTTGGTTATGAAAGTGAGCCTGTTGATCCTTGCGAAAGTGCTTTTATAAGTGCTTGGGAAGACACCGATATAAGTGTTTTAACCGATCCAAATGATGCATGGCAAATGCCATTAGAAGACTTTAAAGCCCGCTTAACAAAAACTAACATTGGTCATCGTGGCCGCGATATTCTCGATAAACTCATGCCGTTAATGCTAAAGCAACTGTCAGATAGTCAAGTAAGTGGTGAGGTATTTAGTATGATCTGCCAAGTATTAAGCAAGGTTATTTCGCGAACTGCCTATTTAGAGTTGCTGTTTGAAAACCAAGGCGCGTTAAAGCAGCTTGTTTCGTTGTGTTGTCATAGTAAATGGATTGGTGAGCATATTTCGCGTTACCCGATTTTACTTGATGAGCTTATCGACCCTGCGGTGCTGTATAAGCCTACACCACTGACGGCATATAAAGACGAAATACGACAGTATTTTTTACGTATTGATAGCACAGACTTAGAGCAGCAAATGGAAGCACTGCGTCAGTTTAAACAAACTCATCAATTACGCATTGCTGCTGCTGATGCAACTGGTGTGTTAGATGTAATGAAAGTAAGCGATCATTTAACTGCATTAGCCGAAGCGATAGTTGATCAAGCGGTGAACCTTGCTTGGCAGCAAATGGCGCAGCGTTTTGGTATTCCGCCTAATACTGATGAAGAGCACAAGGGCTTTGCTGTAATAGCGTATGGTAAAACGGGTGGTTTTGAGGTGGGTTATGATTCTGATCTCGATTTAGTTTTTGTACATAACAGTGATGGTTCAGAGCAAACTAACGGCAGCAAAGCGATTGATTCACGGCAGTTTTATTTAAAATTAGCACAGCGACTCATGCATTTATTTAATACTCGTACGGCGTCGGGCATTTTATATGAACTAGATACGCGGTTACGCCCTGAAGGGGCCTCTGGATTAATGGCAATCAATCTTGAGAGCTTTAACCACTATCAGCAAACGCAAGCTTGGACATGGGAACATCAAGCGCTAGTGCGTTCTCGGATGATTTTTGGGCAACCCGAATTACAGCAGCGCTTTGCGCAAATTCGCTTAGGCATTTTGTGCCAGCAGCGCGACCCGCAAAAGCTTAAAGACGATGTGATCACCATGCGTGAAAAAATGCGCACACATTTAGCGAAAGGCAACGATATTGAGTTTGATTTAAAACAAGATACTGGCGGGATTGCTGATATTGAGTTTCTAACTCAATATTTAGTACTTGATAACGCTTATAGCTTGGAGCAACTAACTACTTACTCAGACAACGTAAGGATTTTAACCGATGCGGCAAGGCTTGGTTGTATTCGTGATGAGATCATGCAAGGGCTTATTACAGCTTATATTGATTATCGCTCGCGTTACCATGTGTTGAGCTTAGATCAGCAGGGACGTTGTGTAACAAAAGCTGAATTTGCGAAAGACATCGCATTTGTTACACAAGCATGGCAGCAGATATTTGAGTTAAGCGCTTAACTTCTTAGGCGCTTACAGTTTTCGCGTACATATTCAGAGGGCCGCTCGGTGATCACGGCTGCTCGCTGCTTAAAACAAAAGAAGGTGTAAACTTCGTTTTCAAAGTCATCATTGATCGCTCGGCCAACTTGATAAAGCGTTGAATTAAAATTGCTATCCACTCGAAAGTGTTCTTTGATCACATAGTCTTTGCTTAAATACCAATACAGAGCAATGTCTTCATCGCGTGCGTAGTCGGTTAACACTTTTTTTAAAGTCGAGCCATTTTCAAAGCGTCTCGGCATTAACTCCCCAGTCCAATTTGGTGACGATGGTTCAACAACTTTAGCACGCTCGGTCAGCGCCGCATCTATATTTATATTCGGATTAGCTAATTTTAGTACGTATTTATCGCGTTCATTACTTTTATTTACCTGTTTGCGTAATGATGAATAAAAACGTGATAAACCTTGCGCAGCCGCATTTTTAGTATCTTTCATATCCATGACTGGACCACGGCCTAATAAAAAATAAATCGCTGCGGCAATTAAAATGGCAGCTAGTGATAAATGCTTAACCCAAAACCACATGGCTCATACTCTTGTATTTATATTTACTAATAAAAGCATATTACAGCGGCGTTGTCACTTGTAATAAGAGGGGGCGTTCTCATCAGGCCTAGTTTTAAAGCGTCGATGAACCCACATATACTGTTCTGGTGCGGCATTAATCGCTTCTTCAATGCGCTGATTTACACGAGTCACATCGGCGAGGTTATCGCCAGATGGAAAGTTTTCAAGCATGGGGCGTACTTCTAAATGATATTTCCCCTGTTCGTCACGTCGACTTATAAGACTGACGGTTTCACAGTGCTTACTGGCTGAAAATAGCAAAGTCCCAGTGGTTGTTGCGGTATCTTTAACTGCAAAAAAAGGTGCAAATTCACAACGTTGGCGGCCATAATCTTGATCGGGTAAGTAATAACATAACTTTTTATTTTTTAAGGCTTTGAGTAGGCCTTTAACATCGCGTTTACCAACCACAAATTCATTTGAGCGTAAACGTCCATTGGTAATAAAGTACTCCATTAGCGGATTATTATGGGGGCGGTAAAAACCGATACCTTGATAATGCAACCCCATGATACGGCTTGCCATTTCAAGATGCAGTATATGTGGGACTATCATTAGAATCCCTTTACCAGATTGTTGTATTTGCTCAAAGTATTCAAGCCCTTTAACCGAGCCATAAACTTTTTTTACACGCCAATCAGGCCACCACCATGACATGGCTGTTTCAATCATACCTATGCCGGTATTTTCTAAGTTCGAAAGTACTAATGCTTGTTGTTCGGCTGCGGGCATATCTGGAAAGCAGCGCTTAATATTGACTTCAGCGATATGGCGGCGACTTTTCATAAAGCGATGAACTAAGCGACCTAGCAGTCGGCCTAAGGCAAGTTGTAATTTCTGCGGTAGCCAAGAAATTATATACAAAATAAATACGCCAAACCAAGTAAACCAATAACGAGGGCCCAAGAAAGACCATTTAAATGGGGAGTTGTTGACCACAGAAGTATCTCATATGCAAAAGAAGCTAGTTTAACTGGATGAATAAAAAAATACAAAAAAGCCAGCAAGTTGCTGGCTTTTAAATGAAGTACGTAAAGCCTGTCTCTATTGGGTTTCTTTTAAACCTTGGTTGATGGCTTGTAAATCATTACTTGTTAACGTGCCCGCAGCCTGTTTTAAGCGCAGCGTTGATACAACGTAGCGATAACGTACATCTGCGAGGTTACGTTTGGCGTTAAATAAGTTTTGTGTACTGACCAGTACGTCAACAATAGTACGAGTACCCACTTCAAAACCAGCTTCAGTGGCTTTTAATGCGCTTTGTGCAGAAACTACGGCTTGTTCAAGTGCTTTAAAGGTAGCAATATCTGATACAACTTGGTTATAAGAGGTGATCACCGAGCGGGTTACGCCACGTAGACTCGCTTCTAGGTCTTCACTTGCAGCAACATAAAAAGCACGTGCTTGCTCAGTCGCTGCCGTAGTCGCACCCCCTGAATATATTGGCACACTAAAGTTAATGCCAATATTTGTACTATCACCACGTGGGCGTGCAGTGTTGCTATTGCTATCAGTTAGTGTATCACCGTAGCTGGCATCTAAAGTTAGCTTAGGGTAATGGCCCGCTTGTGCTAAATCAATTTGATCTTTAGCGATATCAACCGTTACTTTAGAGACTTGCAGAGTTAAATTATTTTGTTCTGCTAGCTTAATGTAATCGGGTGATTTTTTTGTTGGTGGAACTGTAGAGAAAGTCTCAGTGTTTAACATATCCAGTTTGGCGTGGTATTTCCCGGTAATTTCGCGAAGCTGCTCACGGGCAGTTTCAACACCGTTTTTGGCAACTATTTCGCGGGCAACCGAATTATCGAATTGTGCTTGCGCTTCATGCACATCGGTAATTGCCGTCAAGCCTACAGCATAACGTTGTTTGGTTTGCTCAAGTTGACGTTCAATAGCGCGTTTTTCAGATTGTACAAATTCTAAGTTATCAATCGAACTTAATACGTTGAAATAGCCATCAGCAACACGAACAATTAAGTCTTGCTTGGCAAAATCATATTGAGCAGTAGCTTGCAGCGCTTGTTTGTCTGCAATACCGAGTGAATTCCATGCACCTAAATCAAACAGTGTTTGGCTTAGTTTAAGACCACGGCTGAATGAATCTGAATCGGTGTCGACCTTGGTATAACCTGCTGCATCAGTACCATTAAATGATGTGCTATCGGTTTTTTCATACCCCATAGAAAACCCGATTTGTGGCAACAATGCGCTCATCGCACGATCACTGTTATAAGCCTGTGCATTTGCTTGGGCTTTTGCTTTTAAAACAGTAGGATCGTTAGCTGTGGCAATTTCATAAACTTGTAATAAGTCTTCTGCATTTGACGCTGTGGCAGTTAATGCGCAAGATATACCAATCAGCGCAGCAAGAATGTTTTTTTTCATTATTCGTTCAGTCCTTAGACAATTTACGTTCTAAAAGCATGGTAACCTGTTTTACTTAAGAACAAAAAAAAATTTGCGTAAAACAGCGAAAATAAGTGTAACAGAATATAAGTAAGTATCTAGGTTGAAATTCAAGTAATAACATGTGTAATAGGAAACTTCATGGCTGCTAAAAAACTCACAAAATTTACCAAACAACACGTTAAAATTGCTCCTATAAAAGCACTTTATAGCGGCTTTTTTAAGATTAACTTATATCAGTTTGAGCATGCATTATTTGCGGGCGGTCAATCAGCGACGATCCGCCGTGAGATACTCGAACGCGGTGACGCAGTTGCAGTTTTACCGTATGATCCCATAACAGACAGTATTTTGCTGATAGAACAAATACGTATTGGCGCGATAAAAAGTAAACAGTCACCTTGGTTATTAGAATGTATAGCAGGCATGACCGATGGCAGTACTGATTATGAAGATGTCGCTCGGCGCGAAGCATTTGAAGAAGCGGGTTTGGTACTGAGCGAATTGGAATTTATGCTATCGTATCTGTCAAGCCCAGGAGGAACCACTGAGCGGTTACACCTTTATCTTGCAAAAACTGATTTAAGCCAGCTGCAAAGTGACGTGTATGGACTTGCAACTGAAGGTGAAGATATTAAAACGCATATTCTCAGTTTTGATGATGCAATGGCGCGTTTAGCAACAGGTGAGATAGATAATGCTGCTTCAGTAATCTCATTGCAGTGGTTAGCGCTTAATCGCGAACGTATCATTCTGCAACGCAACTAAAATAGTAATAGACTACCCTTAACCTCTAACTTTATGGCGGTAACGTGACAGCACTTGCAGTGAAACAACGATATATTCAGAGTCTTCCTAAATACTTGATGCTATGTGAGCATAACTACTTACGTGCTTTAAAATTATTGCCCAGTGAGCGCAAAGAAGGCAATACACGTCAAGTACAATTGGCTAGTAACCAGTTTGTAATTAAGGTTGATGGCTGTGCTAGATACACAATGGATATTTCAATAACGCAATTAACCGGTATGTTAAAAGGGTTTACTCCGCTGTTTTTGACTGTGCGCTTATATCATGATGCAAAAGTTGCTGAAATAATTCACCATGATTACTATCAAAGGATCAAACCTTCATATGGTTATCCTAATCCGCAAATGCATCAAAAGGATGAAAAGTATCAACTTAATGCGTTTTTGTATGATTGGTTAGTGGCGTGTGTTGAAAGTGGCCGTGCGGTACTTAACTGGGATATAAATGATGGCCTGGTTTGATGAATCTGCGCAGTTCAATAATACGCAGCTGCGCTTAGCGCATATAACCGATTGTCATTTATTTGCAGACCCACAAGGGGAGTATTTTGCGGTTAACACCGCTGAGCACTTTTCTCGCGCACTTGCAGATATGGCAAACCAGTCATTAGACGCCGTGATCTTTGGTGGCGATTTAACCCAAGATCACAGTTTTGCATCATATTTGTTGTTTGCCCAGTTGATTGCCGATTCTGCGCTTACTTGCCCTGTTTTTTGGCTGCCAGGTAATCATGATGATATCAGTGCGATGCAGCGTATTTCTGGTGGTCAAATCAATAGCGCAAAGCGGTTAATTGCTGATGGTTTTGAAGTGTTGCTAATTAGCTCTAAAGGGCCAACACCAGCGGGTTGGGTAAGCGAAGCCGATTTAAATGAACTCGCTGATTTATTAGCAACGTCACAGTTGCCGAGCGTGGCTTTTTGCCACCATAATCCATTACCTATTAATGGTTACCTAGACAAGCATATGCTCGAAAATGGCCCGCAATTACTTAATGTATTGCATAATAGCGCGTTAGTAAGGCAGTTATTCCATGGTCATGTTCACAATGACTACCAATTGAAATTTAGGAGTATTGAGGTTTTTGCTACGCCAGCAAGCTCAGTGCAGTTTACGAAATACACCGATGACTGGCAGCAACACAACGCAGGCCCTGGTTATCGGTTGTTGACAATAACAAAGCCAATAACTACTGATAAGTTATTAATTAATTCGGAGCTAATATGGCTCGGCGAGTAATTTATATTCATGGTTTTAATAGCAGCGAACACTC
The DNA here is from genome assembly GCF_012927645.1 of Pseudoalteromonas arctica. Taxonomy (GTDB): domain Bacteria; phylum Pseudomonadota; class Gammaproteobacteria; order Enterobacterales; family Alteromonadaceae; genus Pseudoalteromonas; species Pseudoalteromonas arctica_A. Next base: position 26,579 of record NZ_JABBMT010000011.1, on the reverse strand, counting down.
ATTTAAAGCTGTCCGCTTTGGTGAGTATATGGCACACTACGGTGTTGATTATTGTGTGCCACGGCTCAGCCATGAACCGTTTTATGCGATAGTTCAAATTGAGCAATTATTAACGCCAAATACTGTATTACTTGGTAGTTCTTTAGGTGGTTTTTACGCCACTTATTTATCGCAAAAATATCAGTTACCAGCAGTGGTCATAAACCCTGCAGTTAAGCCTTATTTATTATTGGGTTCTTTGCTAGGGGCAAACTATAATCCTTATCAGGATAGCCATTACGAGCTCAACAATAGTCATATTAACGCGTTAAAATCACTGTCGATACCCAGCTTAGAGCGCCCATCATTACTGTATTTATTACAGCAAACGGGTGACGAAGTACTGGATTATCAACAGGCCGTAAAATATTATTCACAATGCAAGCAACAGATAGAATTTGGTGGTGATCATAGCTTTGTTGGCTTTGAAGACTCCATTGCTAGTATTGTAGATTTTCTTAAAATCACGTAAAACATAGCTAAGCGCATAAAAGATAAAAACTATGAGTCAGCAAAATTATAACGCCGAAGCCATTGAAGTATTAAATGGGTTAGAACCTGTTAAACGCCGCCCTGGTATGTACACTGACACCACCCGTCCTAATCACTTAGGGCAAGAGGTTATTGATAACAGTGTCGATGAAGCCATGGCCGGACATGCCACTAGAATTGATGTCATTTTGCATGAAGATAACTCGCTAGAAGTCAGCGATGATGGCCGTGGTATGCCTATTGATATTCACCCAGAAGAAGGTATTCCGGGGGTCGAATTGATTTTTACCAAGCTGCATGCTGGTGGTAAGTTCTCTAATAAAAACTACCAATTTTCAGGTGGTTTGCACGGGGTAGGGATCTCCGTGGTCAATGCATTATCAACGCGCGTTGAAGTGGTTGTGCGCCGTGATGCACAGCAATATATGATGGCGTTTGAAAGCGGTGATAAAGTTGAGGATCTTCATGTCATAGGCTCCGTAGGTAAGCGCAATACAGGTACAACTGTACGTTTTTGGCCTGATGTAAGCTACTTTGATTCAGCTAATTTCTCGTTGACTAAATTACATCATTTATTAAAAGCGAAAGCCGTACTTTGCCCAGGCTTACGTATTAAGTTTGTTAATAAACAAACCAAAGAAAGCCAAGAGTGGTATTACGAAACAGGCCTAAAAGACTACTTAAACGAAGCTGTTAAAGGTTATGAAGTACTGCCAAAAGACCCATTTACCGGTGAGTTTTCAAGTTCAACGGAAGGTGCTGATTGGGCTGTTGTTTGGTTACCTGAAGGCGGTGAATCGATAGCTGAAAGTTACGTTAACTTAATACCAACTGCGCAAGGCGGTACTCACGTAAATGGTTTGCGACAAGGTTTACTTGAGGCTATGCGTGAGTTTTGTGAATTTAGAAACTTACTGCCGCGTGGCGTTAAGCTCACCCCAGATGATATTTGGGAACGGTGTAGCTACGTTTTATCAGTGAAAATGCAAGATCCACAATTTGCCGGCCAAACCAAAGAGAAATTATCTTCTCGTTCGTGCTCGGCATTTGTATCTGGGGTAGTAAAAGATGCATTCAGTTTATGGTTAAATGAGCACACCGATACTGCTGAGTTACTGTCAGAATTATGTATTTCTAATGCACAAAAACGTCTTCGCGCAGCCAAAAAAGTGGTGCGAAAGCGTGTTACCGCAGGTCCCGCATTACCGGGCAAACTAACTGATTGTAGCGCTGCAGATAACGACCGTACTGAGCTGTTTTTAGTAGAAGGTGACTCAGCTGGCGGCTCAGCTAAACAAGCACGTGATCGTGAGTTTCAGGCAATAATGCCGCTTCGCGGTAAAATTTTGAATACTTGGGAAGTTGAATCAGGGCAAATTTTAGCGTCACAAGAGGTGCATGATATTTCTGTGGCGCTGGGGATCGACCCTGACTCAACTGATATCTCTTTGTTGCGCTATAATAAAGTTTGTATTTTAGCGGATGCTGATTCGGATGGACTGCATATTGCGACTTTATTGTGTGCGCTGTTTGTTCGTCATTTTCCAACCTTAGTCAAAGAAGGGCATGTTTACGTTGCTATGCCGCCGTTGTTTAGAATCGACATTGGTAAAGATGTTTATTATGCCCTTGATGAAGATGAAAAGTCCGGCATTCTAGCGCGTATTGAAGCAGAGAAAAAACGCGGTAAAGTCAACGTACAGCGTTTCAAAGGCTTGGGTGAAATGAACCCATTGCAACTACGTGAAACGACCATGGATCCTAATACTCGTCGCTTAGTTCAGCTAACCTTAGAGGATGAAGTTGAAACCATGGAAATGATGGATATGTTGCTGGCTAAAAAGCGCTCATCAGATCGTCGTCAATGGCTAGAAGATCATGGTAACCGTGCTCAAGTGTGATTTTTAAAAGTTTTTTGATAAAGCGGATAAAGTGTTATATGCAGCGAAGCAGCATGCTCAAATTGGGTGAAATCGATGAATAAATTACTAGTTTCTCTACTAACTTTAGGCTTGCTAAGTACTCCCTTAGCAGCAAAAGAAATTCTTAAAGAGCTCAGTGTTCCAGATGGTTTTACCGTAAACATATTTGCCAGTGATGTGGAAAATGCACGGCAATTAGCAGTATCTAAAAAAGGTATTGTGTATGTTGGTTCGCGTAGAGCGGGAAATGTGTATGCACTGATTGATCATAATAGCGATGGCGTTGCTGATAAACAAATTTTGGTGGCCAGTGGTTTAACTATGCCTTCGGGTTTAGCGCTCAAAGATGGCGACTTATATGTTGCTGAAGTACAACGTATTATTCGCTTCAAAAATATTGATACACAATTGAAAGCACCTAAATATGAAGTGGTTTACGACGCATTACCGACAGAGCGTCATCACGGCTGGAAGTTTTTACGCTTTTCACCAACCGGCGAGCTGATCATTCCTGTGGGTGTACCTTGTAATATTTGCGGCGAAGATGAACGTTATGGGCGTATATTTTCTTTAGATATCAACACCAAGCAAATGACAACATTAGCGCAAGGTGTTCGTAATTCTGTTGGTTTTGATTTTCATCCCAGTACCCAAGCCATGTGGTTTAGTGATAATGGCCGCGACATGATGGGTGATGACATACCGCCTGATGAACTAAACCGACTAACAACCGAAGGTGAACATTTTGGTTTTCCGTATGTGCATGCAGGCGCCATCTTAGATCCTGAATTTGGTAAAGGTAAAAATATTGCCGATTACAGTGCCCCAGCTTTAGCCCTGGGTGCGCATGTAGCTCCATTAGGGATTCATTTTTATCAAGGTAAACAATTTCCTGCTAGCTACAAGCAGCAATTATTTGTTGCAGAGCATGGCTCGTGGAACCGCAGTAAAAAATCCGGGTATAAAGTGGCTGTTGCCACCGTTGAGCAAGGACGTGTGATAAAATACACGCCGTTTATTACGGGCTTTATGAAAAACGAAGAAACATTGGGTCGTCCGGTTGCTTTTGCAGAACTTGCCGATGGCAGCTTATTGATCTCCGATGATTATGCCAATGTGATCTACCGTGTAAGCTATAAAAAAATTAAGTAGGCTTTGATGAGTGATACAGATACCTTGCTATTGCAAGGAATTGAACAACAAACAATGGGGCGTTTTACTGAAGACGCCTATTTGAATTATTCCATGTATGTGATCATGGATAGGGCATTACCACATATCGGTGATGGCCTAAAACCAGTACAACGGCGTATTATTTACGCCATGAGTGAACTGGGTTTGTCGGCAACGGCTAAATATAAAAAGTCAGCTCGTACTGTTGGTGATGTACTCGGTAAGTATCACCCACATGGTGATAGCGCCTGTTATGAAGCGATGGTGTTAATGGCACAACCGTTTTCTTATCGTTACCCATTAGTTGATGGGCAAGGGAACTGGGGGGCAGCCGATGATCCCAAGTCATTTGCGGCAATGCGTTATACCGAAGCGCGTTTATCTAAGTTCTCTGAAGTACTGCTAAAAGAACTTGGTCAAGGGACTGTCGATTGGACATCAAACTTTGATGGCACAATGGACGAACCACAAGTATTACCATCACGCTTACCACATATTTTACTCAATGGTATTACGGGTATTGCTGTGGGCATGGCAACGGACATTCCGCCACATAACGTACGTGAAGTAGCCAGTGCCTGTTGTTTGTTATTGGATAACCCCAAAGCCGAATTAGATCAACTGCTTGAGTATGTACAAGCTCCCGATTACCCAACTGAAGCGGAAATAATTACTGCAAAAGCGGATATTCGTAAAATTTATCAAACCGGCCGTGGTTCGATAAAAATGCGCGCTATTTATACAGAGGAGCACGGCGATATTGTCATCACTGCACTGCCTCATCAGTGTTCTGGGGGGAAGGTACTAGAGCAGATCGCAGCGCAAATGAATGCCAAAAAGCTGCCTATGGTGGCTGATTTACGTGATGAGTCTGATCACGAAAATCCAACTCGTATAGTGATTATTCCACGCTCTAATCGCATTAAAGTAGAGCCGTTAATGGCCCATTTATTTGCTACTACTGACTTGGAAAAAAATTACCGCGTTAATATAAATATGCTTGGCCTTGATGGCCGTCCGCAGGTAAAAGATTTACGAACCATTTTAACTGAGTGGCTGGTGTTTCGCCGCGAAACAGTGCGTCGTCGCCTGCAATATCGTTTAGATAAAGTATTGGCTCGTTTACATATTTTAGAAGGTTTATTGGCAGCCTTTTTAAATATTGATGAAGTGATCGAAATTATTCGTAGTGAAGACAAGCCAAAGCCTGTGTTAATGGAACGGTTTGGGATCAGCGATATACAAGCTGAAGCAATCCTTGAATTAAAACTACGTCATTTAGCGAAGCTTGAAGAGTTTAAAATTCGTGGTGAGCAAGACGAGCTTGCCAAAGAACGTGATAAATTACAGCTGATTTTAGGCTCTGAGCGTCGTATGTCTACGTTACTAAAAAAAGAGATTCAAGAAGCTGCTGAGCTATATGGTGATGATCGCCGTTCTCCGATTGTAGAGCGTCTTGAAGCAAAAGCATTGAGCGAAAAAGATTTGATCCCATCAGAATCAGTGACCGTTGTGTTGTCTGAAAAAGGCTGGGCACGTGTTGGTAAAGGCCACGATTTAGATGTTGAAGGACTCAGTTATCGAGCTGGTGATGTATATAAAGCCTCTGCGCGTGGTAAGAGTAATCAACCTGCGGTGTTCTTAGATTCTGCTGGGCGGGCATTTGCCACCGATGCGCATGGCTTACCGTCGGCACGTAGTCAAGGAGAGCCAATGACAGGGCGGTTTAACCTCACTGCAGGTGCTAATTTTGAGCATGTAGTAATGGGTGAAGACAAGCAAGTGCTACTGATGGCATCGGATGCGGGTTATGGCTTTATTACTGATTTTATTGATTTAGTCAGCAAAAACAAAAACGGTAAAGCATTGGTTAGTGTGCCTAAAGGTGGGCAATTATTAGCACCAATTCGGGTTACTGATGTAGCTAACGATTTCTGTATGGCGATATCGAATGAAGGCCGGATGTTGTTATTCCCATTACGTGATTTACCAAAACTAGGTAAAGGCAAAGGTAATAAGATAATCTCTATTCCAAGTGCCAAAGTACAAACGCGTGAAGAGTTTGTGAAAGTGCTAGCGGTCGTGCCACAAGGTAGCAGCGTTACTTTGCATGCAGGTAAACGAAAACTCACTTTAAAACCGAGTGATTTAGAGCACTATCATGGCGAGCGAGGCCGTCGTGGCAATAAACTACCACGTGGCTTACAACGAGTTGATGAAGCGGTTGTTGAACTGACGGCGATTGACATTGAGCCGACAGAAACCGAGTAAGTATTTTAAATACCTATGAATAAAACGACCTGCTATTGCAGGTCGTTTGTTTTTAAAGCAGTAAATTATTTTAAGCTTACATGCGTTCGCTAAACACTCGTTTAGCGGTAAAAAGAACGCTATAATATCGGCGTTGTTATTTTTGGAGTGTTTTCTTTGTTAGCTATTATTCGTATTGTTATTATGGCTTTATTTATTTTTTTTAGCTGTGTATTTGGTTTACTCCTTTGTTTAATAAAACCTTTTCATATAAATAATGTACATATTATTTCAAGTTGGTTTGGCACAGTGGCCAAAATACTTGGTGTAAACGTGGTTATTACACGCCATCCTGATGCGCAAAGTTGTGGACCTGCCGTGTATGTTGCGAACCATCAAAGTAATTACGATATTTTCACTTTACCCGCTGCGGTACCAAAAAATTGTGTCAGCTTAGGTAAAAAAAGTCTTAAGTGGATCCCATTTTTTGGGCAGCTATATTGGCTTTCGGGCAATATTTTAATTGACCGCAGTAACCGTTCTAAAGCCGCTGGCACGATCATTAAATCGGCCGATAAAATCAAACAAAAAGGCTTGTCAGTGTGGATGTTCCCAGAGGGAACCCGCAGTTACGGGCGTGGCTTGTTACCATTTAAAACCGGTGCATTTCACACTGCTTTAAATGCCGATGTACCCATAGTGCCTGTATGTATGAGTACAACATATAAAACCATTAAGCTAAATCGCTGGGACAATGGTATAATCTATATAGACATGTTAGCGCCAGAGCCTCTTGATAAAACGATTGGAGCACGTGAACACGCAAAGCGTATTCATAACAAAATGGCTGCTAGAATAACTGAATTAGATGCTCAAGTGAGAGAAAAGTAATGGAAAATTGGCGTGAAATTAGTGAAGACATTGTAACCTCGTTATTAGAAGATGGTTCTGATCCTGAGATCTTATATGAAGTAGAACACCACTTTGTTTGCGAAGACTTTGTCAAGCTTGAGCAAGCTGCACTAGCTGCGTTTAAACTAGGCTATGACGTTGAAGAGCCCGCTGAACTTGAGCTTGAAGACGGTAGTAAAATTTGGAGTTTTGATATCCTAGTTGAAGCTGAGTTAGATGTTGACGTTATAATGGAAGATGTTGATAAACTAGCACAACTTGCGATCGACACCGATGTAGAATACGACGGCTGGGGCACTTACTTCCAAGAGTAATGTGCTAATAACTATTATTAATTCGTTATCTGCCATCTTCTAGTGCTTATTTCGTATTCGTTACTTTTGTTATAGACATTTGTAGTGGATCGTTGATAATCAGTAATTATTATTGTTTGAAATGAATTAATCACTTTATATGCTTATTACCCTTCCAATTTCTGAACTCGTACCAGGAATGTTTGTTGACAGTGTTAGCAAGCAGTTTGAGGGGGGTGATAGTATAAAGATCAAAACTCGCGGCCTAGTTCGCGATAAATCGATCATCAAGCGCTTGATATCTGAAGGAGTGCAAGAGCTGCTGATAGATTTTACGCAAAGTGATGTGAGTGTTCCTGCCAAATATCAGCTTAAACCTGAAGTCGCTACTGCAACGGTCAATAAGCCTAATACATTAAAAATAAAAAAGGTTATTTCAGTTGAACAAGAGTTTGCCAAAGCAAGTGTGAGCTATGAGCAACATAATCGTAATTTACAAAGTTTATATGGTGATGTTACTTCAGGTTTAAAGATGAATATCGCTCTGCTTGATGGTATTGCCAAAGATATCGTGGCATCGGTATTTCGTAATCATAATGCAATGACTATTTTAACCCGTATTAAAGATAAGCATATGTACAATTGGCGACATATGACTAACTGCGCTATTTTTGTCACTGTATTTGCCAAGTACTTAGGTTACAAAGAAAGTGTTGTGCAAGAGCTCGCTATGGGTGCCTTGCTGCACGATTTAGGACAAGCTAAATTACCGCAAGGGGTTCTTTCTAAATCTGAAAAAGTAAATAAGCTTGAGATGCAAGCAATTAAAAAGCATGTAGCGCAAAGTTTAGGCTTGGTAAAAGGCGAAAAAGGCATTACGCCATTAATGCTTGATATGATAGTTAATCACCATGAGCGCTTAGACGGCAGTGGTTATCCACGAGGTTTACAGGGTGAAAAACTTAGTCGAGCAGCACGAATTATGGCGATAGTTGACGTTTATGATGCAATGACTGCAGATAGACCTCATCAAATTGGTGATGAACCGGTCAACGCACTGCGCTATTTACTTGCTAATAAACATATGTTTGATGGCGAGCTAGTACAGCGGTTTATTAAGTGTTTAGGTGTACATCCAGTCGGCACTATTGTTAAATTAACCAATGAACGGTTGGCATTAGTAATAGAAGGTAATCATCAGAACCCAATTCAACCTAAAGTTAAAATTTTCTATAATGCTAAACATAGTCATCATATTACGGCAAAAGATGTTGATTTAACTTCACCAGATCATGACTTAAAGATTTTAGCGAGTATTAAACCTTTAGATTACCAACTTAATTTGGCTCGTTTGTTAAAAGAGCATCTGCTGGTTTAGCTTGTTGTTTGGTTATTGATTTAGTACAGCGCTTTTTAGCTGAATGTTTTGCTGAAAGTAATGCACCGCTAAAGCAACTGGTCATTAAGATCATCCACAATAAAGTACCATTTTCTGAATGTAACGCACTACAGCAGCATAATAGTGCGACTAAAGCACAAACAATAGCACCTAACCAATAATGGTTAACAGGGTTATCGCATTCACCAGCTCTAGTGCAGGCACAAAAATTAGCTTTGCAAAAGCAATATACACTTACTCCACAAAAAGCCAATGCAGCAATAAGTGCAGTAATAATTAATCCTATTTCCACTGCTTCATCTCCTCTGCTAGTCTTGTTTGGCAGTCTAATAGTGCTTATCAAGCAAGTCAATCTAAATGATAATTAATTGCAGGTAAGTTTTTCTGTAACTTATCCGATGAGCTTTAAAAAACTGTTACTTTGCTGTTAAAAAATGGTTTTTATGGTGTTTTTTAACGTTTTGTTACAGTTTTTTATTTAAAAGTAAGGTACTGTATTAAGGTTTTGAAGTAACTTACTCCTAATAATTAGAGACAACACATGGGAATCCAAACATTTTGTTTGGTAAAGGAAACACAATGAAATTTACAAAAACTTTAATTGCAGTATCACTTGCTGTTATGTCAGCAGACACGTTTGCTGCCGCTTTTCAACTTGCTGAGCATAGTGCTTCAGGTCTTGGCCGTGCATTTGCTGGTGAGGCTGCTGTAGCTGATGATGCCTCAGTGGTTGCACGTAACCCCGCGCTTATGACTTTATTCAAAAATAAGCAAATCTCTGTAGCCGGTGTGGCTATTATTCCGGATGTGAGCTTAACAGGCAAAAGCGCAGCATATGGGTTAGACGAAAGCGTACTTGATGATGACAGTATTGCGCCAAGTGCATTTGTGCCTGCTGGTTACTTTACTATGCCTGTGAATGATAAGGTTTCAGTTGGTTTTGGGGTGTTTTCAAATTTTGGCTTATCAACAGAGTTTGATGAAAACTATGCCGCTGGCCAAATCGCGGGCGAAACAGAAATTGTAACTGTTAATATGAATGCCAGTGTTGCCTATAAGGTTACAGAGCAGTTTAGTTTTGGTATCGGCATTAATGCTGTATATGCAGACGCGACAGTTATTCGTAAAGTTGGTATAAACCCTAATGTTCCAGCTTCTACTGATGCTGTTAATCTTGAAGGGGATGATACTGGTTATGGTTTGAATGTAGGCCTAATGTACCAATTGGATGAAAATAGTCGTTTGGGTTTTAATTACCGCACAGAAACAGATATTACATTTGATGGTACTTTTTCAAGCACCGCTAAATCAATACCTGAGCTGCCAGGCTCTGTTGAGATCACACTTCCTGCTATCGCAGAGTTCTCTGGTTCACATCAGTTAAATGGAAAATTAGGTCTTCACTATAGCGTACTATGGACTGGCTGGAGTAGTTTTGAATCGTTAGAGGCGAATGTTAATGGACCAACAGGCGATTTTGTTGGTTTTTCAAAAGAAGAAGATTTTTCCGATGCAATGCGTTATTCAGTAGGTACAGATTACCAGTATAGTGAAAACTTATTGTTGCGTGCAGGTGTTGCATTTGATGAATCCCCGGTGTCACAACAACATTTATCAATTTCGATCCCCGATACAGATCGCTTTTGGTTCTCGTTTGGTGGTAACTATGCAATCGATAAAAATTCCAATGTTGATTTAGGTGTAAGTATCCTTCGTGGAAAAACCCAAAACTTCACTGAAACGGATGATTCAGGAGCTGATTGGAGCTTTGAATCAAAAGGTCATGCAGTACTTCTTGGCGCACAGTATAACTACACGTTTTAATTTGTAGGCGTGGGTTTATCCCGCGCAAATAAAAAGCCACGTTATTTATTAACGCGGCTTTTTTGTGTCTAGCTGTACGGGTTTCCCTGCACTAGTTACAAGCTTTCGATCTTGGCTTTTTGCTCAAGTAGTTTTGCTTTCGCATCTGAGAACTCGGCAAGCTTCTCATTTTCTTTAGCAAGCACCGCTTCAGGTGCATTGTTAACAAACTTTTCGTTTGCTAGTTTATTTTGCACTTGCGCTAGGCCTTTTTCTGCTTTTTCAAGCTGCTTAGCAATACGAGCAAGTTCGGCGTCAACATCGATTAGACCTGCCATTGGGATCATGATCTCAAGGTTGCTAACATACGATGTTGCACACGCAGGGGCTGTGTCTTTATTATCAAGTAGCGTAAACTCCTCAATTTTAGCCAGTGACGCTAAGAAAGATTTGTTTCCTTCAATACGACGTACATCATCCGCAGATGCATTTGCTAGTAATACTGACAACGGCTTACTTGGGCTGATATCCATTTCACCACGAATATTACGAATAGCGACAATGAATTGCTTAACCCACTCTAAGTCTTCCATCGCTTTGGTATCAACACTGGCTGCATTATAAACAGGGAAGGCTTGCACCATGATGCTGGTGTTTTCTGTTTTAAGGCCTGCAAGTGGCGCAACGCGCTGCCAAATTGTTTCCGTGATATATGGCATCATCGGGTGCATTAAGCGCAGTAGGCTTTCAAGCACTGTAATTAGCGTATGTCGTGTACCACGTTGCTGTGCGTCATTACCTTTAAATAACACAGGCTTTGTGAGTTCTAAGTACCAATCGCAGAACTGGTTCCAAGTAAATTCATAAAGCGTGTTAGCGGCAAGGTCAAAACGGTAGTTATCTAAGTGCTCAGTGTAGGTTTTAACTGTTGACTCAAATTGACCTAAGATCCAACGATCAGCCAGTGAGTACTCTTTTGCGGTATCGCTTGTAAAACCACAATCTTGCTGTTCGGTATTCATAAGTACGTAACGGCTAGCGTTCCATAACTTATTACAGAAGTTACGGTAACCTTCAAGGCGGTTCATATCCCAGTTGATATCACGACCAGTAGACGCCATAGCTGCTAACGTAAAGCGTAGTGCATCAGTACCGTGTGCTTCAATACCGTTATCGAAGGTTTTACGGGTATCTTTTTCGATTTTTTTAGCGACTTTTTCTTGCATCAAATTACTGGTGCGTTTGGTCACTAAGCTTTCAAGGTCGATACCGTCAATCATGTCGATTGGATCAAGTACGTTACCTTTTGATTTTGACATTTTATCGCCATTTTCATCGCGAATAAGACCCGTAACGTAAACAGTTTTAAAGGGCACTTGTGGCTTGCCGTTGTCATCTTTGATGAAGTGCATGGTCATCATGATCATACGCGCCACCCAGAAGAAGATAATATCAAAACCAGTTACCAATACGTCAGACGGGTGGAAAGTTTTCAAATCATCAGTGTTCGCAGGCCAACCTTGGGTTGAAAAGGTCCACAGTGCAGATGAGAACCAAGTATCAAGTACATCGTCGTCTTGGCTTAGCGCAACATCGTCGGCGATGTTATTTTCACGGCGTACTTCTGCTTCATCACGGCCAACAAATACATTACCTTCACTGTCGTACCAAGCTGGAATACGGTGGCCCCACCAAAGCTGGCGAGAAATACACCAATCTTGGACATCGTTCATCCACGAGAAGTACATGTTCTCATATTGTTGTGGTACAAATTTTATGTCGCCATTTTTAACTGCGTCTTTTGCAGGCTCAGCAAGTGGTGCAACACGTACATACCATTGGTCGGTAAGTAGCGGTTCAATAACCACACCAGAACGGTCGCCGTAAGGTACGGTTAGAGCGTGCTCTTCAATTTTTTCAAGTAAGCCTAACTGTTCAAATTCAGCCACTATTGCTTTACGTGCGTCAAAACGGTCAAGACCATGCAAACGCTCAGGAATGGGTGCATCAAACTCAAGCTCTTTACCATCAAAGGTGTAGGTTTCGCCTTGGCTTAGAATGGCGGCGTCTTTATCGAAAATATTGATCAACGGCATTTGATGACGCTTACCAACTTCGTTATCGTTAAAGTCATGGGCTGGGGTGATTTTTACACAACCTGTGCCTTTGTCTTTATCGGCATGTTCGTCGGCAACAATTTTAATTCGACGATTAACAATCGGCAGTAAAATCTCTTTACCGATCAAGTCTTGATAGCGTTCGTCATCTGGGTTTACTGCAACGCCTGAATCACCCAGCATGGTCTCTGGGCGTGTAGTTGCCACTACAATGTAGTCTTTACCGTCTTGGGTTGTAACACCATTAGCCAATGGGTAACGTAGGTGCCACATATGGCCTTGTTTGTCTTTGTTTTCAACTTCAAGATCAGAAATAGCCGTGTGTAGTTTTGGATCCCAGTTTACTAGGCGCTTACCACGATAGATTAAATCTTCTTTGTGTAAGCGTACAAACACTTCTTTAACGGCTTCTGATAAGCCGTCATCCATTGTGAAACGTTCACGATCCCAATCAACCGATGCACCAAGACGACGAAGTTGTTTAGTGATAGTTCCGCCAGATTGATTTTTCCACTGCCAAATTTTGTCGATGAAAGCTTCACGGCCTAAGTCGTGGCGTGTTTTACCTTCTTCAGCAGATAGTTTTCGTTCAACCAGCATTTGCGTGGCGATACCTGCGTGGTCAGTACCTACTTGCCATAATGTATTATTACCTTGCATACGTTTCAAACGCGTTAAGGTATCCATAATAGTGTCTTGGAAAGCGTGGCCCATGTGTAAGCTACCAGTGACATTGGGTGGCGGGATCATAATTGAATATGCATCGCCTTTACCGGATGGTTTGAAGTAGCCTTTTTGTTCCCAGTCTTGGTATAGCGACTGTTCAATATCTTGCGGATTGTAGGTTTTATCCATTACACAGAACCTTAAATAAGTACTTAAATGAGTTAGTTAGCTATTTATACAAAAGGGTATGTTAGCTATTAATATCTTGCGTGGTGATATTAGCACCGAGTTGGCGCAGCTTTTTAAAGCGCTCACGGGCAGCTTGTTTAGCAGTGGCTTCAACGGGCACAAAATCAAAAACTTGGTTAAACCGACGAATAAAGTCCGGCAATTGTGCAGCCAAGTTAATTAAAACTTTACGATTACCGACAGGCGGGGTAGAGCCTATTTCAACGGGCGCACCGCCTTTTGGACCTTCACCTTGCAGGTTGTGAGGTACAAAACTGTCGGGGTCGAATGACCAAATAGTTTCATCAATGGCATGGGCAATTTCAAGATCATCAACGTAAATAAAGATACGATGACCAAGGCGATACTGATCAGCCGCAATATCAGCCGCTAAGCTAAAGTGATCATCAGCTTTGGCTAATGACTCATCTTGTTGCTTTAGAACGAAAAACTGGGCGTTCATGCTCATTGTACCGGGACTTCCCATAGTATTGAAAATAATACTTAAATCAAAGCAGGGATTTTGCCATATAACGCGTTTTGCTTCAATTAATACGCTAATTTATACGTTAATAAGTGGGGAGTAAATAAGGCGCTAAAAAGCGCCTTATTTAAATTTATAATGTTATTGTTAAATGCGGGGGTTAATCTTGGCTGGTTTCGCTTATACCGGCACGGTTTAGTAAATATTGCGTAAGCATCGGCACCGGTCGGCCTGTTGCGCCTTTGTTTTTACCACTGCGCCAAGCAGTGCCTGCGATATCTAAATGAGCCCAGTTATACTTTTTAGTAAACTTAGATAAGAAGCATGCTGCTGTTATCGTTCCCGCAGAGCGGCCGCCTAAGTTAGTAAAATCAGCAAATGGGCTTTCTAGTTGATCTTGATAATCATCCCACAGTGGCAACTGCCACGCACGGTCGCCACTTTGCTCAGATGCTTTTAACAAGTCATGTGCCAGTGGGTTGTGGTTAGATAATAACCCCGTTGCATGAGCGCCAAGGGCAACAATACACGCGCCAGTTAAAGTAGCGACATCAATCACGGTTTCAGGTTCAAAGCGCTCAACATAAGTGAGTGCATCACATAATACTAAGCGGCCTTCAGCGTCGGTATTTAGTACTTCAACTGTTTGCCCTGACATAGTCGTCAAAATATCACCCGGACGATAAGCATTCGAGCTTGGCATGTTTTCACAACCTGCGAGTACACCAATTACGTTAATCGGTAATTGCATTTGCACCAAAGCACGCATTGCGCCAATAACACCGGCTGCACCGCCCATGTCGTATTTCATTTCATCCATGGCTTCGCCTGGTTTGAGTGAAATACCACCTGAGTCAAAGGTTAAACCTTTACCAACTAGCACGATTGGGGCTTGATCTTTCGCACCGCCTTGGTAGTTAATTACCGACATAATAGATTCGTTATCACTACCACGACCAACGGCTAAGTATGAATTCATACCTAACTCTGCCATTTTATTTTCGCCGATAATATCAACCGTAACGTTGTCAAAGTTAGCTGCAAGTTCTTGCGCTTGTTCACCTAAATATGCAGGGTTACAGATGTTTGGCGGCATGTTCGCTACGTCTTTACATAACTTACTCCCTGCAGCGATCGCTAAGCCATGTTCAATGGCGTTTTCACCAATGGTTAGTTCGCGGCGAGTTGGTACGTTAAATACAATTTTACGCAGCGGGCGACGCGGGTCGCTTTTTTTGCTTTTTAATTGGTTAAAGGTATACAAACAGTCTTGGGTGGTTTCGACCGCTTGGCGGACTTTCCAGTAGGTGTCGCGACTTTTAACATGTTGCTCAGTTAAAAAGCATACCGCTTCCATCGACCCAGTTTCATTTAGGGTATTAATGGTTTTTGAAATAATTTGTTTATACTGTTTATCATCAAGTTCACGCTCTTTACCACAACCGACTAGTAAAATACGCTCACTTAGTACGTTTGGTACATGATGTAATAACAGCACTTGCCCAGGCTTACCTTCAAGGTCACCACGACGTAGTAAATTAGAGATATAACCATCACTGATTTTATCGAGTTGTTCACCAATGGGGGATAAACGACGTGGCTCATAAACGCCAACTACAATACATGCGCTACGTTGCTTTTCAGGACTACCACTTTTTACGCTAAATTCCATTGTCACTCCTAATTTTGAGTCATTTAACCCTTAAATAAGGGTAATAAAATAAAAATCCAGATACTAGCTTAATATTAGCTTATAAACGCTGACTCATTATGTGTATTTGAACTTTATACTTTTGTAGCCATCAATACCACTAATGCGACAATATATCGAGTTGCTAGGTATGATATTTAATGTTGATGACATATAATAAAACCCTAAGTTTATTCAAATTTTCTTACTCTTGAAGTAAAACATCATGTTTAACAGGGGCGATCATTGCTAATTTTCCGTTATTTGACCACTGAAGTTTTAAAGTCTCAGGTCGCCGTATTTTTAACTTTGATGACGATTTTTTTGTCGCAAAAGTTTGTTGTTATTCTAAGTGACGCCTCTGAAGGCGGCATTCCTGCTAAGTTAGTACTGTCGATGATTGCACTAAAGTTACCGCAATTGGCATCATTAATATTACCGCTAAGTATCTTTTTAGGGATTATTCTCGCCTATAGTCGCATTTATGCCGACAGTGAAATGACTGTTCTCAAAGCCTGTGGTGTTAGTGAATGGTACGTAGTGCGTATAACCTTAGTTTCTAGTGTGGTATTAGCGCTATTGGCGGGAATACTGACTTTATATATAGCGCCTTGGGCGAGTGAACAAGAATATCAATTGAAAGAACAAGCCAAAGCGGATACCGGGTTATCAGCGCTGCGTGCTGGGCGCTTTCAACAAACAGGTAATGAAAAAGCGGTGGTGTTTATTCATAACATTGAAAATGGTGGCAAAGAGTTGCATAAAGTATTTGTTGCTCAGCTACCAGACAGTGAAAAAGATAATTTAGCTCGGTTAGTGTATGCCGAGCGCGGTGTGGTGGTAGAGCAGGAAAATGGTGAGCAGCAATTGGTGCTTAGTGACGGTAAGCGTTACGAAACCGATGGCAAAACCCCTGAACTCAATTTAACCGAGTTTGACGGTTACAGCGTACAAATACGCGAGCAAGAAATTGAGCATCAACGCCGCAAGCTCGAAGCTGTACCGACCATAGAACTGTTTGCGATGAAAACCACAGACGCGATTGCTCAGTGGCAGTGGCGTCTTGCTATACCGCTTTCTATTCCGCTACTTACTTTATTAGCAGTACCATTGAGTGTAGTTAACCCGCGCCAAGGTAAATTTGCCAAATTAGTGCCTGCAATCAGCTTATATTTAGGCTATTTCATTTTACTTAATGCTGCAAAATTTGCTGTTGAAGATGGCAAGATCCCGCCCTCAATTGGCCTGTGGTGGATCCATTTAAGCGCTTTATTTATAGGCGGCTTTTTGATTATCAAAGGGCGACCGCTCGGTGCATGGCTAAAAGCAGTAGTAACTAAGCGGGAGTTAGGCGCATGATGAAAACGCTTGATTGGTATTTAGGCCGTAGTGTTTTACAAACCACTGGTTTTGCTTTGATGGTCTTGGTAGGGATAAGTACCCTGATTAAATTTATTGAGCAGCTTAAATCAGTCGGTCGCGGTAGCTACGATATTGGAACTGCTTTGCTATATACCTTATATAGCATGCCTGACGATCTTGTGGTGTTCTTCCCAATGGCCGCTTTAATTGGTGGCTTAACGGGGCTTGGGGCACTTGCATCAAATAGTGAACTGGTGGTGATGCAAGCTGCGGGTATGTCGCGCTTGCAAATTATTGTCTCAGTGATGAAAACCGCAATATTCATGGCACTGTGTATGATGGCATTAGGCGAGTGGGGTGCACCTGCTGCGCAACTTAAAGCCAAAGAAATGCGTAATCAAGCGATTCACGGTGGTGATGTCTTTAACGCGCAACAAGGTGTATGGGCTAAAGATGGTAATAATTTCATTAATATAGAAGATGTTGACCAAAAAGGTGTGTTGCACGGCGTAGATATGTATCACTTTGATAAGTCACTGCAACTCACGCAAATAACCAAAGCCAGTGAAGCGGTAGGCCGTAAAGGCGGTTGGCTATTACGTGATGTAAATACAGTGCAATTGGGTGAAGAACAAATTAATACACAGCAACAAGATGAAGAGTTTTATGAATCACAACTTACCGCTGAAAAACTCGGTGTGGTATCGGTTAAACCTGAGTCACTCTCATTTACTGGCTTGTGGTCATACTTAGGTTATTTAAAGCAAAATGAGCAAGACACCAGTACTTACGAGCTGGCACTGTGGCGTAAAATAATGCAGCCGATATCAATCGCTGTGATGTTGCTGGTGGCGTTGTCGTTTATATTTGGCCCACTGCGTACCGTGACGATGGGGGCGCGAATTGTAATGGGTGTTGTAACTGGCATTGCATTTCACCTAACCAATGAAATATTTGGTCCTGTGGTGATGGTGTATCAAATCCCTGCAATAATCGGGGCGACTTTACCAAGCATAATATTTATAGGTTTTGCGACTTACTTACTTCATAAGCGAAATTGATAATTAGGAGCTAGCAGCCTAGCTCCTTATAGCTAATCTAAAGAACGGTAAATTCGTTTGTTTTCTTCTTTTGTTAGCGTAACAACCTCGGTTTTAGATAGGTAATCTTGCAGCGCTCGTTTGTTTTTAAAATCAACTAATACCACTAAATTACCTAAGCCAAATAATGCGGTTACGCTGCGAATAACGGCTTGTGACCAACTGATCAGCTCGCCATCACATGTTTGTACTTTTAAACGCCATGCCCGCATACCAATAGTTTGCCCACTTTTAGTCCAAAAATAAACAAAAAATACAATATTTACACCAACAAATAAGGCACTGCGAATACCAGATAGTAATGGGGTTTCATCTATAAAACCTGCAGGGTCTAGGCCTTCAGTTTGTACAATAACACCCAATGTAATTAAAATTTGGATCACAGCAAAATACAAAATAGCAGTCAGCATAGATAGCGAAATCACAACTAAAGAGTCGTAAATTAAAGAAGCAAAGCGACGCCAAAAGCTCGCACGCGGAAATTCAGCAGACATAAACAAACTCACAAAGTTAATATGCGCGCTAGTTTAGCAAATAGCGAGACAAATACTAGCCGCACAGTTAGTGGCTTTTATGAGAAAATGTTAATGCTTGCTCAATTGTTAAGCGGTTGATCGTGGTTTTGTAAAAAACGCTTGCTGCTCCTCTTATTGTTTGTATAATGCATGGCATAGAGACAAAGACAGCTTGATAAGTCCTAGCTCTGAAGTGGTTTTTCTTTATCTTCTCATGTTAGAAGGTTAAAGAAAAATGATGCCAGCGTGATGAAATTGGTATACATGGGGGATTCAAAACACAGCTGTTTAGGCTTGGTTTTAAGTAAGTTCCTTGATTATATTGATTTTTATTCGTGCTTATACTAAATGTTTTTTGGTATGAACTGGTATGAAGGTTAACTTTAACTTTCAGGTTAAATCAGTTACCAGCTGATCTAACTAAATTGTGGCAGTATGGTGGAATTGGTAGACACAGGGGATGAATATTATTGTGTCTTTAAAAAATTGTGTCCCCCTTGAGAGTAATTTCAAGTGAGAAAAACTGGATGAATTGCTGGAAGGCTTATTATCAAATTGATAATGCTAATCAGCAGCCAAGCCCACTGAGTGGGAAGGTTCAGAGACTACCTGAGCTGTAGCGATATGGCTTAATGACAGGAATTAGCTAAGTGTTAATAACTTAGTGAAACAGCGTCCAGCACCAATTTATTGGTTGATGATATAGTCCATGCAATAATGAAAATTATTGATAGTTTGTCAAAATCCCCCGCAGAAATGTGTGCGAGTTCGAGTCTCGCTACTGCTACCATTTTAGGTAAATTTTATATCTATTATAAGTATCTATCCCCCCACACTCTATTCTTAATTGCACATAATACTCTTAAATAAATCATGTTATAGTCAAATAATTGCAACTCAAATAATATCAAATATGGAGATTACTTTGTCTGAACGTATCACTGAAAATTTAGTTCGAGATTCATTTCGTGAACTAGGTTATTACACTGCTGAGAATGGAATATCAATTGAAGAGCAAAAATCTGAAATTGTTAAAATAAAAAAATTACTTTCTAAAGCCAGTAAAAATAATAAAGGTAATAAAGGCTACCCTGAATTTATTATTTCAAATAAATTAGACCATAATTTTTTAATTGTATTTGAATGTAAGCCAGATCTTAAAAAACATCAAAGTAATAATTTAGATAAACCTGTTGATTATGCTGTTGATGGCGTTTTGCATTATGCCAAGTTTTTATCTAAAGATTATATAGTCTTAGCCGTTGCAGTTAGTGGTTCGACTGTGAGTAATTTAAAAATATCAAATTATATTTTTGCAAGTAATGATGGTTCATACACAGAATTAAAAAATGAGCACTCTCAACCAGTTGAGCAATTATTATCATTTGATGATTATTATAGATTAGCATCATTTGATCCTGTTGTTGCGAAAAAAAGACATGAAGACTTAATTTCATTTTCTAGAGAGTTACATGAATTAATTTGGACGAAAGCTAAGGTTTCTGAAGAAGATAAACCTTTGTTAGTGAGTGGTACTTTAATTGCGCTAATGAACAACGCATTTCAGAAAACTTATAAAGCTCTTGATTCTGATGATATTCAAGATGCTTGGCTATCTGCTATTAAAAAGGAGCTTGATAAGGCTGAAATACCTCAGGGTAAAAAAGATACAATGATCCAGCCATATACAACTATCGCTGTACACCCTAACTTAGGGCGACCAGACTCAAAAACAGCAAAAGAGTATCCTGAGGGTGTTTTTAAAGAAGTGATTGACTCTATAAATGATAATGTTTGGCCATTTATTAATATTTATCATGATTTTGATGTTGTGGGTCAGTTTTATGGGGAGTTTCTTAAATATACGGGCGGTGATAAAAAAGCGTTAGGGATAGTTTTGACTCCTAAACATATAGCAGAGCTATTTTCTCTAATTGCAGATGTTTCAAAGCATGATGTTGTATTAGATATATGTGCAGGTACTGGTGGTTTTCTTATATCAGCGATGCAAAAAATGTTAAGAACGGCCTATACCGAACAAGAAATTTTAGATATTAAGAAGAATAAGCTAATTGGAATTGAAAATTCACCAAAGATGTTTGCTTTAGCGGCGAGTAATATGATTTTACGTGGTGATGGTAAAGCAAATTTACATCAAGGGAGTTGCTTTGATGATGCTATTACGGATGCAATTAAAAAAGCTAAACCAACAGTTGGTCTATTAAATCCTCCTTACGCTCAATCTAAAAGTGACGCTGAGCTTCATGAATTGTACTTTGTAAAACATATGTTAGATCTTTTAGATGTTGGTGGCACTGGTGTAGCAATTATCCCAATGAATTGTGTTATTTCACCTCACCAAGCTAAGCATGAGTTATTAAAACATCATACCTTAAAAGCTGTTATGTCCATGCCAATTGAGCTATTTTATCCTGTAGGTGCACCAACTTGCATTGTTGTTTTTGAAGCGCATAAACCACATCAGGAAAGTAATAAAAAAACGTGGTTTGGTTATTGGCGAGATGATGGATTTATGAAAACTAAACATTTAGGTCGGATAGATTTAAATGGTAAATGGAATGAAATTAAAGAGCGATGGATTGAAGCATATAAGAATAATGAGGTTCACGCAGGCGAGTCAGTTTTAAATTATGTAAACGCAGATAATGAATGGGTTGCTGAGGCCTATTTAGATACAGATTATTCTAAAATAACCAAAGATGATTTTGAAACTGTTGTAAGAAATTATGCGGTATTTAAAATGCTGAATGAGGTTAGTTAAATGGTTGAGCTTAAAGACATATTTGATGTTCAATACGGCCATTCTTTAGAATTAAATAGGCTTGAAGAGTGTGAAAGTAATGAAGGTGTTGCTTTTATTTCTCGAAAGTCAGGAGATAATGGCGTTGCTGCCTACGTTAAAGAATTATCGAAAGTTACACCTGCGCCAGCTGGAGAGTTAACTTGTGCTTTAAGTGGTAATGGGGTGCTATCAACTTTCATTCAAGAAAGAGAGTTCTATACGGGCTACCATATCGCAAGATTAAAGCCTAAAGTAAAACTAACACGTTTGGAACTGCTTTATTATAGCTTATGTATTTCAACTAATAGATATAAATATAGCTGGGGTAGGCAAGCAAATAGAACAATAAAGCAAATACTAATTCCTTCTGTAAACGAAATTCCTGACTGGGTTAATAAAAGAAAGGAAAAGGTGTCTTTTAATGATTCAAGTAATCCTTTAATTACTAATTCTAACCTGAACTTAGATACTATTAACTGGAAAGAGTTTAGATACGATGAAATTTTTAATATAAAAAAAGGATATTACAACAAAAAGCCACCTGTTTCTGGAAAAGCTAATGACACATTGCCTTTTATAGGGGCTACTGAAAAAAACAATGGAATTACCTCTTATATAAAAAAAGTAGACATAGGTACTTTTGATAAGACTGGTAAAAAAACTTCATTGTCTTTTGAGGGGAGAATATTTGAGGGTAACTGTATTACAGTTACAAATAACGGTTCGGTAGGTGAAGCTTTTTATCAAGAAACTCAATTTACGTGTTCTCATGATGTAAATCCACTATATTTAAAAGATCCTTCAACTGTTCTAAATAAGTATATTGCTATGTTTATTATCTCTTTGATTAAAATGGAGAAGTACCGTTGGGGTTATGGGCGTAAATGGAGACCTTTAAGGATGCCATCATCAATAATTAAACTTCCAGTGGTAAATGATAAGCCTGATTGGAATTATATGGAAAAATATATAAAAAGTGTAAATTTCAGTTCATCTATATAGTATTAGTTGGAGTAGTATTAATATTTGCATTGATTAATACTACTCATTGTATTGAGTATACTCAATTATAAAAAAACCTTATTTTAAGCTGATATTTTGATTCCTTTCTATCTTAGTCTTTGTTGATTTCTTTAAATTAAATATCAAATTAATATAATTAAGAAAGAAATTAGAGCTATTCACTGTAGATTCAATTTTTTTAACTTTCTTAGGTTTTGCTTTTATAATTTTCGATTTTTCAACATCTTCACACCTCAGGGCGCGAGCACACTTTGTTAACGATGTTAACCGAACAACAATTCCTCTCTAAAAGCATCGTCATAACACGCTCTTACACACTTGCTTCTTATTGAACTATTGCTTTTCGTATGTTGTTTTACCATGTTTCTAACCACTCGACGAAATAATGCCATATGTTGTGCGCTTAACGGATCGTGAATTTGAGATGCATCTTCTTTAAACACGACATCCAATATCCAGTGTTGTTGGTTTTCTATCAACCAATGGTGTCTAATCGCTTTACTAATTAACGTGTTATCTGTGACTGATGTCAGGTAAAAATGAGTGTCTATACTCGTTCTAACTCCTTTTTTCCTTTCTCTTTGTACCGCAACGATTGTTTTAATTGACGGCCAATTCTCTTTTATTTCAACAGGTAACAATGAAGCATCAAGGCAATCCACTGTACTGTCGGGTAAGGAGCAGCTATTACTAGCTACCCCTCCCCTAAGAACCGTACGTGCGAGTTTCCCCGCATACGGCTCAAGCCTTTATAAATCTGAACCTAAGTACAGACCAGCGACTTAACTTATACTTTAGTTACCATTTGATAGTTAAAGTATACACTGTGGCTTTGTCCTTTAAATCAACCTCAAATCCTTTGAGTTCTAATTCTGAGATAACTCCAGTCAATTCATTATCATTGATAGACTGCTTGCTCAGCATTGTAGTAATCGATTTTGCCCCAGCATTTGAGTTAGCATTGATGCTATCAAAAATAGATTTAAGAGCTTCTTTTGTACCATAGGTCGAATGTTCACTATTCTTTCTAGCTTGTTCGGCGGTTATTTCTTTATATTCCATAAAAATGCCTTTCTTTTTTAATTATGAAAATGGGTCAATTAACAGCGGCTACAACACAGCTTCCGCTATTACCGAGCTTTAACCTTTGGGTGGGCTATCGTCATTACCATAAGAGTTTTTCTCACGGATTTTTCCGTCAGCACCTTGGATAATTAACTCACTTTTTTGATTAATAGCTGTTTCACGTCCCGCTGCAATAGCTTCCTTTTGAGTGTCATGTAAGGTAGTAGCTTTTGTGTTACCTTCACCTTTGACAGCCCATTGGTCACCTTGTTTTGTAATCCACTGATTTTTCCCCATACAGAAATACCTTTGAAATTAACAGAGCAGTATTGCTCAAGTATTATATATGGTTACCCATACAGTATTTCAAGTTAGATTGAACAATTATAGTACAAAAAGTCCTATTTATTGATTGTATGCAATTGCCTATGACAATTAGGGTGCAACAACACTAAATTACTCATTTCATCAGTTCCGCCTTTGACCTTTTCCACGATATGATGAATATTCCATCCCGTTTCTTTGGTAATTTTATGGCGGCACATGACACAGCATTGCTGCTGTCTGAGCCAAAGCGATAGTAACTTTCGTTTGCCTTGCATTGATTCACGCCAAGCTCGCTCTAAGCGCTGCTCGAAATATTCCTCGAATGCTAAGTCATACGGGTTAGCTTCCGCTTTTAATTTAGTATGTCGCTTTATTACTGTGTCATTGGTGTATATCAATTTATAGTTGAAGCCATCAATTGATATTCCAGAAAATGTCCAATTACGTTTTCCTACTGATTTAAAGTATTTAGACTTAATCCAGCGCTTTCGTCTGTTAGCATGGCGTCTTCGACACCATTGCCACAACATTTTCCAAACCCGATAATCCACATAATTAAAGGTTTCTTTAGCAACCACATGCCTGTGATAATTTGCCCACCCTCGTAAAACAGGGTTAAGTAAAGATATCAACGTGCTGGCAGTTACCGTTTTATTACCTGTCACTATGCTTTTTACTTTCTGTAGAAGGTTACGCAAGTTCTTTTGGCTTGGCTTAATTAAAAGCTTACCTTCATATTTACGTAAATTCTGCCCCAAAAAGTCGAACCCTTCAACAATATGGGTAATCACCGTTTTTTCAGGTGATAGCGTTAACCCTCGTTCAGCCATAAAGGCTTCTACCAAGGGTTTAACTTCATTTTCAAGTAACTCTTTCGAGATACCTGTAATGATAAAGTCGTCCGCATACCGCACATAGTTAACTTTAGTCTTGTAGCTAGCTTTAGTGTTTTTCTTCCCAAAGTGGGAGTGAAGCACCGCTTCTAAACCATCAAGTGCCAAATTAGCTAATACAGGAGAGATAATTCCTCCTTGCGGTGTCCCAGCATCTGTTGGATTCAATTTACCGGATTCCATATACCCAGCTTTAAGCCATTTTTTGAGTACTTGTTTATCCAATGTAACATTGGCAAGTAACCAATCATGACTAATGTTATCGAAACACCCTTTAATATCTCCCTCTAGTACCCAATGTGCAGAGTTCTTGCGACTGAGATTAACAAAACATTGTTCAATCGCATCTGCCGTTGAGCGCATAGGGCGAAAGCCGTAACTATTTCTATCTGCGATTGTTTCCGATACAGGTTCTAAAGCTAGCAGGTATAGCGCCTGCATTGCCCTATCAACCATAGTCGGTATTCCCAGCGGTCGGCGCTTGCCATTTGCTTTGGGAATATAAACTCGCCTTAACGGTTTAGGCCTATAGCCTTTACGCGTTAATCGAAACAGCGCTTGCCATTTACTTTCAGGTGTACTCCATAACTCCCCATCGACACCAGCAGTCCGTTTGCCTCGATTTTCAGTTACACGTTTGACTGCCAAGGTTTTGGCAGCAAACGAGCGCACCAACATACGTTGCAGAGCCTTAGCCTTGCGCCATTGTTGTTGCTTAGTCGCCTTCGCGATCCGTACTTGTAGCCCTCTCACCTTGCGCTCGTTATCATACCAATTAATGGTATGCCAACTATGTGTTTGGTGGGAGAACGCAGGTACATGGAACATACATTCCGTACTCATCTTGCTTTCCTCCGTAACCACAAAATGGAGGAATAACTACCCCACGCGGGGATAATTAATCCCCGTTTGGGTTAGTTTATTAGATGGCTTTACATGCCTTCACACGATTAAAGACCAGTCTGAATTTTGCACCCTTTCGGGTTAAGGCAAAGTTAGAACCCTTATCCGAATCATTACAATCCGGCATTCGCTTGGTCAGACATCCTTTACCCACTTATCCAACAGCATCTCTTACGAGCTGCCTGCCCAGTAACTAATATTAGTCAGGCAGATAATTGGGCTTACCGAGTTCCGTTATAGTTACACGAGTAACTTAGGTTCTGTCTATCTACCGGTGGTCATAAGACGGCGTAATCCCAGATGTAAAAGGATTAACCGACCACGTACCTTTTGGTCAGAGCGCACCAACAATATTTCGCTCTTTGCGGTTGACGGTATTTATCAACAGTTCACTTACGTTAACCATATTACCCAGTCTAGCCCCCAGCTTGCTTATTGTTAGCTAGCTATGCCCATCTTCACAGATTCAGGCACTGAATTAACAGGGGTACATTGTCAGGAAGCTTCGCACCATGCCGTCACCGGCATCGCACTATCCCTAGACTACTGTTAGCCGTATAACAGGTCTCACTACCGAGATGCCGAAGCAAAGCGGTGAGACAATAACTACAACAGCTTACGCCGGAGATCACTCCAGCAGTTAAAATACCAATAAGTCGTGTCAAAGATGACAAGCAGACGGGAGTATCCTAGAAGGTTAAAATTGTCGGCAGGCTTACGCCGCCGTTCTTTTTCCCTTTGCACAAAGACTATGCTTCTAGATACCTACGTGTTGAGGGCAGCGCAGACATTAACACTTTGCGCCCATTTTCTTTATGCTGATCGACAATCATGATCAGGCGAACATTCTCTTTCGAGAATACCGTTGATCGGATTGTGCGATCCGACCAACGGATTTCGACTACTAGTTTTTGCAGGTGGGTGAGCAAGTACTTAAGTACTTGCTTACGGTGTAGCCTGCTAGGTTAGCGACCTACGCGACTCTCGTCGCACTACTTCTTGACGCCCATGCCCTTTATCTTGTGTTACATGGCTTATAATTTCCGAGTCTTCAGACTCATAGTGCTGCATAAATAAATCATTAATAGCGCTATACAGCTTCTTTTGATTTCCTTTAACC
>NZ_JABBMT010000010.1 GCF_012927645.1 Pseudoalteromonas arctica | reverse complement strand
ATTTTTCAGTATCTTTTATCAGCATAATAATTAAACTCGATCGGTTTTTTCGTTATAACTGATCTGATCGACTGATATAAATAAAGTTCAATTGAAGCCTAATTTATTTGTGTATAAGAGTCAGATCTTGACACAGGGGGCTACCTACATTAGAAACCTTATTCAAGGTTTTGTCGCGCTGGCTTGGTGAGCCAAATCGGTGTTGCCGTTGACCTCTCTCTGGACTCTCTATAGGAGCTGGCTTTAGCCGCGAATGTTTTCTACCCTAGCATCACGCTTAATCCTTTAAAATATAATTGATATTACTCATCAATTACTTATTTTCAGGGCGTGATGACGGGGGAAGGGTGTTAAACGTGAAATTTGTGTTTGAGCTTGGCAAGATGCAATACCTGAATCTATATATCTTTATTCCGATTAAGTATAAGTATATAAGCAGAGCTGGAAGGTTGGCATGATGTATTGATAAAGGTATGTTATTAATCATAAAAATGGATGTTTCAATACAAGGAACTAAGTAATGCCTGACTCAAACCTCTCAATAACTCCCCAAGAAAGAGCTCTTTTTCTAGCCGAAAACTTAGAAGGCTTTTGGCTTAGCCGATTACTGTGCCCTCGGTGGTGAAAATCACCCCCTACACACCTTAACCCCATCTCCCGCATGTTTGAGTGCGATGATCTGGCCTTGGTTGTTGTGGGCCATGGTGAGCATGTCGCCTTTTACAATATCACTCGCTACGGCGTGTTTGGTTTTTAAGTCATTCAATAATGAGTCTTTTATTTGAATGAGCACTTCGCTGTGGCAGCTGGCGATGTACCAGTCGTTATCCACTTTTACTAATTGGCCGTATTCAATGTAGCGTTGTTGGTGTAGGCGCAGGTCGGCGGCGAGTTTGTCGTCGAGTTGTTGTTTTTGGCTAGTGATCTCACTTGAGTAACTGCCCGCATTATCTATTTGGTGAACCTCAATAAAGTGGTAGCTGCCTTGCTGTAGGGCAAAGGTGCTGTTAAGTGTGTCTTGTTGTTCTGTGGTGTTATCTGTTGTGGTAAATACGGTAAAGCCTAGCATCACTAAAGCGCAGGCGAGGCTGGTCATTTGCAGGGGTAATAAAAATCGAGTCGGCTTTTTATTAGCTTTTTGATTCGGCATTTGCGTAAACAATGGCTGTTGCTCTGGCGTTAGTGTGTGGCGTTTTTTACGCTCACTAAAATGCTGGTTAAGTTGCTGCTCAAACTGTTCGTTATGCTTGTTCATGGTAGCCTCCTAATAATGTTTTTAAGTTTTGTTTTGCATAACGTAGCCGCGTTTTTACGGTCTCATGATTGCTTTGTGTGATCTGTTGTATATCTTCAAGCGAAAAGCCTTCTTGCTGTAGGCTGAGGGCTTCGCGTTGTACAAAGCTCAGTTGCATTAAAGCGCGGTTAAAGGCTTCGTAATCAAAGCTTTGCTGAGTATTAGGTGCTGCAATCGTCGTATCGTCTTCTAATTCTACAAAGCGCTGTTGTTTACGAAATTCATCAATTAAGGCATTGCGAGCAAGGCGAAACAGCCAGGCTTTTGGGTTGTTTTGTGCTTGATAATAATGGCGGTTTTCCATCACTTTTAACCATGTTTGTTGGCTTATATCAAAGGCGAGTTGCTCATTACTTTGCGTGACTAAGTAATGATACAAATTGCTGCCAAACAAGATAACGAGTTTAGTTAAGTGGCGATTGTCGCCACTTTTTGCGTAGTCAGCCAAGTAGTCGTTACTGGGCTGACTGATAAACCATGACTTTAAGCTTGTAAGCATAGGCACCCTTATCCGTTAATGAGCTTTTATTGCGTTTGGTCTAACTTAAAATCAAGTTGTACGCTTTGCCCCGTTTGCATTTGTGCTACGCCATCAATCACTTTTGGGCGGTATTTCCAGCGTTTAATTGCCCGTAGTGCTTCACGGTCGAAAATGCGTTTTGGTTCTGCGTCAGTAACTTGTGCATCTATTACTTCACCAGTTTGAGATACATTAAAGCTTAATTGTACCCAGCCTTCAATGCCTTCTCGTGCGGCAATGGGCGGGTATTTAGGATTTATACGTACTATGGGGGTCGCATCACCGGTTGGTCGCTGTAAGTTAGCTTTTATATCGCCACCGATTGTATCAATACTTATATCTGGCGTTATTGCGGTTGTTACTATATTAGTATCAGTATTTGGCGGTGTACGCGGCGGCACTTTTGGTGGCCTTTGCATTTTAGGTGGTGGCGGCAGAGCTTGTTTGTGCTGCACTTTAGAATCTTCTGGTACTTGAAATATCTCCACAACAAAATTTTCACCATTGAAGCTTGGCGCGCGTTGCTCGCCACTAATTAAGTACTGCATAAATGCAAATGCCGCAAAGGTCATGGCTGCACCGCCAACAATGGCTGTTGATGTTTTTAAAGCATGAGTAGTGTGTGGTAAAGCTACTGTTTGCATAAGCAAATCCTTGATAAGTTAAGTCGTATTCATCACTAAAACGTGCGTTAGATTAAAAAGGGGTGAAATATTTTTAAAAAGTTTCGTGTTTGCTTATAGGCATTGGTTACAATGGCGGCTGAGAATTTTGGTTTTTATTTTATTAGGCAGTTATGCAACTTATTCAAATTGATAAAGCTCGTTATCGTAAGCATTTAAACCGCGTTATTATTGGCTGCGGCTTGGCGTTAGCTATTGGCAGTTTAGCAATCTCACAACTACTCATTGCGTTATTCCCTGATGAAAGTGGCAGTCACTTTCATTGGAATTTAATTGGTGTAGTTATTACTAGCCTAATAATTGGCTGGGCGCTGAATAAATACCGTACACATGATTATATGACCGAAGTGGTGTATGTGTGGGATCTGAAACAAGCATTGAATAAAATCACCCGTAAAATGGCAAAATTAAAAGCGGCGGGGCGAGAAGGAAATCCTCAGGCATTGTTAGCAATTCATTATAGTTATGCGGGCTCGCGGTTATTATGGCAACTAGACGATAACACCATCACTATGGATGAGTTGGCAATCAAGCAAGCGGAGCTTGATAATGTGGCGGCGCAGTTTAATGTCGCGCTGAATGTAGATGACTATGATGAAGCAATTTTAAAGCAATTTTAGTACGTCTATCCTAATCTAAACTGAATCAGCGTTATAAACGCACAATAAATTATTGATAAAGGTTTATAGCACTGAGCATGAATAAAATTAACCACAGAAAACTATTAAACAATATTACCCATGGTGGTTTATTCAGCTTTAGAACATTATGATTTTTAGCGTGATTAACTCACATCGATATATGTACATTTATCATTAAATATCCGATCTTTCGAGGTTACTTACGGTTTCGGAAAGTAATCTACTTTTCCTGCTTGTTCATGAGAAACAATATAAGTGCGGCTTTTAACGTGCTGCTCTTTTTCACCATACCAAAATAATTGGTCAAAGATGGTTATATACCAATTGTTTCCTAAAGCTTGATATAAATATCGAACGTTACGCTAGTCTTCTAGAGCGGATAAAAATACACCTATAGATGTTAATTTATTCATCGTTGATGTTATTGAACAAGCGCAAATAGCAATTGTTGATAAGCAATTGTTATCACCACAGTTTAAGTTTAGAAGGCTAAATCAAGAAGGTTATAAACTGATTGTACGTAAAGATCACCCCTTAGCGAAAAATAAAACAGTGAGCTTGAATGAGTTACAAGGGCTAGCTTTTATTGAAAAACCTTACTGCACTAATCGAAAAGCATTTGAAAGATTTATAAGTGATGTGAATATATCGATCACTTACCAAGGTAAAGCTATTCATGACTCTCAGCTGCAAAGCTTTGTAAAATTAGGTTTTGGTGCAGCAGTTATACCTGAATCATTGATTCAAAAAGAGTGTGATTTAAAGCTTTTACTTAACTAGAAAAGTAAATATCAAGGTTAGCTGAGGTTCAATTGGCGATGTAGCCAATCAAGTATCTGAGGTATAATACTTGAATTGTTGGCTATCGCCTCAATGTAGTGATGACTTATTGCGATATTGCATTATTTTCAACGCTGATTAATTTGTGATAGTATCACAATTAAATGCATCGCATTACTTTTTAAAATTTGGATTTGTCGTGGCGCAAGTAAGAGCTAGAGTCCAGCTAAATGTTGGCAAAAACAGTGATATACCCGCAGAGATCGTATCATTCAGCGGTTTAAATGATGGCCAAGAGCATGTTGCTTTGGTATTTAATAATGCGGATCGTGAGCAGCCAGTGCCGCTTATTCGTATGCATTCAGAGTGTTTAACCGGTGATGTATTCCATTCATCACGATGTGATTGTGGTGAGCAACTCAACGAATGCATTGAAATGATGCATCAACAAGGTGGCATTTTACTTTATTTACGCCAAGAAGGGCGTGGTATTGGTTTATACAATAAAATTGATGCCTATGTATTGCAATCACAAGGTATGAATACCTATGAAGCAAATAATCATTTAGGGTTTGCTGATGATTTACGTGACTTTTCTGACGCGGTACTAATGCTCGAAGCGATGGGTTTAAAATATGTTAAATTGATGACTAATAATCCTAAAAAGCTTAATGCTTTGAAAGATGCAGGTATTGAAGTTGAATCTGTGGTTGGCACGCATGCACACATTAAAGCTGGTTTAGCTGGCAATAAAGCATACCTAGAGACGAAAATTAAGCATGGTGCGCATATGTTAGATATAAAGAAGATTAAAAAACCGTAATTTTCCGCTGTCGTCTATGTGATCCCATCCAACGCCGAGTTATACTCGGCGTGTTTTATTGTTAATTTAAGAGCAAGTATGTCAATTGAATTACGAGTATTTAAGGCCAATGTAGGGCTGAAATGGTTTAAAGCAGGCTGGCTTATTTTTAAAACTCAGCCTTTTACCTTTATTTTTATGCACTTATTTATAGGTATTATTGGTTTACTATCGCTATTTTTACCTTTTTTACAAATTATAGCAGCCATCGCCACGCCATTTTTAACTGCGGGGTTTTATCAAGCGGTGATCACCAAACAGCAAGGCGGCAAAATTATGTTGGCCGATATCCTAAAGCCGTTTACCGCCAAGGGTAATCGTATGGGACTGTTACGTTTAGCGCTTTATCAAATGGCGGCAGGTGTGCTAATGGCCTTGCTGGCAGGTGGCTTATTTGCTGAAGCTATTGAAATTATGAGTAACTCAAGTGTCGACCCTAACATTGCTTTGCAGCAAGTTATTGATAACATCTCGATGGCAAATGTTGTGCTGTTTTTAATTGCGTTATCTTTTTATTTAACCGCTTTTTCTTATGCTGTGCCATTGGTTTATTTTAATCAGCAAAAACGCATTTTTGAGGTGCTTAAAAGCTCACTGTTGGTGTTTTACCACAACATGGCACCATTGAGTATATATGGGGCAATTGCAGCAGGTTTGATGATGCTTTCAATGTTCTTATCATTCTTACCGCTGTTGGTTTTAATGCCAATTTGTTACATTAGCTTTTTTGTTTCTTATCAAGCTATTTTTATGCCGGTTGTACCGCCTGCTGATACCCAGCCAGATACGCCGCAGCATAATCATGACAGCGGTCGTTTTGACGCGTGATGGCTGATGAGATGGATGAAGCACTACAAAAAAAATTAAAGAATTACGTACTTAGGTTACTCGCTCGACAAGAATATTCGCGTCGTGAGTTGATCCTAAAGTTGCAGCAAAAAGAGGCGACATCTGAATTTATCGACGCTTTATTAGATTGGTGTGAAGAACACAATTTTATAAATGAGCAGCGTTATGTTGAAGGTTTTGTACGTCGCCACATTGCTAAAAAACATGGCTTAAAACGCATTCAAAGTGAAGCTATGGGGAAAAGGATTGACCGAGCACTGTTAGAAAGTGTTATTGAATCACTCGAAATTGATTGGTTTGAGTTAGCGCAGGATGCGTATTTAAAGAAATATTCAAATTCACAGGACGACTTCGATCACAAAGAAAAAGCTAAGCGCGTGCGCTACTTAATGTATCGAGGGTTCAGTTACGAACAAATAGATTTTGCAATGCAAGCACAGTAAAAATGGGTGAGACGTTCACATGCAGCACATGACAACCGCACAGATCAGGCAACAGTTTTTAGACTTTTTTGCCTCTAAACAACACCAAATTGTTCCATCAAGCTCGCTTATTCCGGGTAACGATGCGACATTATTATTTAATAATGCCGGCATGGTGCAATTTAAAGATGTATTTTTAGGCGCAGAAAGCCGCCCTTATAGCCGCGCAACTAGCTCTCAACGTTGTGTGCGTGCCGGTGGTAAGCATAATGATTTAGAAAATGTAGGCTACACAGCGCGCCACCATACATTTTTCGAAATGCTAGGTAACTTCAGCTTTGGTGATTACTTTAAACAAGACGCGATTAAGTTTGCGTGGCAGTTTTTGACTGACGTTGTAAAACTGCCGAAAGAAAAACTGCTTGTTACTATCTATCATGATGATGAAGAAGCATTTGGTTATTGGGCTAACGAAATTGGTTTGCCTGAAGATCGCATTATTCGTATTGCTACTTCAGATAACTTTTGGTCAATGGGTGATACAGGTCCGTGTGGTCCATGTTCGGAAATTTTTTATGACCATGGTGAACATATTTGGGGCGGGCCTCCAGGCTCTCCTGAAGAAGATGGCGACCGTTTCATTGAAATTTGGAACCTTGTATTCATGCAATACAACCGTCAAAGCGACGGTACTATGGAGCCGCTTCCTAAGCAGTCTGTTGATACTGGCATGGGTCTTGAGCGCATTGCTGCTATTTTACAAGGCGTGCATTCAAACTACGAAATCGATTTATTCCTAGGTTTAATTAAGGCCGCGGCAGAAGTGACGAATGCGCAAGATATGGATGATAAGTCATTACGCGTAGTCGCTGATCATATTCGTTCATGTGCATTTTTGATTTCTGATGGGGTAATGCCATCAAACGAAGGCCGTGGTTATGTGCTGCGCCGTATCATTCGTCGCGCAGTTCGCCATGGTAATAAGCTTGGTGCACAAGGGGCGTTCTTCTATAAGTTAGTGGCTGCGTTAATCGAGCAAATGGGCCTAGCGTATCCAGAACTTGCAAAACAGCAAGAAATCATCGAAAAAGTACTGCGTATCGAAGAAGAGCAATTTGGCAAAACGCTTGAGCGTGGTTTAGCTATTTTAGAAGACAGCCTGACTGATTTATCAGGTGATGTGATCCCAGGTGAATTGGTATTCAAATTATATGACACCTATGGTTTCCCAGCTGATTTAACCGCTGACGTGGCTCGTGAACGCTTTATGACAATTGATGAGCAAGGCTTTCAAGAGTGTATGGCAGTGCAGCGAAAAACTGCACAGCAAGCAGGTAAGTTTGGTGCTGACTATAACCAGCAATTAAAGTCTGATAAACACACTGACTTTAAAGGCTATGACGCAACGCACTATAGCGGCACTGTGATTGAAATGTTCGCACAAGGTGAAGCTGTATCAGTACTTGAAGATGGCCAACAAGGCATTGTGGTACTAGATCGCACACCATTTTACGCGGAATCTGGTGGTCAAGTTGGCGACACCGGCACATTAACGGTAGCTGGTGGTGAGTTTACAGTTACTAACACTACTAAACTTGGTAATGCATTCGCGCACCACGGAACAGTGATGGGTCGCATTGGTGTGAACGATAAAGTTGACGCTAACATTGATAATGAGCGCCGTGATCGTGTTAAAAATAATCACACAGCAACGCATATTTTACACCAAGCATTACGTCAGTTATTGGGCGAGCATGTATCGCAAAAAGGCTCACTAGTAGACCCTGAACGTTTACGTTTTGACTTCTCGCATTTTGAAGCTGTCACGAAAGCTGAACTACGTGAAATAGAGCGCGTTGTTAATAACGAAATTCGTCGTAACTTTGCTTTAAACACAGAACTGATGGCCATTGACGCTGCCAAAGAAAAAGGCGCAATGGCGTTATTTGGTGAGAAGTACGATGATGAAGTTCGCGTAGTCACTATTGGCGATTACTCTATCGAATTGTGTGGTGGTACTCACGTAAACCGTGCTGGTGATATCGGTTTATTCAAAATAATTTCTGAGAGCGGTATTGCTGCCGGTGTACGTCGCATTGAAGCGGTAACGGGTGCTGATGCAATTGCTTATGTAAGTGAGCAAGAGCAACACCTAAACGACGTAGCGGCTCTTGTTAAAGGCGACAGCGCATCAGTACTTGAAAAAGTAACTGCCTTGCTTGAAAAGTCAAAAGGTCTTGAAAAACAAATAGCACAGCTAAGCGACAAGCTAGCCAGTGCTGCGGGTGCATCGTTACTTGATTCAATTGTTGAAATTAACGGTGTTAAGTTACTTGTGGCAAACGTTGAAGGTACTGAATCAAAAGCCTTACGCGGCATGGTTGATGACCTTAAAAACAAGATTGGCTCAGGTGTTATTGCATTAGGTGTGGCTGATGGCGACAAAGTAAGCCTAATCGCGGGTGTAACGAAAGACTTAACTGACAAAGTGAAAGCCGGTGAGCTGGTAAATCATATGGCATCACAAGTTGGTGGTAAAGGCGGCGGTCGTCCTGATATGGCGCAAGCAGGTGGCTCTGAGCCGCAAAACTTAACTGCAGCACTTGATAGCGTAACCGCTTGGTTAACTGAGCGCACTTAAATAGCATAGACATCAATTTCATAGTTGATGTCTGTTTTCTATCAAGAACTTCTGTAGATTCAATTAAGTCTGCAGAGGTTTCATCTAAAGACATACAATGCTGCACTTACGTTTAAATTGACTATAAATATTTTATCAGCGACTTGAAGTATTGAACGATAATCACCATTATATTAATGGTAGGAAGTTTTATGGTTTCTGTGTTGCTAAAACCTGTTATGGCAGTGAGTATGGGATCACGACTTAGCGCTGTAAGCGTGTTTTTTTATGGATTAACGTAAACTGGTATTAAATT
Source organism: Pseudoalteromonas arctica (assembly GCF_012927645.1). Classification (GTDB taxonomy): domain Bacteria; phylum Pseudomonadota; class Gammaproteobacteria; order Enterobacterales; family Alteromonadaceae; genus Pseudoalteromonas; species Pseudoalteromonas arctica_A. The sequence continues at coordinate 122,290 of NZ_JABBMT010000010.1, read as the reverse complement.
AATATCTAATATTAAAATATGAGTTTGAATAGATGAAACTGGTTTAGAATTGGCGATGGGCGCATGGCAAAGGTTTTTTTAGCAGAAAATGAATCGATTTAGAGTTTTTACTTACTTTTAGGCTTTATTTTCTTTAAGATATAAACGCGGAATCTTTTAATTTATTGGAATACGGGAGCAAGAGAATGCTAATACTAACTCGTCGAGTAGGTGAAACCCTAATGATTGGTGACGAAGTAACAGTCACTGTACTAGGTGTTAAAGGAAATCAAGTACGTATAGGTGTTAATGCACCTAAAGACGTTTCGGTACATCGTGAAGAAATTTACATGCGTATTCAAGCTGAAAAGTCTAACCCGAACCCGGGCAATGCTTAATCAATTTAATTGATATGAAAGAGCCACTATTTAGTGGCTCTTTTTTTTATGTACTCAATAATCTCATCACTGAGCACGCTATTTGAAATGTACTGCATGCCGCGACGGCTTTTTAAAATAATACCGCGAACAGTAAAAATTACGTCATCGATATCTTGCCATGCTAGCTGATAGCTTTTATGTGGGTTTTCGCTTTTAAAACCGTTTTTATCAATAGTTAACGTTGCCTCAGAGCCAGATGCGCGACTAAGCATTTGCCGTGTTACCCACCAAGGCCTGCGATAATAAAAAGCAACACATTCGAGCACTGCGGCCATGATCAAGAAATTTCCTAAATAGTGTTTTTCTAACCAATAAATAGCTGTAAGTCCTAAACTAACCAATAATACTAAAAAAACATATTTCGGCTTTGCCTGTGTGCTGTAAGGCAGAGACTCATCAAAACATTCGTAAAAGTAGGATTTATCTAATGTATAAGTGGTACTAAATGACATAATTTACAAATTCAGGATGACTGTGCGGTTATTTTAGCAAGCTTAGTCGCAAAAAGCCGTTCTTTTAAATGGTCATTTGTTTGTTACTATGGGAGCTTAATATAGTTGTTTTATTATGTGTGAGTAAGGTTAAAAAGCCTGTTTTGGTGATCCACGGTGATACCTGCTCGTATTGTCAGCAGCCTTTATCGAGCAACTTAACAAGGCTAAATGTGCCGGGCGATTACATGGTTAGTGATATTGCTAAGGTCGCACTGGTGCAAAAAAGTGCCACTGTAACATGGCAGATCAGTAGCTTGAAATCGGGCTAAACGCTTGAGCGCCCGTGCCGTTAATGCTCGGCTAAGCCGGCATCGGTCATTAGGTTTTCAAGTTCGTCTTGTAGCTCAAAAAGCTCAGGCTCAATATAACTTAAATCACAATCACCTTTTAACGCGGTTTCAAGTGCTTCAGCGAGTGCTTTGAGCTTGGGTACGCCAGTGTAACAGCAAGCACCGTGAAATTTATGAATAATACTGAGCACATGTTCGCAATCTTGGCTGGCGGTTGCCTCTTTAAGTAGTCGCAGGGTTTCTGGCACACTGAGTAACAACATATTAAGCATTTCAAGCGCCAGTTCGTTTTTACCTCCGGCACGTTGCAGTGCTAATGGCCAATCCAGTGAGGAGCTTACAAAAGGAGGCTCAATAGCAGCCAGCTCATTCCGATTTTTGTCTCGTCGTAGCGGTGATTGTGGACTATGATCACTGATAATTTGTTTCAGCATATCTTCATCAATAGGTTTAGTTAAATACCCTTTAAAGCCATCGGTGATAAGTTGCTCTTTCTCGCCTGCTAAGGCGTGGGCTGTGACTGCAATAATTGGCGTATCTTCGTTTAAGGATGATTCTAGGATCAGTTTACAGGCGGTAATACCGTCCATAATTGGCATTTGAATATCCATAAAGATAATGTCGTATTTATGGCTTTTGCTCAAACTATAGGCTTGCGAGCCATTATGAGCGGTATCGATAGTTTCAATCTGCTCTTCCAGCAAAGTACAAATTAACTTTAAATTGGCATCATTATCATCAACGACTAACACTTTTAGCGGTAATAACTTCTCGTTACTTTCTGCAATATTATGCACGGGATGATCGAGTCGGTACGGTGCAGCAAGCACTTCACAAAGCTTGCGGTGATTGAGTGGTTTACTTAAACACGCATCTGCACCACAGCCAATATACGCTTCGCGCATATTATGAGACACCGAATTGAGCATTAAGTATAGGTAGTCAGTCGATTCACGCACTGCTTTTATATAGCTTTTTAAGCGTTGCATTTCGTCAACTGCGGCAACATGACCAATAATACAAATATCGTAATTAAACTCTTTGTTTAATTCTTCTAAAAAGGTTTCTTGGTCAAAACACGCCGTGACCTGAGTTTGCCACTCAGTTAATAAAGAGAGCACCGCATTATGAGTATGTTCATGGGGTTCTAGGTATAAAATACGTTTATTTGCAAGAGGTTTACTTGGCAAGTCACTGTTATAAATATGGCTTGGTAGCCTAAAAACACCATTAAAGGTGAAACAGGTGCCATTACCTGGTGCTGAGTTTAAGGTAATACGGCCCCCCATGGTTTCAACTATGTGTTTAGTGATGATAAGACCTAACCCTGTGCCGCCGAACTTACGGGTAATGCTTGAATCTGCTTGGCCAAAAGGAGTAAATAAGGCATCTTGTTTATCCATCGGAATGCCAACGCCTGTATCGGTTACTGACACTAACACCGAGGTACGTTCTTCATCAAGTAAACGATGGCCAACATCAATTTTAATTGAGCCTTTCTCAGTAAACTTAATTGCATTACTGATCAAGTTGATCAAAATTTGCTTAAAGCGGGTCGGATCACCAGTAATGTTATCAGGCACCAGTGAGTTAATGTAAATCGATAGCTCTAATTGCTTTTCATGGGCACTGGGAGCCAGTAGCGTAAGTACTTCGTTTATTGTGTCACGCAGTTGAAATTGAATTGACTCAAGCTCCATAGCGCCCGCTTCAAGTTTAGAGAAATCTAAAATATCGCTGATGATGGTCATTAAGCTATTAGCTGAGAGTTCGATGGTATCGAGGTAATCTTTTTGGTGTTTATTAAGCGGTGTTTTATGTAATTGACGAGTAAAGCCAATGACACCATTGAGGGGGGTGCGCAGTTCGTGACTCATTTTCGCTAAAAAGTCAGACTTTACGCGGTTGGCGTCTTGAGCATCTGTTTTAGCAATACTGAGCTGAATATTCTGTGTTTCATATAATTCTAACGACTCGCGTAAATCACTAGTTGCTTGATCTATGTGCCTTTGCATTTCATCTTTTTGCATCACCATAGTATCAGAAATGGTGTTTAGCCCTTGGCGTAATAACTCAAATTCGCCCATCATCGGCACGGTTAGACCGGTTTCTCTTTTCCCTTCGATTAATTTATCGGTAGCCAGTACTAGCTTGTTTAATGGGATTATAAACATATGACTAAGTCGGATGGCTAAAATAGCTGCCAACACTAAGGCTAAAATAATCACAATGCCGCTGACTAATAATGCTTGTTGCTGGCCAATAATCGCTTGGTCTTTGTTGAGCTGAATAACCACAGTGCCAATAGAGGTTTGAAACGTTGCATTCTTCCACTGTGCGTCTGACGTTGAGTGATTAATGATCGGCGTAAAAAAGGTAAGCAGATACTCACTGCTGAGTACTCTGGTGTTTTTTCCTACTTGTAAGTACTCGCTATGCAGAAGATCATCAAAGTCACGGTGATAGTTACTGGTTAACACCAGTTCATTATGCTCATCAAAAATGGCGATGGTTTTAATTGCTGGAGAGTGCTTATTGTGCGCATGGCTGATCAAACGGTTTAGTAGCTGTTTATTTTTTGCTAATAATGGCTGTTCAATGGCAATCGATAGTGGCTCAGAGATAGTTGCACCTTGTTGATATAAAATTTCATCAAGCTCAATGTAACGATTTATTGTAAAATAGCCGCCAAGTAGTAATCCAATAATTACTGTGGGAATAAGTGTTAGCGTTAAAACTGAGTCGCGTAAACCAAGTTTAGTCATAAGTGAACGTTGTTATCATTATTAGTTAGTTAAAGAGTATATACTTATAAGCTAGTAATCAATCACCCTCGTAGAATCAATATTTAAGGTGTTGCCCGATGGCGCAATTTTTTCAAGCAAAAAAGAAAACCCTTTCTGGGCAGTTGTTAACCTTAGTCATTTCAGGCATGGATCATCAAGGTCGGGGCATTGCCAAGCATAATAATAAAGTGTGCTTTGTTAGTGGTACGCTGACTGGCGAAACGGTTAAGGTCAAACTAACCGAAGATAAAGCTCGTTATAGTACGGCTAAAACGATAAAAGTTGAGCAAGCCAGTGAAGCTCGGGTTGAACCGTTTTGCGAACATTATCAACAATGTGGTGGTTGCCAATTACAGCATTTGCAACTTGATCAACAATTAGTTGAAAAGCAAGTAGCTGTGAGCCAGCTATTTTCAAAATTTGCCAAGCTTGATGCTATGAACTGGCAAGCGCCGTTATTGAGTGCGCCTACACAGTATCGTCGCAGTGCACGGCTAGCGGTAATGTTTGATAAAACGGCGAAAAAAATGCGTGTAGGCTATCGTGCCCAAGGCTCTAAACAAATTATAAGTGTGCGGCACTGTGCTGTGTTGAGTAATGATTTTGCTGATGTTTTTAGTGTCTTTGATGAACTGTTAAACCAATATACAGAGCTGCGTAGTGTTAGTCATATTCAATTATGCCAAGCAGATGCGCAAAATTTTGTAGTGATCCGACATACAAAAACTATTTCTGATAAATTAAAAAGTATAATCGATCAACTCGGGTTAAGTCAGCAATGGCAGGTTATATGGCAAGGCGAAACTCAGAAAATTAACCATGAACATTTAGCTATGCCATTTTATCAACTCCCTGAGCTTGGACTAAAATTTGAATTTGGGCTGGAAAACTTTATTCAAGTCAATGCGCAGGTAAATCAAGCGATGCTTTCTCAAGCGGTTGACTGGCTTAGTTTAAAAGGGGGCGAACAGGTACTTGATCTATTTTGTGGGATTGGTAACTTCACTTTAGCGCTGGCAAACCACGCAAAAAGTGTAATTGGTGTTGAAGGAGTGGCTTCTGCGGTTGCAATGGCGGCGCAAAATGCGCAAACTAACCAGATAGCCAATGCTCAATTTCATTGTTTTGATTTAACACAAACAATGCAGCAAGCTCCGTGGTTTAGTAAAGAGTTGAACGTATTAGTATTGGACCCTTCACGTACTGGTGCCTTAGCTATTTTAGAGCAGCTGCCTCTTGAGCAATTTAAAACGATTTTATATGTATCTTGCGACCCTGTGACTTTAGCCCGTGACAGTGAAATTATTACGCGAGCTGCATTTTTACTTGAAAAAATAGGGCTAATGAATATGTTTCCACACACCGGGCATATTGAAACGATGGCGTTATTTCAACGGAGGTAGAGCGCATTATGGTAGCTACTCGGCAATCACACCAGCACGACAAACAGGGTGATTTTAGCTCACGACTTGGTTTACTTAATTTAACGCAAGAAAAGCGCGAGTTATTAAGTAAAGCGCATATCCTTTGTGCTGAACTGCATAATCATCAGCAACAAAATATTGCCATGGAAATGGTCGAAATTTTGGTGGAAATGAACCTCGATGCAGACACCCTCGCTACCGCATATATTACGCCGAGTTTTTTGGCTGATCTAATCGACATCGATACAGTAAGCAATGTGATGGGGGGGCATGTGGCAACTCTGCTAACGGGTGTTGCACAAATGGCTACTATTAGCACTTTGGCTCATCAAGGTACGGGCACCGTACAAGTTGATAATATACGCCGTATGTTATTAGCCATGGTTGAAGATGTGCGGGCTGTAGTTATTAAACTTGCTGAGCAAGTATGTCATTTACGAGAAGTTAAAAACGCGAGTGAAGAAGAGCGGGTGATTGCGGCAAAAGAAACTGCTGATATCTTTGCGCCACTTGCTAATCGGTTAGGTATTGGCCAGTTAAAGTGGGAGTTGGAAGATCTAGCGTTTCGCTATTTACATCCTGATGTATATAAAAATATTGCCAAGCAATTGGATGACAAGCGTCTAGGCCGTGAAGCTTATATGGTAGATATGGTTGAGCAAGTTAAAACCAAACTGGCTCAAGCAGGTATTAAAGCTGAAGTATATGGCCGACCAAAACATATCTACAGTATTTACAAAAAAATGGCGCAAAAAAATTACGAATTTGATCAGTTGTTTGATATTCGTGCCATGCGTATTGTGGTGGATGAATTGCAAGATTGTTACGGTGCGCTGGGGATTGTGCATACCAATTGGCGCCATCTAAATAAAGAGTTTGACGATTACATCGCCACCCCTAAACAAAATGGTTATCAATCGATTCATACCGTAGTATTTGGCCCAGAAGGTAAAACCGTTGAAATTCAAATTCGTACCCATGCGATGCACCAAGATGCCGAGCTCGGAGTTGCTGCGCACTGGATGTATAAAGAAGGAGCATTACCTGGGCGTGGTTCTGGATATGAGCAAAAAATTAGCTGGTTGCGTAAATTATTGCAATGGCAAGAAGAAGTGGTTGATGGCAGCGATTTAGCCGAAGAGCTAAAAAATCAAGTGGTTGAAGATCGGGTGTATATTTTTACCCCGCGAGGCGATATTTTTGATTTACCGCTGGGCGCAACACCACTGGATTTTGCATATTATATTCACTCAAATGTCGGTCACCGTTGTATTGGTGCAAAAGTATTTGGCAAAATTGTACCTTTTACCCATCAATTACACACCGGTGATCAGGTTGAAATTTTAACTCAAAAACAACCAAACCCTAGCCGTGATTGGTTAAATCCATCACTGGGATATATTAAATCATCCCGCGCTAGAGCAAAAATACATCATTGGTTTAAACAACTCGATCGCGATAAAAACCTCAGTGCTGGTAAAGAAATTCTCGATAACGAATTACAAAAGCTCGATCTGACCTACAAAAATTTAGAGCCGGCTATTGCTCGCTATAACTTTAAAGAGTTAGATGACTTAATGGTTGCGATAGGCGCTGGCGATGTGCGTTTAAATCAGTTACTGAATTTTATCACTGATCGCTCAGATGACGAGCCCGTTATCCGCTTTAAGAACCCGACTAAAATCAGCGGTGATAAAAATGGTATTGTGGTTGATGGAGTGGGTAGTTTAATGAGCCATGTGGCTAAGTGTTGCCGCCCAGTACCAGGAGAGTCAATCATCGGTTATATCACGCAAGGCCGTGGGATTGGTGTACACAGGACTGATTGTGATTCGTTTAATAATTTAAGAACACAGCATCCTGAACGTGTTATTGCAGTGAGTTGGTCCGATGACATTAATGGCTCTTATGCTTTAGCGATTAAAATTGAAGCAAGTGACAGAGCTGGGCTTATACGTGATATTAGTTCGGTACTGGCCAATGAAAAAGTAAATGTGCTGAATATGAATATGGAAACCGTGGATGACCGTCAATTAGCGTTATTTACCATGCAAGTTGAAGTACATGATTTATCAAGTACCAATCGATTACTATCAAAATTAGATCAAATCGAAGGCGTGCATGAAGCAAAACGTAGTCACTAGGAATGTAAATGAACCAGAGAACTCATACCTCGACGAATACCTTAACAGAGTTATTAGCCATTATGGCTAAATTACGTGATCCAGCAACAGGCTGCCCGTGGGATTTGAAGCAAGACTTTACATCCATCGTACCGCATACCTTAGAAGAAGCATACGAGGTAGCTGATTGCATTGAAAAAGGTGATTTCGGTGAGCTTAAAAATGAACTAGGTGATTTACTCTTTCAAGTGATTTTTTATGCGCAATTGGCACAAGAGCAAAGGTTATTTGATTTTAATGATGTAATGGCTGGGCTAAATAATAAGTTAGTGCGTCGCCATCCACATGTATTTGCCGATCAGCAAGGGCTGACTGAACACCAACTCAGCCAGCAGTGGCAAACCATAAAAGCACAGGAGCGGGCAGCAAAAGCTGAACCGCAGAGCAACACATTATGGCAAGATATACCTGCAAATCTGCCTAGTTTGAGTAAAGCCAAAAAAATTCAGCAGCGGGTTGCAGGATTAGGCTTTGATTGGCCTAGTTATCATGGTGCATTAGATAAAGTGGCTGAAGAAGTTGATGAAGTAAAAGAAGCGTTAGCCGTTGATCCATTTTCAGCACACAGCGCAGAAGAGATCGGCGATTTATTGTTTGCTACAGTTAATGTGGCACGGCATATTAAACGTGACCCAGAGCAATTATTACGTAGCGCCAACGATAAGTTTTCAGCGCGATTTGAAAAAGTACAAGCCTATTTATGTGAGCGTGGGCAATCGCTTGATACCGCAACCCTTGCTGAAATGGATGCCGCATGGAATGCGATAAAAAGCAGCAGTAAATAATGCGAAACGCTGAGTGCGTTTTTTGTGCAGAGAATTACTAACTTTCGCTGGATTGATGGCAGTGCCTTTGCTATAATTTCGCCCCGTCTTGATTCTATATTTTTCCTTTTAATTCCTGATATTCTAGGGTTCGCATGAGTACAAAATTTATCTTCGTTACTGGCGGGGTTGTTTCCTCGTTGGGTAAAGGTATTGCAGCAGCATCGTTGGCAGCTATTTTAGAGGCCCGTGGTTTAAATGTTACCATTTTAAAGCTGGATCCTTATATCAACGTTGACCCAGGCACAATGAGCCCAATTCAACATGGTGAAGTATTTGTCACCGAAGACGGCGCTGAAACCGATCTTGATTTAGGTCACTATGAACGTTTCATCCGTACCAAAATGACAAGCCGTAACAACTTCACACAAGGTCGTGTATATGAAGATGTGCTGCGTCGTGAGCGTCGTGGTGAGTACCTTGGTGCAACAATTCAGGTTATTCCACATATTACCAACGATATTAAGCAACGTGTTTATGACGGTGCTGAAGGCCATGATGTGGCACTCGTTGAAATTGGTGGAACGGTTGGTGATATTGAGTCACAACCATTCATAGAAGCAATTCGTCAGCTTGGCACAGAGATTGGCCGTGAGCGCGCATTGTTTATTCATTTAACGTTAGTGCCATTCTTAGGCCCTGCGGGTGAAGTGAAAACCAAACCAACTCAGCATTCGGTTAAAGAGTTACGCTCGATTGGTATTCAGCCTGATATTCTTATCTGTCGTTCAGATCGTAAATTACCAAATAACGAACGTGCCAAGATCGCGCTTTTCACTAACGTTGAAGAAAAAGCGGTTATTTCATTACCAGATGTAGACAGCATTTATAAAATTCCTGCGCTATTAAAATCGCAAGAACTTGATAACTTTGTATGTCGACGTTTCCACCTTGATTGCCCTGAAGCTGATTTAGTTGAGTGGGAACAAGTGTTATACCAAGAATCAAACCCAACGGGTGAAGTGACTATCGGTATGGTTGGTAAATACATTGAACTACCTGATGCCTATAAATCTGTGAACGAAGCACTTAAACATGCGGGCCTTAAAAATCGTTTAACAGTAAACATTCAATATGTTGATTCGCAAGATGTCGAAAGCAAAGGTACTGAATTACTGGCTAATCTTGATGCTATTTTAGTACCAGGTGGTTTTGGTGGTCGCGGTGTTGAAGGTAAAATTTTAGCGGCTCAATATGCCCGCGAAAATAAAGTACCTTACCTTGGAATTTGTTTAGGTATGCAAGTTGCGCTAATTGAGTATGCACGTAATGTTGCTGGTCTGACTGATGCAAATTCAACTGAGTTTAATGCTAACTCAGCAAGCCCTGTTGTTGGTTTGATCACTGAATGGTTAGATGCTGAAGGTAACATTGAAACACGTAGTGAGAAATCTGATTTAGGTGGCACTATGCGTTTAGGCGCACAAAAGTGTCATTTAACACCGGGTTCTAAAGTACGTGAAGTATATGGTAGTGATGAAATTGTTGAACGTCATCGTCATCGTTATGAAGTAAACAATAATTTTGTTGAACAGCTTGAAAAAGCTGGCCTGAGTTTCACTGGTTTATCGGAAGATAAGAAGCTAGTTGAAATCATCGAGAATAAAGATCACCCGTGGTTTATTGCGGCTCAATTCCACCCGGAATTCACCTCAACCCCGCGTGATGGTCACCCGTTATTTGAAGGGTTTGTTGCCGCTGCATACACCCATCAAAAAGCGTCATCGTAATGCGAATAAGCCGTGCTCTATGCACGGCTTATTTGTTTTTAAAGCGGCGGTATTAAGGAAAATTAATAAAGCCAAAGTAGACTCACCATTTTGGGAAAAGAGGAATCAATATGTCAAATATCGTAAAAGTGATTGGTCGCGAAATTATGGATTCGCGTGGTAACCCAACTGTAGAAGCTGATGTTCATTTAGCGGACGGTTCTTGGAGCCGCGCTGCTGCACCATCAGGTGCATCAACAGGTACTCGCGAAGCACTAGAATTACGTGATGGTGACAAAGCACGTTACTTAGGTAAAGGTGTGTTAAAAGCGGTTGGTTTTATCAATAATGAAATTTCTGCTGCTTTAGAAGGTCAAAACGCACTAGAGCAAAGCACTGTTGACCAAGTGATGCTAGATTTAGACGGCACTGAAAATAAAGAAAAATTAGGTGCAAATGCAATTCTAGCAGTATCACTTGCTACAGCAAAAGCTGCTGCTCAATCTAAAAAAGTAGAGCTTTATGAGCACATTGCTGACCTAAACGGTACGCCAGGTGTTTATTCAATGCCATTACCAATGATGAACATTATCAATGGTGGTGAACATGCTGATAACTCAGTTGATATTCAAGAATTTATGGTTCAACCTGTTGGCGCGACTAACTTCCGTGAAGCATTACGCATGGGCGCTGAAGTATTTCACAGTCTTGCCAAAGTACTTAAAGCTGAGGGTCATTCAACTGCTGTAGGCGATGAAGGTGGTTTTGCACCAAACCTTGCCTCTAATGAAGCGGCGCTTGCTGCAATTAAAGTTGCTGTTGCTAATGCAGGTTACGAGTTAGGCAAAGACATTACTCTAGCGCTTGATTGTGCTGCGTCTGAGTTTTATGACAAAGAAGCAAATATCTACGACCTTAAAGGCGAAGGTAAAAAATTCACGTCAGAAGAGTTTAACTACTTCTTAAAAGATCTAACTGAACAGTACCCAATCGTGTCTATCGAAGATGGCCTTGATGAGTCTGATTGGGACGGCTTTGCACACCAAACTAAGCTACTTGGCGATAAAGTTCAGTTGGTAGGTGACGATTTATTCGTAACAAATACTAAGATTTTAAAGCGTGGTATCGACAACGGTATTGCTAATTCAATCTTAATCAAGTTTAACCAAATTGGTTCACTAACTGAAACATTAGCAGCAATCAAAATGGCTAAAGACGCTGGTTTCACAGTTGTTATTTCTCATCGCTCTGGTGAAACTGAAGATGCAACAATTGCTGATTTAGCAGTGGGTACTGCTGCGGGTCAAATCAAAACAGGTTCATTGAGCCGCTCTGATCGTGTAGCTAAGTACAACCAATTGCTACGTATTGAAGAGCAATTAGGCGCTAAAGCCCCTTTTAATGGTCTTAAAGAAGTGAAAGGTCAGTAATTCTTTTATAAGAAGCTGATTTAAGCTTTTTGAAAAATCCTCGCAAATGCGGGGATTTTTTGTTTTAAGAATACAGTGGCTTGCTGGCGCGTTTTTTCCAACGCTTTAGAAAATCACAGCCGAAATTGCTGTTTCAAAATCTGCCCTGTAAAGCTGGTTTTTAAATAAAAACCACGGGGGAGGGTTTTAATAATTTGCCCATTCGGGCCGATGGCATCGGTGACTATTCTACTATTAGCGGCTTTTGGGCGAATTTGCATCACATCCCCTAGGTGCCCTGAAATTTCATCAACACGTCCCAGCGCTATCAGCTCCATTTGCTCTTCCCAGTCTCGCTGTAACTGCGCATCTTGCTCAGCTGTGGGTTGCCATAAAAAGCCACTGCCAATGATCCTGTCAAATGGTACAATGTCGCGCTCGCCTAATATAGGCAGCCACAAGACATGATTGAGTTTTTTACGCACATTACTTTGCTGCCATGTCATACCTGTGACATTTAATAATGGTGTCACAGACACAAAAGTGGTTTCTAGTGGTTTGCCTTTATATGAAATTGGTAACGTTTTAAGTTCAATCCCTAGCTCTTCAAAGTCAGGAGTTGGTTTGGAACCCGCTGTTGCTCCTAATGCATATTCAATCAATTGGCCTGTCCAACCTTTCTCCTGTAATAAATGCTCAGGTGTTTTAAACTGATAATGACTTGCTAATTGACCTAATGTTAGTCCTGCAATGTTGCTAGCACGTTGCATTAATTCATTGATTGAATGTGGTTTTATCGGTTTCATGGTGAGTTATTTGGTTGTATAAATTCACTACTGATGATAACAAAAGAGTTTAACCGTGGATATCTTTGCGTTTGGGTGTTTTTTGTTCAGCTATGGAACGCTGTGTTTTTAGGCAAGGTAAAACTTACTGATTTTAAGCTTAATATATTGAATTTAATGGTTTTTAACTATTAAATTTGTAAGGCTATTAAACTATGTTGAAAACTTGTAGGGATAAATACAGAACTATGAACAATGTTATCCACAGAAATTGTGGAAAAGGCCAGTTATTGGATTGGTGATTGTGGATTTGTTTGCAAAATGAGCTGCATAAACTAAAGTTATGCACAAGCTGTGAGTAAGATGCGTAAAACTCTGAATATTGTTTGCCGTATTGCAGGTAATGTGGAACAATCATTAAAAATCGACTTACAAATGAGGCACTAAGGTGATTGATGCCGAAGGTTTTCGTGCCAATGTCGGAATTGTAATTTGCAATAATCAGGGGCAGGTCTTTTGGGCCAGACGTTATGGTCAGCATTCTTGGCAGTTTCCTCAAGGTGGTGTTGATAGTGGCGAAACAGCAGAGCAGACCATGTTCCGTGAATTACACGAGGAAGTTGGCTTGCGCCCTGAAGATGTAGAAATTGTCGCAAGTTCAAAACATTGGTTACGTTATAAATTGCCCAAGCGTTTGATCCGCCGAGATTCAAGTCCGGTGTGTATTGGGCAAAAGCAAAAATGGTTTTTATTGAAATTGCGTTGTAAAGACGAAGACGTCAACTTACTAAAAACACATCATCCGGAATTTGATGATTGGCGATGGGTGAGCTATTGGTATCCGGTAAGGCAAGTTGTATCGTTTAAGCGCGATGTTTATCGCCGTGTTATGAAAGAATTTGCACCTTTTGCGATGCCTTTTAATAAACGTGAACAGTCCAAAGATACTTGGCGTCATAAAGGTAAATAATATAAAGGAGCAGTATTATGCTAGCTACGCTCAGAGCTATTGCCGAGTCCGTTTCGCAACAAGCGAGTTTGGATAGCGCGCTAGCATGCTTTGTTAAAATGGTAAAAGATGCCATGAAGACTGAGTGCTGCTCCATTTATTTTGCTGATTATAGTCAAGATAATTTCGTATTAATGGCTACTCGGGGTCTTAACCCTGCTGCCGTTGGTAAATTTAGAATTGGTTTTACTGAAGGTTTAGTCGGCTTAGTTGCACAACGAGAAGAGCCTATAAATATTGCCTTTGCTAAATCACACCCGCGTTTCAAACTCTCACCAGAAGTGAATGAAGAAGGCTTCAACGCATTTTTGTCTGTGCCTGTAGTTCATCAAAAAAAAGTGCTGGGCGTTATTGTTGTACAACAAAAAATTGCTCGTGTATTTAGTCAAGATGAAGAGTCTTTCTTAATTACGTTATCTGCGCAACTAGCGTCGCAATTAGCCCATGCAGAAATCAAAGAAGTACTACGCCAAGATGAGTTTTCTCATCAAACTTCCGTTTTAAAAGGTGTTTCCAGTGCACCAGGCATTGCGATAGGACAGGCGTTTGTTATTCTGCCGAAACTTGATTTTAAATCGATAGAATTAAAAAAAGACGAAAATTGTACTGAACAACGCCGCTTATTTACCCAAGCTGTTGCTGCAACTCGCAAAGAATTTAACACTCTGTCGATGACACTTAGTGATTCTATCCCTAAAGAAGCGTTGGCAGTGTTTGAGGTGTATCAGCAATTACTCGACGCAAAAAGTTTAGGGCAAAATGTTGAGGTACAATTATTAGAAGGCTGGTGTGCAAAAAGTGCATTAAAAATTGTGATTGAACGATTGATCTCGCAATTCAATGCCATGCAAGACCCTTATATTAAAGAACGTGCAGTTGATGTTAAAGATATTGGCCTGCGCGTATTACATCATCTGGTTAATACTGAACACGCAGTAAAAAGTTATCCTAAAAACACGGTACTGATCACTAATACCTTAACCCCTGCCATGCTCGCAGAAGTGCCGAAAGGCCATTTAGCTGGCGTAGTGAGTGTTAATGGGGCGGCAAATAGTCATGCGTCAATTTTAACCCGTGCCATGGGGATCCCTGCAATTTGGGGTATTGAAGATTTACCGTTATTGCAGTTTGATGGTAAACCAATGATTTTAGATGCATACTCAGGGCGATTATATATTTCGCCATCGCAAATGCTGCAAGATGAGTATTTACAATTACAGCACCAAGAAAGTCTATTAAACGACAAATTTGTGGCTGAGCAAGAGTGCGATGCGGTGACATTAGATGGCGAGCATATTAGCTTGTTGCTCAATGCTGGTTTGGAACTCAATACTGAAAAAGCTAACACCAAAGTCTGTGATGGCGTTGGCTTATACCGAACTGAAGCCTGGTTTATGCAAAAAGGCCAGTTTCCCTCACAAATAGAACAAGAGAACTGGTATCGCGAAGTACTAGCCAGTTATCATCCAGAACCTGTAGTGATGCGTACGCTTGATATTGGTGGTGATAAAGCACTTGATTACTTTGATATTACAGAAGAAAACCCATTTTTAGGCTGGCGTGGTATACGTGTTACCTTGGATCACCCAGAGATCTTTTTAGATCAGCTCAAAGCCATGGTTAAAGCAAATATTGGTTTAGGTAATTTAAAAATTATGTTACCAATGATAAGTGGTACTGAAGAGGTTGATGAATCGTTAGCATTGTTAGAGCAAGCCTATTTTGAACTGGAAGAAAAATACCCAGAGCAAGCCATTGAACGCCCTGAGATTGGCGTAATGTTAGAAGTCCCTTCAAGTGTATTTATGCTGCCTGAGTGGTCTAAAAAAGTAGATTTTTGTTCCGTAGGTAGTAACGATTTGACGCAATACTTACTTGCCGTCGATCGTTCTAATGCGCGTGTTGCTGATTTATTTAATCCCTATCATCCAGCGGTATTAAGAGTGCTGCAAAAAGTTGCAAAAGAGTGTCAGCAATATGAAATGTCATTTAGTTTATGTGGTGAATTAGGTGGCGATCCTGAAGGTGCATTACTGCTGATTGCTATGGGGTATCGACGTTTGAGTATGAACTACTCATCGTTAAGTAAAGTTAAATGGGTATTAAGACGTTTAAAAGCCAGCGATATGGAAGCCTTATTGACTGAGTGTTTAGCACAATCTACTGCAAAACAAGTGCTTAGGTTAACGCGTAATTTTATGATCGAGCACCAACTCGGTGAATTATTTTATACCCCTAATCAGGTTTCTTAGTTATACCAATCGACTTCAATATTTAACCATTCTAGCGTGCCAAATAAAGCGCTAACTGCGTTATAAATTTCTCAAGTAGAACAACTGCATGTCGAAATTTATGCCTTGTTATCACTCTATTTATCTGTCGCTATAAATGGCTAATAACTTAACACGATTGGTATTACCAAAACGAGTGCTGTAAAGATTCGTTATAATCGATTAGTATATGCATATAATAAATCTAATTTATAAGAGTGTACAATGCATGATTTAATCATCCTGATTATCAGCTGCGCGTTATTAGGTTGTGTGGTTGGTTTTTTAGCAGGGTTATTAGGCATTGGTGGTGGACTGATTATTGTACCAGTGCTGAGTTCATTATTAGTGTATTTTAATGTTGTTGCGGTTGATCATGTACTGGTTATTGCTATTGCTACCTCCCTTGCTTCTATTTTATTCACTTCAACGTCATCTGCATTAGCGCATCATAAGAATCAAAATGTGCCATGGGAAATTGCCCCTTGGGTTATGTCTGGCGTGGGGCTTGGTGCTTTGATCAGCGGTTTTGCAGCCAGCTTAATTCCTGAACAATTATTACGCATCGTTTTTGCTATTAGTGTAGTGTTTATTGCAGCGCGTATGGTGTTGTCTGCACGAGATAAACCTGTCGCGGTCAAACCGATGCCAAGTGGCCCGATAATTGGCGCGATTAGTGCTGTGATGGGAGGATTATCCGGTTTGATTGGTATTGGTGGCGGTGCGCTAATTGTGCCACTACTGCATTATTTTTCAGTTGATATTAAAAAAGCTATCGGCTGCGCGGCAGCATGTGGCATTGTGATTGCGCTATTTGGTTCAATGGGATATATCAGCGCCGGGTGGCAAGTTACCGATTTACAACATGGCTTTGCTGGTTTTGTGTATTTACCTGCATTATTAGGTATAGTAATAACCTCGTGGTTTATGGCACCTATTGGGGCTAAAGCAACGCATTATTTACCTGTTTCTACGATAAAAAAAGTGTTCGCGGTATTATTAATAATTATCGCGCTTAAAATGGTTTTTAGTTAAGGTTTAATTTTATGGCTCTTGAATTTCCAGAGATCGATCCGATCATCTTCACAGTCGGTCCGCTAAGCGTACGTTGGTATGGTTTAATGTATTTAATTGGTTTTGCTTTTGCCATGTGGTGGGCAAATAGGCAAGCGGCTAAACCTAACTCGGGGTGGACGAAACAAGAGGTCAGTGATTTACTGTTCTACGGTATGTTAGGAGTCATTCTGGGGGGGCGAGTTGGCTATGTCCTGTTTTATCAATTTAGTTACTTTTTAGAAAATCCTTGGTACTTATTTAGAATCGATCAAGGTGGTATGTCTTTCCACGGTGGTACTTTAGGGGTGATAACCGCTATTTGTGTGTTTGCTTGGACACGTAAAAAACAGCTACTTGCGGTTGGTGATTTTGTCGCCCCGCTAGTACCAGTTGGTCTTTTAGCAGGGCGTATTGGTAACTTTATTAATGGCGAACTATGGGGGCGCACAACTGATGTACCTTGGGCCATGGTATTTCCTACTGGCGGGCCATTGGCGCGTCACCCTTCACAACTGTATGAAGCGTTTTTTGAAGGCTTAGTGCTGTTTATTATTTTGTATGTGTTTACTAAAAAGCCTCGTCCAGCGGGCAGTGTCGGTGGATTATTTTTACTCGGCTATGGCGTATTTAGGTTCTGTGTTGAGTATGTACGTGAACCCGATGCACATTTAGGTTTATTTGGCGGCTTTATTTCAATGGGACAAATATTGTCATTGCCAATGGTCATCGCAGGCCTTGGTTTGATAATATGGGCGTATAAAAAGCCACAGCCAACTGTTGCCAACAAAGCTTAATAAAAGAAGTTAATAATGAAACAATATTTAGAATTATGTCAGCGCATTGTTGATGAAGGTATTTGGGTTGAGAATAAACGCACCGGAACGCGTTGTTTAACAGTCATTAATGCGGAGCTTGAATACGACGTTACGAACAACAAGTTCCCAATGATCACCACCCGTAAAAGTTATTATAAAGCGGCCATCGCAGAGCTGTTGGGTTATTTACGTGGTTATAGCAGTGCTGCGCAATTTCGCGACATAGGTTGTATGACTTGGGATGCTAACGCTAATGAAAACCAAGCATGGTTAAATAATCCGAACCGTAAAGGTGAAGATGACATGGGCCGTGTATATGGCGTACAAGCCCGTGATTGGCGACGCCCTGATAGCACACCGTTAGATCAGCTAAAAAAGGTCATTGATAATCTTAAAAATGGTGTGGATGACAGAGGTGAGATCATCACCTTTTATAATCCGGGTGAGTTTGAATTAGGGTGTTTGCGCCCATGTATGCACACGCATACTTTTTCGCTTCTTGGCGATACGCTTTATTTAACCTCGTATCAGCGCAGTTGTGATGTGCCACTTGGTTTGAATTTCAATCAAATTCAATGTTTTGTATTACTTGCACTGGTCGCGCAGATCACTGGCCACAAAGCAGGTAAGGCCTATCATAAAATCGTTAATGCCCATATTTATGAGAACCAACTGGAATTAATGCGCGATGTGCAGTTACAGCGTGAGCCATTTGCATCACCAACGCTTACGATTAATCCAAATATTAAATCACTCGAAGATATCGAAACGTGGGTCACCCGTGATGATTTTGAAGTATATGATTACCAGTGTCATGACGCTATTAAATATCCATTTTCGGTATAATCATTAAATATAGTAACTATTTAAGGAAAAATATTATGAAAGCAGTGATCCCAGTCGCAGGACTTGGCACCCGTATGTTGCCGGCGACTAAAGCTATTCCAAAAGAGATGTTACCTGTTGTAGATAAACCCTTGATTCAATATGTAGTTAATGAAGCGGTTGCTGCGGGTATTAAAGAAATTGTATTAGTGACTCACTCGAGTAAAAACTCGATTGAAAACCATTTTGATACCAGTTTTGAGCTAGAAGCAACGCTAGAGAAGAGGGTAAAGCGTCAGTTACTTGCTGAAGTACAAGCTATTTGCCCTAAAGATGTGACAATTATTCACGTTCGCCAAGGTGAAGCAAAAGGCTTAGGGCACGCAATCAACTGTGCAGCGCCAATTATTGGTAACGAACCGTTTGTGGTTATTTTACCTGATGTGATCATAGATGATGTTGAAAGTAATCTTAAAAAAGATAATTTAGCTGAAATGATTACTCGTTTTAACACAAATGGCGAAAGCCAAATTATGGTTGAACCTGTGCCAATGCAGGACGTTGATAAGTTTGGTGTAGTCGATTTAGGCGACGTAAAGCTTGAGCAAGGGCAAAGTGCAGCGATCCTTAATATGGTTGAAAAACCTCCCTTGCATAGCGCACCATCAAATTTGGCTGTGGTAGGTCGTTATGTGCTAAGTAAAAATATTTGGCCATTACTTGCAAAAACTCCCGCAGGCGCCGGCGACGAAATTCAGTTAACAGATGCAATTGCGATGCTAATGGAAAAAGAATCTGTTGCTGCTTATGCAATAAAAGGGCGTAGCCATGATTGCGGTAGTAAGTTGGGCTATTTAAAAGCCACTATTGAATTTGCACTGCGTCGTGATGAATTTAAAGATGAACTAAGTGATTTTATTAAAACCTTAGTTTAAGCTCATTTATTGAGCCTAACTTATAAAAGTGCCTTAGTGGCACTTTTTTATTGCTTAAAAATCCTGAAACTGGCACTGACTTTGCTTATAATACGGCATTATTTATTTTGTGATGCTAACAGATGATGTGTTTTAAAAAGCAAGCTTGGTATACCACAGTGTTGGTTACAGCAACTGTCTGGCTTAGTGGGTGCAGTAGTATTAATGCTAACCCGGTGGAACAGCAGCCTGCATTAATTTCTGATCAACAAGTTAAAGAGTATGTTCAGCAATGGCACTCGCAAC
The DNA here is from genome assembly GCF_012927645.1 of Pseudoalteromonas arctica. Taxonomy (GTDB): domain Bacteria; phylum Pseudomonadota; class Gammaproteobacteria; order Enterobacterales; family Alteromonadaceae; genus Pseudoalteromonas; species Pseudoalteromonas arctica_A. The sequence continues at coordinate 102,772 of NZ_JABBMT010000010.1, read as the reverse complement.
AAGAGAGTATTACTCGTTTAGCTGCGATGGAGGAAGACTTGCAACTATTAATAATGGCACTTGCATCAGATACAGAAATAGCTGAAAACCCAGCAGCGTTGCGTCAAAATGATGTTGCAGTTGTACATAGCAGCGATGATCCACAACTATCTCAACTCAATAACGCAGCAAATCAACAAACTCAAGCACCCGCAAACAATTATCAGTCACATTTAACTGCTCCCTTACCTGGGGCACAACTTGGCCTGTATTTAAAACCGCAGAGAGTGAGGACGCAAATAGTAAGGTTACAGCAACAATATCCGCAGGCATTTAGCCAATTAGATTTTGTAATGACAGAGCGTCACAATAAAGGTGTTACTATGTATGGGTTACGAGTTGGACCATTTCAAAACTATAATGAAGCCAATGTTTTTTGTTCATTAGCACAAAATTTAGGCCAAAAATGCCTGAGTGCCCCATTTGTTGGTCAGCCTTTGTAATTAAATAAGCTATTTTTCTGATTTTTCAGTAATTAAGCTTAAAGTAATTGTTCTGAGTGTCGATAATATCTAAGATAGGGGCAACATAGGGTAATGTCCCATCACTTATAAGGATTTAATATGAAATTATCTTTAACTCTTCTGGCAGCAGTAGTTACAGCAAACTCATTCGCGACTTATGCAACAACTGAAAGCTTTGATGCGAAAGTTAAAGTGCAAAATACTGTCGTTTTAACCAAAGGAAATGACTTAGATTTTGGTACAATTCGAGCGGTTGCAGATCCAGACGGTGTTAACCAAGCTACATTGGTTATCAACCCTGAGCCTACAGCAAGTCCTGTATCGTCTAGAACTGATAACGCACCTGCGATTATTTCAATAATAGAGCAAGGTTCACCTGCATCTTTTACAGTATCGGAAGTAGTGCCAAATGCTCGTTTATCAATTACTAACCCAACAGCAACAACCCTGAGCTCTAATGGCCAAGGTTTGAATGAGCCAAACTTTACGGTTGGTACTTGGACATACTTTATCACTAGCGGTCCAAATGCAAACGCTTATTATTCATCAGTGACGCCTAATTTAACTGCTGACGGTGATGGCAGTGTATCGTTTAATATTGGTGCAACTCTTTCTACAGCATCAACAACTTCTAGCGAAGCGTACCGAGATACTGAGTACACAGGCACTTTTCAATTAGAAGTTGCTTATTAATTTAATCATGCGTTTTTTCTTGTTATTTGCGATGCTTTCAATACTGTATTCACAGTCAACAAGAGCCGCGAGTATAGAGCAACAAGCGCTTGATTTTGGCACCTTAGTTATTCTTAAAAGTGATCAAATAGGTTCTGTAATTATCAAGGATGATGGTTCGATTAGCACTTCTGGCGAAATTTATATCCTTAAAGAAGGTCGCCCAGCTGAGCTGATACTCACTGACATCCCCCCTGGCACTCGAGTCTCTATGAATTTAGTGGCTCCTGCAACTATGCAACACAATACTAAAGGAAGTAGTAGTGCCGACTTTAGAGTGACCTTAAATGGCTTTCCTAAAGACGCAACAAGCGATGAGTTTAGCGAAGTGCATGTATTTATTGGTGGTAAATTAGAAATAAATACAAGCAGCAAACAATATGTTGACGGCGACTATTCAACAACCACAAACTTAGAAATTTCAGTGGATTATTAAGGATTTAAATGTTTAATAAATTAACCGTGATACTGCTTTTAAGCTTTTGTTTTTTTAGCCAGGCGGTAATGGCGAATTTACTTATTTCTCCTACTCGTATTAGTTTTGATGAGCGTCAACGTACTGCAAAGGTCACAGTGATCAACACCAGTGACGAGTACAAAACTTACCGAGTGCATTGGAGCGAAAAGCAATCCACATCAACCGGAGGGTATGTAACCTTACTTGAGCCGACGGCGACAAGTTTAAGCCCGATGACGCGCTTATCACCAAAGCAAATGCGTTTGGCGCCTGGTGAAAAGCAAACCGTTAAAATTGCAATTCGAAAACCAAAACAGTTAGCAAATGGTGAATATCGTTCGCATTTATTATTTCAGGCGTTGCCAAATGAAAACCCAAATAGTACGAGTTCAATAAAAATTAATATGATCATGAGCTACAGTATTCCAGTCATCCTTCGTGAACATGCTGAAGTACCAAAAGTATTCATTGAGCAAGCGCAAGTGATTAAAAACCAGGGCAACCAACGACTACAATTTAAATTAAAACTCAATCGTGAAACTCACTTTAGCAGTTATGGTAAATTAACCGCGTTTTATCAACAAAATGCTAATGCTAAGCTGGAAGCTATCGCTGAAATTGGCAATTTAAGTATTTACTCGGATGTAAAAAATGCCGAGGTAATGTTGAGTTTATTTAGTGATAAAACCCTAGATAAGCCTGGTACTGTTATTTTTAAATATATCGGTGCAGATGAATATCAAGACATAAATTTTGCCGAGTATGCTTTAGCGATTAGTCCAAAAATGCTGCAACTTTAACTCTTCATGACCAAGAATACAGGGCTAAAGTGCATCACACTATGGCTAAGTTTATGCCTTAGTAACAATGCATTCGCGACTAATAACGTAACTGTGAATGATGCATTAAAAACACTTCGCAAGATTGAAGCTAAATTAACCGACTTACCAACAGCTTCTCAGCCTAACGTTAACAGCCCTGTTGCGTCAAACCAACCGCGGATCGCAAGCGGTGAGTTTTTATTATTTTCGTTGTCTTTAAATGATTACTACTTAGGCGAAGTGTTCGCTTTAAAAAGTGATCAGGGTATTCAACTTGGCCTTAGTAGCCTAGCTGATATATTGCAATTTGGAATAGAAGTTGATCTTGTAACTCGTTCTGCCCAAGGCTGGTATCGAGATCAACAGCCTTTCATTTTAAATGCCAGCAGCCAGCCTGCAACCCTGATAACTGACGCAGGTATACTTGAACTAACGGCTGCTGATATTAGCATTGATGATGACATGTATATTGAAATGGCGCAGTTAAAAGAGGTTTTTGGGCTGCAATTTACAGTCGATTATGGTGATTTAGAAATAGAGTTAAGTTCGGCCATCTTATTACCAATTGAACAACAGCGAGAACGCCATGCTAGAAGGCTTAACCCCTCGAATCGTAATGCCAAGCCCACCTTGCCTTGGAAAGCCAGCCCGTATCAAGCGCTTTCATCACCTGTTGCTGATTTACAATTAAACTACAGTGCTGATAAAAATCAAAATAGAACAAGTTACTCATTATTAGGTGCACAAGACTTTGCTTATTTATCTGCCGAATACTTTTTATCTGGTCGCGAGGGCGATTTACTCAGCGATTCGCGTTTAACATTTACTAAGCAAGACCCGCAAAGCTCATTACTGGGAGTGTTAGCAGCCAGTGAAGTTGAGTTTGGTGATGTAACGGCCACACAAGTTGGCAGCCGTTACAACAGTCAGTATGGCCGTGGTATTAAGTTTTCAAACCGCGGACTGACTCAACAATTCGATAGTAACCGTATTAATTTAAGTGGTCCGGTTCAGTTAGGCTGGGACGTTGAGCTTTATCGTAACGGCATATTGATTGCGCAGCAAATAAGCCTTTCAGATGGCCGTTATAATTTTGAGAATGTTGATTTGTTTTATGGTGAGAACAACTTCGAGCTTATTTTTTATGGTCCTCAAGGGCAGGTCGAGCGAAAAAGCGAATATTATTTTATTGATAGTAACCAATTAGCACAAGGTGAAGGATTTTATGAACTATCAGTCTCTGAGCAAGGTAAAAAATTGCTTGGCAATACAGCCTTCAATAATGACAGCACGGGCTGGCAAATAGCAGGGCGCTACGAGCAAGGTATTACAGACGACTTCTCGATATATACCGCTGCATTGGCACAAAAAAGAACACATGACGACCTACAACACATGTCACTGGGGACTAACCTTAGCTTATTTAGCGCTCTGCTATTAAACTTAGATTACCAGAAAAATAATCAACATGAACAAGAGCTTGAACTTACAGCACGCACGCAATTTGCTGATCAATCTTTACTTTTTAGCGCAACGAATCGAACCGATGAATTAAAACAAAAATACGACAGCTATCAGTTTGATATGGCTGGCGAGTTGATGCAAAACAGTTACGGGCGGCTAAACTACCAAAACAATTTATTGTATCAAACATCAGATAACCGAGGCATCTATAAGCAAGCACAGAACCGTTTGAATTATGCGATTGCAGGTCTAGCTTTGAGCAACCAATTACAATGGCAACAAAGTAATAATGTTGAATCAGTGTATGGCTCAACACGTTTGCAAGGGCGTTTGGGTCGTATTTATAGCCGTTTTAGTGTTGATTACACATTATCTCCTAGCAATGAAGTCACCAGCTACGAGGCTGAGTTTAACCGTAGTATTACCAGTCAACTGCAAGCAGAAGTCACCTTACGTGATTCTCGTATTAATGATATTCAATCGGCTGATTTAGGCTTAAGTTGGCAAAGCAATAAGTTTAGTCTCACTAGTAATCTAAACTACGACAGTGAAGATAACTGGCAGCTTGGCGTATATAGCCGATTCAGCCTTGGTTATGACACACAAAACAATCACTATTTTGTGTCCAAGCAAAGCTTAACAACGACAGGCACATTAATGTTACGGGTATTTTTAGATCAAAATAACAACGGCATTATGGATCCTGACGAGCAAGGTGTTGCTGGTATAAAAGTAAAAGGGCTGCAAAATTATCGCCAAGCAATAACCGATGAAAATGGCATTGCATTGTTAACCTCAATGCCAGCTAATCGCACCACAGATATTGTGCTCGATAGAGACAGCTTCCCCGATCCGTTTTTTGTGCCTGCCAATGAGGGCTTTTCAATTACCCCAAGAGCAGGGTTTATTGAATACATGGATTACCCGCTAAATAACGCCAGCGAAATTGAAGGGGTGGTATATCAGCAGCAAGGCGATCACACTTATGTGCAGCCTTATGCAACAATTACTTTACTAGATGAAGCTGGAAAAGAAGTTGCAAACACCCAAGCGGCTTATGATGGCTATTATTTGTTTACCGACCTACGGCCAGGGCAGTATCGGGCTGTGGTTGACGATAGCTTTAAAGAACGTAAAGCATTAAAAAACACCCAGCAAGTAACAGTTGATTTATCAGCAAAAGGGGATGTGTTGGTTGGGGTTGATTTTACGTTAAAATCACTTGAAGAAGTGTCGGGGACTATTGTGAATGCGGGGAATTTTTCATCGTTAATGATGTTAAAGGCATACTTACGTTTGATAAGCCCACGCTTAAAATTACAACAGCAAGACGTGTTTTATATTCATGATCAACAGCAAAGTAAGTATATACTCGCTTTAGGGTATGCAGAGCAGGCAAAACCTGAATTTACGGATCTTTGTCAGTCATTAATACAACAGGGGTTGAAGTGTGATATTGAACAACGAACAATACTTTATTAAAGGAATATCAAAAAAATGCCCAAGCTGATTGTGATAAATTAAAGCTACAACAGCTCAACTGCATGGTGACTCACTACACAGATAACCCAATAAAACTATAAATAGGCATAGTACTTGCTTTGTTATTGCCATGTTTAGTGAGGATGGCAATTATGCGCCTTTTGTTATGTTTATTATTGCTGAGTCTAACTGCGTGTAGTCTAACGCAAGAAAAACCGCCAGCACCAAGTACCAATGCCCCAAAAGCAACAATGGCATCTTATACTGTGCATCAGTATGTGAGCGACTTGAGTAGTCAATTGAGCCATGTGCAAGGGCCATTTAAAAGCTCTGCACGGATTGCCGTTACTAGCTTTTACTTAGCCAACGCGCTAGACAGTGAGCTGGCACAAGGGCAGGGCGCAGGTCTGAGTCAACAAATTCAAGAAAGCTTACTTACTCAGTTTACCCAACTTGGCTATAACACGATTGAATATCGCCTTGAAAAACACCTTAATTTAGCCAGCAATGCAGATAGCATGTTAAGTCGTGATATTAGCAAGTTACGCCAACGTCAGAATATTGACTTTGTGATCACGGGAACACTCACACGGCAACAACATGCCTATATAGTGAATGCCCGTATGGTAAATACACAAGATAGCCGCGTTGTATCTGCCGCTAGTACAGAAATTCCCATAAATGTGATGTGGGGCGATGAAAAAATACAACAGCGCGACGGTTATATTTACCGCAGCGAATACTAATTAGGAGCTCTCATGAAACGCTTAATATTAACTTTATGTTTGCCACTGGGTTTTGGTTGCGCGCAAATGATGGAACCGGGCAAAACGGCACAAACTGATAACTCTGCGCAGTTAGAGGGTGATCAAAGAATGGTTGCTGCTCCTGGGCAAAGTAATACATTTTATCAAAATAATATTCCAGTGATGAACGATAGCAGCCAAGTAACAGTCCCAACACGTAAAAATATCAACCATTACGTGCGGGGTATAATGCAAGACATGGCAGAAAACCTGCAATACGTGAACAGTAAAACGCCGCTGGCCGTATCAAGCTTTATCTTTTTAGATGATGATTACAACGGCGGCACATTATTAGGTAATCAAATCGCTGAAAGTTTTATGCACGAGCTACACAGCTTTGGTGTACCGGTGATCGACTTTAAAACCACCGACTACATGCGTGTTACTCCCTCTGGCGACTTTGTATTTAGTCGCGATTATTTAGAGCTAAGTAAAGATCAAAACTTTAACTATGTACTGGCCGGCACTATGGTAAATCATCAAGGTGGTGTACTAGTCAATGCCCGAATTATTGGTTTAGCTAGTAAGGCTGTGGTTGGCTCTGCACAAGGGTTTATTCCGCAATCCGTTGTTGATGCACTCGACAGCAGCTATCGCACTGATGGCGTAATGCTGAAACAAGCGAGTAAGTGAGGCCGATGATGAGTAAGCTAATCCACAGCGCTAAGTTATTAACCGTAGGGGGGATGATCAGCATCCTCAGCGCATGCAGTATGACCAATAATACGGCTGAGCCTGTACAAAGTACGACTAGCCGATATGACCTTACTCAAATGCTAAAACAAGTACAAATGAATAGTGCCGAGCCACTCGATAACTCAGCGCAGTTTAGTCCTAACAAGCATCATAAAACACTGGTTAATTATGTAGAGCAAATGGCGTTAGACTTAGTCGACACAATGCAAACAGAGCTTGATACCTCGATTGCCGTTACTTCATTTGTAGATTTAGATGCCAGCCTTAATAACAGCAGCCAATTAGGCAACCAGTTATCAGAGAGTTTTATTCATCAACTGCAAAAATTTGGTTATGGTATTGTTGACTTTAAAACCACCGACCAAATAACTATGAACCCACGCGGTGACTTTGTATTTTCACGCGATATAGAGCAGTTAGCGGATCAACGCATCGCCAGTCATGTGTTATCAGGCACCTTGATCTATCGCAGTAATGGTGTTGAAGTAAATGCCCGTATTATTGATATCACCAGCAAACGCGTCGTTGCCAGCAGCAACAAAATACTGCCTTATTACGTACTCAACAACGCCGATATTCACCTACAACGCGCGAGTATTAACTAGCGTCGTTATAAAATCCATTTAACTGCTTGATTGTAAATAGGATAAACCGTTATAATTTCTTATCAGCTATCAGCTATCAGCTATCAGCTATCAGCTATCAGCTATCAGCTATCAGCAGCTCGAAGCTCGAAGCTCGAAGCTCGAAGCTCGAAGCTCGAAGCTCGAAGCTCGAAGCTCGAATGTGGCCTCTTAGTTAAATGGATATAACGGCCCCCTCCTAAGGGGCAGTTACAGGTTCGATTCCTGTAGGGGCTACCAATAAAATCAATGGGTTACGAGTTGTTTTCTGTTTTATTTGTTTTTTTGTAGCACATTTATAGCAGTCTAAATCGAAATTTTCTAATTTCAAAAAAGTTTATTCGCGCGCCAGTTTTCAAAATATCCAAATTACATTTAAGACAGCTTACCCTAATAGCAAAAGTTAATTAACCGTGATGTATGATCAAGATTTACTCCCTTTATTTCTAGTCTTTCATGCTATTACTATAGAATTTTGGTTGTTAAGTATAAATTGAGTTCTTGAGTCGCGGTGATCTATAACTGTGCTTTAAATGGGTTAGTTGTTTTAAAGTAATAAATTAGGTTTAATAGAAGCAGAATAAACGCTGGGCAATGCAGTAATAGCTTGGAAGTGACTGTCACTTTATCACTGTGTTTATTTTGGGCAAGTTCAAAATCCCCAAATCATCAGCAATACCATTTAGTTGCATCTAATGTTATTGCAATTTCAGTTCGGTACAAATATTAGGGTGTTAGTAAATAAATGGAGGTTTAGTTTGGAAATGAGTGCAGCCTTAAAGTCAGCGAAAGCTCTATATGATATCAGAAGTAATTATAAACAGAATCAACTGTTTGAGCTGTTGAAAAAGGGAGAGCTTTCAATAAATGATTCTGAAGTGAAATATAATAAAATAATTTCTGCGATCATTGTAACTCAAGAGGTATTAGAAAGGGCTAATTGCGAAGAGAAATTTGAAATATTAATGAGCTTCTATATGGCAAGTACAACGTCAAAACTCATTGATGAAGACCCCGATTTTTATCATGAAGCTTTAGCTGCTTTAAGTAACTTATCTTTTCGTGAGCTTACTGTTTTATATCATTTAGATGAATATCAAAAAAAAGTCTCTCATCGTAGCGAGATTAATTATAAACCTGAAGATTATATCGCAGATAAAACTCACATATTGATTGATGATGTTTATGCTCTTTTTCACAGGCTGCTCAGTAGTGGTTTAGTCATTCAATGTCCTTTGATGGGCGGTTACGTCAGGGTATATACATCACCTATCTTTAGCCGAATTCAAAGGTTAATAACCTATGATTATTTTAAATAGCTACGAATTTAGTAACTTACTTTTCTAACTCATCAATATTTTAACTAACAACCTTTTTCATTATTAGTGCGCTAAATGGTATAAATGGAACTTATAAAGCTATGAATTTAAATGAAATTTTACAAGAAAACTTTAATGCTAACGATACAATTAAAATTCAAAAATATATTTCAAAGAATGCGAGTTATTATATTTCTGAAGGTGAAAGGTATTCCTTAGATTTCGCCTTTTTCATTGATGTTGCTTCAAGGATGAAAGTAGGTGGTGAATTAGTACTATTAAGTAAATTCATAAAATTATTAGATGCATTTGAAATTAGTGATTCAAGTGAAGAAAAACACAAAAACTACTGCCTTATAGCCAGCTTATTATATCCTCTTACAGAGGTAGATAGTAATTTTGATGAATTATTCGAGTATTATTGCGAAAAAGTAATATTACTTTCTGGTGGTATAGCAAAAGCACTTAAAAATAGACTTATAGAAATATTGCCTAGGCACGGCACTTTTGAGTTGTATGCTAAATATTTATTTTTTAAAGAGCGTTACCATGAGGTTGATGCTTTATGTGAACACGCTAGAGCACAAGAGTGGAGAGGTAATTGGAATAAATGGAAAGGAAAAACGGTTGGAGAGGTCAAATTATCAGTTAAAAAAGCAACTAAAGTGCAAAAAATTGGATTTGATGGTGAGATGGCAGCCATCGTAAAGTTGAAAGATATGGGGTATGAAGTAGCTAGGTTCGGTAAAGAACGAAAAAATAGTAGTCTAAATCATAAGTTACTCAATATTGTTCCAGATACGCACGTTGGACTTTCGCATATAAATATTTTTAAAAATAACTTGGGTCAAAAAAGGGGGTTAGGTATAAATATTTCGTCTGAAAATTTAGAACAAAACACCTACCCAAAAGAGTTAGACTATACATTTGAGGAGTTTATAGAATTAGCTAAAACTTGCTCATCAAAATATCCTTGTCACTTATACCAAAAAGACAGAAAGCAGGCTCCTTGTAGCTTGGGAAGAAATTTATTTAACCCTATCTATTTAGATGGATTAACCCCGCCCCTTTATACAGGGCACTTTCATAAATGTGCCAGTATTCAAAAGTGCCAAGGAAGGTTTGGCTTGATTTCTGCTTTACAACGAGGAAAAATCGGTAGCCTCAATGTAACTAACCAATTTTTGCAAGATAATATTCGGGTTCATTTATATATTCAAAAGTGCTTCCTAGAACATCAAAATAGTAAAAAAACTCCCAAAGATATTTTGGATGGTGGGAAAAAATATAAAAAATTAGGGCATCCCGGGAGGTATGATTTTATTGCATACAATTCAGAAGAATGCGTCGCTGTAGAAGTAAAGGCAAACACATCTAAACTATCATATTGGCAAGAGATGAGGCTTGCACTATTAGCTAGCTTTGGTCAAAAGGTTATGGTTCTGAGTGTGGTTGATAATATTACAAATATCATAACTCCCCAATTTAATGTTGAGCTGCCAACAGAAGAAGATTTTTTATCAACTCTAAATTATTCCCACCCACCGGAATCTCCTATAAAGGGAGTAATTGGTGACACTTTAATTACTGGTTATAGCTAAAGAGATTTTAAAGTTTAATGCCATAGGGATAAATCTTATTTCATAGTGTAAATATTACTAGTACAGTTATTTACAGAACTCCAAGTAAGAGCCTTTTTGCCATTCTGGCAAGTGGTTAGCTAAAGGTATTTTGTATGCTTTCGTTTTGGTAGTGGTTGCAAGTCTAGTTTGAGGAGCAGTTAAAGCGCTATAAGCTTAGGTGTCATAGCGCTTTATAAATTCTAACTAATTAAAATTTATACTCTATTTCAATAACACTCATCACACCATTTACGATGGTTTTCCATTCACCGGTAAACTCTGCACCATATGAAGCGGCGATAGTTTTACCTATTTTTTGAGCTTCGTCATTGCTCCAAAGAGGGCCGGCTAATACAGTTGTTTTGAATGAATTACTACCTGTGTTTGTCACTTCAAGTTCAACTTCAACAACACTCATTTGACTTTCTACTACTGTATTCCATTGGCCTGTCCATGTGCCTTGATGTGCTGCGGCAACGGCTGGCGCTTTTTCTTCAGCATCTTTTTGATCCCAGATTGGACCTGCTGGGATATTCACTTTAAATGTAGCCATAAATTTCTCCTTAAATTGCTTGAATAGGTTGGCGAGCAAAAGCTATTTGCTTTACTCATTAAGGAGTATAGGAACAAGGACAGGCTTTTCTATTACACGTCATTACAATGAGTGTTGCACTGATATCATAAATCACACTGACTTTGGTAACGATGAGTAAGCAATTACAGCGGCATCCCTGTGTGCTAGATCGGGGTGCTGTAATTTTTTACTGTATTCATCACAAAAGGTGATTACATCTCCTTCCGTTACCAAAAAAGGGTCGTGAGTAAAGTTTAATAACAGCGATTGCCAGCGTTGTATTATCTTTTTAGGTGGGCTTGGCAGCTCTTTTAATATTGCTTTTGACTGGCTAAATTGGCTCTGTATTGCGATGTTTAGCATATCGTCATTTGCAGCTCCTAGCCAGCTAGTACCATTATCACCCACACATAAAAGTGGCATATAAGGCGCAAGTGCTGGGCATACATCATTTCTATACACCGCAACTTTCCAATAGCTACGGGCTATTTTTACAAACTGAGTAAAATCTTTAATTGATGTAAAGTTTGATGTCGATAAAGGCAAAATCTCTACTCTGGGTTTATTGGCATTTACGGTGTCGTTGGCAACATCAATATACCAAGGACCAATAATAAATGCGTTTTGAAAATACTCATCCCGCAGTGAACCCCATGCTTTTTGTAAAGGATTGCCCTGTGCAATAAGACCTTTTAATAAGCTAAGCCCTGGTTTGTTTGTGTGTGGCAGTTGTGCTTGTAGTAATGTAAATACCTCGTCTCTTATTTCTCTGCAGCGGCCAATAGGATAAGGTTTTTCAGCAAAGTACGGCATAGTAGGCGCAAGTGTTAAATCGGCTACTAATCTTAGTTGGGCTAAGTCAGCACATAGTAAAGTAAGCTGCTCTGAGGGGAAGTTATTATCAAGCACGTATATTCCTTATCGTATTTATTGTAATTTTTTTAGTTGAGCTTGCGTATAGGCGTCATCCCTAAGCCACCTTAACATGTTCGGATAACCGTTGGGGTGATCAGGTTGTTCGCACATAAACCATGAATATAACAGCGGATAGCCAAAGCCAGTGTTATCACTAAAAGCGGTTATTAAGCTAGCTGAACTGCCTTTATAACCGTGTTGATGAAATAAAACATCGGGTGCAGTATTTAAGTAACAGGCTGCGGCCCATGACCATGCAATCGCGGTCATTTCTTCAGCGGCTTGATGATCATGGTTTTTCATATCGCCGGTTAAACAGGTTCTGTTTGTCTCTGAGGTTACTGCAATATGCCCTGCTTCATGAAGGATGTCACCAGGTATAGACCTTTTTCTAAATCAAGTAGTAAAGTGCCCAGTACAACTTTAATTCCCGGCAAAAAAGTCTTTTCGTTTAAGGTAGTATAGCGATGATGTATACCTATATCTGTAAGAAAGGCGAGAATTTTTTCAACCCTAATATCCATATCACCCCTTGTATTTAGCTGCGACACTTGTTGCTTTTAATAATGTAGCACTCTTTTTTAATTAAGTTTAGCTGGAGCCTGCTTATCTTTCGGGCGCTTACCACAGTAATATGTTTCTTTAGTCAAAATAGAGCATTTTGTGGTGTGGTTATTCCCCATAAATAAGCGATAACGCTGTATAAAGTTACAAAAACAAAACTGTGCGGATAAAAAGAATAGCAGAGAAGTGGTCGCTCGATGTCAAATTGGGCTAATAGTCCTCGAATTGTGCAATATATAAATATGAACTCATTATAAAATTAAGCAAAATCAAGCCTGCAGTTATTTATAAGAATAACAATTATGCCATGTAATAAGGTGTAATGTTTTTTATAACGTACCTGTGCCATTCTCAGAACACTTAAAAATAAGCCGCATTTATTAAAATATTTATTTTTATAATGCTTTTTTTACTATTTTTGATATGAATCAAATAACTTAAAAGCCATATAAAATAAATGAAAATTAAAGTTGTACCTTATAGTTTTTAAACTAAGCTTTTAGCTGAACATAGCATTAATTCCCCAATGGAATTTAGCATAATAATTGGATTTCAAAGGAATGTTTCAGTATGGAAGCACATAATTCACAGCCTACAGTGAGTTTACAATACGTGGATCCCCAAGTTGATGAGTTATTAAAGCATTCAATACGTACTCAGCTTGAGTCTCTCTTGAAAGCTAAATTAACAACAGGGCAGCGTCAGCTGCTTTTGAAAAAAAGTTTTGTGGATGCGATGACGTTGGTATTGAGTAACACTCAAGTTGAACACCTGCAATTAGTTAACACTTTCGAAGCTATGTACGATCAAGCTGTACAATCAATGGCATTGGCGCAGCTTAGCCAAGAGCAGTTAACGCGGCAATATGTGTCAGCATCTGGCTTAATTATGTCTCCTCATAATTGTAAACACACCATTAAAGATGTTTATCGCATTAAGGGATATGCGCGTGGGATTGATCTAGCGATACAAAGTAAACTAAAACACTCACCGTCAATCACCATTTTATACCCTGCATGTGGCCCATTTGCGCCGTTATTACTGCCTTTGTTGAGCTATTACAAAGACAGCAATACTTTTACATCACAGCAAATCAACGTCATTTTGGTGGATGTACATCCTGGCGCAATATTGTCTTTACAGCAGTTAATTAAAGACTTGCAGCTTGATGATTTTATATTGCGAATTGAAGCGGCTGATGCAACCGAATATGAGCCCGCAGAATCGATAGATTTATTAGTATTAGAGGCCATGCAGCATGGTTTTACCAAAGAAGGGCAGCTCAGTATTGCTAAGCACTTAGTTAAATTTCTAAATATTGATGGCTGGATGATCCCACAAAATGTGTCGGTTAGGGGCATGATGGTGATAGGAGAAACCGAGTTTAATCAGCAATGGAAAGAGGTGGAATATAGTCATTCGCTCAATACGAATACTAGCGCACAGCAAGATCGTGTGGAGTTGGGTGAAATATTAAACATCAATAAATCAACATTGCTCAATATGCAAGAACTTGAATTGCAAGATGGCGTGAAGGTTATTCCTGCAAGCAAGATTAAATTACCCACAGGTGTGAAAGATATGGGGGAGCGTATTTTAGCTATATATGCGCACATCGACACCTTTGCCGATGAAGGTGTTGAGCAATATGACTCAGGCGTAACTCATCCTAGACCGGATATGACTTTTTACATAGATGCTAAACCTCGTGATGTGGAGCATACCCACTTTGTCGCTAGTAGCGGCGACATGGTGCAGTTTTATTATCAATTGAGCGGTTTACCAGGGTTTGTGCCGGTAAAGTTATAAGGAGGTTGCAATGCAAAAATTCGCCGTTTTTACGGGTAGCTGTCAAAGCTTACCTATAATGCAATATTTATTAAAAAACAATAGATTAGCTTGTGTGGTATTGGTTGATACGCAGCAAAACCATGACTTAATGCAGTTACAACACTGGTTGCAGCAAAGTGCTATAGAAACACTCACTTATAAATGCTCAGATGATAAAGGTTTGATTGCGCAGCTAGATCGGCTGGCAGTTAACCGAGGGTTAATTTACCTGTTCAGGCACAAAATCCGCCCTGCATTGCTCCAGTACTTTACAGGTCACTTAGTCAATATCCATCCAAGCCCATTGCCTGATTATAGAGGGCCTTTCCCACTTTATTGGCAGTTGAGAAATGGTGAAAACACAATCGCTTTAAGCTTACATCAAGTAACCGAGTTAGTTGATTATGGCAATATCGCGGCAGATGTTGAGATAGAGATTCATCCCTTCGATACCATGAACAGTGTGCAATACAAAGTCGCACAGGCTCTACCGAGGCTTGTTGAAAAATACTGTCAACTAGATGAAAAAAAAGAAATTAAATGGCGTAAGCAAGAAGGAGATGGCTGCAAGAGCGCACCACAAATAGAGCAACAGCAGCTTATAGTCAATTGGCAAAAGCAAACGGGCATGCAAATTGTCAATATGGCTCGTGCGGGTAATGTTGACTTTGGATGCGCACTATTTCAGTTGCGAGGTGAGGCATTTCAATTGTTGCAAGCAAGCGTTGTAGATAGCACTCTAACTGGCGTACAAGCAGGTATGGTCATTGAAGTCGATAGGCAAAATGGACTAGTGATTAAAACCGTTGATGGCGCATTGCGCTTAGATATCATTGGCACGCAACTAGGGGGGTTTGATGGCTATCGATTTGCGATGTTATTTGGTTTAGAGGCTGGTATGTCGTTGGTGCAAAAAAACTTTTAGCCATGTGCTTGGATGTTTAAGGCTTAAATTTATTAGGGAGCAGTGTTTTTTCTGAGGCGATAAATAGATGTATGTGGGTGTTATCGGTTTTTGGGTTAAACAGTGCTTAAAACATAACTTCAGGTGTGAGATGGCAAATGAAGATAAATATTAATGTGACTAATCGATATGGTTATGACATAGCGATATACCCCTACAACAATGGTGCATTGCCAAATAAAGAGGCAGGTCAAGTTGTTTCAAAGCTAGAAGGGAGCGGTGAATTAACCGTTGGTACAAGTGAGTCTGGGGTAATTGAAATCCCGGGTATGGGGGCGATGGTGTTGATGTTTTTAGGGGAGCAAAAGCTTGCCAATTATCATGATAAATTTTGTGAGCAACCAGATGAGTTCGACCAATGCGAGCAAATGGTATTGGTTCGCTATAAAACCACTGAACTGTATTGGCGTTTTCCTACTTCGGATAAATCGCCATCATTGGAGATCAGTGTAAATGAATTAGGTACAGTTTGTTTTGACAAAACATCGGTTGGCAGTATTCGCCAAGTATCCATACCTGAGTTATTTATTCCTCCTGTTTTTTCTGCAGATCCTTTTGCTGAAGAAGTTAAGGAAGAGTCGTAGCCTAAGTGAGTTGAAAACTAAGCACAGTGTGCTTTGGCACAGGTAATTTATAACAAGTAACGAGTGAGTGACACCGAGTGTAATATTGAGGTCCGATTGTCACAAAAAAACTTAACAATCAAAGAGGATTAAATATGGCTTCTGATTCATTTATTGGCACTATGATGCCGTTTGGCGGAACTTTTGCTATTCGAGATTGGGCTTTGTGCTACGGTCAGCTGCAAGCAATTAGTGAAAATACAGCATTATTTTCATTGCTGGGTGATAATTATGGTGGAGATTCACGTACTTCTTTTGGCTTACCAGATTTACGTGGGCGGAGCCCCGTAGGTATGGGGACGATGCCTGGAGGTATGAATTATAGATTGGGTTGGAAAGAAGGGCGAGAAGCCACTTCATTGTCGTTAGACCAGCTACCAACACATACCCATGGTGCCGCGTTCTCACCCTCTGGTAGTGGCTCAGTATCAGGCGTAATGCATGCTGCAACTGATGGTGCAAATACACAAGTGCCTAGTGCTGATACTTATTTAGCTGCTAATTCAAGCGCTGGGTACTATAAGCAATCCGGTTTTGCTCCGGCTCCTAGTTTGACGCCTATTAGCGGGCTTGTAGTGGATGGTGGTAGTGAAGGTGGTACGGTCACTATAGATACTGCTGGTTCGTCTAGAGCCGTGAGTATAATGAGCCCATTTCAGGTGGTAAATTGGCAAATTGCTCTACAGGGTCTATACCCGTCAAGAAGTTAGTTCGTTAAACATTTGTCATCGACCTTAAGATAGTACGAGCCTATCTTGATTTAAACAATACAATGGAGCGTGCACGCTATGCAATTAAACAAAATAACTCAATCTTTACATTTGCTTGGCGTGTCAGTTGCTCTTGCTGTATCAGCAAACTCGTGGGCGCAAAGTACGATAGATTATACGTCTGTTAATACTGGCGGTGCAGTAGATAATCACACAGCAACAGTCGGTTTATCAACAAGTACAGATTTTACAATTGATTGGGGAACAGGGTTACAAGGAAGTAATGAATATACTGATGAGAAAGTAATGGCGAGTAATGCTGCTATGCTTCCTTACAGTACCGTAGACGGAATCGCATTTAATAACTCCACTGGTGGGTTGCAATTAACAGCGACAAACTTTTTTGCTATTAAGTCAATGAATTTAGGCCGAAGGATTGATGGTAATGATTTAAATAACAATAGTTTTACTGTTACTGGCTACAGAGGAGGAGTTGCTGTTGCAAGTGATGAATTGACCTGGAGTACATTTGGCGCAGGCGAAGCTGAAGTGTTTACGCAAGGGGCTGGGACTTGGGAGTCAAATGATGTCGATTGGAGTAACTTAGATAAAATAGTAGTAAGTTGGGCGACTGTGAGTAATGGTAGCGGTGGCGTCGATGGTTCTGCTGATTTTCAAGAAATAGCAGTTTTAAATATGGTTGTTGATGACCCAACAATCTCTGATTCTACCGCGCCAACGTTAGCTGAAATTACAGCGGTTACCACACCAACAAGTGACAATACCCCAAACTATGTTTTTAGCACTGACGAAGCAGGCACTCTGTCTATGGGGGGAAGCTGTGGTACTTCTACTTCAACAACGATCAGTGGTACTGGTAATCAAACAATTACACTAACGCAGACAGACAATAGTACGGCGTTGGCCGATGGCACTTATGCTAACTGTACAATAACCGTGACTGATGCTGCAAGCAACGCAAGTAGTGCTTTAAACATCACTAGTTTTACGGTAGACACTACGGCGCCTATGGTAGCAGAGGTAACTGCGGTTACAACCCCAACAAACTCTACTACGCCGAGTTATACATTTAGCTCAACAGAAACAGGGACATTTTCAGTCGGCGGTAGTTGTGGTACTTCAACTTCAACGGCTATTAATAGTACGGGTAATCAGGTTATTACCCTTACAAATACGGATAATAGTTCAGCATTGGCTGCAGGCACATACAGTGATTGTACGATTACAGTTACCGATGCGGCAGGTAATTCTAATACACCGATAACCATTACTTCATTTACCATCGACACAACGGCTCCCACATTTGACGGTGCAAGTTCAACGCCAAATGATAACGACAGTAACGTAACTGCAAGCAATAATATTGCGATTGATTTTAGTAAAAACATCGCGTTAGGGTCGGGTAATATTACGATTCGTAATGTGACAGATAGCAGCGATTTTGAGGTGTTCAATATAGCATCAGAAAGTGATGGTACTACGACAACGCCGGGCGCTGGGCGTGTTGGTATCACAAATGATAAAATTTATCTCAACCCCACTAGCAACTTGATAGGTAACCGTAGTTATGCGATTAGAGTTGATGCTACAGCAGTAGACGATAGTGCGGGTAACAGTTTTGCTGGAATAAGTGACGATACCACATTTAATTTCTCTACTGCTAATACAGCACCTGTTGTGGATCTTGACTCAAGCTCAGGTAGTGATAACAGCAGCGCTTCATTCTCAGAAGCTGGCGGAGGTGTAAATATCGCATCGAATGCTGTTGTAACAGAGGCGGATGGCGATACAATAACAACAATAACCGTTGCATTAACAAACGATCAAGATGGCGGCTCAGAAGGGCTTAGTGTTTCAGCGGCTGCACAAAATGCACTTGGTGGTATATCAGGTGCCTCAGACATTACTCTGCAAGATACAATTTCGATAACGGGTGCATCTGCAACCGTTGCACAAGTGACGACCTTTTTACAAGCAATAACGTATAGCAATACCAGTGCAACACCGAATACCACAGCGCGTACAGTGTCAGTTGTTATTAATGATGGCACTGTAAATAGCGTGAGTCGTACAGCGACAATTTCGGTTGCAAATATTACTTCAGCGAGTTCTGCCGCTGCTGGATTTAGTACCTTAAACGGCATAAATTTAAGCCCAGCAATAACGTTTAGTAATGACAATGAAACGCTAACAATTAGTAATGCATTACATATTGCGGGATCAACGGCCGATGGTGGCGGTGGAACAGACACTATCAATGTTATTGATGGTGCTGACCTTACCGGTTTTGCATCGTTGACCGGTTTTGAAACCCTCACACCGTATAACAATGGCTCATTGACATTAAGTGAAACACAGCACGAGAGTTTCACCACCATAAATGGTAATGGAATAAATCAGTTTACCATTGCCAGCGCTAATGGCGATCAAACACTCACTGGCGATGCAGATATTGAAACCTATGTGCTTGGCGCAGCAATGACCTTTACTCTTGGCAACGCAGCGCAAAATGTAACTAGTAGCAGCGCAGATGACACCGTTAATATTAATGCCTTTGCAGTTACTGGAGCACTCAATGGTGCTGCAGGCACCGATATATTACAGGCCGGCGCTGGGGCTGATCTTAGCGGTGCAACACTTTCTGCCTTTGAATCATTAACGCTTGCCAGTGGTGCGAGTGTAACGATGACCGAAGCGCAGCACGATAATTTTTCAACGTTTACTGCTCCGGGTAGTGAAACAATAACCATTAGTTCAGCAACGGATGGGCTAGTAGGTAACAGTACGATTGAAACGTATGTGCTTGCTGCGGCAAATACGTTCACCCTTGGCGCTGTGGGACAAAATTTTACGGGCAGTACAGGAGATGATTCTCTTAATGTGGGATCGTTTGCTGCAACGGGTGTTTTAGCAGGCAATACGGGTACTGATACGCTATCTATTGGCAGTAGTGGCAGTATTTCTGACGCCACTATTAGCGGTTTTGAAAACTTGGCTGTAGCCAGTGGCGGTTCAGCAAGTATTGCTGCATCACAGCTAGCGTTGTTTTCAGGTACGGTATCTGGCAGTGGTACAGAAACACTGACTATTTTAGGTGACGGTAATTTCGCAACAGTTTCTGCAATTGAAAACTATACAATAGCGGATGATAGCAGCAACGCTCGAACGATTGCTATTAGTAATGCAGGGCACTCAGTAACAGCGAGCTCCGCAACTGATGCTATTACGTTTGATATTGGTACGTTAGCTTATACAGGCACAATTACTGGCGAAAATAGTGTTGCAGATACGTTATTGATGAGTAATGGCGCAAATATTAGTAGTGCAACCATCAGTAATGTGGCTAATTTAACACTTGCATCGGGCGCATCAGTGTCGATGACGGCCAGTCAGCATGGCAACTTTACCAGCACCATAACAGCACCAGGCTCAGAAACGATTACTATCACCGGTGATGGTGATTTTACAACTTTAACTGGCATTGAAAGCTACGATGTAGCTGATGACAGTACAAATACCCGAACGATCACCGTATCAACAGGGACTACTAATGTAACGGCTGGTTCGTCAACCGACGCAATCACTTTTGCTATTGGTGGCAGTGCATACACGGGTACGCTAATTGGTGAAAATAGTGTTGCCGACCAAGTACAAGTAACTGATGGTGCAGACATTAGTGGCGGTGGATTTTTAAATATAGGCACTCTTTCGTTAGGTAGCGGTGCAACAGTGGCTATTGATGCGGCTAATCTTGGTAATTTTAGCACTGCTATAACGGGTAGTGCGGGGACTGAAACACTGAAACTTATGGATGGTGGGGTGTTTGATTTCACCAGTACCTCAGTGTCTGCTGTTGAGGAAGTGGCAATAGGAACTGACAATAATGCTACGATAACCTTGACTGACAACTTTAATGCCAATGGTCAAGCAGTATCAGTGTCAAATGCTAGTGGCGGCGCAATTACAGCGGCCTTATCAATAAATGCTTCAGCCTTTGCTAGTGACATATTGACTATTACAGCCAGCAATTTTAATGGTGATGATACACTTGTTGGTGGTAGCGGCGCAGATACCATCCGCCCTGGCGGTGGTACTGATTCGATGACGGGCAATGCCGGTAACGATAATTTTGTTGGTAGTGTGGCACAATTATCAGGGGATACAATCACTGATCTAGCCGTAGGTGATAGCTTAACTATTACAGGTGTGACAGGGCTTTCAAGTGCCAATGTGCGATTTAATGGTACTAGTACATTAGAAGTTGATACAGATGCCACCGATTTTAACATTTCAGAGCTTACACTTGCGTTAAGTAACTCCCCTGCTGCAAATTTAGCTTTTAGTGTGGCTGACAGTGGGAGCGATACTGTTATCACTTTTGTTGAGCCAAATAGCGCTCCCGTATTTAGTAGCTTGAATGGCGGTACGACCTTTACTGAAAATGGCTCGGCAATTGTTATCGACTCTGATGTGACGATTGCTGATACTGAGCTCGATGCTCTTAATGGCGCGATAGGTAATTATAATAATGCCAGCTTAACCATTAGTCGAAACGGTGGAGCAAGTACGCAAGATGTCTTTGCGAACAATAACTTATTGGGGGTGCTAATTGAGGGTAATACATTTACTTATAATTCGACCACGGTCGGAACGGTAACCACCAACTCAGCAGGTACGTTAGTACTGACCTTTAATGCGAATGCGACCTCTGCCATTGTTGACTCAGTGCTGCAAAGCATTACCTATCAAAATAGTTCAGAATCACCATCATCCACAGTGACTTTGGATTATGTTTTTAATGATGGGGTAGCAAACAGTACGGGTACAAATCAAGCTGTAGTGAACATTACTGGGCTAAATGATGCCCCAACGGATATGAGCTTGTCTACAACTACGGTGAATCAATCATCGACGGGTCCTGGAGCCAATATTGGTGGATTATCAACCACAGATGTAGACACTAGTGATAGTCATAGTTATGGTTTAGTTAGCACTGGAGCGAGTGTAACAGGCACTTGTAGCGCGGATACTAATAATGGTAGTTTTCAAGTAAATGGTTCTATTTTGCAAACTCAGGCTGCGTTAAGTGCAGGCAGTTACATAGTTTGTTTGCAAACCAATGATAATACAACCACATTCCAAAAGTCTTTTACAATAACTGTAACAGACGATGTTGCACCTAATGCACCGTCCACACCTGATTTAGATGCGGCTTCGGACAGTGGTCCATCAAGTACAGATAATATCACCAGTGATACATCACCAACGTTAAGTGGTACTGCTGAGAGTGGTTCAACGGTTAGGCTTTACAGCGACCAAGTTGGCGCTGGAGCAACTGTAATTGGTTCAGGCGTAGCGACCGATGGCAATTGGCAAATTACCACTGACACTTTAAGCGCCGGATTAGACCATGCTATTTCAGCTAAAGCGACGGATAGTAGTAATAATGTTAGTAGTAGTTCAGGTGCGTTGACCGTAACAATAGACACTGCTGCGCCGATCGCACCGAGTATGCCAGATCTGTCAGCAGCAAGTGATAGCGGTGCTTCTAACACAGATAATATTACAAACGATACCACACCGACCTTTACGGGAACCGGTACTACTGATGACACCATAACGCTGATTTCAAGTATTGATGGCTCAATAGGTAGTACTGTTGCTAGTGGTGGGGTGTGGAGTATTACCGTAGGCTCAGCTATGACGAGTGGCTCGCATGCCATTATGGCACGTGCGACAGACTCTGCTGGTAATATCACCAATGGTACGAGTACTACAATAACGATTGACACTAATGTGAGTGCTCCGAGTATTACCACGCCCATTGAAGTAGATGGTCGGATCAATGCTGTAGAAGATGCGCATGTGCTTATTCAAGGCAGCGGTGCTGATTCTGGTGCTGTGGTTAATGTGACTATCAGCGATGGCGCAAATAGTTTATCGCGCAGTGTGACGGCTGGTGGCTCTGGTGCATGGACTATCAGTGGTAGTGAGTTTGATGTGAGCAGTTTTAATAACGGCACGCTCACCGTCAGCGCCACACAAAGTGATACGGCGGGTAATACGTCAAGTGCAGCCAGTGCCTCGGTGATTTTAGATAACGCAGCACCAAGTGCAGTGACTATCACTACGCCGATTGAAGGCGATGGCCGCGTTAATGCCGCAGAATATGCGGATGTATTGATCACTGGCTCTGGTGCAGAAGCCAATGCCAGCGTGAGTGTGACTATCAGCGATGGCGCGAATAACCAATCACGTACTGTGACGGCTGATGGCTCAGGAGCATGGACTATCAGTGGTAACGAGTTTGATGTCAGCAGCTTTAATAACGGCACGCTCACCGTCAGCGCCACACAAAGTGATGCGGCCGGCAATACGTCAAGTGCAGCCAACAGCTCAGTGATTTTAGATACTGTAGCACCAAGTGCAGTGACCATCACCACGCCGATTGAGGGTGATGACATAGTTAATGCCAATGAAGATGACAGTGTATTGATCAGCGGCTCTGGGGCAGAAGCAAGTGCGACTGTTAGTATAGATGTTGCAGGTGTTAGCCGTACAATAACCGCAAATAGCAGTGGTAACTGGTCTCTTAGTGGCAGTGAGTTAGACATTAGTGCGTTAAATAACGGAATATTAACGGTATCTGCAACGCAAACGGACAGGGCTGGTAATACTTCACCGGCTGCAACTACTAGTATTACATTAGACAATATAGCGCCTACAGGGCATGCTGCGAGTATTGATCAGAGTGTAATAAATGCCAGTAATGAATCTGCAATGAGTGTTTCTTTGTCTGGTTTGGAAGGAACTGGTACGCTTAGTTATCAAGTAAGTGACGGCAGTAATTCAGTCAGCGGTACGGCAACTATTAGCGCAGCAACGCTGCAAATCACAGGTATTAATGTGACCTCATTGGCTGAGGGAACGTTAACCTTCTCAGCAATAGCTACAGACACCGCAGGCAATGCAAGCTCAGCTGTGACTGCAACAGTAACCAAGCAATATAATGTAGCGCCGGTATTAAGTGGAACTCCCAGTACAACAACAGCAGAAGATGCCGCTTATAGCTTTACACCGACACTGACCGATAGTGATACGGGCGATACTCACACCTTTACTATCATTAACAAACCAAGCTGGGCGAGTTTTAATACCAGCACAGGTGAGTTATCGGGCACACCGGATAACAGTGATGTAGGCAGCTACGCTAATATCACCCTTGGTGTGAGCGATGGTACGGCCAGTGCCAGTTTAGCGCCGTTCACGTTAGAGGTAACCAACACTAACGATGCGCCTGTTGGACAGAACTTTAGCTTTAACCTTGATGAAGGCGCAACGCTCACGGTGACACAGGGCAATGGTTTATTGAGTAATGCGAGCGATGATGACACTGGCAATACACTGACAGCGGTCGGGGTGAGCCAACCGCAATTTGGTAGCTTAACGCTGAGCGGTGACGGCAGCTTTAGTTATCAACATGATGGCAGTGAAAACCACAGCGACAGCTTTACCTTCCAAGTACGTGACAGCGATGGGGCACTCTCGGCGGTGCAGACAGTGACACTGACGATAGCAGCCGTGGCGGATGCGCCTGTTGCTGTTAATGACAATGCAACGACGGATGAAGACACCGCGGTTAACTTTAGTTTAGTGGCCAATGACACCGATGCTGAAGGTGATTTAGTGGCCGCCTCAGCCGCCATTGTATTACCTGCAAGTAAAGGCACGGTGAGTATCACCAATGGTATTGCCACGTATACACCGAACGCCAATGAAACAGGTACCGACACTTTTACCTACACCGTGAAAGATGCGGCGCTGAATACGTCAGCGGCGGCCACAGTGACAGTGACCATTACCCCAGTGAATGATATTCCTGAGGTACAAAATGTTAATCTCAGTATTGATGAAGACACGGCCTCAGCGGCCACCGATGTACGCAGTTTAGCCCGTGATGTGGAAGACGCCACCCCCACAGGAGATATCACCATTGTCCGCAGCCCAACGTCAGGGCAAGTGGTATTAGACCAAGCCGCGGGTAGCTTTGTGTATACCCCAGATAGCAATGTCACAGGGCAAGATAGTTTTACCTATACAGTAACCGATAGCGAAGGTGGAGTATCACTGCCAGCCACAGTGACCGTGAATATCGGGGCGATTAACGACCGCCCAGTTGTAGCTGATGATGCAATAACAACCGATGAAGATACCGCAGTGAGCTTGGCTATTTTAGCCAACGACTCAGACGTGGAAGACAGCGGCTTTAATGCTGCCAACGTAAGCCTTGAGAATAAAGGCACCGGCGCTGGCATGTACAACTTTGCGGACGTGAGTGTGAACCTTGATGGCAGTTTAGCAATCACACCTAAACAAGATGTCAACGGCGAGTTTAGCTTTACCTACACCCTGAGCGACAGTGAAGGGCTCAGCTCAATGCCAGCGACAGTAACATTGACCATCAATGCCGTGAATGACGCCCCCGTTGCCATGGATAATACCGCGCAACTGCAAGAAGAAGGCTCATTTGAGGTCAACGTACTGGGTAACGACAGCGATGTGGATACCGGCGACAGCTTAGATGCCAGCAGTGTGACGGTAGTCAGTGCACCAAGCAATGGGCAAACTCAAGTAACAGCTACCGGGGCGATTATTTACACCGCCAACGCCAATTACTTCGGCAACGACAGCTTCACTTACACTGTTAAAGACAATAACGGCGCAACCTCCAACGAGGCGAGCGTAACCATGACAGTGACCCCAGTCAATGACGCACCAATCGGCCAAGCACAAACCTTGGCACTCGATGAAGACGCCAGCGTATTGATCACTTTACTTGCCACAGATATTGAAAACGACAGCTTAACCTATCGTATTGAAAGTGATGTGAGCCAAGGCACCCTCGTGCAACAAAGTGCAGATAGCTGGCTTTATACGCCTACCGCGAATTTCAATGGCAGTGACAGCTTTAGCTTTATTGCTAATGATGGCGAGTTAGACTCAGCACCAGTGAGCGTAAACTTAACCGTCAATGCCATCAATGATGCACCGGTTGCCATCAATGATACCGTGTCCGTTAGTGAAGACAGCGCAATAACTATCAACTTGGCAGGCAGCGACATAGAAGGGGATACTTTAAGTTATCAAATAAGCAGTCAACCTCAAAACGGCAGCGTGACTTTGACGGGCTCACAAGCCGTGTATCAAGGTGATAGCCACTTCTTTGGTACAGACTCCTTTAGCTTTATTGTTAACGACGGCACGGTGGATTCAGCACCGGCAGACATTAACGTGAATGTCACTAGCGTGAACGATGTGCCAGTGATCAGCGGCGCACCGACTTTATCGGTCAGTGAGAAAACCGCCTATAGCTTCACCCCAACCGCCGTTGATACAGAAGGCGACAGCCTCACCTTTAGTATTACCAATAAGCCTAGTTGGTTGAACTTTGATAGCACCAGTGGAACACTCAGTGGCACGGCCACGAACGCCGATGTGGGCGTACACAATAATATTGTGATCAGTGTCAGCGATGGTATGGATACCGTAAGCCTACCAGCCTTTAACTTGACCGTGATCAACGTTAATGACGCACCAACGATTGGTGGTGTTCCTGCATTAAATGTTGATCAAGGTGCACTGTATAGCTTTACCCCAATAGCGAATGACATTGATGGTGACAGCTTAACCTTTAGCATCAGCAATAAGCCGAGCTGGGCAAACTTTGACAGCAACACAGGGCAGCTATCTGGCACACCGAGTAATGATGATGTGGGTGTAAATAATAACATTATCATTGCAGCATCAGACGGCGCGCTTACGACAGCATTGAGTAGCTTTAATCTTACTGTTAAGAACGTTAACGATGCACCAACAATCAGTGGTACACCAAGTACTACAATCAGCGAAGACAGCCCGTATCAATTTATCCCTAGCGTGAGCGATATTGATGACGACAGTTTAAGCTTTAGCATTAGCAACAAACCAAGCTGGGCGAGTTTTAATATCAGCACAGGTGAGTTATCGGGCACACCGGATAACAGTGATGTAGGCAGCTACGCTAATATCACCCTTGGTGTGAGCGATGGTACGGCCAGTGCCAGTTTAGCGCCGTTCACGTTAGAGGTAACCAACACTAACGATGCGCCTGTTGGACAGAACTTTAGCTTTAACCTTGATGAAGGCGCAACGCTCACGGTGACACAGGGCAATGGTTTATTGAGTAATGCGAGCGATGATGACACTGGCAATACACTGACAGCGGTCGGGGTGAGCCAACCGCAATTTGGTAGCTTAACGCTGAGCGGTGACGGCAGCTTTAGTTATCAACATGATGGCAGTGAAAACCACAGCGACAGCTTTACCTTCCAAGTA
The DNA here is from genome assembly GCF_012927645.1 of Pseudoalteromonas arctica. Lineage (GTDB taxonomy): Bacteria > Pseudomonadota > Gammaproteobacteria > Enterobacterales > Alteromonadaceae > Pseudoalteromonas > Pseudoalteromonas arctica_A. The sequence goes on along the minus strand of NZ_JABBMT010000010.1, from coordinate 75,672 downwards.
CGTGACAGCGATGGGGCACTCTCGGCGGTGCAGACAGTGACACTGACGATAGCAGCCGTGGCGGATGCGCCTGTTGCTGTTAATGACAATGCAACGACGGATGAAGACACCGCGGTTAACTTTAGTTTAGTGGCCAATGACACCGATGCTGAAGGTGATTTAGTGGCCGCCTCAGCCGCCATTGTATTACCTGCAAGTAAAGGCACGGTGAGTATCACCAATGGTATTGCCACGTATACACCGAACGCCAATGAAACAGGTACCGACACTTTTACCTACACCGTGAAAGATGCGGCGCTGAATACGTCAGCGGCGGCCACAGTGACAGTGACCATTACCCCAGTGAATGATATTCCTGAGGTACAAAATGTTAATCTCAGTATTGATGAAGACACGGCCTCAGCGGCCACCGATGTACGCAGTTTAGCCCGTGATGTGGAAGACGCCACCCCCACAGGAGATATCACCATTGTCCGCAGCCCAACGTCAGGGCAAGTGGTATTAGACCAAGCCGCGGGTAGCTTTGTGTATACCCCAGATAGCAATGTCACAGGGCAAGATAGTTTTACCTATACAGTAACCGATAGCGAAGGTGGAGTATCACTGCCAGCCACAGTGACCGTGAATATCGGGGCGATTAACGACCGCCCAGTTGTAGCTGATGATGCAATAACAACCGATGAAGATACCGCAGTGAGCTTGGCTATTTTAGCCAACGACTCAGACGTGGAAGACAGCGGCTTTAATGCTGCCAACGTAAGCCTTGAGAATAAAGGCACCGGCGCTGGCATGTACAACTTTGCGGACGTGAGTGTGAACCTTGATGGCAGTTTAGCAATCACACCTAAACAAGATGTCAACGGCGAGTTTAGCTTTACCTACACCCTGAGCGACAGTGAAGGGCTCAGCTCAATGCCAGCGACAGTAACATTGACCATCAATGCCGTGAATGACGCCCCCGTTGCCATGGATAATACCGCGCAACTGCAAGAAGAAGGCTCATTTGAGGTCAACGTACTGGGTAACGACAGCGATGTGGATACCGGCGACAGCTTAGATGCCAGCAGTGTGACGGTAGTCAGTGCACCAAGCAATGGGCAAACTCAAGTAACAGCTACCGGGGCGATTATTTACACCGCCAACGCCAATTACTTCGGCAACGACAGCTTCACTTACACTGTTAAAGACAATAACGGCGCAACCTCCAACGAGGCGAGCGTAACCATGACAGTGACCCCAGTCAATGACGCACCGTTAGGTCTTCCACAAAGCTTGATACTTGCTGAAGATAATAGCGTGTTGATCACCTTGGCAGGCTCAGATATTGAGAATGATGCTCTAAGCTATCGTCTTGATGAAGGCGCATTACATGGCTCGCTCGTGCAGCAAAGTAATGATAGTTGGTTATATACGCCAAACGCTAATTATAACGGTAGTGATGGCTTTAGTTTTGTTGTTAATGATGGACTATTAGATTCAACAACAACGCCGGTATCGTTAGTTATCACCGCAGTTAATGACGCGCCAATTGTGGGTCTACAAACCGGCGTTACTGATGAAGACACACCAGTCGTTATGAACTTAATCGGTAGTGATGTTGATGGTGATACATTAACCTATACAATCGTCAGTCAACCAACTTATGGCACTGCGACTCTCTTAGGTGATCAAGTTACTTATCAAGGTAATGCAAATTACTTTGGTGAAGATCAGTTTAGCTATATAGCGAGTGATGGGCTACTTGATTCTACTCCAAGCACAGTGTCAGTAACTATTCATAGTGTTAACGATTTGCCGGTGATTAGTGGAATACCAAGCTTAGCGGTTAATGAAAATGACTTATATAGTTTTGTACCAACAGCGACAGATAATGATGATGATAATCTCAGCTTCAGTATTGAAAATAAACCAAGTTGGTTGAACTTTGATACCACCACAGGGGAGTTGTCAGGCAGACCTAGCAATGCTGATGTAGGAAGTTATGCAGGCATTACGGTGCGTGTAACGGATGGGGTTGCAAGCCAAAGTTTAACCCCATTTACACTGATAGTAGTGAATGTTAACGATGCACCAACAATCAGCGGTTCACCTGCAACATCAATTGCGCAAGATACAGGTTACTCATTTACGCCAATTGTGTCGGATATTGATAATACTAGTTTATCATTCACGATTGCAAACAAGCCGAGTTGGGCAACGTTTGATAGCACAAGTGGTACATTAAGCGGTGTACCGACACGAGATGATGTTGGTCTATATAGTCATATTTTGATCAGCGTAAGCGATGGGCAGTTAAGCAGTACGCTTAATCCATTTAGTATTGATGTAACGTATGTGAACGCGCCACCTGTTGCTAATGACATGGTAATGCGCGTTAAAGAAGATAATAACCTCAGTGTCAGTGCTCAGGTGAGCGACAGCGATAACGACAATTTAGTTATAGAAGTGGTCACTCAACCACAGTTTGGTAGCTTAACAGTGCAAGGAACGGTATTTAGTTATCAGCCACAGGCTGATTATTATGGTAGCGACACCTTTAGCTATTTAGTGACTGATGGCAAAGTAAAGTCTACTATAGCTACTGCGTTAATTACTGTTGAGTCAGTAAACGATCAACCGGTCGCGGAGGAAGATACCTTTGACTTAGCGCGAACAGAAAGCGGCCGTTATATACTTGATGTGTTAGCGAATGACACTGACGTTGATGGTGATGTAATAACAATTATTGGTGCTAGGGCATCAGTGGGTACAATCAGTGTTGTTGATCAGCAGCTTGTCTATCAATTGAACGCAAATACTCAAGATACTATTAAAGTTGAATATATTATTGCCGACCCAGCGCAAGCGCAGAGTACAGGGTTTGCCTATATTAACTTTATTGATAGTCAAACTGATGCACCAACTATTACACCTCCAGCTGATATGAGTGTTGATGCAACAGGGTTGTTCACTCGAGTGAAGTTAGGCACAGCTGTTGCATTTGATAGCGATCAAAACCGGTTACCAGTCGCAACTTTCAATCAAAGTATGCTATTTACGCCAGGCGTACATCAAGTGTATTGGCAAGCGACAGACAGTAGTGGTACAACCACAATGGCAAGCCAGCAAGTAATGGTTCACCCACAAATATCACTAGGTAAAAATAAAGTTATTGCTGAGGATCAAAGTTATATCACACGGGTTTATTTGAATGGACCAGCGGCAAGTTATCCTATCACTGTACCTTACAGTGTATCTGGAACAGCAACGTCAGATGATCATGATTTAATTAGTGGTGAAGTGGTTATTGAACAAGGCCTCGTTGGTGAGATCAGCTTTAGAGTCTTTGCAGATAGTCAGATTGAAGCGGATGAAACAATTGTTATAACGCTTGATGATAGCCTTAATACTGGCGCGCAAGCCTCTAATGTTGTGACTATTTCAGAGAATAATATAGCACCAAGCTTAGTAACCATAACGGAGCAAAACAATCAGTCGCGGCCATTTGTTTTAGCCAGTGACGATCTCGTAACAATTACAGCGTTGGCAACAGATAATAATCCTGAAGATAGTATTTCGTATAGCTGGCAAGCTGCAGATGAACGGATTGTCGATCTAGGTGATGCACCTGATACATTGGTGTTCTCTACAGCGGAACTCGATATTGGTATTTATGAAATAGCAGTAACTGCAACAGATGACGCTGTGGATAGTTTATCAACAACGGTGACCAGTTATGTGGAAGTAGTAGCTCAGTTACCTAAACTAACAACGGCTGATACTGATAATGACTTAATACCAGATAATATTGAAGGCCTACAAGATAAAGATCGCGATGGTATACCTGATTATTTGGATAACATTAATGAGTGTAATGTATTACCTGAGCAAGTAAATGAGTTAGCGCAGTTCCTTGTTGAAGGGGATGCGGGAGCATGTTTAAGAAAAGCATTCTCAAGCATACAAAATAGTAGTGGCGCAGCACAATTGTTTGAAAGTGAACTACCTGAAGATGTAGGTATGGATAACTCTAGTGGCTACTTTGGCTTTATAGTCACTGACATGGAGCAAAAAGGTGATAATTACCACATAGTGCTTCCACAAAGAATGCCAATCCCAGCGGGAGCGATTTATAGAAAGCTTATCAATAATGAGTGGATTGACTTTAATACCAGCAATGGCGATAAGCTCTATTCAGCGCTAGGGGAGCGAGGTTACTGCCCTTCACCCAATAGTCAACTGTGGCAAGAAGGGCTTAAAGAAGGTGACTGGTGTGTGCAATTACGTATAACGGATGGTGGTTTCAATGATGACGATGGCTTAGCGAATGGTCAAATTGTTGACCCTGGCGGCGTAAGTATTATGAGCAGTAATAACAGCGCGCCTGTTACCCAATCAGATCAAGTAACTATTGCACTTGGTAATAGTATTGTTATGGATGTGCTTAGTAATGATAGCGATGCAGATAATGATGTACTCACGCTCACTAGTGCAAGTGTTGATTTAGGTGAGGTAGCAATCGTTAATAATCAACTTAGCTATCAACCAGTACTTGATTTTATTGGTACTGCAACAATCAACTATAGTGTATCTGATGGTAAAGGTGGAACAGCCTTGGGTACGGCGAATGTTAGTGTGGTAGTGAATAGTGCCCCAACAACGATTGCTGATATTGCAAGCACCAATGATCGCACACAAATAGTTATCGATGTGCTTGCCAATGATAGCGATGTAGATGGTGACGCACTTAGTTTAATAAGTGCGCAAGCTACGCAAGGAACAGTCACTATAAATAACGATGACACATTGAATTACCAACCCAAAGCAGGTTTTGAAGGTGTTGATTTAATTGAGTACACAGTGGCTGACAGTAAAGGTGCTGAAGCTCAAGGAGAAGTAAAAGTGACCGTAAAAGCTTATACAACCACCACGGTTAAAAATAGCTCATCAGGTAGTTTAGGCAGTACAATGGTGTTATTAATGATTGGTTTAGTCTTTATACGTCGCCAATCAAAATTGACGCCATGGGCTTTACTGGCTACGGCTACGGTAGTCAGTCAGCCTGTACTCGCTGGTGAGTGGTCTATGGATGGCACGCTTGGTTATGCGGCCGTTGCTGGCTCAACCACCGCTCATCAATCTGTTGAATTAGCGAATACTGAATTCGATGATAGTGATATTAGTTGGTCAATAGGCGCAATTTATTCCTTAGCGACTAACTGGCAATTTGGCGTACGCTATATCAATTTAGGTGAAGGTAGTATGACCTTTGTTGGAGATACGCTTGATCCAAGTAACGCGCAATTGGATATATCACAAACCGTGCCGGTGTTATCACAAGGACCTGCGATACAAACTGCTTATGTATTCCCGCTGTTAGGGCAAGTTAAGAGTAAGGTTTTTGTAGGGGCTTTCCATTATCATTATTCAATTGATAGTCGTTCATCTACGGGGCAAAAAATTACATATAATGACACTAATACACGCCCTTACTTTGGCGGTCAGTTGGCTTATCCAGTGCTTGAAAATACAGATGTTTCAATTAACTACAGCCATTATAAGTTAAGAGAAAATGATGTGAATGAATGGGCGCTAGGGTTTCAGTATCAATTTTAGGAGTAATTAAAGAAAAAATAAAAACGGCTAGCTTTTTTAAGTTAGCCGTTTTTATATTTAATGATAGGTTTACTCACTAGTACACGGAGCTCATCAGTAACCACGGCAAAGTCTCGGCCTAACGTTCCAGTTTTTATTTTTGTTAAGCTAAATTTTATTTCGAATTAAATCACGAACAATAAAGCGGGCTGGGTGAATCGCTTGGCTTACTCGCTCACTCAAAGGCTGTGGTTCATTGTTAAGTGCAGCAACCAATTGCTCCGCACACAGGGGCGCACTGCATAAGCCACGAGCCCCAAAGCCTGTGAGTATGTGTAGTCCTTGTTGTGGTTTTTGTAAGGGGTGATATTGATAGCGTTTCCCTGCGCGTAAATTGGCAAACGCGTGAATATAATCACTTTGCTGCGGCCATTCTCCGGCCATAGGGAGGTGATCAATAAAACTACAACGTACAGCGGCTTTAGCTGTCGTGATCGCACCTAGACTACTGGCAAAGTCGGTTTGTCCATAAAAGTGAAGCAGTTGCTCACGATTTTTTTGATTGTCTTGGTCTTTGACCGCGCGGCTTTTTGAGTTTTTCTCGAATGTTGCCCCCATACAGTGATGGTCTAAATAAGCAGGAGTAAAGTAGCCTTTATGACATAGCACGGTTTTTAGTTTACGTGATGCAGGACTTGCTTGTACATGGGATACTTGACCACGTACGCCAACAATTGGCAGAGCCTGAGTTTGTACAAAACGGTCGCTGTGCTCACCAGCACACACAATAACGTCACTAAATGGGCCAAATTGTTGCCCTTGGCTCAATAGCAGCCAGCCTTGCGAGGTTTTCTCAAGTTGTTCGATATCACAATTAAAATGGCTTTTAATTGGTTTGAGTGTATTGGCCTGTTGGAACAGAGCGCTCACTAATTGTGGTGGATTAACCCATCCACCTAACGGAAAATACACGCCTGAGTAGCCTGTACTTACACCGGCAATTTCATCACCTTGCTCAGGCGTTACGCTGTGCATGAGTTCATTTGGCCACAGCTGTTTATGTGCAATATTTTGATGGCGCTCAACTAAGGGTTGTTTGATCGCGTGTTGTAATACGCCGCACCATTGATGATCATAGTGAAAGCCATGCTCAGTGAGTTGCTGATAAAGTCGTTTTGCATATAAAAAGCTGTGTGCAAAAAGCTCACTATGAGGAGAGTTTTTTGCTTGTAAATGCGGGTAAACCGCACCTTGTACATTATGAGATGCGCCCATCGCGAGGTGCCGATCTTGGCAAAAAAGTTGGCTGTTAACTCCACGTTTCGCCAAACTGTATAAAATAGCGCTGCTGGCTATCCCTCCGCCAATGACAGCAACGTTTTTAAGTGAGCTTTGCTGATGAGCCAAATAAGGTGGCGCCGATTGTGCTTGGTTAGCATGGGCTAAAGAGCCAATCAGCATTTCATTTTTTTTGCCATAACCTTTGATTTTTTGTACCGTAAACCCTGCATCAGCAAGCCCTCTACGTACAACACCTGCAACTGTAAAGGTTGCGAATGTGGCATTACTACGAGAAATATTCACCATTGAATTAAATAAGGTTGGCTGCCACATTTCGGGGTTTTTACTCGGTGCAAAACCATCTAGATACCACGCATCGATAATACCTGTTTGCGGGTAGCTTATAGTTGCGAGCGATTCTTGCACATCGCCAAAATACAAATCGAGTGTAATTTGACCATTATCAAATTCAAGACGATGACAACCAGCTAAATTAATCGGGTACTTAGCAAGTAACTGTTTACTTAATGCTGCTAAATTAGGCCATACTTGCAATGCCTTTTGCAGATCGTCAGTTCTAATTGGATACTTTTCAAAAGACATAAAATGTAAGCGCTGCACATTTTGTTGTGCGGGGTTGTGAACTTCTTGATTATGGTGTTGCCTACTGGCTAGATGATTTTTAAATTGTTGCCATGTGTTTAAAAAATTAAGGCCAGTACCAAAACCTGTTTCAGCAATAACGAAATGTGCACGGTCATGATTTTGTAATCGATGAGGCATATTATTTTGTTGATAGAACACATAATCAGACTCAGCTTGGCCATTATCGTTCGAAAAGTAGACATCGTTAAAGTCGTCTGCAACGGGTGTACCTAAGTTATTAAAGTGAATATCAGCGTTTTTAATCATGGCATGCAATTAATGAGTACTTTTTTTCATTATTTTACGTGTTTTCTTTGAAATAGTCTGGCGTTATTTATAAGCTAGAGGTTCAGAGTACAAGTGTACGCTAGAAAGCTGACCACTTCGTTGTAAGTTTCAGCGTAAAATAGAACACAATTTAGTATCAAGCTAAGGTAATTACCCATGAGAAGAGCCGTTATTACGGGTATCGGTGTTGTATCAAGCATCGGTAACAACAAAGAAGAAGTATTAGAATCGTTAAAAACAGGTAAGAGCGGTATCGCTTTTAACCCTGAATTTGCTGAATATAAATTACGTAGTAACGTATCTGGCAAAATTGATATTGATGTTAAAGAGTTTGTTGATCGTAAAGCAATGCGCTTTATGGGCGATGCCGCTGCATATTCATATATCTCAATGGCGCAAGCAATTGCAGATTCTGGTTTGTCTGATGATCAAGTATCAAATGAGCGTACGGGTATCATTGTTGGTTCCGGTGGTGGTTCATCTAAATGGCAGGTTGAAGCGGCTGACATTTTACGTGAAAAAGGCGTAAAACGTGTAGGCCCCTATATGGTTCCGCGCACCATGGCAAGTACAACGTCTGCGTGTTTAGCAACACCCTTTAAAATTAAAGGTGTTAACTATTCAATTAGTTCTGCATGTGCAACCTCTGCACACTGTATTGGTAACGCAGTTGAGCAAATCCAATTAGGCAAACAAGACGTTGTTTTTGCCGGTGGCGGTGAAGAGCTTCACTGGACATTAGCAATGGAATTTGACGCAATGGGCGCACTTTCTACCAAATATAATGAAACACCTGAAAAAGCCTCTCGTACTTATGACGCTAACCGCGATGGTTTTGTTATCTCTGGTGGTGGCGGTATTATTGTTGTTGAAGAACTTGAACATGCGCTGGCACGTGGTGCACATATTTATGCTGAAGTGGTTGGCTATGGCGCAACATCTGATGGCTATGACATGGTTGCACCATCAGGTGAAGGTGCTGCACGTTGTATGCGTCAAGCAATGCAAGGCATTGACAGTATTGATTACCTAAACACTCACGGTACATCTACACCAGTAGGTGATGTAAAAGAGTTAGGCGCAATTCAAGAAGTATTTGGTGGTAATTCACCGATGATCAGCGCGACTAAAGCAATGACAGGCCATGCACTGGGCGCCGCTGGTGTGCATGAAGCTATTTTCTCACTATTGATGTTAGAGCATAGCTTTGTTGCGCCTTCAATCAATATTGATGAGCTAGATGAACAAGCAGCAGGCTTAAACATTATCACTGAGCGTAAAGACATTGAACTAAATACTGTTATGTCTAACAGTTTTGGTTTTGGTGGTACTAACGCTACGTTAGTGATGAGTAAATATAAAGGCTAATTAAAAAGTCACATCACAACTAAAAGCCGAGCAACTTGCTCGGCTTTTTCGTTTTCAAAGTCGGCTAGGTTCGTTACAATAGCGGCTCTTAGTGCTTACGGACTTGTTAATGAAAATTCTTGCAGACCAAAACATGCCACTTGTTGAGCAATTTTTTGCTGATTTTGGTGAAGTAACGCGTTTTGATGGTCGGACATTACAAAGTGAACAGCTCATTGATGTTGATGTCTTATTAACTCGCTCGGTAACCTCAGTAAATGAAGCATTATTAATACATGCTAATAAATTATGCTACGTAGGTACGGCGACAATCGGCGTTGATCACATTGATACTGACTTACTCAAACAACGCGATATTGCATTTACCAGTGCACCTGGTTGTAATGCCGTTGCTGTGGCTGAATATGTGATCAGTAGCTTGTTTGCACTGTGCCAAGAAAATGCCTGCACCTTGGAGCATAAAACCATTGGGATTGTCGGAGTGGGTAGTATTGGTAGCTGTTTGCGAGAAAAATTAGCAGCGTTTAATGTCACTGTATTGGTATGCGATCCACCTAAGTATGAAGCGGGACAATTAGCCGAACATACGGATATTGATGAGTTGTTGAGTAAAGCGGATATCGTCACTTTCCATGTGCCGTTAGTAACGACCGGTAAACATAGTACCTTGCATTTAATGAACAAAGCGCGTTTAGCAGCGCTTAAACCTGGCACTATTTTGATTAATGCCAGTCGCGGTGATGTGGTTGATAATCATGCTTTACTGGAAATTATGCGTGCTGGTGCAAAGCTCGATGTGGTATTAGATGTATGGGAGAACGAACCTTCCATATTAACAGATTTACTTGAGTTTGTGCGTTATGCCAGTGTCCATATCGCAGGCCATACCTTAGAGGGTAAAGCACGTGGCACGCAAATGCTCTATGAAAAGCTGTGCGAGCTTAAAGGTGTGCAAACAGGCAAAGCATTAGCTGATTTTTTACCAGTGCCCGCGCTTACCCAAGTTACATTACAAGAAACCTTCAGCGAAGCTGATTTAGGTCAGTTGATCCATCTAGTTTACGATGTGCGTCGTGATGATGGTATTTTACGATGCAACTTAGCAAGTGAAGGGTTTGATAGCTTACGTAAAAACTACCCCATTCGACGTGAATTTAGCACAGTAAAAGTACTGGATGCCGGCGCATATTCGCCTTTACTGCAAGGGCTTGGTTTCGTAGTCGAATAACTTAAAATTTAAACAGCGGCCACAATGGCGGCTGTTAAACGAGGAATACACATGTCACAAAAATATAATGTTGCCGTACTTGGCGCTACAGGTCTTGTTGGTCGCCAAATTATTGAAACGTTAGAAGATCGTAAGTTTCCTGTTGATCAATTATTGTTATTGGCAAGTAGTCGCAGCGCTGGTGAAGATATTAAGTTTCGTGGTGAAACGATTGAAGTGCAAGATGTTGCAGAGTTTGACTTTAGCCAAGCGCATATTGGTTTATTTTCTGCCGGTGGCAGCGTGTCAGAAAAATACGCGCCTATAGCCGCTGACGCGGGTTGTATCGTAATTGATAACACCTCACATTTTAGAAACGACTTTGAAATTCCACTGGTTGTGCCTGAGGTTAACGCTACAAGCCTCGCAGATTTTAGAAATCGCAATATCATTGCTAATCCTAATTGCTCAACCATTCAAATGATGGTGGCATTAAAGCCTATTTATGATGCATACGGCATCGATCGTATCAACGTATCGACTTACCAAGCGGTATCAGGGGCTGGTAAACAAGCGGTTGATGAGCTTGCTAAACAAACCGCGAATCTAATGAATGCTCGCCCAATCGATAGCGAATTATTTCCAAAGCAAATGGCGTTTAATGTTATTCCGCAAATTGATGCTTTTGAAGATAACGGCTACACCCGCGAAGAAATGAAAATGGTTAACGAAACTCACAAAATTTTGGGTGACACAACAATAGCTGTTAATCCAACATGTGTACGCGTGCCAGTATTTTTTGGTCATGCTGAAGCGATTAATATCGAAACACGTATGCCGTACGACTTTGAGCATGTTAAACAGTTACTTAATGACGCACCAGGGCTTGAGCTTATTGAAGACGAAAGGGATTATCCAACCCCGGTTACTGATGCAAGTGGTAATGACACTGTTTACGTAGGGCGCTTACGTCAAGATATCTCACACCCGCATGGTTTAAATCTGTGGGTGGTAAGTGATAACACTCGTAAAGGGGCTGCAACTAACAGCGTACAAATTGCGGAAGAATTGATAGCAAACTACCTTTAATTGTAGATAAGAAAAGCGGCAGTTTGTCGCTTTTTTATTTTTTAACTGCCAAATAATTGCCGCATAGCTGCTAAAAGCGTATAAACTTAATCTTAACGATAAACAACTCTTGCGGCTGATAAAGTTTAAGCTATTACCTTTCAAAGTGTTGCGATGGATATTAAACCGCAACTGGTTTATAGTTTGCAACTGGAATAGAGCTTGCAGGAAAGACTTAATTAACTATTTATTTATGTACGTTATTTCTGCAAGAAATAATCAATGTTTAAGCGTCTAATTTAATGATGCTGCGTTAACATTTAAACATTAAAGGATCAGCATGCGCGGTTTAGCTACACTCCTCTTATTAGCGTCTGCATTGGTGGTAACACCGATATACTCCCAAGACGGCAGCCAACTTAAAGGGCCTAAAGGCGTTGATTACGGCGTACAAGGGCGTTCTATTGGACCAATAAAACCAACCGATACGCTATGGCGTATTGCTGCAAAAGTGCGACCTGATAACTCAGTCAGTATTTATCAAGTTATGCAGGCATTATATGAAAAAAATCCGCAATCATTTTTAGATCAAAACCTCAATCATATGCGCGATGGCGCGTATTTAAAAATCCCAACCTTAGCCGATATCCGTGCAGTAAACCAGGAGCTTGCCAAACAGCGCTCAGAGCAAGATGATGAGCTATGGGAAAAAAAGAGAAATGGTACACTGACGAACAGCGAAATTACTGCTTCACAAACCAAAGTAACTCAAGCACGCAAAGTGGATGTTGATGAAGCTAAACAAGAGTTAAAACAAGAAATCAATAGCATCAAAATCCAGCAGGGCAGTCAGCTTGTTGAATTACAAAGGCAGTTTAAGTCTTCAGTTGATAATGTTGAAGAAATTTTAGTCGAAAACAATAAATTAAAACAGCAGTTAACAGGTGTCTCTAAAGAGCTTGAAAATATTCGTGAGCAGCTTGGTAAAGACAGTGAGATTCAACGCCAACTTTCTGAACTAATTGCAAAACAGAACGAAATTATAGAGCAACAACAAGCAAAAAAGCTCGAAGAGACTAGTGAATTTAATTTTGCTGGGCTATTAGCAAATCCACTAGTTCTCATACTGTTAATGACAATTCCAGCGTTATTAATCATCTTTGCAATCGTGATGTTTTTACGCAAGCGTAATAACAAAGAAGATGAAAGTACTGATGATGACGAGTTTTTACCACAAAGCCCTAGTTATACAGCTGAGGAAGAACTTGATCTTGATCCAATTATTCCAGATCCAGTTCAAGAGGATGATGTAAGCATTCAGCTTGATGATATTGAGAACGATATTTTATCTGATGACGACGATATTATTTTTGATGACAATATTGATGATGCGTTTGAAGATGGTGATAGTTTATTAAATCAAGACGAATTAAATGGCTTACTTAGTGACGATATTGTATTTGATGATGAAAGTGATGAAGCTAAAGAAGAAAATGATGAACTTGATATATTCATGCAACAAGATTTTGACCAAGCAGATGATGACAGCTTAGGCGACGACATTGATTTAGATATTAAAGCCGACAACAATGATGGCGATATTCTAAGTGCAGCAGATCTAGATGATTTATTTGCAAATGGCAATGATGAAGCGACTGCTGAATTAGATGACTCGCTTGACTCAGATGATGACTTAGCAGCACTCAGTGAAGAGTTAGCAGATGAAGATGATGACTTTGATATTGATGCATTGATCGATGAACAAAGTAGTAATCAACCGGCTGATAAGAACGATAACGACGAATTTGATCTAGACGATATTGACAGCCTAATTGATGAAGCTGGCGATCAAGCAACCACAGAGTCAGTATTGGCTGAAGAAGACGACGAATTTGATCTAGACGATATTGACAGCCTAATTGATGAAGCTGGCGATCAAGCAACCGCAGAGTCAGTATTGGCTGAAGAAGACGACGAATTTGATCTAGACGATATTGACAGCCTAATTGATGAAGCTGGCGATCAAGCAACCGCAGAGCCAGTATTGTCTGAAGAAGATGATGAATTTGATATTGACGATATTGACAACCTAATCGATGAGACTGGCGATCAAGCAATCGCAGAGCCAGTATTGTCTGAAGAAGATGAATTTGACTTCGGTGATATTGAAAGTTTAACGGATCAAGCGCATAGCACGCAGCTAGATGAAGCTCTTTCTGATTCGATGGAAGAGTTATCGAATGTAGAAGACGAACTAGACGTAGAAGACGTTGAATCGATTGCATCAAGTTTAGTCGATGGATCAGAAGTAACTATTGAATCTGAGCTTGCAGCAGAGCCAGAGCTTGCCGTAGAACCAGAGCTTGCAGCAGAGCCAGAGTTTGCAGCAGAGCCAGAGCTTGCAGCAGAGCCAGAGTTTGCAGCAGAGCCAGAGCTTGCCGTAGAACCAGAGCTTGAAGAAGAGCCAGAGTTTGCAGCAGAGCCAGAGCTTGAAGAAGAACCAGAGCTTGAAGAAGAACCAGAGCTTGCAGCAGAGCCAGAGTTTGCAGCAGAGCCAGAGCTTGCCGTAGAACCAGAGCTTGAAGAAGAACCAGAGCTTGAAGAAGAACCAGAGCTTGAAGAAGAGCCAGAGTTTGCAGCAGAGTCAGGGCTTGAAGAAGAACCAGAGCTTGAAGAAGAACCAGAGCTTGCAGCAGAGCCAGAGTTTGCAGCAGAGTCAGGGCTTGAAGAAGAACCAGAGCTTGAAGAAGAACCAGAGCTTGCAGCAGAACCAGAGCTTGAAGAAGAACCAGAGCTTGAAGAAGAACCGGAGCTTGCAGCAGAACCAGAGCTTGCAGCAGAACCAGAGCTTGAAGCAGAACCAGAGCTTGCAGAAGAACCAGAGCTTGAAGAAGAACCAGAGTTTGCAGCAGAGCTTGAACTTGCAGCAGAACCAGAGTTTGAAGAAGAGCCAGAGTTTGCAGCAGAGCCAGAGCTTGAAGAAGAACCTGAGCTTGAAGAAGAACCAGAGCTTGAAGAAGAACCAGAGCTTGCAGCAGAGCCAGAGCTTGCAGCAGAGCCAGAGCTTGAAGGTTTAGATGATAATTTATTTGCACAAACGAGCGCAGAATCAAGCGACGATTTACTCGATGAAGATGATTTAATTGAAGAATATAATGATCCCTCACTAAAAAGTGTTGACGACTTACTCAATGAGCTGCAGCAAGAAGACGATTACGTAGAGCCTCCACAATGGTCTGCTGTTGATGAGCTCAATGATGATATCGAAGAAGTCGAAATTGATCTGGGCGATGACCCACTTGCAGATGAAGAACTCGGTGATGAATTTGATTTAGCACTGGAAGACGAACCTCTTAGCATTGATATAGTAACACCAAGTTTAGAGCTTGATGATTATCCAGAACTTGAACTCAATGATGAAGAGACTGATGGTGACGCAAAATTAGCCGATGAGGCTGAGCTGGAAACGGCAGAACCAGAGACTCCAGAGCTGAAGCTTAGTCAAGCTGAGCAAGATCTTGCTAATGCAATGGCGGGAGACCACGATTTAGATAGCTTAGAACACGATTTTGATGATGATTTTATGGCTGATCTCAGTCAAACAAATTTTGATGCATTGCTTAGTGAGTTGGCTGAACCTGAGTCATTAGCAATAGATGATAGCAGCGAGTTTGCAGTTGATTTCAATGCGCTACTCAGTGAAGATCTTGCAGCACTTGAAGAGCTTTCAGTACCAGAAGATATGCCGTCGGCTGAGCAATTAAGTGAAGACGTGAATGCATCAACAGATGAGGATATGATTGCGGATGCATTTGTTGATATTGATGCGTTGATCGAACAAAGTGATGATGCAAGTTTAGATCATGAACCTTATGATGATGTAAATATGGATGTAGGATTAAGTGAGTTTGACGCTTTATTAGCGGGCGATAGTCCAACTGATGTGGATGCTGAAAGTGGCGGTTTTTCAGCAAAGCTCGACTTAGCTCGGGCCTACATAGAAATTGGTGATATGGACTCTGCGCTAGGTGCGATTGAAGAAGTTGTTGCGAATGGCCCCGAAGAAGTACAAGAAGAAGCACAAAGATTAAAAGCAAAATTACTGTAAGTTGTTTCTGCATTTATAGTTAAAACGGGGGAGTAAATTTAGTTTACTCCCCGTTTTCTAGCTATTGAAAATACGTTGCTTGGCTACTGTGTGCATAATTTGTATAGAGTCACTTTTATTGCAGCGTCAGATAGCATAAAATGCCCTGCTCATTAGCACAGTAGGTAAAGCAGTAATTATGCGAGTAGCACTTGGAGTTGAGTACAACGGCGCCCGTTATAGTGGTTGGCAACGTCAATCGCATGTAAATAGCGTACAACAAGAAGTAGAAACCGCGCTTTCGCGTATTTGTAATCACCCAGTTGAAATAGTCTGTGCTGGGCGCACTGATGCTGGCGTGCACGGCACTGGGCAAGTGGTACATTTCAATACCGATGCTGAACGCGATATGGTTGCATTTACTATGGGTATGAATACCTTGTTACCGAAAGATATTGCTATTCGCTATGCAAAACTGGTGAGTGATGATTTTCATGCACGTTTTAGTGCTACTGCTCGTCGTTATCGTTATGTTATTTATAATAACGCCTTTCGAGGTGCAATATTAAATGAAGGCGTTACGCATTTTCATCATCCACTTGATGAAACTAAAATGCAAGAGGCATGTCAATATCTATTAGGTGAGCATGATTTTACGTCATTTAGAGCTTTGCATTGTCAAGCGAATACTGCTACACGTACAATTCATCACTTGTCGGTTGAGCGACAAGGTAGTTATGTGATTATTGATATTAAGGCTAATGCATTTTTACACCACATGGTGCGTAACATTACCGGTTGCTTAACCGATATTGGTATTCATAAGCAGCAACCTGTGTGGCTAAAAGAGTTACTTGATTTAAAAGAGCGAGCCAAAGCCAGTGCGACGGCAAAGGCGGCAGGTTTATATTTAGTTGATGTAGACTATCCGGCGCGGTTTGAAATTCCGTCGACACCACTTGGTCCTTTATTCTTACCGGATGCACAAGGTTAGTTGATGATAATTTAAACATAATCTTGCAGGCATTTCACTACTAAGACCAGTTTTTTATACCGCCTGTGTGGAATTCATGTTTTAATTGAAAAAATTTGTCTGTCAATAATGATTTGGCAGGAACGCAGCAAAGCACAGAATAGTATTAAGAGAGTTGCAAATGAGTTGGTTAGAAAAAATCCTACCTAAAACAACAAAGTCTTCGGCTCGTAAAGAGATCCCAGAAGGTGTTTGGGCAAAGTGTACAGATTGTGATTCGATTTTATATAAAGCTGAATTAGAAAAATCACTCAATGTATGCCCTAAATGCAATCACCACATGCGTGTGAGTGGCCGAAAACGCCTAGAGCATTTCTTAGATGATGCAGATCGCAAAGAGCTAGGTACAGAGCACGAACCAAAAGATATTTTAAAGTTTAAAGATTCGAAAAAATATTCAGATCGTATCGCAGCCGCACAAAAGTCAAGTGGCGAAAAAGACGCATTAGTTGCAATGAAAGGGCGCTTAAAAGGCATTCCAGTTGCCGCTGTCGCATTTGAATTCTCATTTATGGGTGGTTCAATGGCATCGGTTGTTGGCGCACGTTTTGTGGATGCTGTTGATCAGTGTTTAGAGCATAATATGCCGCTAATTTGTTTTTCAGCTTCAGGTGGTGCACGTATGCAAGAGGCACTTATGTCACTTATGCAAATGGCTAAAACCAGTGCTGCACTTGCTAAGATGAGCGAACAAGGTTTACCGTTTATTTCAGTTATGACAGACCCAACTATGGGCGGTGTATCAGCATCATTAGCTATGCTAGGTGATATTAACGTGGCGGAGCCAAAAGCATTAATTGGCTTTGCGGGGCCGCGTGTAATTGAACAAACTGTACGCGAAACCTTACCTGAAGGCTTCCAACGCAGTGAATTCTTGCTTGAGCATGGTGCTATCGATATGATTATTGACCGCCGTGAAATGCGTGACACACTTGCCCGTATACTAGCTAAATTTATGAACTTGCCTTCTACGGAACAAGAGCATAGAGTAGCGTAAATTTCAGCTTTACTGATACAGCTATGACAAAAAATCTTCCTAGCCAATCATCAAGCCTTGATGATTGGCTTTGTTATTTAGAAAGTGTTCACCCAGCAAATATTGCCATGGGTTTAGAACGCGTAGCTAAAGTTGCCAATACCATTGGTTTACTAAATAGCCCAAGTAAAATTATTCTAATAGCCGGCACCAACGGCAAAGGCACCACTGCCCGATGTTTAGAATCACTGCTACTTGCCCAAGGTTATTCGGTTGGCACCTATGCATCTCCTCATTTAATTAATTATAACGAACGAGTGCGCATTAATGGCGCTGAGCTTGATAACCAATTTCATGTGGATGCGTTTGACTTGCTCGAGCAAGAGCGCGGTGATACGCCACTGACTTATTTTGAGTATGGCACATTAGGCGCACTGGCTATTTTTAAACGCCATAGCGTTGATTATGTGCTGTTAGAAGTGGGTTTAGGTGGGCGTTTCGATGCTACCAATATTGTTACCCCGTTTGCTAGTGTGATCACCACCATAGATCTAGATCATAAAGAGTACCTTGGTGATACGCGCGAGCTTGTGGGTTATGATAAAGCAGGAGTTTTCCGTACTGGCACTCCTGCCATTGTCGGCGATTTAAATATACCACACACAGTGACCGACTACGGTCATGAAATTAATGCGGTGATGCATTTATCAGGGCGAGACTTTAGATTTAAAGAGCATACGCAAAGTTTTAGTTGGCAATATCAAGCTCATCACTTTGAGTTTGCTAAACCATCAATCCCATGCCAAAACGCGGCAACGGCACTAACCACATTAGCTGTGTTAGATTTATTACCTAGTGAGGCGGTGATCCGTAATTGTTTAGCTAATTTAGTCGTTGAGGGGCGTTTTCAGCAACTAAGCAGCGCACCTATGGTCTATACTGATGTGGCACATAATGCTGAATCTGCACGCTATTTAGCGCAAAAGTTAGCAGGGCTTCGTGATCAAGGCTTTAAAGTTCATGCGTTAGTCGCTATGCTGGCTGATAAAGACAAAGTCGCTGTATTAAATGAAGTTAGCCCAGTAATTGATGCGTGGTGTTTAGCCGGACTTAATTGTTTTCGTGGCGATAAAGTAGAGAATTTAGCTAAATCTATTGCTGCGGTCGATACAGATGCACCGATTGCACACTATCAAACTGTTGATATTGCGCTGGATTGTGTATTACCCGAGCTCGACGATGAAACGGTGCTCATTATATTCGGCTCCTTTTTTACTGTTGCAGCGGCCATAAATTATTGGAAAAAATAGAGAGGGATCAGGTGAACTCAGGCTTTATAAATCGTTTAGTCGGCACAACTATTGTGGTGATTGCAGCTATCGTGTTTATTCCTAATATTCTTGATGGCGAAAAAGTACATTACAAAGAAGGCTTTAAAGCCATTCCGGAACGTCCTGAATTCACAACTATTGACTTGCAAGATTCAATTGATGATCAAGTGGCTAACGCACAGCAGCCAAATGAAGAGCCTGAGGAAGATATATTGCCAGATGATGGCCTACTCTCAAGTTCTTCTGAAGCGGTTGTAGAGACGACGCCAGTAGCGCAAAAAATGGTTGAAGCATCGACTGAGCAAACTACTGTAGCAAAGACTAAAGCACAGCCTGTTGAAAAAAAGTCTGAGCCAGCACGTAAGCCTGAAGAAAATTTATCGAAAATGGCGTATGTAATTCAGTTGGGGAGCTTTTCGCATAGTGCTAACGTCAAATCACTACAAGCGAAACTAAGTAACAAAGGGTTTAAAACCTTTACCCGTCCAGTTAAAACACCAAATGGTACTTTAACCAAAGTTTTTGTGGGTCCGTCGCTTGATAAAGCACAGCTTGAGAGCAAACTCCCTGAATTAAAAGCGCTTACTAAACTGAACGGAAAAGTTACCCAATTTGAAGTCGCAAAATGATCTGGCATTTAGTGCTGACCTCTTATAGAATGCGCCCCAAATTAACGACTAGTTGGTTCATATGATCTGGGTTGATTACGCCATCTTTGGCATTATTGCACTGTCTACTATTATCGGTTTAATTCGTGGCTTTATAAAAGAAGCAATGTCTTTGGCTGTGTGGGCTGGTGCATTTATCATATCTAGCTTATTTTACCAATATTTAGCATCATTCCTAACCAGTATTTCTGAACCCCTTTTAAGAAATGCAGCGGCCATTGCCATATTATTCTTTGCGACGCTATTGTTAGGCGGATTGTTAAACTACCTTCTAGGTGAGCTTGTACAACGTACTGGTTTGTCTGGCACAGACCGTGTCTTTGGCATTGTCTTTGGTGCACTTCGTGGCGTGTTGGTCGTGAGCGCGTTACTCTTCTTTCTTGATGCTTTTACTGGTGCACCCAATACGCACTGGTGGGGTAACTCTATTTTGATCCCAGAATTTGGCTTTGTTGTTGAGTGGTTTTTTTCATACCTCGAAAACAATTCTAGCTTTTTAAATTCGGTCAACCGTTAATCGGCGAGGAAAAATTTCATGTGTGGTATCGTTGGAATAGTCGGAACATCTCCTGTAAATCAGGCGATTTATGATGGCTTAACTGTTTTGCAACACCGTGGCCAAGATGCCGCGGGCATCATTACCATTGAAAACAACACCTTTAGTTTACGCAAAGCAAATGGCTTAGTGAAAGATGTATTTCACACCCGCCACATGAAGCGTTTACAAGGCACTATTGGTATCGGCCATGTACGCTATCCGACAGCTGGTTCTTCTAGCTCGTCTGAAGCGCAGCCGTTCTATGTTAACTCACCGTTCGGTATTGCTTTAGCACACAACGGTAACTTAACCAATGCAGAGCAGCTTAAAGAGCAATTGTTCTGTGAAGCACGTCGCCACGTTAACACAACCTCAGATTCTGAAATTTTACTTAACATCATGGCTCATGAATTAAGTAAACCAAATAAACTGTATCTTGACCCTGAAGATATTTTTAACGGTATCACCGAAGTTATAAATAAAGTTCAAGGCGGTTACGCAACCATCGCTATGGTAATCGGCCATGGTATTATCGCGTTTCGTGACCCAAATGGCATTCGTCCATTGGTGTTTGGTAAACGTGAAACTGCAAATGGCACTGAGTATATGTTTGCCTCTGAAAGCGTTGCGTTAAAAACCGATGGTTTTGAATTTGTGCGTGATGTAGCCCCTGGTGAAGCGATATATGTTACTGAAGGCGGTGAGTTTTACTCACAAACATGTGCCGATAAAGCATCGTATTCACCGTGTATTTTTGAGTTTGTATATTTTGCTCGTCCAGATTCAAACATTGATAATATGTCTGTTTACGCTACACGCGTAAATATGGGCACTAAGCTTGGCGAAAAAATAGCTCGCGAATGGGCTGATAAAGACATTGATGTTGTTATTCCGATCCCAGAAACATCATGTGATGTGGCATTGGAAATCGCGCGTGTACTTGATTTGCCATATCGCCAAGGGTTTGTTAAAAATCGTTATATTGGCCGTACGTTTATCATGCCTGGTCAGGAAATGCGTAAAAAGTCAGTACGTCAAAAACTCAATGCAATTGACCGTGAGTTTAAAGGTAAAAACGTATTACTCGTTGATGACTCGATTGTACGTGGCACTACGTCAGCGCAAATCGTTGAAATGGCGCGTGAGTCTGGTGCTAAAAACGTTTACTTTGCTTCTGCTGCACCTGAAATTCGTTTCCCTAATGTCTATGGTATTGATATGCCATCGGCGGCTGAGTTGATTGCTCATGGGCGTGAAGTTGAAGATATTAATGCAAGTATTGGCTCTGATGGTTTAATCTTCCAGTCGTTACCTGATTTGATTGCTGCCGTAGCGCTGGAAAACCCAGAAATCACCAGATTTGAAACGTCAGTATTTGATGGTCAATATATTACCGGTGGTATCGATCAAAATTATTTGAATCGTATCGAACAGCTGCGCAATGATTCGGCAAAAAGTAGTCGTGAAAGTGCCATGTCTGCTGGTTTAGAGTTGCATAACCAAGAAGAAAACGGCTCAGATTAATTTCTGCCTAGCGAAATAAAAAAAGGAGCTAAATTTAGCTCCTTTTTTGCGAAGGAAAGAAAATAATAACACTACTTTATACTACATTTACAGCTTCTAACGTTGAACTAGGTATTATGTAAAGGTTGGACTTACAATACCGTTGGTCCACAATATGGCGGTGACAGCTAAAATAATCACCAGTAAAATTAATCCGCAAGTTACCACAGAGCTTGCGTAAATAAAGCCACGCTCTTGCGGTATATGCATCAAAATGGGCACGCCGGTATAGAGTAAGTAGACCGAGTAGCCTAATGCGATCAAACCCGCACAGACAACAAACCATAACTCTGGCCAAAATGCCGCCAATGCTGACATAAATACTGGTGTTGAAGTATACGCTGCAAGCTCTAAGGTTTGGGTAAACGTTGGTTCTGCACCAAAAGTCACAGCCATCCAATGCGCTAAATAAGCCAGCGCAAACACACCTACAATCAAAGCGGCATACATAGCAGCGGCAATCAGTATTGCACTATCGTGGGTTAAAAATACCGGGTTGCCAGCCCCGATGCTCCAGCCTAAATAAACGGACGAATAATAGCCCATTGCTGAAGGAAATAACGCTATCAGTAATATATGTGACAGGCTATATGTTAAGCTTTCGTGGCGGTTATCTATTGTTTGCCACTCTTCGAGTGGATGGGCGTATAAGCCCCATAGGTGATTTAGTATCATTGCGTGCTCTCCATAAAAGGATAAATTACTGTTTGGTTATAGTTGGTTTGTTTTTTATACAGTCTATTTATTTATGGTTCAGTAATAGGCGCTTGTCAAGAAGCCGCAATGTGTAGTGTATTATTAAGTGTTGGCACTTTTTTAATTATTTCCTTCATATAAGATGCTCTTACTTGATATGTGCTGCGCTCTGGGTAGTTTTTAGCTTCGTTATCTGATTGTTTTGAGCTCGTTGTTAAGTACTCTTTTATGTTGATTTTTTCATCAGGATCTACATTACCTCCGCCAAAAGAAAGAATATTAAGTTTCGACTCTAAATTAAGCATTTCTTCTCTTTTTCTAGATATGATCGGATTACCAGCTTGATCTCGTCTTACTGGTTCTTCACTGCCGAATTTTTGTGTGTATTCACGATCCATATCGTTAGCAGTTTTAACAATGTAATGTAGTTCATTGGTACTCATGTTAGTAAAATCAAATTCATCATTTTTAAAGAGTGTAGCGTAAGCACTGCCTTCAATTAACGATAAATTAGAGAGTTGCTCTTGTTTTTCTATCGTTTTTTTAGGTGGTGCCTCAATATTTACACTGAGTTTTACACCTGTCTCTTTAGTATTTTTTTGCTCAGAGATATTCCCATTATCAGTTTTTGTAAAAGTAGTGGCTTTATTAAAGAAATTAGGTAGAGGTAGATACAGCAACGCTGTACCCGCCAGCAACCTTTTTACCATCGCTATCAATTAACGTGACACTAAATTTATGCCCTTCATAGTTTCTTAAAATGGCAAAACTTTGAAAATTTCACTACTAACTATTCCTTTATGAAAATTATTTTAAAAGCGATATAAACTTGAATATATTGAAGTAATGACAAACTGAAGAAGTTACCAATATATAGGTTAGAACTTTTAGCTTTAACTCAAACAACTTCATTGTGTTTGAAAACTTATAAAAATCAAACCTCTATCATTAAAACTGATTGTTATCAGCCTTAAAAAGTTACCATGTTTTTTACTTTTTGTCTCTAAATTACATCCAAAAGATAAGTTCGAACTTTCCATTTTTAAAGCAAGCTTCTTTAAAGTGTTTTTATACGATGACTAAGTTCAGATTAACAAAAGAATTTCAAATTTAATTAAAGCTTCTAGAGAGCCTTAAATCTGTTTAGCGGTTGTGCTTGATATATTAAACACCAGTACATTTTCGTGTTAAAATTATCGCCATGCTTAAATAGGTTGAACTTAACACAATGTACACAGAATTATTGGCGCCAATTCACTCATTTTTAATGTGTGAAACTCCCGATGAGTGGGTTGAACAGGCGACCAAAAAAGAAAATTTACCCATCATATTAATTGATCATTTAATTTGTGAGCTAAAAGCGGCGCAATCTGCGATGTTTTTAATCCGTAAGTATGTCGTGGACAAAGAAAGCAGTGATGCCTTACTTGAGTGGCTAAAGCCTTTTGAAACGCTGATTTACAAACGTGAGGGGAACTGGCGTGATCTTGCGGTTAAAAACAAACTGACTAAATCAATGATCCCTAAATCAGATTCTACTTACGGGCAAGACTTGGTTGATAAAATGGTGATGTTGATCAAAGAAGAGCTGCACCACTTTTATCAAGTATTAGAGATCATGGATGAATACGCAGTTGAGTATCAAAGTATTACGCCGTGTCGCTATGCTAAGGGTATGCTACGACATGTAAAAACCTTTGAGCCAGATGCGCTGGTTGACAAGCTTATAGTGGGTGCTTACATAGAAGCTCGTTCGTGCGAACGTTTTGCCGCGCTTGCCCCACATGTTGATAAGCGTTTAGGTGATTTTTATATTTCGTTATTGCGCTCAGAGGCACGCCATTACCAAGATTATTTAACTCTTGCCCAAGAAATTGCTGGTTTTGATATCACCGAACGGGTTAAAGAGTTTGGCGAAATTGAGGCGCAGCTAATTACATCTTTGGATAATGATTTTAAGTTTCACAGTGGTACGCCGGTAAATAAAAGCGCTTAACCAACAGCAACATTTTTGCTGCAGCTTTATCATCAAAAGTGTTTTTATGCTCAGTCTTAGCCTTTGAAAAGCCATGGCGTAGAAGAGCTTGTGCAGCCTCACCATTATTTATATTGGATTGACTGTCTTGTTTGCAACTGTGGATGATTGTTTAACCAGTACTCACGACTTTTTGGTGCCTGCGATAAATCAACGCGGCCAAGCGGTATGGCTTGCGTAAAGTAAACAAATAAGTATGAAAAATAACTTAAGCATTACGACTGTTACTAGAAAACGAACAATATCGTAAGCGTAGACAACTTTTTATATTTGTTCGAATGGCTCACTTACTAATTTTTGTGTCTGTGCGGTAACGACTAAATAAGAGCCTTGAGTATACCAATCCCCCAACACTGTGCGAGTGAGTGTTTGCTTATCTACTTCATAATGATGCACATTAGGACGATGGGTATGGCCATGGATCATATGTTTTACTTGGTGTTTTGCAAATGTTGCTAGTACCGCTTGTTCAGTAACGTCTAATATTTCAAGCGCTTTACCGGTTTGATTTTGCTTTGATTTTTCTCTGGCATTTTGCGCAACTTTGCGACGATACCACAATGGCATAGCAAGCATTAATCTTGGCCACCACCAACTGCGGCCTTTTTTACGAAACTTTTGATATGCAATATCCTGTGTGCACATTTCATCGCCATGCAAAATGACGGTGGGAGTGCCATATAAGTCAATTACCAGCTGTTCAGGTAATAAAGTCATTCCTGCTTGTTTGGCGTATTTATCGCGCATAATGAAATCACGATTGCCATGTACAAAATATACTGGGGTGCCGTTATCACTCACTACTTTTAAATGCTTTGCAACTTCAGTTGAGAGTGCAGTTACATAGTCATCACCCACCCATACTTCAAAAAAGTCACCGAGTATATATAGCGCGTCTACATCCTTATTAATAATATGCGTGTCTAAAAACTGATAAAAAGCGGCACTGATATCTGGGCGATTTTCACTTAAATGGAGGTCGGCAATAAAGTAGGTTTGGCGAGTCATAGGTAAGTCTTTTAAAAATAAATAAAGCGGGCATATATGCATAGCATAAATACCCGCTAAAACGCCACGTTACGTGGTTAAGCGTACTATTAGTTTACAGTTACACTTGTGATGATAACGTCATCAAGAGGTACGTCTTGATGAAAGCCTGTGCTACCTGTAGCAACGGCTTTAATTTTTTCTACTACGTCCATGCCTTCAACAACTTCAGCAAATACACAGTAACCCCAGCCTTGAGATGTTTCACTGCTGAAGTTTAAGAAGTCATTGTCGTTCACGTTAATGAAAAACTGGGCTGTTGCTGAATGTGGATCAGGAGTACGTGCCATAGCAAGCGTACCAATCTTATTAGAAAGGCCATTGTTTGCTTCATTTTGAATAGGATCATGCACTTCTTTTTGTGTCATACCAGGCTCAAAACCACCGCCTTGTACCATGAAACCATCAATCACACGGTGAAAAATAGTGCCGTCGTAAAAGCCTGCGTTAGCATACTGTAAAAAGTTTTTAACTGTGTTTGGCGCATCTTCTTTGTGCATGTTAATGGTGATATCACCAAAATTTGTGTGTAGAACAACCATGTGGTTTCCTATTAGCTGATTTATTTAGCGCTATTTTATCTTAGTTAGCTAAGATTAACAAAGTGCTTATTCAATTGATAAAGCGCTAGAGCAGGGGCTTTTCAAGTGTTAACATAGCGATTCAGTAAATAGTCAAGGACTTAAAATAAATGGTAAATATATACAACACACTCACGCGTCAAAAAGAGCAATTTAACCCTATGGTCGATGGCAAGGTCGACATGTATGTGTGTGGTATCACCATTTATGATTACTGCCATATTGGTCACGCTCGTACTTTTGTAGGTTTTGACGTTATTGTGCGCTACTTACGTCATATTGGTTACGATTTAAAATATGTGCGTAACATTACAGATATCGACGATAAAATAATTAAACGGGCGAACGAAAATGGTGAGTCAATAAATGACTTAACTGTTCGTATGACTAAAGCAATGCATGAAGATTTTGATAGCCTTAACATGCTACGCCCAGATATTGAACCAACAGTTACAAGCCATATAGATGAAATTATCGTTATGGTTAAGCGCTTGATTGAAAAAGGCCATGCCTATGTTGCAGCCGACGGCGATGTTTTGTTTGATGTATCAACGTTTGAGCAATACGGTGCACTTTCTCAGCAAGATTTAACGATGTTGCAATCAGGCTCTCGCGTTGAAGTAGCACAAGATAAAGACGATCCACTTGATTTTGTGTTATGGAAAAAAACTAAAGCAGGTGAGCCATCATGGTCATCACCGTGGGGTGAAGGGCGTCCGGGTTGGCATATCGAATGTTCGGCAATGAGTTCAAAGCACCTTGGTGAGCATTTTGATATTCATGGCGGTGGCTCTGATTTACAGTTTCCGCATCATGAAAATGAAATAGCGCAATCGTGCTGTGCAAATAATGGTGAGTACGTAAATACCTGGATCCATACGGGTATGGTGCAGGTAAACAAAGAAAAAATGTCTAAATCATTAGATAACTTTTTTACTGTGCGCGATGTACTTAAAGAATATGACACGGAATCTGTTCGTTACTTTTTAATTTCAGGCCATTACCGCAGCCAACTAAATTATTCGCAAGAGAATTTAGACCAAGCGCGTTCATCACTTGAACGTATTTATACAGCGCTTCGTGATGTAGAACCTGTAGAGTGCGATTTAGAAGGCAATGAGTTTGTTGCTAAATTTAGAAAAGCCATGAATGACGACTTTAATACACCTGAAGCTTTACCAGTGTTGTTTGAATTAGCTAAAGAGCTGAATCGCTTAAAAGACACTGATGCAGCGCAAGCAAGTAAATTAGCATTTGTACTGCGCAGCCTTGGTGAAGTATTAGGAATTGCACAACAAGCACCTGAGGCATTTTTACAAGGTGCCCAAGCAGATGACGAAGTTGCCCAAATAGAAGCGTTAATAGTTAAGCGTAATGAAGCGCGAGCAAGTAAAGATTGGGCTGCGGCTGATGAAGCGCGTGATGCTTTAAATGCGCTTGGGGTGATACTGGAAGACTCTGCAGGTAAAACTACATGGCGTAAAGCGTAATTACCTAACTAGCGCTAGTCAAATAGGTATTACTGAACAAGTCGTTTTTTAGTCAGTATTATATTAGTAAGTTATTATAAAGGGTTGCCTATTTGGCAGCCTTTTTATTTTTTCTAGCTTGACCTCAACTTAACTTTAGGTTTTACCTTTGCGGTTCTTAGTTATTTTGAAAGGAATGAAATGAATATTTTTCTTGCCATGATCCCTGCTTTTTTATGGGGCACCACCTATGCGGTCACTAAATATGCCACCCCTGATTGGCCGCCGATTTTACTTGGTGCGATCCGCGCACTACCAGCCGGTATATTATTATGGTTTATCAAACCATCTTGGCCAAAGCGCAATCAATGGCGCGGCCTCATGGTATTAGCGTCAGTAAATATTGCGCTGTTCTTTAGCTTTATTTTTGTGATGGCGGTTAACTTACCTGCTGCAATAGCGGGAGTGGGTATGGTATCTGTTCCTGTAGTTGCACTTGTATATGCGTGGTTAATTAAAGGGCAACGCCCCGCATTAATACAATCACTTTGTGCAGCGGTATTAGTGATACTGGCTTGGTGTTTATTTGATCCCCAATATGTCGTACTAAACTTCCTCGGTGTGGCAGCTTTACTCGGAGCTTTATTGACAATTGTAGTGGGCAGTACATTAGTGAAAAAAATCACTATACATATCCATTGGTGGACTGTGCTGACTTGGCAATTGATCATTGGCGGGGCGATTTTGACTGCGGCTGCAGCGACTCAAGGTTATTTTATTGCACCAGATGCCTACCATGCTTTAGGCAGTACATTTACTGCAAGCCAATGGTTTGTACTCTTTTGGTTAGTGGTGCCCAATACGGCGATTGCCTATGCGCTCTATGTTTGGTTGCTTGGGAGAATGACGGTGGTTGAATTTACATTCGGCACTATAGCAAATCCAATCGCAGGTATTATTTGTGCTGTGCTGTTATTGGGCGAGCAATATCAATTGTGGCAATACATGTTCATGACATTAATGATTTTCTTCTCTGTGCTACCGCAATTGTTAAAGCTAACACAGCGATGGCGAACAGCTAAATTGACGTAACTTAGTTAACAAAAAAAGGTTGCTAAACAGCAACCCTTTTTTACATAAATAAAATCAAAAATTGATAGTCTCTTAGCTGTGATATTTTTCACAGGCTTCAAGGGTGTTTTCAATCAAGCTTGCGACTGTCATTGGACCTACGCCGCCAGGTACTGGCGTGATGAAATGTGCTTTTTGTTCAGCGATATCATACTGTACATCACCGACTAATTTGCCGCTATCTAAACGATTAATGCCTACATCGATCACAATTGCACCTTCTTTAACCCAATCTCCAGGAATAAACTCAGGTTTACCAACGGCCACAACTAACAGATCAGCACGGCGTACATGAGTTTCTAAATCTTGCGTAAATTTATGACATACAGTTGTAGTACAACCAGCTAATAATAGTTCTAATGCCATAGGTCGCCCAACAATATTAGAAGCGCCAACGACAACCGCGTGCATACCTTTGTACTTAACACCGGTCGAATCAAGTAGTGTAATAATACCTTTTGGCGTACAAGGTCGAAGGGCTGGCATACGCTGTGCTAAACGGCCAATGTTATAAGGATGAAAGCCGTCAACATCCTTGAGTGGAGTGATATGCTCAAGGATTCTTTCAACATCAAGACCAGCAGGAAGAGGAAGTTGTACTAAAATACCATCAACTTGTGTATCGTTGTTGAGCTCATCAATTAAATCTAATAATGCTTGCTCGTTTGTATCTGCTGGTAAATCAAATGATTTAGAAATAAAGCCAACTTCTTCACAGGCTTTACGTTTTGAACCTACATAAACTTGGCTTGCAGGATCTTGCCCTACAAGTACAACTGCAAGTCCAGGTGCGCGCAAACCGTTTGCTACACGCTCACTTACTCTTTGTGCTACTGCACTGCGTACTTGTTTAGCTATTGCCTTACCATCGATGATGTTTGCCGTCATGGGTGACCTTTAATTGGGGTTAGTTAACTTAATACCGATACTTTAAAAACGCATGCATACAGAAATTGGGGTAATATAATGCTAATAAAGAACGCGTTCTCTATTACTCGTTTTTAGTATGCTTACTATTTTCGCAGAAAAGCGCTAATGCGCCAAGTTGCTTTTCTGATATACCCGCTAATTATATAAAACAGTTGGAATTTTAACTGAACCTCACAATATTTAACCATTATGAACTAAAAATGACCGATTGATTTATTTTCTTAAAAAAAGGTTTGACCTGACACGGTCAAATCACTATTATGCACCCCGTTGTTAGCGAGGTCACTTGTTAATAATAGTAAGCATCGGCGATTAGCGCAGTTTGGTAGCGCACTTGGTTTGGGTCCAAGGGGTCGCAGGTTCAAATCCTGCATCGCCGACCACTTTCTTAATTATAAAAAGTTATGATAATTAGTTTGGGTATATCCCATGCAGTCATAGGTTGAATACTGAAAGCAGACCGCTTTCTATTTATAATAGATTGGCTTATTGGTAAACTATGAAGTTTTCGATGCGCCCATAGCTCAGCTGGATAGAGCAACGCCCTTCTAAGGCGTCGGTCGAAGGTTCGAATCCTTCTGGGTGCACCATTTGAAAACATGTAAATATAGCGGTGGTTGTAGCTCAGTTGGTAGAGCCCCGGATTGTGATTCCGGTTGTCGTGGGTTCGAGCCCCATCAGTCACCCCATTTACAAAAAAGAATATCGGCGATTAGCGCAGTTTGGTAGCGCACTTGGTTTGGGTCCAAGGGGTCGCAGGTTCAAATCCTGCATCGCCGACCACTTTCTCAAAAAGTGGTCTCAAATACAAAGTTTGAGTGTTCATTAAAATGAAGTTTATCACCTCAATATCGGCGATTAGCGCAGTTTGGTAGCGCACTTGGTTTGGGTCCAAGGGGTCGCAGGTTCAAATCCTGCATCGCCGACCACTTTCGTTAATTATAAAGTTTAGTGATTTTTGGTTTGGGTATATCTCATGCAGTCGCAGGTTCAAATCCTGCATCGCCGACCACTTTCGTTAATTATAAAGTTTAGTGATTTTTGGTTTGGGTATATCTCATGCAGTCGCAGGTTTAAATCCTGCATCGCCGACCACTTTCGTTAATTATAAAGTTTAGTGATTTTTGGTTTGGGTATATCTCATGCAGTCGCAGGTTCACCCCTTGCATCGCCGACCACTTTCTCAGCATCTAATATCTATATGAATTGTTTATTAACTAAAAGTTTCATTATTCTCTTCCTGATAGCTTAACCGCCTACATTTTACCCATTCCCCTCTATAATCCGTGATCTGACCAAATAATTTCCCCCTAGGCTCGACTATCATAAATATTAGGTTATAATGCCGCGTCTATTGTTTAACATAGTGCCCGAAGGGCAAAGCAGCATTGGTATCTTATAGTGGAGATGGGGTTAATAAGTCGCTTAAATGACTTTAAACGTGCCAAAACGCATAGTGATCACCGTGTTTGTAAGGAAGGCGAACAGTCGCCAAAATTGAAGATTGAGGTATATCATGCAAGTTTCTGTTGAGACGACTCAAGGCCTTGAGCGCCGTCTGACCATCATCGTTCCTGCAGAGAACGTTGAGACCGAAGTAAAAAAACGCTTACAACAACTGTCTAAAACCCAGCGTATTGATGGTTTCCGTCCTGGTAAAGTACCAACGTCTGTAATCAACAAACGTTACGGTGGTGCAGTTCGTCAGGAAGTTGCTGGCGAAGTAATGCAGCGTAATTTTTATGAAGCTATTGTAGCTGAAAAAATTAACCCAGCTGGCGCACCAACATTTGCACCTAAAGCACTTGAAGCAGGTAAAGATTTAGAATTTTCTGCAACATTTGAAGTTTACCCTGAAGTAGAAGTTCAAGGTTTAGACAAAATTGCTGTTGAAAAACCTGCTGTAACTGTAACTGACGAAGATCTAGCTAACATGCTAGAAACTCTTCGTAAGCAACACGCAGATTGGGCTGACGTAGATACAGCTGCTGGCGAAAAAGACCGTGTAACGGTTGATTTTGTCGGTACTATCGACGGTGAAGTATTTGAAGGCGGAAAAGCTGAAGACTTCCCATTAGAGCTTGGTCAAGGTCGTATGATCCCAGGTTTTGAAGATAATATCGTAGGTAAAAAAGCAGGTGAAGAAGTTGTTTCTGACGTAACTTTCCCTGAAGATTACCATGCTGAAAACCTTAAAGGCAAAGCAGCTCAATTCACTATCACAGTGAAAAAAGTTGAAGCGCAAGAACTACCTGAACTTAGCGAAGAATTTGCAACTAAGTTTGGTGTAACTGAAGGCGGCGTTGATGCTCTTAAAGAAGAAGTTAAAAAGAACATGACACGTGAACTTGACCAAGCGGTTAAAGCGAACGTGAAAGACCAAGCAATTAAAGGTCTTTTAGCTAACAACGAAATCGACGTGCCTAAAGCGCTAGTAGATCAAGAAATTGATGCATTACGTCAACAAGCTGCACAACGTTTTGGTGGCGACGCTAAAAACATGCCTGAGCTTCCAGCTGAATTGTTCCATGAGCAAGCAGTAACACGCGTTAAGACTGGCCTATTATTAGGTGAAGTAATTAAAGCGAACGAGATCAAGGTTGATGATTCAAAAGTTGAAGCATTAATTGCAACAGTAGCTTCTGCATACGAAGATCCAACAGAAGTGGTCGAATACTACAAAGCAAATGATCAACTTATGCAACAAATGCGTAATGTAGCAATGGAAGAGCAGGCTGTTGAAGCTATTTTAGCTAAAGCAAATGTGACTGACGTTGAAAAAGCATTTGATGACATCATGAATCCACAGCAAGGTGCTTAATAAGTCATTGACTTAATCCCTCGCTAACGATTAAATGGCTCGTGTTGCTCTGTATTATGCAGTGTGCCCGAGCCATTTTAGGTTGTGGCCTTCAATTTCGCCAAAAAATAACTATGCTTTTCTTAATAGTAAGGATAAGTATAAGCGTATAAGGAATAAGATAAATATGAACACTGGTATTACAGATCCACTCAATGCATTAGTACCTATGGTTGTTGAACAAACAGCGAAAGGCGAGCGCTCGTATGATATTTATTCGAGACTATTAAAAGAGCGAATCATTTTTTTAACAGGTCAAGTTGAAGACAACATGGCTAATCTGATCTTAGCGCAAATGCTATTTTTAGAATCAGAAAATCCAGAAAAAGACATTTTTTTATATATTAATTCGCCAGGCGGCTCAGTGACTGCGGGGATGGCGATTTATGACACCATGAATTTCATTAAACCAGATGTAAGCACAATTTGTGTTGGTCAAGCGGCGAGCATGGGTGCATTCTTATTAACAGCTGGTGCAAAAGGAAAACGTTATTGTTTACCTAATTCACGGGTGATGATCCACCAACCATTAGGCGGTTTCCAAGGTCAAGCTTCTGATTTTGAAATACACGCCAAAGAAATTTTGTCTATTAAAGATAAACTAAACCGTTTAATGGCAGAGCATACCGGCCAACCATTAGATGTGATTTCAAAAGATACAGATCGTGATAACTTCATGAGCGCCAGCCAAGCTGTTGATTATGGCTTAGTTGATGCGGTGTTTACTAGTCGCGACAGCAAGTAAAAATATAAGCTGGTAACTAACAGTACTAGCTTGAGCTGTTTACACTGTGAAAACCACTATTTTTTGGTATAGTTAAGCGTATTGAAATAGCTGCTAAGTAGTTTGGCAGCCAACGAATAAGATGAGGTAGTTGAATGTCTGACACTCCTACAGACGGCGACAAAAGTAATAAATTGTTATACTGCTCTTTTTGTGGCAAAAGCCAGCATGAAGTTCGCAAGTTAATTGCTGGCCCTTCAGTATACATTTGTGATGAATGTGTTGAGCTGTGCAACGACATTATTAGGGAAGAGATCAAAGATATTGCGCCAAAGCACAATACCTCAGATAAACTGCCTGCACCAAAAGAAATTCGTAATCATTTAGATGATTATGTTATCGGTCAAGAGCACGCCAAAAAAGTACTGTCAGTAGCGGTTTACAATCACTACAAACGTTTACGTAATCAAACCGGTAAAACGGATATTGAGTTAGGCAAAAGTAATATCTTACTTATTGGCCCAACCGGCAGTGGTAAAACATTATTAGCTGAAACGTTAGCGCGTTTATTAGATGTGCCGTTTACAATGGCTGATGCAACCACACTAACTGAAGCTGGTTATGTGGGTGAAGATGTTGAAAACATCATCCAAAAGTTACTGCAAAAATGTGACTACGACGTTGAGAAAGCACAACGTGGTATTGTTTACATCGATGAGATTGATAAAATTTCACGTAAATCAGATAACCCATCAATCACCCGTGACGTATCAGGTGAAGGTGTGCAACAAGCACTGCTTAAACTGATAGAAGGGACTGTGGCATCTGTACCACCACAAGGCGGCCGTAAGCACCCACAGCAAGAGTTTTTACAGGTCGATACCTCTAAAATCTTATTTATCTGTGGCGGTGCATTCTCAGGTCTTGATAAAGTGATTGAGCAGCGTAGTCATAAAAATACTGGTATTGGTTTTGGGGTTAACGTAAAAGAGTCTGCGGCGAGCCGATCTTTGAGTGAAACATTTAAAGATGTTGAGCCAGAAGATTTAGTGAAATATGGTTTGATCCCTGAGTTTATTGGTCGTTTACCTGTAGTGGCAACCTTAACTGAACTTGATGAGTCGGCTTTAGTGCAAATTTTAAATGAGCCTAAAAACGCCCTAACAAAACAGTACGGTGCATTGTTTGGTATGGAAGACGTTGAACTTGAGTTCCGTGATGACGCACTGCGTGCTATCGCTCATAAAGCGATGGAGCGTAAAACTGGCGCACGTGGTCTTCGTTCAATCGTTGAGGCGGTATTACTTGATACTATGTACGAACTTCCTTCAATGGAAAGCGTCAGCAAAGTAGTGATTGACGAAACCGTGATAAAAGGTGAATCAGATCCTATTTTGATTTATCAAAGCGCTAGCCAAGATAAAGCAGCATCTGAGTAAAACTCGCTCAGTTTGATAACAAAAAGGAGCCTAGTGCTCCTTTTTTTATAATTTATTTAATCCAGTTGCGTTAAATTGTTGAACTTTACCTAGGTTATCCCCATATACTTGAGTAATCTTTAAAATAAATGAAGAGCGAAGAGAAAAATAATGACGCTTGAGAGAACAGATCGAGTCGAAATCCCGGTGTTGGCATTGCGCGATGTTGTGGTGTACCCGCACATGGTTATCCCGCTTTTTGTAGGCCGTGAAAAATCAATAAAATGCCTTGAAGCGGCAATGGATAAAGACAAACAAATTTTCCTGGTTGCGCAAAAAGACGCAACTGTAGACGAACCTGAGCAAGACGATATTTATCGCGTAGGTACGATTGCCACCGTTTTACAACTACTCAAATTACCAGATGGCACAGTTAAAGTACTGGTCGAAGGCACGCAACGCGCGAAACTAGAAAGCTTTATTGATAATGAAGACTTTTTTGTTGCTAATGCGCAGTTTATTGGCTCAGAAGAAGTAGATGAGCAAGAGCAAGATGTATTTATTCGCAGTGCTATTAGCCAGTTTGAAGGCTATGTAAAGCTTAATAAAAAAATACCACCAGAGGTGTTAACCTCGGTCAGTGGCATTGATGAAGCGCCGCGCCTTGCCGATACTATGGCAGCGCACATGCCACTGAAAGTGCCTGAAAAGCAAAAAGTACTCGAAATCACCAATGTTACAGAGCGTCTAGAATACTTAATGGCGTTGATGGAAGGTGAAATCGATTTACTGCAAGTTGAGAAAAAGATCCGTACCCGGGTTAAAAAGCAGATGGAAAAGTCGCAGCGCGAGTATTACCTCAATGAGCAAATGAAAGCCATTCAAAAAGAATTAGGCGAGCTTGACGATGTACCTGACGAATTTGAAGCACTGAAAAAGCGCATTGAAGGATCAGGTATGAGCAGCGATGCGCAAGAAAAAGCCAATTCTGAGTTAGCTAAACTTAAAATGATGTCGCCAATGTCGGCTGAGGCCACTGTTGTGCGTTCATACATAGACACACTCATTAATGTGCCATGGAAAAAGCGTTCAAAAGTTAAAAAAGACTTAGCAGGTGCGCAAAAGATTTTAGACAGCGACCATCACGGTCTTGATAAAGTCAAAGAACGCATCATTGAATACCTCGCCGTGCAACAGCGTACCAATAAACTCAAAGGTCCAATTTTGTGCCTAGTGGGTCCACCGGGTGTTGGTAAAACGTCACTTGGTCAATCTATTGCTCGCTCAACAGGGCGTAAATACATTCGTATGGCACTAGGTGGTGTACGTGATGAAGCAGAAATTCGTGGTCACCGTCGTACTTATATAGGTTCGATGCCAGGTAAGTTGATTCAAAACATGAGTAAAGTGGGTGTTAAAAATCCATTATTCTTGTTAGATGAAATCGATAAAATGTCAGCAGATATGCGTGGCGATCCAGCATCAGCATTACTAGAAGTACTTGATCCTGAGCAAAATAGCCACTTTGCAGATCATTACTTAGAAGTTGATTACGACTTATCTGATGTAATGTTTGTCGCTACATCAAATAGCTTTAACATTCCTGGTCCGTTATTGGATCGGATGGAAGTGATCCGCTTATCGGGTTATACCGAAGATGAAAAGCTGAATATTGCCAAAGAGCATTTAATTGTTAAACAAGTTAAACGCAATGGCTTAAAAGATGGCGAATTAATCATTGAAGACAGTGCAATTATCGGCATTATTCGTTATTACACGCGTGAAGCGGGTGTACGTAACTTAGAGCGTGAAGTGTCTAAGTTATGCCGCAAAGCGGTTAAAAATATCTTGCTCGAAAAAGGCACTAAAGTAGTGACTATCGACGATAAAAACTTAGAAGAGTTTTTAGGTGTGCAACGCTTTGACTATGGCAAAGCTGAAGACGGTGACCGCATTGGTCAAGTAACAGGTTTAGCGTGGACTGAAGTGGGTGGCGATTTATTAACTATCGAATGCGCTGCTGTGCCAGGCAAAGGTAAATTAAGTTACACCGGTTCATTGGGTGATGTGATGCAAGAGTCGATTCAGGCAGCTATGACAGTTGTACGTAATCGTGCTGATGAATTTCGTATCAATAGTGATTTTTACGAAAAACGTGATATTCACGTTCACGTACCGGAGGGGGCAACTCCAAAAGATGGCCCAAGTGCAGGTGCGGCGATGGTAACGGGTTTGGTATCAAGTCTTACAGGTAACCCAGTACGTGCTGATGTTGCTATGACGGGGGAAATCACCTTACGTGGTGAAGTATTACCTATTGGTGGCTTAAAAGAAAAACTGTTAGCCGCTCACCGTGGTGGTATTAAAACGGTTATTATTCCAAAAATTAACGAGCGTGACTTAAAAGAGATCCCCGACAATGTATTGGCAGGACTCGATATTCACCCAGTTACCTGGATTGATGAGGTTTTAAAACTGGCTTTAGTACACCCAGTTGAGAGTTTTTCAGTCGAAACATCAAAAAACCAGTAAAAAACCGAAAAAAGTGCTTTAAAGGGCTTTTCAAATCTAGATGGTATGATAAGTTAAGCACTGGCTTTCAAGCCGAGGCCTTATGTGGCCTAGGCTGAAGAAAAATTACAATCGTATGGGCATGAAAAAGTTTGCTCTAAAATTTTCAAAATAGTGATGTTAGTTTAAAAAACAATCGCTCTTGATAATAACAATGAAAGAGGATGATATTGTGAATAAATCTCAATTAATCGATCAAATCGCAGCTGATGCTGACATTTCTAAAGCGGCTGCGGGTCGTGCACTTGATTCATTTATCGAGGCTGTTTCTGGCGCTCTTAAAGATGGCGATTCAGTTGCATTAGTTGGTTTTGGTACTTTCTCAGTACGTGAACGTGCTGCACGTTCAGGCCGTAACCCACAAACTGGCGAAACAATTCAAATCGCTGCCGCGACTATCCCAGCTTTTAAAGCCGGTAAAGCGCTTAAAGATGCATGTAACAGCTAATCACTGCTCTTTAGTGAGTTAGTTTGGTAGTGTAAGAAGTTAATCGCTTTTACAGCTTAATTAACTATCTTTCTCGCCAATTGCTTCAAGTAAAAAAGCGTATCTGGTAAGATACGCTTTTTTTACATAAGCAAGGCGATTTCTGCCTCGAATAGAATAGAGATAAATAAATGCTTGAGAAAATCAGAGAAGGTTCACAAGGACCGGTAGCTAAAATTATTTTAGGCGCGGTGATTTTATCTTTTGCCTTAGCAGGGATCGGTGGTTACTTAGGTCAAACCACAGAGCAGCCCGTAGCTGAAGTAAATGGAGTTAAAATTAGCCAAACCGAGTTTAGCCGTGCGTTCCAAAACGAACGTGCACGTTTAGAGCAACAATTTGGCGAATACTTTGCACAAATTACTGCTGATCCAAATTACATGGCACAAATTCGTCAAGGCGTCATTGACCGTCTAGTACAACAAGAATTGCAAACTCAACTAGCGACCGAACTTGGCTTACGTGTTAGTGATGACAGTGTCCGCAAAGCGATTTTAGAATTGCCGTACTTCCAAATTGGTGGCAAGTTTAATAACGATCGTTATTTGCAAGTTATTCGTCAAATGAACTTCCAGCCAGATGCGTTTCGTGAATATTTACGTGCAGAAATGACCCGTAGCCAGTTGATATCAGCAGTCGCTGGGACTGATTTTGCTTTAGAAAGTGAGCTGGCTAGTGCGATTGCGCTACAGCAGCAAACACGTAGTATTGATTAC
The DNA here is from genome assembly GCF_012927645.1 of Pseudoalteromonas arctica. Lineage (GTDB taxonomy): Bacteria > Pseudomonadota > Gammaproteobacteria > Enterobacterales > Alteromonadaceae > Pseudoalteromonas > Pseudoalteromonas arctica_A. The sequence continues at coordinate 37,380 of NZ_JABBMT010000010.1, read as the reverse complement.
GTTGTGGTTAGCAAAGAATCACTACAAGAAGGAATTGCAGTAACGGAGCAAGAAATTGCTGATTACTATGACCTAAATATGTCGCAGTTTTTAGCGCCTGAGCAAGTATCAGTAAGCTACATTGACTTAAATGCTGCAAACCTAACACTTGAAACTCATGTTAGCGAAGCAGACGTTAAAGCGTATTACGATCAAAATAGTGCACAATATGTTGAGCCTGAAAAGCGTCGTGTATCGCATATCCTAATTGATAACAGTGAAGATGATGATGCAGCAAAAGCCAAAGCTGAAGACTTGTTAGCGCAATTGCAACAAGGTAGTGACTTTGCAGCATTAGCTGAATCATCATCAGATGATATCGTCAGTGCTGAAATAGGCGGTGATTTAGATTGGATCGAACGTGACATGATGGATCCAGCTTTTGAAGATGCGGCATTTGCATTGGCAAATAAAGGGGATTTTTCAGACGTTGTACAATCTGAGTTTGGTTATCATATTATTCAGTTAACTGATATTCAGAGCCAACAAGTAAAAGCGTATGACACTGTTAAAGCTGATTTACGCGCAGAACTTGAGCGTACTGAAAAAGTAAATGCATTCTATGAAAAGCAAACAGAAATGGGCGCTATCGCATTTGAAATTTCAGACACCTTAATTGACGCTGCAGACGTTGCCGGTGTTGAAGTACAAACAACAGAACTGGTTGACCGTAATTCATTACCTGCACCGCTTAACACACCCGCTGTGTTAGCTGCAATCTTCTCACCCGATGTACTTGAAGATAAAATGAACTCTGAAGTTATCGAAGTAGGTGATGAGCATGTGGTATTAGTGCGTGTTAAAGAGCATGTACCAGCTGCAACAAAAGCACTTGCTGATGTATCAGAGCAAATTAAAGCACGTTTAGTTAGTGAAAAAGCATCAGAGCTGGCGAAAGAAAAAGCAACAACGCTGTTTGCTGAAATTGAAGCTGGCAAGAGCTTAACTGACCTAGCGACTGAGCATAGCTTAGACTTACGTCAAGAAGCAGCACTGACTCGTCAAGCTTACACTGTATCGCCTGCGATCGTTCAACATGCCTTTAAAATGGCACACCCAACTGACATGCCAGTAGTTGAAAAAGTTGAACTAAACAACGGTGACGCGGCAATCGTAGCACTTAAAACAGTGACTAACGCTACTGTTGAAGGCGAAATCGACGCACAAATTAAGCAAAATATTACCATGGCCCAAGTAAACAAAAACTACATGGTATTCATTGAAGCTTTAAAAGCAAACGCAGAATTAAACTTACCAGCACAAACAACAGCTGCTGAGTAAGCTTAATTAAGTAAAGCTAAAAAAAGCGTCAATTGGCGCTTTTTTTGTGAGCAAAATATAAAGGTTAAAGGTTAAAGGCACTAGGGGAGTGTGGTGTTGTAGGCTCGAGTTTATCTCGCGCTGCTTTTATGTAACACGCGTAGGTTGGGTAGAGTGCAACTGAAGTAGGGGAGTTAAAATATCCAAATCCTTTAGCTGAAATTAAACCGTTCAAACTACAGCAAACCGAACTTTCATTTTTAATGGAAGACGAGATAATTACTCTACTAAATGAGTTAAAACGCTCTACTAATCCCCATATTTTAATCGTGTCTAAAATCTGTTTAGCTACAGGTTGTAGGATAAGTGAGGCGTGTAATTTAAAAGGGTCTCAAGTTATTAAATCTGGCGATAGCTACCGCATCACCTTTATTAATACCAAAGGTAAAAAGAACCGAACTGTGCCAATTAGTGAAAAGCTGTTTAATGAGATCCCTAAAAAGTCAGGGCCACTATTTGCTGATTGTAGAAAGGCGTTTGAAAGGGCGGTAAATAAAACGGATATTAATTTACCAAAGGGGCAGTGTAGCCATGTTCTACGGCATACCTTTGCGAGTCATTTTATGATTAACGGAGGTAATATTTTAGTTTTACAGCAAATACTTGGGCATGCAAAGATTGAGCAAACCATGGTTTACGCGCACTTTGCGCCAAGTCATTTAGAAGATGCTATAAAGTTAGGTCCGAGAATTTGTTTCTGAAGAAATTCACTTATGCATAGGCCTCTATCCTATCTACTACATTGAGTATCCAATTTAGTGACTTGTTAGTATTTTATTTTCCACAAGCTGGACAAGCACCTGGAGCTGGAGCAAAGTTTATAGTTGTACTACTTGATTCAAGACCAAATGATCTTATAACACGACTTTCATTTATTGGACCAGCATCATTAAGAGCTTTTGCTATTTCTATCACCTGAGCTTTTTCATTAGCAGAAAGTGACTGAAAAGCTTTTACAAATTTTATTACATTTTGGTTCATGGTTTACTCCTTTATTAAAAATTACCGCAACCATCACATTTAGTTGGTTTTGATGATATAGGCGTTTCCTTGCATATATGGCAAGGTTTTTTGTAATACTTTAGCGATATGTGATTAGCATAACGCTTTTCTTTCTCAGTAATATGTTTAGTAATATCTGTTGATTCCCGCCTCTCGTTTTGTTTAATTAATTCAGAAAATTTTATGTCTAGATCGCTGGGTTGCATATCGGCTAGAGCTTTAAACTGATTGTATAAATTCGTGTTGTCTCTAACTGATTCAATAGAATAATCATACTTTTCATCCCATCTAGACACTATTGACCATGCAGACACAACCAACTGTATAATACCGACTGCACCTGCTATAGTTAGTAAATATGGTAGTGCTGTTGTCGAAGTGCCGAAAGATAATACTATTGAGCCAACAGATAAAGGGGTTATAATCCCAAGGAAAGTAATTAAAGTTCTTCGAAATTGAAGAGATCTAGCTCGTTTATCAAAAATACTACTAGTTCCATAAGCATGAAACTCTTTTTCTCTGCAACTATCGATTATCGCTTGTTTATCCATTTTATATAGCTCCCTATTGTTAACCGCTAACACTGTCCACATTGTGCCCAAATACACTAGACGATACAAGACACTAAGAGACTGAACAAGGGCTTAAAATACTGATATTTATGCAACTTATTGTTTTTGTTGAGTAATGATAACAATCGAGGCTTTTCGGACGGGGGTTCAAATCCCCCCAGCCCACCAATATAGGTTTTTAAATTCGTTGATTTAAAAACCCTAAAAAACCTGAAAATTTGAGTAATCAAGTTTGCGGGTTTTTTTATGCAATTCACTTATATAAATAACGGGCTGACTGTACAAATAAAGTTTGCAAGTGTCACTTTATTAACTACGGCTCAATTTAATAACCTAATTAATGACGTGTTTATTAATATTCCTGTTTAAAGCATGGTGCATCAACATCAAGACGACTACTACCTCGCTATTCGCCAAAGCACTCAGCAAACCGATAGTGCTCTATTTATTGAGTTCATATTACAAATGATTTTTGATGCAATAATGGAGGCTAAAACGTCAGAAATTGAGGGTTTAAATGCGGGTTTAAAACTATCTAATGTTGATAAAACCATTTTGGTGTTTATTAAGCAAGATTGCTATATCACCAATGTCCAGCTTGCTAAAATCATTCATTAAGTCTACAATTGTGACATCTTTATATGTTATTAATGATGACTTGAGGTGTGTGTTGAATAAATCTGAAGCTATTAAAAAGTTTACTGAATACGATAAGCGAGGTCATTATATCTTTACTAATTCAGATCTTTCGAAAATTTTCCATCAAGACAATCAGAGAACTCTACGAGCGGGCATCAAACGTTTGCTAGATGATGGTTTGCTTGTACGTATTATTAATGGTGTGTACTTATATACTCTAGCGCAATCTAAAAAAAGTGATACGTTAGAGCAAATTGCCAAAACGATTCGGCGTGGTGAATACAACTACGTTAGTTTGGAATCTGCACTTTCTGAATTTGGGGTGATCTCGCAAATTCCAGTTGATCGTTTAACGGTAATGACAACAGGGCGCTCGGCAGAATATAAAACCCCGTTTGGAACCATTGAATTTACCCATACAAAACGCGCTCCTATGGATATTCTGGAAGGTACAAATTTAGTTGGTAGGCCACTTAGGTTCGCCACTAAGCAAGTCGCTTATAGAGATTTAAAACGTGTTGGCCGCAATACCCATTTGGTTAATATAGATGAATTGGAGGAGCATACGTTATGAAAATTGACCAACAGAACTTCGCAAAGTTAGTAAACCAAGCAATGCAAAGCGACAATGTTTCGCACATGCGCGCAGTTATAGAAAAAGAGCTTCTACATTACGATATTTTATTTGCGTTAGAAAAGGCGGGGTTTCTGGATAAGTTAACTTTTCAAGGAGGTACATGTTTACGGTTATGTTATGGCGGCAATCGTTTCAGCGAAGATTTAGATTTTGCAGGTGGCAAAGATTTCAGTTCGATAATGCTGGCAGATATGAAAACCTGTATTGAAAAATATATCGGCGGAAGATACGGACTTGAAGTCAGTGTTAAAGAACCTAAAGAGTTAAAAACAGACCCAAAATATGCAGAATTAAACATTGACAAGTGGCAAATCGCAGTTGTTACTTTTCCTGAGAGAAAAGATATACCTAAACAAAAAATTAAACTTGAAGTAGCAAATATCCCTGCTTATACAAAGGAGCCGTTACCTCTGCAAGCAAATTATGACTTTTTGCCGGATGGCTATAGCGACACTCTTATCTTAACAGAGACGTTAGACGAAGTGATGGCAGATAAAATTATCTCTTTGCCTGCAACAACCAAATATGTTCGGCATCGAGATATTTGGGATCTCGCCTGGTTACAGCAGCAAGGTGCTATATTGAAAATGGATTTAGTAAAAAGCAAGATCGTAGACTATAAACTTGATCACTATGATGTGTTGCTTGCTAATTTAATTGAGCGCCTAGCTGAGCTTGTTAAAAGTGAAGCATTTATAGCTGAGATGAAACGCTTCTTACCCACTGATGTATTTGACCGCACTCTAGCATTGGAAAAATTTCAGGTGTATTTAGCTGCCACATTAATTAAATTGTTTCAAACAGTACAAGGTGAGTTATCAGGTAAGGTAAGTGCTGTTGAGTTTAAAATGTAGGGATCTACACAGTATCTTTGTTACAAAGTTAATAGCAGATTGTCGAAAGGCGCATTTAGCGTCGAAAAGCACCCTGAATATTGCTGAATGGTCGATTTTCGATGCTAAATGGTTATTTGCTTTAGTCGCACTGTTTCATCCAAGTAAGCGCTAAAAAAGAAGCGATTAACTCACTTTAAATTAAAGCCACAGGAGCTAGGTACAAGGTTAAAGGGGCTAAGTAACTAGGCTCTAGGGGAGTGTGGTGTTGTAGGCTCGAGTTTATCTCGTGTTAATAACAACCGAAAAGTGATCCACCACTCCACCATTTGAACAATGTGTGAGGGTGTAAAATTCGATCTAACATAGTTGATGTTAACGCTTAACTTGAAAAAAGACAGAAATACAGTAGAATGATGACTAAAAGTAGCACACTTAAGATTGAAGTATTGAACCAACATATTACAGATAAATCTTTTCAAGGTTTCTTTACAGATGCCGATGACCTTAGAAATACAATGATTAGTTTATTGGGCGACGTTACAGAACAAAACATTATTGAACCTTGCTTTGGTGAGGGGGCGTTTATAAAAAACCTGATAGGAAAACCCTCTAATATCGATGCAATTGATATTGACGAAAATTATTTTATCAAAGACTTAGATATAGAAAATTGTAATTACTTTCACACAGACTTTATTGATTACTTTGTTCAGCTAAATAATCGAAAGGTTGTTTTACCTGAGACTGAGTATGATTCAACTATTTGTAACCCTCCTTACGGTTTAAAGTTCTCACAAGAATATAGGAAGCTTATAAAAAAGGCATTCCCTGATGTGTATGCCAAAGAGTCTTATGCATTGTTCTTCTATTTTACTTTGCAAAAATTAAAAAAGGGCGGTCGCTACGTTTTTATTATCCCCGATACTTTCCTAACTAGCACACATTTGGGTTATATGAGACAGTTTATACTCGAATCGGCAAAACCAACTCACATTATCCAGTTCAAAAGTAAACGATTCGGTTCCGTAAACTTTGGGTATGGGAATATGTGTATTATCGCAGGTAATGTAGAACCACTTAGCGCAGATCATGAAGTTAATTGGATCGATGCTGTTGAATCAAGTCAGCCGCTTTTACGGTTGGTAGAAACTGATCATACTACTGTAAGTGGTGATTATTTTATTAATAATGTTGACAAAGCTTGGGTCAGCCCAAAATTATTCGATTCAATTAAGATATCTCGTGAAACAGTAACATTAGGTGAAATTGCAGAGTGTAGAACTGGAATTTATACAGGTGATAACCAAAGATTTTGTGGCTATGACGAAGAAAATCCACCTAAAAGAATCAATGGTCACCCAATCGATTGGGATCTAGTAAATCTAACCCCGACAGAACTTGAAAAGAAACAAGGCATAAGTTCAGATATCGCTTATGTTCCTTTTGTTCGAGGAGGGCATAGAAATGTCTTTGAAGCTACTAACAGCTGCATTCGTTGGGATTATGAAGCTGTTACGTATTACGATAAAGATAAAAAGGCACGCCTCCAGAACAAAGGTTTTTACTTTAAAAAAGGGCTTGCAATACCTATGGTGACCTCTGGAAGGTTGTCAGCTTCTGAAATGGATAACTGCATTTTTGATCAAGGCGTCGTAGGGGTTTTCGCTAAAAAGGTAAGTTACCACGACTTTTTATTGATTTATCTAAACCACCCTTTTGCAACTAAACAAAAGTCCCTTGTATCACCAGGAGCAAATAACTCAGCAAACTATTTAAAGAGAATTAACGTTCCTAAGTTGACCGAAGCAGAACTATTAGAAGCAAATAAAATCGTCGAGCTAGCGAAAGTGCAAGGTTGGAAAAATACAGAAGAAGAAAGAGATAACTTTATTTCCTCAGTATTATAAAAAAGTGCACGTTGTGCACCTTTTTAACATTACCAATCTAAATAATGTGCCAGATCGTTATTAACTAAATAGTTCCAAAAACCTGGTGATAGGTCATTTCTAAAATCAATTGCTTCTTCTCTAATTTCACATATACCAGCATTTGTTAGTTCGTCGATTTTTCTGTAAGCCTCATCTCCACAATGAACTTCCCAAAGATTACTTCTACGAATGGTTTCTAAATAGTTGTTATTCTCATTTTGCCTAACGAGAAACAGTAAATTAACATTAGAATCCCAATGTTTGTAAGCACGACCGACGGCTATTAAACGAAGCGTGTTTCCCTTTTCGTTAGAGCTAAATCCACTCTTAAAGTCTATAATATGGTTTCGTCCATTTAGATTGAACATTTCATCTTCAACCATATTAATATCGCCCACAAGTTCAAAAACACTATCTACTTCATCAACGATATTGTTCTGATACGGATCACCTTGGGTATAATTAATTATGCGATCTCTGAAACTATTTCTTACCTCGTTGAAGCTTGGAGCTTCAATTCGGTATAGGTCGGGCAACTGAGAATGATCCCAAGCAGCTTTGCAAAAACGCTCCCACAACTCTCCATTACGTCGTGAAAATGCCATATATTCATATGGCCAAACGATATTTCGATATTCAAAGCTCATAACTGAATAACAGTATTGGAGAAGCATAAATAGCTTTGAGCGGTCTAGCTGTGGATACTTAACAACTAAAATATTGCCTAAGTCATTTTTCATACTTTCAACCGCTTGATTTATGAGCTTTGACTTTACAGTATGTAGGATCTGTCTAGATTGTATATCTCTAGTAATAGCAGCTAAATTTGAGTGGAAATAGGCGAAAATCTCTTGTTTCAACTGAGCGTAGGGCATCAAAAAAGTTCCTTAACTTCTATATTTAAAGCTGAGGCGATCTTGTGGATATTTATGAGGCTCACATTTCTTTCTCCACGCTCTACACTGCCTATATAAGTCCTATCCAAGTCACATAAGCTTGCAAGTTCTTCTTGTGTTAAGTTCTTCTTGTTTCGTAGCTTTCTGACGACTAAACCAAAACGAACTTGATAATCATTCTTTTTCATAACAACCAATTAGGCCTATAAGATGACAATAAGTCTACCGACTATAAGTAGCATTGATGGGCGGGATTGAGGAAGAAGATATGATTAAGAGGTTAAAAAGGTAATAAAAAAGACAAGCTTTAAATAATGGCTCTTAATAAATCAGAGAAGATTTTTTTGAATGTTGTTGAGTTGATTCTCAAAGGTTAGCACACTTACTAAGCACGAGTAAAAACGCAACAATATGACAACCCATAGTAAGAACAATATACGCGATTAATCAAGCGGCAAAAAATTAGTGTGCATAAATATAGTAAGGTCTCGTATTTGCGTGTTGATACTAGTTTATCAACAGCCACTTTTCATGTTAATCCGCCTACCAGCTCGTATGCTTTTAGTTGGGTTTCGTTGCCCTCAATCCAACCTACCTACAACCAAGGGTAAAATTTAACGCCGAGCTGCTCTGGTTTTTCCTAGAACCTTTTGCCTAGCCCCTGTAACCTTTTTCTTCAGCAACTCAACAATTTTTGGGTGACTTTTGATTGTGGATCTTGAAAAATATCTTCGGTTTTGCCGTATTCAACGATTTCACCGTGGTCGAGTACCACTAGTTGGTCGCTAATGTGGCGTACTAGGCTAAGGTGATGCGTGATCAAGATATAGCTTAGGCCGGTGTCTTGTTGTAGCTTTAGTAATAGGTTCACTGTTTGTGCGCGTACAGAAGGGTCTAGTGATGACAGTGCTTCATCAAGTACTACAACCTTTGGATCGAGTATTAATGCGCGGGCGAGGGCGACGCGCTGTAATTGACCGCCACTGAACATGTGTGGGTAATAATGTTGATGGTCGTTGAGTAAACCAACCTTAGATAAGGTTACAGTGATTTTTTCGCCACGGGTTTGTTTATCTAATGACGTATTATATTGCAGGCAATCGTCGAGCATATCGCCGATCGTTAAACCTGGGTTTAGCGAGGCTTCTGAGTCTTGGAAGATCATTCGAATATGGCGGCATTGCTGATCGCGAACGCCTTTGTTTTCGATAATGTTGCCATCGAGTAGAATTTGCCCTGCATCTGCGCTGTCTGCGCCAGCTAGTAATTTTGCGAGGGTACTTTTACCTGAGCCAGTTTCACCGATAATAGCCAGTGTTTCACTTTGCTCTAAGCAAAACGAAATGTTTTTTAATACTTCAAAACGCTTACGTGAAAATATCCCTGCACGAAGGTTAAAGCTTTTTGATAAGGCTTGTACTTTCAATAGAGGTTGCATTATTTCATTGCCTTAATTAAAGGGAAATGACACGCATAACTGTGACCATGCTGTTTAGTTAACTTTGGGGTGACCACGCAGGCTCTTTGTGCTTGTGGGCAGCGAGGGCCAAGACGACACCCAATTGGCAAATGCTGCAACGTTGGGATGGTGCCTTTAAGTGCATAAAAAGGTTCCTTATGGGCAAGCCCTTGCTCATAATCGGGTAAGCTTTTTAATAATGCTTGCGTATAAGGGTGGCGAGGTTGCGCGAAAATATGCTGAGTTGGACCGGCTTCAACCATCTGTCCGCAGTATAGTACGTGCATACCATGTGACCAGTTGACTATTTCTTCTAGTTCATGGGAGATCATTAAAATCGACATATTTTTAAGCTGGTTTAAGCTTTTTAATAATCTAAATACTTGTGCTCGGGTGGTACTTTCAAGTGCTGTAGTCGGTTCATCTGCAATGAGTAACTTAGGAGTACGCGCAATCGCCATGGCGATCATTACTTTTTGACACACACCTTCTGAGAGCTCATGCGGGTAACTAGTCATTACTTTTTCGTGATCTTTAATACCTACTTTATGGATCAAGGCTTTTACACGGTCTTTGCGTTCGCGGTTTCGTTTTAAGAAAAAGCCTGAGTTGGCCATTTCAGGTAAAGTTTCGGCGATTTGCTCAAATATTTTTGCTGTGGGGTCAAGGCAACGACTCGGATCTTGATAAATCATGGCGATGTCGCTGCCAACAATTTTACGTCGTTGTTCATTTGATAAACGCATTAAATCTACACCACGCCAATGCATACGATCAGCGGTAATGTGCCAGCGTTTATTTAATACACCCACAATCGCTTTGGCGATTAAGCTTTTACCTGAGCCAGATTCGCCCACTAATGCATGTACTTCACCTTCTTTGAGACTGAGATTTACTCGGTCAACTACACGAATAACGGAATCTGTGCTGCGCAGCTCTATGGTTAAGTTTCGTATATCTAGTAATTGCATCAGTCAGCCTTACGTGCTTTGAGCACTTGGCGAAGCCCGTCGCCAACTAAATTGGTCGACAGCACAGCTAAAAAGAGTAACACCCCAGGCAAGCCAACAGTCCACGGAGCTAAATAAATTAAACCTAGGTTTTCAGCCAAAATAGCTCCCCATTCAGTGGTAGGTGGCTGCGCGCCGAGCTTTAAAAAGCCTAATGCTGAAATATCAAGAATAGCGGTAGATAGCGCCATAGTAAAAATAACCACAATATGCTCATAAATATTGGGGAAAATCCCACGGGAGAGAATATGCCAATTTGATGCGCCATCGAGTTTAAATGCGGTGATGTAGTCTTTATTTAGCTCAGTAACAATAAGGTTGCGCACGGAATGAATAAATTGTGGCAGCAGTGCTAAAATAATCGCCCAAACGGTATTAATAAGGCCAGGGCCTAATATCGCAATAATAATAATCGCTAATAATAAAGACGGTATCGATAAGGTTATATCAAGTAGGTGATTTAAAAAGCTTGAGCGCATGCCGCGGCTAATGCCGGCAAATGTTCCAATTAATACCCCGATGATAGTGGTGATAAGTGCGGCGATAACAGATAAACCAAAAGTATAGGTTGCGCCATTCATAAGCCGCGAGAGGATATCTCGGCCTAGATCATCGGTGCCGAGTATAAAGCGTACATCGCCCATTTCATGCCATGAAGGCGGGATAAGTAAGGCATCACTGTGTTGCTGATTTACTCCATAAGGCGCAATCAGTGGCGCGGCAGCGGCTAAAATTGCAAAGGCGATAAAAATCCATAACCCCACTAAGGCCGGGTGATTGGATTTAAATTTGCGCCAAAACCGCGCTAATGGCGATTTATTTGACTCTTCTGAAAATAAATTAAACTTTGCCATGCGCTTGATTCCGTGACAGCGGGTCGAACAAGGTATAGGTTAATTCTGCAATAATTGTTGCCAGAATAACAAACATCGATACCGCTAATAAACCACCTTGAATGGCAGGGTAATCTCGTTGATAAATACTATCAATTAACCAACGGCCAACACCGGGCCATGAAAAAATCACCTCGGTGATCATCGCCAAAGTGATCAAGGTACTAAACTGCAAACCAATTTGCTTTATAACCGGTAGTAAGGCATTGCGTAAGGCGTGATGAATAATCAATTGGGCACGGTTTAAACCTTTGGCTCGGGCGGTTTTAATAAAACTTTGCTCAAGCACATGCAACATTGACTCCCGTGTAAAGCGTACTAATACTGTGGTTGGGTACATTGCTAGAACAATGGTCGGCAGGGTTAAATGATGCAGTGCATCCAGCATTGCTATGCCAGAATAGGGAAAGCCCGCTAATGCTATATCAATCAGAATAAAGCCAGTTTGGGAGGGGATCTCGTACAGTAAGCCCATTCGCCCTGACATCGGGAACCAACCTAGTTGTAATGAGAACACCATGATCAGCAGCAAAGCCAACCAAAATACGGGTATTGAGTAGCCCACTAATGTTGTGGAGTTAACCAGTTTATCGGGCCAACGCTTATGGTAGGCCGCCGCTAAGATACCAGCCGGAACACCCACCACAACAGAAATAATTAACGCATAAATACTTAGCTCTAAGGTGGCTGGGAATAACTCGATAATATGAGTAAACACACTGTCGCCGGAAGCGAACGAGACCCCCCAGTCGCCTTGCACAATACGTGCAATAAAAGCAAAGTATTGCATTAAGTAATTATCGTTAAAGTGATATTTGTCTTGTAGTTCAGTGGTTTGTGAAAAATTGGTATTACTGATACCACTTAAATTACTAAGCGGATCGCCGGGAAATAAATAACTGAGTGAAAATGTAAATACACTCAAGGTAAACATCATAAATAATAGTAAGCCTAAGCGGCGCAAAATATAATTCAGCACCATTATTTCTTCCTCGCATTGGCTAAGGAGATTGCGCCAAATGGGCCAAGTGGAATACCTTCTACATCGGCACTACTTGCTTGAAAACGCATACCGTGGGCTAGTGGTAATAAAGGCAGTTCACGTACTATCATCGCTTGTGCTTGTTGATAATAGGCTTTTCGTTTGGCTAAATCGGTGGTGTCTAGCGCTTGTGTCAATAGTAAGTCAAACTCAGGAACACACCAATTCGCAGGGTTTTTACCACTCAATGCCGCTGTGCAACTAAGTAGCGGGCTAAAAAAGTTATCAGGATCCGGTGTATCTGCAGCCCAACCTAATAACACGCTGTCATGGCGGTGTTCACCTATGCGTTGAATAAAGGTGTTCCACTCATACTCAACAATACTGACGTTTACGCCAATTTTACGTAAATCGCTTTGCATTAACTCGGCCATTTTCCGGGCGTTAGGATTGTAAATTCGGCTCACCGGCATAGCCCAAATGGTCATATCAAAGCCATTTGGAAGGCCAGCCTCAACCAGCAGCCTTTTAGCTAGATCAGGGTTAAAGCCGGGTAGCTTAGCTTGTGGTTGATATGCCCATGATGTTGGCGGTACTAACGATTGCGCACGAATACCGTTGCCGTAATAAACTGCTTGCATGATTTTTTCAACGTCAATGGCATGGGCCAGTGCTTGGCGTACTCTTAAATCGTCAAATGGTGGGCGCTGCGTATTAAACGCCCAATAACCTACGTTAAGGTTGGTTTCTTTTTGTACAGTAATGTCGTCGCGTTGGGCTAAAATACTTAATTGCGCGCTACTTGGATGTGCGGTTACATCGCACTCTTTGGTGAGCATTTTTGCAATTCGGGTGGTGCCATTTGGGGTGATGTCGTAAACCAACTGCTCCAGCACTACGTGGTGTTTCCAATAGTCAGGGTTACGATAATAGCGCACTAAGTGATCGCGCCGATACTCTTTATAAATATAGGGGCCAGTTCCAACAGGGTATTGGTCAAACAGATTAACTTGGTCGTGCTGTTTTAATTGCATGGCATATTCGCGAGACAGAACCACTGCAAAATCAGTTGCCATATTGGCTAAAAAGCTGCTTTCGGCATTAAATAGTTCAAAGCGCACTTGGTAGTCAGACACGCGAACAATTTGCCGTATCAGCTGGTCAATGCCAACACTTTGAAAGTAAGGGTAGTTAGCATCCCCAACAAAGTGATAAGGATTATATCCATCAAATAAACGGCTAAAGGTAAAGATTACATCATCAGCGTTAAACTCTCTGCTCGGGGTAAAGTATGCAGTAGTATGAAACTTTACTCCTTTACGCAAGGTAAAGGTAACTGACTTGCCGTCTTTACTTATTTTCCAGTCAGTAGCCAGTTCACTTTTAAATTCAGCGGTCACGGGATCGATACTGATCAAACGGTCATACAATTGATTTGCAATAATATCGATCGTCGAACCTGTGGTCGTCACTTGGGGATTGAACGACACAGGGTTGGCCTCAGCGCAATAAACTAAGCCCTGATTCTTTTCTTCTAGCGTTTTTTCTTTGGTATCTAAGCAACCCGTTAGGCATACCGTTAAGATACCAAGTAATAATTTATACACTCGTTTAGCCTCTGACTATTATTGTTGATCTAACAAGTTGTATTTTTTCAAATAGCCTCGTAGTTGATGATACGTCAAACCAAGTACTTCTGCAGTTTTCTTTTGATTAAATTGGCTATATTCAAGCGCTTTTTTTATTAAATCAATTTCAAATTCATTTGAGAGGTCTTTTAAGCTACATGGAAACTGGAATTGCGGGGTATTTATTGCAACTACTGGTTCATTGGTTACAACTGCAACAGGAGCAGCTTCCATAAGCTTTGTTGGTAGTTTTTTAATTCGCTGTTTTGGTCTAAAGCGGCTTTCAAATGGGTCTAAAATAATCTGGTGAACGGGAATGTGTTCACTGCCATGGCGATATAAACTACGCTCCACTACATTTTTAAGCTCACGAATATTACCCGGCCAGTCATACCCTTGCAGTATTTCCACGGCGCTGCGGGTAAAACCACTGAATAGTTGCCAATCTAAATCACGGGCCATATTCATTGCAAATTGCTCAGCGAGTAACATTATGTCGTCGGTACGTTCACGCAGTGGTGGTAAGGTGATTACATCAAAAGCAAGACGATCAAGTAAGTCGCTTCTAAATTCACCTTGTTCGGCTAAATAAGGCAGATCTTCATTGGTTGCGCAAACTAAGCGAGTATCGACTTTGACGGTTTGTTTACCACCAACACGTTCAAACTCGCCGTACTCAATTACCCGTAATAGTTTTTCTTGCACCATGGCAGAGGTATTTGCTAATTCGTCTAAAAATAGCGTACCAGCATTGGCACGTTCAAACCGTCCTTCGTGGCGTTTACTTGCGCCAGTAAAGGCACCACTTTCATGGCCAAACAATTCGCTTTCAAGCAAATTTTCGTTCAGTGCCGCGCAGTTGAGCTTAATGTAGCTTTGCTCCCAGCGCTTTGATAAAAAGTGCAAACGGGCGGCGATCAGTTCTTTACCTGTGCCACGTTCACCAATAATCAGTACGGGTTTATCTAAATTTGCCAGTTGTGAAACTTGATCAAGTACCGCTAAAAAACTGTCTGATTGGCCGAGTAAATTATCTTGTTGGCGAAATTGACTCATATTCCCTAACTCTTAGTCATTTTTACTAACAGTTAGTGTATTTCATAATCAAGGAGAACTAAAGGAATTTGTATTTTTAGTTTAACATTATGAAAATATTACTGTATTTTATGTTTTATAAAGTTGGCAAGCATATTGTAGCAGTAACAGCAGACCAATTAAGTTAAACACTACAGAGGTAAATGTTATGGGAATTTTTTCGCGTTTTGCAGATATTGTTAATTCTAATATCAATGCCATTTTAGATAAAGCAGAAGATCCTGAAAAAATGGTACGTCTGATCATCCAAGAGATGGAAGACACGTTAGTTGAAGTACGTTCAACCTCTGCAAAAACATTAGCAGAGAAAAAAGAATTAGTACGTCGTGTAGATACATTAAAAGAACAAGTCGCTCAATGGCAAGATAAAGCCGAGCTTGCATTGAGCAAAGATCGTGATGATCTAGCCCGTGCAGCGTTACTTGAGAAGCAAAAGTCAGCAGACGCTGTAGCTGCCGTTGAAGATGAACTTAGTCACATAGAGTCTCACATCGAGAAACTGCAACAAGAAGTAAGCACGTTACAAGACAAGTTAGCGGATGCAAAAGCACGTCAAAAAGCGATTATCTTACGTCAACGTTCAGCTGAGTCGCGCCTAGAGGTGAAAAAAGCACTCGACAGCTCTAAAGTTGAAGATGCATTAAATCGCTTTGAGCGCTACGAAACTAAGATTGATGGACTAGAATCACAAGTAGAATCGTACGACTTAGGTAAAAAGTCATTAGCTGATGAAATTGCTGAACTTCAGCAAGATGAAAAGATTGATGACGAATTAGCGGCTCTTAAAAAGAAGCTGGCTGAAAAATAATAATAAAAGGGGGCTTAGCCCCCAGTGCTTAAACAAATAACGGATTGATAGGAGAATATCATGTTCGATGCAGAAGTTTTAATGCCACCAATCATAATTTTTATGGTTATTGTAGCTCCGCTTTGGCTTATTCTACATTACCGTAGTAAAAAGCAAATTAGTCAGGGGTTGAGCGAGCATGAACATCGCCAACTTGTTGAGCTTGCACACAAAGCTGAAAAAATGGCGGAACGAGTTGAAACATTAGAAGCCTTACTTGATCAAGAGGCCCCACAGTGGAGACGTAAGGTATGAACACTAAACGTGAACTGTTAAGAGACCCCGTACGCGGTAAAATAGCCGGTGTATGCGCAGGGCTCAGTGATTATTTTAATATGGAATTGTGGTTGGTACGTATTATCGTAGTAACGGCAGTGTTACTAGCGGGTGGTCCGTTGTTTGTTGTGGCTTACATCGCAGCGTGGTTTATTTTAGATAAAAAACCAGCCAATGCACAAAGCAAAACTGATGCGCCAAAACACGAAGATCCCCTTGAAGTAAAATTTAAAGTATGGCAAAAAGGTGAGCCACCGCGTCGTGCTTTACAAGATTTAAAAGACCGTTTAGGACGTGTTGATACGCGTTTACAAGAAATGGAACGTTATGTTACTTCAAGCGAATTTACGGTTAGCCGTGAAATCAATAAGCTATAAAGGATTTAATAGCACTTTAGACTAAGTAATTATGTAGCTGAAGTGCTAGCTCATTATGATAACCACTTCATCTGCAAAAAACGCCTTTAATAAATTCAAAGGTAAGGCTGAAAAAGCCGTACACCGTAGCTTAGATCAACATGTAAAATTAGCGGTAACTGGCCTCAGTGGCAGTGGTAAAACCGCTTTTATTACCGCGTTAGTAAAGCATTTAACCAGCCAAGCGACGGATAAAAACTTACCGTTTTTTGATGTTATGCAGCAACAGCGCCATATCGCCACAAAAATAGTACCGCAACAAGCGCTGACCATTCCTACATTCGATTACCCTAAAGCCCTAAGTGCTTTATTGCCGTTAGAAGGCCAACCACACTGGCCTGCCTCAACAGAACGTATAAACACCTTGCGCCTTGCTATTAAATACCGCAGTAACGCAGGCTTACGTGGTCACTTTGCACCGCAATCAACCTTGTATTTAGACATTATTGATTACCCCGGTGAGTGGCTGCTTGATTTACCTATGCTAGAGCAAAGCTATCAACAGTGGAGTGAGCAGCAATATGCATTACTACAATGCTCGCCTCGGGTTGAAAAGTCACAGCCATTTTTAACTGCACTGAGCGAGCTTGATTTAACTGCACCGGTAGATGAAAATGCACTAAGCGCGATTGCTACGCACTACCAAACACTGTTAGTGAGTCTTAAACAAGACACTAAATTGGCGATGCTACAACCTGGACGCATGCTGATGCCTGGTGAATTACAAGGTGCACCGTTATTATTGTTTTTTCCAGTTGCGCAAGCTAATGATAAGGTGGTTGCAGGGTCTAACTTGGCACACTTGCAAAAACGCTTTTATGCCTATGTTAAAGAAGTGGTTAAGCCATTTTATACGCAACACTTTCGCAACTTTGATCGGCAAATAGTGCTTGTTGATGTGCTCAGTGCGCTCAATGAAGGGCCTGAGACGTTGCAAGAACAAGGGGATGTGATCAAACAATTACTCGTGCATTTTAACTATGGAGAAACAGGCTTCTTGAAACGCTTGTTTAAACCTAATATCGATAAACTATTGTTTGCTGCGAATAAATCAGATCATATTAGTAGTGCACACCATAAAGATTTAGCGTTGTTGTTGGACTCCTTAGTACACGAGCAAAGTAATCACTTAAAATTTGATGGCGTTAAAATAGAAACTATGGCGATGTCATCTATAATGGCAACCATGCCAAAACAAGTGGTTGAGCAAGGTAAAACGCTCAATTGTATTTATGGTAAGCCGTTATCAGAGTCACAGTGGTTGACCTACTTACCACCGCAGCCACCGATGCGCATGCTTAATAAAGATGAGTGGCCAAGCCATGGTTTTGAGTTTTTATCGTTTGCACCAATGCCAAGTCCAGACAAGCAACTAAAACACATTCGTTTAGATCATGTCATGCAGTACCTTTTAGGAGATAAACTAACATGAACGAGACTGCATCAGGCTTTCAAGCCGGCAGACGTATTGATACTGCTGAGCAGCCAATAGACAATGAACTTACCTTGATCCCAGCGAAAGTGATCGATCAAGGCGAGTATGAATATGAGCAAGTTATTGATGAGCCCCAAGATGAAGAGATTGATTTAACACCTATTTATAAAAAATCAAAATGGCAAACCCTTAAAGGCGTGTTTGCGGTTAGTTTTGTAACTTTAGTGTTAGCTGAATTTATATTTTCTATGGTTGTGACATTTCAGCAATCCATCATCTTAGGCAGCGTATATTTAATTGCAGTGCTCAGTGGCGTGTTGTTATTGGGGCGCTTGTTATGGCGCGAATATAGAATGTTGCGCAGTTTAAAGCGCAACCAACTACATCGCCATGAGGCAGATCGCTTGCTCAATAGTGAGCAGGTTGGCGGCGCGTTACCTTGGCTTGAAAAACTTAATAAGCATCAACAGTTAACGGGGTTTGATGCATTTAAAGCAAGTATTGATAATCACCATAGTGATAAAGAGATCATGACCTTATACGCCAATAGTTTGTTAGTGAAGCAAGATGTTCAAGCCAAAAAACTGATCAACCGTTTTGCCACTGAATCAGGCTTGTTAGTCGCGCTAAGCCCATTAGCGCTGGTGGATATGATGGTAGTGCTTTGGCGCGGTACTAAATTGATTGAGCAAATAGGCAAAATTTACGGCATAGGTTTTGGTTATGCTAGCCGGATCAAGCTCTATCGGATGTTGATCAAGCAAGTGATGTTTGTTGGCAGTGCTGAGTTAGTATCTGATTTAGCGGCAACAGCACTCAGTGCTGAATTACTAGGAAAATTATCAGGACGTGCAGCACAAGGTTTAAGCGCGGGTATATTTACCGCACGCATTGGCTATAAAGCGATGGAACTAAGCCGTCCTTTACCACGACTGGAGCATAAGCGTAGCTTGCTTAAAGGTACTGCGCAATTGATTGCCAATAAAATTATGAGCCGCAAAGCTTCGCCGTCAGGAGCAGGCACTAAAGAAGCGAGCTGACAATAAATCTGTACAGTGGTGAACAGCCACTGTACTAACTACACCCAAATATATAGCCATCTGAGCATCTGGCATGCTTGTGCTTTATCCTGCGATACGTTTTGATTATGGGATCAATAATAATCAAAAAAGATCAGATAATGAACAAACTCCACATCGACAGCCAATGTATCCATGGGCCTGAAAAAGCCAATGATCCGCATGGTGCACTTACAGCTCCTTTATACCAAACTTCAACGTTTCATTTTAGTAGTGCCGCGCAAGGTGCAGCACGTTTTGCAGGTGAAGAACCTGGCTATATTTATACCCGTTTAGGTAACCCGACGACGACAGAGCTTGAACAAAAAGTCGCACAACTTGAAAGTTGTGAAGCCGCTGCGGCCACCGCAACGGGAATGGGCGCTGTATCAGCATCGGTATTAAGTTTTCTATCGCAAGGCGATCACTTAGTCGCATCAAGCGCTTTATACGGTTGTACGTTTGCGTTTTTCGCGCATATGTTACCGCGCTGGGGGATTGAAGTAACGTTTGTAGATATGACCGATGAGCAGCAATTACACGATGCAATTAAATCGAATTCAAAAATGATTTTTGCCGAAACCCCAGTTAACCCAACTATGGCGGTAATTGACTTAGTGTTAATAGGGCAAGTGGCAAAACAGCACAATTTGATCAGTGTAATAGATAACACCTTTCTCACGCCGTTACTACAAAAGCCCATTGATTATGGCATTGATTTAATTGTTCACAGTGCCACTAAATATTTAAATGGTCACGGTGATGTTGTGGCAGGTTTAGTGTGTGGCAGCCAAGAGCATATTACATTAATTAAAATGACCGTACTTAAAGATATTGGCGCAACAATTAGTCCACACGATGCATGGCTTATTAACCGTGGTTTAAAAACCTTAGCGATAAGAATGCAGCGTCATTGTGAAAGTGCGCAAATTATTGCTGAATTTTTAGAGCAGCATCCCCAAGTTAATACCGTTTATTACCCTGGACTTGCATCTCACTCAGGGTTTAAGTTTATCGGTAAGCAAATGAAAGCCGCTGGTGGCGTGATTGCCTTTGAATTAAAAGGCAGCCTAAAAGATGGCGAGCAGTTCATTAATAGTACCCAGCTGTGCACGCTTGCTGTGAGTTTAGGTGATGCTGAAACACTTATTCAGCACCCAGCATCGATGACCCATTCACCGTATTCACCAGAAGAAAGAGCCGCAGCTGGTATCAGTGATGGTTTGATCCGATTATCGGTTGGTCTTGAAGATGTTAACGACATAATTAACGATCTTAACCATGCTTTTACTTGCGTTGGTTAGTTTGTAATTTTAAGTTTACATGCGTGTATGTTGCAGGCCTTTTAAAATGGAAGCTGTAAACTTTTGGGTTTAAAGGTGTAATTAAATATGTACAATGTTTGGGTCGGAGCCAATTACTGATATTGGCTCAGCTATTAAACTTTGTCTTACATTTGCTTAGTATCCCCTTAACACGTTGACACTGATACCGGTTTAACACCAAGAAGGTTATTATGGCTAAAGCAAGTAAATACACCTCCAAGACACCAGATGAAAATGGCGTGATCCATTGGAGCGAAGCAGAAAATAAAATATGGTCAGAACTAGTCGCACGGCAACTAAAATGCATTACAGGTACAGCTTGCAACGAATACATGGAAGGGCTTGAAAAAATAAACCTGCCTCATGACCGTATTCCGCAGTTAAGTGAGCTTAATGAAGTATTGCTAGCGACTACCGGCTGGCAAGTTACGCCTGTGCCAGCTTTAATCGACTTTGATGAATTCTTTCGTTTATTAGCGAATAAGCAATTTCCAGTAGCAACCTTTATTCGTAGCCGTGAAGAATTTGATTACCTGCAAGAGCCTGATATTTTTCATGAAATATTTGGTCATTGCGCAATGCTTACCAATCCTGATTTTGCCGAGTTTACACATAAATATGGTCAATTAGGTTACGCTGCGCAGAAGAAAGATCGTGTTTACTTAGCGCGTATGTATTGGTTTACAGTTGAGTTTGGTTTAATGCAAACAGATGAAGGCCTACGTATTTATGGCGGCGGTATTTTATCAAGCCCAGGAGAAACTCAGTATGTTTATTCAGGCACGCCTGAGATCAACCCGATGAATGTATTGGATGTATTACGCACGCCGTACCGAATTGATATTATGCAGCCTTTGTACTACACCATTAATTCAATCCATGATTTATTTGATATTTCACAGCTGGATATTATGGCGTTAGTTGAGCAAGCAAAAGAATTAGGGTTACATGACCCAAAGTTTCCTCCTAAAGAAAAATTAGCAAGTTAAGGATTTAAGATGTCATCATTAAGCACACAAAAATGTGAAGCCTGTCACGTAGACGCTCCACAAGTATCAGATACCGAGTTAGCTGAATTAATAAAAATGATCCCAGATTGGGTGCCTGAAGTACGCGACGGTATTATGCAATTAGAGCGTGTTTATAAATTTAAAAACTTTAAACAAGCCATCGCTTTTACTAATAAAGTAGGCGATATGGCCGAAGATGAAGGGCATCACCCAGGCTTATTAACAGAGTGGGGCAAAGTAACAGTAACATGGTGGAGCCATTCAATTAAAGGTTTACATAAAAATGATTTTATTTGCGCTGCCAAAACGGATGACGTTTTCGCTGCGCTATAATAAAACACAGCAATTGTTCTGCCCACAGAACATGAAAGGCGCTTAATTAAGCGCCTTTTTTATTGTTTTAAGCTTTGGTTATTATATTTTATATCGCAGCAAAGTTAACCCCTGGGGTGAAGTTTGCTACAATCGCTCGTCTTTACTCAAATTTTATAAGGTAGTCGCGGGTGGTTAACCTAGGTCAATTGTTTGGTGAACTCAAAACGTGTTTAAGAAAAGATCAATTCATCTTCAAAAAGCGCCTTCATGGCATAAAAAAAATAACCGATGAAACAAAACAAGCGGCCGTGGTTGAAAAAATCACTGCTGATATTGCACGTAGTCAACAATTGCGTGAGCTGCGTTTAGCTCAGCTACCAAAAGTAACTTATCCAGAGCAACTCCCGGTTAGTCAGAAAAAAGATGATATTAAAGAGGCCATTGCCAATAACCAAGTGGTGATCATTGCTGGTGAAACAGGCTCAGGTAAAACCACGCAAATTCCAAAAATGTGTTTAGAGCTTGGTCGCGGTGTTGATGGCTATATAGGTCATACTCAGCCAAGACGACTTGCAGCGCGCAGTGTAGCCGACCGGATTGCTCATGAAATGCAGTGTGAGCTTGGCCAGCAAGTGGGTTTTAAAATTCGTTTTAGCGATCAAGTATCAAATAACAGCTACATAAAGTTGATGACTGACGGTATTTTACTGGCGGAGATCCAACAAGATCGATTTTTAAACCAGTATGACACCATTATTATTGATGAAGCGCATGAGCGCAGTTTAAACATTGATTTTATTTTAGGTTATTTGAAGAACCTATTACCAAAGCGCCCAGATCTAAAAATAATTATTACTTCTGCGACCATTGATCCAGAGCGATTCTCAAAGCATTTTAATGATGCACCGATTATTGAAGTATCAGGGCGAACATTCCCCGTTGATGTACGTTATCGTCCTTTGGTTGAAATTGATAAAAATGATATAGAGGTTGAAAGCGACCAGCTACAAGGTATTTTTGATGCCATTGATGAGCTGTGTCAAGAAGGCCCAGGTGATATTTTAATCTTCTTAAATGGTGAGCGGGAAATACGCGATACCGCTGATGCCCTTAGTAAACGTAATTTAAAAGGGGTTGATGTTTTACCTTTGTATTCGCGCCTTTCTAACGCAGAACAAAACCGTATTTTTTCTCCCCATAGCCGCCGCCATATTATTTTATCTACCAACGTTGCAGAGACCTCACTTACCGTGCCGGGTATTCGATACGTTATTGATCCAGGTACTGCGCGCATTAGTCGTTATAGCTATCGTACTAAAGTGCAGCGCTTACCGATTGAGCCGATTTCTCAAGCCAGTGCTAACCAGCGTAAAGGCCGTTGTGGCCGTGTTGAAGCGGGTATTTGTATTCGTTTATATACTGAGGATGATTTTAATTCGCGCCCAGAGTTTACCGATCCAGAAATACTACGTACTAACTTAGCCTCAGTTAATTTAAAAATGCTCGGCTTAGGGTTGGGCGACATGGCGCAATTTCCGTTTGTACAAGCACCAGATAGCCGTAATATCAACGATGGCTTAACATTACTAGAGGAACTTGAAGCGGTAAAGCCTAGTCGTCATAATAGCAATACACAGCTTACTAAATCGGGTATTGAACTGAGCCGCTTACCGGTTGACCCGCGTTTAGCTAAAATGGTACTAACAGCACAAAAACTGGGTGCGCTGCGCGAAGTTATTATTATTGTGGCGGCGTTATCTATTCAAGATCCACGCGAGCGCCCACAAGAAAAACGCGCTGCAGCAAACGAAAAGCATGGCCGTTTTGACGATCCTGATTCAGATTTTATCGCCTTTTTAAATTTATGGAATTACTTAGAAGAGCAGCAAAGTGAGCTAAGTAACAGCCAATTTAGAAAGCTGTGCCAAAAGGATATGCTCGCCTATATGCGTATTCGAGAGTGGCAAGATATCGTTTACCAACTTAGTACTGTGTGCAATGAAATGGGCATGAAAGCGAGCAGCAATGTTGCTGATGGCGATAAGATCCATCAAGCGCTACTTAGTGGTATGCTTAGTCACATTGGTTTTAAAGATGAAAAGCAAGTATATAAAGGCGCGCGTAATAGTCAGTTTCATATCTTTCCAGGCTCTGGGTTATTTAAGAAAAGCCCAAAATGGTTGATGTCGGCAGAGTTGGTTGAAACCAGTAAATTATATGCACGTATTAATGCCAAAATTAATATCGATTGGGTTGAACCTCTCGCGCAACATTTAGTAAAACGCAGTTACAGTGAGCCGCATTGGGAGAAAAAGCCCGGCGCAGTGATCGCTTTCGAACAGCAGGTACTATACGGGCTGATCATAGTGTCAAAGCGTCGTTGTGTGTACTGTAACATTGATCCGAAAGTTAGCCGTCAGTTGTTTATTCGCAGCGCTTTAGTAGAACAAGATTTAGGTCAAAATGAAGGGTTTTTGCAGTTTAATCGCGAATTGATTGAAGATATTCAAACTCTAGAAAATAAAAGCCGCCGTCGTGATATTTTAGTTGATGAGCAAACCTTATATGAGTTTTACGATAAGAAAATTCCTGCTCAAATAAACAATCGTGCGGCATTTAATAAGTGGTATAAAACCCAAAAGCAGCAGGATAAACATTACTTGCAAATGACGCGTGATGATTTAATGCAGCACGGTGCTGACAGCGTTACTGAGTTTGATTATCCAGATGTATGGCAGCAAGGTAATTTAATGTTGCCGTTGAGCTATCATTTTGATCCTGGCCAAGCGGTCGATGGGGTTGCTGTACAAATTCCGGTGGCCTTACTAAACCAAGTGGAAGAGGCTGGCTTTGATTGGCATATTCCGGCATTTCGTCATGAGTTGATCACCAGTTTAATTAAATCTTTACCTAAATCACTACGTCGTAATTTTGTGCCTGCGCCAAATTACGCAGATGCGGTTCTTGCAGCAATCGAACCTATGCAAGGGAGTTTTATTGAAGCACTCAGTACGCGTTTATTACGTATGACAGGCGTAAAAGTTGCTCCAGAGGCATGGGATTTAACCACCCTTGCGACTCACTTACGACTGCTGTTTGAAGTGCGTGATGAAAAAGATAATGTACTTGCGCGAGGCATGGATTTAGCGAAA
This sequence comes from Pseudoalteromonas arctica, assembly GCF_012927645.1. Taxonomy (GTDB): domain Bacteria; phylum Pseudomonadota; class Gammaproteobacteria; order Enterobacterales; family Alteromonadaceae; genus Pseudoalteromonas; species Pseudoalteromonas arctica_A. The sequence goes on along the minus strand of NZ_JABBMT010000010.1, from coordinate 12,610 downwards.
CTCAAAGCACAATTACAGGGGAAAGTGACGCAAACGCTGTCTAAAGTGGCAGATAAAGGCATTGAAAAAGCTGACCTATTGCAATGGGATTTTGGCAAGTTACCGCTATCCTATGTGAAAAAACAAGGCCAGTATGAAATCAAAGCGTACCCAGCGTTGGTAGATAAAAAATCATCAGCGGCAGTGGAGCTATTTGATAACGAAGGTAAAGCGCAAACCGCCCATCAGCAGGGGTTACGCCGTTTGGTATTACTTAATGTGCCGTCGCCGATAAAATATTTGCAACAAAACTTACCCAATAAGGCTAAATTAGGTCTATATTTTAATCCGTTTGGTAAGGTTGCTGATTTAATTGATGACTGTATTGCCGCAGGCGTTGACAGTTTATTGGTAAAATTAGGTGATGTACGCACTGAACAAGCGTTTGAGCAAGTAAAAGAGCATGTTCGCGGTGAGCTCGGCGATGTGGTTGTTGCTATTGCAACCCAAGTTGAGCAAGTGTTGAGTATTGCGCACGCTTTACATAAAAAAATGAAAGGGCGAGTTGATTTAACCATGATCACCGCCCATGGTGATATTAAAAGCCAATTAGAATCTTTGATATTTAAAGGCTTTGTTTCAAGTCATGGCGCAGATAAACTTAGTGATTTAATTCGTTACTTAAAAGCCATAGAAAAACGCTTAGAAAAGTTGCCAGTTGATCCAAATCGTGACAGATTATGTGTACTTGAGTTAGACAAAGTTGCTCAAGAGTATCAAAAACAGCTGAAAAAAGTGCCGCCAGGAATGCCTGTATCACAACAGTTACAGGATATTTTTTGGATGCAACAAGAGCTTAGAGTATCCTTGTTTGCACAAACGTTAGGTACGCCGTATCCGATTTCAGCTAAGCGTGTATTTAATGCTCTGAAAGAAATTGATTGAGTTTGGTATTTGGTAGGCATTGAATACCTTGGAAGGAAATCTTTGTTAGATGAGAAGGAACTGATATTAACCATGTGCTCACCTGCTAATACACACCCGCGTTTACTAGTTGTAGATGACGAGTATTTTAATTTTGAAATGCTCAAAGTCGCTTTATCAGTTGATTTTGAGCTCAGTTATGCCGAATCAGGTAAGAGCTGCTTATCGTCGGCCATTGCCAATCCACCGGATGCTATTTTACTCGATGTATGTATGCCCGGCTTAGATGGCTACGACACGTGTCGAATGTTGAAGAACACCCCTGAAACTCGTAATATTCCAGTTGTTTTGGTGTCAGGTTTAGAATCCGTACAGGAACAACAAGCTGGTTTTGATGCCGGTTGCGATGCTTATGTCGTGAAACCTTTTTCGGTCGTGAGGTTATTAGAAAAAATCAATACGGTGTTTAGGGTCTGTTGACCTTGCAAGGTTAAATTTGCAAGGTCTGTTTGGTATTTAGGCAAGGCAGAGCCTATGTGGTGTGGTCATTCCCCATAAATAGGCGATAACACAGCATCAATGCCAAACAGGCGCTGCCCGAAGGGTTCTGCCTAGGGGCAATTAACTCTTTGTTGCCTACATGGATGTAGGTAAGGGGCGTGAGCAGGACGCGGAAGCTTTGCTCGGTTTTTACTTAGCCCACTAGGTTACAAACCTCGCGCCGCGATTAAATTGCCCCTAGTTTGAACAAATATTAATCCGCAAAGGTCAACGGACCCTAGGAGTTATTATGCTAAATGAAGATAAACGTAATTTTAGACGTATGCAATTAAATGCACAGGCAAAATTAACCACGCTTGAGCCTATTGCAGATCAACATTTTGATGCTGTCTGTGTGGATTTAAGTGCGACTGGATTGTCACTGCAGTTGGATAAATTACTTGAACTGGGCACTATTGTTCAGGTAAATATTGATTCGACCAGCCCCGCCATTGCACCACTTGATGCAACAGCAAAAGTTATTCGTGCCAGTAAAGAAAGTGATGGCACAGTAACCGCTGGGCTAGAAATAATACAGTTTAATTAGCCACTAAGCGGTGTTAGTAAACTTTACAGATCAGGCCTTTTAGGTAAAAACCTTCAGGGTAACTCCCCGCGATTGGGTGATCAGCAGCTTGGTTTAAACGCTCCATGATCAACAAATCTTTACCGGCATCAAGGGCGGCATCAGCAACTACTTTTTGAAATAAATTTTGTTCCATTAAACCTGAACATGAGAACGTAAGCAACGTACCACCGGGTTTAAGAATTTGCATGGCAATCATATTGATATCTTTATAGCCACGACACGCACCCGTTAGTTGTGCTTTGTTATCAGCAAATTTAGGTGGATCCATAACGATAGTGTCGAATAACACCCCGTCTTCGCGGTATTGGCGTAGTAATTTAAATACATCTTGTTTAATGAAATCAACTTTATCTAAATCAAGATTGTTGTGCTCAACATTACGTTTTGCGGTATCAAGCGCGGGTTGTGATACATCAACATTGGTTACATGTTCGCAGCCGCCACGCAGCGCATATAAAGAAAATGTACCGGTGTAACTAAAGCAGTTAAGTACTTTTTTATCTTTTACAAAACGCTCCAATGCAGCACGGCTATCACGTTGATCAAGATAGAAACCGGTTTTATGGCCTTCTAGAATATCGACTTCAATTTTAAAACCATTTTCTTCAATTAATACTGGCTGCTCAGGCTTATTACCCCATAATACGCCCATGGTTGGCTCTAAGCCTTCTTTGCTGCGCACATCGACATCAGAGCGCTCATACACGTTACAGCCTGGGAAAATGGCGATTAAGGCGCCAACTATTTCACCTTTATGGCGCTCAGCGCCGGCACTTAATAACTGACACACTAAGAAGTTGTCAAATTTATCAATGGTAACGCCTGGTAAAAAGTCAGACTCAGCAGCGCATAAACGAAACCCTGTTAAGCCACCTTCAGTAATTACTTGCTCGCGTGCAGCAAAGGCACGACGCAAGCGACGGTCAAAAAAAGCTTGGTCGATGACTTCTGTTTCATCAAAGCTCCAAACACGCGCGCGAATTTGTGAGTGCGGGCTATAAGCCGCTGTGGCTAAAAATTTACCATTGTTATCGTGAATGGTCACTGTGTCACCTAAACTCGGTTTACCTTTAATTTTTTTGATGGCTTTTGAAAACAACCAAGGGTGTTTTCTTTTTAGTGATTTTTCACGACCAGCTTCTAGGTATACGACAGATGACATTAGGCTTCTCATTACGGATAAATTAAGAGCGTATTTTAGTGAAGCAGGCTCGAACATACAATGAATGTTTTGCACAACCCCCTATAACCGCGGTAAAGTAATGGCAACTCAATGCATTAATTTGAAATTACAGGATTTATGGAACAACGTTTGCCCGTTTTAGCATTATCTGAGCCGTTACAACAGCTAGAAAATCATTGCCGTGCCTTCATTATGTCGTTAGTAAGTGCTGATGTCGCCCACGATATAACTCATATTGAACGCGTGGTGAGAGTCGCTAAGCAGTTATGTGTTGCTGAGCAGGCTGATATGAACATTGTTTTACCGGCTGCATGGTTACATGATTGCGTTGCCGTTGCTAAAAACCACCCAGATAGAGCTAAAGCTTCAACAATGGCGGCAGATAAAGCAATTTCATTTCTAGCGTCAATAGGTTATGGCGCACAATATTTTGATGCCATTCATCATGCTATCGTAGCCCATAGTTTTAGCGCTAACATTGCAATTGAAAGTGTGGAAGCACAAATAGTTCAAGATGCTGATCGTATGGATGCCTTAGGGGCAATTGGTGTCAGCCGCTGTATGAAAGTAGGAGGGGCAATCGGGCGTAATTTATATCATCCTGATGATCCATTTTGTGCTCAGCGCAGCCCTGATGACACCTTGTATACATTAGCTCACTTCTTCATCAAGCTATTACATATTGCACAGAGTATGAATACACCCTCAGCAAAAGCAGAAGCGGCGCGTCGTACTGAATATATGCAGGTATTTATTGAACAACTCAAGTCGGAGATTGGCTAATGGCAATGCCTTGCCTAAATCACTTTTAATTCGACTTAGTCATAGATTAGTCGTTATTTTGCAAGGTATTATAGTCACCTGTTAATTAGTTAAATGACTGTCGGTCAATTACAAGAGTTAGGTTTGTTTGAATATACATTAAAACGTAGTTGCCGCCGCAAAACTGTTGCTATTAAAGTCCAGCAACAAAGTGTCACTGTTTATGCGCCCGTTGGAGTTGCTAAAAAGGAACTTGAAAGCTGGCTGTTAAGTAAAACTGACTGGATAAATGCGCAAATTAATAAGCAAAGTCAAATGCCTGATACTCGCCAATACCCATTACAAGATAATCGCGTACTTGTTTTTTCACAACCTATGATGCTGACTTATGGTGTCAGCTCGCGCAGTGCATGGCAGCTAGTAAAAAATCAGCAGGGGCATGTGTTACAGCTAAATATTTCTGGACGGGTTAAACATCAGCAGCCAATGTATCAAACCTTGCTCGAAAGCTTTTTACATGAGCAATTAGAAAATTATATTGAAATGCGTGTACATGCTTATTGCTTACAAATGGCAGAGGCTTTACCTAGCAGTATTCGCATTCATACTTATAAGCGTCGCTGGGGCAGTTGTAATCGACGAGGAGAATTGACCTTTAATTTGCTATTAGCCTCTGCGCCGCAGACTATTATCGATTATGTGATTGTGCATGAACTAGCTCACTTGAAATATTTAAATCACAGTGCCGCATTTTGGCAGCGCGTCAGTGAGTTTTATCCTGATTATAAGCAAGCAACAAAATGGTTAAAGCAACACGGTGCGAGTTTACAATGGGTGGTTGAATAAGTTAGCGAGAGTAAAGTCAGAAAGAATGAAGTTTTGCTGATAGATAAGTAAAGTGGTGGAGGGAGCTGGATTCGAACCAGCGAAGGCTGAGCCGTCAGATTTACAGTCTGATCCCTTTGGCCGCTCGGGAACCCCTCCACACTAATTTTGTCGCATTTGGCCCCACTTAACCCAGCGGTAAGAAAAGTGGTGGAGGGAGCTGGATTCGAACCAGCGAAGGCTGAGCCGTCAGATTTACAGTCTGATCCCTTTGGCCGCTCGGGAACCCCTCCAATGCAACGGCGCTGATAATAGCAAAGTGAGTATTTAAGTAAAGAAAAAAGCTAAAGAAATCTTAAATAAAGCCGATAAATATCTATTCCCAACTGCAATCGGCTAAAGTCTATGCAAATCGATGATTTGTTGATCACAGAGAGTCAACTTAACAACCGTCTTGCCAAAAGTGTCTCAGAACACCGTCGTGGCGAGTTCGCGTTGTTATTGGCTATGCTTTCTCATGATGCATTAGATTTTAGTCAGTTTCATTTACCAAAAACCCCTTTTGATGCACATGCTGCAACAGCAGATGAAGCACAATTACGTGAACAATTAGGGGCTGGGCCTAAGCAAGCATTGGCTCCAGATGAATTTGATATACTGATTGGCCAACATAATGCACAGTTATTACAACAAGGTAGCATGGCAGATATTCGCTTGCGTTCATGCCTTGTGCCAGAGCCTCTTGTGATCCGAGATGATAAAAATCATATTCCACTAATCGTAATTGATAACTGTGAGCTGGTTGTGCGAAAACGTCATTTAGATAAGGAGACACAGCTGGATCATCCGCAAATGGATGCGGCTGCATTTTACGATAGCCTTAATAATGTAGATCTTCATCAACCCTTACACCTTGCCCAAGCGTGATATTAAGCTGGAATAATTATAGGTAAAAATATTTATTTATTTTAGTGTAAAAAAAGCATCCACAAACTAAATGCAGTTGCTATAATGACCTCAAATGGCACTCCCAATTTACTTGGTATTATTGCCATCATCATTAAATCAAGGTAATTAGGAACGCAATGAAGAAAACATTCACGCTGAATCACGAGAAAATCAAATACCCTCGTATGGTAGATGCTGCAAAGCATGAAGTAAAAAAGTATTTGAAAAGAGAGCGTAACAAAACGTTGCCAATTGATGCTGATTACTGGGCATTTGATTGTAAATTTGGTAATACAGCTGAAGATGCCCAAGTGGTGCATGTTGCTGAAATTAGCAACTCAATCAGCGAAATTGAAAAACAAGGCTTAGAGTCGTTTTATGTTGAAATCATTGCTAGAGCTGCGCAACGTCAAGTACAAAACTCTGATAATGAAGTTTAAAAGTACTTGATTTAATGACAGAGTGAGCTACATAGCCCATTTTTTGTGTTTGCAAAAAAGTAAGTCAACCACCTTATTTTGCACCTAATTGGTGCGAAATAGATTTTTATCTTCTTTAAATAATGTAACCTTAGCGTTATTTTTATCACCCTCGTATTAGCAATATTCGATTTCGGCACAGCTCAATGCGGCGCACTATCACACGGTTTATTTCGACTATTTTAATTGCAGTGTCTATTGAAGCGTTATTAACGATGTTTAAGGTAGCACAGGGGTTGCCGCAGTAATTATTACCGGGTGTACAACGCAATCAGTAGGGGGATTAATAAAGCGAGGTAGGCAATCAATGCCTACCCCCTACTTAAGTTATTTATTCTACGCGGTCTTGGGCACGACGAGTTTTAAAATCTGAATCGGCTTGCCATTTTGGCCAATCACCGTTGTTTGCTAACTGTGATGCGATATCAACAATTAACTCGATGTCTTGTTTTACACCACCTAATGACCATTGAGCAGAGTAATCATCAGCTTCTTTATGGTATTTATGGGCAATATAATCAGGATCCGTATCACCTAAGCTCATAAACAGTAAACCAGGTACGCCTTGTTTAGCTAGTGAGAAGTGATCTGAGCGGAAGAATAGGCCGTTTTGTGGCACGGGATCCATTTTTATATGACGGCCTTGTTTGCTCGCGGCTCTGCTAAGGTAGTCTTCCATTTGTGATAAACCTTTACCGTATTGCAGTATGTAATCGGTGCCATCTAGCACATTCATACCATCAATATTTAACAGAGCGACCATCTGCTTAGTAGGGATAAGTTCGCCACTGGCAAATTGCTCTGAGCCAATTAACCCTGTTTCTTCGGCGGTAAAGTTTGCAAAAATAATCGAGCGTTTAAACGGTTTTTGTTTATGCATGTTACTTAATATACGAGCGATTTCAATTGTGGCAGCAGTGCCTGAGGCATTATCAACCGCACCATTAAAAATTTTTGGCCCACTATCAGTTTGTTTAGTACCAAAATGATCCCAATGTGCGCTGACCACAATATATTCATCAGGCGCTTCACTGCCCGTTAATTGCGCAACAACATTGTGCGATTTAGCGTGTGATACTTCATTTTTAAAAGCAAGATTCGCTGTTAAGTTAAGCGCAGTAGCTTTAAAGTCGTCGTTAAGTGCTTGTTGCTTTAATTTCTGATAGCTCAAGTTTGCTGATTTAAATAACTGCTCGGTTGCATCGAGTGTTAGCCACCCCATAACTGGTAGTTCTGATGCGTTTAGGTTGTTATCCATCAAGGTGTATTTTGTGCCTGTATTTGAGCTTTCAACTACGCCCCAAGGATATGCAGCTGGCGCTGTTTCGTGCACAATAAATACTGCGGCTGCGCCTTGGCGAGCGGCTTCTTCGTATTTGTAAGTCCAGCGACCATAGTAGGTCATAGCGTTACCGGTAAATAGCGCATCATTTTGCGTAGCAAACCCTGGATCATTTACTAATACAACAACCGTTTTACCCGTTACATCAATACTCTTATAATCGTTCCAATTATACTCGGGCGCATTAATGCCATAACCAACAAATACTACCTCTGAATTATGAACATCAATAAGTGGCTGCAATTGTTTTGTTCGCGCCGTAAAATCTTTACCAGCGGTAAAGCTCAAGTCGCCAATTTTTAATTGCATGTTTTGAGCAGCGGTTACCATCGCCATTTTTACCGGCTGTAAAAACTTATCATTATATGCACCAGTTAATCCAAGCGCTTGGTATTGGTTAGTTAAGTAACCCACAGTTTTTACTTCACCGCGCGTTAATGGACCGCGTCCTTCAAATTCGTCTGAGGCAAGGGTTTTAATATGTTGTTTAATATTGCTTAAATTTACACCGGTTGTATTATCAAGCGTTGCTTGTTCTTGAGCCGGCTCTGAGCAGCCAGTTAAGCCCAATAACAAAGTTATACCGAGCGATTGAAAAAGAGGAGTCATAATTGCAGATTTTTAAGGATACATACAGTGACTATATGGGGTGTCGGTTTTACTGTCTAGTTTTTTGCCATGAAGCGCAGATGCTTTTATAAAATACAATTAGTTGATTTTGGGTACTATGATTTAGGGGCTGAATTAAATTTCGTTGGGTGAAAGGAACTGGCGCAGAAGTTGTGTGGGGAAAGCTAAAAGCCAGCGAAAAGTGCCGGCCTTTTGCAACAAAATAACACGTTTAAGCGTCCGCTTTCTTTACGCGGATCTTGCTTTTATCAACCGTGCTTTGATTCAATGCTTTGATTGCTACAGCAGCTTCTGCATCGCTGGGCATTTCTACAAAGGCAAAGCCTTTCGATTGACCGGTTTCTTTATCTAGTACTAAATTACAATCGGTTACTTTACCGTGTTCAGTAAAAAGTATACGGATTTCATGTTCAGTAATAGTACGTGATAAGTTTCTAACTAATAGTTTCATAAAGAACCATGTTTTAAAAATAACAGGGGTGATTGTCTCAAGGAAAAGCCGTTTGACCTAATGATTAATTGCAAACCGCAAAAATAGTTTTTGGCTGATAGCCAAAGAATAAAATAAGTTCTCTTATCATAAACAGTTAAAGCATAAGAATAGTTAGCCGATAACAACTTAGCTATAAAAAAACAAGGACGTAATATGCAAGTTAACTCGCAAGATAGATATCCACTATTGCAACCTACTTCAAACAGTTCGGTGGTCGAAATCAACACTCAAGTGAATAGTAAAGAGCAATTAAAGAGTGAAATGGAGCGCCTAGCGAAGGACATCTATCACAAAGGGCAGTTTAAAGAGCCTGATGCAACATACTATAAGCCTGTAAATAAAGATGCCAATATATTAAGACCTATTGAAGATGTTATGTATGATTTTTGAAACAACACCCAGCTAAAGATAACCCCAATGGTGATGGAGTGCTTGCACCTGTATTATTAGTGCAAGCGCCTCCGGTTCCCGATGAGGGACGTTTTTATAATGCAATACTGGAGTTACTATTTGCGCCATATAGGCCAAGTGAACGAGTTGATAAAAAGCAATTTCAAGTGATCAAATTATTGCGCTACATTGGTACAAAAATTTTGGTCATAGATGAAATTCATCATATCTTGGCGGGTAATTTAAATCGACAACGTGCATTTTTGAATGTACTTAAATACCTTGGTAATGAGTTACAAATATCAATCGTTGGGGTTGGGACTAAAGACGCGTTTAGAGCGTTGCAGTCAGACCCTCAATTAGCTAACCGTTTTGAGCCAGTATTGTTACCTCGATGGGAGTTTAATCAGGATTTTTTAAGGTTACTAGTGAGTTTTGAACGTATGTTGCCATTAAGAAAGCCCTCAAGTTTACATGCTAAAAGCTTAGCTATGCAACTATTCTCAATGTGTGAGGGCTATATTGGAGAGCTTTCACGATTACTTAATGATGTAGCTGTTTATGCGGTTAAAAATAATATAGAAGCAATCACACCAATAGTATTAGATAAAATAAACTGGGTAACACCCTCACAAAGAAAGCGTCAGTTAGACAAGGCAATTTAAATGTTGTCTGGAAAATTATGGCCAGCTCATCCGCACTCATTACCAGGGGAGTGTTTATCTTCATGGATGGTGCGAACTGCACATCACAATGGCCTTAAAGCTTGTTAGAGCAGATGTCAGTAAAAACTGGGGTAACCTTAAGGAAACAAAGAAAACAACGCTAAGTCTATTTGAAGGGCGTTTATTTGAGTCTACAAGCCTGTCAGGTCAGCTACGCTGGATAACACCGCTTAAATTTTATATCATCGCATTTATGCAGGTTTTGGTATGCAATATTGTCCCTTATGCTTAGCTGAAAGTACAGACGCTTATTATCGAATTGCTTGGCGAGTGGCTTTTTATACTTTTTGCCCAAAACACTTAATACTCATGGAAGATAGGTGTAGACATTGTGGAATGGCAGTTGCCTTTCACCGAATAGAGCTTGGCAAATATCACCAGTTAGATGCTCCAGATCTAGCGGTGTGTTGGAAATGCGGGCTAAGCTTAACTGATTTCAATTCTCAATGTGTAATAAGTTAAGTTTTCTTATTAGAAACAACTAAAGTAAGAGAATAACCAGCCGATAACTAGTAATAAATAACGAACAAGGAAAATGATATGAAAGTTAATTCAAATGATACCAATCTAGCATCGCAGTTTATATCGAACAGTTCAGAAGTAAAAATAAATAAACCTGTAAATGGTAAAGAGCAATTAAATAGTGAAATGCAGCGACTAGCTAAGGACACATATCACAAAGAGCAGCCCAAAGAGCCTGATTCGACTTATAATAAACCAATGAGTATAAAAACAAATCACGTTCTAACATCTAGAGCTGCAGAAGAAAAAGCATTAACAAATATTTGGCACGCCACTGTAAACCTTTACATGCCTGGAGGGGAAGTTTCTAAATCTGTAGAGAAAATGTTCAATCAATATAACAGTATTATGGCCGATATAATTGCAGAAGAACCATCATTAGCAAGTACAGATTGGGGAATATCAATAAATAAATCCGGTGAACTAGAAGTAACTGGTACGCTGAGCGATACCGATAAGATGCTAATATCTGATAAGTTAAATAGCAATGATGACTTTGTTAATGCAGCTAACGAGTTTAAATCGAGCTTTCTAGAGCACATTGACTTGGGAGTTAGGGGGTGGTCAAGTTACGACGTAAACGAAGATAATTTCTCAAAAATATTTGATTTAAAAGAAATTCTGGATAATTCACAAGGCGGAGAAAGCTTTAAACAGGCTTGGAATAAGGACTTTAGTTGGCTTGAGTTAAACGATAATATTTTTACACAATTGACAAGAAATGAATAATAACTCATTAATAAGCATATTTAACTTCTGCTTTACTTGCTAATTGGCTGCGCAAATTATCTTGGTATGAAAATATATCAAAACCATTATCAAATGCTTTTGCATTGGGTCCGTATGAACTATCTAAAAGTGCTTTTATATCAATATTGTCTGTGAAGTTCTCTTGGGTAACATCATATTTTCCCCAATATTTCCCTTTCCCATCATACCCACGGTCATACTCTTGACCTTTTATTAAAATATCAGGTAACTCTTTAACTAAACTTACAATATCTTTATCTGCATTTAGCTTGTCCTCAAGATAAAACCTTTCATCTTCAGTAATATCACCAGAAACAACTAATTTATCATCAATATCAATAGAAAACCCCCAATCCTTTTGAGCTAATGATGGAGATGATATTTCTAGTTCATTCAGGAAATTTTCGTATTTAGGTCTAAGTTGACTTAACTTTTTGGGTAATTCACCAAAACTTATTGTATTAGTCATTTTATCTAAAAGTTCAGATTCAGATTTATGCGCACTTATACTAAGGGGCCTATCATAGGTGTTCTGATTTTTTGGGATATGTTCATCTTTATGATAAATATCATTAGCAAACTTTTGTTTTTGCTGTTTATTAATTTTTTCATTTAGGGTGTTATCAGACAATTTTCCCTCATTAATAGGGACCGTTTTATTTTTTAATTGTACTGCTGCAGTATTAGTTAAAGTATCATGAGTTATTTTCATACTTAATTCCATCTGTCGTGAAAAAACAATTTATAACTAGTACCTGTATCGGCACGTAACTTAATAACTTGAGTGATTTTTACTCATTAAATAAAAAGCTAATAATGTCACCATCATTAGCTTTAAAAGTAAAAGTTATGAAGGGTTACTGCTGACTAATTTTTGATCGCACAAATGCCCGAGTACAACGTATTCAACATTATTTCCTCCAATACCTAGATCTAAGTTTCCAGTGTTAGGTATTTCTAATCGCCAAACACCATAAATTAAATCTGTATCCCATATGTTTTTATAGCCTAAACTATATTCCGTATGGCGAAAAGTAATATCGCTATGACAACTTCCTAAATCAACAGAGCCTGAAATATGACCTGAGCCATCACTAATATCTTGGTCAACCCTTAGTTTAGCTTTCGCTCCCTCAACAGGATGCCCTGTAGAGTCTTGTAATGTCACGCTCCAATTTAAGTTACGATAAGCTTGTGTTGTAGCATATAAACTTGAACCAAATCCACTGTACGTTACTCTATTTACATTATGCTCACCCGAAACACTATGATTCGATACGCTAGTAACTTTAGTGCCAATGATTAAGTTGTAGTTATTTGAAGAATTAATGGGTAAGTTAGGGTTTGCTCTTACTCTAATGTTAATATTTTGATTGGGTTGTAAATTGCTTGTTGTTACATCTGACGTGGTTTAATGGATTCGACTACCCCAGTTAAGACATAATAAGCTTAACTGGAGAACAGAAATGACAAAACGTAAAAAATATACCAAAGAATTTAAACTTGATGCAATTTCTTTAGTCAGAGAT
>NZ_JABBMT010000096.1 GCF_012927645.1 Pseudoalteromonas arctica | reverse complement strand
CTGGCTGTCATCCGGGTAACGAATCCGCCCGAATCCATGAAGCCGATGAGGTTCGCCAATTCCAGCAAGCTGACCGTCGGTGCCCCGGTCATGGCTGTTGGTAACCCGCTAGGACTGTCCGGATCGGTGACGACCGGCATCATTAGCGCTCTTAACCGCCCGGTCACGACCATGAGCCGCGATGACTCAGATGACGTGTTGGGGTCATATGATTCCTCGTCGGGGGTCGTCGTCACCAATGCCATCCAGACCAGCGCCGCGATTAACCCAGGCAATTCCGGGGGTGCGCTGGTCAATGCCAATGGTGAACTCGTCGGCATCAACTCCTCAATCGCCAGTTTGCCGTCGGCGGACCGCTCCCAGTCGGGCAATATCGGCATCGGGTTCGCCATCCCATCGAATTTGGCCAAGTCGGTTGCCGACCAGATCATCCGGACCGGCAAGGTCACTCACGCTTTCCTAGGCATCTCGGTTCGTGACGCGGCTGCAGTTAAGGCTGGTGTCAAGGTTCGGGGTGCCGGAATCGCGACGGTCATTCCGAGTTCGGCTGCCGGCAAGGCCGGTTTGCGCCGAGGCGACGTCATCACCAGGATTGACGACACTGATATCGCCTCGGGGGAGTC
>NZ_JABBMT010000073.1 GCF_012927645.1 Pseudoalteromonas arctica | reverse complement strand
ACAACAGCAAGCAAACAGGTGTTGTTGGTTGGGAAGCTTTATGGAAAGGTTGGTTTTCACTGAGCCAACTGCTAGAAGGCGCTCGATTCATGCAAGCGCAACAACAGGAGATGTGATCAAGAGACAGATCCTGACACAGGGGGTTAGAGTCAATTTAGACATCGCTTGAATAACGAGCTCACGGACAAGCTCAGTCAAGGCTGGTTTTCGAATTTGATTATGAAAGGGTTTATAACTTATTGTGCAATCAGCCTGCGTTCGCAAGTTTTGATGGATATCTGACAAGTTAGCGTCTTGCAGGCAAGATAAGCTTTTGAACACAGCCTTGAGTAAAGAAACAATCGACAAACATCGATGGTGCACTTGAAACCCAAAGGCTTTTGCAAGCGCGATTAGGTGTTTTTCTGAGATAAGGGCTTTTAATTGATTTGAAACTTGGTTAATCTGCATGTGGACTCTGTTTTTAGTCATTTTTTATTGGCGTAACTATTTGATCATTAACAGAGTTCAACTTCAAGTTTTCTTAAGATCCAACCTATGAGGTGTCGTTAGCTATACGCTTACAGGCTGTCTAACGAATGAGGCATTACTCAAGCGCAAATCATCAGGGCGATAGCGTAGCAAAGCTAATAAACGCCGAATGTAGAGCTGCTGTCAGATCTTCTTGTTGTTGGAAGTGCTATTGCTTGACAAAGGGGAGTCCATGTAGCCCAATTAACGGGCAAAAATAGTGGGCTAAAATGGAACGAAGCGAACAGTCCGCTGTTTTTAGTCCTGTTAAATTACTTGTTACAAGCCGTTTAATGCAAGCATATATCATTTAATATCCATTTTAATTGAGGGTCATTTTTTGAAATATAGTCATCAATTGATACTTTGATATGAACATTTGGGTATAACGCATCTTTATTATCACGATTGAAGTGATACAGTCGCTTTGAAAATGTTACTTCTAGGTTGGAGTTAGGTAAAATAAATTGCCCCATATCTTGGTAACCTGAAGGTTTGGCACCTGTAGGTTCACCAACTAATTTTGCATTCAATAATTGTGAAAACTGAGCAGCATTACTCATTGCTGCCGAGAAAGTTGCATTATCAATAAGTACATAAACGCCTGACTTCCAGTCTAGACTGTCAGCCAGTACGAGTAGTTGAGCCAACTTTAAGCCTACAAAAAAGTCTCCGCCATAATTTTCTCTAAGGTCAATTATTAACTTATTGGATTTGTTTTTATTAATGAAGGATAATAAATCTTCGCCCAGTGATTTCATTTTTGAGATTGATGTATAACGGCGAAATTTAAAATAGACCACTTTCTTATCATTTAACGACCCAAACCAAAGATTCTCGTTAAGTTTTTCCTCAATCGAAAATATGGAATTGTTTAGATAGGTGAGTTCGGCTGTGTACTCATTTGAGTGAGATGGTTCTAATTGCTGTTCAATTAGTTCTTTACCTATTGTGAATGTGAATCGAGCTTGAAATGTATCGTTGATAACTCCCAGCCCATTAAGTAACTCGGCTTTTGGGATATATTGTGCTGCTCTTACTTGTGTTGAGTATTTGTTTTCAGAAAATGGTGTTAGTTGAGAAAATAAACGGTAGATTTCTTCTGCATTCATGTCGTTAATTTTATCAAGTTTTGCACCAAGGAGGTGCTTAAAATCCTTGGTAGTTTTAATTACATAAAGCTCACCCTTGAACACCTTTAATTGAATAGGAAAACTTTTTAAATTAGCTCCCCACAAAGGAAATGATGTATGCCCATCACCTATTTTGTGAGTTAACCTCATCAGTTCAATTAATAACTGATTTTTCGTTAAGGAGGATAGAGAGCCTTTAAGTTGCGTTACCTCTTCATTAAAGCTTTGCCTAGAAATCGTATGGTAAAGATCTATATGTTTTTCGGACAAATTTCGTGAATAAAACTCAAGATCCTCTTGCCAACTTTCAACCTCTAAATCAGTAATGCCAAAACAATAGAGAGAAATCATTGATAATAAAATTGAAAGGGAAAGTCTCACTCGGTACTCCTTTAGGCGTATAGACATAATGACTCCCACACGGTGTTAGCCTCCGCTTTTCGTGGGTTAGCTTAATTCAAAGCCAGAGCCATAATTAGTTTGTCAATTAACTAAACAGCAGAGGCTAACATGAATAAACATAGCATACTTTTTATCGGTCT